>MPOA01000006.1 GCA_001899445.1 Candidatus Desulfopertinax cowenii | reverse complement strand
CAGCACTCAAGTCAACTAGCACTTTCTGCTTCTTCAGGAATTTCTACCGCGCCACCCGGGATCTAAATATAGCATAAGGGTCTCACGCTTGTCAAGGCGTTAGTTGCAAGACCCGGCCCAAAATCATTCAGTCTTCGCGCGGCCTCAATAAGGGAAACAGAATTACGTCCCTGATGGAAGCTGCACCGGTCAGGACCATTACCAGGCGGTCAATCCCGATGCCCAGTCCACCGGCCGGGGGCATCCCGTATTCCAGCGCCTGGACATAGTCCGCGTCGAACATGTGCGCCTCTTCGTCGCCCTCCTCTCGCTTCTCCAGCTGGGCTTTAAACCGCCGCTCCTGGTCCAGCGGGTCGTTCAATTCGGAAAAGGCGTTGGCCACCTCGCGGCCCGCGATGAATAGTTCAAAACGGTACACCAGGTGCGGCGCGTCTTCCCGGCGCTTTGCCAGCGGCGAAAGGTCCAGCGGATAATCGTAAATAAAGGTGGGCTGCACCAGGTGCGGCTGTACCTTTTCCTCGAACACCGCGTTCACTGCCTCACCCCAGGTGGGCCGGGACTCAAACTCAAGGTCCAGGCTTTCCGCGGCGGTCAGCGCCTCTTCGGGCGACAGGTTTTCGAAATCGATCCCGGTATGCCGCCGTACCGCTTCCAGCATGGAGATTCTGGTCCACGGCGGAGAAAAATCAATCTCGTACGCGCCGTAGGAGAATGTATTGCCGGCAAACACCCGCCCGATGACGTTCGTAATCAGCTGCTCGGTTAGATCCATCATGCCCAGGTAGTCGGAGTAGGCCTCGTAAATCTCCAGCATGGTGAATTCGGGGTTGTGCCGGGTGGAAATCCCCTCGTTGCGGAAATTGCGGTTGATTTCGTACACCTTGTCAAAGCCGCCGACCAGGAGCCGTTTCAGGTACAACTCGGGCGCGATCCGCAGGAACAAGGGCATGCCCAGGGCGTTGTGGTAGGTAACGAACGGACGGGCCACCGCACCGCCGGCGATGGTCTGCATCATGGGTGTTTCCACTTCCAAAAAACCGCGCTCGTCCAGATAACGGCGGATGGCCGCAATCACGCGGCTGCGCGTGATAAACACCTGGCGGCTTTCAGGGTTGACGACCAGGTCAAGGTAGCGCTGCCGGTAGCGGAGTTCCACGTCCTTCAGGCCGTGCCACTTTTCGGGCAGCGGTCGCAGCGATTTGGCCAGCAGCACGAAATCGTCCACGGACACGGTCACCTCGCCCATGCGCGTCCGGAAAACGGTACCTTGCACGCCGAGGATGTCCCCGATGTCCAGCAACTTGAAAAGTTCGTATTTTTCCGCGCCCACCTGGTCCCGCCGGAGATAGATCTGCACCTTGCCGGAACCGTCCTGGAGGTCGGCGAAGGTGGCCTTACCGTGGCCACGCTTGGCCATCAGGCGGCCGGCCAGGCTCACCTGCTGCCCTTCCAAGCGGGAAAAGTCGTTGACCACCGCCGCCGCCAAGTGGGTGCGTTCGTATCTCCCTCCGTAAGGCGGTATTCCCTTGGCCTCTAGCTCCGCCAGTTTTTCGCGCCGGACCTTGAGCAGTTCGTTCAAATCCTGGTCGGTCAATTCCGCTTCCCTCCGCGTCAGACGCAGCAAATCCGGTTACGAAATGTCAATGATCTGGTATTTTACCGTCCCGGCCGGCACTTGGATTTCGACGACACTACCCACCTGCTGGCCAAGGATCGCCCGGCCCACGGGTGATTCGTGGGAAATTCTTTTCGACCCGGGGTCGGATTCCATGGACCCCACGATGGTGTACCGGAACTCCGCACCCCCGTCCAGATCCTTGAGCAGTACGGTGGACCCGATCCGGACCCGGTCCTTGTTCAGGTCCTCGTTGTCGATCACCCTGGCGTTACGGAGAGCTTTTTCCAGGGTGATGATGCGGCCCTCGATAAACGCCTGTTCGTTCTTGGCGTCCTCGTATTCCGAGCTGTCGGTGATGTCGCCGAACTCAATCGCCTGCTTGATGCGCTCGGCCACTTCCCGCCGTCGCACCGACTTCAGGTAATCCAGTTCTTTCTCCAGCTTTTTTAAACCCTCAACCGTCAGCAGCACATCTTTCTTTATTTCTTCTGCCACTTTAAATCGACTCCTTACCCCCCTGATTTGGTGAGCCAAAGCTAAACTGTATATATCTCCTGTTGCCGCCGCATTTAACCGGATAAAGTTTTAGGCACTGCAAACAGCCTGGCAGTGCCTCCCATTTCCGCCAACACTCTGGTCAATTATAATGAGCGGTTCCGCCCTTGTCAAGCCGTCTCGCCGCAAGACCCCAATGCGCCATCTCCGTATCCGGCTTGATCCACTTATGGGCTTCGAGAAACGCAAGGAGGTATTCCGCGTTTCCCGTTGCGGCCTTTACCGCAAAGTTTCTGAGGAACCGACCGCGGAAGCGACGGTTGCCTTCGGTGAGGAACCGTTCCACCTCCTTTCCCACTTCGGCCACAACTCTTCGGCCGCATCCACCAATACGGCATCCAGTTGGGTGGCCTTGCAGGCCTTGATTTCCGCCAAGCAATCCGGCCAGGGAAGCGCGGGGCGGCGTTGTCAAGCGTGTTTTTATTTTTCCCTTCCCGGCCGCCGTCAAGGGCAAGCCTCAAGCTGCTCCAATTGCCGCGAAAACAGGAAAATGGTACCCTATAGCTATGTTAAAGGAGAAATTACGCCTTCCGTACGAACTGTTGATGGTTTCTTTAGCCGTCACCGTTGCCGTGCTGGTCACCAGGGAGTTTCTTGTCCTGCTTACCCCTGAAGAATGGCGTTGGCACAGAATTCTTAACCTCGCCATCCTGGCCGTCTTTGCCGCCGACTATTTTACAAGATTGTTCTTGGCCAAAGACAAACGGCTTTTCCTGAAAAGGCACATTCCAGAACTGGTTGCGATTATCCCTTTGGATAGTCAAAAATTTGATCAAGTCCAAGGTGGACACCCTCGAAAGCCTGAATGAACAAGAGGTCGAAGAACTGATTAAGCTGATCAGGTTTTACCAGGGTGGAGGGCGACGAGGAGGTGCACCTGTTCGACAGCGATAACCCAAAAACAACCTTAAAAGTAGAAGTTAAAAACGCGGGAAAAGACCTTGCCCCGCATTATGGTCATATGCTAGGATTTTACCAGCGATTACCACGAATTTGAGGGGGAGGGAGTATTACCGGTGGCGCGGATTGCAATCATTTCCTGCAAAAAGATCAAGGACATTATCTGTGTGTCGTGTATGAAGTGTTTCAAAGGAGTGAAAGAGAAAGCCGGCCAGTTTGCGCGTTATGAAGGTCAAGAAATCGACGTGGTGGCCATGGGCGACTGTGGTGATTGCCCCGGACCGGTGCTGCCAAAATTGGCCTTGATTCACGACCTGGCGGGGGTGTACGGTCGAGAGATCGACGCCATTCACTTGGGAACCTGTATGGTCCGGGCCACGACTACCGCTGGCTGCCCGCTCAAACTGGAGAAACTGGCCGCGAAAATTCGCGAGAAGTTCAACAAGGAAGTAATCATCGGCACCCATCCCTGGTAGAACGACCAGTTTGCACCGCAGGCGAGGTCACCAATGAGGTGCTTAAGACGCGGGTTTTGAACCAAATGAGAATCGGGGCGCGAATTATCAAAACGGGGATCGCGGTAGCGATCACGATGCTTGTGTGCCAGACCCTCAACCTGGAACCGGCGCTGTTTGGAGCAATTGCGGCGGTGATCAATATCCAGCCCTCGGTGTATCTCACCTTCACCATGGCCAGGGACCAGGTGTTGGCGAACCTCCTGGGCGTTGTGGTGGGAACTGCTTTCGGATATCTGCTCGGGAGCAGCGCTTTGGTGATGGGCACGGCCACGATCATTGTGCTGGCCCTGTTTAAGAAGCTAGGGCTACAAAACGGAATGTTGATGGGAGTAGTAGCCGCCATTTTCATCCTCAGCGCCGCTCCGGATCAGTTCGCAGCCCAGGCGCTTTCCAGGTCGGCGATTGTTTTTGTGGGACTCGCCGTGGCCATGGCGGTGAACATCGCGCTGTGGATGCCGCGGCACGACCGGCGGTTCATTGGGAAACTGCGGGAAAGCAACGTCGAAGCCGGGCGGTATTTTCTCCAGGCTGTCCGGAGTTTTATTGAGCTGAACGATCGGGGGGTTCCGCGGCCTGACGCCCAGCGGGAAAAGGTCTCCGGGTTGGTGGGCGAAGCAGCCGAATTACTTGAACACCTAAAGCACGAGCGCGGGCTTTACTTCGACCGGCACTTCGGCCGCCCCGGTCGGGACGGTTGGTTTAGGGTTACGGAACGTTTTTTGGAGTACAACCACGCCCTAGTGCGAAATGCGGACCAGATCTATGAACTTCTCCCCGCCCGGCTGGAGCGCCGCCTTAAACTTGGTGCTCCACCGTTTAGCGCGGAGTTCAAAGTCATCCTGGACCTCCTGGAGAGTGATTGTGCCACGGTGGAAAGGGTCAACAGCAAGTTGCGGGCGGTAGTCTGTGACGGTGATAAAGCGGTGGCGCCGGAGAAGGTCAGCGAAGCATACTGGGAGCGCCTTACCGGGGCCATTGAGCGGTGGCAGTCGGAATCAGCGGGCAGCAGCCTGTTGCCCGCGTTAATCGAAGTAGCCGTGGTGGCGCACGAACTCCGGTGGGTTTCGCGGGAAGGCAAGCAGCTTTTGCGAGAGGCCTTAGAGGCCTAGCCGCCACCCACTTAAACCTTTTTAAACCTTGCGCCCACGCCGGCGTTTTCAGCGATCCGCGCGATTTCGTCCGGGGTGATCGCCCGCTCAAAACTGCGGAAACCCGCCAGTTTGAACCCGTGCTTGGCGGCCAGCGCGGAGATCTCCTCTACCTGGCGTACCGTCAGTTCCCGGCCCAAGGTAAAACTCTCGAACCGTTTCTCCAGGGTCAGGATCATGGTTTCGGCCATGCAGGCGTAGCACGTACGCGGCGGGAAACCGAAATTAAAGTTGAAGTTTACCTCGCCCGGCACCTCCACCACGCCGCCCTCAACCACCAGGACGTCGTCCCGGACCTCGATCACCCGCCGGGATACGTCCCGCGGCCGGGCCACGTCGCAGACCACGGCCCCGGGTTTCAAATGTTCGGGTTCAATGATGGCGTCTACCGCGCTAGTAACCGTGATGATCACGTCGGCCCGCCGGAGGGCGCTCGCCAAATCACTGGTGATCCGGGCCGCTAGGCCGCAGTCGGACATAATCGCGTCGGCCACCAGTTCCAGCTTCTGCCGGTTGCGGCCCACCAGGGTCAGGCGTTTGGCTTCCCGGGCCAGAATTCGGGCACAAACCGACCCGATCGCCCCGGCGGCCCCGACCACCGCGACCTCGGCCTCGGCCAGGTCGTGGCCCATCAGCCGCGCGGCTTCCCTCGTTCCCTGGATGGCGGTCGCTACCGTGTAACTGTTTCCAGTGGTCACGGGAATATCCAGGGCCTTGGCCACCGTAACGCCGGCATCCCCGACCACCTTGGTGAAGGCGCCCAGGCCCAGGATTTTCGCGCCCAGCTTTTCGGCCTTCCGCCCGGCCTGAATCACTTTGTGCAGCACGTACTCGGGGTCAAGCTGCATCATATGCCGGGTGGTCAGCGGACAGGCCACGAACCAACCCGCGGCCTCCCCGTGTTCCGACCAGATGCCGGTGATCTCGGAGACGGTTACCGGCGGCAGCCGGCGCAAACCGGCCTCCACCCAGCTTTCCGGAAGCCACCTGGCGAATTTGAACTTGCGCGTTACGTCGTTGACACTCAGAGGATGGATCACAAAGGCAAAATGCTCCAAGTCGCAAAACCTCCCAGAATCAATAACTCATTTTAGCAACCTCCGAAATCTTTTACAAGAATTCTTTGAAGCACCCGGAGTCAATCTCCCGAATCAGGTTCACCAGTTCGGGGATGGACGTGGCGCGATGCAGGCGCTCGCGCAAGCGGGCCGCGCCGCGAAAGAAGCGGGTGTACCAGGCGGCGTGTTTGCGCATGTCCAGGAGGGCGCGCGCTTCGCCCTTGTAGCGAACCATCAGTTCCAAGTGCCGGAGGGCCGTTTCCACCCGCAGCGCGGGGGTGGGCGGCAAAAGCTCCCGGCTGGTCTCCAGGTAGTGCAGTATTTCCCGGAAGATCCACGGGTTGCCGCGGGCCGCCCGGCCCACCATGACGGCGTCGCAACCGGTATAGGTAAGCATCCGGGCCGCGTCCGGTCCGCTCCGGACGTCGCCGTTGCCGATGACCGGAATCGCTACCGCCTGTTTCACCTTCCGGATGATGCCCCAGTCGGCCTCGCCACCGAAAAACTCAGAACGCAGGCGGCCGTGCACCGTCACGGCGGCCGCGCCGGCGGACGCGGCCACCCGCGCCAGGGCTACGGCGTCCGGGGAAGCCTCGTCCCAGGCTTTCCGCATTTTCACGGTAACCGGCACCGGTACGGCGGCCGCCACCGCGGCCACGATTTCCCCGGCCCGATCCGGATCGCGCATCAGGGCGGCGCCCGCGCCGCTTTTCACAATCTTGGGCGTGGGACAGCCCATGTTAAGATCCACAAGGTCCGCGCCCGCTTCCACGACCATTTGGGCCGCCCGGGCCATTATCCCTGGATCGGAGCCGAAAATCTGCACGCTGACGGGGTACTCCCCAGCGATGTCCAGGAGCCGCGCAGTTTTGCGGCTCCCGCGGATCAGCGCCTGGGCCGAGATCATTTCGGTACAGGTCAGGCCACAGCCCATTTCCCGCGCCAGATCACGGAAGGCCCGGTCGGTGATGCCGGCCATGGGCGCCGCGACCACCCGGTTGGGCAGTACGACTCTGCCGATCTTGAACGTCAACAGGTTTCCTCCTTAAGAAATTACGTACCGTATTACGTACCGTGAAGTCGCCGAGCGGGTGTCCCTTTTTCCGGGGACAAAGCCAGGCAGAGCATCAATGGTTTCCCTAATCGGGCTGGTTGCGCTCGTAGACCAAGCGCAGGCCCCAGAGGGTCAGGAACGGGTCTACGGTCTCGATGGTTTCGCACTCGCGGGCGATCAGCTCAGCCTCCCCGCCCGTGGCCACCACCCGGGGCCGCCCCTCCATTTCGGCCCGCATCCGCCGCACGATGCTGTCCACCAGGCCCGCGTAACCGTAGATGATTCCCGACTGCATGCTGTGCACGGTGTTGCGCCCGATCACCTGCGGGGGGCGTACCAGTTCCACCCGTGGCAGCTTGGCCGCCCGCTCGAAGAGGGCCTCGCAGGAAATATGGATTCCGGGCACGATGATCCCCCCCAGGTATTCCCCGCGCACCGACACGGCGCAGAAAGTGATCGCCGTGCCGAAGTCCACCAGGATGAGGGGCACACCGTACAGTTCCTGGGCCGCAATGGCGTTAGCAATCCGGTCTGCGCCCACGTCGCGGGGGTTCTCGTACTTGATCGGCATTCCCGTCCGGATCCCGGGTCCAACCACCAGCGGGGGAAAACCGAAGTAGTCGCGGCAGGCCCGTTCGATGGTCGTGTTCAACGGCGGCACCACCGAGGACACCACCATGGCGCGGATGTCCGCGGGACGGAGTTCCTGATCGGCCAACAGCTGCTTCAGCAGGATGCCGAACTCGTCCGCCGTCCAGTGCCGTTTCGTGCTCAGGCGCCAATGGGCCGCCAGCGCCTCCCCGTCGAACACGCCCAGGGCGATGTTTGTGTTGCCTACGTCTAACACCAGAATCATGCTACCCAACGTCTCCCTCCATAAATAGCTCCCCGGTGACAATTCTCCGGATTTCCCCACCCAGATCAAGGAGCAGCGCTCCGTCCCGGTCCACATCCACCGCCCGGCCGGCCAGTTCGCCCTCCGGAGTAGACACCCGCAAGTTACGGTCCAGGCAGGCGTTATACCGCTTCCAGGCCGCAAGAACGGGAGCAAAACCATCCGCCAGCCATACCAGATACCACCGCTCCAGCGCGGTCAGTATCCGCCGCAGGTAGTTGGCCCGGGAAACAGGCCGCCCGCGGATCTCTTGGACCGAGGTGACCGTGCCCGAAAGCGGCGCGGGGAAAGCGCCGGGGTCCAAATTGACGTTCAGCCCGATGCCCACCACCAGATGGTTGATCCGGTCCAGTTCCCCGCTCAATTCGGTCAGGATGCCGCCCAGCTTTTTCCCCCGCCACACAAAGTCGTTCGGCCATTTGATCCCAATCTCGTCGGTCTCCAGGCAGGTACGAAGGACGTCCGTTCCGGCCACCGCCGCCACGAAGGTGGCCTCCGGCGCCCGCACCGGCGGCAGTGCCGGACGCAGGACCACCGAAAACCAGAGTCCGCCCCGCGGCGAGTGCCAGCTCCGGCCCAGCCGCCCCCGGCCCCCGGACTGTTCCTCGGCCAGGACCGTGGTCCCTTCCGGGGCGCCTTGCCAGGCCAATTCTTTAGCCCGGTCGTTCGTGGACGCCAGGAGCGGGTAATGGTAATAGGTGCGCCCGCAGAAGCGGGTAGTCAGCCCCGCCCGAACCTCCTCGGGAATCAACAGGTCGGGCACGCCCCGCAAACGGTAGCCCCGCCGGCTGCGTGATTCAATTCGGTACCCCTCCTCTCGCAAAGCGCGGATGTGTTTCCAAACCGCGGTTCGCGAAATGTCCAGGGTCCTGGAGATCTCGCTGCCGGAGACGTAACTCTCGGGATTCTTTTTTAAGAGTTCCAGAACGGCCGCTTTCATTAACTACCTCCATCGCGCCGTTTACAGGTTATGCTTGACATTTTGGGTATTTATAATAAAATAATAGATTATATAGATTATTATAATAAAACAATAGTCCGCAAGGCACTCCGCCCGGAACGGGCGGGGTGTCTCATTATTTTAAATCGATCCGTCATTTAATTACATAATTCTGGGATTTAGGAGGGCTCCAGATGTCCCCAAAAATCGAACTGTCAAAGGCAACGTATGACTATCTGACCAAACAGCTGGTGCAACTGGACGAACAAAAAATGGCGCTGTTAAACGACTATTTAGGAGCCTACGCACCGGGAGCGCCGGTAGACGACCTCGCGGAAATCAGCCGTTTTCTGGGCAGTTACATCAACTACGTCCAGGACCTGCTCCGCCAGGCGCGGGTACTGGACGACGACAGTCAACAGCTGCCCCTGACGTTTATCGGCTGCGACATCCAGGTAAAGGAAACGGAGACTGACCGTACCGAGGTGTTCCGGGTGGTGTCACCCTACGAAGCCAAGCCCGCCGCCGGCCACATCTCCTTCCTGTCCCCGGTAGGTAGAAAGCTGCTGCTGAAAAAGCCGGGGGACGTGCTGGAGGTAAAGGCCCCGGGCGGCACCTTCCACTACGAGATCATCTCCGTGAGCTATCCCGGAGATTGAGTTGCCGATGATTCCAGGTCCAGGCCGATGTCCAGGACCGGAACCGAGTGAGTCAACCGGCCCACCGAGATGATGTCCACCCCCGTGCGGGCGATCTCAGCGATGTTGTGCTCGCCGATGTTGCCGGATGCCTCCAAGGGGACCCGTTTGTCCACCATCCGCACGGCCTCCCGGAGCAGGCCCGGAGGCATGTTGTCCAGGAGAATAATATCCGCCCCGGCTTCGAGCGCCTCCCGCACCCCGGCGAGATCCTCGACCTCCACCTCCACTTTCAGCGTGTGGGGGGCAACGTTCCTGGCGGCCCGGACGGCGGCCGCGATTCCCCCCGCCATGGCGATATGGTTGTCTTTGATCAGGATGCCGTCGTCCAGGCCGAAACGGTGGTTATGACCGCCGCCCACACACACGGCGTACTTCTCCAGGGTCCGGAGCCCCGGCGTGGTCTTGCGGGTGTCCACCAGCCGGACCGGGTGGGGAGCCGTCAGGTCTTTCAGCCGGCGCGTTCGGGTGGCAATCCCCGACAGGTGCCGCAGGAAATTGAGCGCCACCCGCTCCCCGGACAGGATGGGGCGCGCCGGACCGCTTACGGTGGCCAGCACGTCGCCCCGCTTCACCGGGTCGCCATCCCGTACCCGGGCCTGGAAATGAATCTCGGGATCGAGCAGGGCGAACACCCTCCGGGCGACGTCCAGCCCGGCCACCACCCCGGAGTCGCGGGTGCGCAACGCACCGGTGGCCCGCGCGTCCGCAGGAACAGTCGCGCAGGTAGTCAGGTCTCCCGAACGGATATCCTCTGCCAGCGCCATCCTGATTAGGTGGTCAATCTCAATCAGCTGGTTCATTTCGCGAGGCCCTCTGGAAAATGAGATGTTTACGCCAGCATTCCCGCGGCTCCGGGTAATCAGTGCGGTAGTGCCCACCCCGCGATTCCCGGCGGGCCAGGGCCGCCTCGGTCACCAACGCGCCCACCTGCAGCAGGTTGTGCACCTCCATGGCCTCCGGATCCGGAGCCGCACACCGCTGAAGGTAGTCATAACGTTCAAAAAACCGCAAGCTCTGTTCCAGGCCGGACGGCTCCCGGATGGGGCCCAGATGCGCATCCATCTGGTCCTGCAACGCCGTACGCAAGCCCACATAGTCAACCCTGCCGGCAGCCCGTAGCTCGGAACAGGCAAACTCCGGACCGGCCCTCCATCCCGCCGGCCGGGCGAGGATCCGCTCCACGATCCGGCCTCCGAAGACCAGTCCGTCCAGGAGCGAGTTGCTGGCCAGCCGGTTGGCCCCGTGCACGCCGACGCAAGCCACCTCGCCGCAGGCGTAGAGATCGGCGACGGCGGTCTCACCGTGAACGTTGGTCTGTACCCCGCCCATCATATAGTGCGCCGCCGGGGCGACCGGAATCCATTCCCGCGCAATATCCAGCCCCAGCCCGGCGCAGGTCTGGGCGATGGTCGGAAAGCGCCGTCGCAAACTGTCGGCCGGCAGGTGAGTGACGTCGAGAAACACGTGGGCCGCGGTAGCCTTCATCTCGGTCAGGATGGCCCGGGTGACCACGTCCCGGGGAGCCAGTTCGGCGTCCGGGTGATAGCGGGCCATGAAAGCCTCACCCGCAGCGTTCCGTAACACGCCTCCCTCGCCCCGCACGGCTTCGGAAATGAGAAAGGTGCACCCCTCCGGCAGGGCGAGCACCGTGGGGTGAAACTGGACGAACTCCAGGTCGGTCACCGCCGCCCCCGCCCGGTAAGCCAGCGCGATACCGTCGCCGGTCGCCACCAGCGGGTTGGTGGTCTGGCGGAACAGCTGACCGGCCCCGCCGCTGGCAAGAATCACCGCTTTACTCCGAAACGCCACCAGGCGGCCCGTCGTTTCGTCCAGCACCAGGGCGCCGTAGCATTGTCCGTGGTGAACCAGCAAGTCGACCACGAAGTGGTTCTCCAAAATGGGGATGTTCAAGCGCCTCACCTGGTGGCAAAGGGCCCGCTGGATCTCCGCCCCGGTGGCGTCGCCGCCCGCGTACAGAATTCGCCGCTGCCGGTGTGCTCCCTCCCGGACCAGGGCGAAGCCGGCGTCCGTCCGGGCAAAACAGGTCCCCATCCCGACCAGGTCCCGTACCCGGTCCGGGCCTTCCGTCACCAGGATCCGCACGGCCTCCGGGTCGCACAGCCCCGCTCCGGCCCGCAGGGTGTCCTGCAGGTGCAGCAAGGGGGAGTCGCTGGTCCCGATGGCGGCCGCGATCCCCCCCTGGGCACGTTCAGTAGCGGTGTTTCCCACCATTTTCTTGGTCACCACGACCACGCCGCGCCCCGACCGGGAAAGCAGGTAGGCCGTATACAGTCCGGCAATTCCGCTGCCGATCACCAGGTGGTCAACGGACTCCCACGGCAGCTGCCGGGTATCAAAATTTACAATGAAAAATCCGGGCACGGACAAGCCTCCCGTTGATGAGCTGGGAGTCGGTACGGGGGTACCCGTCCGGCTTCCGGCCGCCGGCGACCGACTTCCGTTATATGGCCAGCATTCTCTCCAGCGCCCGGAGCGCTCGCTGCCGGACACGCTCAGGGACAGTGACTTTTGGTTCGAGGTTTTTCAAGGCGTCACGCACTTTGGTGAGGGTGGTCAGCTTCATGGCATTGCAGATCAAATCGTTGGAAAGCAGGTAAAACTTCTTGCCCGGGCACTTTTTGGACATCTGGTAGATCAGGCCTTCTTCGGTGCCCACGATAAATTCTCGCGCGTCCGATTCTTGGACAAAACGCAGCATGCCGGAGGTACCGGCCACTTTGTCGGCCAGCTCGATCACCTCGGGGCGGCATTCCGGGTGCACCAATACCAGTGCTTCCGGATGCTTGCGCCGGGCCTTGAAAACATCCCCTGGTTCCAGTTCGTCGTGGACACAGCAAAAACCGGGCCATAGGACCAACTCGCGGCCCGTTTGCTTTGCCGCGTATAACCCCAGGTTCCGGTCGGGCACAAACAAAATCTGCCGGTCACGGGGGATGGATTGGATCACCCGCACCGCGTTGGCCGAGGTACAACAGATATCGCTTTCGGCCTTGACGTCCGCCGTGGTGTTAACGTAAGACACCACCACCGGTTCGTCCAGCTCCGTTTTCCTGTTCCGGAGGAAGGCGGCATCGACCATATCGGCCATGGGACAAGTGGCCCGCAGGTCGGGCAAAACCACAACCTTCTCCGGCGAAAGGATCGCCGCGCTCTCGGCCATAAAATGCACGCCGCAAAACACAATCACCTCGGCGTTGGTGCCGGCGGCCTGGCGGGACAACTCCAGCGAGTCTCCGACAAAATCGGCGATGTCCTGAATCTCGGGGCGCTGGTAATAATGACTCAGAATGATTGCTTTGTGCCGACGCCGTAAGTCATTTATCTCCTGGACTAGGTCATCGGGTACATCCACTGCTACCACTCCTCCCGCCGGAAATGCCACACGTACGTGTTTTGCGCCTGTTTCTGGGACACCACGCGCTGCTTACTGAAATACTAAAATGTTGGGTTTTGGATGTCAAGCAACCGTTCGGCGATAGTCTATCCGACAGATTTCTTCTGCATTTGCGCTCATTCGTCTACTCTGTACCTGCCGCGGTAACGATCGGCAGGGTACTTCCCAGCGTTCAACTCCACCTTTTCGCACACCGCGTCCGCAAGGTCGATGCCCGCCGCATTGGCCATCGCCAGGCAGTAGATCACGACGTCGGCTAGCTCGCGCCGCAACTCCGTTCGCCGCACGTCATCCAGCGGCTCCTCTACGCCACGCCACTGGAAGAGCTCCATCAACTCGGCGGCCTCGATGGCGATGGACATGGCCAGGTTCTTTGGGGTGTGGAAGCGCTCCCACTCCCGCTCGGCCACAAACGCGGCCACGAGCTCACGCAGGTCTTCCAAAGTCTTGTCTTCGTCCGGCACTTTCTGCACCCCCATTCTTTGGACCCCATTCCGGCGCGGTTCACGGCAATTGTCTTGCGGCGCACCAACTCAACGCGGGGCCGCAAAATACCCGGGGGTTCTCGGTACCGCTCCCGGCGAAATCTTCTCCGCGGGCGTCTTGGTGAAAAAGCGACCTTTGCCTCAGGCGCTTCAGATCAGTTTCTGCGCCTCTGGCAATATATTAGCAAGAAACAGGTTTTTTTTCGGCCAGCATTCTTTCAAGCTCTCTTTAGGTGTAAACTAAGATGTTAACGGGGACTGCTGTCCAGACCGGCCTTTTCCAAGTCTCTTTTCGCTTGTTTTAGCCAATCTACGCTCCTGTCGGGCATTATTCCCCCTCATTTTGGGAAAAATGGCAATACATTATATCACAATTAAAGGTGTTCAAAAGTGTCAGTCACCGCCCGCAGCACCTCCGCCGCCCGGGTGCGGATCACGCCAAGCCCCGGCCGCCGGTCAAGCCCCAAGGGTTCGAGGCCTGGATCAGCGGCGGAAGCTAGCGCCGGCCGGGTTCAATCTGGCCGGTTTGGGGACCTTACGACGGGGAAACGGGCGGCAGTCCACGCGGGCTGCCGCTCATTCGCCATATTTTATTTGTTCTGAAGCGGGTATTCGCAGGAACGCCTCCACCACGCGCGGGTCGAACTGCCGGCCCGTTCCCTGGCGCAGCTCCTCGATTGCTTCTTCGGCTGTAAGCCCACGCCGGTAAGGCCTGTCGGAGGTCATGGCGTCGTAGGCATCGGCCACGCGGATGACCCGCGCCAGGAGGGGGATCTCCTCCCCCGCCAGGCCCTCCGGGTAGCCCCCGCCGTCGTAGTCCTCGTGGTGGTACCGCACCGCCGTGACCACCTCCGCCGGAAACCTGGCCGGCTTCAGAATCTCGGCCCCCGCCCCAGGGTGGCGCTTAATCACCTCCCACTCCGCCAGATCAGGGCGCCCGGGCTTCAAAAGGATGCTCTCGGGTACGCCGATTTTGCCCATGTCGTGCAGCAGCGCGGCCAGGTAGAGATGCTCCTGCTGTTCAGCGCTCAGGGCGAGCGCTCGGGCGCACGCCTGCGCCAGCCGGGCCACCCGCACCGAGTGCCCCCGCGTGTAGGCGTCCTTGGCCTCCAGGGCCGCCGCCAGCGCCTGCAAAGCGTTCAGGTAGTACTGGCGTAGGGAGGCGTAGAGACGGGCATTTTCCAGCGCCAGCCCCAGGCCGGTGCCCAGGGTGGTCAAAAAAGCAGCATCCTCCGCGCTGAAGAGTGCGCCTTCCGGCCTGCCCGCGACGGTCAACACGCCCGTCACCCTGCCCCCCACCATGAGGGGCACGGCCACCGCCGGTCGCCGCTCAATGGCTCCCCCGGCTCCGGGGTGGCTGTCGAAGTGCACGGCGCACCCTTCCCGCTCGACGGCGGCAACGACTTCGCCGGTCGGCACGATCCGAAACTCGCTTTCGGACTCCAGGGTCGCCGCCGTCTCGCGGGCCAAAGCCCCCGGCAACTCCTCGTGCAGCATCACCACCGACCCGCTGGTGGCGCCGGTCACCTCCAGCACCGCCTCCAGGGCCCGCTGCGCCACCTCGCGCACCTCGAGGCTGCCGGACACCGTCCGAGAAAAGTCGTAGAGAAAGGCGAGCCGGTCCGCTTCCTCCCGGGTCTCCCGCACCGCATGCACAAGCTGGGCCACGATTTCCGTCACCAGCCCCACCAGCGCGCCGGCGGTCCGGAGCTGCCCCTCTGACCAGACAGGGAGCGCGCCGGCCGCCGTCGCGAGTTCCCCGGGGTCAAGGCCGGCCTCAAGGGCCAGCCGCGCCACCGCTTCCTCCTCCAGGGGGCAGAGGACCACCCCGCCCGCCAGTAACACCGCCACCGTCTCGTCGACTACCCGCAGGGGAATCGCCAGGCGCACCAGGCCGGCATGGCAGGTGTGCAGAACCTTCCCGCCTGCAGCCGCGGCGGCCCTGGCGGCAGCCGCGCACGAGGCTTTACAGCGGCTCCTTCCCTCAGAGGCAGTATGGAGGAGGGCACAGAAAGGGTTTAAGTTGGACGGCCCGGTCAGTGGGCGTCCGTCCGGGTAGGTGACAAGGATTACCAGCCCCAGATCCTGGCTCATCCGGTCCTGAAGTTGCTGTACCCCTGCTTGTTCCAGGTCCGCATGGGCCAACACCGGCGTTTCTTTATTCACGGTCCGCTCTTCGTGCCCCCTTCCTTTTCCTGCGCTTGCGGCCGAGAGCCCGGGGCCTCGCGCCGAGCAGCGTGGCCGCCGGGAGGTAAGGTTGCCCGGTTTTTATCATCAACAAGCACCATCCGGGGGGTCCACTCCCGGGCGTCCTGCGCGGAGCAAAGCGCGTAGGCCATGATAATCACCCGATCCCCGGACACGGCCAGCCGGGCCGCCGCTCCGTTCAGGGTCACGGTACCCGAACCCCGGGTTCCCGGAATCACGTAAGTTTCAAAGCGCGCCCCGTTATTTATGTTCACCACTTGAACCTGTTCGAAAACCAGGATACCGGCGGCCTCCAGCAGTTCTTCGTCAATGGTGATACTGCCCTCATAATTCAGGTTAACATCCGTCACGGTCGCGCGGTGAATTTTGGACTTAAGCATTTTTAGATACATTCCTGATTCCCCCCGGTTACGTTTCAGTCTTCTCCCCGATGGTTACCGTTACATTATCGATGAGCCGCGCCCGGCCGAAGCGGGCCGCCACGGCCAAAAGCAATTCTTTATCGGTGGCGTGCGGCGGGGTGAGGTCAGGCAGAGCGAGGATTTCGGCGTATTCCAGTTGAGCCAGGGGTTCGGCCGCTATTTGCGCCGCCAGCCCCTCCCGAACAGCGGACAAGTCCCGCTCACCGCCGAGAATGGCCTCCCGCGCCACCTGCAGGCTGCGGTACAACACCGTGGCCGCCCGGCGCTCACCGGGACTCAAATACATGTTTCGGGAACTCATGGCCAGCCCGTCGGCCTCCCGCACCGTGGGCACGGCAACGATCTCTAGGCCGAAGTTCAGGTCTTCTACCAGGCGCCGGATCACCTGCAGCTGCTGGGCGTCCTTCTGCCCGAAAAACGCAGCGTCCGGCTGCACAATGTTGAACAACTTGGACACCACCGTGGCCACGCCCCGGAAATGGCCAGGGCGGGTCCGCCCGCACAACACCCCGGTCAGCCGCTCCACGTCTACGAAGGTGCACGGCCGCTCCGGGTACATCTCGGTTCTCGCGGGCGCGAACACCGCATCCACCCCGGTCTCCCGGGCCAGGCGCAGGTCTCTTTCCAAGTCCCGCGGATAAGCCGCAAAGTCTTCGGCCGGCCCAAACTGCAAGGGATTAACAAAAATGCTCACCACCACCGACGGAAACCGGCGGCGGGCTTCCCGCATTAAGGTCAGATGCCCCTCATGGAAGAAACCCATGGTGGGTACGAACGCCACCGGCCCGGACCGGCGCAGTTCGCGCACCACGCTCCTGATCTCCGCAACCTTCTCGCAAACCCGCAACGTCACCGCCCTCCTTTCGGACCGCGGCCAGGCCTTCTGAATTCAGACTCCCGGCTTCTTTCTTCTAACATTACGGTAGCTCCTCCTCGGGCATGGAATAGCCGTGTTCCGGTCCCGGAAACCGGCCCGCTTCCACCTCTTCCCGGAATTCTCGGAGCGCCCGCGCGATATCCTTGTACAGTTCGGCGTAACGCTTCACAAACTTGGGCTTAAAATCCCCGTACAACCCGAGCAGGTCGTGGGTCACCAGCACCTGGCCGTCGCAGTGGGGGCCGGCGCCGATGCCGATGGTCGGTACGCTTACCGCCGCGGTAATCCTCTGGGCCAGCTCCACCGGCACGCATTCCAGCACGATACTGAAAACTCCGGCCGCCTCCAGAATCCGCGCATCCTCCAGCAGCCGCCGGGCAGTGGCAGCGTCCCGGCCCTGCACCCGGTACCCGCCGAGCTGGTGCACCGCCTGGGGCGTAAGGCCAAGATGCCCCATCACCGGAATCCCGGCGGATACTATGACGCGCACCGTTTCGGCTACTTCCCGGCCGCCCTCCAGTTTCACGGCTTGGGCGCCGGCCTCCTGCAGGAATCGCCCCGCGTTCCGGAGCGTCTCCGCCCGGTCGAGGTTGTAGGAAAGAAAAGGCATATCGCCGATCACCAGCGCTCGGCGCACGCCCCGGCTCACCGCGCGGGTGTGGTGGAGCATGTCGGCCATGGTCACCGGAATGGTGGAGTCGTACCCCAGGATGACGTTGCCCACGGAGTCGCCGACCAGGACCATATCCACCCCGGCGTCGTCCACCAGCCGGGCCGTCGGGTAGTCGTAGGCGGTGAGCATGGTGATCAACCGGCCCTCCTGTTTCTTGCGGCGGATGTCGACCGTGGAGATCCGCTTAACCGGTGGAGGCATTGGTTTCCCCTCCAATCGGCTGTCCTGAAAATCTCCAACGCTTGGACGCCGAAACGTTGCGCGCCTGATTTTCATCCTCGCCGAAATCGCCCCGGAGTTGATGCGGCCCGGCCGCTGTGGTGCCGCTGACAAGCGGCAGGGGGATCTGCCCCGGTGAAAGCGCCCCCCTGAACAAGGCTGCCGTTTCCCGGGCCAAGGCCTCCCCCGCGCCCTGCTGCTGCGCCACGCCGGCGGTGTAAGCTCCCAGTACCCGGTATACCTCCTCGAATTCCGGCCGAAAGCGGCCGAGCGCCGCCAGGTGCCACTCCAGCGTCGGCAGATCACCCCGGGCCACCGGCCCGGTCAGCGCCCGGACCACTCCGACCTCCTGAATGTTGTTCCAGGTCCCATCCACCAGCGGCCGCAACGCCTCTAGGGCGGTTTCCCGCGGCAGTCCGCACCGTTCCAGCATCGCGATCGCCAGGTGAACCACGCTTACCAGGTAGTTCGAAGCCACACAGGCCGCAGCGTGGTAGAGTGCCTTGTGCTCGGGTTTTATTTCGATGGGTATTCCCTCCAGGGCCGCCACCAGGCGCCGGGCCCGGCGGATGCCGGCCGCATCCCCCTCCAGCCCGAAGTAGCAGCCGGGAAGCCGCGCCAGGGCGACTTCTGCGTCCGCAAACGACTGCAGGGGGTGGATGGAAACGGCCACCGCCCCGGAGGCCCGGGCCGGGGCCAGCACCTCCGCCGGAGTGGCCCCGCTGGTGTGGGCCACCAGCTGCCCCGCCGTAAACCCGCCCCGGGCTTGGATGTCTTTAGCCACCGCCGCAATCGCCCGGTCCGGGGTGGTGATCAGCACCACTTCGGCCGCGGGGGTCAACGCCTCCGGCCGCGTCCCGAACGGGCAACCAAGCTGGTCAGCCAAGCGCCGGGCCGACTCGGCGGTGCGGGAAATCACCCCCACGATCTGGTAACCCTTGTTGTGCAGCGCGAGGGCGAGCGTGGAACCGACCTTTCCGGCGCCCACAATACAAACCTTACGGTCCGTTGAGGGCATTGGTTTCCCCCTCCAATCGGCCGCTTAAAAGCAAAAATCCCCGGACAGATCCGCAGGATTTTGGGCAAATCCACCGTCTCGGTCCTGATAGGCTCCAAGCGGCCACGTTTCTTTGGGTTGTAGATTCGGGATCAAGGTGTAGTTCCTCCCGGGATACTACCCGTAGCCTTAGTTTACCACAGAACGGACCCCGGCGACAACATTATACATTCAACCCACAACCTTGAAGAGGCCGACTTCCTAGGCGATCGGGTGGCCGATCATTCAGGCCGGAAAGATTCTAGCCGTCCAGACCCCGGCCGCGCTGCGAGCGGCAACGGTGGAGAGACCGATTTTGGAAGTAACCTTCGACCGTCCGGTAGCGGAGAATTATTCAGCAGCGGCGGTGTACGGGAGGTGGTAGTTGCGCACGGTGAGGGACAGTTGAACGACCAGGGCCAAGGCGAGCATCACGCGGGCGGGCACCGCAGCGCCGGTAGCGTACAGGTAGAGTATCGAGATGATCAGCAGCGCTAGGACCGGCGGGAGCAAGCGGGCCTCCGGGAGGCGGTGGCGCCGGGCAATGCCGACCGCAACGGTGCAGGCGCCGGCGAACACAAGTGCCAGGCCGGCGGGGATCAGATACTTTACGTTTGTAAGTTCACCGGTAAGGAGTACCCAGGTGACCGCCGCCAGTTGGAGCACGCAGCCGGCCACGGCCAGACCCATGACCGGGGTGCGGAGGGAGCGCAAAGGCGCGGGCAGCAGCCAACCGGAGAAGAGCACGCCCAGGTTGACCAGCGTGTAGCCGGAGGCACACCAGAGCGGACCTTGCGAAGCGAACATAAGGGAAAGGCCCGCGGCCTGCAGGGCAAGGGCACCGCGAAAAACGGCCTGTTTGTTTATCATGCTTTCACCCCTAGAGAGTTCACTTGCCACCATTATACTCCAAAAAAAAAGAAAAAGGGTAAGGGCGGAGATATTTGGTCGGCAGCGAACCTGCCAGGCTTCAAGCACTCCTGCTGCGGTAATCAACGGATCGAGATTCCGTCACCGGTACCTTTGATTCAAAGGTCTCTTTGCCGACTTTTTCCGCAGAATCTAACTAAGGGATCAACGCGCCCCCGAACCCGGGTATGCTGGCGACTGACGACCGACGACTGTTTTCAGGACAGTCCCAACGTAGCCGCCAATTCCTCGAACACCCGGACGATATCGTCCCGCAGGACCAGCACCGCCTTGTCGTCCCAGGGCGTCGGGTCCCGGTTCACGATCACCAGCTGCCGGGCGAAGCGGGGCAAAGCGGCCACCGGATACACCTGCAGGCTGGAACCCACCACGACCAGCAACTGGCAGCCCGCCAGTACCTGGGTGGCCGCCTGAAAATCCTCACCCAGCATGTCCCCGAACAACACCACGTCCGGGCGCAAAAGATCCCCGCACGGACAGCGCGGCGGGTTTTTGCCCGCCTGGAACTGTTCCGACACGAAGTCGAACGGGTGCTGCCGGCCGCACCCGAGGCAGCGGCAGGTCCGGAGGTGTCCGTGCACCTCCCAGGTCCGGGAGCCGGCCCGCACGTGCAGGCCGTCGATGTTTTGGGTAATCACGCCTAAAAGCAGTCCCTCCTGCTGCAAGCGGGCCAGAACGTGGTGCGCCGGGTTGGGCTCGGCGCGGAGGCAGGCCAGCCACCACTCCAGGTTGTAGTTCCAGAAAGCGGCCGGATCCCGCCTGAAGGCCTGCACGCTGCACACCTGGGCCGGGTCGACCTTCTCCCAGCGCCCGCTTCCTCGACTGCGGAAATCGGGGATGCCGCTGGCCGTACTGATTCCGGCCCCGGTCAACGCCAGGGTGTGGTCGGACTCGCGGAGCAGGCGGGCCAGGTTCTGTATTTCGTCCTTGGCAGTCACGGATACCCCTCCATCCCAGTAGGATTAGCATTAT
Source organism: Candidatus Desulfopertinax cowenii (assembly GCA_001899445.1). Taxonomy (GTDB): domain Bacteria; phylum Bacillota; class Desulfotomaculia; order Desulfotomaculales; family Desulforudaceae; genus Desulfopertinax; species Desulfopertinax cowenii. The sequence goes on along the minus strand of MPOA01000006.1, from coordinate 804,935 downwards.
TTCGACCGGAAATCCGGCTTACGGTACACGGCCACCAGCAGGAAGCCCACGATCAGCAGGACCCCACCGGCATAGATGGCCGCATCAAAACTTCCGGTCGACTCCTTGAAGAACTCCATCAGCGTAGGACCAAGCACTCCGGCAGCGCCCCAGGCCAGGAGGATCGGGCCGTAGATACTGCCGATGTTCCTGGGACCAAAAGTATCGGCCGCAAAAGCCGGCATAGTGGCGAAGCCCCCGCCATAGCAGGCCAGAATGTAACACACCAGGACACCGAACAGGACCGAATTCTGGATCTGGGGCAGCAGGAAGAACAGCGGAATCTGGGTGCCCACGATCAGCAGGAACGTGTTCTTGCATCCGAGCTTATCGGAAACCGACGCCCAGAAAATCCGACCCAGCCCGTTGAACAACGAACCAACGAAAATCAGTGTCCCGGCGGCATAAGCCGTCAAACCCACCTGGGACTGAGCCAGCGGTGAGAGATTGCTCAGGATGGTGATGCCCGCCGTGATATTCAGGAACAGGACCCCCCACAGGATGTAGAACTGGAACATACCCTTAGCCGTTTGGAAGTCAACAGACACCAGTGCCGCGGAAGCCGGCTGCTTGCCGGCCGCGCCGGCCGGTACCGGCGGCTTATAGCCTTCCGGCGGGTTGACCAGCTTCCGGGCCGCAATGTAAAGCCCGACCAGGAAAACTATTCCGAAAAAGTAAAACGTGCCCGCAACGCCCCAGGCTGGTATTATGAGGGGGGCAATCTGTCCCATGATCGCCGCGCCAAAGCCGAAGCCCATTACGGCCACCCCGGTGATCACGCCGCGCTTGTCGGGGAACCAGCGTACCAGTACCGCCACCGGGGTGATATAACCTAGACCGTTGCCGATGCCGGCAATGACGCCGTACCCCAGCCAGAGCAGCCATAGGTTGCCGATTTGCGCCGCCAGTCCGGCCAGGAGCGTCCCGCCTCCGAAAAGGATGGCCGCCAGCGTAGCCGCCCTGGTAACCCCCGCCCGGTCCACGAAACGCCCGCCAAAGGCAGCCGATAGGCCTATGAACGCAATCACCAGGGTAAAGGTAAACCCTACTTCAAAGTCCGACCAACCGTGCTGTTGCATCAGCGGAATCTTGAACACACTCCAGGCGTACACGGTTCCAAGGAACAGCATCATCAGGACGCCGCCTGCGGCAACTACTCCGCGATCCGAAACTGGCGCCGGTTTGTTCATCCCTAAAGCGTTCCTTCTCTTTAACTCTCGGTACACCTGTGGATCTCCTGCTCCCGGGCTAATTGACGGGCCAGGTCGGCTGCCCGGCGGCGGCCGGGCAGCGTCAACTCCGGGACGATTTCGGCCAGGGGCACCACGGCGAAGGCCCGTTCGGTCAGGCGGGGGTGCGGTACCTGTAGGCCGGGTTCGTCAAGCACCAGGTCCCCGTAGAGGAGTAGGTCCAGGTCGATCACCCGGGGACCCCAGCGTTCCTTCCGAACGCGGCCGAGCCGGGTCTCGATCCGCTGCAGCCGCGTCAACAGGGCGCGTGGCTCCAGGGTGGTTTCAATCTCGGCTACCGTGTTCAGGAACCAACCCTGGTCGGTCCGTCCCACGGGCGCCGTCTCGTACACCGAGGCCGTACGCCGCACCTCAATCCCGGGCCCGGCCGCCAGTTCGCGCAGGGCGCGTTCCAGGTTGGCGGACCGGTCACCCTGGTTGCTGCCCAGACCGATGTAGGCGGTAGCGGGATTCAAGCCTGCTTTTTCGCACCGCTTCAGCCACCGCTTCGATCGGGTGATCTCGACCGCGAAGTACTTGAATTTACCCCGTACCGGGGCGTGCGGTTTGCGCACCTGCACCCGTACCTCCCTGACCGGGAACTCGGACAGCACCGCCTGCGCCACCGCCTCGGCCACCGCTTCGATCAGCCGGTAGCGCCGGGCCTGGAAGGCTTTTTTTACCACCGCATACACCGCGCTGTAGTCCACGGTCAGGGCCAGGTCGTCCCGCCGCCCGGCCGGCCTCAGGTCCAGGAACAGTTCCAGGTCAATGAGAAAGGGCTGGCCCAGTTCCCGCTCGGCGTCCAGCACACCGTGGTAACCGTGCAGTTCCAGCCCCTGCATGATGATCCGGTCTTTCACGCCGTCCAACTCCCCCGTACGATGGCGTCGGTCATCCGGGCCACCCGGACCATCTCCCGCACGTCGTGCACCCGCACCATGTCCGCCCCCCGGGCGATGCCCACGGCCACGGAGGCCGCAGTGCCCTCCACCCGGTCGTCCACCGGCAGGTCCAAAACCTTGCCGATGGTCGACTTGCGGGACGTGCCGATCAAGAGCGGGCAACCCAGGCTTCTGAACTCCCGGAGGCGGCGCAGCACCGCCAGGTTCTGTTCCGGGGTCTTGCCGAAACCGAACCCCGGATCCAGGATGATCCTGTCCGGAACGATCCCGGCCCGCATCGCTTTCTCCATCCGTTCCTCGAAGTACCCGATTATATCCCCTACCAGATCCGTGTATTCGGTCCCCCGCTGGTTGTGCATCAGCACCACCGGCACGCCGTATTCGGCCACCAGTTCGGCCATCCCCTCATCGGCCAAGGCCCACTGGTCGTTCACCAGGTGCGCGCCGGCCTCCAACGCCCGCCGGGCCACCGCGGTCTTGCTGGTGTCGATGGAAACAGGCACGTCCAACTCCGCGACCAAGCGCGAGAGAACCGGCATAACCCGGGACAGTTCCTCCTCTACCCCGACCGGCTCGTGGCCGGGCCGGGTCGACTCGCCTCCCAAGTCGATGATGTCGGCGCCCTGGGCCACCATTGCTCGGGCCCGCTCCAGGGCACTCTCCGGGTCAACGTACCGGCCCCCGTCCGAAAAGGAGTCCGGGGTGACATTCAGAATTCCCATCACCAGGGTCCGCTCCCCCAGCGGCAAAAGCTTTCCCCGGCAGTACAGGCCTCGGGGCGTCCTTTCCAGGTTTTCCAGCACCCGCCCGATTTTCTCGCCCAGTTTCGCCAGGCCGAACGGCTGCCGCCCCATTTTTTCCAGAAACGCGGCAAACTGTTTCCTGGTGCCCATCAACAGCACGTCGGTCCGGGGCACCGACTGGTCGACCACGCCCCGGGCGACTGCGGCCTCGCCACCGCGGGCCAGCATCTCCTGCTTGATGATGTTCGCCTGTACTGGCGTCAAACCGGTCACCTTTAACAGCCGGTGCACCGCCTTGGGCGCCATCAAGGCGCAACCGGCATCATCAGCCCCCACCCGGGCTACCAGTTCCTGCGCTTCCCGGAGGTTACCCACCTCCACGGCCCAGACCCTGTGTTCCATAATCGTTTCCCCCTTGCCTGGTGGCTTTATTATACCTGTTTGATCGGAACCGCGGTACTTGTTGATGATAAAAACCGGCTCCGGGGGAAGCCGGCTCTGGACCCTCGCGGCCGGGCCCGATATCCGGGTGGCGGGTGGCGTGATGAGCGGGTGACCAGGTAAACGCCGCCGAAGATCAAAATAGCTCCCACCAGGTGAAAAAGCGCTAGTTGCTCTCCGAGAATCAGCGCCGCCCAAACGGCCGCCGACAGTGGGGCGACGTTCACAAACACCCCGGCGCGTCCGGCTCCCACCCGGTCGACCCCCACGAACCAGAACACGAAGGCGATGCCCGAAGCGCATACCGCCAGAAACATCAGGCTCCAGAAAGCCATGCTGGAAAGCCCAGTCACGGCGGGCAACACGTAATACGGCACGGCGGCCACGGTGAGAAACACGGCGCCCAGACCGGTGGCCCAGGTGGTGGCCGCCAGGGGTGTGAACCCGGTCATTGCTTTTTTCCCGGCCACCGAGTAACAGGCCCAGGACAGGGCACAGCCCAGGAATAAAAGGCCACCCTTGTCAATCTCCCAGGTCAGCAAGACTTCTGGATGTCCCTTGGTGATGATGGTCAACATTCCAAGGAGCGAAAGCAAGAAACCGGTCAGCTGCCGCCCCCCGAAACGCTCCCCCAGGAATAATGCCGATAGCGCTGCCGTCAGTACCGGGCTGGAAGCCACCACCAGCGCTCCGTCCGTCGCCGCCGTGGCCCCGATTCCGTAGAAGAAGAGGGCGTTGTAGGCGAACACCCCGGTCAGGCCCAGGAAGGCCAGTAACGGCAGGTCCCGGATCCGGGGAAAGGCCGCGCGGCCTTCCCAGAACAACAGTACCAAAAAAAGCACCAGGAACGAGATCAGGAAACGCAGACTGGCGGCCGCCAGGGGATGTAGTTCCAGGACCACATACTTGGCGGCCACAAAAGCCCCACCCCAGAGCAGGGGGGCCAGGAAAAGCATGAGATAGGCCGCATTACCGCGTGGCAGTGCTGAATGCATGGTGATCGCGCCCCGTTACTTTCAGATTCATGAATGCGTTCGCAATACAGAACATTATACCTTATAATTCCGGTAGGTGGTATGCGGCCGGACGTGCCGCCAGCAAAAGAAGAAAACCGTGGGGGCTTTTCGGTCCCCCACGGTTTCCGGAGTTAAACCCCTACTCTTCGTCCCAGATCAACGCCTCGGATACCAGATGATGCAGGTGTTTGATCTTCATCCCCAGGTCGTAAGTCTTATTGATGTCGTTGAGCTGGTCATAGCAGTTATGGCACGGTGCGCAGCAGATCTCCGCGCCGGTGGCCATCATCTGGTCGGCCTTCAGCTTGCCCTTCTTCAGGCGTGCCGCCTTGACCGGGTCGGCCATCGGCAGGGCGCCGCCGCCGCCGCCGCAGCAGATGTTGTACTCGCGGTTCGGCCACATGTCCACGAACTTCTCGGCCACATGCTCCAGGATGTAACGGCCCTCCTCGACCAGGCCGCCCTTCCGGACCGTGTTGCACGGGTCGTGGATGGTGACCGTGTACGGGTTCTTGCTCTTGTCCACCTTGATCTGGCCGGTCTTGATCAGTTCGGCCATGAACTCGACCAGGTGCAGAAACGGCCAGGGGCACTCCCCCGGTTTGTACCAGACTTTCGCGCCCCACTTGAAGGCCCAGTAGCCGTGGCCGCACTCAGTCATGACGACCTTCTTCACGCCCAGGCGCCGACACGCGTCCACCGTGAAGTCCATGATCTTCTTGGCCTCGTCGTCCCGGCCGTTGAACAAGCCGAAATTGGTGACGTCAAACGCGGTGGAGCACAGGGTCCAACTGAGCTTGGCGTTAATGAAGATCTTGCTCCAGTGCTTGATGTCCTCCGGGTAGTACTTAATCTCGCGCGGGTGCGGGATGAACAGGATCTCGGCACCCTCGACGTCGATCGGGATCTTCAGGTCTGGACGACCCAGCTCTTCCTGGAGTTCCTCCTCCATCCACTCGATGGTTTCGACGAAGTCCTCGGTGGTAACCGCCATCTGGTTGCCGACCTGCATGTGGGTGTCGGCGACCTCCTGCAGCCGCCCGGGGGCGGTCAGGCCGAACTGGCCGCGAATGGTCCGCACCACGTTGGCCAGCGGAATGTCCATCGGGCAGTGCATGGTGCACCGGCCGCACATGTTACAGAGCCACACGAAGCGGTCGTTTAAGACTTCGTCCTTCAATCCCAGCAGGATCTTGCGCATGAACTGCCGCGGGTCGTGGGGCTCGTCGAGCAAGTCGGAGAAGTAACACCCCGCCACGCAGGTGCCGCACGACAGGCAGTAGTTAAAGTCGAACTTCTTCTCCTCGACATGGAAACACATCTTTTGGACGATCTCGTCCCTGAATTTAGGATCGATCACCTTATTCAAAGTTAGGGCTTCCACAGTTATCCCTCCACCAGCCTGAATTTGGAGCCCGTCCGGGCCGCGCGCCACGGCCCGGGGGGATACGCTTTATGCAAAGAAGGACGCGATCTCGGCGAAGATCTGTTCGTCCTTGAAGCCTTTGGCCGCGCAAGCCTTCGACGGGCAGGCCGCCGCGCAGGTCCCGCAGCCCTTGCAAAGCACCTCGTTGACTTCGGCCACGCCCTCGTCCTCCAGGAAGGAGATGGCGCTGTACGGGCAGACGTTTACGCAGATCCGGCAACCCACGCACTGCTCCTTGTCGATGAAGGAAACCGCGCCGCCGCCGGTCAGGGCGTCCTTGGTGAGCACCGTCGCCGCCCGGGAAGCCGCCGCCCGGCCCTGGGCGATGCTCTCCTCGATGAACTTCGGACCGTGCGCCAAGCCGCAGAGGAAGACGCCGTCGGTGGCGAATTCAACCGGCCGCAGCTTCATGTGCGCCTCGAGGAAGAAGCCTTCATCGTTCAGCGACGCCTTGTAGAACTGACCGATTTCCTTGCCGTCTTCCGGACCCACGGTGGCCACGCCCAGGGCCACCAGGTCGGCCTCGATGCTGAACTCCCGCTGTAGGACGGGATCCTTGACGCTGACCAGGAGCGCGCCGCCCTCGGCCTTGACCACGGGCTTCGACTTCAGGTCGTAGCGGAGGAAGATAACTCCCTTGCCCCGCGCTTCCTTGTAAAAGTCTTCCTTAAAGCTGTAAGTGCGCATGTCACGGTACAGGATGTACACGTTTACGTCGGGGTTCTCTTCCTTGAGCTTGAGGGCGTTCTTAACGGCCTCGCTGCAGCAGACCCGGCTGCAATACATCCGGCCCTCTTCGCGGGAACCGACGCAGTTGATCAGCACGATGTTCTTAGCGTTCTTGACCCGGTCGGCGCCCTTGACGATTTCCGCTTCCAGTTCCAGCCCGGTGATTACCCGCGGGTCCTGGCCGCAGAGGTACTCGTTGGTCTTCAGTTCCTGGGCGCCGATGGCGATCACCGTAGCGCCGTGCTGAATCTCCTGCACTTGCCCGCCCACGTTAACCTTGGTGACGAAGTTCCCGACGTAGCCGGAGACTTCGGTGATCTGGGCGTTGGTGTACACCGTGATGTTCGGGTTGGCCTGCACGCTGTTGATGAGCCCGCTCAGGTAAGCCTGGACGTCCAGACCCTCCAGGGTGTAGTGGATCTTCCGGGCCATGCCGCCCAGGGCGTCGGCCTTCTCCACCAGGCTGACCGCAAAACCCTGGTTAGCCAGGTCCAGCGCGGCGTTCATCCCGGCGATGCCACCGCCGACCACCAGCGCCGCCTTGTTGATCCCGAGGCTGACCGTGGAGAGCGGCTCCAACAGGCGGGCCTTGGCGACCGCCCGGCGGACGATTTCCTTGGCCTTCTCCGTGGCCGCTTCCTTCTCCTTCATGTGCACCCAGGAACAGTGCTCGCGGATGTTGGCCATCTCGAACAAGTAGGGGTTCAGGCCCGCTTCCGCGCAGGTGGACCGAAACAGCGGCTCGTGCGTCCGCGGGGTACAGGAGGCCACCACCACGCGGTTGAGCTTGTGTTCCTTGATCGCTTCCTTGATGGCGTCCTGGGTGTCCGAGGAACAGCTGTACAGGTTGTTGGTGCAGTACACCACGTTCGGCAGGGTAGCGGCGTAGTCGCGCACCGCCGGCACGTCGACGACCCCGCCGATGTTGATCCCGCAGTGGCAGACGAAAACGCCGATCCGCGGCTCCTGCCCACTGACGTCCACTTCGGCAGCCGGCTCCTCTTTCTTGACCAAGCTGCCGCGCGCCTCGGACAGGAGCGTGCCGGCGCAGCTGGCTGCCGCGCTGGCCTGCATCACGGTCTGCGGGATGTCCATCGGGCTTTGGAAGACGCCGCACACGAACACGCCCGGCCGGGAGGTTTCCACCGGCGCCGTGGTCGAAGTAGCGGCGAAGTTGTGGTTGTTCAGCTTCACGCCGATTTTCTCGGCCATTTCGATGGCGCTCTTGGACGCCTCCAGGCCGACGGAAAGCACCACCATGTCGAACTCCTCGTACTTCACGGTGCCGTCCTCGTCAGCATAGCGGATCTTCAGGTCACCCTCGTTGGCCCCGGGGCCAATCTCAAAGATGCGGGAACGGATGAACCGTACGCCCGACTCGTTCTTAGCCCGCTCATAGTAAGCTTCAAAGCCCTTACCAAAGGTCCGCATGTCCATGAAGAAGATGGCGGTGTCCAGCGGCTGCTCGCTGTGTTCCTTGGCAATAATCGCTTCCTTGATCGCGTAGGTGCAGCAGACCGAGGAACAGTAGCCGCAGGCTTTAGCGTCCCGGGAACCGACGCACTGGATCCAGGCGATCTTCTTAGGCTCCTTGTGGTCGGAGGGCCGCACCAGGTGCCCCTCGAACGGGCCGGACGCGCTCAGAATACGCTCGAACTCAATGCTGGTGACCACGTTCGGGTAGGTACCGTAACCCAGGGATTTGATCGTGGCGGGGTCGAATTCATCGAAACCGGGCGCCAGGATTACGGCGCCGACGTTGAGGCTGAAGGTCTTTTCCTTGTCCTCAAAGTTGATGGCGTCCTTGCCGCAGGCCTTCTGGCAGAGTAGACACACCGGCTTGCCGGTCTGCACGCCCTTGGTCAGGTAAAGACACTTCTCGGGGTGGGTAATCGCGTAAGTGTTGGGTACCGCCTGCGCATACTTGCTGCTGATGATCTTCCGGATGTTGATGCCCTGGTTGAACTCGTCGGGGACCTTTACCGGGCACTTGACCGCGCAGTCACCGCAACCGACGCACTTGTCGGGATCCACGTACCGCGGTTTCTGATACACGGTCGCCTTGAAGTTGCCCGGCTCACCCTCCAGGCCGACCAGCTGAGCCAGGGTGATGAGTTCGATGTTGGGGTGCCGGTCGCATTCCACGAGCTTCGGCGAAAGGATACACATCGAACAATCGTTGGTGGGGAACGTTTTGTCCAGCTGGGCCATGGTACCGCCGATGGCCGTGGAGGCCTCAACCAAGTACACGTAATATCCGGCGTCGGCTAGGTCGAGGGACGCCTGCACCCCGGCGATACCGCCGCCCACTACCATTACCGCTCCAATTTTATCTGGCATATCAGATCACACCCGTCCTCCCTAATTGAGCGTCCCGGCACGCTGCCGGGCCAAGATCTCCGAAAACAACGCCGAAAACTTCGCTCTTTGGAAGTGCTCATCCCCCCTTTAACCTAAAAATTCCGTATTCAATTAATCAATAACTGAAAGCCTAAAACCGGGTACCCTGGATCGGCCCGGGTAAAGCCGTACCAAGCAACAAAAGGACAAGGTTTCTCCTTGTCCTTCAGTATAGACTCATTCTTTTTCACTGTCAATTCATTCGGGCTGAAATTTTCCTAAATCGCGCTCCTGGCCTGATACTACCGGCTTTCCCGGTTTTTGTTCATTGTCCGGTCCAGGTGAGCGGGCAGGTGGGCCAGGACCTCGGTTTCGTACTTTTCCACCTCGCCCCGGTCGCACAGGCTGGTCAGCTCGGGATCAATGGGAATTCGGCCCAGCAGGTGCAACCCGGTGCTATCCGCCACGCTCTCGGCCCGCGAAGGCCCGAACAGTTCCAGTTTCTCGCCGCACTTCGGACAGATGGCGTAGCTCATGTTTTCCACCAGGCCCAGGAGCGGAACACCGGTTTTCCGGGTCATCCGAATGGCCTTGCGAACCACCATTACCGCCAGCTCCTGCGGCCCGGACACCATCAACACTCCATCCACCGGCAGAGACTGGAGCACCGTCAGCGGGGCGTCGCCCGTCCCGGGGGGCAGATCGACCAGTAGGTAATCCAGTTCACCCCAGGCCACCTCGGTCCAGAACTGCTGGATGGCGCCGGCGACAATTGGGCCGCGCCAGATCACCGGCTCATCCTCGGTTTCCAAAAGCAGGTTGATGGAGAAGATCTTGATGCCGTATACCGGGCTCGCCACGGGCTTGATGGCCTCTTCCTCGATATCCGGACGCCCGCGGAGTCCGAAAATTTTGGGGATGCTCGGACCGGTCAGGTCAGCGTCCAGAATGCCTACCTTGTAACCCTGGCGGGCCAGGGTCGTCGCCAACAGGGCGGTCACCGAAGACTTGCCCACGCCTCCCTTGCCGCTCATCACGGCCACCACGTTCTTCACTGCGGAAAGGTCGTTCGGCGCCAGGACCTGGGGTGCTTTTGGCGCAGTATGCTGGCCGCGGGCTTGCGCCCCGGACAGGCTGCAGGCCGCGGCACCCGGGCAACCCCCGCCCTGGGCGGCGTTACAGGTACCACCGTTATTTTTCCCGGAAGCCATAATCATTCCCCCGTCTCTCTTATGATTGATTTTGTCTCATTTGCACGGTCCGGCCTGCCGGCGACCGCCCCGCCTTCTGCGGTCGCAGCGGCCGAACACGGACACGATCTCCGTACCAGCGCATTTCGGACACCGGGTTTCGGCCAGTTCGCTGGGCCGGCGTTCCCATTCATTGCCGCACTGGACGCAGCGCAAGCCCCGCGCCACATACTCGAAGTTGCCGCCTTCCACCCGGATCGCCTTCCCGTACACCAGCGCTTGGGTGACTTTGCCCCGGGCACTGGTCAGAATGCGCTGGAAAGTGGGCCGGGAGATGCCCATACGTTCCGCGCAACTCTCCTGTTCCAAACCCTCCAGATCCTTAAGACGTAGCGCCTCGACTTCCTCTACGGTCAAACCGACATCTTCCAGCTTCCACAGGGGCACCCCGGCCGGTTTGAAGTAGGTGCAGTGGGGCATGAACTCCACTCGGCGGCACTTTGGTGGTCTTCCCATTCATTCTCACCCTTACAACGGAATTATACGCCTGTTAAGGGCATAGGTCAATAAAGAGTGGGCAGGGTGGCCTCGAAGCGGGTTCCAAAACCGGCACTTTTCTACCTCATTAGTTTTTGCCGAAAAAGTCCATTTGCGTACTTCTCACGCAGTGCTGAGGTATTATCTCCGGTCACTGTGTCCGCGCTAAGGAATGAACTCGCTCGCCTCGGGCGGCGCCGAAACTCGCCCGCTCCGCGGCCTCAGACAGTCGGCCGCCGCTTTTCCTCGGCTTCGCTCGTTCTTTGAATAAGCTCCCAATGTGACCTCCGATAATCCTCAGCACTGCAGACCAACTTTTTCAGCAAAATCTCATTAAAAAAGTCCCTTCACCTGGCCCTGGCTGTCGAGGTCGATGTTGAAAGCGGCCGGCTCCGACGGCAGGCCGGGCATGGTCAGCATCGTCCCGGCCAACGGGTACAAAAACCCCGCCCCCAGCGAGGCCCGGATGTCCCGGATCGGAAACACGTATCCCGACGGTACGTTCTTCAGCGTCGGGTCGTGGGAAATGGACAGGTGGGTCTTGGCCATGCAGATCGGCAACCTGCCCCAGCCTAGTTCTTCGAACCGGGTGATTTTTTTCTCGGCCTGCGGCTCATAGGACACGCCGTCGGCATTGTAGATCCGCGTGGCCATCAGTTCAATCTTTTCCTTAATGGACAGTTCGTCCGGGTATAGAAACCGGAACTCCCCGCCCCGCGCGCAGGCTTCGACCACCCCGGCGGCCAGGTCGACCGCACCGGCACCGCCCTCAGCCCAGGCGGTGACCTGGTGCGCGCTTAACGCCCCCGCGCGTACCGCCTCCCGGAGGATCGCCTCGACCTCAGCGTCGGTGTCGTCCAGGAAACGGTTCACGGCCACCACCACCGGCACCCCGTAGTAGCTGGCGATCCTGATCATGTGCGCCAGGTTCCGGCACCCCTCCTCCACCGCGGTCACGTTCTCCCGCCTGATTTCCTCGGGCAGGGGCTTTCCGGGAATGATCCTCCCCACCCCGCCGTGCATCTTCAGCGCGCGCACCGTGCAGGTGACCACCACGCAGTCAGGCCGCAGCCCCGATTGCCGGCACTTAATGTCCATGAATTTTTGCATCCCCAGGTCCGCCCCGAACCCGCTCTCGGTCACCACGTAGTCGACCAGCTTGAGTGCAATCCGGTCGGCAAGCACCGAGGACTGTCCGTGGGCGATGTTCCCGAACGGTCCGGCGTGCACGATACAGGGCTGACCCTCCAGAGTCTGAACCAGGTTGGGTTTGACGGCGTCCCGGAGAATCACCGCCATGGCCCCGGCCGCCCGCAGGTTCTCGGCGGTGACCGGCCCTCCGTCCCGGTCGAAGGCCACCATTATCCGTCCCAGGCGGCGCCGCAGGTCCTGCAGCCCGGAAGTCAGGGCCAGTACGGCCATGACTTCGGAAGCCGCGGTGACTTCAAAGCCGGTCTGGCGGGGATAGCCGTTTAACGGCCCGCCCAGGCCTACGACCACGTTCCGCAGCACCCGGTCGTTAACGTCCAGCGTTCGCGGCCAGGTCACGGTGTGGGGATCAATTCTGGAGGGGTTGCCGTGAAACAAAGAGGCGTCCACCATCGCGGCCAGTAGGTTGTGCGCCTGGGCCACCGCGTGTAGGTCGCCGGTGAAATGCAGGTTGAGGTCCTCCATGGGCACCACCTGGGCGTAACCGCCGCCGGCGGCCCCGCCCTTGATCCCGAAAACCGGGGCCATGGAAGGCTGCCGGAGGGTACAGGCCGCCCGCTTCCCGATCCGGCCCAGACCCTGGGTCAACCCGATGGTGGTCAGAGTCTTGCCCTCACCCAGGGGAGTGGGCGTAACGGCCGTAATGTCAATCAACTTGCCGTCCAGGCGTTCCCTGAACTTCTCTAGGACGTGGAGACCGATCTTGGCCTTGTATCGACCGTACAGTTCCAGGTCTTCCTCAGCCAGACCAACGGAAGCCGCAATTTCCGTGATGGGGATCAGCTGGTGCGCCTGCGCGATCTCCAGGTCGGTCCGTAGCTGCATTTTCAACCTCGTGTTACCTCATGTTACTCATAAATCCAGGAATCCAGGTCCCGCTTCCAGACCAGGAGTTCGTCTGCCGCGAAGAACAGCCCGATCTCCCGCGCGGCGCTGGCCGGCGAGTCGGAACCGTGGACAATGTTCCGGCCGACGTCGATGGCGTAAGTGCCGCGGATGGTGCCCGGCAAGGCTTTTGCCGGCTGGGTGGCTCCCAGCATGTCGCGGACCGTGGTGATCACGTTCCGGCCCTCCAGGACCATAGCCACCACCGGACCGGAAGTGATGTACTTCACCAGATCTTCAAAAAATGGTTTTTCCCGGTGCTCACCATAATGCTGCTCGGCCAAGTCCCGGCTAATCCGCAGCATCTTCAGCGCCACCAGCTTGAAACCCCGGCGCTCGAACCGGGCGACGATCTCGCCTACCAGGCCGCGCTGCACGCCGTCGGGTTTCACCAGCACAAAGGTTCTCTCCAAAGTGCTATGACCCTCCTTGCTGCACCGCCTCCGGTCTTGTCATCCCCCCGGCGGCTTTTTCCATCAGGGCCTCGAACTCCCGGCCCTCAATGGTTTCCTTCTCGAACAGCGTATTCGCCACCAGGTGCAGGCCGTCCATGTTATCTTTGAGGATGGTCTCTGCCCGGTGGTAGCACTCGTCGATGATCCGCCGCACCTCCTGGTCGATGGCGCTGGCCACCTCCTCCGAATAGTTGCGGTCGCGGGCCAGGTCCCGCCCTAGGAAAGGCGTGTCCTGCTTTCGCCCCAGGGTCAGGGGTCCGAGTTCGTCGCTCATGCCGTATTCCATGATCATCTTGCGCGCGATCTCGGTCGCCCGCTCCAGGTCGTTTTGCGCGCCGGTGCTGATCTCCTTCAGCACCAAAGCCTCGGCCACCCGTCCGCCCAGCAGCATGGTGATCTGGTCCAGGAGCTGCGACCGGGTGGCGTAATACCGCTCCTCCTTGGGCAGGAGCAGGGTGTAGCCACCGGCCCGTCCACGCGGAATAATGGAAACTTTGTGTACCGGGTCGCTGTTCGGCAGGTAGTAGCTCGCTAACGCGTGGCCGGCCTCGTGGTACGATACCAGTTTCTTCTCGAAGTCGCTGATCACCCGGGACTTTTTCGCCGGTCCGGCAATCACCCGTTCGATAGCATTCTCGATTTCTTCCATCCCGATGCGCTTTTTGTTCGCTCGTGCCGTCAGCAGGGCGGCCTCGTTGATCAGGTTTTCTAGGTCGGCCCCGGAAAAACCCGGGGTGCGCCGGGCGATCACGTCCAGGGAAACGTCGTCCGCCAGCGGCTTGCTGCGGGTGTGCACCTCCAGGATCTCCCTCCGGCCGTTCACGTCCGGCTGGCTAACCACGATCTGCCGGTCGAAACGCCCCGGACGCAGCAGGGCCGGATCCAGGATGTCCGGGCGGTTGGTGGCCGCGATCACAATGATCCCCTCGTGGGGGTCGAAGCCGTCCATCTCCACCAGCAGCTGGTTCAGGGTCTGCTCCCGTTCGTCGTGGCCGCCACCCAGGCCAGCGCCACGCTGGCGTCCAACCGCGTCGATCTCGTCAATGAACACGATGCAGGGAGAGTGCTTCTTGGCGTTCTCGAAAAGGTCCCGAACTCTTGAGGCCCCGACGCCCACGAACATCTCGACGAAGTCCGAGCCGCTGATGCTGTAAAAAGGTACGCCGGCCTCCCCGGCCACCGCCCGCGCCAGCAAGGTCTTGCCGGTGCCGGGCGGGCCGAACAGTAAAACCCCCTTGGGAATCCGGGCCCCGATCTCGCTGAACTTTCCGGGTTCCTTAAGGAAGTCGACCAGTTCCTGCAGTTCCTCCCGGACCTCATCCACCCCGGCCACGTCCGCGAAGGTCACCTGTGGTTTCTCCTGGGCGTGGAGCTTGGCCCGGCTCTTGCCGAAAGACATCACCCGGCTACCCCCGCCCTGGCTCTGCTGCATGAGGAAGAAAAACAAACCCACCAGCAGTAGAATCGGCAGGAACGACATGAACATGGTTGTCAACCAACTGGGCCGGTCCGGGAGTTCCTGTTTGTGCTGCACGTTCTTGTCCCGAAGCAAATCCAGCAGTGCCTGGTCGGCAGCCGGCCCCTTGGTCTCGAAACGGGTGCCGTCCCTTAAGGTGCCGGTGATGATGTTGGTCTCAGCATCCGTCTTGATCAGCACCGACGCCACCTGGCCCCGGTTGACCGCCTGGTAGAATTCGCTGTAGTCCATGGCCCGGACGTCGTTGGTCCCCGGAGAGCTGTACTTAAGCAGGGCGATGACCACCAGGACGATCAGGATATATATACTCAAATTCTTGAGGATTCGACTCAACCGCTTCCCTCCCTTCGGACTCTCGCTAGTTGGTCCGCAATAGAGGTATATTATCACATTTTATATCCGCTTTCAACACAACTCAAACGCCCCCGGGGGCAGGAGATGACATGGTCAGCAGCAGCGCCGTGCGGCTCTGCGGACCCAGCTTGCAGAAGTCGGCGATCCGGTACCCGGCCACCCAGGCCAGTCGACCCGTCCGGTCGAAAACCAGCGGGATCTGGTCCCGCCCGGACCGCGGCACCTTGCAATTGATCAGGAATTCCTTGAGTTTCATCCGGCCGCCCGCCCCCTGGGGCGCGAACACGTCCCCGGGCCTCCGGCTCCGGACGTAAAGGGGAAGCGCCAGGGATTCCAGGTCGAGAGCAGCCTGATTGGGGGCCAGCGCCTCGGGCCGCAGATCCCGCGCGGGTCGGATTTCGGCCGTGAGGCGCCGGTTGACCGCAGGCAGGTCGGTTCGCCCGGGAACGGCGAGTTCATAGCACCAAGACCCGGTTTCGGGCGGGGCCGTTCTCCGCCCGAATACCAGCCGGCCGGCTTGCTTCTCGACAATGAAGCCCCGGGGCAGGTCCAGCCGCCGGCCGCCGGTCGCCGTCCGGGCCAGGGCCAGGACCCGCTTCACGTGGTCAAAATCCAGGGCGTTCGGGGCCGCGGCCAGGTCCGCCCAGGCCTTCCGGACCACCCGGCGGGCAAGCGCCGGGGGCAGCGCGGCCAGCTCGGCCGCGTCAACGCGAACGGTGCCGTTCGACCGGACCGCCAGCTTCCGGAAGGCTTCTTCCGCCAGCTCATCCAGGTAAGCGTTTTCCTCCCGGCAGATCTCACCCAGGCGGAGGAGGCTGGTCACCAGGTTGGGATTGTACTCGGTTTCCAGCAGGGGCAGGAGAGTGTGGCGCAGCCGGTTCCTGGTGTAGGCGGAATCCAGGTTGGACGCGTCCCGGCGGGGTTCAAGACCGCGGGCGCGGCAGTACGCCTCGATGTCCCGGCGCCGTACGGCCAGCAGCGGGCGAATGAAGGGTACGCGCACCGGAGCCATACCCGCCAACCCCGCCGGTCCCGTGCCGCGGAGGAAATGGTGCAGGATGGTTTCGACCTGGTCGTCGGCGTGGTGGCCGAGCGCCACCCGGGCGGCGCCAGTTTCCCGCGCCGCCCGGACGAAGAACTGGTAGCGGACCTCCCGCGCCGCCGCCTGGGTGGAGAGACGGCGCGCTTTCCGGTAAGCGGCCACGTCGAACTCATCAAGCATGCAGGGCAGCCCGTAATTGCCGGCCAATTCCCGGACGTACCGGGCATCCGCGTCCGCCGCGGCACCCCGCAAGCGGTGGTTGAGGTGTCCCACCACGACGGAAATCTCCAGCGTCTCGCGCAGGCCGCACAGAACGTCCAGCAGGGCCACCGAATCCGGACCACCGGAAACCCCCACTAGGACCCGCATCCCCGGGGAGACCATCCGGTGCCGGCAAATGTATTCCTTGATCCGGGCCTGAAAATCCACCGCCATCCCCCACGTCGGAAAAAGAAAAACTCTATTGTGTAAAAATTCCACGCGGGCGCGGGGTTTCCTTTCCAGTCAGGAATCGGTGTTTTCAATTCTGCCCACCAGGACAGTCATGTCGTCGGGAACGCTTCCACCAGCCGCCCGGCGGGCCTGCTGCAGCACCAGGTCGGCCACCTGCTGCGGGTCGGTACGCGGCAGGTCGCGCAGGAGTTCGCCCAGCCAGGTCTCCTTTTCCAGGGGGCCGCGGTAGGAATCGGTCACTCCGTCGGTCACCATCACCACCAGGTCACCGGCGGCCAGTTTCCGGACCACCACGGAGAAGTTTATCTCCCGGATGATGCCCACCGGCAGGGCGTCGCCCTCCACCACGCTCACAGTGTCAGCCCCCACGATGAAGCTGGGCGCAGCGCCGATTTTCACAAACTCGACCTCGCCCGTGTGCAGGTCGACCACCGCCAGGTCCACGGTGGCGAAGCTCTCGTCGGGCGCGCGTAGGAGCAGGATCGAGTTCACCGTTTTCACTGCCATGTCCTTCCCGAAACCCGCCTGGAACATGTGTTCCAGCAGGGAAACGGTGGTGCTCGATTCCAGGGCGGCCTGGCTGCCCACGCCCATGCCGTCGCTCAACAGCAGGGCGAATCTTCCGTCTGCCAGCTCCAGGTACGAGGCGGTATCGCCAGAGACGGCGCTGCCGTTTTTTCCCATCTGGGCGAGGCCTACCGCCACCCGGTAGCGCAGTGCCGGGCGCAGCCGGAAGCTGCATTCGGCGGCGTCCTCCTCCCGGGCGCAGCTGGTGTCGGCCACCGTGAAGGGCTGGCCGAGCGCCCGCGAAACAACCGGGGCGACGACGTAGTGACAGGCCAGCTCGCCGTGGCAGGTCGGCCTGCTGACGGTCACCTCCAACCGGTCGTCCTCTCGGTGCCGGGCCTCGATCCGGTGCACCGGCACGTCCAGCTCGCGGAGTTTCCGCCGCAGGAGCGCGTCGACCTGGCTGGCCCGCTCGATGCTGTTACACAGCTCGGTGGCCAGGTTGTGCATAATCTGGGATAGCCCCCGTAAATTCTCGGACACCATTTCGCGGCTTTCCACCAGCCGGCGGTACCAGTAGCGGTTTACCTGGTAGGTTTCGTACAGGCAGGTGAGGGCGACCGCCATTTCCTTGAGCCGGAGGCACTTCCGGCGGATGTCCCCGGGGAAATCCTCCGGCACCACCCGGCCGGTCGCTTCGACCCGGGCCAGGGTATCCAGGAACTCCCGGTTGGCCCGTTCCGGATCCCGTTCCCAGCAGCCGCGGTACAGGTTGCAGTCTTGGCAGATCCGGCCCTTAACCTCGTTCAACAGCTCCCGGAGCGGCTTTTCGCTGCCGACGTCCAGCCCGGCGGGCGAAACCTGGGCAAAAGTGCGGGAAAGCTCGGAAAACATGCGCGCCCAGCTCCGCACGCGGCTGCGCACCAGTTCCTGCACCCGTTCTTTCGCCTCCCCGGAACCCAAAACACCGGCCGGGATCAGAGAACGTAGAGCCTCAAACCAGCGCCGCGGCAAGACGGCAAAGAGAGCCGCGGCCACCCCGACCTCGGCCAGCACCCCGGCCAGTTCCCGGTATTCCCCGATGTACACGGCCAGGGTGATATTGCCCAGGATGAAACCGGCCGCCACTCCCGGCTTGCCGAAACGGCGGAAGAACCCCCCCAAGAAACCGGCGAACGCGTAGACGCCGATCACCGCCGGCGTTACCGTGTAGGCGATGCCGGGGAGGATGCCCACCACCGCACCCCCGGCTGCACCCAGCCCGACACCACCCAGAAACGCAGCCACCAGGATGATGAATTTGCTCACCAACCCGTGCAGCGAAACCAGGCCGTACTCCAGGTTTCCGGTGCCGGCCAGGGAGGCCGCCAGCAGAACCAGCGCGCAGCAGAACTCCTCGACGGCTACAGGACGGGCGCGCGGAGAAAGAGCGACCAGGAAAACGTAGGCCAGCACCCCGGCCAGCGAGCTCTCAAAGAAAACGGCCACGAAGTCGTAAAGCGCCGCGCCCGAAAAGGCGAGGTACGAACCCTTGATCACGATGGTGGCCGTCCCGGCCAGTACGGCCACCGCCACCTGGGGCCGCCGAAAATCAGACGGAATCGTGCGCAAGCCCAGGCCCACCGCCAACAGCACTAGGAACTCCGGACCAATTTCCGCGGGACTCAGTACCGTAGCCTGCCCAGCCAGACCGGCCCCCGCGGCCAGCCAGCCCCAGGGACCGTAAAGGTAAAGGACGGCGCCGGCGAAGGCAACGACGAAAGGACTGAGTTCCCCCAGCAGCACTGCCCGCCCCAGGAAGAAGGCCAAAATTATAAGGCCCAGCTTGTGCCAGTACGGCAACTCCAGGGCCTTGGCGAAGCCCGGGCGAACGGGCGGCCGCCAGCGGTAACGGCGGGACAAGCCCACCCCAGCCCAGCCATTTCTTTTCTGATATTTATACTGCGATCCGTACGTCTTGGCATGCTGAACCACCCGACCAGCTCCCAGAACCTGGAATTTATGAACCATTGTAATACAGGCTCCGGGGAAATTCTTGTCAGAATTAGTGATGGTTCCGGCTTTTTGTTTCGACATTGGGGCGGCCATACAGGGCCAGCCCGTGAAGAATGTCGGCCTCGCTGACGGTTATTTCCCGCGTGTCCAGTACCCGCATAACTACCCTTACGATCCGCGCCCCGGCCGGGATGATGTCCGCCCGTTCCGGCTGCAGCCCGGGCATGCGCTTCCGTTCCTCTATTCCGGCCAACACCAGCCGTTCCAGGATGCGCTCGACCTCCCCCAGCCGCAGGCGAAAACCATGGACCCGTTCCGGATCGTAAACGGTCAGTTTCTGGGCCATGGCCGCCAGGGTGGTCACCGTCCCGCCCACACCTACCAGCCTCCAGGGCCAGCGCCCGGCCAGCTCTTTGGCCACCGGGCTGACGAGCGCGGCGATTTCGGCGTCGGTGCAGCACCCCTCGGTCATCCGCACGGCACCCAGGGGCAGGCTCCGGCACTGCGGCACCCCCTCCCAGGACCAGACGAACTCGGTGCTGCCCCCGCCCACGTCTACCACCACGGTTTCCCCGGGCGCGGCATCCAGCCCCGAAAGCACGCCCCGGTAGCCGTACAGCGCCTCCTCACGGCCGGACAGCACACGCACCTTAAACCCGGCCGCCTTTTCCACCAGAGCTAGGAAACGGTTGCGGTTGGCCGCCTCCCGGACGGCGGCGGTGGCGGCCACCACCACCTCGTCCACCCCGAAAGCCGCCATGAGCTTCCGGTATTCCCGCAGGCAGTCCACCGTCCGGGCCATGGCCCGCTCCAGCAACGCACCCCCCGCCAGGTTTTCGCCCAGGCGGGTGGTGGTCAGCGCCGTCTTCACCACCTCCAACCGGTCGCCGGCATGCACCCGGCCGATCAGCAGCCGCGTTGAATTTGTACCGATATCAATCACCCCGACCGTTACGGCCATAGGGAAAGCATCCCCCCTTGTAGAAAACTACCGCTCATTATACCATTGACGGTGCCCCCGTTTTCCGGTATACATAAGCATGTGCCCCAAACAAACGGACGCCAGAAAAGGGGACAGGCTACTTTTCTGGCAGACTGCACTTTAGAGTGCTAAAAAAGTAGCCTGTCCCCTTATTTAGCACTTAGGAGGTCAGTCTGCTAAAAAGTGGCCTGGCGCCTTCAGGAGGGTCCACCATTGAAACTACGCCTCGGATTGCCCAAGGGAAGCCTGCAGGAAAAAACCTTTCAACTGTTTAAAAAGGCGGGTTACCACCTGCACGTCAATTCGCGTTCCTATTATCCGACGGTCAACGACCCTGAACTGGAGATCCTGCTGATGCGGGCCCAGGAAATCCCGCGTTACGTGCACGAGGGCGTACTGGACGCAGGCTTGAGCGGCCTGGATTGGATCCTGGAAAACGAGGCCGACGTGGTCGAGGTCACCGACCTGGTTTACAGCAAGCAGTCGGCGCGCCCGGTGCGCCTGGTGCTTGCCGTGGCCAACGACAGCGACATCAAAGAGGTGCGCGACCTGCAGGGCAAGCGGATCGCCGCCGAACTAGTCAACGTCACGCGCCGGTATCTCGCCGCGCACGGCGTAAAGGCCACCGTGGAGTATTCCTACGGCGCCACCGAGGTAAAGGTGCCCAACCTGGTCGACGCCATCGCCGACCTGACCGAAACCGGTAGTTCCCTGCGGGCCAACAACCTGCGCATCATCGCCACCATCTTGGAATCCAACACAAAGCTGCACGCCAACAAAGCGGCCTGGGCCGACCCGTGGAAGCGGGAAAAGCTGCAAAACTTGTCTGTGCTTTTAAACGGCGCCCTGCGGGCTGAACGTATGGTCGGACTTAAAATGAACGTGCCGCGGGCAAAGATCGATACCATCCTGAACATCCTGCCGGCCATGAAGCACCCGACCATATCCCCTCTGTTTAACAGTGACTGGGTAGCCATCGAGACCATCCTGGACGAGCAACAGGTGCGGGACCTGATCCCGGTACTCAAGCGCGCGGGCGCCCAGGACATCATCGAGTACCCCCTGAATAAAGTCATTCCGTGAACGAAGCGTCCATACGCGCGCTCACCGGGGTCTTTTTGCGATCGAGGTGGTATTCTGGGGAAGTCGAGAATCGCTTTGTTGCGAGGTGGAAAAGGTGCGGCCGTAAGCCGCCGGATACTAATCCTTAGTGAGATATTTGTGCCTGAGGAAGCTCCTGAACTCCTCGAGGCAGCGCCGGGCTTCCGGGGGCAGTTCTGCATCGGGATTGTGGGGCTCGTTCCCGACCAGGTAATCCACCGAGGCCTCCAGTACAAAGGCCAGGCGTTTCAACATCTCGGGATCCGGGTAGCGCACGCCTTTTTCATAGCGGCTGATGGTGGCGTCGGAAACATTCAGCTTGGCTGCCAGTTGGGACTGGGTCCATCCCCGCGCCTCGCGGGCTTTACGCAATCGATACTCCAGCATGCTTACTCCTGATTTTCTGCCATTTTGTCAAGTATTCTACCACCGCTCGGGGCTGCACTCCAACGGGTGTTGCCAAAACGGCAGAAAAAGGCTTGACAAAGCTACCACAGTGGTAGTATGCTCGGGGGCGTGAATATTAATCTAGTCAGGGTGGTGTTAAAGCATTGTATTACTATTCCTGTCCTAAGTGCGGTACCGCCTATTATTCCTCGGCCTCGCCGGAAACCATCAAGCCCTGGGAGTGCGACGTTTGCCGGCACACGATTGTTCACCCGGCCGCCGGGGAGAAAAAGGCTTCCGAAAAACACCGGAAAGCGCCCCGGATACCGACCGGAAAAAGTGCGGGGATGGGCGGAATGAATCTACCTGGGGTAGGCTCGTAACGGGAAGAAGCCATTCACGACGGGGTAAATCGTCGCCACCGAGAGCCGAAAATGAGGGTCTATTTTTGAGTGTCTACAACCTTAATCCCGGTTGCTAGCGCATCTTCCGGAGCCGGCCGGTCAGCTTGGGGAGGAAGTGGTACCGCAGGTCGACCAGCGCAAGCACCAGGAATCCCAGGGCAAAACCGAGGGTCCGGCGCACGCGGGTGCGCAACGTGGGCTTGTATGTTTTACGTTCCTTGGACTTCACGTTCGCACCGCCCCTGTAAACTTTTCTATCCAGGATGATTTATTCCCTCTCTTTGAGATTTAGTTTCTAATCTTTAATGCTCCGGTCTATGAAACCATAACCCTCGTCCCCGGGCAAAACAGGCACGATCCGTGTTTCCCCGGGGCGGATCAGGCCCAGGCGTTCCCGGGCTGTTTCCTCGATGTAGCCCTCCGATTCCAGCGTCGCCAGGCGGCCCCACAAGTATTCGTTCTTCTGCCGCAGCTCGACCACCTGTTCTTCCATTTTCATTATTGATTCCTGCATGGTCCAGAGTTTATTCAGTTGGAAACCAAGCAACACGGCAAAGTACAACAGCAAGATAATCATAAACAGAATGGGCAATCTGCTTTTGACCGGGTTAAACCTG
Source organism: Candidatus Desulfopertinax cowenii (assembly GCA_001899445.1). Taxonomy (GTDB): domain Bacteria; phylum Bacillota; class Desulfotomaculia; order Desulfotomaculales; family Desulforudaceae; genus Desulfopertinax; species Desulfopertinax cowenii. Next base: position 782,472 of record MPOA01000006.1, on the reverse strand, counting down.
CGTTTCCTCGGCACCGCCGTCTGCACCGCGCTCACCTTCCTCATCGCCGAAAATGCCCAGGGGGTCGCCGCTTAATACCAGCACCACTTGGTAGCCCTTGGTACGCGCCCGGTTGAACAGGGTAGCCACCGTACTGGGGCTCAGGCCCAGCCGGCGCGCCACCTCCCCGTTGGCATAACCCATCTCCTTGAGCACCACCACCTGCCGCTCGCGAAAGCTGAGGCGCTCGGCACCCCGAATTTCCATCTGCATCGCTTATCCCCGGTTTTGTCCACAAAATGTGTACAATATTATTACAAGTCATGGCTTTCTACGGCGGCGAAAATTCTCCTGCCAGCTTCCCAAAAAATTAGAGCAGAATTCTTATGCCTGATACGCTTATGCCTGATACAATGGTAAGGACACCGGTTAAACAAGGAGTGTATATCCGTGAAGGACCGAAGCCGCAGAGAAGACCATGAACCCCAAGTGATCGTGGAGTACGCCCCCGAAAGACGGAATGAAGAGGAGCGGCCCGGGAGCACGCGCCGTTTTTACTACTATCATTACTCCGGCACCAAGCCGCTGTCTCCGTTCCGCCTAGCGGTGTGGGCCGCTGCCGGACTGGTGATTCTCTGTCTCCTGCTGGCCATTGGCGGCACCGTGCTGCTCCTGGCCGTGGCCGGCGGATTCTTATACGCGGTCTGGCGGCGCCTGGCCGGGAAAAGGTGAGCTGACCCGGAGGCGGCACCCCGGAAAGTACAAGCTATCGGAAAAATTTATCAGGGAAATCGTCTGGGAGGGAATCGACAAGTGGGACAGTTGGCTGTATTCCTAGCTTTTTCCACCGCGCTGCTTTACCTGGCGGTGGAACAGCAGCAGGAGGCGCCGGTCGTGTGGCTGGTCGCCGGCCTGCTGGGACTGCTGGTAGCGCTGCTCGCGCCCCGGAAAAAACTGCTCCTGGGCCTGGTGCCGCCTCTGGGCGGGATGGTGATCAGTCTGTTCCTGACGTACCGGGAAGGGGTCGCCAACCCCACGGTTACGCTGAACATCTGGGTGCCCCTGGCCCTGGCCGCCCTGGTCGGTGCCCTGGTCGGCACGCGCCTGCGGCTGTTCTCCCCGCGGCGCCGTCCACCCCGCTAGCACCCGCGGCCAACCAGGCCCCGGGCAAGCAGCGGGCAAAGACCCCCGGCCGGTCATTCCCCGTCGTCCGGAGGGGGCGGTGCGCACCGCTTAAACCCCGCGCGCAGGCGGACCAAGGACCACGCCCCAAGCCGGAAAGGTCGGGTAAGGAGCCTCCAAACAAAAACCACGGGACTGGCTAGCACCCGCCCCACACGTCCGGCGACCCTGAAGCCGCTCTTCCAAAAAGCCACCCCGCGCCGGGAAAAGGTGCGGTGGTACAGCAGGGCACCCAGGCTCAAACCCAGTAAAATGTACCAGCGAACTTCACCCCAGTTGGTCAGAAGCAGCAAACCGAACACTACCAGGGTGAGCACGGCCCAGACCAGCAGGTCCCCGATGCTGGTCCCCAACCGGCCGAGCCTCAGGGTAACCCGGGCCGCCCGGTAGCAATCGAACAGAAAGCCGGCCCCGATGCCAATGCCAATGGCGACCAGAAAGACCAGAAATTGCGCTTCGAGAAACAAGGCTGGATACCCCTTCGCGGCTGACCAAAAAGGTGCCGGCGCTATTTGCTATTTAGATTCCGCTGAAAAAGTCAGTCTGTGGTGCTGAGGATTATCGGAGGTCACATTGGGAGCTTATTCAAAGAACGAGCGAAGCCAAGGAAAAGCGGCGGCCGACTGTTTGAGACCGCGAAGCGGGTGAGTTTCGGCGCCGCCCGAGGCGAGCGAGTTCATTCCTTAGCGCGGACACAGTGACCGAAGATAATGCCTCAGCACAGTGAGAGAAGTGCGCAAATAGACTTTTTCAGCAGAATCTATTTAAAAATGCGGCCCAAGAAGTTGCGTCCCCGGCGGGATTTCCAGAACCCGGCCTCCTCGTACCGGATCCCGTTGATAAAGCCGTCCACCTGCAGGCTGCCCGCCTGCAGATCCAGCTGGGTGATGTTCAGCCCCTCTCCGATCAGCACAATCACGCCCATGTTGGTATCGATGGTAATTTCTTCTTCGGTGAAGCTCTCCACGTGCTGCACGCCGTCCACTTTGATTTCCTTGCGCTGCACCACCTCGATCCGGTGGGTGGTCTCCTGGTTCACGATCCCGATCCCCCTCCAGCCAGGTATTTGCCAATCAACCGGTCCCTAAAAACCGGCGGAGCATCTGCCGGCGTAATTATGTTAAATGGATATGCCCCTTCCCCGGCGGGGTATGCAAAAAAAAACGGGGAGCCACGCCCCCAATCCCCGATGATCTTTTATAAAAAAGAAAAAGCCAGCTACCCTTCCTCTTCCGCACCGGCTCCCGTTTGGGCCTCAAGTGGGCGGTAGAGACTGGCAGCCAGTCCCGCTGGCGGATGTTCATCCAGCTTAAGAACCTCAAAATGATAGGTCTTAGAACCCAAACATACAAAGACGATATCTCCCGGCTTGAGCACGGTGCTGGCTTTGGCCGGTCGCCCGTTGACGGTAACCATTCCCCGGTCGCACACCTTTTTGGCCAGGGTGCGGCGCTTGATAATCCGCGCTACCTTCAGAAACCTGTCCAACCGCACGGCGTTTAGCTGTTGCTCACCGACTCCCGCAGGGCTTTGCCGGCCTTGAAAACCGGAACCTTGGTGGCGGCAATGTCGATCTCCTCGCCGGTCTGCGGATTCCTTCCCTTGCGGGCCGCCCTTTCCCGGGTCTCAAAGGTGCCGAAACCGACCAACTGCACCTTGTCCCCCTGCGCCAGGGCCTCTCTAATGGTATCCAACACTGCGGCCAGGGCCTTTTCGACATCTTTCTTGGTCAGGTTCGTTTTTTCGGCGACACTCGAAATGAGTTCGGCTTTATTCACGGCGATACCCTCCTATTAAATTTGTATTAGGATTTTGGTTTTTTACTATTCTTTAACTACTTTGGATTTCCTGCCCGGTAGAAAAGTTTTCCTAAGATTTCTCCCGTTTTTTTGCCGCCTCCCACCATTCGTCCATCTCCGACAGGGAGACGCGGCCGGGTTCTCGCCCCGAAAGCCGGCATTTTTCCTCCACCAGCGCGAAACGACGGGTGAACTTATCCACCGTCAGGCGCAGCGCCTCCTCGGCGTCGATGTTCAAAAGCCGGGCCACGTTCACCACCGCGAACAAAAGATCTCCCAGCTCTTCCCGCGTTCTCTCCGGGTTCCCTTCATCCAGAACATCCCGCAACTCGACCAGTTCCTCGTCCAGCTTGGCAAAAGCTCCCCGGTAATCCGGCCAATCAAAGCCCACTCGGGCGGCCTTGCTCTGTACCCGGTCCGCCCGCAGGAGAGCCGGCAGGTTCCTGGGCACATCCGCCAGGCACGATTTCCCGGCGTCTCCCTTCTCCCTGCGCTTCAGTCTTTCCCAGTTGGCCAGCACCTCGTCCGCGTCCCGCACCTTCTCCCGGCCGAACACGTGGGGATGCCGGTAGATCATCTTGTCGCAGACCGACCGAACCACGTCGTCCATGTCGAAGTGCCCTTGCTCTTTGGCCATTTGGGCGTGAAACACAATTTGTAACAATAAGTCTCCCAACTCTTCCCGGAGACTATGCATGTTTTGCCGCTCGATGGCGTCCAGCACTTCGTAGGTTTCCTCGATCAGGTAACGTCTGATGGAGTGATGGGTCTGCTCGCGGTCCCAGGGACAGCCGTCCCTACCGCGCAGGGTAGCCATAATCCCGACCAGGGGCGCCAGACTGAAGGTGCCCGCGCAAGCTTCGCCGGGTGGAACGTACACCGAGGTGAGATGGTCCAGCCAATCCAGCCGATCCAGGGCGTAGAGCGGAACTTCTTGGATCCGCTCCAGTTCCGGAACGCCGGCCGCCCGGACGACCCACACCCGGTGCTCATCGGGGTAGTAGGCCATCAGCCGGATTTTCACCTCCCCGGCCACCATCCGGTTATGCACCTGGGTCAGCACCATACCCGCCGTGCCCACCGGGATCAACCGGTCCGGTTCCAGGGCGTCCAAGATAAAGAGCCCCGCCGTCGGATCCAGGCGCAGGGCCACAAACAGAGCATCCAGGAAACTCATGGCCGGAAGCACCCTAGTCGCAAGACCCATCGCCCCGGCCTGGTCCAGGATCAAATCGCTGGCCTCCTCGGCCACCAGCGGGTGACCCGGCACCACGTAAGCCACCAGGCCCTGCTCGGCCGCCGCGATCACCGTCGCCGCGATCCGCCGGTATACCTCTTCAAAGGTCGGGCACTCCTCGTAGTACCGGTCAAAGGTTTCAAACCGTACTCCCTGCCCTTCCAGCCAGGGCACCACCGGGTGCCGGGCGGTGCGGAGGTAAACCCGGTCCGCCCGGGCCAACTCCCCGGTCAGCCCGGCGGGCACCGCCCCGACCGCCCCTGGACCCAGCCCGGCGATGAGTACGCCGCTCCCCATTAAATACCCCCTGATAAAAAAAATGGCCTTTAGGCCATTATTGTTCCATTTGTTTCGCCAAAAATCCTGCCGCTGTTTCCGATAGCTTCAGCTCCAACTGGCCCATTTTGGCGCCGGGTTCCTTGGAAATCAGCATGACCGCCCCGATCGGGTCGCCCTCGGACACAATAGGCGCAATCACCTCCGCGGTATACTTGCATTCCCCGTTCTCCGCCGCGAGGCATTCTTTACACAATGGTTCGTCCCCCGGCGCGTTGACGATGACCGGCCGCCGCTCCTCCATCACCTTTTCCACGGCCGGCCCGACCGGTTTATTGAGAAACTCCTTCTTAGGGGCACCCGAAACGGCAATGATGGTATCACGATCGGCTATGCAGGCAATATGTCCGGTAGCTTCGTACAGAGAATCGGCATATTCCTTGGCGAAATCACCAAGTTCCCCGATGGGAGAGTATTTTTTCAGGATCACTTCGCCGTCGCGGTCCACAAAAATCTCGAGAGGGTCGCCTTCGCGAATCCGCAAGGTCCGCCTGATTTCCTTCGGAATAACCACCCTTCCCAAATCGTCGATGCGGCGAACTATGCCCGTTGCCTTCATTAAACTCCGTCCCTCCTTTTTTGCAAAGGGTTACTTATCCGTTGAAAATAGTATACATCGACCATTTATGATTTATTCATATTTTTCCAAGAAATTATCCCGGTTCAAGGGCCCCGGCGCCCTTCAGAAACCTGGGCCGCCGGCTCTTGACTGATATTGCCAAGGAATGTTTTTATTTCGCGGATTAGGCCGGTCTCGCTCCCGGGTTGTTCGAAGCGCAACCAGATTTCGAAGCCACCGTCGCCGTCCTTAAAACGAAGCCGTTCCGGAAAGAGTGCGGAAACCGCCACCAGCCGGCCGCCGTCCAATCGGTGTCCATCCCCCAACACGAACCGGCAGTTGCGTCCCCGCACGCTGACGCTCCGGATCCGCAATCTTCTAGCCTGGGCCCGGATGCTGGCGACCGCCAGCAGGTTTTGCACCGGGTCGGGAAGGCTGCCGAAGCGGTCCCGCAGTTCTTCCGCCACGGCCTCCACCTCCCGCTCCTTCTGCACGCGGGCCAGAAGGTGATAGATCCGCACCTTCTCCTCGGGGTCGGGGATGTAGTCGTCCGGCAGGAAAGCGGTCACCGGCAATTCAACCACCGTCTCAAACTCGTCGGCCGGCGCCTCGCCCTTCAGTTCGCGCACACTCTCCTCCAGCAGCCGGCAGTACATCTCGAATCCCACTACGGAGATGTTACCGTGCTGCTCGGTGCCCAAAAGATTGCCGGCACCGCGGATCTCCAGGTCCCGCTTGGCGAGCCGGAAACCCGAGCCAAAATCGGTGAAGTCCCGGATCGCCCGCAACCGTTTCTCGGCCGCCTCCCCCATCAGCCGGTCCCGGCGGAAAGTGAAATAGGCATACGCCAGCCGGTTGGATCGCCCAACCCGCCCCCGCAGCTGGTACAGCTGGGCCAGGCCCAGTTGGTCGGCTTCCTTGACGATCAAAGTATTGACGTTCGGAATATCCAGTCCGGTTTCGATGATGGTGGTGCAGACCAACACGTCGTACTTCCCGGCCACAAAGTCCAGCATCACCTGTTCCAGCCGGTCCTCGCGCATCTGGCCGTGCGCCACGGCGATCCGCGCCTCGGGAATCAGTTCATGTAACCAGTAAGCGACCCGGTCCAGCTCAAACACCCGGTTGTGCACGAAGTAGACCTGCCCCCCCCGGGCCAGCTCCCGGGTCACCGCGTCCCGGATCAACACTGGGTCTTCCTCGACCACGAAGGTCTGCACCGGGTAGCGGTCCTGGGGCGGCGTCTCCAGGATGCTCGTGTCCCGGAGGCCCACCAGGGACATGTACAGGGTGCGCGGAATCGGGGTGGCCGTAAGGGTCAGCACGTCCACGTTCGGATACTTCAACTTCAGTTTCTCCTTGTGCAGCACGCCAAAACGCTGCTCCTCGTCCACTACGATCAGGCCCAAGTTGGGAAAGTGCACGTCGTCCTGCACCAGCCGGTGCGTTCCGATCACGATGTCCACCTTCCCCAGCGCCAGGTCGGCCAGTACCTGCCTGATTTCCCGGGGCGACCGGAAACGGCTCAGCATTTCAATTACCACCGGGTACCCGTTGAACCGCTCCCGGAAGGTCTGCAGGTGCTGCTGGGCCAGCACGGTGGTGGGCACCAGAACGGCAACCTGTTTCCCTTCGGTGACCGCCTTGAAGGCGGCGCGCATGGCCACCTCGGTCTTGCCGTACCCAACGTCGCCGCAGAGCAGCCGGTCCATGGGGCGCGGCCGCTGCATGTCCTTTTTCACCTGGGCGGTGGCCTTGAGCTGGTCCGGAGTTTCCTCGTAAGGAAAGGCCGCTTCGAATTCCCGCTGCCAGGGGGTGTCGGGCCCGAAACTGTGCCCCGGCAGGGACTGCCGGGTGGCGTAAAGCTTGATCAACTCCTCGGCCATCGCCCGCACCGCTTCCCGCACCCGCTTCTTAGACCGCGCCCAGTCACTGCCACCCAGGCGGGAAAGGCGGGGGACCTCCCCCTCGGCGCCGATGTATTTCTGCACCAGACCCAGTTGGTCGGTCGGCACGTAAAGCTTGTCTTCGCCCGCGTACCTGATCAGGAGGTACTCCCGCTTCGCTCCGCCGATTTCCAGCAGCACGATCCCCTGATAACGGCCGATACCGTGGTTGGCGTGCACTACGTAATCGCCCGGATTCAGATCCAACTCGTCCAGGATCCGCAACTTGGACCGGTGCGTCTTCCGCCGGTCGTGGAACTGCTTGCCGTAGATTTCTTTTTCGGTTAGGACCACCAGGCCGGCGTCGGGAATCTCGAAGCCCTCGTGGAGCCGGCCCACCCCAACCGCCACCTGGCCGAAACGTACCCGGCCCAGGTCCGTACCCTGGAAGGCGGGCAGTCCATCCCGGCGCAGGATGTTCAACACTCGGCGCGCCCGCTCCTTGGTACCCAGGAGAAGCACCACGCGCCGGCTCGATCCCTGCCGCCGGCGCACCTCCGTCAGCACGGCCTCGGCCCGGCCCAGGACCGCGGGTAGTTCCCGGACCTCGAAACCAATTTCCCGCTCGGGCTTCGGCAGGCGGCCGGTGCGGCCGAACAGCGAGAGATAAACGGTCCGAAATGGTTCCATTTTTTGGAACAGGCGGGCGCTGTCCAGGTAAACCAGAAACTGGCCGGGCAGAACCCGCCCCTGCTCCAGCAGCACCGCGTAACTCTCGGAACGTTGCCGTTCGTGGCTCTCGGCCACTTCCACGATCCGATCGGGTTCCGCCAAAACTAGAAGGGTTCCGGGCGCCAGGTAGTCCAGCAGCGTTGCCGGCTGGGCGTGGAAATAGGGCAGCAGCTCCTCGATCCCCGGGAAACTACCCCGAGACTCAACCCGGGACAGTACGTCGTCCATGCGCTCCCGAAGCCGCCGGACGGCCTCGGTGTTCCCCCGGCGCGCCAGCCGTTCCAATTGTTCCTCAAAGTCGCGCCGCAGGGCCTCGGTCCCCGCTTCCCAGAGTTCATCCTTCAATACCAACTCGCTCGCCGGCGCCACGGTTACCCGGTCGGTTTGGGCCCGGGAACGCTGCGTTTCGGGATCAAACCAGCGCATGGTCGTGATCTCGTCCCCAAAAAACTCGATTCGTACCGGGGAATCTCGAGTATACGCAAACAGGTCCAGAATGCCGCCCCGGGCGCTGAACTGCCCGGCCGCATCGACCTGGGAAACCGGTTCGTAGCCGCTGGCCAAAAGCCGCCGGCGCAAATACTCCAGGTCCCAGTTCTGCCCGGCACCCAGGGCAAAAATGCGGTCGCGGAGCACGGCGGGTGGAGTCAGGAGGCGGGCCAGGGCATCCACCGGGGCCACCACCACCGGGCTGGTCCCGGCCAGGAGCACTTCCAGCACCCGCATGCGCTGCACCCTGATGTGCTTGCTGCAAGCCAAAACCTGAACAGGAAGTATTTCCCAGGCAGGAAACAAAAAACATCCCCGGCCCGGGAGCAGGGTGGCCAGGTTCTCGGCGAGAACCATCGCCTCCCGCTCCCCGGGGGTAACGATCAGAAGCGGCCGTTGCCTCTGGCCCAGGGCCGCGCATACCAGGGCCTGGTGCCCCCCGCCCACCCCATACACCTGCTGGACGCCGTACCGCCGCAGGCCGGAGACCACACCCCTCAGGGCGGGGGTTTTAGCCAGGAATTCGGCTAAACCCTGCATTTTTCACTCCTAAAACAGAATTCAGGAGTCAGATATTCTAGCTATAATTATTCTAATTATTCTGTCTTTCATCCCGATTCCATTCTCAACTGCCAGCTGTTGAAACGGTTCATGGCTCGCTCCAGCCCCTCCAGGCAGGTCACGGTCACCGCCGCGGCCGCAGCCTCCAGAATCTCGGCGAGCGCCGGTTCGTCCGCGGCCGGAAACTGGCCGAGGACGTGATCTGCGGCCTCTCCGGCCTTTCCTATTCCTACGCGCAGGCGCGGAAAATCAGAACTGCCCAGGGCCGCGATAATGGACTCCAAACCCCGGTGTCCGCCCGAGCCGCCCTTCGCCCGCAGCCTAATCCGCCCGAAAGGCAGGTCCAGATCGTCGCAGACCACCAGCAGATCCGCAGGGGCGGCCCGGTAATATCGAATCAACCCGGAAACCGCCATGCCGCTCAAGTTCATGTAAGTCTGGGGCTTGGCCAGCACCACCTTCTCGCCGCCCAGAAAGCCCTCACCAACCAGCGAAAAACCACGCTTCCCGGTTACCGGCGCGCCCACGGCACTGGAGAGCCGATCCACCACCATGAAACCGACGTTGTGCCGGGTAAACCGATACTTTTCTCCCGGGTTACCCAGACCGACAACCAGCCGCATTACTCGGCTTCAGGTGCGGGGGCGACTTTCGGAGTTTCCTCCGCGGCCTCTTCAGGAGCCTCTCCCTCCTGTCGCGGTGCCGTTACCGTAACCACCGTAACCTCCCCGTCCGTCATGAACTTCACGCCCTTGGGCGGCGTTAGATCCGCTACGTGGAGGCTGTCCCCGATCTCAAGACCCGAGACGTCCACCCGGATGTAGTCCGGAATATCCTGGGGCAGGCAGCTCACCTCGATCTCCCAGAGCAACTGTTCCAGGCGGCCGCCGGCCTTTGCTCCCGGCGCCTCTCCCACCAGCCGCAAGCCCACGTTGGTGGTCAGTTCCTCTTTCAACGAGATCTGCTGAAAATCCACGTGGAAGATCTCGTTCTTGTACGGGTGAAACTGAACTTCCTTGATGATGGCGTCAAACTTCCTGGCCCTGCCATTCCCGGGATCGACTTTTAAGGAAATGAGCATGTTGCGACTGCCCTTGTTGAGGATGTTCTCGACGGCTCGGTTTTCCAACTCGATGGGCAGGCTGCCCAGCTCCTTGCCGTACACCACGGCCGGAACCAAGCCCTGGGCCTTGAGCCGGTTACGGTACCCCTTCCCCCGGCCCGTCCTTGACCTGGCGTTCAAGTCTACAACGTTCATTCAGGATCTCCTCCTTCCGGAATTATTCCCCCGACCCCATAATATCAAACTCGGGGTAAACATGTGGTACCTGCAATGCCAATCACTGGCGAGGCGACCAAGGCAAAAAGAACCGGGGATTACCCGGCCCGAACCCGCCGGCTCAGCAAGACTCCGGAATCACAAACTAGTCAAAGAGCTTGCTCACCGACAAGTTTTCGTGCACCCGGATGATGGCCTCGCCCAACAGCGGCGCCACAGACTGCACTTTAATCTTGGGCAGCAGTCTTTCGGGAGAAATCGGAATGGTATTAGTAACGATAATTTCCTCCACCACCGAGTTCCGCAGCCGCTCGATGGCCGGACCGGAAAGAATCGGGTGGGTGCAACACACGTAAACCGCCCGGGCCCCGAACTGCATCAGCGCTTGGGCGCCCTCGGTAATGGTCCCCGCCGTGTCGATGATGTCGTCCAGGATGGCGGCCGTCTTGTTCTGCACCGGACCGATCACGTGGATGATCTCGGCCACGTTCGGCTCGGGACGCCGCTTGTCGATGATGGCCAGCGGGGCCCCGATGCGCTCGGCCAGTTCGCGCGCCCGCACCACCCCACCCACGTCGGGGGACACCACCACCACGTCATCCAGCTGCCGGCGGATCAGGTATTCCGCCAGGATTGGACCGGCGGGCAGGTGGTCCACCGGAATATCGAAGAATCCCTGGATCTGCCCGGCGTGCAGATCCAAGGTGATCACCCGGTCGGCCCCGCTGGCGGTAAGCAAGTTGGCGACCAGTTTCGCGGTGATCGGCTCCCGGGCCCGGGTCTTTCGGTCCTGCCGCGCGTAACCGAAGTAGGGCATCACGGCGGTGATCCGGCGGGCGGAAGCCCGCTTCAGGGCGTCGATCATCACCAAGAGTTCCATCAGGTTTTCGTTCACCGGATGTCCGGTGGGCTGAATCACAAATACATCCACGCCCCGGACGTTTTCTTCGATCCGCACCCGGATTTCTCCGTCTGAGAACCGGGAAACATCCGCCCTCCCCAGGGGTACCCCCAGATACTCACAAATTTCGGTCGCCAGAGCCGGATTAGCGTTGCCGCTTACGATCTTCAGCTTTCTGTGACGAGAAAACATAGCCATGCCTCCGTCGGGTTTCATGCCTCGTCCGAGCCTATTGTTTTACGTTGTTTTCCTTGCTTTCTTTTTCCTAAGGGTTTCCCAGTCCGGGATATTCTTTTGGTCGCTCCTGGCCACTCCTAGCGCCCCGGAGGGCACATCCCGGCGGATGGTGGAACCGGCCCCGATGTAGGCGCCGCGTCCCACGGTTACGGGGGCAACCAGGTTGGCGTTGCTGCCGATGAAAGCACCGTCCTCGATTACAGTGGTCCACTTCTTCTCACCGTCGTAGTTACAGGTAATGACGCCCGCACCGATGTTCACTTTTTCCCCAATCACCGCATCGCCCACATAAGAAAGGTGGGGAACTTTGCTCCCCGCCCCCACTACGGATTTCTTGAGTTCCACAAAGTCACCGATCCTGACCCCGGCGCCGATTTCGCACCCCGGGCGCACGTAGGCAAACGGACCCACCGTCGACCGTTCACCGATCCTGGACTCCACCACCACGGCATACTGTACGGACACCCGGTCACCCAACCGGGCGCGGATCAGGCGGGCTCCCGGGCCAAGGACGCATTCGGCGCCGATGACGCTGTCCCCTTCTATTATGGTGAGCGGGTGAATCACCGTGTCCGGACCGATCCGGGCCTCACGGTCGACGTAAGTGGAATCCGGGTCGATCACGGTCACGCCCGCATTCATCCAGTAATCCAAAATGGCGCGGCGGATCAGCTTTTCGGCCGCGGCCAACTGGCGCCGGTCGTTGATTCCGTACGCTTCGACCGGATCCTCAACCGGAACGGAAGAAACCGACCGCCCGTTTTGGAGGTAAACGGAAAGAATATCGGTAAGGTAATATTCCCCCTGCTGGCTCGAAGATGGGATCTCGCGCAGGGCGGCAAACAACCCGTCCGCCGCAAAGCAGAACACGCCGGTATTGATCTCCCGGATCGCCAATTCTTCCGGGGAACCGTCAGCCTGCTCCACGATCCGCAGGATCCGGCCCGCGGCATCGCGCACCACCCGACCGTAACCCCGGGGATTCTCCAGGATGGCGGTGAGCACGGTGACCGCGGCCCCGGAAGCCCGGTGCTGGGCCACCAGGCGAGACAGGGTTTCCCCCCGCAAAAGCGGAGTGTCGCCACAAACCACCAGCACGTCGCCCCGAAAACCGGCCAGCACTCGCTCGGCCTGCAGCAAAGCGTGGGCAGTGCCCAACTGCTGCTCCTGCAGCACCGCTTCGGCGCCCAGTTCGCCGACAACGGCGGCGACCGCCTCATGACCGTAACCGGTCACCACGATCACCCGCTGGGCACCGGCCTCCCGCACCGCCTCTACCACGTACTGCACTATGGGTCTACCGCCAAGCCGGTGCAACACCTTGGGATGGCGCGATTTCATCCTCGTCCCTTTACCCGCCGCCAGCACAACCGCCGCTAAAGCCATTTGAACCCCCTGAAATATGGCGGAAACGAATCTTATCCCTCGGTATTCAATGATTATTCAACAAATTGTGGGGGATTCCCTGCCGCGAAATTAAGGATTCTTTATTTGTCCTGGGCCGCGATTACGATTTCACTGACCTGGCCGCTGTAAAGCAAAACTACGTTTGCTCGGCATAGGCCTGCAGCACCGCACCCTGGATCAGCGCCCGGGCGGAGGGATTGATCGGGTGGGCAATATCGCGGAATTCGCCTTTGGGGGTGCGCCGGCTGGGCATGGCCACGAACAGCCCGTTTTGTCCCTCGACCACCTTAATGTCGTGAATCACAAAGGCGTTGTCCAGGGTGACCGAAACAATCGCTTTCATCTTGCCCTCCTCCAGGACTTTGCGTATGCGGACGTCGGTAACCTCCATACCGTTCACCACCTTGTTAAGTGCTGTTAAGAGCCCGCTTCCCCCCTGGCCGGCCGGGAACACCCTGCCTACCTCCAACTCCCCGGAAGACAACCTGCTTGCTAAGGCAAGGAACTTCGGTACCGTATGCTGGAATCCTGCCCGCGGGGCAATTTTTTTACGGCCAGGGCCGCCCTGGCGAGGGTGGCCGCTTCAATGTTTCCCCCACTCAGGATCACCACCACCCGCCGCCCTTGAAACCCCACCCGGTCGCCTAAAAGCGCCGCTAAGCCGACCGCCCCCGCCCCCTCGACCACCGTCTTGGCACGGGCCAGGAGCAGCCGGATGGCAGCCGCGATCTCCCGCTCGTTCACCAGTACCACGTCGTCCACAAAGCGCCGGATGTACCGAAAGTTCAACTCTCCCGGTCGCTTGACCGCGATGCCATCGGCCAGGGTCGCGGTCACCGGCACATCACACACCACTCCGGCCCGGTGGGAGAGAAAAAGCGCCGGGGCCGCCCGGACCGCTACGCCGACCACCCGGGTGTCCGGTTTGAGAGTCTTGACTACCAGCGCCACTCCACTGATCAACCCGCCCCCGCCCATCGGCACCAGGACGGCGTCCACGTCGGGCAGGCGCTCCAGGATCTCGAAGCCGATAGTGCCCTGTCCAGCGATGATTTCGGGATCGTCAAACGCCGGAATGGGCTGCGCGCCGGTTTCGGCGGCGATTCGCTCCGCCGCCACCCAGGCCTCCCAGTAGTCCCGGCCGGCCAACACCACCCGGGCCCCGTACCCGGCCGCCGCCCTGATCTTGCCGCGCGGGGTGGTGCGCGGCATAACCACAACGGCGGAGAGACCCCGCCGGCCCGCCGCCAGGGCCACCCCCTGGGCGTGGTTCCCGGCGGACGCGGCCACCACCCCAGGCCCGCCGCTGGGCAGGCGCGAAATCTTGTTATAAGCCCCCCGGAACTTAAACGAACCGGTGCGCTGCAGGTTTTCCATCTTGAAATAAATTCGCCGGCCCAGTAAAGCGCTGATGGTCCGCGAACTTTCCAGCGGAGTCTGGTGGATCACCCCGGCCAATGTGCGCCTGGCCTCCTGCACATGGGCCAGGGTCAAGTTTTCATCCATGACTTACCTCCCCTGCTAACCTTCATTTTTCCCGGGATCCGACAAAAGATTTATTGCACAAATAACAAAAAATAATATAATTAATTAAAAAATTTGATGGAGCGTGTCCTTATGAACCTCAACTACCTAGAAACCTTCGTCATGGTGGCCAAGCACAAGAGCTTTTCTCGGGCCGCTCACGTCCTAAACCTGACCCAACCTGCAGTGAGTAAACATATCGCCATGCTGGAGGCCCATTACGGCACCAAACTGGTGAACCGCACCAGCCGCCGGGTGGAACTGACCGACGCGGGAATCGTGCTCCACCATTTCGCCAAGCGGATCATCGCCATCACCCAGAGGGCAAAAGAAGAGATCAGCTCGTTCGCCGAGGACGTGAAAGGGCGCCTGGCCATCGGGGCGAGCACCATTCCCGGCCACTACGTTCTACCGAAACTGATCAGCGAATTTAAAAAGGAGTACCCGCTGGTAGACGTCTCGCTGGAGGTAAGCAATAGCGGGAAAATCGTGAACCGTCTCCACGAAGAAGCCATCCACCTCGGCGTGGTGGGGGCCCCGGTGAACTGCGCCGAGATTAACTGCACCGCGTTCCTAAACGATGAACTGGTGCTGATCATTCCTAAGGGCCACTCCCTGGGCACCCGGGCGGAACTGGTGGCCGACGACCTGGTCGGGGAAAAATTGATCGTCCGGGAACCCGATTCCGGAACCCGCCGGGTCATCGAGGAAAAACTGATCGCCGCCGGCGTGCCCCCGGACAGCCTCCAGATCGCCGGGGAGTTCGGTAGCACCGAGTCGGTGCTGGCAGCCGTAGAAGCGGGACTGGGCATTTCCTTCGCCTCTCGCTGGGCCGCCGAAAAGGCGGCGCTCGCCGGCCGGATCGAACTACGCAGCCTAAAGGATCTGGACCTTTCCCGGAGCTTATACTTGATTTACCCGCGCAACCGGACGCCCTCCAGGCCAACCCACGCCTTTCTTTCCTTCGTTAAGCCCTAGGGAAATATAACATTATTTTATTGTTGATATAAGAGGAATTTATGATAGACCGCCGAACTGGTTTGTTTGGAAGGGAGGTGAATCCGCCCGTTGATAATCACGGAGGGAAAGGAGCTGGTGCTCCCCGCGGAATGCAAATCCGCTGGCCGTGCTGGATCAGCCGGGGTGGTGTTCGATTCCCACTTCCCTCCTCCACAGCAACCTTTGAGAAAGAGGTGAATATTCTTGTTGCCGTTCAAGGGGAAAGGTCTGGTCACCCTCACCGGCCTGACCATCGGCGCCCTGGCCGTCATCCTGATGGCGGCCGGAAATCCCAAGAACATGGGAATATGCATCGCCTGTTTCCTGCGGGACATCGCCGGGGGATTGGGGTTGCACAGCGCCGCGCCCGTGCAGTACGTCCGGCCGGAGATTATCGGGATCGTGCTCGGGGCCTTTGTGGCCGCCCTGGCCACGAAGTCGTTTCGGACCATGGGCGGGTCGAGCGCCCTGACCAGGTTTGCTTTGGGGTTTATCGGCATGATCGGTTTTCTGGTGTTTCTCGGCTGCCCCATGCGGATGCTTATCCGAATGTCGGCCGGAGATCTCAACGCCTGGGTCGCCCTCCCCGGGTTCGCCGGGGGCATCGCTCTCGGCATCTGGTTCATCAACCGCGGCTTCACCCTGGGCCGGGCCTCCCGTCAAAGCAACGCGCACGGCTACGTGTTTCCCGCCCTGATGGGCATATTGCTGGTCTTATTGTTCGTTAATTTCGCCCACCTGCAGTTCAGCACCGAAGGTCCCGCCGCCATGCGCGCCCCGCTTCCGCTCGCCCTGGGGGCCGGCTTGCTGGTCGGTGTGCTGGCCCAGCGGGCCCGGTTCTGCCTGGTGGGTCCCATCCGGGACATGATCATGTTCCGCGACTCCTACCTGCTATTCGGCATGGCCGGCCTCTTTGTGGCCGCGCTGGCCGGCAATCTGATCATCAGCAACTTCAACGTCGGGTTTGTCGGTCAGCCGATTGCCCACGCCGATGGCCTGTGGAACTTCCTGGGCCTTGCCCTGGCGGGCCTTTGTTTCACCCTGGTCGCCGGCTGCCCGTTGCGCCAGTTGGTCTCCGCCGCCGAAGGCAACACCGACTCGGCGGTCACCGTCCTGGGTGCTCTGATCGGAGCAGCCTTCGCCCACAACTTCGGGTTGGCCGCCAGCCCGGCGGGGGTCCCGGTCAACGGGCAGATCGCCGTGGTCGCCGGATTCGCGGTGGCGCTGGCCATCGGCCTCGCCTTGTCCAAGGTAAAAGTGTTCGCTCATTAAGGGAGGGTGACGAAAAGTGCCTGATGTAGACGTTTGCGGCCTGGTATGCCCTGAACCCGTGCTGCTGGTCAAAAGGAAAATCGAGGACCAGGGCCAGGGCACCATCACCGTGCTCGCCGACTCCGAGGCCGCCCGGGAAAACATCAAGCGCCTGGCGACCGGTAAAGGCTGGACGGTAAAGGTGGAAGAGCAAGGTGAACAGTGGCTGCTGACCCTAACCAAATAGCTGCACCCGTCAGTTTACCTCATCAAGACGCCCGGGCATCGTTCGCGATACCGGGCGTATTTTTACTGTTTTTGCGTTCTCCACTTGACCCAACCGGAACCAAGTGAACATAATATAATAAAACGTAACTACAGTAGTTACAAGGGGTGGTGGCCGTGGAAGAAATCAGCGTGGGTGTTCGCGAAGCCAAGGCGAAGCTGAGTAAGTTACTCCGGTATGCACGGGCGGGCAAAGCGGTGATCATTACCGAAAGGGGCATACCGACCGCCAGAATTGTACCGATCGAAAAAGAGGCCCTTTCTCTCAGAGAAAGGCTGCTGGAAATGGAACGACAGGGCCTTGTGTCTCCCCTGTCCTGCAAACCCCGACTGCCCAAACCGGTTATGGTGCCCGGGACATCCGCCCAACGGATTCTGCGTGAGGATAGAAACAAATGGTAGGCAACCCTGTACTGTTGTATTGGGACACATCGGCCCTGATTTCGGCCCTGCTGGAAGACGAACATACCGAAAAAGCCCTGAGCTGGCTGAGAACAAATGGCGACCACCTGATCTCATCCCTGGCTTTCGCCGAAGTGCAGGCCGTTTTGCAGCGCGTGCAGCGGGAGTCGAATATGCCAAACCTAGTCAAAAAGGTGCAGGCAGAACTCCAAGCTGGCCCGTGGAAACGCTTGAACCTGCTTCCCGAATGGAGCTTGTTTCAAGTGTTGGCCAAAAAGTGGTCCCTGCGCGGGGCAGACTTATGGCATCTGGCCATGGCGAAAACGGTAGCGCATAGATTTCCTGAATTACGGGTCTTGAGTTTCGACCGCAGACTGTCGGAAGCGGCTCGCGGGGAAGGGTTTGCCGCCTAGACCGCCCGGTGTATCGCTGCCGGGCGATCCATTATGGCCACCTTCAGATCTCGACCCGCCGGTCCAGCAGCCAGCCGGTCAACCAAAACACAGCCGCGCCGTAAAGTGCCCAGGCCAGGACTGTCGCCAGGGGAAGCTGACCAAAGTAACATATTGAAACGAATCCCGATGGTCCCAGATCAAGACCCCAGTTAATCCCGGTGGGTACCGTCAGCGCCGGCAGGAAAGCGCATACTTCATTCATTAGCCGGGTGAACGTTACCAGGAGCCAAGCTCCGCCCCAGAATACGCCCACCACCACCGGCAACCGCCCGCGCCGGACCGCCAGCCCCGCCGTCCGCGCCAGCAAGCCCAGCAGCAGGACCATAGTGCCGAAGCCCAGGAAGTAAAGATAGAATAGAGCGGCCGCCCCCGGGGCGATCCAGCCGCCGTACACCCACCGGAAGGTGAAGACCCCGCCGGTCACCGCGAGCAGCGTGTTCAGCAGCAGGAAGGAAAGCCCCAGGCCGAACTTGGCCGCCAGGATGGTGTAACCGGATACCGGAAGCGACAGGAGCCAGTAGGCGGTTCCGCTGCGCCATTCCCGGTCCACGCCCTGGGCGAACAGAACCCCCAGGATAATCACGGCGGAAAGCGCCATCGTGCTCAGGGCGAAAGCGGATTGCGCCTCCCAAAAAGTCTGAACCCGGAGAAACAGATTCCAGAGCACGATCAGCGCCGCCGTACCCAGGACGATCATCCAGGCACCGCTGAGTTCCTTCAGGTAGAGGACAATCAGCCGTCTCACGCGAACACCTCCCGGTAAAGATCCTCGATGGAGCAACCGCGCTTGGCGCGCAGGGCCTCGGCCTCGCCGTCCAGAACCACGCGGCCCTCCTTGAGAAAGGCCACCCGGTCCAGCAGCGGTTCCACCTCCCGCACCAGGTGAGTGGTGATGACCACCGTGGTCTCACCCGGGCGGTGACCGCGCAGGAACCCGTCCAGCACCTTCTCCCGCGAAATCAGGTCAATCCCCGACAGCGGTTCGTCCAGCAACACCAGCTCGGCGTCCCGGGCCATGGCAAGGACCAGCTTCAGGCGTGCCCGATAGCCCTTGGACAAGTCCCCAATGCGCGCCTCCCGGTCGAGTCCGGCCAGCGCCAGCATTTCTTCGGCCCGGTCCGGATTGAAGTCGAGAAACACGGCCGCCGTGAACCGGAGCGCTTCGTCCACGTCCATCCACGGGTACAGGTGCTCCACCTCGGGCACGTAGGCCACCCGCTCCTTGGTCTCCCGGCCTGGCCGCCGTCCCAGCACCCGCACCTCGCCGGCGCTGGGCCGCTGCACCCCGGCCAGGATCCGCATCAGCGTCGACTTGCCGCTCCCATTCGGGCCCAAAAGACCAACGGTCACCCCCCGGGGTATCGTCAGATCAACCCCCCGCAGCGCTTGGACCCCGGGGAATTTCTTGGCCAGCTGTTCAACTTCCAACGCCCACTCGCTCACCGCGCACCATCCTCCTTCTCGCTTTCTATCGCCCCTTCAAATCGCCTTGTCATCCTCACCTGAGCGACGATTTATCGTCGTGGATGACTCCTGCAATCAATCGCCGTGCCTCCTCCGGAGACATGCCCAGGGCCGCGACCTCCGTCCAGTAGCGCCGGGCCGCCGCGGCGGCGATCTGTTGGCGCAGTCGCCCCACCAGCGCGGGATCCTCGCGCACAAAGCTGCCCTGTCCGCGCCGCGCGAACAGGACCCCGTTCCGTTCCAGCTCCTGGTAGGCGCGCTGTACGGTGTTGGGATTCACCCGCAGTTCGGCCGCCAACTCCCGGACCGAAGGCGTGCGCGCTCCCGGGGGCAGATCCCCCCGCACGATCCGGCGGCAGATTTCCTCGCCGATCTGCAGATAGATGGGCCGGTTGCGGTCAAAATCCCAAGTCACAGAATACCGGCCTCCTCCGTGTCACTGTACTATCTTACTATTACACTAAGATCAAGGGAATGTCAAGGGGGGGTTACGATTTGTTGGGTTGGTCAACCTACGATCAGGGGGGAAATTTTCGGGCCCGCACCAAGGCGTAGTCTTCCGGCTTGTCTACGTCCATGGCGATCTCCGGGTACTCCGAAACCACCACCCGCCCGGTGATTCCCACCAGGGTGGTGACCCGGTGCTCGGCGTCGGCCAGGCTCAGGCGGCGCAAGAGAAACCGGAGCACGAAAACCGGTCCGACCAGCGCGGCCAGTTTCAGGGGATTCTTGCGGTGCCGGGCGAATTCCTGCGCCTTGGCGCGGCAGCGCTCAAACACGGCCGGCCGGAACAGGACCAGGTTCCCCCCGGCGAACCGGCCGTCGGACAGCCGCACGTAAGTGCGCCGGCTCCCAGGGTACTGCCGCGCGATCACTTCTTCCCGGACCACCGGGTAGTAGAGATCCGCCCGGCGGTCCCCGCACCGGTCGATAAAATCACGCACCGCTTCCGGCGTCAGCATGGGGATGTCGGCGGTGGCGACCAGCACGTTCTCTGCCGCCCCCACGTGCCCGAGACCAGCGGCCAGGTTATCCAGCAGGCTGCCTGCGGGCGCGACTACCTCGACTCCGGACGCCCCGGAAAGCCGCCCGATCTCTCCCGGACCGATGACGATGATCCGTCCCACGCAGTCCGAAGCCTTAAGCGCCGCGATTACGTATTCCACCATCGCCCGTTCCCCGACCGGGATCAGCGCCTCGTGCGCCACCGGGCTAACTGTTCGCAGGGGGCCGGTGTTGGGGCTGCCCGCCAGCAACAGGCAGTTAATCAATGGCCCTCACCGTCCCGAAGCGCGCACAACAGGCTGTTTTCAGCGCTTTCAATGTGTTCCCAGGCCAGCTTCTGGGCCAGTTCAACATTCCGCTCCGAGATGGCGTCCACGATCTGCTTGTGCTCCTCCAGGGCCTCCCGGGTACGTCCAGGCCGGGAGAGGGTAGTCAGCCGGAACCGCTGGATCTGTTCCTGCAGGTTGGTCAAGATCTGGCTCAAGCGCTGGTTACGGCTGGCCCGGTAGATGATCTCGTGAAACTGGGCGTCTTCCTGGACCAGGGCGTCCAGGTCCGGTTGCTCCGTGAGTTCGGAAATCTGCACCACCGAGCGCTCCAGCCGCTCCAGTTCCCGATCCGTGATCCGTTCCGCCGCCAGCCCGGCGGCCAGCGCCTCCAGGGCCGCCCGCACCTCGAAGACGTCGGTGATGTCCTTGTCGGTGATCCCGGCCACGTAGGCGCCCTTGCGGGGCAGCATGACCACAAAACCCTCCAGCTCCAGCTTCCGGATGGCCTCCCGTACCGGCGTGCGACTCACTCCCAGTTCCTCGGCAAGCTGCAGCTCCATCAGCCGTTCCCCCGGCTTTAACTGTCCCTGGATGATCGCCTCGCGCAGGGACACAAAAACCAGTTCCCGCAACGGCTTGTAGGAATCCAGCTTCACCGGAAGTAAGCGCCGCTGCTTGGCCATATGAAAAACCTCCACATTTAAGAGTATTTCCGGGCCTACCCGCCGCGCCGGACGCCTGGGATAAGCCCGACCGCGTCAAGACAGGCTATGAAACCAGCTTCAATCAAGTGGCCGGCTTCTGGTTCGGGTGACCAGTACGTCCAGGCCCGCGGACCGCAACTTGGCCGCCACCCCCGCCACCCCCGCCGGGTCTGGGATCAGGCCGAAGATGGTCGGGCCGCTGCCGGACATAAGCGCCCCCAGCGCTCCGGCCCCGAGGACCCGCCGCTTGATTTCCCGGAGTTGCGGGTACATGCCGAACACGGCCGCCTCCAGGGCGTTGGCCAGCCCCCGGGCGATGGCGGTCACGTCCCGGGCGGCCAGGGCCGCCAGCACCGGGGACAATTCCGGGTATTCCCCACCCGCAAGCCGGTCGAACCAGGTATAGGCGTCCGCCGCGCGCACCCGAAAGGGAAGCCTTACCAGGATCACTCCCATGGGCGGAGGCGGCGGTAGAGGACTGAGCAACTCTCCCCGCCCCCGGGCCAGGGCGGTCGGCCCGTCCAGGCAAAAGGGCACATCGGCGCCGAGTTCGGCGGCGAAGCCCTGCAGGGTATCGGGATCCAGGTTCAGCCCCCACAGCCGGTTGAGTCCCTTCAGGGTGGCCGCCGCGTCGGCCGAACCACCGGCCAGCCCGGCCGCCACCGGAATAGACTTAGTCAGCCGGATCTCGGCGCCCCGCGAACAGCCGCATCGCTCCTGCAGTAACGCGGCCGCCCGCGAGACCAGGTTTTCAGGTCCGTCCGGCACCTCCGGGCTATCGGTGCGCACGGAGATGTCGGCGGCTTCCCGGAACTCCAGCCGGTCGTGCAGTTCCAACTGCTGAAGTACGGTTTCTACTTCGTGGTAGCCGTCCGGACGGCGCGCGCCCACGGCCAGCACCAGGTTGATTTTGGCATGGGCCTTGATCTGCATTGAAGTCCACCGTTCTTCCCGTTTATGATATTGTACGAAGCGCATAAATAATCCTGCCTGGCCGTAGGTATTTGAAAAGCAATTCAAGAGGCGTTCGGATGGCCTATACGGTAAGTACGCTGGCGGGGGCCTGTACGCTGCTGGGCGCCCTGATCGTTCTGACCCTTGGCGTTCCCCGGCGCCATACCCTGGCGGCGGTGCTGGGCCTAGCGGCTGGGATTATGGTCGGGATGACGGTAACAGACCTCCTGCCCGCCGCCCTGGACTTCGGCCGCCCCGGACTGGTGTTCGTGGGCACACTTTTGGGAATCCTGGTGATCGCCCTGTTGGACAAGGGCCTGGGAGTGCTGATCAACCCGGCCCGGCCCGGGTTGATTAAAACCGGGTTGCTAGCAGCCCTGGGCATCGCCCTGCACGACCTGCCCGAAGGCATGGTCATCGCGGCGGGGTTCGCGAACCCCGCCGGTCTGGGCCTGTTCCTGGCCTTGACCATCGGGCTCCACAACATCCCGGAGGGAATGGCCACCGCCGCTCCGCTCCGGGCGGCCGGCGTCTCCTCCCTGAAAATCGTGCTGCTGACCGCTACGCTCAGCCTGGTCTCCCCCCTGGGCACCCTGGTCGGCTTCGGATTGATCAGGGCCACCGAACTCTCCCTGTGTGTCCTCTCCGCCCTGGCTGCCGGGACGATGCTTTACATCTCGCTGGTCGAACTGGTGCCTCGTTCCCTGACCCAGGGCATTCGGCCCGCCGCGGGCGGGATCTTGGCCGGACTGGCCCTGGTGCGGTGCGCCCAGCTACTTTTTTAGCAGCAGGAAGGCCCCTCCGGCCATCAGGAAAACGCCCACTGCCCGATACCAGGCGAACGGAATCTGTTTCAGGCCGAAAAGGCCGGTATGGTCAATAATCGCCGCCGTCAGGATCTGGGCGAAAATAATGGCGGTGGTGGCCGGAGCCACCCCGATTTCCGGGATGCTCCGCATCACCCCGTAAACGATCGCCACCCCCAGGACGCCCCCCAGGTAAAGGTAC
The DNA here is from genome assembly GCA_001899445.1 of Candidatus Desulfopertinax cowenii. Classification (GTDB taxonomy): domain Bacteria; phylum Bacillota; class Desulfotomaculia; order Desulfotomaculales; family Desulforudaceae; genus Desulfopertinax; species Desulfopertinax cowenii. The sequence goes on along the minus strand of MPOA01000006.1, from coordinate 759,568 downwards.
CACGGCACCTGCCCGGCCTTTATCAGCGACCCGCCACCCAGCTGCAGCACAAATAACAAGACGATCACAAACACCAGGCCCACCAGGTGAACAACAAAAGTCGCCTCCAATATCCCCACGATCTTACCCAGGGCGGCGTTGATGGCGCCCTGGAAAGCCATGGTGGCCCCGGCGGCGACGGCGATAATGATCGGGATCAGTTTAAAGTGCACACAAACCCCCTCCGGGGCTAGTGTTTTCTCCCCCGAATGCGAATATACCGGGGCACTCACCAACCGGCTTCCCGCCACATAACCTGTTAAATAAACCCACTTGACCAACTGGTACAAAACCGCTGAAAGGTGAGGAGTCTAATGAAAGCTTTACGTCAGGCGCTGGAAGATAACCGCTCCCGCCTGCTGTCCTATCCGAACGTCGTCGGGGTCGGTCTCGGCTACAAGGTCACCGCCGGAACGCGTGCCGCGGAGCCGGCCCTGGTGGTGTTTGTCACCAGGAAACTCCCCTCGGAACAAATACCGGCCGCCTCCCGCATCCCGAAAAGGGTGGCCGGCCTGCCCACCGACGTAGTCGAAGTCGGACGGATTCGGATCCACAACGAGCGGCTGAAAAAACACCGGCCGGCGCCCCCAGGAGTGAGTATCAGTCACCCCCGGGTCAGCGCCGGAACCTTCGGAGCCGTGGTCTACGCGCGCTCCACCGGCCTTCCGTTCATCCTGTCCAACAACCACGTGCTGGCCAATGAAACCGACGGCGCCGACGGCCGGGCGAAGGTGGGTGACCCGATCGTCCAGCCAGGTGTTCACGACGGGGGCGACCAGCGGCGGGATACCATCGGCCGACTCTTCAAATTCGTACCGCTCCACTTCACGTCCCAGGAATCGACCTGCCGGACCGCCGGCCAGTTTGAGAAGTACCTTAACGCGCTGATCCGAATTTTCCGCCCGAACTATTTCATCAAGGTATTCAAACAGGGACGCCAGGCCAACCTGGTCGACGCCGCCCTGGCCGAACCGCTGGCGGCGGCTGACATAGTGCCGGACATCCTGGAAATCGGACCGGTACAGGGCGTAGCCGAAGCCGAACTGGGCACGGTGGTCAAAAAAAGCGGCCGTACCACCGGGCTCACCCACGGACAGGTGGAGTACGTCGCCACCACAATTACCGTCCAGTTCTCTGACGGACGTACCGCCGTGTTCGAGGACCAGTTCCTGACCACCGCGATGAGCAAGCCCGGGGACAGCGGTTCCCTGGTCCTGAGCGAAAAAAACCAGGCCCTAGGCCTGCTGTTCGCCGGCTCGAACCGGGTCACCATCTGCAATCGCATTCAGAACGTGCTCCGGCTGTTTGACGTCACTTTCTAATTAATGGGCTTATGAAGCTCCCGGAGGTCGTCGTCAGGGGGGTGATCAGGATGACGAACTCCGTGCGGACCTCGTTCGTCGACCTGGCCGTTTCCGCCCAGGGCTACGGGGACGAACCGGCCTTCGACCACCGGGCGCACATGACCCGCACCACCGTGGTCAAACCGCACAACGGGAAGGAACTCCTGGAAATGTTGGCCGCCTATACCCGGACCCATGGGTCCGTCCGGTACGTCCGGATTTTCAGCCACGCCTACCCCCGCGGCGTGATCATGACTAACATGTCCGGGTTTTACCACTCCCCCGGTTCGGACGACACCCCCCTGGCCGCTTACATCCCGGACCTGGAAAAAGTCGTGGCGGCAGGCGAAGTCGTCTTCGCCCGAAACTGTGCCGTCCACCTGTTTGGGTGCAACCTGACGAGCGAAGGCTTTCCGTTGAAGCTTTCGGCGGCCATCGGCGGCACGGTGGTAGCGGCCACCGCCGGGGTCTACCCGGAGATCGCCGGCGGCCGGGAAACCGGGGTGTTCATCGCGACCACCCGGTGGCAAAAATTCGTAAACGGCAGGCTGGTCGTACCTAACCTGGGGACCCGGTGGCGGGCCTGGTAAGCTCCAGTGATCGAATAGAAGGTGACCTGCGCGGCGGACCGTTCGGATCAGGCTGGGCTGGAACGGAAAAGCTGCTTTTCAGCAGCTTTTCCGTTCTCAATTAAGGCAGGTTGATCACCTGGCCGATCTGCAGGTTGTTGGGGTTCACCCCCGGGTTCGCAGCCCGGAGAGCCTGCACGGTGGTGCCGAACCGCTGCGCCAGTTTGAAGAAGGTATCCCCGGCCTGGATAACGTACGTTTTTCCGGTGGGAGCGGGCTTTTTCTCGGGCACCTTCACCTCTTCGACCACCTTGATCGGGCACTCGATTTCCGCGCTCGGTCGCAGGCATTCAAATACTTTCCGCTGCTCGATGTCGGTCACGCGGGCAATCACCTTGATCACCAGCTTGACGGCAACAGTGCGGGCGGTGTCCATGCTCGCCGACACAAACTCGGCCTCGGCCAGGACGTTGACGTCGGCCCCGGGTTCAGCACCGAGCACCTCAATGAACGCGGTGAACGGGATCTCGGCCTCAAAGGCGTGCACCGGCTGGTCCGGCCGGTCGGCCACGTAGGTCACCTTGATGATCACCACGCCCCGGACAATCACCTTGTTCTTGATTACCTCGGTCTCCGTAACTTTCAGGTCGGTGACAAAGGCCTCCAGCACCTTCTGGACGTCCGGCTTCGGCTTGGGAATGCTGACGACCTCGCGGAGGGTAACCTGTACCTGGTCCTCCTCGTTCAGAATCTGGTCCAGGAACAGGGTAACCTGCCGGATGGCATTCGCGTCCAGGAGACACGCCAACAGGTTGTCGTCGATCCACGCCACCAGGAGCTTCTTGATCTGCTCCATCACCTTGGCCCGAACCGCCAGTACGGCGGTAACCGCAATCTCGCACTCGTTCTTGACGCGGGCGTGAACGTCCTCGATCGCCACCTGGATGGTGACCATGTCCCCGGGACGGGCGCCCGGCACCTCCACGAATTCGGTAAAAGCGACTTCAATATGGGCGTGGTGCACCGGCTGGGTCGGGAAGTCGGCCACGTAGATGATCTGGATGGTCAGGATGCCCTCCACGATCACCTTGTCGTTGATGACCTCTTTCTTGTTAATTGTCACGTCGGCAATGGTGTCGATGATTTCCTTGGGGCAGGGCTTCTGGCCCTGAAACAACTGCAGAATGTCGATTTGGTCGCTGACCGCCACTTGCCTGCTGCCGATCGCCTTGACGATGTCCAGCTTCACCTGCTCCCGGGTGAACCGGTTTTTCGCTCCGGGGAGATCGATCAAGAGCTGCTTCGGTTCCGCCTCGGTGACCTTCACAAAAATACGGATGATGAGCGTGACGACGATCTGCCGCTTGTCCTTGGGGTCCAGGTCGGCCTTGACCTTCTCGATCGTGATCTGGGTGAACACGTCCAACCCGGACCGGGCCCCCGGAATGTGCACCGACTCGGCGAATTCGATCTCACCGCGCACGTGGTGCACCGGCTGGGTCGGGAAGTCGGCCACGTAGGTCACGTTGAAGATGGCCTTCCCCTGGACGATGACCTTGTCGGGAACAACCTCGGTTTCTCTTTCTTCGACCTTGGCCCGGACCGCCAGGACTTGTTCGACCGCTGGTTTCTGCTTGGGAATGGTGATCTTGCCGCGGACTACGGTTTGCACCGTCTTTTCGCCAATGACCTGCCGTACGGTCTCTTCCTGGCAAACGATCTTGATCTTTAGTTGCTGGCCGCGCACAAAAACTTCCTCCTTTCGGCATTTTGCTATCAATATATGCCCAACAGGAGGAAGTGTGAGCGCTTGCGCCGGTTAACCGGCGCCGGATCGCAACGAAATGCGATCAGCAATCGAATTGCGTGCCCGACTTCTTCAGGCACTCGAACACGTTCTTCTGGACAATGTCGGTCACCCGGGCGGTTACCTTCAGCACCAGCTTGATGGCCACCTGACGCCCGTCTTCCAGGCTTGCCTGCACGAATTCGGACTCCACCATCACGTTCACGTTCGCCCCGGGCTCGGCGCCGGGCACCTCGATAAACACGGTGAATGGAATCTCGGCCACAAAGGCGTGCACCGGCTGGTCCGGCCGATCGGCCACGTAGGTCACCTTGACGGTCACCACGCCCCGGACAATCACCTTGTTGCGGATTACCTCGGCTTCGGGAACCTCAACGTTGGTCACAAAGGTTTCAAGTATTTTCTGGGCGTCCGGTTTCTCCCGGGGAATGTCGACGACTTCGCGGAGGGTAGCCTGTACCTGGTCCTCCTCGTTCAGAATCTGGTCCAGGAAAAGCGTGATCGGCCGGATGGCGCTCGCCTCCAAGAGACAATCTAGGAGGTCCTTGTCGATCTGGACCACCAGGAGTTTCTTGATCTGCTCCAGCACCCGGGCCGTGGTTTCTAGGACGGCGGTGACCATTATTTCGCATCCGTTCTTGACCCGGGCGCTGACGTCCTCGATCCGCACCCCGACGAACACCATGTCTCCGGGGCGGGCTCCGGGCACCTCGACGAACTCGACGAACGGAAGCTCAAGGTGGGCGTGGTGCACCGGTTGGGTGGCCCAGTCGGCCACGTAAATGATCTGAACGGTCAGAACGCCCTCCACGATCACCTTGTCGTTGAGGACTTCTTTCTTGTTAATCGTCGCGTCGGCAATGGTGTCGATAATCTCCTTGGGGCAAGGCTTCTTACCGCAAAACAGCTGCAGGATGTCGATCTGGTCACTTACCACCACCTGTCTATGCCCGATGGCCTTAACAATGTCCAGTTTCACTTCTTCCCGTTTGAACCGGTTCACGGCCCCGGGGAGATTGACCAGGAGCTTCTTGGACTCCGATTCCGTGACCTTGACGAAGATCCGCAGAATGACCGTCACCACGATCCGCTTCGGGTTCTTGGGGTCCACTTCGGCCCTGACGCGCTCAATGGTGATTTGCTTCACCACGTCCATGCCGGGACGGGCGCCCGGAATGGGCACCGATTCGGCGAATTCAAGCTGGCCGCGCACGTGGTGCACCGGCTGGCTCGGAAAGTCGGCCACGTAGGTCACATTGAGGACCAGCTTGCCCTGGACAATTACCTCGCCGGGAATGATCTCTTCTTCCTGGTCCACAACCTGGGCCCGAACCGCCAGAATTTGTTCTGTCGGCGGCTTCGGCTTGGGGATGGTGATGGCGCCACGCACCACGGTCTGCACCGCCCGCTCGCCGATAACCTGCTGCACGGTCTCTTCCTGGCAGACGATTTCGACCTTCGCTTCTTGCCGCAAAACACTTCCTCCTTTCGCTTTTACTGCCAATATATGGCCCGAAAGGAGGAAGTGTGCGCGCCGGGCAGTTAACCGGGGAACAACCGCCCGCAAGTTTTTTGTAACGGCTCCCCCTTAGCCTATTTAGCGATAAACATTTGCGTCCAGTAATTACCGTAGCTGCCGCCCACCGCGTGCCCCACGCCGATATGGGTAAAGTTGGCGTTCAGGATGTTCGCCCGGTGCCCGGGAGAGTTCATCCAGCCCCGCAGCACTTCTTCCGGGGTACGCTGCCCGGCAGCGATATTCTCGCCGGCCATCCGGTAAGTGATCCCGAACCGCCGCATCATCGCAAACGGGGAACCGTAGGTCGGGGAAGTGTGGGAGAAGTACCTCTGGTCCCGCATATCCTCGGACTTCAGTCGAGCCACCTTCGCCAGCTGGAGATCAACCGCCAAAGGCTTCAGTCCGTACCGGGCCCGTTCGGCGTTCACCAACTCCACAACCTTGGCCTCATATGCGGTCATGGCATGGCCCGGCCTGGCCGGCGGCTCAGGCTGCGGCTGGGGTTGGGGCCCAGGTTTCGGCTGCGGCTGAGGATCGGGTCTGGGTTCAGGCCGGGGCTCGGGTTCGGGCTGCGGCCGGGGCTCAGGTTCCGGTTGCGGCTGCGGCGGCGGGGCCGGGAGGCCCCCGCCGGTCAGGATAAGCACTGTGCAGTTGCCCTGGATTGCTATGCCCGCCTGATCGTAGCGGGACAGCATGACCTGGGATAAAGTCGACCTGGTCAGTACCCAGACCAATAGGTCAACGTTCGCGGTCCCGGCGCGCATCGCGCAGGCGTAACGGTAGGATATCCCTTGCGCGCGCATCGACTGGAAAACATTTGAACCGTGCGCGAGATAGGCCCGGGCGGCGTCAGACAGGGGGCCGCTCAGAACCAGGGGCTCCACCGCGGCCCTCTGCCGGGCCTCGTTTATCCCCTCGATCAGCCTGGTTTCAGCGGCGGAAGGTACATTGGCGTGCGCGAAAACAGTGGAAACTAGAAACGCGACGGTGAATAACAGGGCTACGGCAACGGTTACCAGCTTTTTGTTTACAACCCGCATGAAAGACCTCCTTTTTCCAGTATTGGACTTGTCCACCCAGAGTGTAAACTAAAAGACCAGATTCGACAAATCTGCCTATTTTTGCTCTGCCTTGGTATGTCTGGATGTTGGGGGCAACCCGAGATAATTCTTGCTGCCTGATGAAATTATAACTACAATGGTATATATTGGGCAAAATCCCCAAAAGAAAAACCACCGGACCTCCCCAGTGGCTGCATGCAGCTGTACACTTATTTTTTATTAACCTGGAAAATCGGTTCGCAGAAATCCCAGTCCGGGCAGGCCCCGTTGTTGACGGTGGTGCAGTTGGACAGGATGATATAGATGATTTTAAAGGGAGCCTTGCAGCCCTTCATGTGCCCCCACAATTTGAGGGCTTCAGAATCACCGCCGGCCTCGTTGACCGCCTCCACGGCGGCTTTGACTTGTTCTTTATCAAACATCGTTTTACCCTCCCTTTCATTTACTTTGTTGCACACAAGGGATCGCAGAAATCCCAGTCCGGGCAGGCCCCGCTGTTAATGGTCGTGCACCTGGACAAGACGACGCAGACTACCATGAACGGTGCCCCGCATACTCCCGGGCGGTTTTCGTTTTCCTTGGGCGGCTTGGGCCAGAACCGCTGGTCTTTCAATTCCCGCAGGTCCGCTTTGTCGATCAGTTTTTCCAGGTCTTCATTACCCATCGGCGTCCCTCCCTTAAACGGCGGATAACTCGCACCCGTATCGGCTTTCTAACCATAAAATATGACTGTTGGCTACAAAGTGTGCGGCGCTCGGGTGCGGCCCGGGAACAGCCCGCGGCTGGCGACGCTTAAAACAGAATGGTCGCGTGCGGCTTGTAGATGACCACTCCCAGGCCGTCCGACACCACCAGGGACACCGGTGATCCCGCCTCCCGGCCCACAAAGCTGGTCAGAATAAACATTTTCTTGGCGTTATAAGCCTTGTAGAAGCGGCGGAGCATCAGTTCATCCACCCCGGGAATCACCGTGATCGCCCGTTCGCTGCCGCCCACCTCCAGGCTGAAACGCCCATCACTCTGCGGCCTGAAACTAACTCGCACCATGGGGCTTCCTTTTTCGTTGTAGCGGGCCACCTGTTCGGTAAGATACTGGACTTCGGACAGCGCCTGCTCCCGGTCGAGGAAGCAGGTGCCGATCACAGGCACCCCGTTGATGGACGCAAAAGCGGCTTCCGCGTTCATAGGCACCCCCCCTTTGGCCCCATGCTATGACGAGGCCGGAGGGTTTGTTAGTGATAATTGCCTAACCATGCAAGGTTTACCAGCATACAATATACCGGCTTTTCAAAGAAATTAGGGTTGTCAGTAAGCTGATTTGGGTGCGCCCATCCGGTATTTCCCCTGGGTATCCAATCCCCCGATCCCGGGATACCGGGTAATGGTGGCCTCGATCACTTCCTTAAGGGCAATTGGTTTGCATACCGGCGTATAAGCCACCTTCTCCACCACGAACACCGGGTCGAACGCATGGATCAGTACCCGCTCGGGTGCGCTCGCGAAATTGGCCCCGGCCTCCAGAAGCGCTTCGTAGAAGGACTGGCAGGCCCCGGCAAAAATCACCAGGTCGTCCCGGTTCTTTTCGTATTCCCGGGCCACCTTCACCGCCTTTACAAAGTACCGGGAGTTGCGGTAGTGGTCCATGTTCCGAAAGTCCTTGCTCCCCTTCTTGAACGCATCGTGACCGGTGAGGACGAGAATATCCGGGTTATGCTCTCTCAACAGGATCGCCACCCTCGACGGCTGTTCCGCCTCCGGGATGTAGTACCCCTTGGCAGGCACCCCCAGCTGACGGTAGGTGGTGTTGCACAGCTCAAGATAATCCTGATCTCCGTCCAGATGCAGCACCTTGCCCGGCACGTCGAAGGTGGCCACCATATTTCCCCGGCTCCAGCCCTCTTTCAATTCCCTCTCCCGGCGCTGGAAACAGCGCCGCATCAGGTCGTTGCTGGTGGTCATCACCTTGCGCCAATACTGGGCCACCTTCTCGGAAGAGATTTTTTCCAGATCGGAAACCGGGGCGTCGGCACAGAGCCTGATGTCAATGCCCCGTAACATGGCCCAGCGTTGCCCGTTCTCGTGCTCGTAGAGTTTGCAGACTTTGAAGTACAGGTCCAATTCATAGGATCTTCGGGCGACAATATCGCCCTCCTTGATCTGGTCCATAGGCATGTGGGATCCTTTCTTGGTGTTTACTTCATCTTATGAGCACGGCTGACTTTTGGGAACTGCCACCAAGCACATGCTTGCCATATTTTCAATATATTGGCAGTGCGTAGGGAGGCTTGAAAAGATGCTGTGCGTGGTGATACCGATCCAGAACGAAGAGGAACGCCTGGGCCGGGTGCTGGACAACGTCCTGGCCCTGCCCGTTGATCTCGTACTTCCGGTGTTGAACGGCAGCCGCGACGATTCACGCCGCATCGTCAAGTCCTATCCGGAAGACCGAATCAGGTTGATCCACTTCGAGGAACCTTTGGGCATCGACGTTCCCCGGGCGGTCGGCGCTTTCTACGCCCACCGACTGGGAGCCGACGCCGTGTTGTTTGTGGACGGGGACATGGTGGGAGAGATCCGCGGCACGCTGGAAAAGCTGCTTCAGGCCGTTCAAGGGGGCGTCGACCTTTGTCTGACCAACTGCTACCCAACCGGCAGCCAAAGCTGGCCAACTTCCATGGTTACCCAACTCCTGGGGGTGCGCAAGGCGCTCACCCGGGCCCTGGGATTGCAACATCTGGGCCCGGCGTCGCCCTCGCATGGACCGCATGCGGTGTCCCGTCGTTTTCTGAACGCGGTCCCGTTCCGGGAACTGGCCGTACCGCCCGTAACCCTGGTCCTGGCCACCCAGCGGAGGCTCCGGATCGGGATCGCCGCCTCACTTCCCCACTACGAACTGGGATCGCCCGACCGGGGACCGCAACACGCCCGCCTGATCGCCGAAACCATCGTGGGTGATCACCTGGAGGCCTTTTGCCTCCTGGATAACCAGAAAAGATCCCGCAGCCTGCTGGGTATAACCTTTGACGGTTATCACCACACCCGCCGCTGGGACCTTCTTGAGCAATTCATGGGGTCGGAGTTGTCGGTACCCGTTAAAAACTACTTGGTGTGTCGGTCGGCCACCGAAGAAGCACCGTAGGCGTCCGGCTTAATCCTGGCCCGGAAACCGCTACCGGTGACCATGCCCACCACCTCTCGGATGAGGTCCTTGGTTTCGCCGTGGGTGCCGGCGTCAATGTGAATCTCGACCTTCATGTCTTCACAGCCCAATTCGGCAAACCTTTTGGCTACCATTCCTCCCAACTCCAGGCTGAGCGCCGTTTCAAAAAAGATTTTTTGCCGCAGGCTCTTAATCTTGCGGTGGTTCTTTTTCCGGTAATAATAGCGCGCACCCTTCCCTAGCCGGTGAATGATTACCGCGGTGATGAACTGGGTGTTACCCCTGGCTACCTGGGAGTCCGTGCCGACGATAATTTTATACGATGAGGACGGCAGACCGTGGATATACCGCAGCATGTCTTCCATCATCTGTTCGAAAGTCAGCCGCCCCTTGGTGGGGTTATTCAGAAACAAAGGCCTCACATCCCCTTATACCACCTGCTAATATCATACCACGGAAGGGGGTGCAAAGCCCATGCGCACGCAGGCGTCGGCAATCAAGCCAAACTGCGCCGGCGTCAACACTTCCCCCCGGGCCCGGTGATCCACGCCGGCGGTCTGAATGATCCGGGCCCAGGTCTCCCGGTCCACCCCGGGCACCGCCCCCTCCAGGGCGTTGGGAAGCATCTTGCGGCGGCGGCCAAAGGCGGCCCGCACAATCCGGAAGAAGAGGTCTGGCCGCAGTACCGGCACGGCGGGCCGGGTGCGCCTGGCCAGCCTGATCACCGCCGAGTCGACCGCCGGCGGCGGGTAAAAACAGTGCCGGGAAACCCGCCAGACAATGTCCGCCCGGGTGTGGTAGCTCACCAGGACGGTCAAAGCGCCGTAAGCCTTGGTGCCAGGTTGCGCCACCATTCTTTCCCCCACCTCCCGCTGGACCATGAGCACCAGCCGTTCAAAACGGTAATCGGCCTCCAGGAAGCTGGTCACGAAGGGGCTGGTAATGTAGTAGGGCAGGTTGGCCACCACCTTGAAGGAACGGGTACCCACCAGGGTCCCGTAGTCCACCTTGAGGGCGTCCGCCCTGACCAGCCGTACCCGGTCCCCGAGGTCACCCAACACGTCCCGCAGGACCGCCAGCAGGCCGGGGTCCAGCTCCACCGCCACCACCCGCGCTCCGGCCTCAGCCAGGCGCCGGGTGAGGGCCCCCAGGCCGGGGCCGACTTCCACGACCAATTCCCCTTCCCGGATTTCGGCCGCCGTGATGATCTTGTCCAGCACCCCCGCCGCCACCAGGAAGTTCTGGCCCAGGGTTTTACGAGGCTGCAAACCGTACGCCGCCAGCAGGCGGCGTACCTCTCTGATGCTTGTCAGTTCTACGGTCACTGCCCCTACCTTGCCCTAAAAACAGTCGTCAGTCGTCAGCATAGTTGCGATACTTGCGTCCTATTTCAGCACATACACGTTCACCGTGCGGCGGCCCCACTGCAGGGCCTCCTGTCGGGTCGGGAAGAATACGTCAATGCGTTTCCCCTTGATCTTGCCCCCGACATCCAGCGCCTTGCCGTACCCGTAACCGTCAATGTAAAGCCGCGAACCCAAGGGAATCACCTGGGGATCGACCGCTACCGTACCCGGACCGGGAGGCACCCCGGTAGCCGTGTTGTTGCCGGTGTAGGTGTAGGCCGTCGCCTCGGCCGTGAGCATGCGTTCAAACCGGATATCCTGTACCCCGCGGGTGACGATGTCCGCCATCCCCACTAGTAAAACCTGGTTGCGGGGCCGCAAGACTTCTTCGCGCTTTACCAATTCCCGGTCGACTTCCGTGCCGTCGTGGTAGGTGATCCGCCAGGTCTCCCGGATCAGCCCGTTTTCCCCCTGAACCAGCACCCGGGTCTGCCCCTTGGGCAGATCATATGCCGGCCGGCGTTCCACCTGGTAAGGCGTGGCGATTTCCACTTCCTCGACTTCGGTGGTTACCCGGACGACGCCGATCTCCAGGCGGGCGGTCACCGGCGTTTCCGGCGCGGGCTGCACCAGGTCACCGGCATTCAGCTCCACGCCAGCATCCGCCAGCACCTGCCCCACCCTTTGCGCGACGGTCCAAACTTCCAAATCTCGGCCGTCCACCCGCACGGTCACCGGCACCGCCCGGTCCACGGTAATTTCGATCCCGTCGTGGAGCGGGGTTTCCGGGGCGGGGTAAACCCGGTCCCACGGCCCGATTGTAATGCCCTCCCGTTCCAGGAGGTCGGCCACCGTACCCCGAAAGGCCGTCACCCGGAGGAGCCTCCCGTCGTCGGCCACCGTCACGTCCATCCTGGCCCAGGCGGACCAGCTCAAAGCCGCTCCCGCCACCAGGAAAAGGCTCACCAGCAACGCCAGGATTACCAACCGGCGCCGTTTTGCCGCCAGACGCCGTTTTTTCTCCGCCGCGCGGTTTTCAAATTTAAAGGTGTACCATTCCAAGGCACTTCACCCGGATCCAGAAATTCGGCGCGCGGGAACGGCATTCCTGCTGCTCAGCCAGGAGAATATCAGGCCAATCAGATTCCGCTGAAAAACTCAGTCCCTCGGTGGTAATATCCCGACATCCAGTCTAAACATCTGCTTTCTCCTTTTAAAGTTAGAATTCAGGCCACCGATTATGCGAACGAGGCCGGAAATTGGACAAACTATGCTTTTGTTTTCGAGTAAGTGCCGGGTGCAGGAAGCCTTCCTGTTGACCGTCGCCAATTCGTCAGATCGCTGGGTCGGCGCCGACCGGCTGTTTGACAAACCCCTGGGCCGCGTGTTAGGATGCCGTCAGTAATTGCCAGGAAAGGGGGTGGCTTGTGCGGACGGGTAGACGGAGCGTCCTTGGTTTCTGCGGAAAACCCCTACTGGTGTGTATTCGGAGTATTCCGGAGTGTTGAGTGTTACTGGAGATTGGGTTTTAGTGCCTGGTGTGGTTGGCAGGGAATGACGGGAGTGTTTGGGATCCCGGTTTGCCGGAAGGTAAAGTCATTAAAAAGGCTGGGGCAGTGTGAGTAGTGTGCCATTAAAGGACCAAAGCGGCCAAGAGCCAGGGTCGGCTGATTTGTCGTCTTCAACGGAGAACAGTAAAATTTTGGTGCGGGGTCTGGTCAAGATTTTCGGACCTCATCCCCAAAAGGTGCTGCCTTTGTTGCGGGATGGGCTCAGCAAGGAACAATTGTTCGAAAAAACCCGGCATGCGGTCGGGGTGTATGAAGCGACCTTCAGCGTCCGGCCGGGTGAGGTGTTTGTGCTGATGGGGCTTTCCGGCAGCGGGAAGTCTACGCTTTTGCGTTGCCTGAATCGTCTGATCGAACCCACTGCCGGTGAAATCCTGATCGACGGCGAGGATATTGTCCAGGTGGATGAAAAACGGCTGCGCGATTTGCGGCGCCGGCGCCTGGGGATGGTGTTTCAGCGTTTTGCGTTGTTTCCACACCGCAGCATCATTGACAATGTAGCTTACGGTCTGGAAGTACAAGGGCTGCCCCTGGCGGAGCGGCATGAAAAAGCAAAAGCGGTCCTAGAAATGGTTGGGTTAAAGGAATGGGCCGCTTCTTATCCCCACGAACTAAGCGGCGGAATGCAGCAGCGTGTCGGGTTGGCGCGGGCCTTGGCCAGTGATCCCGACATTTTGCTGATGGATGAAGCCTTCAGTGCGCTTGACCCCCTGATTCGACGGGATATGCAAAATGAGCTGCTGGCTCTCCAGAGCCAGATGAATAAAACCATTATTTTCGTGACTCACGACTTGGACGAGGCGCTCAAGATCGGGGATCGGATCGCTTTGATGAAGGACGGTATGATCGTGCAGATCGGCACCCCGGAGGAGATTTTGACTAAACCGGCGAACGAGTACGTGCACCGGTTTGTTGAGGACGTGGACATGGCCAAGGTGTTGACGGCCGGCGCCATTATGAAAAGTGCGGAAACGGTGTCGACCAAGGACGGGCCGCGGGTGGCCCTGCGCCGGATGAAAGAACTGGGCATCTCCAGCATTTTCGTGGTCACGCGGGAACGCAAGCTGGCCGGAATCGTCACGGCCGAAGACGCGGTGCAGGCTCGGGAAGAAAACGTCGAAGATCTATCCAGAATTCTTGCTCCTGACCCACCCACCACCCTGTTGGATACCCCGATCAGCGACCTGATCCCGGTGCTCGCCGACTCCAAGTATCCGGTCGCCGTTGTGAATCAGGATGGTCGCCTGGCGGGGGTTATTGTGCGCGGGGCCCTTTTGGCCGGGCTGACTAGGAGAGGGGATTAGGCCTTGGAGAATATCCCCAAAATTCCCATAGGTGATTGGGTCAACGAGTTAATCATCTTCGTCCAAAGCAACTTCGCCGGGTTTTTTGGGGTTGTCCGGACGGTAATCGAGGCGTTGGTCGAGGGGCTGCGGGACGGCATACTTTTTCTGCCGCCGGTGTTGTTCATTGCCTTCACGATGGTGCTGGTTTTCTTGATCACCAACCGCCGGATCGCGCTTGGTGCCGGGCTGGGGTTGTTTTTGCTGCTCAACCTCGGCCTCTGGGAGGCCTCTATGAATACCCTGTCTTTGGTGCTTACGGCCACTTTTCTGGCCCTCCTGTTCGGGATACCGTTCGGCATCTTGACGGCCTGGAGCGAGGCAGCACACAAGTGTACCATGCCAGTGCTGGATCTTATGCAGACCATGCCGCCCTTCGTCTATCTGGTTCCGGCCGTGATTCTGTTTAAAATCGGGGTTGTTCCGGCGCTGATCGCCACCGTGGTGTTTGCGATGCCGCCGGTGATCAGGTTGACCGGTCTGGGCATCCGCCAGGTACCCGGGGAGCTCCTGGAGGCGGCCGAAGCCTTTGGGTCGACCAAGATTCAGAAGCTGGTCAAGATTCAGCTCCCCTTAGCGCTTCCGACCATCATGGCCGGCATCAACCAGTGCATTATGTTATCCTTGTCCATGGTGGTGATCGCGGCCATGATCGGTGCCGGGGGGCTGGGAGGCGAGGTGCTCCGGGGCTTGCAGCGTTTGGATATTCCCACGGGTTTTGAGGGCGGCTTGGCCATCGTGATTATCGCCATCATCCTCGACCGGGTTACTCAGAATTTAGGTAAGGGGAAAAGGACTCGCGCCGCGCACTGAATTTAAGATGATTTAGGAGGGAGATGTCAGGTGAAACAGAAACGGAGTTGGAAAGTGGTTGCGCTGCTTACTGCTTTGACCCTGATGTCGGCGGCGGTTGTCGGTTGCGGGGACCAGCCGCCTGCTAACGAACAGGCCAAAGAAGCGTCCCTGGGCTACGTGGAATGGGACTGCGCTATTGCCAGCACCTACGTAGTGAAAAACGTGTTGGAAGAAATGGGTTACGAGGTGACCTTGAATTCTCTGGACGCCGGGATTATGTGGCAGGGCATCGGTGAGGGCCAGTTCGACGGCCTGGTAACGGCCTGGCTGCCACACACCCACGCCGACTATTATGCGGCGGTACAGGACAAAGTTGAAAACCTGGGGGCGAACCTGGAGGGGGCCCGGATCGGCTTGGTTGTTCCAAGCTATGTAACTATCGATTCCATTGCCGAGATGAATGAGTACAAGGATAAGTTCGACGGCAAAATCGTCGGCATCGAGCCTGGGGCCGGAATCATGAAGGCCACCGAGCAGGCTATCGAGGGCTACGGCCTGGAGTTCGAGCTGCAGGATAGCTCCAGCTTCGCCATGGCGGCGGCGTTGAAGGCGGCCATCGACCAGGAAGAGTGGATTGTTGTAACCGGCTGGACTCCGCACTGGAAGTTTGCGAAATTCGACCTGAAATACCTCGAAGATCCGGAGGTCTATTTTGGCGGCGAAGAGCATATCGCCACCATTGTGCGCCAGGGGTTGCAAGCAGAAAAGCCGGAAGTGTACTCTCTGCTGGACAATTTCTCCTGGACCGCCGCCGATATTGGTGCGGTCATGGGACTGATCGAAGACGGCTTGAGTCCAGACGAGGCGGCCGAGCAGTGGATCGCCGAGAACCGCAGCCTGGTGGACACCTGGCTCCCGTAGGCGGTGCCGCAAGCGCCGCCGCAATTGCAAATCGCAAATTGGGGAGGGCGCTTAACCACCCAGCACTCCGGGTGAGTATTGGGCAGAGAATGCGGAGGGGCAGATGTTTATACCGCCGCCGTTGCGGCACCATAAGGGAGGCGCGCGCGGAAGCTTTTCGTGACGGAACCCCGGTTTTTCGGCCGGGGTTCTTGCTTTTTTCAGCAGAATCTAATTAAAACTCTACTCCTTTCTGGGCACCGATCCCAACCCGGTAAGGATGCTTGATTTCGCGCATCTCGGTGACCAGGTCCGCCCGGGCCATAATCTCGGGCGGCGCGCCCCGGCCGGTCAGCACCAGGTGCACCGCCGGTTTCGGGGATATAAGCGCCAGCAGGTCCTCAACCGCCAGCAGTCCCAGACCCAGGGCGCAGAAGATCTCATCCAGGATCACCACTTCGTACTCGCCCGCCACCAGGGCCGACCGGGCCGCGGACAGGGCCTCAGCGGCGGTCTCCCGGTGCCGGTCCAGCGGCGCCGGATCTTCCGAAGCGGATCGCCTGGCAACCGGATTTTCCAGGTGCACGAAACCGGCGCCCAGGGGGCGGATCTCCAGGCCGTCCAGTTGCGCCGCCGCCTTCAGCTCACCGGTTTCCCAGGCCCCTTTTACAAACTGCAGCACCAGCACCCGCATCCCATGGCCCCAGGCGCGCAGGGCGAGGCCTAAAGCGGCGGTCGTCTTGCCCTTGCCGTCTCCGGTGAACACCAGCACCAGACCCTTTCCCCCGGTCAAGTCCATACCCTCCCCCTTAACAGGGTCTGACCACTTATACTATTACCATTTCAGGGCAGACCCCCATGCCGCCCTGACGGACGGCACCAGCAAAGAACGAAAATGGCGTCGGAGTGGTGTCCCCGGCCGCGGGTTAAGAGCGCAGCACCGGTAACGGCCAGCCGGCGCAAGTGAGGTCGGCGCTGCCGCTCGTTCCAGGACGCGGCCGGATTAGCCCAAAAGCATGGTCGAAGGCCGATTCAAAGACCTTCACAACTGTAAGTTGTAGCAGGCGACCAGCCGCAATCCACAGGAGGCGAAGCAGCGCCCCGAACAAGCCGTGCTGCCGTTCATGAGCGGAGCACCAAGCCGCGAAGGGGACACCACGACTGACAACTATTTTCAAGGCAGGCCGAAAAACGCACGGGCGTTGGCCGTGGTGATCTCGGCCAGCCGCTCGGGGGTGGTGCGGCGCAGTTCGGCCACGAACGCAACGGTATAGCGCAGGTAGGCCGGCTCGTTGCGCCGGCCCCGCCGCGGCCTCGGCGCCAGATAGGGCGCGTCAGTCTCTAGGAGCAGACGGTCGTCCGGTACTTTCCGCGCCACCTCACCCAGGGCCGCCGCCCCCTTGAACGTAACCACCCCGGCCAAGGAAATGTAGCAGCCTAAGTTCAACAACCTATGGGCGGTCTCCCAGTCGCCCCCGAAGCAGTGCATCACCGCCCGCGTCCGCAGGCCGGCGCGCAAAAGCCGATAGGTGTCCTCGGCCGCCTCCCGGCTGTGCACGATCACCGGCAGACCGAGTTCCCCGGCTAGGTCCAGCTGGGCGGCGAATACCTCCCGCTGCACCGGGCGCGGTGAAAAGTCGTAATGGTAATCCAGGCCGGTCTCACCGATGGCCACTACGCGCGGGTTTGCGGCCAGGCGGCGTAGTTTGTCCCGGTACCCCGGCGCGGCGCTGGCGGCGTCGTGCGGGTGCACCCCCACGGCCGCGAAGACCGCACCGTGCCTTTCGGCCAGGTTCACGGCCGCCCGGGCGGACGCGAGATCGCTGGCCACGGTCACAATCAGGCCTACCCCCGCCTCTCCCGCCCGGTCCAAAACGGCGTCCAGGTCCCCGGCAAAGCGATCATGGTCCAGATGGGCGTGAGCGTCCACGAGGAACATGCTACTTGGCGACCTCCAGGCGCGGAAAGAGCGGGGCTCCGCGCGCGATCCGCGTCCCGGCCGGCAGGCGTCCCCAGGTCAGCGATTCCCAGGTGTGCAGGTCCGGCCGGTTGGCTAGGCCCAGCTGCGCCCAGACCCGGGCCGGGAAGCCGGGCATGAACGGGGAAAGGAGCACCGTGGCAAACCGGTAGGACTCGGCCAGGTTGTAAAGCACGGTGGCCAGGCGCTCGCGCTGCTCCGGATCCTTCGCTAGCGCCCAGGGCGCCGTTTCCTCAATGTACTTGTTGGCCCGTCCCACCAGTTTCATCACCACCGCCAGGGCCGAGGCCAGGTCCAGCTGATCCACCAGTCCGGCCACCTCACCCGGAGTCATCAGGGCCAGATCGATTAATTCCCGGTCCAGCGGGTCAGCGGACGGCCGGGGGGCCTGGATTTCGCCGCCTAGGTACTTGTTAATCATCGCCGTGGTCCGGCTCAGGAGGTTGCCGAGGTCGTTGGCCAGGTCCACGTTGATCCGCAGGACCAGGTTATCTTCGGAGTAATACCCGTCCGCGCCGAAGGGGAGTTCCCGGAGCAAGTAATAGCGGATGGCGTCGACCCCGTACTTGTCGATCAGCACCAGCGGGTCGATCACGTTTCCTTTCGACTTGGACATCTTTCCGCTTTCCAGCAGCAGCCACCCGTGCCCCACTACCCGTTTCGGCAGCGGCAGGCCCGCGGCCATCAGGATGATCGGCCAGATGATGCAGTGGAAGCGGACGATGTCCTTGCCCACCAGGTGCACGTCGGCGGGCCAATAGCGCCGGTAAAGCGCGTCGTCCTCCGCCCCGTAATTCAAGGCGGACACGTAATTCGTCAGGGCGTCCACCCAGACGTAGATCACGTGTTTCGGGTCGAACGGCACCGGGATACCCCAGTCGAAAGTGGTCCGGGAAACGCAAAGATCTTCCAGGCCCATCTTGATGAAGCTCACCACTTCGTTGCGCCGCGAAACGGGCTGGATGAAATCGGGGTGCTGCTCGATGTGCGCCAGCAGGCGGTCCGCATAGCGGGACATGCGGAAAAAGTAACTCTCCTCCGCCACCAGTTCCACCGGGCGCCCGCAGTCCGGACAGTTCCCCTCCTCCACCTGGCGCTCGGTCCAGAAGGCTTCGCAGGGCGTGCAGTACAGTCCCTCGTAGGTCGACTTGTAAATATCTCCCTGGTTGTACAGCTGCTGGAAAATCTCGGTTACCACCCGTTTGTGCCGTTCCTCCGTGGTGCGGATGAAATCCGAATAGTCGACGTGAAGCCGGGACCACAGGTACTTGAAACCGGCCACAATTTCGTCGACGTATTCCCGGGGTTTTTTGCCCCGGGCCGCCGCCGTGTGCTCGATCTTCTGGCCGTGTTCGTCCGAACCGGTGAGGAAGTAAACGTCGTGTCCCGTAAGCTTTTTGAAACGGGCGACGGTATCAGCGGCCACCGTCGTGTAGGCGTGCCCGATGTGCAGATTGTCGCTTGGATAGTAAATCGGCGTGGTGATGTAAAAAGTCGGTTTAGCCAATTCCGGGTCACTTCCCTTTTCCCCAAATCATACCGAAAATTCTATCCTTAGGTTCGGGTAGTTGTCAAGTTTTCCTAGTCTTGTGCAGAAGCACACAAATTTTTGTATCTTTAATTTGAAAAACCTGTTGACTTTTAATGGTATGCTTGGTACCATTTACTTGCGCTATTTTGCTTGTTTCTGTCGAAACCATACTGTAGGGGGGAGGGAAAGTTTTGAAATCGACAGGCATCGTGCGCAAGGTAGATGAGCTTGGGAGAGTGGTTATCCCGATCGAACTCCGGAGAACGCTTGGGATCGAAGAGAAGGACGCGCTGGAGATTTACGTAGATAACGAGAAGATCATTCTGAAAAAGTATGAGCCAGCGTGTGTCTTTTGCGGCAATGCTGGGGATGTGCAGCACTACCGCGGGAAACTGGTCTGCCGCCAGTGTGCCGAAGAGATGTTTCAAAAAGCCCAGGCCATATAATGGCTTTAAAACTAAATATTATTTTTCCAAAGCGGGAGGCTTAGGCGCGCAATAAGCCTCCCGCCGCTTTAGCTCCCTCCCCACCCCTCGGGGCGTAAGCCGCTCACTCCTCCTGCGGCGGGTCCCCGTTTGGGGCGTTCAGCAACAATCCATACAGTTCCCGGCGGCGCACGCCGTAGCGCCGGGCCACCTCCCGCAGGGCCTCCGGCCGGGTTCGGCCTCTAGCCTGAAGCTCGGCCACTTCGGCCGCCAGGGTCTCGCGGTCCGGGTTCCGGGTCGCAAACTCTTTATGAGCGGCGCCCGCCAGCACCAGGGTGATCTCCCCCCGGGGCGGCTGCGCCGCGAAACGCGCCCGGGCCGCGGTTACGGTGCCGCGGAAAATCTCCTCGTGCTGTTTGGTCAGTTCCCGGGCTACGGCCACCTCCCGGTCGCCCAACACGTCCAGGATGTCCTCTAGAGTCGCCACCAGCCGCCGCGGCGACTCGAACAGCACCACGGTGCGCCGCTCGTCCCGCAGCGCCTCCAGCACCCGCTTCCGCCCCTTCCGGGGCAGAAACCCCTCGAAAACAAACCGGTCTGTTCGGAAACCGGACACCACCAGGGCGGCCAGCACCGCGCTGGGGCCCGGCACCGGAACCACGCGGATTCCCTCCCGTACGGCCAGGGCCACGAGATCGGCACCCGGGTCCGAAATCCCCGGCGTGCCGGCGTCGGAAACAAGGGCGACCGACGCGCCCCGCCGCAGCCGCGCCAGGATTTCCTCCGCCTTCTTTTTCCGGTTGTAAGCGTGAAAACTGGTCAGCGGCGTCCGGATCCCGTAGTGGCTCAGGAGCTTTCTGGTCTGCCGGGTGTCCTCGGCGGCCACCAGGTCCACCTCGGCCAGCAAACGCAGCACCCGGAGGGTAACGTCCTCCAGGTTGCCGATCGGGGTGCCGCAAAGGTACAGTGTTCCCAGTGTTCTCGTAGTCATACGCCTACCGCTTGCCGCCGCCGATTTGCTTCACTTCTTTCAGCGGGAAATACTGCAGGTGTTTGGAATCCTTCAGCTCGACGGTGACCGTGTTCTTAAAGATGTTTACCCCGGTAACCTTGCCCTCCCCCGCTGGCGTTTCCACCCGGGTGCCCACGTCCGGATAGACACCCCTGGCCCACTCGTACACCTCGCTCTCGTACTTCAGGCAGCACATCAACCGCCCGCAAACCCCGGAGATCTTGGCCGGGTTGAGAGACAGGTTCTGTTCTTTCGCCATCCGGATCGAGACCGGGGAAAACTCCCGCAGCCAGGAGGTGCAGCACAGTTCCCGGCCGCAGCCGCCTAAGCCCCCCATCATCTTCGCCTCGTCCCGCACGCCGATCTGCCGCAGTTCGATCCGGGTCCGAAACACCGAAGCCAGGTCGCGCACCAGTTCCCGGAAATCCACCCGGCCCTCGGCCGTGAAGTAAAAGATAATCTTGCTGGCGTCAAAGGTGTAGTTCACGCCGACCAGCTTCATGGGCAGGCCGTGGGCATTGATCTTGTCCACTCCGATACGGAAGGCACGTTCTCCCTTTTCCTGGAGTTCGGCCAGCCGGGCCAGGTCCTCTTCCGTCGCCTTCCGGACCACGGGTTTTAAGAGCTGGTCCTGGCCCTCCGGCTTGCGGGGGCGGGGTTCGATCACCACGGTGCCGTACTCCAGCCCGCGCGCCGTCTCCACGATCACGCCGTCCCCGGCTTTCAGTTCCAGGGCCCCGGGATCAAAAAAGTAGGTCTTGCCCGTATTCTTAAACTGGATCCCAACCACTTGCTTCGTCATGCCCGTCCTCCTTAACCAGTCCCGCCAGCCGCAGACAGAGCACCTCGGCCGCCAGGCGGACGTTCGCATTGGCCGACAGTTTCCTTCTGATATCCTCGATCACGCTGATATTGTGCATCAGCGCCGGCGCGGTGATGCACCCAGCCTGGGCCCGGATCTGGTCCAGTCGGTCCGCGTTCACCAAGATCTCCCGCTTGCCGGTTTCGCGCCACAACAGCAGGTCCCGATACCACAACAGCAGGTATTCGGTCCGGGCCAGGAATTGGGCGCGTTCCCCCAGCTCTCGGGCCCGCGCGAACAACTGGGCCATCCCCATCCCGGAGGCGAGTTCCCCCGCCAGGGAGATCGCCTTTTCTCGCTCAAGGGCGCATTCTCCCCGGCCCGCGGCCGCCTCAATGGCGCGTCCCAGGCTGCCCCCGGACAGCGCGGCCACCACCGGCAGCGCAATCCCTTTGAAACCCATTTTTTCCAAGCCGGATACAATTTCAGCCCTGGTCAGCGGCCGAAAGGGAATTTTCAGGCAGCGGGAAACCACCGTGGGCGGAAGGCGTTCCGGCCGGGAACTGGTCAAAACGAATAACGCGGGGCCCTGGGGCTCCTCCAGGGTTTTCAACAGGGAGTTAGCCGCCTCGGCGGTGAGTCCCTCGGCGTCCTGGATCAGGCGCAGGTGCCGGGTGCCGTAGGGCCGGTAACGCAGCCCCTGCTGCAATTGTCGCACCTGGGCGATCCCGATCGGGGTGGTGGCACCGTCCAGCACAAACAGGTCCGGATGGGTGCCGGCCTCAAACATCCGGCAGGACGGACAGCGGCCGCAAAATGTTTTTACTCGATCCACTCTAGGAGCAGCACAAGCCAGGCTCCGCGCGAGCATCCGGGCCAGCGTTTTCTTGCCCACCCCCGCAGGACCATGAAAAAGATAGGCGTGCGCCAGCCGGTCCCCGGTGATCGCCCGGGCCAGGTACCCCTTGGCCAGTTCCTGCCCGATAAGTCCTTCAAACAAGACCGAGAACCACCTCGACCCGCTCCAGGACGGCTGCGGCTAGCATCTCGACCTCCCGGTCGGCGTCCAATACCAGGTAGCGCTGGTGCTGAGCGGCCGCCACTTCCCGGTATCCCCGGCGTACCCGCTCGTAGAAATCAACGCTTTGCCTCTCCATGCGGTCCTGCCGTTTTGCGTCCAACCGGGCCAAGGCTCGCGCCACCGGCATGTCCAGCAGTACCGTTAGGTCGGGGCACAACCCCCCGGTGGCCAGGGCGTTGATCCGCATCAACGTGGAAAGCTCCAACCCCCGGCCGTAACCCTGGTAGGCCAGGAACGAATCCGCGAAGCGGTCGCTGAGCACAATCTCCCCGCGCTGTAACGCCGGTCGTACCACTTGGGCCACGAACTGGGCCCTGGCGGCCGCGTAGAGCAGCGCTTCCGTTTCCCGGGTCATCTCCCGGTTATCGGCGTCCAGCAGCATCCGGCGGATGGCCTCACCCACCCGGGTGCCCCCAGGTTCCCGCGTCAGCACTACTTTGTAACCCCGGCCCCGGAGTTCGTGGTAGAGCGTAAACAATTGCGTGGTCTTACCTGCGCCGTCGATCCCTTCGAAAACAATGAAAACTCCTCTCACCCGCATCACTCGCAATGCACCATTATTGAGGCGAGACCCGGATCCGTGGCCTGTACCGTAAACCCGCGGGCCTTAATTTCCAAAATATATTGTAACACCTCCGGGGTTAGTTTTTCACCAGGGAATACAATCGGGATCCCCGGAGGGCAAAGATTGACTGTTTCGGCCGCCACCAGGCCGGCGGCCGCCTCCAACGCTACCGCCCGGGCGGGTGTGAGCCAGCTCTCCCGGGGAGTCAGCACCTTTTCGGCCGGCGGCGGGAAATAGAAGTCTGGGGCTGGGGGTCGGAGGTCGGACCGGCAGGACGGGCGGCCGTACTTCCGGACCAGGGACCGGAAGGCCCGGAGGGCCCGGGCGACGTCCGGGGCGCGCGTGCCCAGCCCGACCACAAACAGCAGGTGCCCGAACCCGGCCAGCTCCACCTGCACCCCGTATTCCCGGCGCAGAAGGGTAGCGGCCCGGTAGCCGCTCAAACCAAGACCGCGGGTGGACGCCACCACCTTGGTTGGATCGGCCTGCCCGGCGCCGGCTTCCAGGACCGCCACCCCTTCCAAGGCCGCCAGCCCCCGGCGCAAGCGCCCGGCCAGCTCCACGGCCCGCCCCACCAGCCGCGGTCCGGAAAGAGCAAGCTGCCGGCGGGCCAGGTCCAGGGAGGCCAACAGCAGGTAGGAGGGGCTCGCGGTCTGCAGGAGCGCCAGCGCCCGGGCCACTCGTTGGGGAGCAAGCGCCGGCCCCCGGAGATGCAGCCAAGAACCCTGGGTCAGGGCGCCCCCCAGTTTGTGCGCGCTCTGCACCGCGGCCGCCGCGCCCAGCGCAAGCGCCGGGGCCGGCATGGCGGGGTGGAAGGGCAGGTGGGCGCCGTGGGCTTCATCCACCAGGAGGGGCAACCCGGCCTCCCGTAACGCCGTGGCGACCTCCGGAGTAAGCGTTGCCAGACCATGATAGTCCGGGTGAGTCCACAGCACTGCCGCCAGATCCCGGTGCGCCCGCAACGCCGCCCGGACGTCCGCCGGCCGTGGCGGCAGGTAAATGCCGAAGTCGGGGGAAAAGGAGGGCGTCACGTATACCGGATCAGCCCCCGAGAGGATCAAACCGCCGATCACCGACCGATGAATGTTGCGGGGCAGGAGCACCTTGTCCCCCGGAGCGGTGGCGGCCAGTAGCAGGGCCTGAATCCCCGCCGTGCTGCCGTTGACCAGGAAAAAGGTCCGGTCGGCGCCGTACAGCGCAGCCGCCAGTTCCTGGGCGCGGGCGATCGGGCCGGCGGGCGCGTGCAGGTCATCCAGCCCGGGGAGTTCGGTCAGATCGAGGCGCACCAGGTCGTCCACCAGATTCCGCGGCAGGCCCCGTCCCCCACCGTGCCCCGGGAAGTGAAACCCGGCATGGCCCCGCGCCAAGTAGCGCTTCAAAGCCCCGAACAACGGCGCCTGCCGCTGGTTCACCGAAATCCCCTCCCTCAAAAGGGACAGGCCACTTTTTAGCAGACCTCCACTTGGAGTGCCAGAAAAGGGGACAGGCTACTTTTTTAGCACTCTAAAGGGCAGTCTGCCAGAAAAGTAGCCTGTCCCCTTTTCTGGCAGACTGAGCGGGTGGCTGCTATCAGAAGGTCAGCTGTGGCGTTACCCACTCAGATCATCAGCGTGAGCACGATCAGGAGAACCACCCCCGGCACCTGGAGCAATCCGGCAGTCAGGATAGTGACCGGGTTGATGGCCACGTGAAACCCAAAAAAGGAACCACCGAAGTTCACCACGGCCAGCAGCAACGCGCCCACCACCACGTACGCGAACAAGCGGAAAAGGTACTTCAAAGGCGTCACCACGAAAGAACCGAGCAGGTACAGTCCGGCCAACCCTAGCAAACCCAATAGAATCAGTTTCCATTCCACCGCTTGCGTTCACCTCCCGGGTATGCACTGTTTACCCAATGAATATGAAACCCGGAAGGTAAATTATACCTCTCTGCGCCCTTCTATCGCCCGGGCCAGGGTGCGCCCGTCGGCATATTCCAGGTCGGAACCCACCGGCAATCCGAAGGCCAACCGGGTGACCCGGACGTTTAGGGGCCGGAGCAGCCGGGCTAGGTAAAGCGCCGTAGCCTCACCCTCCACGGTGGCGTTGGTGGCCACGATCACCTCCCGGACCGTGCCCTCCTGTACCCGTGCCACCAGGCGGTCGATGTTTAGGTCCTCGGGACCCACCCCCTGCATGGGCGAGAGGCTGCCGTTTAGAACGTGGTACAGTCCCCGGTACCCGTGCGCCTTTTCGATGGCCAGGATGTCGCGGGGCTGTTCCACCACGCAGACCAGGTCGCGGGTCCGGTTCTGGTCGCGGCAGATGCCGCACGGGCTTTCGTCGGCGATGTTGGCGCAGACCTCGCAGAACACCAATTTCTCACGGGCCTCCAGGATGGCCTGGCTTAAGCTTTGTGCCACCTCCCGCGGCGCCGTGACCAGGTAAAAGGCCAGCCGCTGCGCCGTCTTGGGCCCGATACCCGGCAGCCTGGCCAACTCCTCGATCAGGCGGGCCACCGAACGGGAATACTGCAAAATCCTCGCCCCTCGTCAGTATCGGCGCTTAGAATACCCCGGGGATGTTGAGCCCCCCGGTCAGCTTGCCCATCTCCTGGGCCACCATTTCCCGCGCCTGCCGCAGCGCCTCGTTCACCGCGGTCAGTACCAGGTCCTGGAGCATTTCCACGTCGTCCGGATCGATGGCCTCCGGCTGGATCCGGATGCTGAGGATCTCCTGTTTGCCGTTGGCTACGGCCGTAACCGCGCCCCCGCCCACGGTAGCCTCCACGGTGCGCTCGCCCAGTTCTTCCTGCAGCCGCATCATTTCGGCCTGGATTTTCTGAACCTGCTTCATCATCTTGTTAATCCCCAAGACGCATTACCTCCCCAGCTTGCGTAGTCTAAGGTTCCCCTGAATCAGTATCCGTCACACATGTGATTTGCCAGCGGCCCGGGAAAAAACGGCTCAGGGTCTTCTCCAGTATATCCTTGTTCTCCGGCAGGGCCACCTTTTCCTTCGCCAATTCATCCCGGAATTTTAACACCAGTTTACGGGAGCCGGCGAGCATCGGTTCCGAGCGCGCCAACCAGGGACCCACCGGTGGATTCCGCCGCCGGAACTCGGCCACCACCTCGCTCCAGGCCCGCCAGAGGTCGGGCGCGGTGCCGGATTCGGCTTGCGGGGCGCCGTCCGCTCCCGCCCCCGGCCACCGTGCCCGGGCGGCCGCCACCACCGCCAGCTCCAGCGGCAGAATCTGGCGGGTGGCAAAACGCATCTCCTGCTCGGCGCGCGCAAACAGGCTCAGAAGTTCGATCAACCGCTCCCGGTCCAGGCCCACCCCCCCCGGTGACGGCTGGTCCGTACCAAAGGCGCGGTGGAGCAGGCCGCGCAGGTAATCGGTAAGTTCGCGGGCGAAAATCCGGAGCTCCTTGCCCCCGGCCTCGACCTCCTGCAGCAGTACGAGCGCCGCCCCAGTTTCCCCGAGCGCGAGGTGCCCGACCAGCCTTTCCAGGACCTCCTCGGTCACGGTGCCCAGGATGCTGTGCAGGTCGGCCAGCGTGACCCGGTTACCGCCCAGGGCCGCCGCCTGGTCCAGGATGCCGAGGGCGTCGCGTAGGCTGCCGTCGGCCACCCGCGCGATCAGCTCGAAAACCCCGGACTCGACCGCCAGCCCGGCCCGGGCGGCCACCTCTTCCAGGCGGGCCGTCAGATCCGGCTTGGTGATGCGCCGGAAATCGAAGCGCTGACAGCGGGAAACAATGGTCAGGGGCAACTTGTGGGGCTCTGTGGTCGCCAGCACGAAGATCACGTGTTCCGGCGGCTCCTCCAGCGTCTTCAGCAGAGCGTTGAAAGCCTCGTTGGTCAGCATGTGGACCTCGTCCACGATGTACACCTTGAAAGTGCCGGCCGCCGGACGAAACTTCACCTTTTCCCGGAGTTCCCGCACCTCATCCACGCCCCGGTTGGAAGCCGCGTCGATTTCCAGCACATCCAGCGCGGTGCCCGCGGTGATGGCGGCGCAGGAGGCACAACCGCCGCACGGTTCGGCCCCTTCCCGCCGGGGGCAGTTCACCGCCTTGGCCAGGATCTTTGCGGTGGTCGTCTTGCCCGTGCCCCGCGGACCGCAAAACAGGTAGGCGTGGGCCACCCGGCCCGCAGAAACGGCGTTTTGCAGTGTACGAACCACGTGCGCCTGGCCGACAACCTCCGCAAACCGCTGCGGCCGCTCACTTCGGTACAGCGTCCGGTAAGGCAAGTTTCCACCCCCACCCTTAATCTACCATTTGCACCCATTCTGCATAACCCAACTTTATCACTTTCGACATGCCATTTCCACTGTTTCAAATGTAATCAAAAAGAGGTGGTTTTCCCACCTCTCTTTATCCAATAACCGGCCGTGCACCTGTCTCCGAACAATAACTTCCGGGCGATACCGCCGCAGGTAGCTCGGGTCAGGCGCCCTCGCGGCACCCGGAGGGTTTTCCTTAGTGCTGCTTCCGCCAGGACCTGACACGGTTCGGAAAGCTCCGTCGCGCAAGACCCAACCGTCTTCACCCCTTACGGCGGCCGGACCCCACAAGCCAAGCCCTCGGACAGGAATTCAACCCCGCTACAGCGGATTGCGGGTTACAGGGCACCGCTACCTCCCCGTCTAGCACGGCCAATACTGTTAACTTGTTATGGCGGAGAGAGTGGGATTCGAACCCACGAGGCGGTTACCCGCCCACACGCTCTCCAGGCGTGCGCCTTCATCCACTCGGCCATCTCTCCGCGGATGATAATACAAGTCCCGGTTCCCCGAGACTTATACCATTATACAGTTTTTGTACCTAAACTGCAAGCCGGTCCGATCGTGGTGACTGTCAAGATAATTCGGGTCGATTGCCGCCCACCCGAAGTAGCAAGCTGCTTTTTATGTTAGGGCCGGTCTTGGGTGAGATAACTTGCGAAGCATAATCGAACACCCTCTGGACGTCGTTCTCCCGTGATCCAAGATCGGTAGATGCACCTGGAATGCTGGTTCAGTCTTAGCAGATAGAGTTTTTAGTACCTGCGCGGCGCTGGTTTTGAAACGAATGTCGGACAGTAAGTCCAAGCGGCTTTCAATGGCCCGGGCCGCCTCTTTCAAGTAACCCGCAAAACTCATCGACGAGATCGGAAAAATGGAGCTCTTCTCTCCGGCTTTTCGGGAGGGCTCTTGGATTTGACAGGGGTCCAATTCTGGTCTAAAATAGACCAAAGTATAGTCTAAACGGGGGTATGGTATGCGCAAGGTGGGTTCTTATGAAGCCAAGACCCATTTGCCCGCGCTGTTGAAGCGGGTTGCCAGGGGTGAGCGGATTACCATCATGAAGCACGGCACGCCGGTGGCGATGCTTGTGCCAGTCGGCGCGCGCGGTCAAGCTGAGGTGCAGACGGTGATTCGGGAACTGCTGGAGTTTCGCAAAGGACGTACACTTGGAGAAATGAGCCTCCGGGAGATGATCGAAGAGGGGAGAAAGCATTGAGGCGCTTTGTGCTGGACTGTTCGGTGGTCATGTCCTGGTGTTTTGAGGATGAGGCGGACGCGTACGCCGATTCCGTCTTATTCCTGCTCGCCGATGCCGAGGCGGTCGTGCCGTCGATATGGACATTGGAGGTGGCCAATGTTCTGCTGGTTGCCGAAAGGAAACGGCGATTAACGAAAGCCGGTACAATACGCTTTATCAAACTGCTCCGGGGTTTGCCGATCATTATCGATCAGGAGACGCCGGATTTCGTTTTTCATGAGGTTTTGTCTATCGGCAGACAGTATGGTTTGTCGGCTTATGACGCCGCGTATCTCGAGCTGGCGATGCGGGAAGGGACGCCACTGGCGACGCGGGATCTAGGGCTTCATCAAGCCGCTCTGCAGTGTGGTGTAGAGCTGGTGCAGGTGGAGGCGCCGTGACGTGCTGCCTGTAAAGCGGGCGACCGGGGATGCCGGGCTGGATGAGGAAAATTTGAAAAACACCCAACCTTTCGCGCTGCGAAGGATCTTTCGCCTCTTTCTTCAAAGCTTCCAAAAAGCAGGTTGAAAGCTTCTCGGTCGTTGTTCCCCAGTGTTCTGCGGACCGCTCCGGCTTCCGGGCTACCGCCTATTTTGCGCTCCGGGAACCAGGCCAGAGCACCTCAACACCGAGCTTTTCTGCCGCGCGAATGATCTTCGGGTCGGCCGTGCCTGCACATCAAACGCCAAACCCAGGGCAAAACAATCGGCGGAAGCATGCTATTCCCGTCAGACCACCGGAGATCGACGGTGTTAAGTATTCTTTCGCGGGCATACTAGGCCCAAAGGAGGGTATGCCCCATGCACAGGGAAGAATTCCGCCGGGGCAGGCGTCAGGAAAGACCGGAACTGATCTTCGACCGGCATCGGCCGCCCGGTTCGCCCCAGCCGCGGGAAGTTAAATCGCAAAAGGCGCAGCTGGAAAGCGAACACCGTCACGGCACCCAAAAGGACGTCAAACTGGACATGTCCTCCAAAACCGGCCTGAAGCCGGAGCACAAGGATAAACCTGAGCAAGTGTAACTTGCAGCCGTCTTTGCCGATTAAAACGTGCCGGCAGCAGACATTAATAAGAATCCAGCTGTATAATTATGTCAAGTAAAAAGGTAAACCAAAAACAGCTTTCAGTTTTTACCATAGCAGCAACATATATTGGAACAGTAGTAGGAGCAGGTTTTGCGTCGGGCCAAGAAGTGCTGCAGTTTTTTGGCTTTTTCGGCCTGCCGGGAATTATAGGTCTGGCAGGAACGACGGTACTTCTGGCCGTTTTCGGGTACATGATTCTGGAGTTGGGAAGGAGGCTTAAAGCTGATTCGCATCTGCCTGTCATCCGTTATGCAGGTGGTAAATGGGTGGGTCCAGCTATTGACTGGGTTATTACCTCCTTCTTGTTCGGCGGCCTGGTGACTATGGGTGCCGGCGCCGGGGCTGTTTTTGCCCAGCAGTTGGGTTTCTCTTTTTTCTGGGGCAGCGCTATTATGATCGGAGCTTCCCTGGGCACGGTTCTCTTGGGAATAAGCGGAGTGGTGAAATCGATCAGCTTCGTGGTACCGCTCCTTCTAACAACAGCATTTGGGGTCGCGATATATGTCGTAGCCAGCGACTTTACCGCTTTATTGTCGTCCCTTCGCGGTTACTACAACCCGGGAGGAGCGCCGGTGCCGTTCTGGCCCTTAACCGCAGTACTATATGCGTCATACAACCTGGTACTGGCTGTGGCTGTACTGGCACCCCTGGGGGCCATGTCGAGTCCTGAAAAACTGAAAAAGGGCGCAATTCTGGGCGGAATCGGCCTGGGCGCAGGAGCTGCGGCTATAAACCTGGCAATACTAACCCAGATAGACAGGGCCACAGGATTCGAGATTCCAATGGTTTTCGTGGCCGGAACCATTGCGCCTGTGGTCGGCATAGGTTACACCATCGTGCTTCTGGCTGAGATTTATACAACCGCGGTAGGCAGCCTTTACGGCTTTGTGGCCCGATTGAGCAAACAGGGGACGCCAAAATACAAATGGTACACCATCGGGGCCAGTATAGGGGCCTTTGGGCTAGCCCAGTTTGGTTTCTCCGACCTGGTAGGCACGCTCTTCCCGGCTGTAGGATTTGCCGGTCTACTTCTCTTAGGGTCTCTGATCCACTCTTTTACAAGGAAAAGGCTTGTTAAGGAGCCGGCGCAGGCCCCGGGAGTCCGCCTTCCCAGGCAGCCCAGCCCCGCGATGGCCTTTGAGGTTTCTGAAGAACTGGCAGGAAAAAAAGGCCTCCCCCAAGGGGAACGAGAAAAAGAAGAGTAGCCAGCCCGTTCGTCGACTGACCTTTTTTGGGTTTTATTTTTTGTTTGGCGGAGAGAGTGGGATTCGAACCCACGAGGCAGGTTTTTGGCCTGCCTACTCGATTTCGAGTCGAGCGCCTTCAACCAGACTCAGCCATCTCTCCGCTATTTTCGCAGTTCCCGGAAAAGCCGCTGGACGATCCCCCGGCATTCCTTCTCCAGGACCCCGGGAATGACCTCCACCTGGTGGTTGAACCGCGCCTCCCGCAGGAGGTCGACCACCGAGCCGGCCGCGCCCGCCTTGGGATCGGCCGCCCCGTAAACCACCCGTTTCACCCGGAACTGTACCATGGCCCCCGCACACATCGGGCAGGGTTCCATTGTGACGTAGACCGTGGCCTCACTTAACCGCCAGTCGCCAAGAGCCCGGGCCGCCTCCCGCATCGCCAGGAGTTCGGCGTGGGCCGCGGCGTCCTTTAGGGTTTCCCGCCGGTTGTGGCCGCGCGCAACCACCCGTCCATCAATCACGACCACCGCTCCAACCGGCACTTCGCCCAGTTGATAGGCCCTTTCGGCCTCCTGCAGCGCTTCGCGCATGTACCCAGCGTGCACCGCCAGGTCTGGCACATAGCTCACCCGTCGATCAAACCCTGCCCGGAAATCGTAATGGGATCACAATTCATGGTGCGCCCGGAGGGACTCGAACCCCCGGCACGCGGTTTAGGAAACCGCCGCTCTATCCTCCTGAGCTACGGGCGCATGCTAACCCATCATAAACTAATCGGAATGCCGCGCGTGCATTCCTTCAACAATCCGACGACTGATTTAATTTAATGGTGCGCCCGGAGGGATTCGAACCCCCAACCTACAGATCCGTAGTCTGGCGCTCTATCCGTTGAGCTACGGGCGCACGTCCTTTAGTGAATTTATGGCGGAGAGAGAGGGATTCGAACCCTCGAGACAGGCATTCACCCATCTACTCGCTTAGCAGGCGAGCGCCTTCGACCTGCTCGGCCATCTCTCCGCATTCAGGCACCGGTCTCTTCCCGGGAACGCGTCCCGGCCCTCTACGACCGCCGGTCTGACTTCCGGCCGCAATACCCCCCGGCCTCCGTTTCATGGCGGAGGGGGTGGGATTCGAACCCACGGAACCACTCTCGGGTTCAACGGTTTTCAAGACCGCCTCCTTAAACCACTCGGACACCCCTCCGGGGCTCTCCACAGGCACATATCACTATAGCATATCGGGTTAACAGTGTCAATCCGCCGCAATTCCCACCCCCGCAAGGGGGTGGGTTTTCAGGAGCGGGTTTCTATAAAGATCACTCCTGGCAACTCTTTAAAGTGGTGATCGCTGGTAACCACCTTGCCGCCACATTCCGCGCCAGTAGCAAAAATAATGGCATCGGCCATAGGTAAGTTCCAGCGTAGAGAAACATCAGCAGCAGCCAGTGCTAGGCGGGTATCAAAAGGAACCAATTTTGTCTGCTGCATTTGGGCTGCAATAAGAAAGGCCTTTTCTTTACCTTGTTCTCGCCAAATCTTTTTTGTCACTTCATAAATTACAATAGCCGGTGTAATTATCTCCTCCGGTTTATTAAAATAAGGGGCGTACTCTTCTGCAAGCGGACCGTCGGCGAGAAATTCAAGCCACCCGCATGAGTCTACCAGAATCAAAACCTTTCCTCCTCATCTCGCTCTATATTTGTATCCATCCCACGCAAGTAACCCCGCATTTCAGGAAGAGGGCGGCTCGGAATCAACCTGATGCTCCCGTTTTCCACCAGAAGGTGCAGCCGTTGTCCCTTCTTGATCCCCAATGACTTACGTATCTCAACCGGGAGGACTATTTGGTACTTACTGGAGACAACCACTTCTGCCATCTAATCCGGCCTCCTTTTACTAAAACGCTATCGTTAATATAAATGTATACCATAAAAACAAAACAGTCAATGGACAGCCGCGGATAAAGTTAATCCGGGCGAATCCGTTCCAGGCCGCCCATGTAGGGCCGCAGGGCCTCCGGGATCACCACCGTGCCGTCGGACTGCTGGAAATTCTCCAGAATGGCGGCCAGCGTGCGGCCCACGGCCAGCCCCGAACCGTTCAGGGTGTGCACGAACTCCGCTTTCGCCCTGGGCGCCGGCCGGTAGCGGATATTTGCCCGGCGGGCCTGGAAGTCGGTGAAGTTGGAGCAGGATGAGATCTCGCGGTACACCCCCTGTCCCGGCATCCACACTTCCAGATCGTAGGTCTTGGCCGCGGAAAAGCCCAAGTCGCCGGAACAGAGCAGCACTACCCGGTAGGGCAGCCCGAGAAGCTTTAATACCTCCTCGGCGTCGCGGAGCAGGGTTTCCAATTCGTCATCGGACTCCTCCGGCCGGCAGAACTTCACCAGCTCGACTTTGTTGAACTGGTGCTGGCGGATCAGCCCCCGGGTGTCGCGCCCGGCCGCCCCGGCCTCGGCCCGGAAGCAGGCGCTGTAGGCCACGTACTTCCGGGGCAGGGTCTCACCGTCCACGATCTCCTCCCGCAGAAAGTTGGTCACCGGCACCTCGGCCGTGGGGATCAGGTAGTAATCCTCGCCCTCTACCTTGTACATGTCGGCGGCGAACTTGGGCAGCTGGCCCGTGCCAACCATGCTCTGGGCGTTAACCAGGAACGGCGGGAAAAGCTCGGTGTACCCGTGCCGATCCACGTGTAGATCAAGCATGAAGTTAACAAGCGCCCGTTCCAGCCGGGCACCCGCGGCCCGGTAAAAGCTGAACCGCGCCCCGCTCACCTTACTGCCCCGGGTAAAATCAATGATGTCCAGCGCCTCCCCCAGCTCCCAGTGCGGCCGCGGCGCAAACGGGAATTCTGGCGGGTCGCCCCAGCGGCGCACCTCCTGATTGTCCGCCTCCTCCCGGCCAAAAGGCACTAGCGGGTGCGGGATATTGGGCACCTGGAGCAAAAGCCCCAGCAGCCTTTCTTCTACCTGGCGGGTTTCGGCGTCCAGTTCCTTGATCTGCTGGGAAACCTCCCGCATCTCGGCAATCAACGCGTCGGCCGGCGCACCGCTCTTCTTCAGGCCGGCGATCTTCTCCGAGACCGCGTTGCGCCTGTTTTTCAGCTGTTCCACCGTGAACAGTTTCTGGCGCCACTCGTCGTCCAGGTCCAAAAGCGCCTCGAGGTCAAAGTCCACCCCCCGTTTTTCGAGAGCGGCGCGTACCACCTCCGGGTTTTTCCGGACGAATTTCAGTTCCAGCATAGCTCACACCCCGGGAATCTTGGATTTTACAGGCTGACCATCCGGACCCCCAGCACGCCGTCCACCTTGGCAATCTCTTCGAGGGTTTCTGGCGGCACCGGGCTGTCCACCATCAACACCATCACCGCCCGGCCCCCGATCACCTTGCGCCCCACCTGCATGGCCGCGATGTTCACGTTGTGCTGCCCGATCAGGGTGCCCACCGCCCCGATGATCCGCGGCTTGTCGATGTGCGGGATAATCAGCATGTGCCCCTCGGGGACGGCATCTACCCGGTAGCCGTCGATGAACACCACCCGGGGGTTATCACCCCGGAACAGGGTACCGGCCAGCTCGTGCTCGCCCTCGCTGGAGATCACCTTGACGGTCATCAGGCCGGTATAGTCCTCAGCCCGACCGGACTTGGTCTGGCTGATTTCGATGCCTCGGTTCTTGGCAATCAGCAGCGCGTTAACGTAGTTTACACGCTCCTGCAGGATGTTATCGAGGATGCCCTTCACCAGCGCCGTGGTCAGGGGCTCCACCTGTTTGAAGGCGGCCAATTCGCCGCTGTAAGTGATCTCGATCTGGTTCAGCCGCCCCAGCAGAAGCTGGGCGTGAAACCGACCGAGCTTCTCGGCCAAACCCAGGTACGGCCCGATGTCCTTGAGCACGTCGGGCTTGATCGAAGGAATGTTCACCGCGTTCTTCACCAGCTTGTCCTTAAGGACGGCGATGACCTCCTCCGCCACGTCCACGGCCACGCTGACCTGGGCCTCCCGGGTAGACGCTCCCAAATGGGGTGTGGCAATGAAGTTGGGCAACTTGAAAAGCGGGCTTTCGGTCTGGGGTTCTACCTCGAACACGTCCAGGGCCGCGCCGGCCACCTTGCCGGAGGTCAAGGCGCGGTACAGCGCCTCCTCGTCCACGATCCCGCCCCGGGCGCAGTTGATAATCCGGACGCCATTCTTCATCAAGGAAAATGCCCGTTCGTCCAGCAGGTGGCGGGTTTCCTTGGTCAGCGGCATATGAATGGTCAGGAAATCCGCCCGCCGGAAGACTTCCTCCAGCGGCAGCAGGGTAACGCCCAGTTCCCGGGCCCGGCCCTCGCTAATATACGGATCGTAGGCCACCACGTCCATCTCCATGGCGTAAGCCCGGCGGGCCACGCCGCTGCCAATCCGCCCCAGGCCGAGAACGCCCAGGCACTTGTTGCGCAGCTCTACGCCCACGAAGGCCTTCTTGTCCCACACCCCGGACTTCAGGCGGGCGTCGGCCTGGGGCACGTTCCGGGCCAGCGACAGCATCAGGGCCATGGTATGCTCGGTGGCGGCGATGGTGTTTCCGTCCGGAGCGTTCACCACGATGATCCCCTTCGCGGTAGCTGCCGGGACGTCGATGTTGTCCACCCCCACCCCGGCGCGGCCGATCACCTTCAGGTTGGTACCCCGTTCGATCACCTTCGCGGTCACTTTGGTGGCGCTTCGGACGATGATCCCGTCAAACTGCGGAATAATCTCCAGGAGTTCGTCCTCGGTCAGCTTGCTCCGGACCTCGGCCTCCACCTGCGCCTGCCGGAGGACATCCACTCCCTCTTGCGCCACGTTGTCCATCACCAGTACCTTCACTATTCAGCACCTCCCTGAAACACCCGTTGGGCCGCGGCCACGCCGCCCCCGAAGTCAACTCGGTGCCCGATTTCGTTTAGGGCCAACTCCAGGGCTCCAAGGGCAGTGATCACGTCCAGCTGATCCACGTAGCCCATGTGGGCGATGCGGAAGATCTTCCCTTTCAGCTCGGCCTGGCCGCCCGCAAATAACACACCGTACTTGTCCGCCAGGATTTTGCGCAAGCTCTCGGCCGGGATACCCGCCGGACTCTTCACGGCGGTCACCACCGGGGAGGCCACGTCTTCCGGCGGCAACAGTTCCAGCCCCAGCGCCTTGATCCCCTCCCGGGTTGCCCGGGCCAGCAGCCGGTGCCGGGCAAACACCTTGGCCAGTCCTTCCTCCAGCATCAGGTCCAGCGCCGCCTCCAGTCCGAAGAAGAGGGAGACGGCGGGTGTATAAGCGGTATTCCACTTGGCCAGCGCCTTTTTGGCCGCCGGCAGGCTGAAGTAGTAACGGGGTGCGCGGCACTTGTTGGCCTGGGCCCAGGCCTTCTCGCTCAGGCTGATCATAGCCAGGCCGGGCGGAGTCATCAGCGCCTTTTGGGAGGCAGTGACCAGGATGTCCACCCCCCAGGCGTCGGCGGGCAGGTCGATGCCGCCCAGGCCGCTGACGGCGTCCACCGCCAGGAGCGCCCCGTGCTTGGCGGCCAGGGCACCCAGGCCCCGGATGTCGTGCACCACGCCGGTCGAGGTCTCGTTATGGGTAGCCAGGATCACCTTGAGATCCGGGTGCCGGCGCAGCTCACTCTCCACGGCGTCCAGGTCCACCGGCCGCCCCCAGGGGAAGTGCAGCTCCACCACCTCGGCCCCGTACACCCGGGCCAGGTCCCGGAAACGCTCGCCGAACTTGCCGGCCACCAGCGCCAGCACCTTGTCGCCGGGGTTGACCGTATTGGCGACGGCCGCTTCCAGCCCGCCGGTACCAGAGCTGGTGAGGATGATCACTTCGTTATTGGTCTGCATGACCTGCTGCAGCTTCCCGTGCAGCCGGGCGGTCAGCTCCGCGAAGCCCTTGCTGCGGTGGCCAACCATCGGACGAGCCAGCGCTTCGCTCACCTGGGGCGGGAGCGGCGTGGGCCCCGGAATCATCAAGCGCAGTTTTCTCGACATTGAGACCCTTTCTCTCCTTTTCTTTTAAAATTGGGAAACCCCCCGCCCCCCACCACAAGGGACGAGAGGTTTGCTCCCGCGTTGCCACCCTTTTTGGCCGGCGCCACCGGGACGCGGCCCACTCGAATGCGGTTAACGGCGCACACCGTTCCCGCCTACGTTCTCGGCGGGACCCCTACGGGGGGGAATTCACCGCTTGCCCGGCCGGTTCGCACCACCCACCGGCTCTCTGCCTTCGGATCCACGGCTACTATTCCCCGGCATCGGGTTTTCACTGGTACGGAACGACTTAGCGCGGTTTTTCGGCGCTATTGATGCCCAACATTCTAATACAAAGGCCGATTGAAGGCAAGCAAAGATTCTACTTTATTTGCCCCGGCTCCTTCTCCATGGAAGTTGATGGATTTTGCCGAAAGATATTTTACAGCAACTTCTGTTTATTGTTAAAACCTTTGCTTTACTCGTCCAGGAAACTCAGGAAGTACCGGTGCAACCGGGTATCCGCGGTCAGTTCGGGATGAAAAGCCCCGGCCAGAAGCCTGCCCTGGCGAACCAACACCACTTTACCGTCAAAACTGGCCAGCGTTTCCACCCCCCGGCCCACCGCCGTCACGTACGGCGCCCGGATAAACACGCCCCGTACCGGCGCCTCCCCCAGCACCGGAACGTAGATGTCGGCCTCGAAACTGTCCACCTGGCGGCCGAAGGCGTTGCGCTTTACCGCGATGTTCATGAGCCCCAGGCGGGGCTGCTGTAAACCCTCAATCTCCCTGGCCAGCAGGACCATACCGGCGCAGGTGCCGAATATCGGCCGCCCGTCGGCCCCAAACCGGCGTACCGCATCAAACAACCCGAACTGGTCCATCAGTTTCCCGATGGCAGTGGACTCCCCACCGGGGATGATCAGCGCCCGGCAGTCGTCCAGCTGCTCGGGCTTGCGGATCTCGACCGGGCGGCCACCGCAAGCCGCGACCGACCGCGCGTGTTCCAGGAAGGCACCCTGGAGCGCCAGAATCCCGACGGTAACCACTACCAACCGCGCTCCTGCATCCGCTCGTGGTCGGGAATAGTGCTGATTTCCAGGCCCCGCATGGCCTCGCCCAGATCGCAGGAAATCTCAGCCAGGATCTGGGGGTCGTTATAGTGGGTAGTAGCGGTCACGATGGCCTTGGCCCGGGCCTCGGGGTTCTTCGACTTGAAAATGCCGGATCCGACAAAAATTCCGTCGCAGCCCAGCTGCATCATCAGCGCCGCGTCCGCCGGGGTGGCGATCCCGCCGGCCGCGAAGTTCACCACCGGCAGCCGGCCCAGCTCGGCCACCTGCAGCACCAGCTCGTAAGGTGCGCCCATTTCCCTGGCCAGGGCAACCAGCTCCTCGCGCGGCGCCGCTTGTACCCGGCGGATTCCCTCGTTCACCATCCGCATGTGCCGGACCGCTTCCACCACGTTGCCGGTCCCCGGCTCGCCCTTGGTGCGGATCATAGCCGCGCCTTCGGCGATCCGCCGCAGGGCTTCGCCCAGGTTCCGGGCCCCGCACACGAAGGGCACCTTGAAGAGGTGCTTGTTGATGTGGTACTGCTCGTCCGCCGGGGTAAGCACCTCGCTCTCGTCGATATAGTCCACGCCCAGCGCCTCGAGGATTTGCGCTTCCACGAAGTGACCGATCCGGACCTTGGCCATAACCGGGATGGTAACCGCGTCCATGATCCGCTGGATCACGGTGGGATCGGCCATTCGCGCGATCCCGCCGGCCGCCCGGATATCGGCCGGCACCCGCTCCAAGGCCATGACGGCGCACGCCCCGGCGGCCTCGGCGATCCTGGCCTGCTCTGGGGTGGTCACGTCCATGATCACGCCGCCCTTGAGCATCTCGGCCAAGCCCTTCTTAACCGTCCATGTACCTTTTTCAACCATGTTTTGCGCCTCCGCCTGCCATTTCTCGCCTCTAATCTTACAACACCGTATGCCGAAAAACAAGCGGTTCGTAGCGGCGGCGCACTTTCCCGCTCCGGGCGGCCGCGAAATGATAAAATGGGGTGTAACTTTTTCTTCCGTCCCGACGTTGTCTCAGTGAAGGGGGGGTGGTAGTGAAAGCCCAATCCCTGGAGGCGGTCTATCGATACCACATGAACGACCTGTACCGGTATCTGCTCCTGCTTTCCGACCACCCCCAAACGGCGGAAGACCTGGTGCAGGACACCTTCGTGAAGGCTTACGAACATCTGGAGAGCTACCGGGGCGAGAAGGTGCGCCCCTGGCTGTTCCGCGTGGCCCGCAACGCCTACATCGATTGGTACCGCCGGGAGCGGCGGCAGGTGCAGACCGATCCCGGGCGGTTCGCCGGTCTCACCGGCGGCGCGGCCCCGGGCGCCGAGGAGGAGTACCTGCGGCGGGAAGAACTGCGGAACTGGTTCAGGGCGGTGAGCCTCTTGCCGGAGAAAAGCCGCCAGGCCGTCCTGTTGCGGGAGTATCACGGTTTCACGTACGAGGAAATCGCCCAGGTGCTCGGGCTCAGCCTGACCAACGTCAAGGTGACCCTGTTTCGAGCCCGCCAGAAGATAAGAGAGGTGCTGCGCAGTGGAATGCCGTGAAGTTGAACGGTTGCTGAACAAATATCTCCGGGGCGCGGCCGACCCGGCCGCGGCCCGGGCCGTGGAGGCCCACCTGGAAAGCTGCGCCGCGTGCCAGCAAAAGCTGGACGCCCGGCTGCAGGACACCGAAACGAGGCCGCCCGGCCCCGGGGGAGGACCGGCGTCCGCCGCCGCGCATCCGCCCGGGCTGAGCGAGGAAAAGCAGCGGCGGATACTCCGCTGGGCCAAATACAAAAACCGGTTCAGCATCGCCCTTTTCCTGCTCGTGCTCTTCGTCGCGCTGCAGGTGGCCGGCACGTTGGCCTCGGGCTACTTTTTCAACGCGGGCGGGGAAGAAGCGCGGCTGTACAAGGCGCAGCGAACGGCGGCGGTCCTGACGGAACTCACTTTCCCCAACGTGACCATGGCCATCAGCCCGCGCCCCTTGCCCCTGATGCTCACCGGGGCCAGCTGGGGCCACAGCAGCCTGGAGATCAAGCCCTACTTCGCCGCCCGGGGAAGCTACGCCCTGTCCAAGCGCGTCGGCAAGGACGAATACGTTATCGGGCACCTGAACGTCAACCACTTCTTTTCGGCGGTGAATACCGAATGGAACTGGCGGGACGGCGCGCACAACCACTACCTCCGCTTTTTCCCCCCCGAGCAGCCGGCGGACTCGGCCGAGGACGGGGAGGCGGAGTACCGGGACGCAAACGCCGCGGAAACGTGGCACGCCCTGGAGGTCCTGCCCGAGGGCACGGTGGCCGAACTGGCCGTTTCCTTCCGGGACACCCACACCACCGAAGAGGTCCGGACCATGCTCTCCGGTTACGACCTGGACCTCACCTGGTATGCCGCCGTCACCGGCTTGGAGGGGGAAACGCGCCGCGGAGAAAACCGTCGGGCACCGCTGGCGGCGTTCGCCGGGGCCTGGGGCTTCCCGGACCGTTCCCACGGCATGTTCCGCGCGAACGGCAGCCGCCCGGACGACGCTGCGCGGAGCGAGGAGTACTTCCTGGAATCCATGCGGTTCTTGGTTGCGAATGCGCCGCTGGCGGAACGAATCTACCGGGGTGATCCCCAGGACCTACATTTGGCCGAGCGGCACCAATACCTGCAGGAAAACGGCGTCCGCGTCTACGGGGCGGTGGTGACCGGCCCCACCAAAGAACTGTTGAAGCTGCGGGAACTGGAGGCCGTCCATTCCCCCGCCCTGGGCGAGGTACGGCTGTGGAACTGGTTCCAGCGCGATTTCAGCGGCACCATGTACTGATCCCTGAAGTACCTGGAAAACGCACGCCACCGCGCCCCCGCCTACGGGGGTGTCCCCGGTAGCGGCCATTGCGCAGCGACGGTAACGGCAGCCGGCGCAGGTACACTTTTATCTATTCTATTCGTCCGGGTGCACCCGGGCCACGGCCACCACCGCGTCCCCCGGCCCCAGGCGCATCAGGCGCACGCCCTGGGCCAGCCGCCCGAACTGGGGAATATCCCGGGCCTTCAGCCGGATCAGGATACCGCTCCGGCTCACAATCAGCACCTCTTCGTTCCGGCCCAGCAGGGCAACGGACACTACCGCGCCGTTGCGGTTGCTGACCCGGGTAGCGATCAGCCCCCGACCGCCCCGGCCCTGTAGCCGGAACCCCCGCACGGGAGTCACCTTGCCGTACCCTTTCTCGTTCACCACCAGCAACTGTCCGTTCGGATCAACGATGCCCATTCCGACTACCGCGTCGCCCTTGTCCAGGGAAATACCCCGGACCCCCCGGGCGGTACGGCCCATCGCGCGCACCTCGGCTTCCTTGAAGCGGATGGCCAGACCGTTCCTGGTGCCCAGGATCACTTCCGATTCCCCGTCCGTGATTCTGACCCCGACCAGCTCATCGCCCTCATCCAGGGAGATGGCGATCAGGCCGTCCCGGCGGGCGAAACTGAACTCAGCCAGCGGCGTCCTTTTCACGGTGCCGTATCGGGTCCCCATGAACAGGTAAGCGTTTCTGGTGTATTCGCTCACCGGGATCACCGCGGTGATGTGTTCTCCGTTCGCGATCTGGATCAGGTTCACTACCGCCGTACCCCGGGCGTGGCGGCCCGCTTCCGGAATCTCGTAAACCTTAACCCGGTACACCTTGCCGCGCCTGGTAAAGAACAGGAGATAATCGTGCGTTTTGCACACGAAAAGGTGGCGCACAAAGTCCTGAACTCTGGGTTCCACGCCGGTGACGCCCCGGCCTCCCCGCTTCTGGCTGCGATACACCGACAGGGACATCCGTTTGATGTACCCTTCGTTGGTCAAGATGACCACCACATCCTCCTGGGGAATCAGGTCCTCGGGATTAAACGTGACATCCTCGTTGGTGATCACGGTGCGCCGGGGATCGGCGAACTCGTCCCGCACCTTAAGCAATTCTTCCTTCACGATCCCGAGGATTTTCCGCTCGTCCGCCAGTACGCTCTCCAGGTAGGCGATCCGGGCCACCAGGTTGTCGTATTCGCCCTCCAGCTTATCCCGTTCCAGGGCAGTTAGCCGCTGCAGCCGCATATCCAGGATGGCCTGGGCCTGTTTTTCGCTCAGGTTAAAATTGTCCATCAACGCCTGGCGCGCCTCGGCAACGTCCCGGCTCCGCCGGATGGTTCGGATCACGTCGTCCAGGTAGGCCAGGGCAATTCGCAGCCCCTCGACGATGTGCAGCCGGGCGCGCGCCTGCTCCAGGAGATAGCGGGACCGCCGGGTAATGACCTCCTTCTGGTGCCCGAGGTAGTGCTCCAGCACTTCCTTCAGGTTCAATACCTCCGGCTGACCATTAACCAGCGCCAGCATGTTCACGCCGAAGCTTTCCTGGAGCTGGGTGTGCTTGTATAAGAGGTTTAACACCACCTGGGGCTTGGCCTCCCGCCGGAGCTCGATCACGATCCGCATTCCCCGGCGATCCGACTCGTCCCGCAGGTCGGCGATCCCGTCGATCTTTTTCTCCCGCACTAGGGCGGCGATCTTCTCCACCAGACGGGCCTTGTTGACCTGATAGGGCAACTCGCTGATGATGATCCGCTGCTTGCTACCCCGCTTCTCGATCTCGGCCACGCCCCGGATTTTGATGCTGCCCCGTCCGGTACGGTACGCCTCCAGAATCCCCTCCTGGCCCATGATCCGGCCTCCCGTGGGAAAGTCGGGCCCGGGGATGAAACGCATGAGGTCCTCCAGTTCGGCTTCCGGGTGATCCACCAGGTACACCAGGCCGTTGATGACCTCCTTCAGGTTGTGGGGCGGAATGTTGGTCGCCATGCCCACCGCGATCCCGGCCGAGCCGTTCACCAGCAGGTTGGGGATCCGGGACGGGAGCACCACTGGCTCCTCCCCGGTGCCGTCGTAATTGGGGACAAAGTCAACGGTATCCTTGTCGATGTCCGCCAGCATCTGGGCGGTGATTCGGGCCATCCGAACCTCGGTATAACGCATGGCCGCTGCCGCGTCGCCATCAATGGAGCCGAAGTTCCCATGGCCGTCTACCAGGGGGTAGCGACAGGCGAAGTCCTGGGCCAGCCGGACCAGGGTATCATAAACCGCCGCATCCCCGTGCGGGTGGTACTTGGAGAGCACCTCGCCGACCACGTAGGCCGATTTGCGGTGGGGTTTGTCCGCCGTCAGTCCCAGGTTGTGCATGGCGTACAGAATCCGCCGATGCACCGGCTTAAGACCGTCCCGCACGTCGGGCAGCGCCCTCCCGACGATGACGCTCATCGCGTAATCCAGGTAGGAGTGTTTCAGCTCCTCATTAATGTCTATGGGTACAACTTTTCCCGGGTCGGCAGCCAAGTGCTTTCACTCCCGTCCAAAAGGATTGGGCAACCCGCCCAGTATTGTCCAGCCTGAGCGTCGCCAGAGAGACCGGCCACTTTAAGAAATTGGGCAATCTGTCCAGTATTATACCAGAAACCGACCCGTTCCCAAACCCAAGACGCGTGTCCGGGGTTCAAAAACGCTCTGGATCACGCTTGAACCGCGGGGTTCGTACCTTATCCAGGCTGCTTGTTTCCCGCATCCGGCGGAAAAACATCATCCCTCCGGCACCGGCCAGCACGCCCACCGCCAGCCACAACAGCGGGCCGCCGACCGCTGCCGTAACCGGAGCCACAACCCGGACCACCGGCTCCGTAAGCAACAGCCAGCGCTCCACCACCACCCCACCCACAAAGGCCAGAACAACGAAGACCAGCAACCGCCGCCGACTTATTTCCACCACCGCATCGTCCACCTCCAGCCATTCTGGTTAAATATTACCATATTATGGCAAATTGTAGATAGCCTCCCCAGGACGGAAAACCTGGCCTTTACGGTGGAATAGCTGGTTACTGATCGTATTTCCGGTTGTTCTTTGCGGTTTCTGAAAAAATAATAAAATCTACTCTGCACCACCTCCTGGTTGATAGGAAAGATGCGGCTGAGCCGGGGCCAATTTAAATTCAGTACCGACTCTCCATCCCGCCAGAGGGTGAATGAATTGTGGGCTCAAGAGGCAGAAGACCGTCTCGATGCGTTCGAGCGAGGCGAAATCAAAACGGTTACGACTCGCTCCGCCGTAGATAAGAGCCTGGGCCCGTGGTCTTGTGGATCAGGAGGATAACTCTGTGGATAACCGGGTGATCCGTTAAAACTTCGCTAAGGTCGGTTAAACCGGAAAGTCGGCAATGGTGAAGATCGGGTCCACCGCTATCCCCATGTTTTTCAGGAATTCGGTCCCCCCTTCTCGCCGGTCTACCAGCACCACCGCGGTCACCACCTTGCAGCCCGCCTCCTGCACGGCTTCCACCGCGTTGAAAATCGAACCCCCGGTGGTGAGCACATCGTCCACCACCGCCACCCGCGTGCCGGGCGCCAGCGGCGGCCCTTCGATCCGTCTCCTTTTGCCGTGCTGCTTGGCGTCCTTACGCACGAGAAAAAGGCCGAGATCCAGCCGTTTGAGGGCACAAACTACCGCCACCGAACCGACGATTGGGTCGGCGCCGATGATCGGCCCGCCGAGGGCCTGAACACCCTTGCCCCGGATTTTTTCCAGCACGGCGCGGGCCACCAGGTAGGCGCCCTCGGGATGCAGCGTGACTTGCTTGCCGTCAAAGTAGTAACTGCTTTTCTTCCCCGAGGACAGCACGAATTCCCCGAACTGGAAAGAGCGCGTCAAAAGTAACCGGTACAAAGCCGCCCGGTCCTCTTCGCCGAAGAAAGTGCCGCTAAACGTCAAGGTTCCGTACCTCCCGGGCATGGTTCTGGATAAACTCGCGGCGGGGCTCCACCTGTTCGCCCATCAGCGTGGAAAACAGTTGTTCGGCGGCCAGGGCGTCCTCCAGAGTCACCCGAAGCATGGTCCGGTGCTCCGGGTTCATGGTGGTGTCCCAGAGCTGCTCGGGGTTCATTTCGCCGAGACCCTTGTACCGCTGGATATTCCAGTCCCGCCCCTTTTCCCGGAAGAACCTTTCCAGCTGCTCGTCGCTGTAAAGGTAGGTTTCCCCTTTTTTCCCTTTCCTGGGGGTCAGCTTGTAAAGCGGCGGCTGGGCGATGTACACGTAGCCGGCGTCGATCAGGGGCTTCATGTAGCGGTAAAAGAAAGTGAGCAGCAGGGTGCGAATGTGCGCCCCGTCCACATCGGCGTCGGTCATGATCACAATCCGGTGGTACCGGGCCTTGTCAAGGTCAAAATCCTCCAGGATCCCGGTGCCGATGGCGGTGATCAGCGCCCGGATCTCCTCGTTGC
The DNA here is from genome assembly GCA_001899445.1 of Candidatus Desulfopertinax cowenii. GTDB lineage: Bacteria > Bacillota > Desulfotomaculia > Desulfotomaculales > Desulforudaceae > Desulfopertinax > Desulfopertinax cowenii. The sequence goes on along the minus strand of MPOA01000006.1, from coordinate 714,619 downwards.
CCAGAAGCTTGTCCCGCCGAGCCTTTTCCGCGTTCAGGATTTTCCCCCTGAGTGGCAGCACGGCCTGGAATTCCCGGTCCCGTCCCTGCTTGGCCGAGCCGCCCGCCGAATCGCCCTCGACGAGGTATAGTTCGGTCTGCCGCGGGTCGCGCGCCGAACAATCGGCCAGTTTACCGGGCAGGGTGGAATGCTCCAGGAGGCTCTTCCGCTTGGTCAGTTCCCTTGCGCGCCGGGCGGCCTCCCGGGCCCGGGAGGCGATCACCACCCGCTGGATGATGCGCCGGGCCTCGGCCGGGTGTTCTTCCAGGTAATTGGCCAGCAGCTGGGAAACTACCCAGTCCAAAACACCCCGCACCTCGCTGTTCCCCAGCTTGGTCTTGGTCTGGCCCTCAAACTGTGGCTCGGGCACTTTAACGTTGATCACGGCCGTCAGGCCTTCGCGGATGTCCTCGCCGCTGAAGGAACCGTTCTTGATGAGGTTGTGCTTGCGGGCGTAATCGTTCACCGTGCGGGTCAGCGCCGCCTTGAAGCCGGCCTCGTGGGTTCCGCCGTCGACGGTGTGGATGGTATTGACGTAGGAAAGGATCAATTCCCGGTCGACGTTCACGTACTGCATGGCCACTTCGACCGAGACACCCTGCTTGTTGTCCTCCATGTAAATGGGTTCGTCGGGCAGCACTTCCTTGTGCAAATTCAAGTGGCGCACGTAATCCCGGATCCCGCCGGCGTGCTGGTACACCTTCTCCCTGCCGGTCCGCAAATCAAGCAGAACCAGGGTGACGCCGGCGTTCAAAAACGCCAGCTCGCGCAACCGTTTATGCACTACGTCGTACTGGAATTCAATTTCCTCAAAGATTTTCGGGTCGGGTTTGAAGGTCACCCGGGTGCCCGTTTCGTCGGCTTCGCCGAGCAGTTCCAGGTCACCGGTCGGCACCCCCCGCGCGAACGTCTGCCGGTAGCGGTACCCCTCCCGCTTGACCTCGACCTCCATCCACTCGGCCAGGGCGTTCACCACCGAGACTCCCACGCCGTGCAGGCCGCCGGAGATCTTGTACTGGGCGCCGCCGAACTTACCACCGGCGTGGAGTCTGGTCAGCACTACCTCCAGGGCGGGGCGGCCCACCTGCGGGTGAATATCCACCGGAATCCCGCGGCCGTTGTCCGCGATGGTCACCGAATTGTCCCGGTGGATGATCACTTCGATGTAATCGCAATAACCGGCCAGGGCCTCGTCGATGCTGTTGTCCACCACTTCGAAGATCAAGTGGTGCAGACCCCGGGAACCGGTCGAACCGATGTACATGCCGGGCCGCTTGCGAACCGCCTCTAATCCTTCCAGGATCTGGATATCCTCCGCCCGGTACCCGGAATAGTTTTTGTCCAAGTGCATTCAACTCCCCGCTTACAACATCTAGTTATTAACTTTACCATAAATACGGAGCGGAGATAAACCGGCCGGGAATATCAACCCGAGTTAATCTTATTCCCACTTAACGAACTACGGCTGGTACCGCCCCGGTTCGGAAAGGGCAGCCCTTTTCTTGAGCGTGCTGCAGGATATGGGGGACAGATACACCTTTTTGGTGGTTACCACGTACGAACGCGCCTTTTCGGGTTCAATGATCGTTTTCAATATCCCCTGATTGCGGGCCATGTTTAGGTAATCGCGCGTGGTGTTCACCAACCCGGTCTGCACGTCAAGAATGGCCACAATGTCTTTTTTGAGCACCGTTACGTCGGCGCCGAGGTGTAAAAACACCTTATCCACTCTCCTCTCCAATTTTTCCTGATTCCACCCAAAAAACCCGGTCCCCCGCAAAAACCCGGTCTCCCACCGTCAAAAAAACCTGGGCGTTCGCGCGAAGGGTCTCCAGCACCCGAACGCGGCGCTCCCGGTCGAATTCAAACAGAACGTCGTCCAGGAGCACCACCGGCACTTCGCCGGTGTAACGCTTCCAGAGCGCAACCTGCGCCAGCTTCAGCGCCAGCACTACCGAACGCTGCTGCCCCTGGGAAGCGAAGGAACGCAATTCCCGGCCGTTCACGATGAAAGCCAGGTCGTCCAGGTGCGGGCCGACCTGGGTGCGGCCGAGGCGCAATTCTTCCCGGCGCACGGCGGACAGTGCCTCCCGCAGGCGACCGGCCGCCTGCTCCCGGTCGCTGTTCCCCAGGGTGACCGAACTACGGTACCTAATCGCCAGTTCTTCGCCGCCCCAGGCGCCGAAAAGCCGGCAGACCAACGGCGCAAACTCTCTGAGCATCTGCAGGCGCCCCAGCAGCACGCCGGCGCCGTGCCAACAGAGCTGCTCGGTCCACAGGTCCAGGGTTTCACCTTCATCCCTTCCGCGCCTAGAGCGTAGCAGGTGATTGCGCTGTTCCAGCGCCCGCTGGTAAGACTTCAGGTCCTCCAGGTATCCGGGCAAAAAACAGCCGAGTTCCAGGTCCAGGAACCGGCGCCGGTCTCTGGGCGGACCTTTCACCAGCCGCAGGTCGTCCGGGGTGAACAGCACCACGCCCGCCCGCCGGCCGAGTTCGGTCCGGCCCACCGGCCGGCCGGCCAACAGGATCGTCTTGCCCTCCGGGGCCAGGTTTATCCGGACCGGCAGTTCACACCCGCCCCGCGAAAGCCTGGCCTCGATGAAACCGCAATCGCGGCCCCAGTGTAAAACCTCGCTCTCCCGCGCCGTCCGAAAAGAATAACCACGCAGGGCGAAAAACAGGCATTCGATGAAATTGGTCTTGCCTTGGGCATTTTTCCCCCGGATAACGTTCAGGCCCCGGCCCGGTTTAACCTCCAGGTCGGCGTAATTCCGGAAGTTGCGGGCTTTGATATTAATTACGCGCAAGCCCAAGACTCCTCCTAGAAAAGGCGGATCGGAAGCACCAGGGCCAGGTAATCGTCGTTAGCGCGGACCGGGCGAAAGACCGCCGGACCCACAGGTCCGTTGAACTCCAAGGTCAGTTCGGACGCCTCGCACCACCGCAGGGCGTCTTCCAGATACCGGGCGTTGAAACTGACCTCCAGCGGCGCGCCCTCCAGCCGGATCGGAATCTCTTCCCGGACGAAGCCCATTTCCGATCGCGCGGTGACGAGCAATAGCTCCTCCTCCAAACAAAAATTAACTACCGGTGAACCGTCTTGAGCCAGGGTGGCCGCCCGTTCCACCGTCTGAAGCAGTAGCGGGGCGTCGAGACCCTGGACCCTGGTTTGGTGCGTAGCCGGAATCACCCGGCGGTAATCCGGGTAGTCGCCCACGATCAGGCGGCTTAAAATTCTCGTTGGTCCGACGGTGAAAGAGGCGTAGTTTTCGGCCAGGGCGAACCCGAATTCCTCGTCTTCCGCCTGGCCCAGAATGCGCACCAGCTCGGCCAAGGCCCGGCCGGAAATGATCGCCCTGGTTTCCTGCCCTTCGGTGCCGGTGAATTCTATCCGGCTGAGCGCCAGGCGGTAGGTATCGGTGGCCACCGCCCTAACTTCTCGGCCGTCAATTTCCAGCAGCACTCCGGTAAAGATCGGCCGCAGGTCGTCCTGGCTTACGGCGTAGATCACCCGCTTAAAAAGATCGTGGAAAGCTTTCCGGGAGCCCGTGAATTCCACATCTAGGCTTCCCGGTTCGGCTGGCCGAGGAAAATCGGCGGGGTCGTAACCGTGTAAGCGGGCCTTGGCCCGGCCGTAGCTAAATTTGGCTACGTGTTCTTTCGGGTCGGCGGAAAGATTAACCGGCAGGTCAGGTAGCCGGCGCACGATTTCCGAAAGTTGCTTGGCCGGAAGAACGGTTTTTCCGGGAACCGTTCCGGACGCCGGGATGGTGCGGCTGATGGTCAGGTCCATGTTACTTCCGGTGAGCGTCACCGTTTGTTCTCCAATCTCGAACAGGATCCCTGACAGTACGTCCAGGGGACTTTTGTGGGCAACCGCCCGCTGTACGGTGGTAATACCGGCAAGCAAGTTTTCCGGGGTGGTCTGGAAACGCATGGCTGTTAATATTCCCTCCCAACTGAACAACGGGCTGTACCAGCAGTAGTGGTCATGTACATGCATTTTTATAGAAGTAGTTCTAATAGTAAAGCCTGGTGATATGTGCAAATCACGTCCGGGACGGGCCGCCTAAACGTCCGGCGCTGGGCATAAGGATGTCTATTGTTTTTGGATCCGGCGGACAATCTCGTTGATCATTTCCTGCAGGCTTGGATCCTCCTGCATTTCCTGGCTTATTTTTTCACAAGCGTGGATCACGGTAGTGTGGTCCCGGCCGCCGAATTCGTCTCCGATTTTGGGTAGTGACAGATCGGTGAGTTCCCGGGTCAGGTACATGGCGATTTGCCGCGGGTAAGCCACCGCCCGGGTCCGTTTTTTGGCCTTTAACTCTTCCGGGCGGAGCTTGAAATAATTGGCCACGATCTCCTGGATCAGCGCACAGGTGATCTGGCGCGGCTTGTGCGGCGGCAGAATATCCTTCAGGATTTCGGCCGCCTTGTCCGGGGTGACCTCGGATCCGGTCAGCGAGGCGTAAGCCGAAACCCGGACAAAAGCGCCCTCCAACTCCCGGATGTTGGACTGGATGCGGTTCGCGATCCAGGCGATGGTATCGTCGGAAACCAGGTTGTTGTCCGCCGCCTGGGCTTTTTTGCGCAGGATGGCGATGCGGGTCTCCAGGTCCGGCGGCTGGATGTCGGCGATCAGTCCCCATTCGAACCGCGAGCGCAGCCGCTCCTCCAGGGTGGGGATTTCCTTCGGGGGCCGGTCGCTGGAGATCACGATCTGTTTATGATTTTCATAAAGGCTGTTGAAGGTGTGGAAAAACTCCTCCTGGGTCCGCTCCTTACCGGCCAGGAATTGAATGTCGTCGATCAGGAGAATGTCGATGCTGCGGTACTTACTGCGGAACTGGGGCATCCGGTCGTCCTTGATCGCGTTAATCAGTTCGTTGGTGAACCGTTCCGAGGTTACGTAGGCGACCCGGTACCGGTGCGCGTGGTGCTGCCGGATGTGGTGCCCGATGGCGTGCATCAGGTGGGTTTTCCCCAGGCCCACCCCGCCGTAGATAAACAGGGGATTGTACGCTTTAGCTGGTGTATCGGCCACCGCGAAGGCGGCGGCGTGCGCGAAATGGTTGCTGTTGCCGATCACGAAGGAATCGAAGGTGTACTTGGGATTTAGGGTGGAAAGGTCGGATTGCATCTTGTCCACCAGTGTCTTGGACAGATGCTTTTTGACTTCTGGCACCTCGCCCGAAAGCAAGAATTTCAAGGCGATCTCGTGGCCGGCAAGGTCTTCAAAAGATTGTTTGATTTGCGGTGCGTAGCGTTCGTGCAGCCAGTCGCGCGAGAAATGGTTCGGTACCTCGATCAGGATCGTGTTATTATGGTAGGCAATTGGTCTTAAGGGCTTGAGCCAATGATCATAGGACTGCCGGTTCACTTTCCGCTCCAAACCTTCTAAAACCTGATACCAGATGGCCAGTATTTCCGGTGGAACCATGGCGTCCTCCTAAAAGAAAAATTTTCAATCATGAACAATTTATTCACAACGTTATTCACAGGCTGTGAATCAGCCCGTGTTTTAGGGATTGTTAAGTCATTTAAACAATAGCAGATTTTCAAGAAGTTATCAACAAGATTAAGGCCGTCAGCGAAACTCCTACAGTAACTTTACACAACGGGGGACAAGTATTTTGCCCTCGTAAGGCAATGTACAAAACAACGCAAATGCCTCGCGCACCGCAGGCAACGCCTTGACTGGCGCTGGCCGCATACTTTATAATGAACTGTGATCCCTGTTCAGTTTCCAGGAATTGCCCGGAGGTGTAATCGTTATGAAAAGAACGTACCAGCCAAAAAAAAGAAGGAGAAAGCGCCTACATGGATTTCTTCGCCGCATGCGGACCAGATCCGGACGGAACGTGATTAAGCGGAGGCGGGCAAAAGGAAGAAAGGTGCTCACAGCGTAAGGCCGCTTGAGGCCTTTTTGTTTGGGGAAAGGCGTGTTATGAATGGGCGGCTCTTTTTATGGCAATAATAACCATTAAGAAAAACCGGGCCTTCCGAAGGGTTTTTGCCAACGGAAGATCCAGGGCTGACAAGCTGCTCGTGGTGTACCGGCTGGCCAACGGAACCGACGAGTGCCGGTTTGGGTTTACGGTCAGCAGGAAACTTGGCGGCGCGGTAGTGAGAAACCGGGTGCGGCGGCGGCTGAAGGAAATTTGCCGGCGGCACCAAGAGCGATTCGTGCCGGGCTACGATTACGTGGTGGTCGCCCGGCCGATGGCTGCCCAGGTGGATTATCAGGGGTTAGAAAACAGTTTGCTGAAGCTGGCCGGGAACTTGTCGAACCGCGAGCGCAGCCGCTCCTCCAGGGTGGGGATTTCCTTCGATGATCTGGTGCCGTAAACTTGCAATTGCCCTGATCAAGGCGTACCAGGTGGGTATTTCGCCGTTTTTGCCGTCTACCTGCCGTTTTTATCCTTCGTGTTCCGAATACGCCGTGCAGGCGATCGGAAAGTACGGTCTGTGGCACGGTGGGGTGAAAGCCTGCCGGCGGGTGCTGCGGTGCCACCCTTTTTCCCCGGGCGGGTATGACCCGGTTTAACCTATTTTTTGGGGGTAATAAGCAGTGTTTGTGTTTGAAGCACTTGGCAGCGGGATGACCGCGCTGATTAACTGGTTGTACGAATTCACCGTTGCCGCCGGGGTACCCAGCTACGGCCTGGCGATTATCCTGGTGACCATCTTGATCAAGCTTGTTTTGCACCCGATAACGCGGACCCAGATGCGCTCGATGGCCCAGATGAGCCAGCTGCAGCCTGAGATCAAGAAGATTCAGGATGTCTACGGCAAAGATAAGCAAAAGATGCAGCAGAAAATAATGGAGCTGTACAAGGAACGCAAGGTCAACCCTATGTCCGGCTGCCTCTTGCTGTTGCTCCAGTTACCAATCCTGATCGCGCTGTACCAGGCGCTGTGGAAATTCCCGTACGTAAACCCCGCCCATGCCGGGTTCTTGTGGATGGATAGCCTGAGCGTGCGGGATCCGCTGTTTATTCTGCCGGTGCTGGCGGCGGTGACCACCTACATCCAGGCTAAACTGAGCATGGCTCTGAGTGCGGGCAGCGGCAACCCGAGCCAGGAGTCGATACAGAAGATGATGTTAATCATGATGCCGCTGTTCATCGGCTGGATCAGCGCCACCCTGCCGGCTGGCCTTTCGGTGTATTGGGTAACCTTCAACGTGGTAGGTAGCGTGCAGCAGGTGTTTATCAACAAGCAGCTATTAGGGGATAGGGCCGCGCAGCAGAGGAAAGCCGGGGATGAAGAGAAAGCTGGCCGGGAAACTAAAGCCAAGGGAAAAACCGAGGAGGCGCCGGCGGCCGTGAAGCCCGCCCCGGCGAAAAAATCTTCCGCAAAGGGCAAGCGCGGCCAGCCCGGCAAGGAGGAGGTAGCGCAGGGTGAAAGTGGTCGAAGGAAGCGGAAGAAGCGTAGAAGAGGCGGTTGAGGAGGTCCTGAGGGTACTGGGGGTGTCGCGCGACCGCGTGGAGATTGAAGTGCTTGAGGAACCGTCCCGGGGTCTTTTTGGAATTTTGGGCGGCCGCCCAGCCCGGGTGCGGGTGGCGGTGAAAGAAACGGCCGCAGACCGGGCCCGTGATTTCCTGGAGAGAATCGTGAGGGCGATGGGGGTCGAGGCGCAGATCGCCATCAAAGAGAACGAACACGACCTCAATATCGGCCTCGAGGGCCAAAACCTCGGGATTCTGATCGGGAGACGGGGTGAAACGCTCAACGCTTTGCAATACCTGGTTAACGTGGCGGTGAACAAGAACCAGAAAGAAAGAAAAAGGATCTTCTTGGACGTGGAGGGATACCGGAAAAAGCGCGAGGACACACTGGTTAGCCTGGCCAACAAGCTAGCCGAAAAAGCTAAGCGGCGCGGCCGGAGCGTGGTCCTAGAGCCCATGAACCCGCAGGAAAGAAGGATCATCCACACCACGCTGCGCGGCCGGGACGACATTTACACCTTCAGTGAAGGGGAAGATCCTTTTCGCAAGATCATCATCGCCCCCCGAAAGTAGGTGTGGGGGTTGCTGCACGACACGATTGCAGCCATCGCCACGCCCCCGGGAGAGGGCGGGATCGGAATTGTTCGGATCAGCGGTCCGGCGGCCGTTGAGATCGCCGGCCGGATATTTCGGCCAGCCGGCGCTCGCGATTGGAGGTCCGGGCCGGGTTACCGGTTGTACTACGGTTATGTGGTGGATCCCGCCAGTGGCGAGACGGTCGACGAGGTCCTACTGGCGCTGATGCGTGCTCCCCGCAGTTACACCCGGGAGGACGTGGTAGAAATCAACGGCCACGGTGGGATTGTGCCGCTGCGGCGGATTTTACAGTTAGTGCTTGATTCTGGGGCCAGGCTTGCCGAGCCTGGCGAATTTACCAGGCGGGCCTTTTTAAATGGGCGGCTGGATTTGGCCCAGGCGGAAGCAATCCTGGACGTGATCCGCGCCCGGACCGGCGAGAGCCTGAAGGTCGCCCTGGGGCAGCTGCGCGGAGAACTGTCGGAACGAATCGAGGCGCTGCGAGAAGCGCTGTTACGGGTGCTGGCCGAAATGGAGGCCAGCATTGACTTTCCCGATGAGGAAGACGTTCCGGAAACCGAATTGGCGGAACTGGCCCGCCGGCTGACCGGGATCGCGGACGAATGCGCCGAACTATTGGCCGGGGCCGATGCCGGCCGGGTGTACCGGGAAGGCCTGGGCGTGGTCATTGTGGGTAAACCGAACGTGGGCAAGTCGTCGCTCTTAAACGCCCTGCTGCGGGAGGCACGGGCAATCGTTACAGACATTCCCGGTACCACCCGGGACGTCATCGAGGAAACGGTGAACCTGCGGGGCATTCCGCTGCGGCTCCTGGACACGGCGGGTCTGCGCGAGACGGAGGACGCGGTGGAACGGATCGGCGTGGCCCGGACCCGGAACGTAGTAGCTGCGGCCGACCTGGTACTGGCGGTGCTGGACGCCGCCTCCGGGCTGGAGGCCGAGGACCGGGAGGTTCTGGCCCTGGCGGCCGGGAAACCCCTGGTGGTGTTGATCAACAAAATCGACCTGGCCCCCGCCGGGATCGACCCGGACGAAATCCGCCGCCTGGTGGCGGGGCCGGTGCTACGGGTAGCGGTGCGCGAAGGGCGGGGCCTGGACAAACTCGAAGAGGTCATCGCCGACCTGGTCCTGGGGGGACAGGTTGCTGGCCGCGACCCCATCCTGATTTCGAACGTCCGGCACAAAAACGCCCTGGAGCGGGCGCGCCGCTACACGAACGAGGCGCGGGCGGCGCTGACCGGCGGGCTGCCGCTGGAGATGGCGGCGATCGACGTCCGGAACGCCCTGGACGCACTCGGCGAGATCACCGGCGCCACCGTCGGCGACGACCTGCTGGACCGGATCTTCGCCGATTTTTGCATCGGGAAGTAGATTCTGTCTTGAAAATAGTCGTTCGTCGTCGTGTTTCCTTCGCGGCCGGTGCTCCGCGCCGACGGCAGCACGGTTCGTTCGGGGCGCTGCCCCGCCTCCTGCGGATTGCGAGATGGTGCGCTTTGCCGCTTGTCGTTGCCGTGCTGCATAGTTGCCGGCAAAATCTACCTTTGCCAAATCGACCCTCGCGTCCTCGTCGGCGGCAGCGCCAACCTCACTTGCGCCGGCTGGCCGTTACCGGCGCTACGCAATGGCCGCGGCCGGAAACACTGCAACGAACGATTTTCATCCTTCGTTGGTGCCGCCTACTAAGGCGGCACGGGGGGTCTGCCCTGCAAACAGAATTTAGGTGTAGATAGATTCCGCTGAAAAAGTCAGTCTGTTGTGCTGAGGATTATCGGAGGTCACATTGGGAGCTTGTTCAAAGAACGAGCGAGGCCGAGGAATAGCGGCGACCGACTGTTTGAGACCGCGAAGCGGGCGAGTTTCGGCGCCGCCCGAGGCGAGCGAGTTCATTCCTTAGCGCGGACACAGTGACCGAAGATAATGCCTCAGCACAGCAAACGGTGTGGAAATAGACTTTTTTAGCAAGGTCTAGATAGTAGGTGAAAAACATGGAATACACGGCCGGAAAGTACGACGTGATCGTGGTCGGGGGTGGGCACGCCGGCTGCGAGGCCGCGCTGGCGGCCGCGCGTCTGGGCTGCCGCACCCTGATGCTGACGTTGAACATAGATTTTGTGGCGCTGATGCCCTGCAACCCCGCGGTGGGCGGACCCGGCAAGGGCCACCTGGTGCGGGAGATCGACGCCCTGGGGGGCGAGATGGGCCTGAACACCGACCGGGCGGCGATTCAGGTGCGCGTACTCAACACCCGCAAGGGTCCGGCCGTGCGGGCGCTCCGCGCGCAGACCGACAAGCGTTTGTACCAGGAAAGCATGCGCCGGGTGGTGGAAAGCGAGCCGCTCTTGGACCTGAAGCAGGCCATGGTGGAAAGGCTGTTGATTGAAGGCGACGCCGTACGCGGCGTGGTGACCCGTACGGGGGCGCGCCTCTATGCCCCGGCCGTGGTGATAACCACCGGCACCTACCTCCGGTCGCGGATCCTGGTGGGCGAGACCAGCTACGACGGGGCGCCGAACGGCCAGTTCCCGGCGGTCAGCCTGGCGGCAAGCCTGCGGGAGGCCGGTTTCGAAGTGGGGCGGTTCAAAACCGGCACCCCGCCGCGCGTGGACCGGCGGACGGTGGATTTTTCGCGGATGAGCCCGCAGCACGGGGACGTGGACGTGCCGTGCTTTTCCTTCATGTCCGGGGTCCGGAAACAGGTGCAGGTGCCCTGCTGGCTGACCTACACCTCCCCCCGCACCCACGAGATCATCCGCGAGAACCTGGACCGGTCCCCACTGTACGCCGGGATCATCGAGGGTACCGGCCCGCGGTACTGCCCGTCCATCGAGGACAAGGTAGTCCGGTTTGCCGACCGAGAACGTCACCAGGTGTTCGTGGAGCCGGAAGGCTTGCGCACCAACGAGCTTTACGTCCAGGGGATGTCCACCAGCCTGCCGGAGGACGTGCAGCTGGCCATGCTGCGGAGCCTGCCGGGGCTGGAAAAGGTGGAGATCGTCCGTTACGGGTACGCCATCGAGTACGACTACGTAGTGCCCACGCAGCTGAAGCCCAGCCTGGAGACCAAGGCCGTCGCCGGCCTGTTCCTGGCCGGACAAATCAACGGCACTTCCGGGTACGAGGAAGCGGGCGCGCAGGGCATTGTGGCTGGGATTAACGCCGCCCAGTTCGTCCGAGAGCGGGAGCCGCTGGTGATCAGCCGGTCCGAGGGGTACATCGGCGTGCTGATCGATGACTTGGTCACCAAGGGTACCCGGGAGCCGTACCGCATCTTCACGTCGCGGGCCGAGTACCGGCTGGCGCTGCGGCAGGACAACGCCGACCTGCGGCTGACCGAGCGGGCCCACCAAATCGGCCTGGTAAGCGGGGAGCGGTACGAGCGTTTCGTCCGCAAGCGGGAACAGGTGCAGGCGGAATTGGAGCGGTTGGAGCGGACGGTCGTGCCGGTGTCGGCGCGGGTGCAGGACTGGCTCGCGTCGCGGGGTTCGGCCCCGCTGTCCAGGCCCAGTCGCCTGGCGGAGGTGCTGCGGCGTCCCGAGATTCGGTATCGCGATCTCGCCGCCCTGGGGCTGGAAAACCCGGAACTGCCGGCCGACGTGGCGGCCGAGATCGAAAACCAGGTTAAGTACGCTGGTTACCTTGAAAAGCAGTCGGCGCAAATATCCCGGTTCGAGAAGATGGAGGCGCGGCGGATTCCGCCTGACCTCGACTACCGCGAGGTGCGCGGCCTTTCTAACGAGGCCGCCGAGAAACTGGCGGCGGTCAAGCCGGTTTCGGTAGGCCAGGCCGGGCGCATTTCGGGGGTTAGTCCGGCTGACATCGCCGTTCTTCTGGTGCATCTGGAAAAGCGGCGGCGCATGGGGGAGGTGTCCCATGGACCCGGAAACGGCTCGGGCGCTCCGGGAGGAAGCGGCGGGTTGGGGAGTGGCGCTGGATAGTGGTCAACTCGCCCTCTTCTCCCGGCTTCTGGATTGTCTAACCGCGGACGCGGCCCGGGTCAACCTGACGGCGATCCGGGAACCGCGGGAGATCGTGCACAAACATTTTCTAGATTCCCTGGCCGGAGCGCGACTGGTGGGGGCGGCGGCCGGGCAGCGGCTGATCGACGTCGGCAGTGGCGCCGGCTTCCCGGGCCTGCCGCTGAAAATCGCCCGGCCCGGCTTGGCTGTGACCCTGCTGGAGAGTAACCGGAAGAAGGCCGCCTTTCTGCGGCGGACCGTGTCCGCGCTGGGCCTGGAAGGGATCCGGGTGCTGGCCGCCCGGGCCGAAGACGCCGGGCGGGATCCGGATCACCGCGCTGGCTACCACTACGCTGTGGCGCGGGCTGTGGCCGAGATCCGGGTGCTGGCCGAGTATTGTCTCCCCTTTCTCCGCCCCGGCGGTCTTTTCCTGGCCTACAAGGGCCCCGGCGTGCGGGAGGAACTGGGGCGGGCGGACGGCGCGCTCCGAACGTTGGGCGGAAGTGTACGCGAAGTGCTGGAGTTCGAGCTTCCCGGGGAGAAGGCGCGGCGCTCCCTGGTGGTGATCAAGAAAACCGGCTCCACGCCGGAACGTTTCCCGCGGCGCCCGGGAATCCCCACCAAGCGTCCCCTCTCGTAGTTCCTACGATCTTTCCTTGGCCTTGGGCGCGATTCTTGTTGGCTGGATTGCCCGTCTTTTGGAAGGATTTTTTGTCACTTTAGTGGAATAAGCAAACAGCCTGACTTACTCTACCGCCGAATGGCGCTCAGGGGGGCTTTGCTTGGGCAGGGTAATCGCGGTAACCAATCAGAAGGGCGGCGTGGCTAAGACCACCACCTGCGTTAATTTGGGGTCGGCCCTAGCGTTGAAGGACAAGCGGGTGCTGGTGGTGGACATCGATCCGCAGGGCAATGCGACCAGCGGCCTGGGGGTGGAGCGCGACAGCCTGAAGCGGTGCATTTACAACGTGCTGATTGAGGGGGATGCGCTCCGCTCGGTAATCCAGCCCTGCCGGGTGGTCCGGGGGCTGGACGTCGTGCCGGCCACCCTGCGGCTCGCGGCCGCCGAAATTGAAATGGTGAATCTAAAGGACCGGGAGCTGGTTCTAAAACAAGCGCTCATGAAGGTGCGGGACGACTACGATTACTTGTTCATCGACTGTCCCCCTTCCCTGGGTTTGCTAACTCTAAACGCCCTGGGCGCGGCGGATTCAGTGCTGATTCCCATCCAGTGCGAGTATTTCGCCCTGGAGGGACTGGGCCACCTGATGGGCACGATTCAACGGGTGCAGCGCCGGCTGAATACCAGGCTGGGCATTGAAGGGGTGCTACTGACCATGTTTGACGGTCGGACCAACCTGTCCATCCAGGTGGTCGAGGAAGTCAAGAAGTATTTTCGGCAAAAGGTTTACCGGACCATTATCCCCCGTAACATCCGGTTGAGTGAAGCCCCCAGCTTCGGCAGGCCGGTGGTGGTGTACGACCCGAAATGCCGCGGGGCCGGAGTGTACCAGGAACTGGCGAAGGAAGTGATGGGCAGTGGCTAAGAAAAGGGCCCTGGGCCGGGGCTTAGACGCCCTGTTCCCCGGGGGCGAAGTGGCGGTAACTGGCGAGGCGTTGCGGGAGATACCGGTCAATGAAATTCGAACCAACCCCCGGCAAACGCGGCAGATGTTTGACCAGGAAAAACTGGCCGAACTGGCGACTTCCATCGAGGAAGTCGGCCTGGTACAGCCGATCGTGGTGCGGCAAACCCGGGACGGTTATGAATTGATTTCGGGCGAACGCCGGTTGCGCGCTTTCCAGGCGCTGGGCCGAGAGCGCATTCCGGCCGTGGTACGGGAGATGGCGGAGGCCGAGGCCGCGGCAGCCGCGCTGATCGAGAACATTCAGCGGGAAAACCTGAACCCGCTGGAAGAGGCGTTGGCTTACCGCAGCCTGGTGGAAGAGTTTAATTTGACCCAGGAAGAGGTTGCGCGCCGGGTGGGCAAGAGCCGGGTGCATGTCACCAACAGCCTGCGGTTGCTTTCCCTTCCCCTCCAGGTCCAAGAAATCGTGAGTTCCGGGGCGCTGACGGCCGGCCACGCTCGGACGCTGGTAGCGGTGAACGATCCGGCGCGCCAAGTGGAACTAGCGCGGCGAGCGGCGGCCGAAGGCCTATCGGTCCGGGCCCTGGAGGATGAGGTGCGGCAGGCCGTCCGGCCGGCGCCGGCTGCACGAGCCGGACCGGAGCGGAAACGGCGGGGTCGGGACCCGGAGTTGGAATTGCTAGTGCGCGAACGGGCCGGAGCGTTCGGGGACCGGGTAGCCGTTCGGGGCAACCGCCAAAAGGGGCGCCTGGAAATTCACTACCGGAACGAGGGCGAGTTCTGGCTGGTGCTGGACTGGCTGGCCCGGTTGGGGGCGCAAGACAAAAGAGAAAGAAAATAATTTTTAATGTTTCACGTGTTACCTGACGGTGAAACAACAGGGTGATGGTTAATGCGGGACTTCGAAAGGGGATTGCTCCTCGGCATTCTGATTGGTGAAGGTCATTTCGGGGGCGACGGACGACAGCCGCACATCACGGTGCGGATGCATTCCCGCCACCGGGCGCTGTTTGAGTGGCTGCTGCAGACGATTCCCGGTTCCCGTCTCTACGGGCCTTACCAGCACGGCGGGCGTGATTATTGCCAGTGGATGGTCCGCGGAGCGGCGCTTCGGGGGCTCCTGCCGGTCCTTGACCAGCTACCCCTGGAGGAGGTCAACCCCCCCACCTACGAACGCTACCGGAAGATGAAGCGCGATTACAACCTTTCTTGAGCGGCCCGCTCCGCCGCGGAGGTCACCGTGCGCACTGGCACCCCATATTTGAGCGCTAGTGTCCGGCAGTCCTCATACTCCGGTTTGATCCGCACTACCGTTTCGTCCAACAGGGCGACCTTCACCCGCACCGGACCGTACTCCGTGTTTACCTGAAACACCTTCCGTTCCAGCGTGACCCGGTCCTCGTGGCGCAAACGCACCCCCAGTGTTCCAGTTTCCCTTATTATTTCCCTGAGCAGTGATTTCCATACGTCCGGGCCGGACAAAACAGTAAGTTTTATGCCCGGGCGGCCCTTTTTCATGATCAGCGGGGTCAGGTAGGCGTCCAGGGCCCCGGCGTTGCGGAGGCGTTCCAGGAAAAAGGGGTAGTGTTCGGGGTTGACGTCGTCTAGGACGGTTTCCAGGATCACCACACCTTCACGCGCTTCCGGGGCCGTGACCGCGGCCTGGCCGACGATCGCCCGCAGGAGATTTGGAAAGGGAAAGGTCGTTGTTCCCGCGCCGTAGCCGACCCGGTCGATCACCAGCTCCGGGATCGGCCCGGCGGCGGCAGCCAGGGTGACGGCTAGGGCGGCCCCGGTGGGGGTGACCAGTTCACCCTCGACGTCGGTCGGCCTGGTAGGGAAACCGCGGATCAGCTCCAACACCGCGGGCGTCGGTACCGGCAGGACGCCGTGCGCGCAGCGTACGAAACTCCGTCCGAGGGGCAGGGGTGAGACCTCGACCCGTTCCACGCCCAGGAGCCGCAGGGCAACGACGCTGCCCACGATTTCAACGATGGCGTCCACGGCGCCCACCTCGTGAAAATGTACCCGGTCCGGAGCAATGCCGTGGACTCTCGCCTCGGCCGCGGCCAGGCGGGTAAACACCCGGGCCGTGGTCTCGGTTACCGGGTCCGGCAGATCGGCGGCATGCAGCAGATCCAGGATGTCGGACAGGCGGCGGTGCGGTTGGTCACCGGTTACCCGGACCTCGGCCTTGGTGCCCCGCAGGCCGCACCGTTTTTCGTCCCGGATTTCCAGCGTCCATCCTTCCAGGGGTAGCCGGGCGAGGATGGTCCGGAGCTCTTCCGGGTTGGCCCCGGCGTCGATCAGGGACCCCAGGGCCATGTCGCCACTGATCCCGGCGAAGCAATCCCAGTACAGAACGCGCATTTAAGTTTCCCCCTCCCCCGCGTGCAGGATGGTGCTGGCCAGGGCGGCCCTGTTCCGCAACAGCGTGACCAGTTTTTTCTTGTTCATGGTGTTCGCTCCCACTATAATAGAGGTTGCAGGAAACACGGGTTATTTTCGTCATAACCCGTCGTCGAAGCTCCCGGTCCGGTAGCCAGCGATATCGGAGGTGACAAAACGAAAACCGAGGGTCCGCAGTTTTTCCAGGACCAGCTCCCGGTGGGGCGGGGTCACCAGCCGGGGCAGCTCGGACGGGGCTACCTCGATCCGGGCCAGCGGGCCGTGGTGGCGCAGACGAACGGTGGTATAGCCGAGGCCCCGCAGGAATTCCTCGCCGGCGCGTACCTGCTTCAGCCGGGCGGTGGTGATAGGCACGCCGTAGGGAATCCGGGTGGCCAGGCAGCTTTCGGACGGGCGGTCCCAGCCATCGAGTCCCAAGCTCCGGGCCAGGGCCCGGACCTGCGGCTTGGACAGGCCGGCTTGCAGTAGCGGGCTGACCACCCCGGCCTCCGCGGCGGCGCGCAGCCCGGGGCGATATTCCCGCGCATCCCCGGCGTTGGTTCCGTCGATAATAGCGCTGAGGCCTTTCGCCGCGGCTAGCGCGCGCAAGTATCCGAATAATCGGGATTTGCAGTGGTAACAGCGCTCCGGGGTGTTGGCCGCAAAGCGCGGGTCCGAGAGTTGGCCGGCCGGCAGCTCGTAGTGGCGCACCCCGAGGCTGGTGGCCAGCGCCCGGGCGCGCTCGAGATCGGCGTGGGCGTAGATCTCACCGGTGGCCGTGACGGCGACCACGCGGTCCCCCAGTTCCTCCCACGCCAGCCGGAGTACGACCGCCGAGTCGACGCCACCCGAGAAAGCCACCACCGCCCCAGACAGTTTCCGGAGCATGGCGCGGACCTGTTCCCCGTCATTGACAAACATGGCAATCCGACCTCCCGGTTGCAGTGTAGAGCAGGCCGGGGGGGCGTGTCAACTTAGCCGTTGGTGGTTTGGAAAGGAGAGATAAAAATTATACTGCCCGCTAACTCGTTGGAAATCCTGGTCGGCATTGTGGGACTTTTATTGCTTCTTAACCTCGGGCAGCTGATCGCCCTGTGCCGGATGACGGGCCGGGTGCGGTACCTGGTGCGGCTGCTCCAGGTGACCGACCACGACAGCCTTGACGTATTCATCAAGGCCTCCCAGGCGGACATCGAGAACCTCCGCCGCCGGCTGGACGACATTTTGGCCTGGCAGCGGAGAACGGACGAGATCCTGGCCGAATGCGCCCGCACACCCGTGCTGGTACGCTACCGCGCCTTCGAAGGCGTGGGCGGCGACCAGAGCTATTCGTGCGCGTTCCTGGACGGCAGAGGTGACGGGGTGATCCTCACCAGCCTCTACTCCCCGAGCTGCTCGTATTCTTACGGAAAGCCCGTGCAGCGGGGGCAGTCGGATTACGCCCTGAGCGCCGAGGAACAGGAGGTTTTGGACCAGGTACTGAGCGCCCGGCGTCAGTCTTCCCCGTAGTGCCGGCGGTATCCGAGAAACGAACTCACGGGCCTGCCACCGGGGTTTTCGGGTAAAACTAAACGAGTGGGAAAACGGTGTGCAGGAGGTGTATGCCCTTGTTGTTTAAAAATCGCGCTGCTGCCGGCCGCCGCTTGGCGGAACGGCTGGCGGGCGAAGACCTGCCGAACGGATTGGTGCTGGGCATCCCCCGCGGCGGGGTGGTGGTGGCGGCTGCGATCGCCCGTGCCCTGGGCCTGCCGCTGGACATCATCGTGCCGCGCAAAATCGGTGCGCCCAGGAATCCCGAAGTGGCCGTCGGCGCCGTGACCCAGGACGGTACGGCGATCTACAACGATTCTCTGCTCCGAAGAATGCACCTGGAACCCGGGGACCTGGAACCGCAGGTGGAACGTGAAATCAGGGAGATCGAGCGCCGGATGACCCTCTACCGCGGCTCCCGGGTTCCGCCGGATCTGGCCGGCCGGACCGTCGTCCTGGTGGACGATGGCATCGCCACCGGGTACACGGTGCTGGCCGCGCTCCGTTCCCTGCGGGGGGCCGGGGCGCATAAAATCGTGCTGGCCGTGCCGGTGGCGCCGCTGGAAACCCTGGAGCAGCTCAGTCCGGAGGTCGACCGGATCATCTGCCTGGAAAGTCCCGAGGATTTCTACGCGGTCGGCCAGTTCTACCTGGACTTTCGTCAGACCACCGACCAGGAGGTTATTGACCTGCTCCGTCCCGGGGGCGATGCATAAAACCCTTCGCCGCCCACATAATAAGGGCGGACGGAGGTGACAGGGATGAAAAAGGTGGCCATTGCCGAGGGCTTAAGCGGTTTGCACGATTACTTCCGCCAGCGGGGCTACCAGGTGCTTCCCCCCGACGAGGCGGACAACTCGGTGGCGCTGGTGATTTCTGGGGCAACGCTGGATTTCACGGGAGTGCAGCAAAGGGCCCTGAAGGTACCGGTGGTTAATGCCGAGGGGCAAACGCCGGAGCAGATTTTCCGGCAGGTGGAAAGGGTGTCCAGGATCGCTGGTGAGGAACCCAGGCTTACATAGCCTGGGTTCCGCTTACTCTGGCCTTGGGCACCGCCTGCTCCAGGGTGACTGGCCGCCGGTGGTCGTGCACCAGGAGCTTCAGGCCGGCGCACACCACATCGGCCATTCGCATCACCACGTTCAGGCGGGTATTCTGGAGAATCATGAATTCCATGAAACCGCCGACGTTAACCACGCCGGTGATGTGGATGTTACCGACCGGCGGCAGATTCTTTTTCACGCCGGCGCCTGGTTTCAGGGCGCCCTCACAGATGTTGATGCAGCCGACATTCTCGGCCCGGCCCAGGCAGGCGTCGATCGCAACAATGAAGGGGTTTTCGTATTCCCGTCTGATGGCGTCCAGTGTTTCCTGCAGGTTGGTGGCGTGCACCGGCTGGTCGAGGGTACCGTATACTCGGAAAAGGTTCTGCGGCAAATCCTTCACCCGGGAGCCGATCAACGGTCCCAGACTGTCGCCGGTGGAGCGGTCGGAACCGATACACACCAGCAACACCGGCTGGTCCGGCGGCACATGCTGCAGATAACGTTTCAAACAGGCTGCGAACAAGGCCGGGGCCTGCGACTCATCTATGTGAATCCGCGTATATGCGGGGCGGGTTTCAGCTTTGTTCAGGGAAAGATCGGGCATGGTCAATTCTCCCTTCGATTGCATAATTAAGGTAATATATTTATTTCCTTTCCACCCTCAGCTTATACCGGTTATCCCGAAATCGGGCAAAAACCCCGCCGGCGGGCATACAGATACCATGGGGTGGAAAAACGTTGCGCAGCGGGGTTTTAAAGGTAGCGGTGCTCTACGTCGGCGCCGTGATCGGGGCCGGTTTTTCGTCGGGCCAGGAAATTCTGCAGTTCTTCGGCTCGTTTGGGGCGCGGGGTCTTTGGGGTGTGGCGGTGGCCACCGCCCTTTTTGCTTATCTGGGTGCCGCGATCCAGGCAACCGCGGTGCGCATCGGGGCCACCAGCTACCGGGAGGTGCTGGAACACCTGCTGGGGGAACAACTGGCGCGGTTGGTGGACGGCCTGAGCATGGGTATGCTGGTAGTGGGCCTGGGAATCATGCTGGCGGGCAGCGGGGCAATCTTCCAGGAAAAACTGGGCCTCGCGTCCGCGACGGGAGTTCTGGTTCTGGCCGCCCTGATCGTGACCGTCATCTGGGGTGGGTTGACCGGGGTGGTGGCCGTCAACGCCCTGTTGGTTCCAGTCAAGCTAGCCCTGGTGTTGGTGGTGGCCGCCCTGGCCCTGACTGCCGCCCTGGATCCCAGTCCGGCGACGCCGGCGCACGCGCCGCCGGCCGGTCTCCTGGGTGACAGCTGGGTCTGGGCCGCGGTGCTGTATGTTTCTTACAATATGCTAGTGCCCCTGGCGGTACTGTCCACCCTGGGACGTCACCTGACCCCGGCCGAGGCTGTCCGGGGCGCGGTGCTCGGCGGGGTGTTGCTGGGGCTGGCGGCCGGCGTAGTGGCGGCGGCGATCACCACCCACCACGCCCAGGTCTGGCCCTACCAGGTGCCTCTGCTCTACCTGGCCTCGGCGGTGCACCCCGGGATCGGAAACTTGTACACGGTGGTGATCTGGCTGGCCGTGTTTACCACCGGTATCGCCCATGCCCACGGCTTTGCCAGCCGCGTGGCTTTGCCCGGCTCCCGCCGCTACCGGCTGGCCGGACTGGGGGTGGTCTTGGTGATGACCCCGGTAGCCTTCTTTGACTTCGCCACTCTGGTACGGTTTTTCTATCCCCTGTTCGGCTGTCTCGGCCTGGTTTTGGTGGCGGCGCTTCTGGTCAGGCCGCCGGCAGGGTTTTGGCGCGCGAGAGCGAAAACTGTAAAATAGAGGGCATGAGGTCAATTCCGGTCACAGTTTAGCTTGAAAAGTCAGGAGCGATGGACGCTTGAACTGGGTAGATTACGTGCTGCTGGCGATACTCGCCCTCAGTGCCTGGGGCGGCCTGGTCCAGGGTTTTTCCCGGAGCGCGCTGGGCGTGGTGGTCGTCGGCCTGGGACTGTTCGTGGCCTTCAAGTACTACCGTTTGGTGGGCGAGTACCTGGACCGCCGGTTTGACCTGGGGGCCAGGCTTGAAAACTTTATTTCGGCCCGGTTGGGCGGCGGTGAACCTGCGGCCGTTTCCGGGGATGAATCCATACCGAAGATTAGCGGGGACCTGGACAGTTTTACCGGGCTCCTGGACCAGTTCCTGGCCGGCCAGCTAGACGGGCTGGGCCAGGCGGTAACCGGGGCGCTGGCGCCGGCGGCCTTGAACGCCGTCAGTTTCCTGGCCGTTTTCATCCTGACGGCTTGGCTGGGGAATCGGCTGCTTTCCTGGGTGCCCCACCTGCCCATCCTGGGGCCCATCGACCGGGCGGGGGGTTTTATTTTCGGGCTGGCGCGCGGGTTCGTGTACGGCCTGCTCGCCCTGATGGTGATCAAGTTCTTAGACTTTTCGGGCGACATCTTCGGCTCGGACCTGGTATCTGCCGGGTTGGACGGTTCCCAGCTGGCGACCGCCTACTTCGGCTTCCTGCACTATGTCTGGGCGCTGGTGACGCCGTTTTCGGGATAAACGCCGCCGCTTGACGCAAACGGCGGGGCCGGCTTTCCCCCGACAGGCATCTATTCCCGCCGGTCGCGTTCCCGGCGGAGGTAGTGCCGGGCCTCACTTTCGCCGGCGGCCATTGCCGTCGTTGCCCGGCACTCAAGGTGTGGGGGCTTGTCCGGGGATACCGCGCCCGGGCAGCCTGATCGTTGCGTGCGGGCCGTAGGAATGGAGGTTTCAAGGTGATTCCCAAGTTTGAAGTAGGCGACGTGGTGGAGATGCGCAAACCGCATCCTTGCGGGAGCCGGGAGTGGGAGGTGCTGCGCACCGGCGTGGACTTCCGCTTGCGCTGCGGGAAGTGCGGCCGGGTGGTGCTGCTGCCCCGCCCCAAGTTCCTCAAGAGGGTCAAGCGTAAGGTCGTTGCGGCCGGGGGGAGTGAGCAGCCATCCGGCTAGGAATCATCGGCCTGCCCAACGCGGGGAAATCGACCCTGTTCAACGCTCTCACCGGCGCCAGCGCGGCGGTGGCGCCCTACCCGTTCTGCACCATCGAGCCCAACGTCGGGGTGGTGCCGGTGCCGGACGCCCGCCTGGACGTGTTGGCCCGGATGATCCGGCCCGACAAGGTTACCCCGGCCACCGTGAAATTCGTGGACATCGCCGGCCTGGTGGGCGGCGCTTCCCGGGGGGAGGGCCTGGGCAACCGGTTCCTGGGCCATATCCGGGAGGTCGACGCGGTGGTGCACGTGGTGCGGCTGTTCGCTGACCCGCAGGTGGCCCACGTGGAGGGCAGGGTTGACCCGGTCCGGGACGTGCAGATGGTGGACACCGAACTCTGCCTGGCGGACCTGGAAGTGGTCGCTCGCCGCCTGGAGCGCATCGAGAAACCAGCCCGCTCTCGGAGCCGCGCGGATTACCGGGACGAGGTGGCGGTGCTGCGGCGCATCGAGGAACGGCTGGATGCCGGGGTGCCGGTGCGCCTGCAGTCTCTGGCGCCGCGGGAACGGGAAGCCATCCGGGAACTGCACCTGCTGACCGCCCGCCCGGTACTGTACGTGGCCAACGTGGCCGAGACCGCCCTCGGCCAGCCGGCCGACCCGGCCCTGGAGGCGCTCCTGGCGCACGCCCGGACCGAAAGCGCTCCGGTGGTGGTCCTTTCCGCTGCTTTTGAGGCCGAACTGGCCGGCCTGGAACCGGAAGACCGGGAACTGTTCCTCCGGGATGCGGGCCTGGACGAACCGTCGCTTCACGTCCTGGTCCGGACCGGTTACCGTCTCCTGGGCCTGGTTACCTTTTTCACCACCCGCTTGCCCGAACTGCGCGCCTGGACGGTTAAAGACGGCATCACGGCGCTGGCCGCCGCCGGGAAGATCCACACCGACTTTGCCCGCGGGTTCATCCGCGCCGAAGTGATCTCCTTTGACGAACTGGTAAGCGCCGGTGATCCCGCCGCCGCCCGGGAGCGGGGCTTGGTCCGCACGGAGGGGCGTGACTACCTGGTCCGGGACGGCGACGTCATCCACTTCCGCTTTAACGTCACCACTTAGACTTTTTCAGCAAGATCTACTTAGGCTGTAAATAAATCCCATAAAAAACTGAACCCGCCACCGAAATAACGGCTCTGGACAAGCTTGAGCCTGCTATTCTTTCCATATCCCTCCAAGGCACGCTTGCCCTAATATGGTATCATGTGGAAAAAGTGCCTGGGCCCGGGCGCGGGGGGATGAATGTACCATGAACACGCGAATCCGATCGCCTTCGAGGTGCTGGCGGGTCAAGCGAGGCGCCCTGGACAGCTGCATAAACGTACCCCGAGGTCGGCAGGTATCCCGATGAACCTGCCCCAAGACCAGGTTAGCAAACCTTGCCCGTGTAGCGGCTGGAGAAACTGCAAGCGGCCCGGGGGTGAAAACTCGTGATCAGGTTGCGTATCCGTAGTTGGGGATTTAAAGCCCTGGCGGTTTTCCTGGTGATTGGTCTTTGCCTGGTGGTTGGCCAGTTTTCCGGGCACCATCCCGGGTACCTGGTTCCCGAGCAGATGGAATCGCCGTTGGTGTCGCCGGGAACGGATTGGCTTAATCCGTTGGCCTGGACGGCTGTAATTGGGGGCTACGCCCTGGTCGGATTGGTTATTCGGTTGCCATCCCGATTGCGAAAGGCGCGTGATCTACTAAAACTGCCCAGGCCGGCACGGGTCGGGCGGCCGAGAAAAAAGAGATGGTTCCGCCTGCGTGCCTAGGCCGGGGAAACGGCCCAGCACGACCCAATTTGACCCAAATTTATTATGAAAAAGAGTACCCCACCGGAGAATCCCGCTTTCGGTAAGTATCTTGGGGAGGGCCTGGCCGGGTTCCGGACCACCCTGCCGCCCGGCCTTCCCGAAGAGGGGAGGATTTATGAAGCGCATGGCCGGAACGGAGAATATTGGTTACCAACGGGTCCGAAGGTATCGGATTGGAGGCGGCCGGCGCCAGGCTGCCGCGGCTTCGGGGCCTGCCCGGCGCACGGGTGTCGAACCGGCAAGAAGGTGGGCCTG
This sequence comes from Candidatus Desulfopertinax cowenii, assembly GCA_001899445.1. GTDB lineage: Bacteria > Bacillota > Desulfotomaculia > Desulfotomaculales > Desulforudaceae > Desulfopertinax > Desulfopertinax cowenii. The sequence continues at coordinate 690,979 of MPOA01000006.1, read as the reverse complement.
TGTGAGCCTGGACCCCGGTCGCGAGGGCTGGCCACCGGCCGGACCTCCTTTGGAGTTGCCCCGGCGGCGGAAGAAACCGGTGAAGGAGCCGGTGTGGGATGTATACGAGGAGAAGGAGTACGGCTATTATGCCGAGGAGCACGACGACTTCCGTGAACCTTTGCCGGAGCGGGAAGGCCTTGCCATTCGGGCCGCCCGCGCGGTGGCGGCGGCCTGGGAGCGAATCTGGCGGCGCAAGAAGGGTAGCCTGGCGCGGTTTTTACTGGTTGCGACCGCCGCCTTTGCCGCGGGGGTTTTGCTGGAAAGCCAGGTGCATTTCCTGAGTTGGGCCGCAGAAATATTGGCGGCCGCCGCGCTTGTAATGCGCGAGTGGGTTAACCCCGGGGTGCAGACTGCCCTGTTGTTTACCGGGTTGATTACCGTTACCGGCGTATGGCTGTTAAGACGGGTGATCGGCAATCCGCGCTCGGCTTCGCCCGTCCGCAGGCGCGTCACCATTCACCGGGACGTGTACGACCGCCACCTGTAGGGCGTTGGCCGCAAGCATCGCGCTTGTGGCCGGTGTTGATAGACTCGACTGCTTGGAGGAGGCGGCGATAATGTAGAAAATACCGGGAGTATCCCTTGATTTGCATAACAACCCTCCGGACCGTTTCCGGGGGGTTTTGCTCTGTTTCAACCCCCTGCAGGCACTTCGGCCGACATATCATCGACGAGACCACAGCCAGACGCGCCCGGGAGAGTTCGAAGACGACGCGTGAGCCGGCACCCGCGCGGCCGATTTTCTCTCTCGGCATTGGGGTGTGTAAATTGCGGCTGGATGCAAATCGATTACAGCCAGAATTTTATCGAAATCTAGCAGGAAATAACAGCCACTAGGCAGGAAATAACAGCCACTAGAAAGAAGTTAAGCTGAGCTAACGCTGCAAGCAGAAGACAAGGGGGGTCAGCTATGGAGTCTTTGGTGCACCCGAAAGAAAAGGTTTACTTTGCCGTATCACTCGTGATTAGCCTTCTGGTTTATGTTGTTCTTGTTGTTTCTATGTAATCGGCGTGATTACTGTTTTTCTTCTCCACGGTCTGTTTATCGGCAGCATCAGAGGGAATGGTATCCGCGTATCTGACAGGCAGTTTCCGGAAGTCTACCGCCTGGCGCAGCACCTTGCCGGGCAGATGGGGCTCAACCCGGTTCCCGCAATTTACGTTTTGCAGGCCGGGGGCTTACTAAATGCTTTTGCGACGCAGCTAGCCTCCGCCAACATTGTGGAGTCGGCCTTAGATGGAGTGCGGTAGACAGGACGTAACGTGAAGCGGTGGTCGGGTGGTAAACAGGTACTCCGGTGGGTGGCTGCCGGGCTTCTGGTAGCTGAGAGCCGGTTCCACCGCTTGGCTGGGTATAGAGAGATTCTTACGCCGGCTTTCGTCTGCTTGCGTTCAGAATAGTTACCCCGACTATCTCATCGCCCCGGTAGCGAACAACCACGTCGTCTTCGGTAAACTCGCTGTCATCAGCTTTTACCGGTTCCTCGGTAAAGTGAATATAGAGCACATCCCCTGCAGGATCATAGGATACCCGCAGCAGAGGCAGACCTGAGTCCATCACAACCCGCGAAATCGCTTCCGCCACCTTGACATAACTTATTGCCTCGGCCACACAGTTGTCCTCCTCTCTAACTGTCCGATCCGCCGGGTCAGAAACGCGGTGATTACAAAACCATCATCTGAACCGAGTTCCTTATAAACAACTACCAAGAACTTCCCCGGAGATATCTCCCTGGCGGCCAATAATTCACCACCGGTTCCTGCCAAAACCCTCGACGGGCTTTCAATCGTAGTTAGTACGTCTTCGTACATATTTTCCAACTCCGGGTGCTCCCTGAGTATATGCTGCCAGCGCTCTTCCGGAAAGCGGATCCAAGCACCGAAAACAGATACCGCACCGGCACTATGCTCCGCCAATACGCTATGCACCTACCCCTTTTGGTTCCAGTATACCAGTAATCATCCCGCTACCGCAAGGCTGCCCAACGGTTGGGATCGTGTCAACCCACTGTAGGAAGGCAAGCGAGCGCTGCCAAGATCAGGGAAGCTCTCAGGCCCGCTATCGCCACGGTCGTGTCGCCAAAGGCGAGGAAAAATATCTTGTGACAGCCGGGGCAGCCGCCTCCCGTGTGTTTCTGCCGGGTGAGGTAAGCAAGGATGAACAGCATAACGAATGCGCCGCCCAGCGTCAGGACCAAGCTGCAAAGGGCTACAAACAGCAGGCTTCACAGTCGAGCCAGTCGGCGGGCCAACGTAGCCCGGCTGATCTGGGACAGTTGCCGGCGTATTTCTGGTGTAAGGGTAAGTTCCCCATGGGTGGCTAACAGTTGCAGTAGACCGCAGCACCGGCTGGAGGCGTTCGGCGCAGGGGAAGTCCAGTGCCTCCCAAACCAACTGGATTACAGGGAGTGCTTCGAGGTATTTAATTGGACGATGCCGTTTGATAGGTGGTTTTGGGGTCGGTATCGGGCCGTTTAAAACTTGTACGGCATACTTCCGGTGGTAGCCCAATACGCTTACGATCTCGTCAATGATTCGTGATTTTTCCCTGCGCGAAGAAGTTTTGTGGTAACGCTGGCACACAGTGCCCAAGTATTCCCGGCGACTCTTTAGCGACATTCGCAAAACACATCCCCTCGGTAAGATTTCGTCGTGAGTGAGCCGGATCCCCTTGGGTAAGATTTTAAGTGAGTGATTGCGGCGTCTTGACGCCGGCTGCAGGATTAAGTATGATGTAGAAGAGTTTGCCCCTGCTGTTTTTCCGCCCTGCCCCGCAAGGGGCCGTTTGAGTCCACAGGGAGGAGGTGTGCACGGTGCGGCAATACGAGGTAATGTACATCCTGAGGCCCGACCTGGAAGAGGAGCAAACCACGCAACTGGTTGAAAGAATCAACACAATCATCACCGACGGGGGCGGCGAGGTTACCGAGCTTAATCCGTGGGGGATCAAGCGTCTGGCCTACGAAATCGATAATTACCGTGAGGGTTATTACGTGGTCTTGAAGTGCCAGGCGGAACATACCGTGGCCCGGGAGCTCGACCGCGTGTTTAGAATCACCGACGGGGTGCTTCGCCATATAATCATCCGGGAAGACAAATAGGTAAACAGGCGGTGGGAAGGTGCTGAACAGGGTAATTCTGATCGGACGCCTGACGCGAGATCCGGAGCTCCGGTACACGCCCAGCGGCACGCCGGTGACCAGGTTCACCCTGGCCGTCGACCGGCCATTCCTGGACAAACAGGGGAACCGGGGTACCGACTTTATTGATGTGGTAGCCTGGCGCAACCTGGGGGAATTGTGCGCCCGATACCTGAGCAAGGGGCGACTTGCCGCCGTGGAGGGACGTTTGGAAATCCGTTCGTACGATGACAGCCAGGGTGTTCGCCGCAAGGCGGCCGAGATCATCGCCGACAACGTCCGCTTCCTAGACGGGCCCAAAGGGCAGGGCGGCCCGGACGCCCGGAATTCCCAGGAAGAGGGACAGCCCTACCGCGACGAGATTGATTTCTCCGACGACGACGAACCGCTACCGTTTTAGGCTTGAGGTTAAGGAGGCATGAATATGCGACGTGACCGTGGTCGGCGCAAGAAGAAAATCTGCAGTTTCTGCGTCGACAAAATTGCCGTCATTGATTTCAAAGATGCGCCCCGGCTGAAGAAATACATCACGGAGCGCGGCAAAATCCTACCCCGACGCATTACCGGCAACTGTGCCCATCACCAGCGGATGCTGACGGTGGCCATCAAGCGCGCCCGGAACATGGCCTTGTTGCCTTACACGGTCGAATAGGGTTTCCGGTTTATACGCAGCAGAAACCAAAAGCGCCGGCGACGGCGCTTTTTGCGTGGGGCGCAGGAAAGCGGATGGTTCCGGCGAATCTGTAATGACGATGTTAACGCTTTCCACACGGACAAACGGGGTGGTTGCTTTGTTTTCGCCGGGAGCCCTGAAGGAAGGGGTTTTGCTGGTCCTGGCCTGCGCCGTGTTGGCTGTGGTCAGTGCGCTGGTCCCGCTTCTGTTCCCGGCCTGCGGGCTGGCGGTCATTCTGATGGCGGCGGTGACCACCTGCCGTCATACTTCCGTATACGCCCTGGCGGTGCTTGCCGCGGCCGCCGCGCTGACCGGCTTTGTTGTGGGCATCCTTGACGCGGTGATGATCCTGGTGGAACCCGGCCTCCTCGGCATTTTGTATGGTCTGGGCTTCAAGAACCGGGTCGCCCCCCAAAAGATCCTGGCGGCCGGCCTGGTCGCGGCCCTGTTCCTGGCCGGGTTTGATCTAGTGATCCTCTTCCGGATGCTGGGGGAGAGCCCCTCCGAACTGGTGGCGGCCAACCTGGCGGTCGAGGGGCACCCGGAACTCGTGGAACAGGCTGTCCGGGCCGTCAGCGTGTTTCTCCCCGGGAGCCTGGTCGCCTGGGTGATAATCCTGGCTTGGGCCGGGTTTTTCGTGACGGCCGGAATCTTGCGCCGGCTGTCTCTACTGTCGGGACCCGCGCTGGAATTTCGCCGGTGGCACCTACCGTGGCCGGTGATCTGGCTGGTGATCGCCGGCTTGGCCGTGACCCTGGCCGGCGACCATTGGGAGTTTGAAACCATGGCCTTGATCGGTAGAAACGTGCTGTTTGTGGCCGGCGTCGGCTTCCTGCTGGCCGGCCTGACGCTGGCTGTGTACTTTTACCGGGAACTGGCGCTTTCCCGGTGGCTCGCTGTTCTGCTGGTGGTGGCGGCGGTGATTAACTGGCCGGTCACCCTGGTGCTCCTGGCAACGGCCGGCTTCATAGATTCATGGAGTGATTGTCGGGGCTGTTACGAGCGAAGGAGGGAACAATCGTGAAAGTAGTGCTGTTGAAGGACGTCTCTGGTTTGGGCGCCCGGGGCGAGGTGGTGAAAGTGGCCGAGGGCTACGCGCGCAACTACCTGATTCCGAAGGGCCTGGCCGAGGTGGCTACCGAAGGCCGGTTGAAGGAAATCGCCCGGCGGGACCGGGCCCGGGAACGGAAGGCCGACCGGCTGGCGGCGCAGGCCCACCGGGTGGCGGCCCAGTTGGAGGGGCTCACGGTGCGGGTCCCGGCGCGGGCGGGCGAGGGCGGCAAACTGTTCGGCTCGGTGGGGAACAAGGATATCGCCCGGGTGCTGGCGTTTCGTTACAACCTCAAGATCGAGCGCAAGAAACTGGAGCTGAAGGAACCCATTAAGAGCCTGGGGAAATTCCCGGTACTGGCCCGCCTGCACCCGGGCGTCCAGGTCGAATTCGAAGTAGAGGTCGTCGGTGACGATGCCTGAGCGGATTTTACCCCAGAATATCGACGCCGAGCAGGCCGTGCTCGGCGCCTTGTTTTTGGAACCGGAGGCCATTTACCGGGTGCTGGACATTATCCGGCCCGAGGACTTTTACCACCACGGCCACCGGTTGATTTATGAAGCCTGCCTGGAGCTACAGGAGTCGGGCGAGCCGGTCGATCTTTTGACGGTCACCGACCGGCTGCGCAAGGACGGCGTGCTGGAGAAGATCGGGGGCGCTGCCTACGTTGCTTCCCTGGTAGAACTGGTGCCTACGGCGTCCAACATCGAGCACTACGCGCGGCTGATCGAGGAAAAGGCACTCCTTAGAACCCTGATTTCGGTCGCCTCCCGGATTTCGGAAATGGGGTATGACCAGCGGGAGGCCGCAGAACGCCTGGTCGACCAGGCCGAACAGATGATCCTGGAGCTGGGTTCCCGGCGGGGGACGGCGGCCTTCGTCCCCCTGGGAGAGATTCTGAAACAGACCCTGGAGCGGATCGAGGAAATTTACCGGAACAAGGGTCGGATCGCGGGGGTGTCCACCGGCTTCACCGACCTGGACCGGCTCTGCTCCGGGCTGCAGAACTCGGATCTGGTGATTCTGGCCGCCCGGCCCAGCATGGGGAAAACCGCCCTGGCCCTGAACATCGCCCACCACGTGGCCGCGAAGGAGCAGCTCCCGGTGGCCATCTTCAGCCTGGAGATGAGCCGGGAGCAGCTGGTCAACCGGCTGTTGTGCGCGGAGGCCCGGGTGGACCAGTATCGGCTGCGGACGGGCAACTTGAGGGACGAGGACTGGGAGCGGCTGGTCGAGGCCGCGGCTCGGCTCCAGAACGTGCCGCTTTTTATCGACGACACGGGCGGCGCCTCCCTGCGCGACATCCGCGCTCGGGCCAAGCGGATGCACGCCGAAAACGGCCTGGCCCTGGTGATTATCGACTACCTGCAGTTGATGCAGCCCAACCGGCGCGCCGAGAACCGCCAGCAGGAGATTTCCCAGATCTCCCGCGGATTGAAAGAGCTGGCCAAGGAACTGAACGTGCCGGTGCTGGCCCTGTCCCAGTTGTCTCGCGCCGTTGAGCAGCGGGAGAAAAAGAGGCCGATGATGTCCGACCTGCGGGAAAGCGGCAGCCTGGAGCAGGACGCCGACGTGGTCATGTTCATTTACCGGGAGGAGTATTACTACCCGGAAACCGACCGGAAGGGGATCGCCGAAATCATTGTGGCCAAACAGCGGAACGGCCCAGTGGGCTCCGTGGAGCTGGGTTTTTTCAGGGAATCCCCGCGTTTTGTCAATCTGATGCGTGATTCAGGTTTGGTTTGACACCCGTAGCCGGTTCTGCTAAAGTTGAAGCGCTCGGAGGTATCAGAATTGAGCCGGACGTACGACGTAATCATTGTCGGCGCGGGGCCGGCGGGAATCTTCGCGGCCCTTGAGCTGGTACGGGAAAGAAAAGATCTGCGCATTCTCATCCTGGAAAAAGGACGCGAAATCTACAAGCGGGTCTGTCCGTCCCGGCAGGGCCGGGGGCCCTGCCGCCACTGTACCCCGTGCGCCACGCTGTGCGGTTGGGGCGGCGCCGGCGCGTTTAGCGACGGAAAACTCACCCTCTCCCCCGAGGTCGGCGGGGTGCTGGAAGAATACGTGGGGCGGGATGTCCTCGAGGAGCTGATCGCCTACGTGGACCGCCTGTACCTGGAGTACGGCGCTCCCGACGTGGTGTACGGACCCAAGGACCAGGACGAGTTCGAAGAACTGCAGAAGAAGGCCACCCGGGCCGAGCTGCGGCTGGTGCCGCTGTCCATCAGGCACCTGGGCACCGGGCGCTGCGGCGAGGTGCTGCAGTTAATGTATCAACACCTGGAAAAGAACGTGGAAATTCGGACCGATACCACCGTGCACCAGATGGTCATCGCCGATCACCGGGTGGTCGGCGTGGAAACTACCGACGGCGAGGTGATTCACGGGCGATACGTCATCGCCGCCCCGGGCCGCGAGGGCGCTGAATGGCTGACCCGGGAGGCCCAGCGCTTGGGGCTGCCCATCGCCACGAACCCGGTGGATATCGGGGTGCGCGTGGAGCTGCCGGCGGTGGTGCTGGAGCCCCTGACCCGGATCTTTTACGAGTTGAAGTGTACCTATATCTCCCGCGCCTTTGAGGACAAGGTGCGGACCTTCTGCATGAATCCGTACGGCGAGGTGGTCTTGGAGAATAACGACGGACTGATCACCGTCAACGGCCATACCCACGCTTACAACAAGACGAACAACACCAACTTCGCGATCCTGGTCAGCAAGAGCTTCACCGAGCCCTTCAAGGAGCCCATCGCCTACGGGCGCTACATCGCCCGGTTGGCCAACCTCCTCGGGGAAGGGGTAATCGTCCAGCGGCTCGGGGATCTCTCCGCCGGGCGGCGGAGCACCCGGAAAAAGGTCGCCCGGGGGTTCGTGACGCCGACCCTGCCCGAGGCTACGCCCGGGGACCTGAGCCTGGTGTTTCCCTACCGGCACCTTTTGGGGATCGTGGAGATGCTGAAGGCGCTGGACCTGATTGCTCCCGGCGTTTATGCGCGCCACACCCTGTTGTACGGGGTGGAGGTCAAGTTTTATTCGTCCCGCCTGGCCTTAAACGAACGGCTGGAAACCCCGGTCGCCAACCTGTTCGCAGTGGGGGATGGGGCGGGGGTTACGCGGGGCCTGGTGCAGGCCTCCGCTTCTGGGGTGATTGTCGCCCGGGAGATTCTGAGCAGAGTGTAGGGGAGGCGTGTTGATTGTCCACCGTAGTCTTGGTTGGTGCCCAGTGGGGAGACGAGGGGAAAGGCAAACTTACCGATTACCTGGCCGAGAAAGCGGACGTGATCGTCCGCTACCAGGGGGGCAACAACGCCGGCCATACCGTGGTGGCCGGCGGGCGGGAATTCAAACTGCACCTGGTGCCTTCGGGCATTTTGCATCCCGGGAAAGTCTGCGTGATCGGTAACGGGGTGGTGATCGATCCCGAAGTTCTGCGCCGGGAACTGGAATCGCTGACGGCAGACGGGCGGCGCCTGGCCGCGCTTTACATCAGCGAGCGGGCCCACGTGATCATGCCCTATCACCGGTTGTGTGACGAACTGGAAGAGGATTGTCCCGACGGTTTGCGGCGCCTCGGGACCACGCGCCGGGGCATCGGGCCGGTGTACACCGACAAGTACGCCCGGGAAGGGTTCCGGGTGGTCGACCTGTTGGAGGAAGGAGCGGCCGCGGCCCTGAAGAGCATGGCGTGGCGCAAGGCCGAGGTATTGCGGCGGATGCACGGCGTGGACGGACCCGAGCCGGAACAGGTGGCCCGGGATTACCTGGCCTACGCCGAGTTTTTGCGCCCCTACGTGCGGGACACCTCGCTCCTGGTCCACGAGGCGGCCCGGGCCGGCAAAAACATCCTCTTCGAGGGGGCGCAGGGCACGTTGTTGGACATCGACCACGGCACCTACCCCTACGTCACCTCCTCGAACCCGACGGCCGGGGGCGCCGCGGTCGGCGCGGGGGTCGGCCCGCGGGTGATTGACACCGTGGTCGGGGTGACCAAGGCGTACACCACCAGGGTGGGCGAGGGACCGTTTCCCACCGAACTGACCGATGAGACGGGGGAACTCCTGCGGGAGGCGGGACGCGAGTTCGGCACCACTACCGGCCGTCCGCGCCGGTGCGGCTGGCTGGACGCCGTGATTCTGCGCTACGCGGCCCGGGTCAACGGCCTCGATTACCTGGCCGTCACCAAGCTGGACGTGCTGCGCGGGTTGCCCGCGCTCCGGATCTGTCGGGCTTACCGCTACCGGGGGCGGGAAATCAGCGATTTTCCGGCCCGGCTTTCGGTGCTGGCCGAGTGCGAACCGGTTTACGAGGAACTGCCGGGCTGGACGGAAGACGTTACCGGGGTGCGGACTTACGATGGGCTTCCCCCGGCGGCGCGCGGGTATCTTGCCCGGCTGGCGAAGCTGACCGGGGTGCCGGTCGGCCTGGTGAGCGTAGGGCCCGGACGCGAACAGACTATCGTACTCGCGAAGTTCTTCAAAAAGGCCCGCCGGGGATTCTAATCAGGTTTTGCTGAAAAACTCAGTCTGTCGTGCTGAGGATTATCGGAGGTCACATTGGGAGCTTATTCAAAGAACGAGCGAAGCCGAGGAATAGCGGCGACCGACTGTCTGAGGCCGCGGAGCGGGCGAGCCTCTAACGCCGCCCGAGGCGAGCGAGCGAGTTCATTCCTTAGTGCGGACTCGAGTAGCCGGAGATAATGCCTCAGCACGGCAGACGACGAGGTATAGATAGGCTTTTTCAGCAAAATCTAATCAGAGCACGATGGTGGCATCGCCGAAAGTGTAAAACCGGAACCTCTTTTTTACCGCATACCGGTAGGCTTGTAAGACAAATTCCCGGCCCGCGAAAACAGAAACCAGTACCAGGTGTGAAGAACGGGGAAGATGCAGGTTGGTGATCAGCACATCGACCATTTTAAACCGGTAACCGGGAGTGATAAAAAGGTCGGTAGTTCCTTCCCCGGGCTGGAGCTGGGCCGTGCTATCGGCCGCCGACTCCAGGGTCCGGACCACGTCGGTGCCGCAAGCTACCACCCGCTTTCCTTTTTTTCGGGCCGCATTTATTTTTTCGGCCGTTGAGGCCGGAACCCGGTAGTACTCGGCCGGGATTCGGTGTCGCTCCAGCCGTTCTTCCTTGATGGGGCGGAAACTACCCAAGCCCATGTGCAGCGTAAGATAGACAATTGTTACACCCTTCGCCTCGATCTGCCCCAACAGGGCGGGCGTAAAATGTAAGCCGGCGGTAGGCGCGGCCACCGAGCCGTCCTTTCCCGCATATACCGTCTGGTACCTGGCGGGATCGGAGAGCGGCTGCTTTATATAGGGCGGGAGTGGCACCTGCCCAAATTCTTGCAAGGCGACCGTAGCCAGGTGGGAAGAAGGGAACTGAATGATCCGACCCCCTTCGGCCGTCCGTTCCAAGATCTTGACCGGGATTTTGCCGCCCAACCGGATTTCCGCACCTACCGGCAGCTTGGCCCCCGGCCTCACCAGCGCCTCCCACCGGCCGCCGCCCAGTTCCTGGAGCAGGAAAACCTCTGCCTTTCCCCCGCTGGGCCTCTGGGCTGGAAGCCTGGCGGGGATGACCCTGGTGTCATTTAGCACCAAGACGTCACCCGGGTTCAGGTAGTCAATGACGTTCCGGAAAACATCCGCGCGCACCGCTTTTTTTTCCCGTTCCAGGACCAACAGCCGGGAAGAATCCCGCGGCTCAACCGGATGTTGGGCGATGAGTTCCGGGGGCAAAGAGTATTCGAACGCCTTTGTTTCCATTGTGTCCACTGTATCCACCATGGGCTGTAACTCTCCTTACGTTACTTCATTTTGCCCGCTTCTTGCCGGCCACCGTAGGGTAGTATAGCATAAATTTGATTTTAGCGGTAAGTTTTAGTTTGCGTGCTTGTGTGTCTTGACATTCCCGCCGGGGTTTAGTAAGATAAACGCGTGTGTGATTGGCGTGGCCCCATGGTCAAGTGGACTAAGACACCGGTCTTTCAAGCCGGTAACGCGGGTTCGAATCCCGCTGGGGTCACCAAACTCGAAAAACTCGGCCGCCGGAAGTGGGAACCTCCGGCGGTTACGTTTTTGACCGGGCAGCGGTCTTGATTTGCTTTCGGCGACTGCCTTCCTCCCGAACCTCTGCTTGCAAGAGCTTGCAGGCACGTGGTATAATTATCTGGGCAGTGGGATGACGCTGAGTTTATGCGGGTGTAGCTCAACGGTAGAGCACCAGCTTCCCAAGCTGGGGGTTGCGGGTTCGATCCCCGTCACCCGCTCCAGTAATTTCAAAACCCGCTTGCTAAACCAGGGGCGAACCTCTGGTTTTGTTGTTGAAGGGCCACCGCGTCCTTGTCTTTGCGCCGCCCGCGGGATATAATGATAAACGAAACCTTTTGAGGGTGGCGATCGCCATGTTTGTAAGGGACTGCATGACAGGCAATCCAATCACCATCACCCCAGATACCCCCATTTTACAGGCCCTGGAGATCATGACCAGGCGCAAGGTGCGCCATCTGCCGGTGGTCCAGGATTCCAAACTGGTAGGTCTGGTGACCGAGCGCGGCCTTTTGCAGGTATCGCCGTCCCCGGCCACGACGCTTTCCATGCACGAGTTGAACTACGTTTTGGCCAAGGTTACCGTGCGCGAGGCGCTGGTCAAGGATCCGATTTCCGCCCCCCCGGAGATGCCGCTCGAGGAGGCGGCCAAGATCATGCGTGAACACAAGATCGGCAGCCTGCTGGTCGTGGACCGCGGCAAACTGGTGGGGATTGTCACCCAGACGGACATGATAGAGGCCCTGGCCAAGCTGTTCGGGTTGGGCAAGGCGGGCACGAGGCTGGTCATCGACACCAAGGACCGGATCGGCGTGCTGGCCGAGATCACCCGGTTTTTCAAGGAGCGGGACATAAACATCATCAGCGTTGTCTGCGTACGGCGGGATGAGGAGCGGTCCCACCTCGTGTTCCGGTTGAGCCTGGGTGACGCCAAGCCGCTGGTGTCCGAGATCGAAAGCCTCGGCTTCAAAGTGGTTTCGGTGAGCTAGTTGGTTGTTGGAAAACACTGCTGGAGGGAGGCGCAAGCTTGGGTAAACACATCCGGACGATCAACAAACGCGGGTTAACGCGGCGCAAGGAAGTAGCCTGCGGGGAGTGCCAGACGTCCTGCCAATCGGCTTGTAAGACGTCCTGCACCGTGGGCAACCAGGTCTGCCTGAAGGAGAAGAAAAACTAGGCGCGGCCTCGGGCGGGCCTGATGGCTACTCTGGAAGTTTGGTGGAGATTCGGTAGTGATTCATTGTTTTTCGGTACGCGGAACGCGGCTGGTTCTGGACGCCCACAGCCAGATGCTCCACGAGGTTGACGAGCTGGTGTGGGCGCTTCTGTGCGGCGGGTTCACCGAGTCCGGGGAAGCGGTCCGGGCGCTCGGCGCGCGTTATCCCGCGGCGGAAATCGCCGCGGCGCTCGCAGAAATTGAAGAACTGCGCGCGCAAGAACTGCTTTTCGCCCCCGATCCGCATGCGGGTTACGAGCCCCCACCGCCGCAGGTCAAGGCGCTCTGCCTGAACGTGGCCCACCACTGCAACCTGGCTTGCCGCTATTGTTTTGCGGGAGCGCCGGAAACGGGCGAACAGCTGATGACCCCCGAGGTGGCCCGGCGGGCCGTGGACTTTCTCGTGACCCGTTCCGGCGGGCGGCGGCACGTGGAGATTGATTTTTTCGGCGGGGAGCCGCTACTTAATTTTCCGGTGATCGCGGAAACGGTGGCTTACGCCCGGACGCGGGCGGCGGCCGCGGGCAAAGAAGTAGGGTTTACGGTCACCACCAACGGGCTGCTGCTCACGCCGGAGGTGCGGCGGTTTCTGTTGGCGAACCGCGTTAATGTGGTGTTGAGCCTGGACGGCCGGCCCGAAGTCCACGACCGGCTGCGCTGTACCGCGGGTGGCCGGGGGTCCTACCGGACGGTTCTCCCGCGGATCAGGCAGTTTGTGTCCGACTGGGAGGCCTGGGACGGGCCGCGGGGCTATTACTACCTCCGGGGGACCTTTACCCGGCACAATCTGGATTTTGCCGACGACTTTCGTTACCTGGTCGGTCTGGGATTTACCAACATTTCCCTGGAACCGGTCGTGGCCTTGCCGGACGCCGATTATGCCCTCCGCGAGGAGGATCTGCCCCGAGTGCACCGCGAATACGAGCGGCTGGCCGACATATATTTGGAGTTAGTCCGGGAAAACGCTGCGGTCCGGTTTTTCCATTTCGAGCTTGACCTGGACGAAGGATCCTGCCTGCCCAAGCGCCTGTCGGGCTGTGGGGCGGGACATGCGTATCTGGCCGTGGATGCCGGGGGAGACCTGTACCCCTGTCACCAGTTCATCGGCCGGCGGGAGTTCGTGCTGGGCAGCGTTTTTGCGGGGGAGCTCCGTTCCGACCTGGTCGAGAGTTTCCGGCACGCCCACGTCTATTCCAAGGAGGGCTGTACGGACTGCTGGGCGAAATTCCTTTGCAGCGGGGGCTGCCACGCCCACGCCGTTCTGGAAAGCGGCTCGCTGCTCAGGCCGAGCCGCTTGGGCTGTGCAACCATGCGTTCCCGGCTGCAAGCGGCCCTATATGTACAAGCCGTGAACAGGATGAACAGCTAGCGGGCTTTACCGGAATAAATTGGGCGAGCTAATGGGAATATCTTCCTGGACGCGCCGGGACGATCCGTGCTACAATTCCCTTTAGCTCTGTGATATTTTGGTCCGGGGAGGAGGGGGATTGTTGTACCGGGTACAGCAGCGCGGGAAAGCCTTTCGGGTTAGACGCCCCAATCCTCTCGGTATTGTGGTTTTCCTGCTGTGTGTTGCCGTATTTGTGAATAGTGCCCTGGGGGCAAAAAACGGAACCTGGGCGGTATCGGTCGATGGTGAACCGGTGGCCCGGGTTTTTGATTATCGGGACGTGGATCAGGCCCTGGTCGGTTTACAGGACCGGTACGGCGAAATTCAGGGTCAAACCGTGGCCTGGGCGCGGGTCAAGGTGGTCCGGGTACACGGCGACAGCGAAATTCCCCTGGTCGGCGTTCGCGAACTGGAGGACCGGTTGGCCGAGGCCCTGGGATTCGCCCAGGACGCCGTAGCCTTGTTTATTGACGGGGAAAAACATTTTGTTTTCGCCGACTACCCGACCGCCCGCGAGTTTCTGGCCCGGGTCAAAAAATCCTACACCGTTGAGGAGGGGGCCGAGGCCGAGTTTCTGGAAGAGGTCGCGCTGGTTGGGGTGAAGGTGCGCTGTGACGAAATTGTGGACCTGGAACAGGCTGTGCGGCTGGCGCGGGAAGAAATCGAAAACGTGCAGGAGTATACGGTCAGCGAAGGTGATACCCTTTGGGACGTGGCCCGGAAGTACGGTTTGACCGTGGAAAGGCTTTTGGCGTCGAACCCCGGGATCAAAGAGAATTCCGTGCTGCAGATCGGTGAACAGTTGGTCATTGCGCGGGAAAAGCCGCTCCTTACAGTGGTCACCACCGCCCGGGTGGTTGAAACCCGGGAGATCCCTTACCAGACCAGGGTGCGGCGGGATCCCAACCTGCCGGCCGGCCAGCGAAAGGTCCTGGAGCCGGGTGCGCCCGGCCAGGAGGAGGTCACCTACCTGGTGACCCGTCAGAACGGTCGGCTGGTGGAGCGTAAACGCTTGGAAGCGCGGGAAATCAAGGCGCCTGTGACGCGGGTGGAGGTGAGGGGTTCCAAGATTGTGCTGGCCTCCCGCGGCGGGAGCGCGCAGTTGGCTTGGCCCACCTGGGGCCGGATAACTTCCGGTTTCGGAATGCGCGGCAGCCGCATGCACACCGGTGTTGATATTGCCGCGCCGCACGGCCGGGTGGTGGTGGCGGCCGAGGGCGGCCGCGTGGTGCGGGCCGGCTGGGCCGGCGGCTACGGCATCTGTATCGACCTCAGTCATGGTAACGGGGTGGTCACCAGGTACGCGCACCTTTCGCGCAGCGTGGTTTCGGTGGGGCAGGAGGTCCAGCGCGGGCAACAGATCGGGGCCGTGGGCAGTACCGGTTTTTCTTACGGTCCGCACCTGCACTTCGAGGTGATCATCAACGGGCGGCCGCGGAATCCAATGAATTATTTGTAAGAGAATCGCATCTACTCGGCCCGTTTTGAAAATAGCGCTTCGAGATGCTATAATCTTAAAGTGTACGGATCCTGGATTTTAGATTGTGGGTGATGGCCATGCGCCGACCGCGGAAAACCTGGCAGAAGGTCGGTTTCTGGGCCCTGATCCTGGTCATTGCCTTTGGTCTCGTGGGCCCGTCGGTGGCGGGGCTATGGGGCATGGGCGGCGATCTGGAAGAGCAGGCAGAGGGTCCCGATTCGGTTTCCCGGCAGGACCAACTCGCCAGCCAGTTGAAGGAGTTGGAGCGGCGGGTCGAGGCCGACCCGGGGGACATTGCCAGCCGGGTGGAGTTGGCTGTCCACTATAAGCGGATGATGGATTACGAACAGGCCATTGTCCTATTTGAGGAAGTGCTGGCCCTGGACGCGTCCAACCAGCGGGCGCGGATCGACTTGGCCGAGATGTATTTCGTGCTGGAGGACTACGACCGGGCGGTCGAGCAGTTGGAGGCTCTCCTGCAGGCCAACCCGAACCACCAGCTGGGGTTGTACCTGTACGGAATCACCCTGGGGTTTGGCAAGGAAGACTATCCGGGGGCGGTACGAGCCCTGGAGCGGTTCCTTTCCCTGGCGGACTCGGGTCCCAATGCCGAGCACGCCCGGGCACTGATTGCGGAGTGGGAGAAAAACTGACCGGTCACGGTGGCGTGGCCGGTTTTCTTTTGCACAAAATACCTCTTGGCCCCGGTTGACAAACAGGGTTATAATTTGCGGTGGGGTCTTGAGCCCTTCACCCTACTGTGATTTGTTGCCAGTTGCAGGGACGGCTCCGGCAAGGAGAGGAGTTATAGGCATGTCCCTAAGAATCCACTTTTTAGTCAAGCTAACGGTTGTGGTCGTGCTAGTCAGTTCGATACTGTTTACAAAACTACCCACTGCTGCTACTTTATATATTAATTCCCTGATCCGGGAAATCAATAAGCGCGGTTTGGCCTGGTACCATTCCCGGGCGATGAACGCCCTGGACGGGGAGCGGTTTGTTGTTTTCCACCAGGACGGGAAACAGCTCGAGGCCCGGATGATCCTGGATGCGGCCGAAGGTTTCTACCCGGCGTTGGCCGAAAACTTCGGTTTTGAAATCCCGGGCCCAATACCCGTGTTGCTGTACACCGACCGGGAGGGCTTGAACCGCAGTTTCGGCTGGCCGGCGGACGCCAACACCGTGGGCGTGTACTGGGCGGGGAGTATCCGGGTGTTGTCTCCGGACGTCTGGATCGATCCCGAAGAGGAAGAGCAAGATTACTACCAGGCTTTCGTGGATCTAGGCCCCATGGCCCACGAGATCGTCCACCTGTTTGTGGATTACCTGACCCGGGGCAACTGCCCCCGCTGGTTTAACGAGGGGGTTGCCCAGTATCAGGAATACCTACTGACCGGTTTCCATTTCGGGGAGGCGCGTTTCTTCCCGCTGGAAAACGCTTATACCTTTGCCGAGTTGGCGGATTTTGATTCCCTGGAGGATCAAAACCTGGCCTATCACCAGAGTTTCAGCATTATGACCTTCCTGGTGGAAAGCTATGGTTGGCCCGCGGTGATCCGGGTACTGGATGCTTTCGGCCGGGGAGCGAGCCTGGAAGAGGCGTTGGAACAGGTGCTGGACCTTGACCTGAATACTTTGGACGGAGAGTGGAAACGTTGGGTGGCGCACATGCAGGAATAACCGGGGCCCGGGCGCATATTAAACTAGCAACTGAACAGCGGGGAGACGAGCAGGCCTTGAACAAGCTGGTAGTGCGCGGAGGCCGGCCGCTGGTGGGCCGGATCAGGGCGAGCGGGGCGAAGAACTCCACCCTGGCCATTCTCTGCGCCTGCATCCTCACCGAAAGCGAGGTCATCCTCGAAAACGTCCCCAACATCAGCGATATCCGGGTGATGCTGGAGATCATCTCGTGCTTGGGCCTGCGGGCATACTGGCTCGACGAGGACACGCTCCACATCACCGGCGCGGCGCGAGTATCCGGGGAGACTCCCCACGAGTTGGCAAAAAAGCTGCGGGCCTCCAACCTGCTGCTGGGACCGCTGATGGCCCGCAAGCGCCGGGTCCGGGTGTCCCTGCCCGGGGGGTGCAATATCGGCAGCCGCCCGATGGACCTGCACTTTAAAGGCTTAAACAGCCTGGGCGCGGACCTGGACATCCGGAGCGGCTACATCGAGGGCCGGGTTCCCGGACGGCTGCAGGGTGCCAAGGTCTACCTGGACTTTCCCAGCGTAGGGGCGACGGAGAACCTGATGATGGCCGCCGTGCTGGCCGAAGGCCAGACCGTCCTGGAAAACGTGGCCAAGGAGCCGGAGGTGGTCGACCTGGCCAATTTCCTGAACGCCATGGGCGCCAAGATCCGCGGGGCCGGAACCGATATCATCAGGGTTAACGGGGTGCCGGCGCTAGGGAATCCCGTGCGCTACAGCGTCATCCCGGACCGCATCGAGGCCGGAACGTTCATGGTGGCGGCCGCGGCTACCGGCGGGGACGTGACCCTGGAAAGAGTGATCCCGCCCCATCTGGAGCCGCTCAGCGCTAAGCTGCGGGAGGCCAACGTGCGGGTGGAGGAGCGGGAAGACTCTATCCGAGTGTCGACGCCTGCGCCCCTGTTGCCGATCAACATCAAGACCATGCCCTATCCGGGTTTCGCCACCGACCTGCAGTCCCAAATGATGACCCTCCTGTCCACCGTTCCGGGGACCAGCATCATCGTGGAAAACATCTTTGAAAACCGTTTCCAGGTGGCCCAGGAACTGCGGCGAATGGGCGCCCAGATCGAAGTGGAGGGACGGGTGGCCATCATCGAGGGGGTTCCCCGGTTGCAGGGGGCCTCGGTCAGGGCCACCGATTTGCGCGCCGGTGCGGCGTTGGTGATCGCCGGGCTTATGGCCGAAGGCGTCACCGAGGTCCACAACGCCCATTTCGTCGCCCGCGGCTACCGGGACTTTGAAGCCCGGCTGAACAGCCTGGGCGCCGACGTGGAGCGCAAGTGACCCGGATCGAGATCCTGGCCGCGGGAAAACTGAGGGAGCGTTACCAATCACTTCACCTTCGTCATCGGCGCTTAAGATCGGCCGGGGCGAACCCTACCACCTGTGAAATATTGGACCGGCAAAAAAATTCCCCTTTCAAGCAGGAATAATCGAAAACACCACGAAGTCTTTCTGCAGACGATCATAGGCGTGTCTTGTATACAGTTTTGCTGGCCCGTTTGCGATTCGTTATCCAGCCTTTGCTGTCCCCCAGCACCGGATTGGCTCCGCATTGGGGGAGCTGGGTTGGTTTTCCATGTCTTTTGGCCTGAATCCCGGCCCGCGCCGCCATACCATCTGGCTTGAATGCGCTATTTCATCGCCTCCGGGCAAAAAGGCGGGGTTCTGGCAAAGGTTAGCATGGTTCTGGCAAATTGTACTGTTTTCGGGAGGGGGGTGCAGCCAAACCGGATATTGATGTGTTCCTGGGGGCCCAACTCAAGTACTTATCAGAGGGAGGTATTAGTATGGCTTTTGAGCCGAAACGGCCACAAAAGAAGTTAGATTATCAGGAGCTACGCCTTTTCACCGATGAAGAGCTGAAGAACTACACGGAAGAAGAAGAAAAAAATTTTAAGATAAAGCACGACATCCCCGAGCTGGAACAGCTGGAAAGCGGCCCGTGGCCCAGCTTCGTGGCCGACGCCAAGCGGTACGCGCTCCGCAGGCGTAAGCTGGGGCAGGACAACCTCTTGATCAACCAGGACGTGGTCGAGGACCTGCTCGGGCAGGTAGAGCTGTCCTATGTTCACGGTGAGACGCACTGGAAGCACGGCGGCATCGTCGGCGTGATCGGTTACGGCGGCGGTGTCATCGGCCGGTACTCCGACGTGCCGGAACAGTTCCCCGGCGTGGCGCATTTCCACACCATCCGCGTTGCTCAGGTACCCAGCAAGTTTTACGACACGGACTTCCTCCGGGGTCTCTGCGACCTCTGGGAATACCGCGGCAGCGGTCTCCTGAACATGCACGGTTCCACGGGCGACATCATCCTCCTGGGCACCTTCACCGACCAGCTGGAGCCGATCTTCCAGGAGCTGGCCCAGGTGCTGGACGTAGACCTCGGTGGTTCCGGCTCCAACTTGCGGACGCCGGAATGCTGCGTTGGCAAGGCGCGTTGCCAGTACGCCCTGTACGACACCCAGGAAATGTGTTACGAGATGACCATGCACTACCAGGACGAACTGCACCGCCCGGCCTTCCCGTATAAGTTCAAGTTCAAGTTCGACGGTTGCCCGAACGGGTGCGTGGCGTCCATCGCCCGCGCGGACCTGTCCTTCATCGGCACCTGGCGGGACGACATCCGGATCGACCAGGACGCCGTACAGGGCTACATCAACGGCGAATTCCCGCCCGGCGGCGGGTCTCACAAGGGCCGCGACTGGGGCAAGTTCGACATTTACGAGGAAGTCATCAACCGCTGCCCGACCGGCTGCATGTCCCTGGAGGGCGGCAAGCTGGTGATTGACAACGCGAACTGCACCCGGTGCATGCACTGCATCAACACCATGCCGCGGGCGCTGAAGCCCGGCAAAGACACCGGTGTCAGCCTCCTGTTCGGGGCCAAGGCGCCGATCCTGGAAGGCGCGCAGATGTCGGTGCTGGTCATCCCGTTCATGAAGGCGGAGCCGCCGTACGACAACATCAAGGAAATCATCGACAAGACCTTTGAGTGGTGGATGGAAGAGGGTAAGAACCGCGAGCGCCTGGGTGAGACGATCCAGCGCGTGGGCCTGCAGAGATTCTGCGACGTCCTCGGTGTACCGCCGGCGCCGCAGATGGTCAAGGAACCGCGGAGCAACCCGTACATCTTCTGGAAGGAAGAGGACGTGCCCGGCGGCTTCAAGCGGGACATCAACGACTACCGGTCGAGACACGCAAGATAGGAGGTTTTTCGCATGGCGTTAACGAGAGATAAACTTGGCAGGTTCAACCCGGACAACCCCATGGAGAACCGGGTAACGGACATCGGCCCGCGCCATTATTGGCAGTGCTTCCCGCCGGTGATCCAGAAGAACTACGGCAAGTGGGACTACCACGAGATCCTGGAGCCGGGCGTGCTGGTGCACGTATCCGAAACCGGCGACAAGGCCTACACCGTGCGCGTCGGCGGGATGCGGTTCATGACCGTCGAGTACCTGCGGGAAATCTGCGACATCGCGGACAAGTTGGCCGACGGCTATGTTCGCTTCACCACCCGGAATAACATCGAGTTCATCGTCGACAGCCTGGAAAAGGTCGAAGCTTTGAAGGAAGAACTCGGGAAGCACAAGTTCGTTTCCGGCAGCTACAAGTTCCCCATCGGCGGCACGGGCGCGGGCGTGACCAACGTGGTTCATACCCAGGGTTTCATCCACTGCCACACGGCGGCCGTGGACGCCTCCTCCATGGTCAAGGCGATCATGGACGGCGTTTTTGAGCACTTCACCAGCATGGAACTGCCGGCCCAGGTCCGCATTTCCATGGCCTGCTGCCTGAACATGTGCGGCGCGGTGCACTGTTCGGACATCGCGCTCCTGGGCTACCACCGGAAGCCCCCGGCCGTTGACCACGAGGTCCTGGAGAAGATCTGCGAAATCCCGCTGGCCATCGCGTCCTGCCCGACGGCGGCCATTTCTCCCGCCAAGACCGAGGACGGGAAGAAGTCCGTCAAGATCAAGGTGGAGCGCTGCATGTTCTGCGGCAACTGCTACACCATGTGCCCCGCGCTGCCGCTGGCCGACGGCGAGGGCGACTGCGTAGTCCTACTGGCGGGCGGCAAGCTGTCCAACCGGATCAGCCCGCCCAAGTTTTCGAAGGTGGTTATCCCCTACCTGCCGAACAACCATCCGCGGTTCCCGGAAGTCGTGGAGGCGGTTAAGCAGGTGCTCGAGGCCTACGCGAAGGACGCCCGCAAGTACGAGCGCCTCGGGGATTGGGCCGAGCGGATCGGCTGGGAGAAGTTCTTCGAGAAGTGCGGCCTGCCGTTCACCGAGCACCTGATCGACGACTACCGCCTGGCCTACGACACCTACCGGACCAGCACGCAGTTCAAGTACACCGACGCGGCCTGGGCGGTTTCGAAGGCGGCTGAAGGCGAAGAATAACGCCCACTTTAATGAGGGAGATGTTAGCTGATGGAGGAGCTTAAAAAAGCGATTGTGGAATTCTGCGAAAGCGGGAAGACTAAGACCAAGTTCTATTTCAAGGATATTGAGAAGGCCGTGAAGGACAAGGTCCCGGGCGCTAAGACCCTGCAGATCAAGAAGGCTTGTTCGGCGCTGATCAACGAAGGCGTGCTGATTTACTACTCCACCGGCAGCACGACCATGTACGGCCTGAAGGGCAAGGGCATTACGGAAGACCACTAGGGTCCTACGGTTATCCTTGAAAACCAGGCACGAAAGAGGCTGCCGTCCGGATGGAGGGGCAGCCTCTTTGCCTGATTTTTTTGCGGAAAAGAGGGATTAGGATGCGGACGCCGCAGTGTTCCGAGAAATTCATTGCCGAGCAAAAAAGACTTTTGCAAGAAAGGCCCGACTGCGCTACCGCCGCTTACAACCTGGGTGTGGCGGCGTTGCAGCAGGGGAAGCTCGACGAGGCCCGCGAGTACTTCGAAGAGGCGGTCAGCACCGGCAGCCGGATGTTCGAGGCCTGGGCCAACCTGGGATACATCTACTTCAAGCAGGGCGACCTGGAACGGGTGGCCGAAGCCAATAAGCGGGCGGTGGAGATTGAACCGCGGTACGCCCGCGGTTACGCCAACCTGGGCTTCGCCTACTTGCAAATGGCGAAAACCGCGGAGGCCATCGCGGCGCTGGAGAAAGCTATCGAACTAAACCCAGAGATCGTGCAGGCCTGGACCAACCTGGCCAACGCCTACCTGCAGCAGGGAGACGTCGACAAGGCCATCGAGACCGGGGAAAAACTGATCGCCCTCGCGCCGGACTTTTCCCTGGCCCACAACAATCTTGCTTACGCTTACTATGTGAAGCAGGATTTCGCCAAGGCGATCGAGCACGTGGACATCGCCGTCGACCAGGGGTTCGAGGTGCCCCCGGAGTTCCTGAAGAAACTGGAGCCGTATCGTTCAAAGCAAAGTCGTAAAGGGTGAGGGTAATTGTTGAAAGAATTGTTCCACGCGTACGAGGATTTGGCGGCCAGGGCGGACGGAGCGTTTCAAAGAATGGAGCGGGAGTACGGCGACCGCATCAACTGCCGGCTTCACTGTGCGGACTGCTGCCACGCCATCTTCGGCCTGTTTCTGATCGAGTCCGCCTACCTCAAGTACCATTTCGAGCAGCTCGCCGAGGATGAAAGACGGGCGGCGCTTAAAAGAGCGGATAAAGCGGACAGGGACCTGGCGGCGCTGGAAAGAAGCCTGGCGGTGAACCAGGACGACCCGCATGTGCAGGCCTACGCCTTGGCCCGGGAAAAAATCCGGTGCCCGCTCCTGAACGAGCGGGACGAGTGCATCCTTTACCCGGTCCGGCCGATTACCTGCCGGGTTTACGGCATTCCCGCGGTTATCAACGGCCGGGCGTTCGTCTGCGGCCAGGCCGGGTTTCAGCAGGGGGAATCGTACCCCGCCTTTGACCTGGATGCCGTCTACCGGGACCTTTACCAGTTATCGAAAGAACTTTTGAAAAGCGCGCGCCAGGCGGATATGGACAGGGCGTCCTTACTGGTATCTGTTTCCAAGTCCATCAGGTCGCCCCTGGAGGACCTGATCAAATTCCCCGCATGCCTTCCAGGGCTTCCCCCGCCACCTGGCCGACGGTCTTCCTGACAATCCGGCCCTCTTCGTACAGCTCGATTTCCCCGTTTTGACCGGCGATCCCGCTTAACTGATCGCCGATATAGGCGAGATTTTGTTTTGCTTCGGAGGCGACCAGAATACCCAGAACCCACGCAGCGTAACCTCTGGTCCGGGGATCGGCATCCTGCAGGCAGGCAAGCAGGCGGGGAGTGACCCGGACAACTAAGTCTGGCCGCGCCTGGGCGATCCTGCCCAGGGCCCTCAAAACCTGCGGCCGAAGCGCCGCGTCGTTCATCAGGTGGAACAGCGCGGCGATATAACCGGCAAAGCGGGTGGGCGCATTCCTGATGATTTCTCCGATCGCGTCGATGGCCCCCCAGTGGGAAGCGGCGGAGTACGTGAAAGAAGTGGCCAGCCCCTGGAGCAGGTTGGCCACCGCCGCGGGCTCCCTTTGGGCGACGACTGCGCACACCCGGCCCAGGAACTCCGCGGTCCGGAAGCGCAGTAGCGTGTCTGGTGTGCATAACAGGCGCTCCAGGTGCCGGATTATTTTCTTGTCCTGCCGGGCGGCCTGCAGAAGCGGGTCGATCCGATTTTGCGCCACCAATTCCGCCACCCGTTTTTTCGCCAGCGGCGCTCCAAGCGTCGCGCGGGGTTCCGGTGCGGGTGCGGCCGGCACCGCCCGCGCCAGCTTTTCCCGGACCCCTTCGAGGGTGACTTCTTGAATATCCCGGTGCAGCCGGACGAAAAACAGGGCGCCTGCGACCCGCCGGCCCTCGTATGTGCCGTCCGGGATGACGTAGTGGGTCTCGCCGTCATATTGTTCCACCAGGCTGGTCAGGTAGTCCTCTTCGGGCAGCAGGCTCCACGCCAGATCCCAGTCCATGTCGCAGGCAAAGACCAGCGCCTCCACGAAAGCCGCACCCAGGTTGTGGCCGGTGGCGTCGTACGCGTACACGGCGCCGCAGGCACAGGACCCGACCGGCATTCCCAGCGGCCGATGCGTCGCGAGTTCCCGCGGCTTTTCGACGGGCAGACCGCAAAAGGGACAGGCGACGTCCTTAGGCACTTGCTTACGCATGCTTAAGGCTCCTTTAGCGGTTTTATCTAGTCGGGCCTGGTATTTCAATGGTCGCGCAGGTATTCCCCGGACCGCACGACTTGGTGGTTATTGTCGGTTTCTTCTTGCCGCCTTTCCCGGCGCCCATCACGTGGTTGGTCCGGCTGATGACGCGCTCTAAGGATTCCGCGCCGCATTTGGGACAGATCATTTCCATTTTCTCGCCGGCGTTGCGAAACAGTTTTTCGAAAAGGTTGCCGCACTCCAGGCAGCGAAATTCAAATATGGGCATGATTCCCCTCCCCTGCAAGGAAACACTGGCGAAAAAGCTTGCCCGGCGTTGTCGGAAGCCATCGGACATAGGATATCAGCATGACTGGTGCCTGTCAAACAGGACATCCCAGCCGGGTGGGCCCTTTAGGCCTTCGACAAGCATCGCGCAGCAGCGGCGAAACGGCGGGGTTTCACCGGCTTCGGGGTGGGCCGCCGGTGCCGTTAAGTCAGGCGGGGCGCGGTTTGCGGGAATTATTGTTTTTACAAAAAAGTTGTTACCGGTGAGCAGGAATATGACTGGAGGTAACGAATACAGGGAATAAGGCTGTCTTTGGCTGGATGACCGGTGCTTAACCGGCTAGCTGGCTAATAAAATCTAAAATATTCGATTAAGTAAGGGGGGTCAGGGTTAATGTTCGTTGTGACCGTGAACGGGGATGTCTGTGACGGCTGCGGGGAATGTACGGAGTCCTGCCCGTCAGAAACCCTGAAGCTGGTCGATGGCAAGGCACAGGTGGTCAACGACGAGTGTATGGGCTGCGAGACCTGCGTTACCATTTGCCCGACCGGCGCGGTAACGCTGGAAGAGCAGTAAGCGCTTCGGCAGATGTCGGACGAAAAACAATCAGAAGCCGCACCTGCTTTGGTGGTTGTAGGAATTCCAAACCATATGGTGGGGTGCAGTTTCGGCTCTGCGGAGGACCGGGGGGTGAAAACAAGGGAATTTAAGCCTACCTGCACGGCTTTGGGAGGAGGCTTTATCTCCCGTCTTGAGTTCTGCCAGCCGGATGTGTAGTGCGAAGTAACGTTTCACCGGCCAACGACCGCAGCACCTGTTGAGGATGCCACAAATTATTGGGTTTGGCGGCGATAAATGCGGGTCGATAAATGCGGATAGTGTGCCTGATAGACCCCGGAGGGCCGAAAGCCGACCCTCCGCAGGCTATTTTCCCGGAGGAGGTGTTAGGAGTGGATTTAATCATTGGTCAGGTTCTACCTTACCTCGCGGTGGTAGTGTTTATCGGCGGCGTGACTTGGCGAATCTGGCGCTGGATGATCCCGCGAATCGTGCACAACATCGCGTTGTCGCCGTTTCCCGGGTCTTGGTCCGCGGCGATTGTCTGGATGCTGTGGCAGCTGGCGACCTTCTGGAACCTGCTGAAGTTTGACCGGTCGCTCTGGCTCGGGGCGTGGTTTATGCACATTCCCCTGTTCCTGATGCTGGGTGGACACATAACCGCTTTCTATACGCTGGGCTTGCAGTTCCATCTTGCGGCACCCGGAATCATTACCCCGAAGCTGAGCTTGAACATGTCGGACTGGATCGGCACCGTTTTGGGCATCATCTTCCTGCTGGCCCTCGTGTACCTGCTGGGCCGACGCTTGGTCAACGAGCAGACGCGGGCCATTTCCTCCGCGAGTGATTACGTGCACCTGTTGCTCCTGATCGCCATTGCCGTGCTGGGCAACCTCATGCGTCTATTCCCCGAGTACCATTTGGGTTATGCCCCGGTGCGGGAGTATCTGGCGGGGCTGTTCCTGTTTAATCCGCAACCGCTGCCGGAGCACGCGATATTCATTACGAAGTATACCCTGGTTATGGTCCTGATGATTATCTTCCCGTTCAGCAAGCTGATGCATTCCTTCGGCTTTTTCTGGGAACGGTGGATTGTCAACCGACCGTTTGCTGAGCCGGCCCGCGGACTGCCGGGTGCCAGGTTGCAGCTGCGCAAATAGCCGCTTTTGGAAAGGGGGTGTTCCTTAAGTGAGTGAAGTAACTGGGCTGAGACAGCCGAAAAGGGCTTCCGTAGACCTGTTTAGAAAACTGGGCGTGGAGCCCGTACCCGACAACGAGAAGGTGCAGATGGCCATCCGGCACATTGACGAGTTTCGTTTCAAGGTGCGTTCCTTTGTGATGGCTATGGAATCTTGCGTTAAGTGCGGCGCGTGCGCCGAGAACTGCCATACCTACCTGGGTACGCGCGATCCGAACAACATCCCGGCCGGGCGCGTGGACCTGATCCGCAAAGCTTACAAGCGCTACTTCACCGTGCAGGGGCAGCTGTTCCCCGGCCTGGTGGGGGCCCAGGATCTGGACCTGGAAACCATTGAGAAGTGGTACAGCTACTTCTACCAGTGCTCCGAATGCCGGCGTTGCGCGCACGTGTGCCCCTTCGGCCTGGACACCGCCGAGGTAACCATGATCGGCCGGCAGATCCTGTTCTGGCTGGGTATCGGACCCCAGCTTCACACCGCCACCGCGGGTGCCATCCTCCGGACCGGCAACCACATGGGGTTGACCAAGGCGGGGATCATTGACACGCTCGAGTTTCTGGCGGAAGAGATCGAAGAAGACTATGAGGGCCTGAAAGTGGAATTCCCGGTCGACAAGCCGGATTCCGACATTCTCTACATCCCGTCCTCGGCCGACTTCATGCTGAACGCGAACACGCTGAAGGGCGCGGCTATGTTCTTCAAGTACGTCGGTGCTAACTGGACCATCTCCAGCGAGATCACCGAGGCCGGCAACTTCGGCTACCTGATGGACCAGAACCGCATCCAGCGGGAGATGGTGACCAGGCTGATGGAGCAAGCCACCAAGCTGGGTGCCAAGAAGATTGTCTGGGGCGAGTGCGGCCACGGCTGGCGCGCGGCCAAGATGTACGTCTCGACCGTGTCGGACCTGCCGGCTTCCAGGCGTATCCCGATCACCCACATTCACGACGAGATCGAGGCCTACATCAAGGCGGGGCTGCTTGAGCTTGATCCCAAGCGGAACGACCGGAAGGTCACCCTGCATGATCCGTGCAACTACGCCCGCGCCTGCGGCCATGCCGACAACATGCGGGTGATCATGAACGCCGTGGTTCCCAAGGGGGCCTTCGTGGAAATGAAGCCGAACCGCGAAGCCAACTTTTGCTGTGGTGGCGGCTCGGGGATTTTGTTTGACGACCCCGATATGTACCAGTTCCGGATCCAGGCCTCCAACAAGAAGGCCGAGCAGGTGCGCGAAACCGAAGCGGACACCCTCTGTGCGCCCTGTTCGATCTGCAAAGCCCAACTCTACCCCATGGTTAAGGAACATAAGCTCCCGGTGGAGGTAGTCGGGCTGGTTGACCTGGTGGGCCACGCGCTGGTGTTTCGTGACTAGCGGCGTTATGTTATAATTAGCTTACAAGCCGCTGGTCAGTCGGTGGCAAAACTTAAAAGCGTAATCGATACTCTAATTTCTAAGGGGGAGTTTGGACAATGCCGTTTGTCGAGATTGAAGGCAAACAGATCGAAGTCGACGAGGACGGTTTCATGGTCGACCCCGCGCAGTGGTGGCCGGGGTGGGCCCACTACGTGGCCAAGCAGGAGGGCATTCCGGAACTCACCGAGCGGCACTGGCATGTAATCGAGTTCCTGAAAGATTACTACGCTAAAACCGGTATCGCCCCGATGATCCGCAAACTCTGCAAAGAGAGCGGCATCCCGCTGAAGGAAATGTACGAGCTGTTTCCAACGGGCCCGGCGAAGGGCGCCTGCAAATGTGCCGGCTTGCCGAAGCCGACCGGCTGCGTGTAACCGGCGGCAATTTTACAAACGCTTAACCCGGGGGCTTACCCCGGGTTAAGCGTTTCTGCGCGAGGAGGTTCCCTGTGCTAGCAGAGAGACCGCGGGTGGTGATCGCTGCACCCCAGGGGCGGTCGGGGAAGACCACGGTCACGGCGGCGCTTGTTGCCGCGCTCCGCCAGCGGGGGCTGACGGTGCAGCCCTTCAAGAAAGGTCCCGATTTCATCGACCCGAGCTGGCTTACCACGGTGGCCGGCCGGCGTTGCCGTAACCTTGACCGTTTTCTTATGGACGAGGCTACCCTATCCGCGTCCTTCGTGCGGGCGACGGCCGGTGCCGATATCGGCGTGGTGGAGGGGGCGATGGGCCTTTTTGACGGGGTAGACGTGGAGGGCAGCGGCAGTACCGCCGAGATCGCCCGGGTGCTGGAGGCCCCGGTCATTCTGGTGGTCAATGCCATCCGGATGACTCGGAGCGCCGCCGCCGTGGTGCTGGGGTGCCAGGCGCTGGACCCGCGGATACGCCTGGCGGGCGTGATCTTCAACAACGTGGCGCGCAAACGGCACCGGGACATGCTCGCGGCGTCGGTGGAGCGATACTGCCGCATCCCGGTACTGGGCGCGGTTCCGAAGCGCAGGGATTACGAAGTGCCCGGCCGGCACCTGGGACTGGTGCCGGCCGGGGAGGACGAAAGCCTGCACCGGGCCATCGACGCCTGGACGGCCGGGGCCGAAGCCTACCTGGACGTGGATGCCATCCTGGAAATCGCACGCGCCGCGCCGCCTTTGCCCGTGCCGCCGCCGCAACCGGTGTCCGGGGTTCTGGCCGGCGACCGGCCGGTGATCGGCGTAATCCGGGACCGGGCCTTCAGCTTTTATTACCCCGAGAACTTGGAGGCCCTGGAGCTGGCCGGTGCCAGGCTGGTGTACCTCAGTGCCCTAGACGACACGCTTCCTGACGTGGACGGGCTGTACATCGGCGGCGGTTTCCCGGAGGTTTTCGCTGCCGACCTGGAAGCCAACGAATCCTTGCGGAACGACATCCGGGAGCGGGTGGAGGCCGGGCTGCCGGTTTACGCCGAGTGCGGCGGGTTGATGTACCTGGGGCGCAGGCTTTCCTGGAAAGGCCGGAGTTACGCCATGACCGGGGCGATGCCCTTCGAGGTAGACCTGGACGAACGGCCCCGGGGACACGGCTACATGATCGTGGAGGTGACCGGGGACAACCCGTTCTTTACACGCGGTACCACGCTCAGGGGCCACGAATTCCATCATTCCCGGGTGCATAATCTGAACCAGGACGATGCCAAACTTGTGTTTCGGGTCCGGAAGGGGTACGGCGTGAACGGTGAGCGGGATGGGATTGTGTACCGAAACGCGTTCGCGGCCTACTGCCACATCCACGCGCTTTCCGTTCCCGAGTGGGCGCCCAACTTCACCCTCCGGGCCGCGGCTTACAGATTTCAGAAAAACAAAGGGGGTTCCTATAAGTGAGTGCGGCTCTAATTTACATTACGGCTCCGGACTTTGCGGAAGCGGAGCGGCTGGCCAGGGAACTGGTGGAAAAAAGACTTGCGGCCTGCGCCAATATCGTGCCCCGGATTGTCTCCACTTACTGGTGGGAAGGCCGGGTCTGCGAGGACGAGGAAGCCTTGATCATCGTCAAGACCGCCCGGAAGCTGGTCGGAGACGTGATCGAGGTGGTCAAGAAAACCCACGCCTACGAGGTGCCGGCCGTCCTGGCCCTTGAGGTATCAGACGGGAACGCGGAGTTCATCAGCTGGCTACACGGCGAAGTCCGAAAAAAATGATTGTCAATGTCCTGCATTCCTGGGAACTCAGCCCGGCCGGGGCGCGGGAGGTTCAGCGGCGGCTGGCCGAACGGCTCCGGCTTCGGGTTCCCGACGGCATGCGCATCGTCAGTGTGTGCGGCGCCGACGTTTCGTTCGCTAGAACCGAAAACCGGGTTTATGCGGCCGCCGTGGTGCTGTCTTTCCCGAAATTGACCGTAGAGGAGGTGGCTACCGCGGTATGCCCGGCCGCCTTTCCCTACGTACCGGGCCTCTTATCCTTTCGCGAAGGCCCGGCGCTCTTGGAGGCGCTGGAGCGCCTGACCGCTTCCCCGGACGTCATCCTGTTCGACGGCCAGGGTCTGGCCCACCCTCGGGGTCTAGGAATCGCCGGCCACCTGGGCCTGTTCCTGCAACGACCGACCATCGGAGTGGCCAAGAAGCCGCTGGTCGGGGAGTACCTCCCACCCGGTCCCGAACCCGGGGATACCTCGCCGCTGGTGCACAAACACCACCAGGTCGGCACGGTGCTCCGAACCAGGCGGGGGGTAAAGCCGGTTTTTGTTTCGCCCGGGCACCTGATGGACTTTGATACCGCCACCCGGATCACGTTCGCCTGCTGCCGGGGTTACCGCCTGCCCGAACCTACCCGCCGGGCCCACATCCTGTCCAACCGCCTCCGCCGCGGCGAACCTTTCGCCCGCCACCCAAACCGTCCTGATTAATTTGACCGGATCTGCACACAATAGCATAAATCAACTAGGGTGAAGGGGTGCCGGCTCTTGAGGTTTTCACGCGTGCGTAACGAGCGCCTCGTTTTTGCCGCGGTGGTCATAGCCGTGCTCCTGCTGGGCTTGGTTGCCGTCTGGTTCATCGGGGGTTGGTACCAGTATCCGCCGGTGATCGAGCGGTGGGGTGAACCGTTTAGGCCCACGCCTCCGAAGTCCCCGCCGGATGCTGACCTGGTAACGGTCGGGTCGGCGGCAGGCGCGATCGTTCGGGATAGCGACGTTCACCTGCTGGCCCGGCTCATTCAGGCTGAGGCGGCCAATGAGCCGTATCACGGCAAGGTGGCCGTGGGCGCCGTGGTCTTGAACCGGGTGCGGCACGCCTCGTTTCCCAACACCATTTCCGGGGTGATCTTTCAGCCCCGGGCGTTTCAGCCGGTGGCCAACGGCCGCATCTGGCGGCCGGCGCAGCCGGACTCGTACCGGGCGGCCCGGGACGCCCTGGCCGGCTGGGATCCCAGCCACGGCGCCCTTTACTTCTGGAACCCGGCTAAGGCCACCAGTCCCTGGGTTTGGACCCGGAACATTATTACCCGGATTGGCCGGCACGTATTTGCCCGTTAAGCCAAGCGTTGGGCCGGCCGGGAAGACGGCGATGGGGAGGAACGACATGCGACGTCCTATACTGGTTGCGCTGGTGGCGGCCTTGGCGGTGGTTTCAGCCTGGGGCCTGGAACAACGAAACGCACGCGTGCACCTGGAAAACCTATTGAACAGCGAATATCAGCGTTCGTTTTACAATACGCTCGCCCAGGTGCAGAGCCTGGAGGTACTGCTGGGCAAGGTGCTGGTCGGCGGCGGGGGAGCCGAGGACGCCGACCTCCTGGCCCGGACCTGGCAGGAAGCCGCGCTGGCCCAGCGTGACCTGACCCAACTACCCGTCCAGCCGGAAATCCTGGCCCGCACCAGCAAGTTTCTCAACCAGACGGCGGAGTTCACGAACCTGCTGTTGCGGCAGGTGTCGACGGGCCGGCCGCTGACGGACGAGCAGTGGGAGACCCTGCGGCAGTTGCAGCAACAGGCCGGCCGGCTGAATACCCAGCTTCGGGTGGTGGAGCGCAACGTGGAGGCCGACGGCGTCCGGCCCTGGGAATTGGGCCGGGAACTGCGGGTCCGGCGCGGGGCCCTGGGAGCGTTACCGCCGCGCCCGGTGGACAACGAACTGGAACAGTTGAACCGGGAGGTGGAGCGGTTCCCCACCCTGGTTTACGACGGGGCTTTTTCCGACCAGTTGGACCGCCGGGTGCCGCGTGCCGCCTCCGGCCCGCCCATTACGGCTGCGGAGGCCCGGAAGCGGGCCCTGGCCGCCGTGGACCTGCCCGACCGGGAACTGACGGCCCGGGTGATTGCTACCACCAGGGGCCGGATACCGTCCTACCGGGTAAAGATCAATGACCGGCGCGCCCGGGGGACTGAGGCGCCGATCCTGGTGGACGTCGCCCGCCGAGGGGGCGAAGTGGTGTGGATGCTGGATACCGGCACTCCCGGCCCGCCGAAGCTCTCCATCGGTGAGGCCCGCAAGAAGGCCGAGCGCTATCTTGAAAAACGGGGGCGGGGCGACGTGGAGGTGGTGTCATCGGAACGGCAGGCCGGGGGCACGGTGACCTTCAACTGCGTGCCGCGGCAAAACGGGGTCCTGCTGTACACCGACGTGGTGAAGGTTACGGTGGCGCTGGAAGACGGACGCGTCACCGGGCTGAACGCGGCAGACTACGTGATGTCCCACCATGCGCGGGAACTGCCCCCGCCAGCACTCAACGCCGAGGAGGCCGCCCGCGGATTGAATCCCCGGTTCCGAATCGAAAACGCCAGGCTGGCGTTGATTCCGACCGAGAGCGGGGGCGAGGTCCTGGCCTGGCAGCTTCGGGGCGAGGTGGCCGGCAACACCTACCTGGTATTTGTGAACGCGCAGAACGGCAACCGCGAAAAAATCTTGCAGGTGGTCGAAACTCCGGAAGGCACTCTAACCATTTAGGCCCCTTGTGAAGTATAATCCTCGATAATCAGAATCAGCTATGGGGAAAGCGCAGGAGCGTGGTCAAGGACCACTTTAGTATAACCCTCTACAATCAGAACCAGCTAGCGCTTCTGGAACAGCAGGATATACTCGTGCTTGAATACGTAGAACCCGCCCGCCAGCGCTCGGTAGCGCCAGAGTTCCTTCTGGTGGCGTTTGCCGCGGGTTTCCTCGAAGTTCTTGACGATAATACTCTTTAGCAGGTAACCGCGGGCGCGCACCCGCTCCAGACAGTAAAACCCCAGTGGAATCCATTCCCCCCGGGAGTACCGGTCGCCGATCACCACCGCCAGGAACCGCCCCGGTTCCAATACCCGGTTCGTGTTTTCCAACACCCGGCCGAAAAGCTCCAGAAAGCTCTCCACGTCCGGGGCGTTGCACAGGTTTCGGGGATCGTCGTCAAATTGGATGATGTTGTGGTAAGGCGGGTGCAGCAGGGCCAGCTGCACTTGATCGACGCCTAGTTCTTTCACGGCGGCGGCGAAGTCGAAATCGACGCTGTCCCCGGTGAACACCCTGGTGGTCACCCCGTGGGGGTTGTCCTCTTGGGTCACCAGTTCCTTGGCCCGCGCGGCCGTCTGCGGATTCAGTTCCACTCCGATTCCGTGCCGTCCCAGTCGCCGGCATTCGATCAGCGTGGTGCCGCTGCCCAGAAACGGGTCGAGCACCCAGTCCCCCTGCCTGGTGTAGCGCAGCAGCAGTTGGCGGGGGATCTGGGGGACAAAGTTGCCCCAGTACCAGCCCAGGTGTGCTCCCGAGGTGTCGCGCCGGTTGACCAGCCACAGGCTGTCGGTGATAATCTCGTCGTACTCCTTCCAGCGGCACAGGTTGATATCATTGACGCCCGTGGTTTTGGGCTTGGAGGCCCCGGCGCGCAACCGCCTCAGGTAGTAACGCGCCCGTTTCAGGGTGTACACCGCGCCGATCCGGGCGATCTCGGCCTGGAGCACGTCGGTGCGCAAGCACACCTCCGTGCCCGGGCCGTTGACCGCGAAGAGCTGCGGCAAGTCGCCAGGCGGGCGGCTCAAGGCCCGGTCCAGGACGGCCAGCCGGGTGCGGACCTCATCCAGGCTGTCCGCCTCTAGGGTTTCCTCCAGGAACCCGAGGTAAGCCTCCCGGTTTAGCTGTACCATGGGCGGTTTCAAATCCGCTCCAAACCTCCTTAAGCGCGTGGGCAAAATTGGCACTACCATAAACATTATAGTTTTTAGGCGTATTTCCCTGCTTTTAGCAAAGAAAGCCGCGTGGGTATCCAAGCCCCCTTGACAAAACATCACCCAGGTGCTAGTTTCATAAGCACAGCGCAATCTAATACCGTACAGGCTGTGAAGGGAAGAAGGGGGTCTTGAAGCCTCGCTCAGCGAGCCGGGGTTTGGTGTGAGCCCGGTCGGGGAAAGGCGCCCAGGCCGTCCCGGAGCCGGTTGCGATCGCGGCTTTACCCGCGTAAGCACCTCCGGTTCCCGCCGTTACCGGGAAGAGTGGGCCGGTACACGACCGGCCAATTAGGGTGGTACCGCGAGACCGGCGCTCTCGTCCTTAAGCGAGGGCGCCTTTTTCCTTGTCGTAACACCTGGTTTTCACTAGGCGGTGACCGAAGCCCGGGATGGGCCGTCCATCTACCTGAACGTTTCGGAATTTAAGCTTGCAAGGGGGAAGTGACGTGGAGAAAAGCGCGGACAAAAGCATGGAGATCCTTGAGTTGCTGGCGAAAAATTCGCGCCTGACGACCGACCAGATCGCCACCATGTTGGAGCTGCCGGAGGCCGAGGTTGAGCGGACCATCGCGGAGCTGGAAGCCAACGGTACCATTTTGAGCTACCGGACCCTGGTCAACTGGGACCGGGTAGACAAGGAACGGGTGCTGGCCTTTATCGAGGTGCAGGTTACTCCCCAGCGCGAAGTCGGCTTTGAGGCCATCGCCGAGCGGGTCGGCCGTTACCCGGAGGTCAAGGACCTGTATTTGATGTCCGGCGCCTTTGACCTGGCGGTGCTGGTTGAGGGCCGCAGCATGAAAGATGTGGCCAACTTCGTGGCCACCAAGCTGGCCCCGCTGGACGGCGTCAAGGGCACCTCTACGCACTTCGTACTGCAGACGTTCAAAGAGGAAGGGGTCATCCTCAGCGACGGGGAGAAGAACCGGAGGCTGGTGGTTTCGCCGTGAGCGCCAGCGGTTGGACCGCCAAGCTGAACCCCACGGTTCGGGCGCTCAAACCCTCCGGAATTCGCCGTTTTTTTGACCTGGCGGCCGAGACGAAGGGCATCATCTCCCTCGGGGTCGGGGAGCCCGACTTTGTTACGCCCTGGCACGTGCGGGAGGCGAGCATTTTCGCCCTGGAACAGGGCTACACCAACTACACGCCCAACAGCGGGATCCCCGAGTTGCGGCGGGAAATCGCCCGCTACACCGCGGAGTTTCTGGGTCTGGAATACAAGCCGGAATCCGAGATCCTGGTCAGCGTCGGGGTCAGCGAGGCCCTGGACCTGGCTCTGCGCGCCGTGGTCGCGCCCGGCGACGAGGTGCTGATCCCGGAGCCGTGCTACGTTTCCTATCTGCCCTGCACCGTGCTGGCCGGCGGGGTGCCGGTCACGGTGTCCACCGGAATTGAACAGGGTTTTCGGGTTCGCGCCGCGGACCTGGAACGGGTGATTACGCCCCGGACGAAGGTGCTTCTCCTGTGCTATCCCAACAACCCGACGGGCGCGGTCATGCCGCGGGAGGAACTGCGGGCGATCGCCGAGGTGTGCGCCGCCCACGACCTGATCGTGATCGCCGACGAGATCTACGCCCAACTGACCTACGAGGGAGAACATACCTGTTTCGCCGCCCAGCCCGGCATGCGGGACCGGACCATCCTGCTCCAGGGGTTCTCGAAGGCTTTTGCCATGACTGGTTGGCGGATCGGCTACGCCCTGGGCAACGCCGACTTCATCGGGGCCATGACCAAGATCCACCAGTATACCATGCTCTGCGCGCCGGTGATCGCCCAGATGGCCGCGCTCGAGGCCTTGAGAAACGGTCGGGAGGAGATGCGGCGCATGGTGCGGGCCTTTTCCTACCGGCGCCGGCTGGTGGTCAAGGCCTTCGCCGACATGGGGCTGCCGTGTTTTGCCCCCGGCGGCGCCTTCTACGCTTTTCCGGACATCCGGAGCACCGGGCTTTCCTCGGAAGAGTTCACCGAGCGCCTGATCAGGGAGGAAAAGGTGGCCGTAGTCCCCGGCAACGCCTTCGGCGACTGTGGGGAGGGGTTTATCCGGTGTTCCTACGCCGCTTCGGTCGAGGAGCTGAACGAGGCGTTCAAGCGGATGCGCCGCTTCGTGGAACGCTGCCGGGTCGAAAACAAAAATAAAGCCCGCGGGTTTGCTTGACAGCGGACGGACCGAAGTATTAAGCTAGTCTAGTGGATTTAAGCGACGGAAAACGGACCACGGCCTAGGTTCAGGTTCACGGAGGTCGACGATGGCTTATTTGCTGGCTGGACTGCGGGCGGGTATCGAACGGGCGCTGCGGGCGGCGGCCGAGGCGGCCCGCCCGGAACTTGGTCTGGACGCCGATACCCCCATTCCCGACTTCACGGTTGAGGTGCCTCGGGAGAAGAACCACGGCGATTTCGCCACCAACCTGGCGCTCCTGCTCACCAAGCCGGCCCGGCGCCCCCCGCGCCAGATTGCGGACACCCTGCTTTCCCATCTAAAACCACCGGAAATACAGGTGCGGAAGATCGAGATCGCGGGTCCGGGCTTTATCAATTTTCATCTCGATCCGGACTGGCTGCACGGGGTGCTGCCAGAAATCGAGGCGTGGGGCGGGAACTACGGCCGGCGGACCCTGGGGGGAAGGCGCCGGGTCCAGGTGGAGTTTGTGAGCGCCAACCCGACGGGGCTTCTGCATATGGGAAACGCCAGGGGGGCGGCTCTGGGGGACAGCATCGCCGCCCTCTTGGCGTTTGTGGGTTTTGACGTTGCCCGGGAGTTCTACGTGAACGACGCCGGGCACCAGGTGGAGAACCTGGCTCTGTCCTTGGAAGCCCGTTACTTCCAGGCGCTGGGCCAGGACTGGCCCGTACCCGAGGACGGTTACCACGGGGCGGACTTGGTCGACACCGCCGCCCGGTTCGTGGCCCGGCACGGCGACCGTTACGCGGCGGCCGACGCCGGGGAGCGCCGCGCGGCGCTGTTGTGCTTCGCCCTGGACGAGAAACTGGCGGCCATGCGTGCTTCCCTGGAGAACTTCGGGGTCCGCTACGACGTTTGGTTCTCGGAGCAATCCCTTCACAACCGGGGGGCGGTCCGGGAAACCCTGGAACTCCTGCGGCGGCGCGGCCACCTGTACGAGAAGGACGGTGCCCTGTGGTTCCGGGCCAGCGCCTTCGGCGGCGAAAAGGACGAGGTGCTGGTGCGCGCCAACGGTGTCCCCACCTACTTTGCGGCCGACATCGCCTACCACAAGGACAAGTTCGACCGCGGTTTTGAATGGGTGATCAATGTCTGGGGCGCCGACCACCACGGTCACGTGGCCCGGATGAAGGGTTCGCTGGCGGCCTTAGGTTACGACCCAGACGCCCTGGACGTGGTGCTTATGCAGCTGGTGCGGCTGTACCGCGGCGGGGAAATCGTCCGGATGTCCAAGCGCACCGGGCAGTACGTCACCCTGGACGAATTGCTGGCGGAGGTCGGTCGGGACGCGGCCCGGTATTTCTTCGTGACCCGCAGCGCTGACAGCCACCTGGATTTTGACCTGGATCTGGCCAAGAGCCGGACCAACGAAAACCCGGTGTACTACATCCAATACGCGCACGCCCGGATTTGCAGCATTTTTCGGCAGCTGGCCGAGCGCGAACGCCAAGCCCCCTGGAACGGCACTCCGAACGTCGCCCTCCTGAAAGAGGAGACTGAGCGGGCGCTTATACGGCGGCTGGCCGATTTTCCGGAGGAGGTGGCCCGGGCCGCCATCGACCTGGCGCCGCACCGGATCGCGCACTACGCCCACGACGTAGCCGGGCTGTTCCACAGCTTCTACAACGCCCACCGCATCCTGGGCGCCGGGGAGGGGTTGGAGGAAGCCCGGTTGCTGTTGGCAAAATGCACGCGGGTCGTGTTGAGAAACGCTTTAAACCTGCTGGGCGTCTCCGCGCCCGAGCGAATGTGACTTGGGACGAATAGCGGGAGGAGGACATGGCTAAGTACATTTTCGTAACCGGAGGCGTAGTTTCTTCGCTGGGGAAGGGGATCACGGCGGCCTCCCTCGGCCGGCTGCTGAAAAGCCGCGGACTGGAAGTGGCGATAATGAAATTGGATCCTTACCTGAACGTTGATCCGGGTACCATGAGTCCCTTTCAGCACGGGGAGGTGTTCGTCACCGACGACGGGGCGGAAACTGACCTGGACCTGGGCCACTACGAGCGGTTTACTGACCGCAGCCTGTCCCAGTTGAGCAACGTTACCACGGGCGCCATTTATTCCTCCGTGATCCGCAAGGAACGTAAGGGCGAATTCCTGGGGGGTACCGTCCAGGTCATCCCCCACATCACCAACGAGATCAAGAGCCGGGTGCTCCAGGTGGGCGAGGTGACCGGGGCCGACGTGGTGATCGCCGAAATCGGGGGCACCGTGGGCGACATCGAGTCTCAGCCCTTCCTGGAGGCTATTCGGCAGCTTAAAAGCGACCTCGGGCGGGGGAACACCCTGTACGTCCACGTCACCCTGCTACCCTATCTGCGGGCAGCTAACGAGCTGAAAACCAAGCCGACCCAGCACAGCGTGAAGGAGCTGCGCGGGATCGGCATCCAGCCCGACGTCCTGATCTGTCGGACCGAGAAACCCATTCCCACGGACCTGAAGAAAAAGCTGGCGCTCTTCTGCGATACCGAGGAGCGGGCGGTGATCGAAGCCCGGGACGTGCCGTTCATCTACGAGGTGCCGGTGATGCTGGAACGAGAGGGGCTGGGCGAGTTCGTGGTCGAGCGGTTGGAACTGGAATGCGGGCCGCCCGACCTGTCCGAGTGGGAGGCGATGCTGGAACGGCTGCGCAATCCGGAAGGCCGGGTCACCATCGCTCTGGTCGGCAAGTACGTGTCCCTGCCGGACGCTTACATGAGCGTGGCCGAGGCCCTGGGCCACGGCGGGATCGCCAACGGCGTCGCCGTCGACCTGCGGCTGGTAAACGCGGAAGACCTGGAGAACACACCGGTGGACGAAGTCCTGCGCGCGGCCGACGGTATCCTGGTGCCCGGTGGTTTCGGCGACCGGGGTATCGAGGGAAAAATCCGGGCGATCCGTTACGCCCGGGAGAACCACATTCCCTATCTGGGGATCTGTCTGGGAATGCAGTTGGCCGTGGTGGAATTCGCCCGCACGGTGCTGGGCTGGACCTCGGCCAACAGCTCCGAGTTCGATCCCGTAACGCCCTACCCGGTCATCGACCTACTGCCCGAACAAAAGGAAGTCGAGGACAAAGGCGGCACCATGCGCCTGGGCAGCTATCCCTGCCGGATCGTGACTACCAGTTCCCTGGTCTACCGGGCGTACGGCCGGGAGGAGGTTCGGGAGCGTCACCGGCACCGCTACGAGTTCAACGACCGGTTCCGCGCCGAATTGGCCCGGGCGGGGATGGTCTTCAGCGGCATTTACCCCGGCAAGGAGTTGGTGGAGATCATCGAACTCCGTGACCACCCGTGGTTTGTGGCTACCCAGTTCCACCCGGAATTTTTGTCGCGTCCCAACCGGCCGCATCCACTGTTTCGCGACTTCATCGCCGCGGCCCGGCGCTTGCGCAACGGGAAAGGAAGATGAGCGCGGAGGCGGGCTTAAGCAAAAGGTGAGCTGGGGCAGGTTAACGGCGCAGCACCGGACATAAACTAAACCATGGGGGAAGATATGGAATGCGGCGGAAAATTCTGGCCGGCGGGATCCTGGCCGCCATCGTTTTATCCCTGGTGTTGGTGGCCGTGCTGGGCGGGCGTCAGGGGCCTGGCCCTTACGGAACTGGGGCCGCGCCCGGAGGCCAGATCGGCGTGATCCACATCGAAGGCGTGATTGTAGGGGGTAGGAATCCCAGCGTCTTTAGCGGCGGCGGGGCCGAGGATATCGCCGCCCGGATCCGCGAGGCCGCCGACGCGCCGCACATCCGGGCGGTGGTGCTGCGGCTGAACAGCCCCGGTGGTTCGGCGGCTGCTTCCCAGGAGATCAGCGAAGCGGTGCTCTACTTGCGCGAGTCCGGCAAACGGGTGGTGGCGTCTATGGGCGACGTTTCCGCCTCGGGTGCCTACTGGATCGCCGCCCACGCCGACCACATTGTGGCCAACCCAGCCACGATCACCGGCAGTATCGGGGTGATCATCCAGACGTACCAGCTGACCGGTTTGTACCGGATACTCGGGATCGAGACGGAGACTTACAAGAGCGGGCCGCTCAAGGACATGGGGGCGCCCGACCGGGAACCGACCCCCGAGGAACGGGCGATCTTCCAGGGGATGGTGGACGATATTTACGAACAGTTCGTCGCGGTGGTGGCCCGGGGGCGCGGCCTGCCCGAGGCCCAGGTCCGCGAACTGGCCGACGGGCGGATATTCACCGGGCGCCAGGCCTACGAACTGGGGCTGGTGGACGAACTCGGCGGCTTCCAGGACGCGGTGCGGGCGGCGGCCGAACTCTCCGGGCTGGACCCGGAGGCGGTACCGGTGGTCGAACTTGACCGGCGGGTCCTCTTCCGGCAGTTCTGGTTCGACTTTGCGTCTCTGCTCCGGGGAACACCGCCCTCCTGGCTGCTGGTGGCCCCGGCCTTCGACCAGCGCTGAAACCGCGCCGAGGGGACACCCGACCAACCTAGAAAGGAGCCCGATATCCGTGGGCAATCCCGGTTTTCTGGAAACCATCTACGGAATCCTGTTCGACCCCGTTCGGACTTTCCGGCGGTTGGCCGACGCCCCGCCGCTTTTGCTCACCTTCGCGATCGTGACCCTGGTGAACGCTTTCGGGGCCCTGATGAGCATCCTCACTGTCCGCACCGTCGGCCTGACCGATGTGGACCCGGAGATCGCCCAGGTGGTCAGCCCGGCGGCACCCTTTCTGATCCTGGCCGGCTTTTTCCTCTGGTACGCCAAGTGGCTGGGTTACGGAGCGGTTCTGCATCTGACCGCGCAGTTGCTCGGCGGGAGCGGCGGGGCGCGGGGCACCCTGGTCACCTACGGCCTGGCCGGCCTGCCGGCTATCCTGCTGTTGCCGGTGGATGCCCTCGTGGTGGTCGCCAATCTCGGCCAGTCCCCGGTCACCGTTCTACTCGGCTTGTTGCGCCTGGCGGTGTTCGTCTGGGGCGTGGTCCTGTTGGTGATCGGTCTGCGGGAGATGCACCGATTCCCGACCGGGCGGGCGGTAACCACGGTGCTCGCGCCCGTAGGGGCTGTTGTTCTGCTGGTTATCGTCCTGCTTATCATCAGCCTCTCCGGTTTTGCCGCCATGTCCCCGGTTTGGCCCGGGCTTCCGGCCGAATTCTAATATTTTCCGTTTTACGGGTCCGGGCGGGCAGGATTTTGGGCGGGCAATCC
The DNA here is from genome assembly GCA_001899445.1 of Candidatus Desulfopertinax cowenii. Lineage (GTDB taxonomy): Bacteria > Bacillota > Desulfotomaculia > Desulfotomaculales > Desulforudaceae > Desulfopertinax > Desulfopertinax cowenii. Next base: position 650,142 of record MPOA01000006.1, on the reverse strand, counting down.
AGAATTCATGGCCCCAAGATAACCGCAGAATAATCGGGGGTGTGGCGGGGGATGCTGTTGGTCGTGGACGACCGACCGGCGATTCGGCAGCTGCTGGCCGAGGCGCTGGGAGACGGGGGACACAAAGTGATTCTGGCCGCCAACGGTTACGAGGCCATTGAAATCGTCCAGCAGCAAAGACCCGACCTCATCCTTCTCGACCTCAAGATGCCGGGGTTGAGCGGGTTGGAGACGTTACGCGAGATTAACAAGTTTTCGTCCGGCATTCCGGTGATCCTGATCACGGCTTACGGAGAGTTGTCCGATCCGGGCGAGGCCGAGAGAATGGGGGTCAGGTGTCTGATTATCAAGCCGTTCGATCTGCATGAAGTGCGCGCCGTGGTCCGCAGGGTTCTGGATGGACTTTCGGTTTGATTTTCGCTGCTGAAAAAGGATTCACCGATTTAGTAGCGAACTAGGCTTTCACGGGTAAGGAGGGGGTCTTATCTGTCCATGCTTATAAAGACCGAAACCACGCTGGCCCTGCGCTGTCTCGACTGCGGACGCTCCACGCTGGAGACCGTTTCCCGGTTTGGCTTAAGCCGGGGGAAATCGAAGGAAGTCTTGTGTTCCTGCGGCAGGCTGCTGCTCGTGATCGGATCGAGACGGGGACTTGCAAGAGCGGGCCGTTCTACGAAGAATCGGAAATCCTACTGGCTGGAGATTAACTGCGTGATCTGTGAAGCCAATCACCTATACCACCTGACCCCCGGGGAACTCTGGACCCGGAGTGTGGTTAACCTTTCTTGCCTGGAGACCGGTTTGGAGCTCGGTTGTATCGGCCCCTACGAGCAGGTGCGAGCCTGTCTGCAAACCAGGGAACAGGCGCTGGGAGTCCTGGTCGAGGAAATGGGGGGGCCAAGCTACTTCCGGGACGCCGAAATCATGTTGGCCACCCTCACCCACGTGCATACCCTGGCCGAGGAGGGCAGCCTTTCCTGCTCCTGCGGGAAAAGCCGCATCGAATTGGAAATCTTCCCCGACCGGATTGAACTGCATTGCCGGCACTGTCTGCGGATGTGTATCCTGCCGGCCGAGGGCAAACAGGATCTCGCCCAGCTGGAGGCGTGCGAGTCGATCGAACTGACGGGCCAGGTATTCAACGAGAAGAAACGGAAGGCTTACCGCCGCAAGCATGACAATCATCGGTACTAAACGGAGAGATGCCCCATGACTCTGGTGAATCTGGCCGCTATCCTGAGGCGATCCGAGACCGGTGGCTGGGCCGTCGGCGCCTTCAACTGTAATAACCTGGAAATCGTCCAGGCCATCATCCGGGCGGCGGAAGCCGAATCAGCCCCGGTGGTTGTCCAGGCCAGCCAGGGGGCGATCAAGTACGCCGAACTAAACTTTATCGCCGCGCTGGCCCTGGAAGCGGCTAGGAGCGCCCGGGTGCCGGTGGCCGTGCACTTGGACCACGGTACTTCCTTCGCCCAGGTGGTACGCTGTGTGCGTGCCGGGTTCAGCTCCGTGATGATTGACGGTTCCCACCTGCCCCTGGAAGAGAATATCGCCTTGACCCGCCGGGTGGTGGAACTCGCCCGGCCGGTTGGCGTTTCCGTCGAAGCTGAACTGGGCCGCATCGGGGGCACAGAGGACAACATCACGGTGGACGAACGGGAGGCGTTCTTCACCGATCCGGACGAAGCGGCCCACTTCGTGGAGTTCACCGGGGTGGACGCGCTGGCGGTGGCCATCGGTACTGCCCACGGGCTGTACCGCGGCACGCCCCGGCTGGATTTCGACCGCCTGCAGCGCATCCGGGCGCGGGTGAAAACTCCGCTGGTGCTGCACGGTTCCTCCGGGGTGCCGGCGGACGCGATCCGGGAAGCCATTGCCCGGGGCGTGTGCAAGGTGAACATCGACACCGACATCCGCCAGGCCTTCACGGGCAAGATGCGGGAGGTACTGGCGCAGGCTCCTGGCGAAATCGACCCCCGCAAGGTGCTGGGACCGGCACGCGAGGCGGCGGTCGAGGTGATCCGGGAAAAAATCCGCCTGTTCGGCGGCTCCGGCCGCGCGCCGGAGATTTAGGCCGGAGCCAGCGGGAGTCCTGCTGCCGCCGGGGTTTCGCGCGCCGGGAGATATAATGCATCGGGAGGTTTCAGTCTTAATGCAGCTGTTTTTGGACACCGCAAACGTCGACGAAATCCGGGAGGCGGCCGCCCTGGGCGTGATTTCCGGGGTGACCACTAACCCGAGCCTGATTGCCAGGGAGGGCCGGGACTTTCAGCAGGTGGTCCGGGAAATCACGGAAATCGTGGACGGCCCGATCAGCGCCGAGGTGATCAGCACTGAGGCCGGCGCCATGGTGGCCGAGGCCGAGGAGCTGGCCAGGATTCATCCCAACGTGGTGATCAAGATCCCCATGCTGCCCGAAGGCCTGAAGGCGGTCAGCCGGCTGGAATCCCGGGGGATTAGGACCAACGTCACCCTGGTGTTTTCGGCCAACCAGGCCCTGCTCGCCGCGCTGGCCGGGGCCAGCTACGTCAGCCCGTTCGTTGGCCGCCTGGACGACGCCGGACACGAGGGCATGGAAGTGGTGGCCGATACCGTGGAAATTTTTACCCTGCATGGCCTGCAGACCAAGGTGATCGCCGCCTCGATCCGGCACCCCCTGCACGTGGTCGCCGCGGCGCGGGCCGGGGCGCACGTCGCCACCGTGCCTTACAAGACGCTGATGCAGATGACCAGACATCCGCTTACCGAGGTCGGTTTGAAGAAATTTATGGACGACTGGGCCAGGCTCCAGAACCGCTAGGCTGAAAAAGCCCTGCCTTTCAGGGTTTCCCGCCTCCGGGCCTGGATCTCCAAGCTGTTTCCTGAAGATGAGGAATTACCCGGACAATCCCTTTGGCCTCCCGTTTACGGGTGCGGTGCGCCCGTGGGCTTTCCGCTCGTTTAAAAACGTTTCCGGGCGGCAATAAGAATAACGACCCTAATTATGGAAGGGAGGGTTGCTTTTGTCATTAGCCGAATTGCAGCGCATGACGGTTGCTGAACTACAGGGTCTGGCCAAAAAGTTAAACATCCCGGCTTACTACCGCTTGCGTAAAAAGGAGTTGATCTCCGCGATCCACCAGGCTCAAGCAGATCTGGAAACTCGACGTGAGACGGAGGAGTCCGGCAAGCCGCCAGATGGTGGTTCCACGCCGGAACGCCAACCGCCTCGGGAGGCGCCGCCCCAGCACCCGCCGCACGCTCAAGCGACCTCGAAACACTATGCGCACCACCACGAGACCGGCAGAATGCTGCCCGAGCGCAAGCAACTGTTTCAGGCGCAGGGTTTTCTGGAAATCCTGCCCGAGGGTTACGGGTTCCTGAGACCGTCGCAGTTCTTGCCCTCCAGCGACGATATTTACGTTTCGGCGTCGCAGATCCGGAAATTCGACCTGCGTACCGGCGACCTGGTTTCCGGCCAGGTACGCCCGCCCAAGGACACCGAGAAGTACCTGGCGTTGTTGCGGGTGGAAACCGTGAACGGGGATGACGCGCTGACCCTTGGGCGGCGCAAGCACTTCGACGAGCTTACGCCGCTCTACCCGCAGGAACGGCTTACCCTGGAGACCACGCCGGACCGGGTCGCGGCCCGGATCATCGACCTGATCTCGCCGCTGGGCAAGGGCCAGCGGGGCCTGATCGTTGCCCCGCCCAAGGCGGGCAAGACCACGCTCCTGAAGGAGATCGCCAACAGTATCACCACCAACCATCCGGAAGTGATCCTGCTGATTCTCCTGATCGATGAGCGCCCCGAGGAAGTCACCGACATCCAGCGTTCGGTGAACACCGAAGTGATCAGCTCCACCTTTGACGAACCGGCCGAGAACCACGTCAAGGTGGTGGAGATGGTTCTGGAGCGGGCCAAGCGGCTCGTGGAACACAAAAGGGACGTGGCCATCCTGCTGGACAGCCTCACCCGCCTGGGTCGGGCTTACAACCTGGTGGTGCCCCCCTCGGGTCGGACGCTTTCGGGCGGCGTGGACCCGGGGGCGCTGCACAAGCCCAAGCGGTTTTTCGGCGCCGCGCGCAAGATCGAGGAGGGCGGCAGTCTGACCATCCTGGCCACCGCGCTCATTGAGACCGGCAGCCGGATGGACGAGGTGATCTTCGAGGAGTTCAAGGGCACCGGCAACATGGAACTAATCCTGGACCGCCGTCTCTCCGAAAGGCGCATCTTCCCGGCGATCGACGTGCAGCGTTCCGGTACCCGCAAAGAGGAGCTGCTGTTGAGCAGCGACGAACTGGAGCTGATGTGGTACTTCCGCAAAACCACCAACCAGCTGTCATCCTGGGAGGCCATGGAACACCTGCTCGAAGAGATGCGGCGGACGCGTTCCAACGCTGAGCTTTTACGCAATTTCAAGGCCTTCAAACAGGCGGCCGGCGGGCCGTCTGAGGGGTGGCTCCAGTCTCCACCCCCGTTGTACCGCAAGTAACCTTGAAAAGGTTTAAAACGGGCCAGCAATGGAAAAACTAGCTAGCGAATGCTGAAAACCCGGGTGGTGAATAGCCATGCAGTTCAAGCGTTTGCTAGCGGTCGGCCTGGCCGGCGTCCTGCTGGCGGTCGCGGTGACAAACCCAGCCGGCGCCAGGTTGGATGAGTTGATTTTGCCGGACCGACCCTTTGCGGGCCCGATTGCCCAAACCGTTTCGAACCGGTACCTGGTACGGGAGGGCGACAGCCTGTGGCAAATCGCCCGGGACCACCGGGTGAGCGTGGAGACCTTGGTGGAACTGAACGGCCTCCGGGACCCGGACCTAATCTGGCCTGGGCAGTTGCTGATCATTCCCGGTACCAGTTTCCAGCACCAGGTGCGCGAGGGTGAAAACCTGACCGCCATCGCTGCCCTGTACCAGGTTCCGCTGTCCGAACTGATCCGGAAGAACGAACTGACCGACCCCGACCTGCTGTATCCCGGTCAACAGCTGCGCATTCCGGGCCCGCCCCACGGCGGACCGGTGGCTCCGGCAGCGAGCTGGCGCAGCCTGATCTGGCCGGTGGTCGGAGCGCTGACGACGGTATTCGGGGTCCGGGCGGACGGGCGGCCTCACTTCGGCATCGACATCGCGGCCGATTACGGGGAGCAGATTCGGGCGGCCGAGGCCGGCCGGGTGATCTTCGCCGGTCCGGCGGGGACTTTCGGTCTCCTGGTCATCCTGGATCACGGGGGCGGACTGCACACTTACTACGCGCACTGTTCGGAGATCGCGGTTTCCTACGGGGACCGGGTCAACGCCGGCGAACTGATTGCGCGGGTGGGGGACACCGGGCGCTCGTTCGGCCCGCACCTGCACTTCGAGGTGCGTTGGCACGGCCAGCCCTACGACCCGATGTTGTACTTGACGGGCACAGGCGGCGATGTTTAGGGGAGCGTCGAAACAACTCCGCCTGCTCAGTCAGACAGGCTTGCCGTCCGGTGCTCGCGTACGAATCAGTACGCTGCATGCTCTGGACGGCTTCGTCTTTCCGGCTCAGCTTGCGACAGGTAAATCCCCCGCTGATTACCTCAGGTTGATGAGCTGCTTCTTGAGTATTTCCCTGACCCCGGCCATGAAGGTGACGGCCGCCAGGATGAAAACCAGGGTGTAACAATCCCACTCGTTCAGCACCAACCCCAAGGCCATTCCAACGGCCGGGGGGTGTTCCGAGTTCGTGATGGTCATTAACAGGATGGCGACTCCCACCGCCAGGGCCCCGAAGACGATGTACGATGTTCTTTGGGTCAGGAGCACAGGCATTAAAAACCAGGCGCAGGACAGCAAGTAACAAATACAGCCCACCGATATTCCAATAAGGTATCCCCCCAGCAAAGGCCGCAGTTGGGAGGAATAGGACTGCGGCATCGTGAACACGACAAAGGCACTAGCCCCCAACGTGGCGATGATGGCCGTGTGGGTGATGACGTCCAGGAAGACGAGGATGATTAGGATTGTGGCTCCGGCCAGGCTGCACTGAAAAAGGTATCTGCGGCTGTTTTTTCTGAATTTGGGATCGATCAGCTGGTAATTTCCGATTGTTGTTAACCTCCCCACAAGGCGACCAGTACCAGGTCCGAAACGATCAGAAAAGTACCCGCCAAGCGGGATGCCCGGTTGCCAGTTCGCGTTTCTTGCAAAATACGACTTATTAAGAAAAAATTCGCCTGCTAGCTGGGGATTCCTGCCGAGTGACAGCGACCTTGCTACTTTGCAACGGTATGCGTAGCATAAAACAGACGTGATATACTCTTTGCAATGGGGACCGATTGAAGAGCGAAACGGACAAAGGAGTCGGGATAATGCAGCTCCTGTATGCGGATGACGAAGAAACACTGTATGAGGACCCGGAATATCTGGGTGCCGGTTGGGACGGCGCGGACGGTACGGTACGCCTGACTGCCGCCAACACCATCCCCCTGCCTCCGGGCTCCGACCTGGTGCTGCTCCCGGGACGGGCCCCGGTCGGCTGGGACCCCGGAGAAAACCGCCCGGTCAAGAACATTAAGCGGGCGGTGGGAAAGCGGCTGTACGCGGTGGCCGCCCTCCTGCCGGCTGGCTTCACCCGTACCCTGCTGCCGGCCTGCCAGGTCCGGGGTTCCGCCCCGGACCTGGGCCTTTTCGGTTATACGGCGGTGGCCGCTCGCGACGGGCGATTTTTCGCGGCCGCGACGCCTACCGATGAAGAATACCGCTGGAACCCGCTCCTGTACAACGACCGCACCCTGCCCCGCCGGATCAAGCAGCACCGCGCGAAATTTCCTGGCAACCGCCTGGTGGAACACCTGGCGCACTGCGCCACCGCCTATCACTGCCTGACGGCGCAGAACATTTTCTACGCCCGCTGGGAGGCTGGCCTCCCCGTTTCCCCGGGCTGCAACGCCGACTGTCTCGGCTGCATCTCGCTTCAGCCGAGCAGGTGCTGTCCGGCACCTCAGGCGCGGATCAGTTTTGTCCCCGCGGTGGACGAGGTGGCGGAGCTGGGCGCCGCCCACCTGGCCCACGGCGTGGACCCGATCCTCAGCTTCGGCCAGGGCTGCGAGGGCGAACCGCTGTTGCAGGCGCCGCTCCTGGCCGCCGCCATCCGGGCCATTCGGAAGGTCACCGGCCGGGGAACCATCAACCTCAACACCAACGGGGGAGACCCGGAGGCGCTGGACGCGCTCGCCCGGGCCGGACTGGACAGCGTCCGGGTCAGCCTGATCAGTGCCCGGGCGGAAATCCACGCGGCCTATCACCGCCCGCGGAGCTTCGGCCTGGCCGACGTGCGGCGTTCCCTGGCCGTGGCCCACGCCCGCGGGGTGTTTGTTAATCTGAATCTGTTGGTGCTGCCCGGGCTGACCGACCGGGAGGAGGAACTGGAGGCCCTTTTGGATCTGCTGCGGGCCGGAACCGTGGACGTGGTCCAGCTCCGCAACCTCAACATGGATCCCTACCGCCTCTTCCAGAGTTTGCCCGCCGCCCGGGGCCGGATCGTCGGCATTCCGCACCTGATCGCCACCCTGCGGACGGTTCCCGGCCTCCGGATCGGCAGTTTTACATATAACGTAAAATAGGCCACCCTGCCCAATCCGGCCCGTTTTGGATACCATTCCGCAGGCGGGGAAAATCCGAAAATCACGGAGTTATGATCAGCTAGTTGATGAAACTTGTTTCAAACTGTACAATGAACTTTAGGGTTGTACCTTTCTTTGTAGAGTACATATGCGCCCCTCTTTGGGGCAGTCCGATACAAAGGCGAGACCGTACGCGACGGGCCTTAAAATCCGCGTCCTTACTAATGTGGAGGTTTGGTAGTAAGCATGGCCACAAAGACCACCGCGAACCCCTTCCGCAATCGCAGCAGGGCCGAAATCGTTCACTTCGTTTTTTTGACGCTGGCACTTTTTGTTTTTTGGGTAGTGCTGTCGGGGAAGATGCAGGTCCGTTATCTGATTATCGGATTTGTAACCGCCCTGGCGATCACCGTGGCCACCCGACCGTTGCTGATCCTGCCTCCGGAACGGACAGGCTCCTCCTGGTTGTCTCTCTGGGATCTTCCATGGTTCCGGATCTTTCTCTACGTTCCGTGGCTGCTCTGGCAGATCATCGTGGCCAACGTGCAGGTGGCCATGCTCATCCTCCATCCTAAGCTGCCCATTGACCCGAAAGTGGTTAAATTTAAGAAGTACATTCCCCACCCGGTGGGACGTTTCGCGCTGGCCAACTCCATCACCCTTACTCCCGGTACGATCACCGTGGATTTAGAAGCAGACGAGTACACGGTCCATTGCGTGCAGGGAGGCTTTGTGGGCGGCGTGGCCCCCGCGGAAGGGGAGGGGACCTTGCCCGCCCGCGTCGGGGCGGTGTTCGGCGCCGGGCCGGCGCCCGCCGACCGGCAGACCAGCGACAAGGGGTTGTAGCCGTGGATTACTTTTTCCTGGCCTTGGCCGTGGGCCTAGTGGTTTTGAGTGCCCTTGTTTTTTTCGGCCGGGTTGTCCCGGGGCCGACCGTTTTCGATCGCCTGACCGGGATCGGGGTGATCGGGACGAACGCGATCCTGTTCATCTTGCTGCTGGGGGTTCTGGACGGCCGATTGGATATGTATGTGGATATGGCAATTGCTTACGCGGCCATTGGTTTCGTTACCCTGCTGATTCTGGGCAAGTACTTCGAGCGTAAAGGGGACATGGACCGATGAACTTCCTGGCCGTGCTTTTCCTGCTGGCGGGCTTTTTCTTCATCCTGGTGGGCACGGTGGGCGTGTTGCGGATGCCCGACTTTTTCACGCGGATGCACGCCGTGGGCAAATGTGACACCCTGGGTATCCTGCTTTGTCTCGTCGGCCTGATGATTTACGAAGGGGCGAGCCTCACCAGTCTTAAGCTGCTGTACATTTGGGTGTTCCTTTTGATGGCGAGCCCCACGGCAACCCACGTCTTCTGCCGGGCGGCCGTGCGTTCGGGCCTGAAGCCGTGGACGCGAACGGAGGGACAGGGTTAGATGATGGAACTGATCCAGGTGGCGCTGCTGCTGATCCAGGTGGTCTGCGCGGTCATCGCCCTGACGAGTCGGGACCTGATGGTCGCGGTAATTTTGTTTGCCGCCTTCAGCTTTTGTTCGGCGCTGCTGTTTACGATGATGGGTGCCGTGGACGTAGCGTTCACCGAGGCGATCATCGGTACGGCCACCACCGTGTTCTACGTCGCCGTCATCTACCGGGTCGAGAGGGGGTCCTCGAAGTGAGGAAAGCTTCCGCGGTGGTGCTGGTGGTAATCGCGCTGTTGTTTATCTACGCCGCTCTTGATCTACCGCCCACGGGGGATCACGAGGCGCCCGCCGCGGTGCACGTTTCCCCCCGGTACATCGAGTCGGCGTACAAGGAGACGGCCACGCAGAACATGGTTTGCGCCGTGCTGGCTGACTACCGCAGCTTTGACACCCTGGGCGAGGTAATCGTGATTGTGATTGCCGGCATCGCCATCGTGTACATCGTGGGCGTGAGCCGACCGGCCGATGAAATCTGATGGTCCGGTTCGCGGGCGCAACTGCTGGGCATGAGGAGAGGGGAACGGTATGCGCAAGGGTTTTGGCAGTATTATCCTGGACGTTGGCTTCCGGCATCTGACTCCTTTTCTGATTCTCTACGCCGTGTACGTACTGGTTCACGGCCATTACGGCCCCGGCGGCGGCTTCCAGGCCGGGGCGCTCCTTGGTCTGGCCGTGGTTCTGGGGCGGGTAGTGCAGGGACAGGACGCCGAGCTCGGCATCGGTTTGTCCGGAGGCCTGGTTCTGGCCTGTACCGGTGCCTTAATCTTCCTGGCGATCGGTCTGGCGTCTTTGCTGTGGGGGGGCAATTTCCTGGACTACGGCGTCCTGCCTATCGCTTCTGCGCCGGCGGAAGCCCGCGCGCTGGGGATCCTGGGCATTGAGGCCGGCGTTACCATGGGCGTGATGGGCGTGATCATCATCATGTTTGACCTCCTAACCCGCCGCGGGGAGCGTGAGTAGCACGTGTTCGACGGAGTAGTCGCCTACTACCTGACCGGGTACACAAACTGGTGGCTTATCGCCATCCTGCTCCTGATCGGTTTCTGGGGGATTGTGACCCAGCAGAACCTGTTGAAGAAGGTTATGGCGCTGAACGTAATGCAGGTGGCCGTGATCCTATTTTTCCTCAACGCCGGCCAAAAGGCGGGCACAACGCTGGGGGTGCTGCGGGCGAGCGAAAAGGTCGGTGACGTCAGCGCCTACGTCAACCCCCTGCCCCACGCCCTGATGCTGACCGCCATCGTGGTTGCCCTGGCGATCACCGGCGTGGCGCTGGCCCTGTTGTTAAGGGTGTACCGCAGTTACGGCACCCTGGAGGAGCCCGAGGTGTTTAGGAGGATGCAGCAACAATGACGGCTCATCTGCCCATCCTGATGGCCATCATTCCCCTGCTCGTGGGCATGGCGGCGCCCCTGCTGGTGCTCCTGTCGGCGCCGCTGGCGCGGGGCGTGGTTTTGCTGGCCGCCCTGGCCACCCTGGGTTGCAGCGCGGCGACTCTGATTCGGGTGCTGGATGCGGGCCGGGCCTGGCACTACTACCTGGCCGGCTGGCCCCCGCCCTGGGGCATTGAGTACGTGATCGATCCCCTGTCCGGGGTCATGACCACGCTGGTCTCGTTCTTTGCCCTGGCGGCGCTGATCTACGCCGGTCCCTACTTGGAAGCGCGCCGCGCGCTGGAAAAGGGTACCTTTTACGCCCTCTTCCTGCTCACCGTCGGGGGGCTCATGGGCATGTGCGTCACCGGCGATTTGTTCAACCTGTTTGTGTTCCTGGAAATCTGCTCGCTGGCGGCTTACGCCCTGATCGCGGCGGGCGGCCGCCGGTCGCTGGTGGCCGCCCTGCGCTACCTGATCATCGGGTCGGTGGCCGCCAGCATGTACCTGTTGGGCATCGGCTACCTTTACGTGATGACCGGTTCGCTGAACATGGCCGACGTGGCGACGCTGTTGCCGCCGCTCCTGGATTCCCCGGCGGGCATCCTGGCCGTGGTCCTGATCGCGGCGGGCCTGGCCATCAAGGTGGCGCTATTCCCGCTTCACGGCTGGCTGCCGGACACCTACAGCTACACCCCGGCCCCGGTGCTGGGCTTCATTGCCGCCGTTATGACCAAGGTGAGCGCCTACGCGCTGTACCGCATTTTCTACTTCGTGGCCGAGGCGGCGGGGCCGGTTTCCGCCACCCTGGAGGTGTTGGGCTGGCTAGCTGCGGCCGGCATCCTGTTCGGTTCGATCATGGCTATCGCGCAGCGCGATTTCTGGCGGATGCTGGCCTACTCCAGCGTGGGCCAGGTGGCCTATATCATTCTTGGTCTGGCCATCGGCAATAGCCTGGCCCTGATCGGGGCGGTGCTGCACATCATCAGCCACGCGGTAGTGAAGGGGCTCTTGTTCTTCATCGCCGGGAGCATCAAGTGGCAGACCGGGACGCGCCGGATCGCCGATTTTGCGGGGTTGGCCCGCCAGATGCCCCTAACGATGGGGATTTTTCTGGTCGCCGCTATGTCGATGATCGGGGTCCCGCCGCTGATCGGTTTCTTCGGCAAGTGGTACTTGGTCTTGGGTTCCATCGAGGCCGGAGCCTGGGGATTTGTGGCCGTGTTGATCATCAGCACGCTGCTGACGGCGGTGTACTTCTTCCGGGTCATCGAGCGGGTCTATGAACTAGACAAATTGCGGCCCGAAATCGAGTACGGCTCCGAAGCGCAGGGGTTGCCGTCCGAAACGTCCGAGACGGCCGGCCGCCCGCTCCGGGTGCGCCCGGGAACCGGGGGGCGCCTGGAGCTGCCGGCGACGATGCTGGTGCCCGTTATTCTGCTGGGGGTCAGCGTGATTCTGCTGGGAATTTACAACGAGCTGCTGGTGACGAACGTGATTCAATACGCCCTTCCGTGGAGGTTGCCCTAAATGAACACCGAAGCCTTGCTGTCCAACGTGCCCCTGCTTGTGGTTTCGGTTTCGGCGGTGGCCGCCGGGCTGATTCTGCTGCTCAACCGGCCGGGGTTGTCCGCACGGCGGCGGAACGTGCGGGATCTTGTGGGCGTCGTGGCGGCCCTCGGCAAGTTCGCCCTGGTGCTGACCATGCTGCCGCCGGTTTTGGCCGGGGGCGTGGTCGAATCGGCCCCGCTGTACATCGCCAAGGACATCGCCTTTTATTTCCGGGTGGATGCCTTCGGCCTACTATTCGCGCTGCTGTCTTCCAGTTTATGGGTTATCGTTTCGGTTTATTCCCTCGGTTACATGCGTTCCCTGCGCTACGGACACGAAGCCGGTTTTTACGCCGCTTTCGCTTTGAGTCTTTCGGCGGCCGCCGGGATCGCCATGGCCGGCAACCTGTTGACCTTCTTTGTCTTTTTTGAGATTTTGACGATTGCTACCTATCCGTTGATCGTCCACCGCCGGAACAAGGAAGCGGTCTACGGCGGCCGGGAATATATGGTTTACCTGCTCATTGCCGGCCAATTGCTGTTGATCGCGGTCGCTTGGACGCACTTTCTGGCGCCCGGGGTTGGGTTTACGCCGGGCGGCTTCTTGGCTGAGACTGGGGCTTCCACGCTGGCCCTGCAGGTCCTGTTTGTGTTGTTTATTCTCGGCGTGGGCGTGAAGGCGGCCATTATTCCGCTCCACGGTTGGCTGCCGACCGCGATGGTGGCCCCGACCCCGGTGAGCGCGTTGCTCCACGCGGTGGCCGTGGTGAAGGCCGGTGCTTTCGGAGTGGTGCGGGTGACCGGTTTTGTTTTCGGCCCGGAACTTTTATGGGCTTTGGGCGCCGGTCTCATCCTGGCCTGCTTTGCCGCCGTCACCATCATCTTTGCTTCCTTAAAGGCTTTGTCTGAAAACCATTTGAAACGGCGGATAGCCTATTCCACTGTGAGCCAACTGTCCTACATCGTTTTGGGAGCCGCGCTGGCTTCGCCGGCCGCTTTGGTCGGGGCGATGTTTCATATCGTGGCCCACGGTTATATGAAGATCACGCTCTTTATGTGTGCGGGCGCGATTTACGCCACCGCCCACAAGGAATATGTCAGTCAGTTGGACGGTATCGGCCGCAAGATGCCGTACACGATGGGCGCCTTTGCGGTGGCCGCCCTAGCCATTACCGGGATGCCGTTCTTTGCGGGATTCGTCAGCAAGTGGAATCTCGGCGTGGGGGCGGTCGAGGCCGGGTTGCCGATTTTCATCGCCGTGCTGATCGGTAGTGCGGTGCTGAACGTCGGATATTTCTTCCCCGTGGTGTTTCAGGCTTATTTTGGCCGTTGTTTAGAGCCCGAGACGCATGCGGTTGCGGCGGCGGCTGAACCGGCGGTCCCGGCTGCGGCCACTGCGCACCACAACCATCCTGGCGGGCATGCCGGCCAGGAGGGCCACGAGGACCAGGGGGAAGCCCGGCCGCTGATGTTGTATCCGTTGCTGGTCACGGCGGCCGCCGCTTTCCTGTTTGGGGTGGTACCCAATTTCGGAATGCACTTCTTGGAATTGGCCGAGATCGCTGCCCGCGAGGTGACCCAGGGCGGTCTGTGGTCGGTCGGAGGAGGGGTTTCAAGGTGAAACGCTGGCTGCTGGCTTTTATGCTGGGTATGTTCGTGGTCAGTTTTGTGCTGGATCTCTTGGTCCGCGAGCCAGCTTACGGTAAATTCTGGTGGGATAAGATCTACGGTTTCGATCTTGTCTTTGGGCTAGTGGGCTGTATAGCCATTGTTTGGGTGTCCAAGGCGCTGGGCAAGTACTGGGTACAGCGCGGCGAGCAATACTACGATAAAAGGTGATTGCTGCCCATGTTTGAACTGATTATGCATCCTTCTATTTTTCTGGCTGCAGGTGCGTTGTTGGTTTACCTTCTACCCACTCACTGGCGGTACATCGGCCTGCTCGGCGGCCCGACATTAGCCGTGCTGGCGGTATTTAGCCTGCAAGCGGGAGCAGCGGGAGCAGTATGGACTGTTCCGTTTCTGAACTTTGAACTACAGGTTCTGCGGGTGGATGCCCTCTCCAGGGTCTTCGGAATCATTTTTTCCATTATGGCTTTGCTGGGAGTGGTCTACGCCCTGCATGTCAAGACCTGCGGGGAGCACGTAGCCGCTCTGATGTACGCAGCCGGTTCCCTGGGTGTGGTTTTTGCCGGTGACTGGTTGACCTTGTTTTTTGCCTGGGAGATAATGGCCGCCGCTTCGGTGTTCCTGATCTGGTACCGTGGTACCCAGCAATCCCTGGCTGCTGGTTTCCGTTACGCTTTGGTGCACTTCTTGGGTGGTAACGTATTGCTTGGTGGGATTTTGCTGCTGATCATGGACCAGGGAAGTATCGCTGTTACGGCCTTGACCGGTGCTGAGGGACTGGCCTTTTGGCTGATCCTGATCGGGGTGGGGCTTAACGCGGCCATTGTACCGCTCCATGCCTGGCTTACCGACGCCTACCCGGAAGGCACGGTGACGGGCAGTGTTTTCTTAAGTGCTTTTACTACTAAGGTAGCCGTTTGTGTCCTGGTCCGTGTGTTTCCGGGAACCGAACTCCTGATTTGGCTTGGGGTGTTCATGGCGCTCTACGGTGTGGTTTACGCCGTGCTGGAAAACGACGCCCGGCGCCTGCTGGCCTACCATATTGTCAGCCAGGTGGGTTACATGGTAGCGGCGGTGGGTATTGGGACCGAGCTGGCTTTGAACGGCGGTGTTGCCCATGCTTTCAGCCATATCCTGTATAAATCGCTGCTCTTTATGGGGGCCGGGGCCGTGATTTACGCTACCGGCCGCAGCAAACTCACTGAATTGGGTGGTATTGCCAAGGCAATGCCCTGGGTGGTTTTTCTGTACATGATCGGTGCCTTTTCCATCTCCGGGTTCCCACTTTTTAACGGTTTTATCAGTAAATCGATTGTGGTTTACTCAAGCGGGGTGGCCGACTTGCCCTGGGCTTGGATCCTCTTGCACTTGGCCAGTATAGGGACCTTTTTGCATACCGGACTTAAGCTGCCGTACTTTATGTTTGTGGGCGATAAAAATACCCGGCACCAGAAACTACCCGTGAAAAAAATCCCCGCCAATATGTACGTGGCGATGGGTGCCGGAGCTTTTCTCTGCACCTTGTATGGGGTTTTCCCGGGGCTTTTATACGCCAAGTTGCCCTTCCCGCTGGCCTACGAACCGTATGCCGCACTAAAGGTGATTGTTACGGTTCAGTTGTTAACGGCCACTGCGGCGGGATTCTGGCTCTACCTGGCCAAACTCGGCGGCGAGCCCACCATATCCCTGGATACCGACTGGTTCTACCGGAAACCGGCAGCGGCGGTACTGGGGTGGACGCTCGCTGGCTTACGCGAGGTCAAGGGCGCGGTGGAGGCCCGGGGCGGTGCCCTGTTCCAGGCCGCGGCGCCCTACGTGCATAACCCGCTGCTGGTGGCGGTAGGCTTCTTGCGGAACACCAGCTACCGGGCCGCCCGCAGTCTGGAGCGGCAGGGGTGGACGGCGAAGGTGGCGTACGATGAGGACCGGCACCGCGTTTCGACGGGGTTCTCGGTACTCTTGAGCCTGGCCTTCGTGGGCGTGCTGCTGGCGATTGCCTTGTACCAAACCATCGTGTAGGGAAGGCAGGCTTTACCGGATTGAAGCTTTGTGCTTCGCCGGATTCTTGCGTGCCGTTCGCGCCGCGGTGATTTTGGGCATCGCGGCGCTGGCATTTTCTTGCCTATGTACCCGCTGGCATGCTAATATATAAGCGCTGCGGGCGCAAAGCGCACCAATTTGGTCCAGGAAAGCGATCGGAGCGTTGGCGCAAGCGCGCGTTGCGGCGTTTGAGACCCGGACGGAAAGAGGTGACAGCGTTATGAAGAAAATTCACCCCGCTTACCAGAAAGCGAAGATCGTTTGCGTGTGCGGGGCGAAGTTCGAGGTCGGCTCCACCAAGAAGGAAATGCGCGTGGACATCTGCTCCAAGTGCCACCCCTTCTACACGGGGATGCAGCGGACAGTCGAAACCTACGGCCGGGCCGACAAGTTCCGCCGGAAGTACGGGCTTAGCAAGTAACCCCGAACTATAGCCGGTACCGAGATAGCAGAGCGACGCTCTGCTATCTGCTTACTGGTTGGGAGAGAAACGAATGCCGAAGAAATTCAACTACGGGGGCCAGGCCGTCATCGAAGGGGTCATGATGCGCGGGCCCTCCACTTGGGCAGTGGCCGTCCGCGGTCCCGACAACACCATCGAGGTGGAAACGCGCCCGGTGGGGACCGTCACCGCGCGCTATCCTTTTTTGAAGTGGCCCCTGGTGCGCGGCACGGTGGTCCTGATCGAGTCCCTGGTTATCGGGATCAAGGCCCTCTCCTTTTCGGCCGCCAAGGCCACCGCCGAGGAGGAAAAGCCGATCACCCCGCTGGAGATGGCGGGCACCGTGGCGCTCGCCTTCGGGCTGGCCATCGGCCTGTTCATCGTCCTGCCCGTTTTTCTAGCCCATCTGCTGACGCCGCTGGTGGCGGATAACGTCGGCCAGAACGTGATCGAGGGGCTCATCCGGGTGGCCGCCTTTTTGGCCTACGTGGCCGGCGTGGGCCTTTTGCCCGACATCCGGCGGGTGTTCCAGTATCACGGGGCCGAGCACAAGGTGATCAACGCCTACGAGGCGGGGGCGAAGCTGGAGAGCGGCGAAGTACAGCGCTACTCCGCCCTGCACCCGCGCTGCGGCACCAGCTTCATTCTGCTGGTGATCATCCTGAAGGTGTTCATCTTCAGTTTTATGGCCACCGACCCCCTGTGGTGGCGCGTAGCCTCCCGGGTGCTGCTGCTGCCGGTGGTGGCCGGCGTGGCTTACGAAATGATCAAGCTCATGGCCCGCTACGCCCGGTTTCCCCTGAGCCGGCTGCTCTTGACGCCGGGTCTGGCCGTGCAGAAACTGACCACCAGAGAGCCCGACCACGGCCAAGTGGAGGTGGCAATCCGCGCCTTTGAGGCCGTGCGGGCGAGAGAAGAGGGAGAATACCATGTTCGCGAAGCTGGAGCATCTTGAAGAGCGCTACGAGGAACTGAACAAACTGATCAGTGATCCGGCGGTGATCGCCGACCATGAACGCTGGCGGGGTTACATGAAAAGCCACGCCGAAATCGAGAACGTGGTCACCGTCTACCGGGAATATAAGAAGGTGGCCGCCGAGATGGAGGCGACCCGGGAGCTACTCCGGGAGGAGCAGGACCCCGAGTTCCGCGAGTTGGCCGAAACTGAGCTGGAAGAGCTGGAGGCCCGGGAGGAAGAACTCCGGCAGCGGCTCCGGGTGCTGCTTTTGCCCAAGGACCCCAACGACGAAAGGAACGTGATCATCGAAATCCGGGCCGGTACCGGCGGGGAGGAGGCGGCACTGTTTGCGGGGGATCTTTTGCGCATGTACCTGCGCTACGCCGAGCGCCGCGGCTGGCGGGCGGAAATCCTGAGCGCCAGCGAGACCGACCTGGGCGGGTTCAAGGAAGTGATCGTGCTGCTGGAGGGCTGGGGGGCGTTCAGCGCTTTGAAGTTCGAGAGCGGTGTCCACCGCGTCCAGCGTGTACCCACCACCGAGTCCGGCGGGCGGATTCACACCTCGGCCGCCACCGTCGCCGTGCTGCCCGAGGCCGAGGAGGTCGACGTGGACATCAAGCCGGAGGAACTCCGGATCGACGTGTTCTGTGCCACCGGCCCCGGTGGTCAGTCGGTGAACACCACCCAGTCGGCAGTGCGGATCACCCACCTGCCCACCGGGATCGTGGTCAGCTGCCAGGACGAGAAGTCCCAGCACAAGAACCGGGACAAGGCCATGAAAGTGCTCCGGGCGCGCCTCTTGGACAAGGCCCAACGGGAGCAGCAGGAGAAAATCGCCTCAGTCCGCAAAACCCAGGTGGGCACCGGCGACCGCAGCGAACGCATCCGCACCTACAACTTTCCGCAGAACCGGGTCACCGACCACCGGTTAAACCTCACCCTTTACCGCCTGGAGGACGTGCTCCAGGGCGATCTGCACGAACTGATTGACGCCCTGGTCACCAACGACCAGGCCGAAAGACTCAAAGCCCTCGACGGCTAAAAGGGGACAGGCTACTTTTTTAGCACTCACCATCCTCGACTGCCAATAAAGGGGACAGGCTACTTTTTTAGTACTCCGGCGAATTGAGTGCTAACCTTGGCCTGTCCCTTGGCGGTTTTTGTCCTTGACCGACGGGGTTTTGAATGATAAGGTAAACGCGAGTGTAATGGCACAAAATGTCAAGTAGCCCGGAAGAAACACTGGGAGGGCGCTGCTTGCACTGATTTATCACCGCCCACCGGAGTAAGGAAAAGCAGGTTTATTTTATTTCGGAGGGAGCAAAATCCAAAAGCAATGGTCAGATTCTCCCGGAAATTACGGATGATCAATATTGAGCGTCGGCTACCGGCTCTCCACCAATACCTGGCCGAAAACCCGGACATCGTCGCTGCCTATCTTTACGGTTCCTACGGAACCGCCGTGCAAACCGTGCTCAGCGACGTTGACCTCGGCATTTTGCTGCGCCGCGGCTTGCAGCACGACTTTCGCCGGTACCTCAACATACAGTCCGCCGTGATTGACATTGCCGGAGAAGAAGACGTGAACGTGGTCATCCTGAACAGTGTTCCGGTAGTACTTCAACACGAGATTCTCGCTACCGGTCGCCTGCTTTACGAGCGGTCCAGAAACGCCGAAGAGCATTGGGATTTTATCGAACAAGTAATTAAGCGCTACCCCGATTTTGCCTTCGATTTTCAAGCCTTTTGCCGTGAATACGACCGGTCCTTGCGGGAGGCTTACTTGCATGGTAAACAAAAATAAACTGCGGCAGAAGATTGCTTTTATCGAAGAGAACCTGCGTCTGCTGCGACAAACGGCCCGTATGCCGGAAAACGAATTCATTGAAAGTAGCCTGCATTTCAACGCCTCCGTTCGTGAGTTGCAGGTCGCCATCGAGGCGATGATCGATGCCGCCAGCCACATTGTGGCCGCCGAACGGTTGGGCTTTCCGAAAACCTACGCGGAAACATTCAAGTTCTTGGCGGCCGGGGGCATTATCCCGCATAGTTTCGTGGAAACGGCGCAGCAAATGGTTAGGTTCCGCAACCGCGCCGTACATTTGTACGATGAAGTCAGCCCACGGGAAGCCTACCTAAATCTTGCATCAGAACCTTTCCTACTTCGAAGAATTCATCGGTTATCTCGTTCAGCGTTATTTTGTGCTTGATAACCGTTAGACTTACTTTGCTCGAAAGAGGAAAATCAACCAAATCTTTTCAAGAAAACAGCCTTCGGGGGGCAGAGGTTCCGATGCCGAGAATTGCACGTGGCCTGGCGGACGGCTACATTTACCACGTGTTGAATCGTGGAAACGGTAAACAGATAGTCTTTCGCAAAGACCAGGATTACCGGGTTTTTCTCGACCTCATGCGGGAAGCGAAGGAAAGGTACCCGGGTGTTAAACTTTTTGCGTATTGCTTAATGGCGAACCATTTTCACCTTGTGTTGCAGCCGGAGCAGGGCAACGAGTTAAGCAAGTGGATGCAATGGTTGATGACGAGTCATGTTCGCCGTTATCACCAGCACTATGAAACCAGCGGGCACGTATGGCAAGGGCGGTTTAAGAGCTTTATCGTGCAAGATGACGATCACCTTTTAACGGTGTTAAGATACGTTGAAGGCAATCCGGTAAGGGCTGGACTGGTGGACTCGGCAGGAGACTGGCGGTGGTCATCCCACAGAGAGAGAATCGGGATGAGTGCGCGTTTTTTGGTAGGCGAAATCCCCATAGAGTTACCCGCGGATTGGGGTAAATATGTAGATGAGCCTTTGGCGGACAAGGAACTGGACAGGCTTCGTACAAGCGTTACCCGTCAAGCTCCTTACGGTTCACCACGGTGGCAGCTCAAAGCGGTGAGAGAATTGAGGCTGGAATCTACCTTAAGACCGCGGGGTCGGCCGAGAAAGGGGGTTATTTAAAATTCACCCCTCTTTAGCACTTAAGGATAATGAGTGCTAAAAAAGTAGCCTGTCCCCTTTTCTGGCACTTGGAGGGGGAGAGTGCTAAAGGGTTAGTCTGTTCTTTATTGAGGTGAATGTGGATGAAGACGGTGCGGGAGGCGCTGGACTGGGCGCGGACGGAACTTCGGACCGCCGGGGTAAAGACGCCGGGGCTGGACGCGGCGGTCCTGCTGGCCGCCGTGCTCGGCTGCGACCGGGCCGGCCTGTACCGGGAGCCGGAGCGCCCCCTGGCCGCCGGCGAACGGGAGCGGTTCCGGCAGCAGGTGGCCGCCCGGCGGGCGGGGCAGCCGGCGGCCTACCTCACCGGGCACCGGGAATTCATGGGCTTAGACTTCCTGGTCCGCCCCGGCGTACTGGTCCCCCGGCCGGAGACCGAACTCCTGGTGGAGAATGGCGTCCGCCTCCTGGCGGACACCTCGGAGCCGCTAGCCGTGGACGTGGGCACCGGCACCGGGGCGGTGGCGGTGAGCCTGGCCCGGCTGCTCCCGGCCGCCCGCGTAATGGCCACGGACATCTCCGGGGAGGCCCTTTCCCTAGCGCGGGAGAACGCGCGCCGCCACGGCGTGACCGTCGCGTTTTTCCGCGGCGACCTGCTAAAACCGGTACCGGCCGCCCTGGCCGGCAGGGTGGACCTGGTGCTCGCCAACCTGCCCTACATTCCTACCGGCGAACTGGGCACCCTACCCCCCGAGGTGCGGGCCGAGCCGCGCCCGGCCCTCGATGGCGGCCCGGACGGACTGGACCATTACCGGCGGCTTGTGCCGCAGGCCCACCGCCTGCTGCGGCCCGGTGGACACCTTCTCTTCGAGATCGGCCCCGGGCAGGGGCGGGCTGCGCTCGCCTTGGCCGACGCCCCGTCCTGGAGAAGCCACCTCCTGTACGACCTGGCCGGCCGGGAGCGGGTCATCGCCGCGCAAAAGAATTCTGACTCCTGAATACTGGAATCTGTTTTTTTTGTGGTATACTACCACCTGAGGTATGAGCACATGGTGGTAAAGATAGAAACTCCAAGGGGCGTCCGGACGGTTTACTGGCGGGTCGACCCGGCAAGGCCCGATCCCGGGATCATCGCCCGGGCCGCCACCCTGATCCGCGGGGGCGGCCTGGTCGCCTTTCCGACCGAAACGGTGTACGGCCTCGGGGCCGACGCGCTGGACCCGCAGGCCGTTCGGCGCATTTTCGCGGCGAAGGGACGTCCGGTGGACAACCCCCTGATCGTGCACGTGGCCGACCGAAGCGAACTGGCGGGCCTGGTGCGGGACATGCCGCCGGCGGCCGCGCGCTTGGTCTCCGCCTTCTGGCCCGGGCCGCTGACCCTGGTGCTGCCCCGGTCTCCTGCCGTGCCGCCGGTGGTGACCGCCGGGCTGGACAAGGTGGCCGTGCGCATGCCGTCCCATCCGGTCGCCCTGGCGCTGATCCGGGCGGCCCAGGTGCCGGTGGCCGCCCCCAGTGCCAATTATTCCGGCCGCCCCAGCCCCACCACGGCCGCCCACGTGCTGGCGGACCTGGACGGAAAAATCGAGGCCGTGTTGGACGGCGGGCCGGCGCCGGTGGGGGTGGAATCCACGGTGCTGGACCTGACCGCCACGCCTCCGGTGATCCTGCGTCCCGGCGGGGTGACCGCGGAGCAGCTGGCCGCGGTGCTGGGGCAGGTGATCCACTACCCCGAAAAAACGCCCGCGCGCCCACAGGCCCCCGGGATGAAATACCGCCACTACGCGCCCAAAACACCCCTTTGGCTCGTGGAGGGGCCGCCGGAGGCCGTCTCCGGGCGCACCCGGGCCCTGGCGGCTGAGGCGCGCGCGGCCGGACGCCGCGTGGTGATCCTGGCCCGCACCGACGGGCCGGAACGCTACCCGGACGACCGGGTGGTGGCCTGCGGTCGAAACGGTGATCCGGCCAGCGTGGCGGCCGGGCTGTACGCCGCCCTGCGCGAGTGTGATCTCCTGGGTGCCGACCTGATTCTGGCCGAAGGCTTGTCCCTGGACGGCCTGGGCTGCGCGGTGATGAACCGCTTGCGCAAGGCGGCGGCCAACATAATCACCGCGGGAGAAGATTCGTGAGTGCCGGGACGGTGTTGCTACTGGCCGGCGCGCTCGGGACGGACGCCTTCTCGCTGAGCCTGGGGCTCGGCCTCGGCGGTTTCCGGCGGCGCTGGGCCGCGATCCTGGTGGGCCTGATCGTGGTGTTCCACGTGGTCCTGCCGGTGGCCGGCTGGTGGGCCGGGGAACTACTGGGCCGGCTGGCGGGCCGCTGGGCGGGCTACCTGGGCGCCGCTGTTCTGTTCTACCTGGGCGCGCGGATGATCCGGGAATCTTTCCGGGACGAACCGATCCAAAACGGGAGCAAAGTGCACGGCTTCCTGGGCCTGACGGTTCTAGCGGGCAGCGTGAGCATGGACGCGCTGAGCGTAGGCTTCACTCTGGGCACCGCCGGGGCCGCCCTGCTCCTGACCGCGGGAATGATCGGCCTGGTGGCCGGGCTGATGTCGGCAGCCGCGTTCCTGCTGGCGCGCTACGTCCAGAGCCGGGTCGGGCGCCGGGCTCTGCTGCTCGGCGGCCTAATCCTCCTCGGCGTGGGCGCCTGTCTCCTCTTCTAGAGGGTATCGCCCGAAAGCAGAGAAATCATGGCCTGATCCAGGCATTTTTACTTTACCGATGGAGGAAATAACTTGAAGAAAAAGATCCTTTTCGTCTGTACCGGCAACACCTGCCGTTCGCCGATGGCCGCGGCCATCGCGCGGGAGATCATCCGGAAGAAGTA
This sequence comes from Candidatus Desulfopertinax cowenii, assembly GCA_001899445.1. Lineage (GTDB taxonomy): Bacteria > Bacillota > Desulfotomaculia > Desulfotomaculales > Desulforudaceae > Desulfopertinax > Desulfopertinax cowenii. Next base: position 627,338 of record MPOA01000006.1, on the reverse strand, counting down.
CGGCGGGGCGGTCGAAGTAGCATCGGCCGGCGTCTTCGCCCTGCCTGGGTCACCCGCCACGCCCGAGGCCGTGGAGGCGCTGGCCGGGTTCGGAATCGACCTGCGGGAGCACCGGGCCGCCCTGCTTGATCCCGAAAAGGTCGAAAACGCGGATTTGGTGCTGACCTTGACCGCCGCGCACCGGCGCTACGTGCTGAAGCTGGTGCCCGGCGCGGAAAGCAGGGTGCACACGCTGGCCGACTACGCCGGAATCGGCGGCGACCTGGAAGACCCCCTGGGCCGGCCGCTCGCGGCCTACCGCGAGTGTGCCTCCCGGCTGCACAAGCTGGTGGCGGCGGCGCTCGCCCGTTTTGGGCGCGAGACGGGTTTGGGGGAAATCGCGGCTGCCCCGGGGAAGGAATTCGGGCGGGAGATGTAGAATACTCCCGAGTTATGAATCCCCAAAGCGAATATATTCGGAAAAAGGGTTTGATGGTTTTGCGCGTCGCCATCGCGTGTGATCACGGCGGTTTCAAGCTGAAACAGGAGGTAGTAGAGTACCTGGAGTCCGCGGGCATCCCGTTCCAGGACTTTGGGACCTTTTCCGAAGAATCCGTGGACTACCCGGATGTGGTGCTGCCCGTGGCCGAGGCCGTGGCCCGGGGCGAATGCGACCGGGCCGTCCTGCTCTGCGGCACGGGCATCGGGGTATCCATCGTGGCGAACAAGGTTCCGGGTGTCCGGGCGGCGCTCTGTCACGACACCTACTCGGCCCGTCATTCCCGGCTCCATAACGACGCCAACGTCCTGGCCCTCGGCGGACGCGTGGTCGGGCCGGGCCTGGCCCGGGACATCGTGGCCGACTGGCTGGAAACCGGTTTTGAAGGCGGCCGGCACGCCCGGCGGGTCGGCAAAATCACCGCCATCGAAGAAAAATACGCCCTAAGGAGGAGTTAGCAATGGACTGGACCCGACCCCTAGCCGAAGTCGATCCCGAAATCGCCCGGGCGATTGCGCTGGAGGCAGAGCGGCAGCGCTCCAAGCTCGAACTGATCGCCTCCGAGAACTTCGTGAGCGCGGCCGTCCTGGCCGCCCAGGGTTCGGTTTTGACCAATAAGTACGCCGAGGGTTATCCCGGCAAGCGTTACTACGGCGGCTGCGAGTACGTTGACCTCGCCGAGAGCCTGGCCATCGAGCGCGCCAAAACGCTCTTCGGCGCCGAGCACGCCAACGTGCAGCCCCACTCGGGGGCCCAGGCCAACATGGCCGTTTATTTTGCCCTGCTGGAACCCGGCGACGTGATCATGGGTATGCGCCTGGCCCACGGCGGGCATCTCACCCACGGGGCCAAGATCAATTTCTCCGGCCGTTACTTCAAGTACGTACCCTACGGGGTGGAAGAGGACACCGGCCAGATCGACTACGACCGGATGCTGGAAATCGCCCGCGAACATCGGCCCAAGCTGATCGTCGGTGGGGCCAGCGCCTACCCGCGCCAAATCGACTTCGCCAAGATGCGCGAGATCGCCGACGCGGTGGGTGCCCTGCTCATGATCGACATGGCCCACATCGCCGGCCTGGTTGCGGCCGGGCTACACATGAGCCCGGTGCCCTACGCGGATGTGGTCACCACCACTACCCACAAGACCTTGCGCGGGCCGCGCGGCGGGATGATCCTCTGCAAGGCGGAACACGCTGCGGCCATCGACAAAGCCGTTTTCCCGGGTATCCAGGGCGGGCCGCTGATGCACGTGATCGCGGCTAAGGCCGTCGCCCTGGGCGAGGCGCAGCGCCCGGAATTCAAGGAGTACCAGGAAAATATCACCAAAAACGCCCGCGCCCTGGCCGCCGCCCTGCAGGAGCGCGGCTTTGACCTGGTAGCCGGCGGCACCGACACCCACCTGATTCTGGTGGATCTCCGGAACAAGGGCCTCACCGGCAGCGAGGCGGAGGACCTCCTGGACCGGGTGAACGTCACCGTGAATAAGAACATGATTCCGTTCGACCCGCAGCCCCCACGGGTAACCAGCGGGATCCGCCTCGGCACGCCGGCGGTGACCACCCGGGGCATGACCGAAGAGGCCATGGTGCGGATCGCCGAGGTCATGCACCTCACCCTGGACAATCCCGCGGACGAGGAGGCCCACAACGAGGCGCGGGCCGTGGTGGCTGCCCTGTGCGCGGAGTACCCGCTGTAGAGGAGGGCGAAAAAAGGGGACAGGCTACTTTTCTAGCAGACTCGCCAGGGGAGTGCTAAAAAACATGCCTGTCCCCTTTTTGGGATGACGTGAAGAAGAAGGTGCTCGTAGTCTTCGGCACGCGCCCGGAGGCCATTAAGATGGCCCCCGTGGTGAAGGAACTAGAAAATTCGCCCTGGTTCGACTGCCGGATCGTGGTTACTGCTCAGCACCGTGAAATGTTGGACCAGGTCCTCGACCTATTCGGCCTCGACCCGGCGTACGACCTGGACCTCATGCGCCCGGGCCAGTCCCTGTTCGACATTACCGCCCGGGCGCTGCGCGGCCTGGAAGACGTTTTCCGGCGCGAAGCGCCGGACTTCGTCCTGGTCCACGGCGACACCACCACTACCTTCGTGGGGGCTCTGGCCGCTTACTACCTGCAGATCCCGGTCGGGCACGTGGAGGCGGGGCTGCGTACCGGGAACAAGTTTTCCCCCTTTCCCGAAGAACTGAACCGGCACCTCACCGGGGTGCTGGCCGACCTGCACTTTGCGCCCACGGCGCGCGCCCGGGAGAACCTGCTGGCTGAAAACGTGCCGCCGGAACGGATTGCGGTCACCGGGAACACCGTGATCGACGCCTTGCTGGAAACGGCGCGCCGGGACTACCGGTTCGCGGAGCCGGAGCTGGCCGGGGTGGACTTCTCCCGCTACCGGGTGCTGCTGGTGACCACCCACCGCCGCGAGAACCTGGGCGCCCCCCTGCGTGGGGTGTACCAGGCGCTCCGGCAAATCTTGGACGAGTTTCCCGACACCCTTGTGGTGTTTCCGGTGCACTTGAACCCCACGGTGCAGGAAGTCGTGCGGGACGAACTGGGGCACCAGGAACGGGTGATTCTCACCGATCCGCTGCCCTACCTCCCCTTCGTAAAGCTGATGCAGGCCGCGCATCTCGTGCTGACCGACTCGGGGGGGCTGCAGGAGGAAGCTCCGGCCCTCGGCAAGCCGGTGCTTGTGCTCCGGGACACAACCGAACGCCCGGAAGCGGTCGAGGCCGGCACTGTAAAGTTGGTGGGCTTGCGGAAAGATGTCATCTGGCGGACAACCAACCGCCTGCTCACCGACCCGTCCGCCTACCGGCGGATGGCCGAGGCGGTAAACCCTTACGGAGACGGGCGGGCCGCCCACCGGACGGTTCGGTTTCTGGCCGCCCACTTCGGGTTGACTTCCTCGCCCGAGGAATTTCTGCAAAAAATTTTCGTCACAAACTGCACAAAAAGTTAACCTCGCGGAAGGAATACGCACCTGCTCGTAGAATGTACGATGTAGCAGTTAGAAAGGGTTCTCGGTTGCCAGTTTTTTGGGGAACCGGCGGTCAAGGGAGGCGTACCGGGTGAACGATAGGGGTAGCCTCTACAAGGCCATGCGGGCTTTCGCTTTGGGTTCAACGCTGGCCTTCCAGTTTGCCGTTTCCCTTGTCCTGGGTATCCTGGGCGGACGATACCTCGACGATGTGTGGGGGACCAGTCCGTGGATGCTGCTTGTTGGGTTACTACTGGGGCTGGCGGCGGGTACAATGGCCATTTACCGCACGGCATCCGCTTTTCTGCCCAAGGACCAACCCGATCGGAAGACCGATCGGCGCTGAGGAGGGTGGCGCTTGACCGAGAAAGAGTACTACAGTCACGTAGAAAGAACCCTCAAGAAATCCCTGGTTGTTCTGATCATTGTGCTGGGTATCCTGTTCATGGAGCGGGAAAGCGTACTTCTTTGGGGATTTGCCGCCGGCTTGGTGGTCGGGATCATTAACGCCTTCTTCCTGTCCCTGCGCATCGACAAGATGACCCTGATCGCGATCCACAACCAGGCAACCGCCAATGCCTTTCTGTTTATGGGCTTTGGTTTTCGCTGGGGACTCATCATGCTGGCGTGCTACTTCGCCGTAAAAACCGGCTGGTTCAGTTTGATCGGAATGATGTTCGGGTTCCTGTTGCCTTCCATCCTGAGTACCGGAGAAGGGATCAGGGACCTGTTGGTCTGCCGGGGTCAGGCCAAAAGATGCAACTAGCCTTGAGGTTTTAAATCTCTTTAATTAAATCTTTAAAATCTTCGGTACGGAAGGAGGTGAATAGAAGCGGTGGCAGCGGAATACGCAGGAAAAGCGGAAAAAACTTTCTTGGAACAAATGCACAGCGAGCTGAATATCTACGGACTTCCACACCACTGGGATCTGGGTGAGATCATGGGCTTCCCGATCCAGCTGAACGCGGAAACCATTGTGTTCACTTGGGTGGCGATGGCCGTCTGTCTGCTTCTCGGTTGGGTGGCTGTACGGGGCGCCAACATGCGCCGACCAACCAAGATGCAAGCCTGTTTTGAGATGCTGTTCGACTTCCTGCGGGGCCTGATTAACCAGAGCATGGACCCCAAGAAGGGTGCCGGTTTGTTTTCGATCGTCGTCACCTTTTTCCTCTTCATCTCCGTGATGAACGTAATGGGCGTAGTACCCACTTACGTCAAGCCCACGGCCGACATCCAGACCACTTTCGCCTTTGCCTTGATCACCCTCTCGCTGATCTACATCTGGGGTATCAAGTACAAGGGCGCCAAATACTTTAAACATTACGTCTCGCCCAGTCCGGTCTTCCTGCCGATCACCATCATCGAGGATATCGCTAAGCCGGTGACCATGGCTTTCCGACTTTTCGGTAACATGAAAGGCAAGGAAATCATGATCCTGTCCCTGCTGGCCTTGGTTTCCGGCACTAGCTGGTTGGCCGGCGGGTTCCTGGCCGGGACAATCTGGCTGTTGTTCTGTATCTTCATCTCGCTGATTCAGTCCTTCGTCTTTACCATGCTGACCATTGCTTTCGTGAGTGGTGCGGTGAGTGAAGATCACTAGGCGGAAAGCGGCGGGACAACAAAACAATTAGTCGGCAAGCCTTCCCCCTCGGGGAGGGTGGTTTAAAACCATGAGACAAATCAGAATTTCAGGAAAGGAGGGAAAGTAATGGAGGTACAAGCTGCTGCTGCGCTCGGCATGGCGTTTGTCGCCGGTGTCTCGGCAATCGGTGCGGCTATTGGTGATGGTATGGCTTGCGGCAAGGCGATTGAGGGTGTTGCTCGTCAGCCGGAGGCCCGGGGTAACATCATGACTCTGATGTTCATCTCCGTCGGTCTGATTGAGTCGATTCCCATTATCGGTATCGTTATCGCGTTCATCCTGATGGGCCAGCTGTAAACCGGTTAATGACCAGTGTTTTGCTTGTGGGTTAGTCAATCAGGGTCTTTGGCAGGTTTTAGTTCTGGTAAGCTAAAACCTGCTTTTACCCTTATTTTGCTGCCAAAGCCACTTAAGGAAGGAGGAGAACAGCCGGGTGGTATCGCTCGATTTTAACGCCACAGTATTCATGCAGATGTTCCACTTCCTTCTCATGCTCATCGTATTGCGTCTGGTTGTATACCGGCCGCTGATGAACATCATCGAGCAGCGGCAGGAATACATTGCCAGCGAGATTGAACAGGCCGAGAACCAGAAGACCCAGGCCGCGGAACTCAGGGCCCAAATGGAAGCCGACCTGCGGAAGGCGCGCGACGAAGCCAAGGCCATTGTCGACCGGGCCACCAGGGCCAGCGAGGAGCAGGCCCAGCAGATTCTGGAGCAGGCCCGTGCCGATGCCCAGCGGCTCAAGGAGGAGGCCCTGGCCGATATTCAACGTGAGAAGGAGAAGGCAGTTGCCCAGTTGCGGAACGAGGTGGCGTCCCTGGCGGTGCTGATCGCTTCCAAGGTCGTGAAGGATGGCCTGGCCATCGACGAGCAGCACAACCTGGTCCAGGAGGCCATTAAAGAGGTGGGTCAGCTGCCATGCTAAAAGGAGCGGTTGCCGCGCGCTACGCCCAGGCGCTTTTTGACGTGGCGCGGGACAGTGACACAATTGCCGACACCGAGAACGAACTGCGGGGCATCCTGCAAGCCCTGAAGGAGTCCCGCGAGCTGCAACAGGTGCTGTACAACCCCCAGGTCCCGGTTGACCTGAAGAAGGAAATCATCAAAGAGGTTTTCGGGGCGCACGTCTCCAAGAACACCTTGAATTTCCTTTGCGTGATCCTGGACCGCCGCCGGGAGGTCTACCTGAAAGACATCGTCGAACAGTACGTCGCCCTGGCCAACGAGACCCGCAACGTGATCCAGGCCGAGGTGACTTCGGCGGTGGAGCTGCCGACCGTGCACAAGGTCAACCTTGGGCAGGTGCTTTCCCGGATGACCGGCAAGGAGATCCGGATCAGCTACCAGGTAAATCCGGACATCATCGGCGGCCTGGTGGTCCGGCTGGGAGACCGCATCATCGACGCCAGCGTCAAGAGACAACTGGAGCGGTTGAAGGACAGCATCCGCGAAACTAAAGTTGGATAGGGGTGACAGAGAAGAATGAATCTGAGGCCTGAAGAAATCAGTTCCATCATCCGGCAACAGATTGAAAAATACGAAGTTCAGGTCGAAGTAACCGACGTCGGAACGGTCATCCAGATCGGCGACGGCGTGGCGCGGGTGTATGGACTGGAAGATTGTATGTACGCCGAGCTGCTGGAATTCCCGGGGGGCGTCCTAGGAATGGCGCTCAACCTGGAAGAGGACAACATCGGCTGCGTTATTCTCGGGCCCTACCTGCACATCAAAGAGGGTGACGTGGTCAAGCGGACCGGCCGCATCGCCTCGGTCCCGGTGGGCGACGCCCTGATCGGCCGCGTCGTGAACCCGGTCGGCGAGCCGCTGGACGGCAAGGGGCCCATCAAGTCGGACAAGTTCCGGCCCATTGAGAAGATCGCCCACGGCGTTGTGTTCCGGACCCCGGTGAACGTCCCGCTGCAGACCGGCATCAAGGCAATTGACGCGATGATTCCCATCGGCCGCGGCCAGCGCGAGCTGATCCTGGGCGACCGCCAGACCGGCAAGACGGCGATCGCCGTGGACGCCATCATCAACCAGAAGGGACAGGACTGCATCTGCATCTACGTGGCCATCGGCCAAAAGGCGTCCACCGTGGCCAACGTAATTGCGAAATTCCACGAGTACGGCGCCATGGACCACACCATCGTCGTGGTGGCCAGCGCGTCCGACCCGTCCCCGCTGCTGTACATCGCCCCCTTCGCCGGTGCGGCCATAGGCGAGGAGTTCATGGAATCCGGCAAGGACGTACTGATCGTCTACGACGACCTTTCCAAGCAGGCGGCCGCCTACCGCGAGCTGTCGCTGCTCTTGCGGCGCCCGCCCGGCCGCGAGGCTTTCCCGGGCGACGTGTTCAACCTGCACTCCCGGCTCCTGGAGCGGGCCGCCAGGCTGAACGAGAAGGCGGGCGGCGGCTCCATGACCGCGCTGCCGATCATTGAAACCCAGCAGGGCGACGTTTCGGCCTATATTCCGACCAACGTGATCTCGATCACCGACGGCCAGATTTACCTGGAGCCCGACCTGTTCTACGCCGGTATCCGTCCGGCCGTCAACGTCGGCCTGTCGGTGTCCCGCGTCGGCGGCAACGCCCAGCGCCGCTGCATGCGCCAGGTGGCCGGCCAGCTCAAGCTCGACCTGGCGCAGTACCGCGAGCTCGCCGCCTTTGCCCAGTTCGGCTCCGACCTCGACAAGGCGACCCGGGCCCGGCTGACCCGCGGCGAACGCATGGTGGAGCTTCTGAAGCAGGACCAGTACGTATCGATGCCGCTGGAAGAGCAGGTTGTGTCCATCTACGCGGGTGTTCACGGGTATCTCGACAGCCTTCCGGTTGATGCGGTCCGGGGATTTGAAGCCGAGTTGCTGAAATTCATGCGGGCCGAGAAGGCCGACATCCTGGAGACTATCCGGGAAAAGCAGGAGATTACCGACGAAATCGAAGCCCAGCTGAAGACCGCCGTCGAGGAATTCAAACAGATGTTTGTGACGCAGCACGGACTGGAAAGCTAGGCTTGATAAGGTGAGGTGTTAGGATGCCTGCACTACGCGATTTTCGACGGCGGATCAAGAGCGTAAAGAGTACCCAGAAGATCTGCAAGGCCATGAAAGCCGTGGCCACCGCCAAGATGGCCCGGGCCCAGGCGGCTGTGCTGGCTGCCCGGCCTTACGCCCGGCAGCTGCACGAAGTGCTGGGCCGGGTGGGCACGGCGTCCCGGGACGTGGAAAATCCCCTGTTGACGGTGCGCGAGCCGAAGAAGATCTGCTACGTTGTGGTTACGGCCGACCGCGGGCTGTGTGGTGGCTTCAACAGCAACCTCCTGCGCACCGCCACCCGCGAGGTGCAAAAGTGGGACGACGTCCGCCTGGTGGCCGTCGGCCGCAAGGCGCGGAACTTCTTCCGCTTCCGCGGGTGGAAAATGGACGCGGAGTTCGTCGGCCTGGGCGAGAACATCCGTTTTGAGCAGGGGCAAGAGATCGCCCGGTTCGTGATCGACAAGTACATCGCCGGCGAGTACGACGCGGTGTACCTGATTTACAGCAAGTTCGTGAACGTTCTGGTGCAGCAGCCGATCGTAACCAAGCTGCTTCCGGTGGAACCGCCCGCGGACGAGGAAGGGGCGGAACAGGCCGAAGAAGCCAGCCCGAAGAAAGCATCGGTCGAGTACATTTTCGAGCCTTCCCCCGAAGCGGTGCTGAACTACCTGCTGCCCAAGTACGTCGAAAACAGTGTCTACCACGGTTTAATCGAGTCCAAGGCCAGCGAGCAGAGCGCCCGCATGATGGCGATGGACGCGGCCACCAAGAACGCGGGCGAAATGATCGACCGGCTGACGCTCCAGATGAACCGGCTGCGCCAGGAAGGCATCACCAAGGAACTGCTTGACATCGTCGGCGGCGCAGCGGCACTTGAATAACGTTCGGAGGAGGTTCGGGGAACGCAATGGCGAATGTAGGCGAAATTGTCCAGATTATCGGCGTTGTGGTGGACGTCCGGTTCCCGCCGGGCCAGGTCCCCGAGATTTACAACGCTTTGAAAGTGGAGACCGACAAGGTGGACGCGTTCGGGCGCAAGTTCGAACTGACCCTCGAGGTGGCGCAGCACCTGGGGAACAACGTGGTGCGCACCGTGGCTATGTCCACCACCGACGGTCTGACCCGCGGCACCAAGGTCGTGGACACCGGCGCGCCGATCAAGGTGCCGGTGGGCCGTCCCGTACTGGGCCGGCTGATCGACGTGCTGGGGATGCCCATTGACGGCAAGGGCGAAATCAAGGCCGAGACCTACTACCCGATTCACCGTCCGGCTCCGAAGCTGATCGACCAGTCTACGCAGGTGGAACAGCTGGAGACGGGCCTGAAGGTTATCGACCTGTTGGTGCCCTTCATGAAGGGCGGCAAGATCGGGATGTTTGGCGGCGCCGGCGTGGGCAAGACCGTAATCGTGATGGAGCTGATTAACAACATCGCCAAGCAGCACGGCGGCATCTCGGTGTTCGCGGGCGTAGGCGAGCGGACCCGCGAGGGTAACGACCTGCTGCTGGAAATGACGGAATCCGGCGTGTTGGACAAGACCATGATGGTGTTCGGCCAGATGAACGAGCCGCCGGGCTGCCGCCTGCGGGTGGGCCTGACGGGGCTGTGCCTGGCCGAGTACTTCCGCGACGAGGAAGGCGCCGACGTGCTGATCTTCATCGACAACATCTTCCGCTTCGCCCAGGCCGGGACCGAGGTCTCGGCGCTCTTGGGCCGCATGCCGTCGGCCGTGGGTTACCAGCCCACCCTGGCGACCGAGATGGGCCAGCTTCAGGAGCGGATCACCTCGACCACCAAGGGTTCGATCACCTCGGTGCAGGCCGTGTACGTGCCGGCCGACGACCTGACCGACCCGGCTCCGGCGAACACCTTCGCCCACCTGGACGGCACCGTGGTGCTGTCCCGGCAGCTCTCCGAGTTGGGTATCTACCCGGCCGTGGACCCGCTGGACTCGGTGTCCCGGATCCTGGACCCGAACGTCGTCGGGCAGGAGCACTACCAGGTGGCGCGCGGCGTGCAGAAGGTGCTGCAGCGGTACAAGGAGCTGCAGGATATCATCGCCATCCTCGGCATGGAAGAACTTTCGGAAGAGGACAAACTGATCGTGGCGCGGGCCCGGAAGCTGCAGCGGTTCCTGTCGCAGCCCTTCCACGTGGCCGAGGCCTTCACCGGCCGGCCCGGTCGCTACGTGTCGTTGAAGGACAATATCCGGGGCTTCAAGGAAATCCTGGAAGGCAAACACGACAACCTGCCGGAGGATGCCTTCTACATGGTGGGCACGATCGAAGAGGCCGTGGAGAAGGGCCAGCAGATCCTAAACACCTAAAAGGAAGTGCATATGAATGGCGGAACAAACCCAAAAGGTGGCCATCGTCACGCCTGAACGGGTGGTATACGGGGAAGAGGCCCGTTTTGTCCAGGCTAGGGGCACCGAAGGTGAGCTGGGCATCCTGCCCCTGCACACCCCACTGATCACCAGCCTGGCTCCCGGACTCCTGCGCGTCCAGAAGGACGGCAAGTGGACCGTATTTGCGGTCTCGGGCGGATTTCTGGAGGTCCGCGACAACCGGGTGGTCGTCCTGGCCAACGCGGCCGAACGCCCCGAGGAGATAGACGTCGAGCGGGCCAAGCGGGCCAAGGAGCGGGCTGAACAGCGCCTGGCCTCCAAGGACCCCGAAATCGACGTGCCCCGGGCCAAAGCGGCGCTCCTGCGCGCGCTGACCAGGCTCGAAGCGGCGGGCGGCAAACACTAGCGGGCTTACCGATTCTAAACTCAAAAGTGCGGGATATGCGGACCGAGGTGACCCCACCTCGGTCTTGTTTATTTCTTCCCTCCGTATAAATTCCGGTGAAAAGGCATATCCTCTTGGATGGGAAGCCATATATTGGCATTTCTGGTCTTATTCGTTTTTGAAAACGGAGGGGATCAAAGCGGTGAAACGACTATTCTGGGGCCTGGTGCTGCTCACCGTGGCGGTAACGGCTGCTTTCCCGGACGCCGCCCAGGACTATGTCCAGCACCTTTTCGAGACCGGGAAGCCGAAGATCCGGACCGAGGTCCGGATGTACCGCCACCAGACCGGGGAAATCATCAACCTTTCCCTGGAAGACTACGTGATCGGCGTGGTGGCCGCCGAAATGCCGGCGAACTTCCACCCCGAGGCCCTGAAGGCCCAGGCGGTAGCCGCCCGGACCTACATCCTGAAGCGCCTGGCGGCCGGAGGCGTGGCCAACACGCCGCACCCGGGGGCCGACGCCTGCGACGACCCGCGCCGGGGCCAGGGCTGGCTGTCCCGCGCGGAACTGCGGGAACGCTGGGGCACCTGGGATTACTACCGGAACTACTACAAGATCAAGCGGGCGGTGGACGCCACCGAGGGGCTGGTACTCACCTTCGAAGGCCGGTTGATTGACCCGTTGTACCATTCGTCCTGCGGCGGGGCGACCGAGAACTCGGAGGACGTGTGGAAGTTCCGGGTGCCCTACCTGCGCAGCGTGACCTGCCCGCACTGCCAGGACCCGTACCCGGGCGAGCGCAAGCACTTCACCCTGGAGGAGGTGGACCAGGCGCTGGACGTCGCGCTGGCGACCGTGGCCGTGGGCGGCGGCGCGAGCCCGGAACCCCGGGTCGAGATCCTGGAGTACACCTCCACCGGCCGGCCGAAACTTTTGTCCTTCAACGGGCGGGAACTGTCCGCCACCGTAGTCCGTGACCTCCTGGGCTTACGCTCGACAAATTTCAGCTATGAAATCGTGGACGGCAGGATCACCTTTGAGACCAGCGGCCACGGCCACGGCGTGGGTATGTGCCAGTACGGCGCCCGGGGCCTGGCCGAAGCCGGTTACAGCTTCCGGAATATTCTGGAACACTACTATTACGGCGCCAAAGTCGAGAAATTCTAGCGCCCAAAAAAGGGGACAGGCTACTTTTTTAGCAGACCCTTACTTAGAGTGCCAAAAAAGGGGACAGGCTACTTTTCTGGCAGACTGTCCTTTAGAGTGCTAAAAAAGTAGCCTGTCCCCTTTTTTTCTTTTTTGATGGCCAAGCATTTCTGCGATTTATACGCATATAAATCAGCTAACGAGCCCGACCGGGAGGTAAGGTGATGCAGGAATATATTCAGAAGCGGGTGCTGGAAGTCTGCGCCTACATCCTGGAGACTAAAGCGACGGTGCGCCGGGCGGCCACCGTCTTCAAGGTTAGCAAAAGCACCGTGCACAAGGACCTGACGGAAAGGCTGCCCACGTTGGACAAGAAACTCGCTCAAAAGGTGCGTACGGTGTTGGAACTGAACAAGGCCGAAAGGCACCTGCGGGGCGGCGAGGCCACCCGTAAGAAATATAAAGAAATAGGATAACTTGTTAGCGCAACGAGAGGGATTTGGATCAAATATGTAGAACCTAAAAAGAACAAGTCTAACGATTCCTTACCTCCGGGGTTACGCGATTCTCGGCAACGTCGCACTAGGGTGTGGGTTTATTCTCACATTTCTTTTTTCGGTAGCGGTTTGGACAGGCCCGCAACGGGGGAGTAGTAAAACAGGAGGCGGGAAGCGTGTTTAACTTCGCACCCGACATTGGCATCGACCTGGGCACGGCCTCCGTCCTGGTTTACGTGAAGGGCAGAGGCATTGTTCTCCGTGAGCCCTCGGTAGTGGCCATCAACAAGGACACCGGCCAGATCCTCGCGGTCGGCACGGAGGCGCGGCGCATGCTGGGGCGCACCCCCGGCAACATCGTGGCCATGCGCCCCATAAAGGAGGGCGTGATCGCCGATTTCGACGTTACCGAAAAGATGCTTCGTTACTTCATCGCCAAGGTGGGCGCGCGCCGCTACTTATTCCGCCCCCGGATCATGATCTGCATCCCCGCCGAGGTGACCGGGGTGGAGGAGCGAGCGGTGCGGCAGGCCGCCATCCAGGCGGGCGCCCGCCAGGCGCACGTGATCGAGGAGCCCTTGGCCGCCGCCCTGGGCGCAGGCATGGATATCTCCCAGGCCTCCGGCTCCATGGTGGTGGACATCGGCGGCGGCACCACCGACGTGGCCGTGCTTTCGCTGGGAGGCATCGTCTGCGCCAGCTCCGTCAAGGTGGGCGGGGACAAGTTCGACGAGGCCATCGCCCGTTACGCCCGCCGCGAGTTCAACCTGCTGATCGGGGAGCGGACCGCCGAGGAATTGAAGTTGGAGGCCGGCACCGCCTATCCGCGCCGGGCCGAGGCGCGGTCGATTTCCATCCGCGGTCGCGACGTGATGACCGGTCTGCCCAAGGCGGTGGAGCTGTCCACCGTCCAGGTTTGGGAAGCCATCCAGGAGCCGCTGCAGGCGGTGGTGGACGTGGTGAAGGATGTCCTGGAGCGCACCCCGGCGGAACTGGCCGCCGACCTGGTGGACAAGGGCATCATTCTCACCGGCGGCGGGGCGCTGCTGCACGGCATGGACCTCCTGATCAGCCAGGAGACCAGAATCCCGGCCGTCCTGGCCGACGACCCCATTTCCTGCGTGGCCCTCGGCACCGGCCGCGCCCTCACCATGCTGAACTACCTGCCCCAGTCCAGTAATAATAAACTCTTCCGCCGCGTAATGTAGGGAGCCGCGTCAGGTGAGAAACAGATTTGAAATTAAAGTATGGTGACTTGGGAGGTGAAAACATGTCCATGCACTGGCCCGCTAAAGGCCCCGCCAACACTGACGCCACCATCCAGGCCGCGCTCGCCCGCGCCCGCGAACTGGGTATCAAGCGGGTCATCGTCGCCTCGCACCGGGGGCACACCGCCGAGAAACTCGCCGCCCATGCCGCTGGCGACGCCGGCTTGGCCGACCTGGAGATTGTTTGCGTCACCCACCAGGCGGGCTTCGCGAAGCCCGGGGAGGACGAGATGTCCCCCGAGATGCGGGCGAAACTTACCGCCGCCGGGGTGAAGCTTTTAACCACCACCCACCTCCTGGCCGGGATCGACCGTGCCCTGCGCTTCAAGTTCCAGGGTATCTATCCGTCCGAGATCGTGGCGGCCACCTTGCGGCTGCTGGGCCAGGGGGTGAAGGTCTGTGCCGAAATTGCCGGAATGGCCGCCGACGCCGGGCTCACCCCGCCCGGGGAGGACGTGGTCTGCATCGCCGGCAGCGCCACCGGCGCCGACACCGCCTGCGTCATCAGTCCGGCCCACTCCCAGCACTTCTTCGACCTGAAAATCCGCGAGATCATTTGCAAACCCCGGGATTTCTAACCCCGGGGTTTCATCAACTCTGACGCTCTTACTTACCGGCCGCCGCCCGCCGCCGCCCGCACTCAAGACGGGTTACCGTCTCTTGGTGCGCAGGACCTACATGAAAGGAATTAAAAGTCAGCCGGTTTCACTAAACGCGCCCTGGGGTATACCCCAGGGCGCAACGCGCTTTGGTACCGCCGTCTTGGTACCGCTATCGCTTCCGGTTTCCCGGCCGGGAAAACTTTAGTTTTCCTGCTGCAGCATCAGCACTACGATGTGGTGCCGGGCGTCCTGGTCCCACTCGGCCAGCTGCCGCTCCAGGGCGGCGATCTCGTTATCCAGTACCGCCCGCTGGTCAGGGTCGAACGTCCGCTCCCGCCGGGTCAGCAGGGCCTGGTACTCCGCCAGCGCGGCCGAGAACTGCCCCGTGATCTCCCACTGGTCGCTCTGCCGGTGGGCCACCAGGCCCAGCTTGCTCAAGTGATTCACAAACCCTTCCGCCCGGGCCGGGTCCACATCGAACCGCAGCACCGCGGTGGAAGTACCGTCACCTGCGCCCTGCGCCTGGTAGGGCGTACCGTGCTCCTTGGCCAGGGCAACGGCCTTATCCCGCGCCTGTTCCAGGTCAGCCACGTTCAACTTCAAGAAGGTACTGGAAATACGCCGCGGCTGGTTCAGGAACACCTTCGGTTCCGGGTCTGGCCCGTCGGCGATCATCACCCGCTCCGGTTCCCGGTCCGTTCCGTTTTCCACCGGGGCCGCCGTTTTCCCGGCTTCGCCGGACCCCGGAGCCGGGCCGGATTCCGCTTCCGGTTCGCCCGGGCCGGGTTTTCCGCTCGATCCCCCGGTTGCCGGAGCACCACTCTCCGGCTTCACGTCCGCTCCCGGTCCCGCTCCCGGTCCCGGCGGCGCCACCTGCGCCCCCGTTTTGTCCGGCGGGTCCACGGCCACCAAGGGGGTCCGGCCCAGCCACTGCGGCACCCCATAACCCAGGGAAGCGGTCACGATCAACAGGAAAGCCGCGGCCACCGCCAGGCCGCGCCGCCACCGGCCGGCGGCAGCCGCCAACCGCGCCAACCGGCCCTGCCGCCGCGCCTCGAGCGCCGCAATCACGCCCCCGGCGAACCCGGGCGGCGCCGGCCTCGGCGCCGCGAAACCCCGCAGCGCCTTGGTCAGCGCGCGCTCCAGTTCCAGTTCGGCCGCGCACGGCTTACATTCCGCCAGGTGGGCGCCCAACACTTCCGCCTCGGCCGGGGCCAGTTCCCCGTCCAGGTGGACCGAAAAAAGTTGTCTGGCCTCTGGACACTTCACTAGTCAGCACCACCCCGGCGCTTCCGCTCCCCGGGAAGCGCCACTCCTGCCTCACCGGCCAGCGCGCGCACCTTTTCCTTCAGCGCCGCCCGCGCCCGGTTAAGGCGGGACTTCACCGTGCCCTGGGAACAATTCAGAACCCGGGCAATCTCCTCGTAGCTGTATCCTTGCATTTCGCGCAGCACCAGTACCGCCCGGTGTTTCCGGGACAGTTCTGCCAGCGCCCTTTGCAGGAGGTGCTGAAGCGCCTTTTGCTCCAGCACCTCCTGCGGCTCCTCGGACGCCGCGGCCAGCTCCCGCTGCACCTCGCCCTCGTCGGTGCGCACCGGCTCGTCGAGGGAAACCGTCGGTTTCTCCCGCCGCCGCGCGTTGATCCACAGGTTCACCGTGATCCGGTGCATCCAGGTACCGAAATCCGCCTCGTTGCGGAAGCCGCGCAAAGCGTAAAACGCCTTCACGAAAGCTTCCTGTGCCAGGTCCTCCGCGTCCGCCTGGTTGCCGGACAGGCGGACGCAAAGCGCATAGATCTTATCCTGGTACTGTCGGACCAGCTGCCCGAAGGCGGCTGTATCACCCCGCTGCGCCAGCCGGACCAGCTTCTTTACGTCGTCCAAAGGAGGAATCACTCCCCTGGGCGGACGGAAACTCTTCCCGTCAACTCTTTAGATGGTTCCCCAAGGGAAAAAGTTCCGGCCCAGTTAACATTTCTGCTATTTATTTCTGCAATATTTCCGGATGCTTTACCTGGTTAATAATCTAGTACATTTCCTTCCAATTGGAAAGGGTTTAATTATTTCCAGCGCCGGGCGGGGGCGACAAGCTTCCGGGCGCTGTGATAAAATGTTCCCAAAATCGCCTAAGGAGCGACTTTAAGGAACGACCCGATGCGCCGAAGATGGATTATCTGGCCCCAAATGTCCCGGAGAGGCGTCATTTTTACCTTGGCCGGTGTCGGCCTGGCCTTGCTTATCCTGGCCGGGCTCCTGCTCCCTGACGGCCGGCCTTTTCCTCCGGCCGCCGTTCCGGAGGCCCCCGCCCCGCAAGCCGGGCCCGCGGTTGCCGGCAAAGGGGCAAAACCCGGGGCCGGGGCGGACAAGCTCGCCGCCGGCCTGGACCCTGCGGCCGCCGGCCCGGTCACCGTCACCGTGTCCCTCTCCGCCCCCGCGGCCAAAACCGCGGTGGCGGCAGAGGTGCGCGCCCTAGGCGGCACGGTCCTCCGGGGCCTGGACGAGCGGGAGGGGCGGGCTTTGCGCGTGCGCCTGCCCGCCGGCCGCCTGCCGGAGCTGGCCGCCGCCCCGGAGGTCGTCTACATCGAGCCCTACGCCCCGCCCGCGCCGCTGAACGACCGGGCCCGGGACGTGATCACCGCCGCCCCGGTGCACGTGCCCGGCTTTCTCACCCCGGCGGGCCTGGCCGGCGCCGGGCAGATCGTCGCCCTGGCCGACAGCGGCCTGGACCGGGGTTCGCTAAGCGACGTGCACCCGGACCTGGCCAGCACCCCCGGCCAAAGGCCCAAGATCGTGTACCTCAACTCCTTCGCCGGGGGCGACCCGTCCGACCCCATCGGGCACGGTACCCACATGGCGGCCAGCATCGCCGGCACCGGCGCGGCCTCCGGCGGACAGTACCGGGGCGTGGCCCCCGAGGCCAGCCTGTTCATCCAGTCCCTCCTCAACCGGCAGGGGAAACTCGACCCGCCCGCGGACCTGGTCGCCCTCTTCCGCCCGGCCTACGAGGCCGGCGCCCGCATCCACGTCAACGGCTGGGGTGGGCGCACCAACGCCTACCTGGGCGCCGCCTCCCAGGTGGACCGCTTCGTGCGCTACTATCCCGATTTCCTGGTGGTGTTCGGGGCCGGGAACAACGGCCCCGGCCCCAGCTCCCTCACGCCGGAGGCCAACAGCAAGAACGCCCTGGTGGTGGGCGCGAGCCAAACCCCCCGCCCCGCCTTCGGCCCGGACAGCCGCGACGCCGCCGCCCTGGCTTCCTTCTCCAGCCGCGGCCCCACCGGCGACGGCCGGCTGAAGCCCGACCTGGTGGTGCCGGCCAGCGCCGTCGTTTCCGCCAAATCCAGCCTCGTCGAGGGCAACTTCGCCGCCCACCCGGAATACACCCGGATGCAGGGCACCAGCATGGCGGCGGCCCTGGCCGGCGGCGCGGCCGCCCTGGTCCGGGAGTACCTGCAGAAACACCAAAACACCCCGGTCCCCACCGCCGCCCTCGTCAAGGCGCTCCTGATCAACGGGGCCCGCTCCCTGAACGGGCCGTTCCCGTCCCCGGAGAGCGGCTTCGGCCTCCTGGACCTCACCGGCACCCTGCTGGCCCTGCGGGAGGGAACCTTCCATTGGAAGCAGGGGGACGCCGTGGCCACGGGGGAACAGCGCCCGTACACCTTCCGGGTGACCCACGCCGACGCGCCTTTTAGGGTCACCCTGGCCTGGACCGACCCGCCGGCCGCCCCCGGGGCGGCCGGCGCCCTGGTGAACGACCTGGACCTCCGGGTGATCGCCCCGGACGGCGCGGAATACCTGGGCAACGACTTTGCGGGCCGCGGCGTCCGGGACGGTGTTAACAACGTGGAACAGGTGCTCGTCACCGACCCCGTGCCGGGCGAGTACAAAGTGATCGTTGCGGGCGCGGCGGTGCGCCGGGCGGTGCGGGACGGCACCGCCCGCCCGGTGCAGGACTTCGCCCTGGTGTTCGGCCAGCCCCCGGCCCGGCACGTCGCGGCGGCCGGGGACGAAAACCAGCTGGTCCTGGCGGACGGCACCGTCCTGGGCCTTTCCGGCCGGACCGTCACCAGCGTCGTGAACGAGGAACTTGCATTTCCCCGGGCCGTGGCCGGGGCCGACGCTTACCTCCTCGGCCCGAAGGCCGACCCCGCCGCGGTCTTCCTGGTGGCCCGGGAGGTCCCGGTGGACGGGGCCAAATGCCTGCCCGCGCATCCGGACCAGCCCCTCCTGGTGCGGATCAACCCGGCTTTGCGCACCGGCGGGTACTATTTCCTCTCCGGCCAGCCGGTACTGCTCAACGGGCAGCCGGTCGGCGACCCGGCGGGCATCCCGGCCGGGGCCGGCGTGCGGGCGCACTTGAACCCGTCCACCCAGGTCCTCTGGCGCCTGGAGGCCGACTACCGGGAGGTGCGGGGCGTGCTCGCCTCCTTCGCCCCCGGTACCGGCCGCCTCCGGCTGTTAAACCGCGACCGGGAGTACGTCCTGGGCCCGGAAGCCGCCCTCGGCCTGACCCGGACCGTCGTCGGCGGGGACCGGGTGGACCTGCCTTTCGGCGCCGCCTCCGCGGCCGAGCCCCGGTACCTGTTCCCGGGGGTGGACGTCCGCCTGGTGCTGTCGCCGCATACCAACCAGGTAAACTACCTGGTGCTCAAACAGCACGTGGTGGTGGGCACCCTCCGCCAGGCACCCGGCGCGGACGGGGCCCTCACGTTCACCGGCGGCCGGCGCCTCACCGCCCTGCCCGGAATCACGGTGGAGCGGGACGGCCGCGCCGCCGGCCTCGGCGCCCTCCAGCCCGGCGACCTGGTGTTCGCCGTGGTGGTGCCCGGCGCCGAACGGGTGCTCGGGATCACCGCCTATTCCAAGGTCCTTTACGGCCAGCTGGTCTACGCGGGCGCCGACACCCTCTACCTCTCCGACTACCGGGGGCACTTGCACGTCTTAAGTCTCACCGCGCGGTCCCGGGTCTACCGCTGGGACCTGGCCGGGGACGCCGCCCTGCTCTCCCCCGGCCTGATGGTGCGCGTCACCCTGGCGCCGGGCACCCGGGAGGCCGGGCGGATCGACGTGGCCGAATCCGCCCGCCGCGAAATTCAGGTCGGGTCCTATGACCGGGGGCAGGGTGTGCTGCGCACCGCCGCCGGTGAGTCCTACCCGGTGGCGGCCAACGCCGCCTTCACCAAGAACGGCCTCCCGGTGCCGCCCCGCGACCTCGTGCCCGGCGAGACCGTCACCTTGACCGTCCTCACCGGCCCCAGCGGCCCGGTGGCGGTCCGGGGGAGTGCCCGCCCGAAACCGGGGGTAGCCGAACCGGCGCTCCACGTGGAAGCCATCGTGCCCCTGTCGGACCGCTACGTGGTTTCCGGGCGGACCACCGCCGACCGGCTGTACGCCTGGGTGGGCGAACCCGCCTTCAACCGGTTGGAACTGGGTTCCGACGGCTCCTTCTACTGGGTGGTGCCCTTTGGGGCCGGTACCCGCGGCCAGCTGGTGGCGGTAAACGGCCCCACCGGCGGCGTGGCCGGCCGCGAGGTCCACTTCCCGGCCGGTCCCGAAGCCGCCCTGACCGACCTCGCCGGCTCCTGGGCGCGCGCCGACATCGAGCGCTTGCTGGCCCGGGGCCTGGTCCGCGGTTACCCCGACGGCACCTTCCGGCCAGACCGCCCGGTCACCCGCGCCGAGTTCACCGTGCTCCTCGCCCGCCTCCTGGGCCTGCCCGGCGCCAAACCGCCCGCCCTGCCCTTCGCCGACGCCGCGGCCATTCCCCCCTGGGCCGCGCCGCGGATCGCGCTGGCCCACCAGCGCGGGATCATCAACGGCTACGCGGACGGCACCTTCCGTCCCGCCGCCCGGATCAGCCGGGCCGAGGCCGCTACGATCCTCGCCCGCGCGGCCGCCGCCCTCGGCCTGGAACTGCCCGCCCCCGCCGCCGCCCAAACCGCCCCGTACACCGACTGGCCGCTGATCCCCGCCTGGTCCCGCGACGCCGTCGTCCGGGCCTGCGCCGCCGGGCTCATGCGCGGCCGCCCCGCGGACCGGTTTGCCCCCGCCGCCGACCTCACGCGCGCCGAAACGGCCGCCGTGTTGAACCGCCTTCTGCAGAAGCTGGAGTAAAAAATTTTCTCATCCCGCGGAACTTTTGCCAGCCCGCCGCTGTCTAACTTACCAGGTAATCAGGGAAAGACAAACCAATTGACCCAAGCACCATAAAACCAAGAAAAAATGCACCATTCCCGGCAGGAATCCCGGAAATGATGCAGAAGTTGGTATAGTTGTATGCCTAAAGGACACCGATTGTAACGGGTCGGGACCGGTTCCCGCCCGTGCAATAGAAGATCCCGCAGCACCTTATTCGCTGCGCACACATTCAAGCCTTACGAAAGGGGTGATGCCGGAACCGGGGAAAACGCACACCAGTCAACCAACGATCGCAGCCTCTACGCAGCAACCGACCCACTCGGGAAACCGGAGCACATTGGGTTTAAAACCACAATTCAAGGAGGGAATTTAGGTTGTATAAAGTACGCAACAAGCGTATCGCGCTGATCATCGCCGTGGTGTTCGCGCTGAGCATCATGCTGCCGATGGCGGCGTTTGCGGCAGATTCCATTACCGTAACCAGCGCTGCTAAGCAGAACGTACCTGAAGATCAGGATACTGATCTGGGTTGGATCAGAGTATCAGTTGACGACGAAGTATACAGCGGTGGAAGTCTTTATGTCGACGTTGATCTGCCCACTGATGTGAAGTTTACCAAAGATGAGGAGAGCAGCCGTAGCTTTGGTCCTGTAGATGCCTCCACCGCCTATACCATTAATTTCTCCGGTGACAACAGTGTCACTGTTGGTAGTGGTGCAGACGATGACATCTATGTAGACGTGACCGTAAGGTGGCTTGATGGTGCTAACAACCTGATTGACAAGTGGGAAGGTTCCGTTCTGGTTGCGACTAAGGGTGACGGTTCTTTGACCGTTAGCACCGACAACATCCCCACCTTGAGCGCAGGCGAGGGTAAGGAAATCGCCGATATTACGTTTGAGGAAAACATCGCGGGCGCAGCCGTAGGCGCGTATGTTTACCTCGAACTGCCGGGTAGCTATGCAAAGTGGGAAAATCCCAGCGGTATAACGCCGAGCGGTAAGTACGGTCTCGATGATACCGTTACGCTTACTCGGATCGACGACAACGAGACCTTGGTAGTGGGTCCGTTCGACGAATCTTCTCCTTTTGCAGGGGAAGTGACCATTGAGAACCTACCGATCACACTTTTCCCGAATGCTCCGGAAGGTGCACTCGAGGTTAACGCTTGGTGCACTGACGGCGATCTGATGGGCGACACCACCATTACAGTCGCTTACGTTGGCGAAGCTGATATCGCTGTCTCGGTAGAGGAAAACAGCGAAGCAGACGATGCTTATGTTGGAGCCACCAATGTAGAGTTGAATACTATAAAGTTCGAAAGTGATTCGGAGTTCTCCGGTAATGACGTGATTGTCTACCTGCCGGATGGTGTTGAGTTCGACAATGTTGTTGGCGGTCGTTCTGATGCTGTACGTGTAATTGACACGTTCAATGACGGGCAGAGCGTTTGGGTGGCCCTTGACGATGGAGTAGAAGAGGCTGAGCTCACCCTCGCGGTTAACATTACCGCCGATGCTGTTGCCGGTGACCTTGAGGTCACGGTTGGCGGAGATGCAGATGCGACTGCCGTACTGGCCGAAATCAAGGACAGAGTCAGTGTAACCGCGGATAAGCCTGAGATTACGGTTGGTTTGGCGCGTGCCGCTGGCGACATCACCATCGTTGAAACTGCTAAGAATGCTTTCGCTACCAACAACGGTACCTTGTCTCTCGAGTTGTCGAACGGTGCCGTGTGGGCAAGCGAACCGACAGTTGAAGTGAACGGTACTGAGATTGACGATGTCACCATTAATACGGATGACGACAGCGTTTTGGACATTACTCTTTCGAACTGCCGGACTACCAGAATCGATACTGTCGTGATTACCGATGTTGAGATCGACCTGGACGCCCGTGTGAACCTCGGCGACCTGGAAATCGGGCTCTTGGGCGATGCCGTCAACGTTGAGAACGCAGAGGAAGCTGTGGCCAATGTTGCCATCGCCACCGTGGTCGACGAGGCCGTGGTCACCACCTCCTTCACCCTCGGGGACGAAGGCGTGACCGTTGTCAACGGCCGCACCCTGGTGCAGGTCAACCTGCTGGTTGACGTCCTCGGCCTGGCCAAGAGCTGGGATTCCGCGACCAAGACCGCCTACTTCGTGAAGGACGGCAAGGTCGTGGCCTTCCCGATGGGCGAGAACGCCATCTACATCAACGGCGTCAAGGTGCCGGTCGACCAGGGCGGCATGATCATCAACGACTACACTTACGCCACCCTGCGCGGCCTCCAGATGGCCTTCGGCGGCGAGCTGGAGTGGGACGGCGCCACCAAGACGGCGACCTTCAACTTCACCAAGTAGCCGGCGGCTAGGCGGTCCGTGAAGCCCGGGTTCACCCCGGGCTTCACTTTTTCCCTAAACGCGATTGACGTTCCGCGACTGGCACGTTATCCTTTACATGGCAAATAGTTAACTTAGGTTTAAAGGAGCTGGAGGGCCCGTGCGAAAACTCTTGGCGTTGGTAATGATGTTGGTTCTGGTCGGTTTGGTCTTTGCCCCGGTGGGCGCCGCCCAGGAGGCGAACACGTCCGCGCGCGCAGCCGTGGAACTGACCCTGGACCGGGCGGTGCAGCGGGCTCTGGCCTTCAACCCGGCCCTGGAGAAGAAAATGCTGGAGGTGGAAGAGGCCGACGACGCCCGGGTGTCCGTTCCGGCCACGTACTACACCGAGTGGTCCCCGGAAGCCGAGGCCGGGATATTCGGGGCGGAAAGCAGTAAGTTTGCCTACGAGCAGGCCAAGCGGGCTTACGACCTCCAGCGGGACGCGCTGATCCTGGACGTGACCAAAAAGTATTACGACGTGCTGCGGGCCCTGGAGAAATTGGCGGCGAAGCAGGCGGCCTACGCGCACGCCGAGGCTGAGGTCGCCGCCGCCCGGGCCATGTTCAACGTCGGGCTGCTCAGCCGCCTGGCGCTGGACGGGGCGGAAGCGCGCCTGGAGGGGGCCGGGGCGGAGTTGGCCGAGGCGCAAGGCCAGCTTGACAACGCTTACCTGGCCCTGAACCAGCTGGTGCGGTTCGACGGGCAGGAACGGCCCGTGCTGGTGGACCCGGTACCGCCTTTCGAACCCGTGGAACTGGAACTGAGCGCTTACGAGGCCCGGGCTTTCAGGGCCAACCCGTCCCTGGAGCTGGCGCGCGCCGCGGCGGACTACATGCAAAGGGTGGAGAACTATGCGGTCCAGGGGGAAATCCAGGTGACTTCGACCGACGTAAAAGCGGCCGAACTGGATGTCCGCGCGGCCCAGGACGGGGTGCGGGAGCTGGTTCACCACCTGTACCGCGGGGTCAAGACGCTGGAGGATACCTACGCCGCGGCGGAGATGGGCCTGGCCATTGCCGCGGAAACCCTGCGCGTCACCCGGCTGAAGCACGAGGTCGGCATGGTCACCCGAACCGCGGTGCTGGAGGCCGAGGCCGAGGTCGCCGCCGCCCGGCAGCGCCTCTTCGACCTGGCCGCCCAGCATGCCTACATGAAGCAGGCCCTGGATAAGCCCTGGGCCTACCTGGGGACGGTGAACGCCTCCGCAGAACAGTAGCCTCGAATGGACGCCAAGGAACTAAAACAGTATGAGGCCCCCTCATCGAGAGGGGGCTTTTTGTATGAGCGTCAGCCAGGGTCGCTTATAGGATTATTCGTTTGGATGGATATCTAAAAAAGCGCAACGAAACGAAAACGGATTTTATTGTCCGGGCCGTTGCGGAGCGGCTCCGGCGTGAGGCGGCCCTGGAGAGGTTCCGTGCCCTGCAGGGTGTACTTACGGCAGAGGATGTTCCGGAGTGGGCCGCCAAATCCGGCAGCGAATGGGTACGGGGGTTGCGGGGTAAAGAACGAGAGGTGCGGGTATGGCCTACCTCGTAGATACCTGCGTGCTGATCGACCACCTTACCGGAAGGCTTCCGGCTAAAGCGCAAGAAAAATTGGAACGGCTGTTGGCAACGGCCGGGGTGTGCACCAGTGCCGTTGTTTATCACGAACTGCTCACCGGAGCGACGACTGCCAAAGCCCGCAAGACGGTGGAACAGCTGCTTGAGGCCTGGGATATCATACCGGTTGATGCTGTGATAGCTGCTGAAGGGGCCGAGATACGCCGCCGCTGGCGGGAGAGGGGCCGGACTATCGGTATGGCGGATTCGTTGATTGCGGCTACGGCGAAGGTACGTAACCTGGTGGTAGTGGCCGGCAATGTTAAGGATTTTCCGGAGGTAGCAACGCTTGACCCAAGAACTTGAAGGGACTAATCCCGGAGAAATGGGATCAGAATAAGCCCCAAGTCCCCCGGTCAAGGGGGCCTTTAACCTGATCAACCTGGGCGAGGTTTTTTATATCTTGGGCCGGAAAAAGGGAGAGCGGGAGGCTAGGGAAACCATCGAGGAGATCAAGGGTAGTGTGATCAGGGCGGTCCCCGTTTCAGAGGAGCTGATCTTTAAAGCGGCTTTATTCAAACTAAGATATCCGCTGGCCTACGCAGACGGCTTTGCCCTGGCTACTGCTGTAACTGTGGGCGGCGCGCTTATCACCGGTGATCCCGAGCTTCGGAAGGTGGAGGAGGCCCCGGTTCTTTGGATCGACAAGTAGTCCACCGCTAAATGGGCGTAAAAAGGACGGGCGCGGGTCCGGCTTGCCGCACCTGTACCCGCGCCCGCCGCGGCCGCGCGCTGCCCCCCCGTGTGCCGCGCTTGGTAGTGGTTGCCAGGGGAGCCTTCGGCCTCGCCCGGAGCGCCTTTGCTTACCTTACGCTTTCTGCTCTTCGCCCAGGGT
Source organism: Candidatus Desulfopertinax cowenii (assembly GCA_001899445.1). Lineage (GTDB taxonomy): Bacteria > Bacillota > Desulfotomaculia > Desulfotomaculales > Desulforudaceae > Desulfopertinax > Desulfopertinax cowenii. The sequence goes on along the minus strand of MPOA01000006.1, from coordinate 602,006 downwards.
ATTGGCCAGCCAGGCTGCGAAACCGGTAAAGCCGACTAAAAATCCCAAAAGACCAAGAAGACCAAGGGCACTATACACATCTTGCCCGGAGAGTAAGAATAAAGCCGCAATCATTATCGCTACGCTGACCACCAGGAGAACCACGCCAAAACACCTCCTCCCGCCGCCGAGCTGTAAACTCAAACCTCGCCGGAAACGGCGGCTTTTTGGTAAATATAACTCGTCTTGGGCCCGGCTGTCAATCCTCGGTGCCGCGCCCGCCGAGGTGGAATGTCCCAAATTTGCAGGGGTTAACATTTGCTTTATATTGGGTATAATATTGCTAGCCGGTAATACACTGGAGGGAGCATGGCATGACTAGTGTCGTAAAAGTATCCCAAAAAGGCTGGCTCGTTATACCCGCCGAATTGCGGAAAAAATACGGGATTAAACCCGGCACCTCCGTAACCTTTGTAGATTACGGAGGCGTATTGGCCTTGGTACCGGTACCGGAAAAACCGGAACAGGTGGCCCGGGGGTTTCTGAAGGAATACTCCGTAGTAGGCGATTTACTGGCCGCGCGCCGGGAGGAACGAGCTCGTGAAGACGTACGTGCTCGATAGTTATGCGCTGCTGACCTATCTTCAGGATGAGGCGGGTGCCGACGAAGTAGACAGCCTGATAAGCTCCGCGCGGGCCGGTGAGGTAAAGCTCGTGCTTTCGGTAGTTAATTTGGGGGAAATCGCCTATATCGTGGAACGGGCGGCGGGACTCGCAAAGGCGCAGGCCACGCTCGGCATTATTGATCAACTACCCATCGACCTAGTTGAGGTTAACCGTCACCGGGCGTTATGGGCCGCACATTATAAGGCGTCGTTGTCGATAGCTTATGCTGACTGCTTTGCCCTGGCCCTGGCTGAGGAAACGGGCGGTCGGGTTGTGACCGGGGATCCAGAGTTTAAACCGGCGGAAGGGAAGGTCCCCGTTTTCTGGTTGCCCGCGAACCGATGACTTAGGGCGGTGCGCCTTGTCAAGGCGCCGGCGGGAGTCAGTCCCCAAAAACTTCGCGGCGGCGCGGTTTACCGTTCCTGGTTGCCGCTTTGGGGGTCTTGCCCCTGCCAGCCCCCACCGCGCCAGAACTCCAGGAAAAACGCGGCGAAGACACCCACGAAGCCGGCCAGGATTGCGGCCAGGGTCATGTTGAGGGCCTTCCGGGGGCCACCGGGGCCTCGGAAGGCACGGGTTGCACGAGTGCCCTGGGGCTGAACTGGTTCAGGCTGTCCTGCAGGCCCGTCAGCCGGGCCATTTGCGCCAGCAGCTGGGCGTACTGCGTGCCGTTCCGGGCTATTCCGGCCCGGACCATTTCGGGTCAGAACTCGATTAAAGATGGGCAAACCTCCGCCAACGAGGGGTTTGCTTTTTTATTAGGCACCCATCGGGGTTGCACGTCATATATTAACAAGTGTGGCAAAAAAATCCTGCAAAGCACAGACTAAGCAAAACTTATTCTAGGAGGGTTTTATTCATGGCGGATTTATGTTCACGGCCCTGTGCGTGTGTTCCGCATGAAAACATTTGCTGTTGTCCGCCGAAGAACGGGATTACCGTTATTCAACCCGCGTGCCAGGTAATCCCGGACCCCCAGGTGGCGGGTAAAACCGTGGTGGCCGCTAATCCGTGCTTCTGCGAGCTTGCCGGGCAGTCCTACTGGACCTACAAGTTCACCACCGACTGCGAACAGAATACTAAGGGTATCAGCAGCATCGCGATTCTGGTATGCGAAACCATTCTGGCGGAGCACGTTGTGGTGGAGGAGCTGATTGACGGGTGCGATACCTTCTCTGTGGTACCTTTTACCCTGTCCAAGACCGATCCGATTTACGGCACGGCGCCCGCCGGGTTTCAGATTCTGAAGGTGGAGACGGCCGACCGTTTTGACGTAGGCGTTACCGTTGTTTACCGGGTCCAAATAAAGGGGAACTTTCCGGTGACCAGCCAGCCGGTCAAGGTGAAGGCCGGGCCTAAGGTGCTCACTTTCGACTGCGAAGAGGACTGCTACCTGGTGCCGGCCTGTCCAGCGGTGGGGAAGCTCCTGGTGGTCAAGGAGTGCAGCGAGGTCATCGTTGACAACAAAGTTACCCTGTTCTATTCCGTGGATGTGACCAATATCGGCAATGCGCCGCTGTCCGCCGTGTCCTACAACGAGCAGGTGATCTACGACCCGGCCAACCTGACCATCGGCCCGGTTACGGTCGACCCGCCGACCCTCTCCGTGGACACCACTCCGGGTAGAATCATCATTTCGGGGAACCTGGGGGCGATCGATCCCGGCGGACTGGTGCGGGTGACTTACCAGGTACCCATTTTGACCTTCGCGGTGCCCGGTTTTTACCTAATCACCAGCAACACCGTGGCGACGGCCCCGGAAACGGAAGCCATGGCCAGCTGCGTTCTTAATCTTGATGCCGTGCAGCTGACCGCCGACAAGTGTTGTGCGGTGGACGGCAACCGGGGTGTCTTCAGGATCACGATCGCCAGCGTCGGAGCCTCGCCCCAAACCGAGGTGGCCTTCCTGGAATCGGTCTTCGTTCCCGCAGGGGTCACGGTGCAGTTCACGGACTTCGACGGTTGTGTGGCGACCTTTCCCGACGGTTCGCCGGTGCCTTTGAACACCAACCTCACCAACACTATCGTCAACGTCTGGTGCCCGTCGCTGACCGTACCCGCGGGCGGCAGCGCCCAGAAGAACATCCGGTTCCTGGCGGTGACGACGGTGATTCAGCCCACGGAGGCGATTGTGAACACGCTGGTGGAGGTCGACTTCTTAAATGGCGACGAACAGATTTTCCTGGGGATTGCGCCGGTACCGGTGTCGGCCTCGGTCGCCGTTACGGGATCCATGGAGTGCCTGAAGCCGTGCGCTTTGGCGGCGGCGTCTGCCCCGGCGGCCATAGAGATCGGGTCAGACCTCAAAAACTCCAAAACTTTAACGGACAAGGAGTAAAGCGGATAAGGCCCCTCTCATCTAGGTCGGCTTCGAGGTGTTCTCGGCCGACCGGATTTTTTTTGCCGCTGCTATCTGATCCGTAAGTTCACATTGAGGTTTGATCCTGAGGGAGTAACCGGGCCTGAAAAATGGCCGAAAAGGTTGTATAATTATAATATAATTAGGGACCTGGGAGGAGGATGCGGGACCGTGGGAGACAAGCTGACCGGGTTGTCCGCACCGTCCGAAGCGGTGGCGCCCCTGGCCGAACAGGCCGCGGTGTCCCGGGGCGGTCTTGGGGATACGGCAAAGGCGTACCTGGAGGTGACCAAGCCCGTTTCGGTGGCCCTCCTGGTGTTCACCGCCGTAGCCGTGATGGTGGTGGCCGGGGCGGCCCATCCGCTTTCCGGGGGGCTGGTGCTTCAGGCCGTGCTGGCCGTGACCCTGGCCTGCGCCGGGGCGAACGCGGTGAGTTGCTACGTGGACCGCGACCTGGACGCGGTGATGGGGCGTACCCGACGCCGCCCGGTGCCTGCGGGGCGGATCAGCCCGCCGGCGCGGGCGCTGTACTGGGGTCTGTTTCTCTTCGTGCTTTCGCTGCTTTTAGCCTGGGACTTAAACCCCATCGCCTGGGCGACCCTGTGGGGCGGAATGCTGGGCTACGTCGTGGTGTACAGCCTCTGGCTGAAGCGCCGCAGCGTGTGGAACATCATCGTCGGGGGGATGGCCGGCGGGATGCCGGCGCTGTTCGGGTGGGCCGCGGTCGCCGGAGAGCTGGCGCTTTTGCCGGTCCTGATCGCGGCGCTGGTGGTCCTGTGGATTCCGAACCACATCTGGAGCCTGGCCATCTTTTACCGGGACGAGTACGCTCGCGTGCGGGTACCCATGCTCCCGGTGGTGTATGATATCCGGCGGGCGCTATACTGGCTCTTGCTGACCGTAATTCTGATGGTCGTGCTCTCGGTGCTGATTTACTTCGCCGGCGACTGGGGTCCGGTTTACCTGGGCACCGCCCTGGTGCTGGGCGCGGTCGCCCTAGCGCTCTCCGTGCACATCTACCGCTACCCGGAACGCAAAAAGGCCTGGGTGCTGTTCAAGTTCTCGAGCCCCTATCTCGCGGTGCTCTTCCTGAGCATGATGCTCGACACCTGGCTCCGCTGATCGAGAAAAGGGGACAGGCTACTTTTTTAGCAGACCCTTACTTAGAGTGCCAAAAAAGGGGACAGGCTACTTTTCTGGCAGACTGCTCTTTAGAGTGCTAAAAAAGTAGCCTGTCCCCTTTTTTGTTTTTTGTTGCGGCAACATCTTGACGGGTTCTGGGGGAGCGCATTAAGATTGAGGAGGTAAATAGTTTAATTGGTTAACTAAGCCGGAAAAGGAGTGTTTCGGGTTTGAGCCAATCGTTTCTGGACGAGTCCCTATACAGGCTCGATGAACTGATGCAACAAATACTGCGCAGCCTGTACCGAAAAGTCTGGCGGAGTGTAGCGGTGGAAATCACCGAGAGCCAGTTCGGCCTCTGCAAACTGGTAAAGCGGCACGGGTGCATGACCGTTTCCGAACTGGCCGAGGCCCTGGGGGTTTCCCTCAGCGCGGTGACGGTAACGGCCGACAAGCTGTGCCGGTCCGGGTTTTTGGAACGCCGGCCGGACAAGAACGACCGGCGGGTGGTCTGGCTGGCGCTGACCGCGGAGGGGGACCGGATGATCTCCGAGATCCTGGAGGTCTGGCACCGGACAGTGAAAAGTTATTTCGTCCGTCTGCCCGCCGGGGACGTAAAGCGGTTGGTCGAGATCTGCGAAAAGCTGTTGGCCATCGTACGGGCGGAAGAAGAACGGTTTGAGATTCAGGGGGAGGGGTAGATCTTGTTCGGGCGCAGGTTCTTGGTGCTGGCGGTGATCCTGGGAATTTTGTTTACGCTTGTCGGCTGCCGCGGCGGCGCCGAAAACGGGGAACAGGAGAAGGAAGCGGCCGTTCCGGTGTACGTGGCCCGGGCCGAGATGGGGCGGCTGAGCCGGGGGGACGTGTTGACCGGCAAGGTGGCGCCCCGGGCGGAGATCAACGTGGTGCCCAAGATGGCCGGTAAGGTGGCCGCGGTGGCGGTGAAAGTGGGGGACCGGGTGCGCGCCGGGCAGGTGCTGCTGCGTTTCGACGTGCCCGAACTGGAGGCGCAGCTCCGGCAGGCTGAGGCCGGCGTGGCGGCGGCCGAGTCGAATCTAACGCAGGCCGAACTGGCCCTGAAGCAGGCGCAAGACCATTACGAACGGATGAAGATCCTGTTCGACCAGGGAGCCATCCCGGCGGCCGAATTCGAAAAGGTGGAGCTAGACTACCAGTTGGCCCGGGACCGGGCGGAGAACCAGGCGCCAGCTCAGCTGCGGCAGGCCAAGGCGCAGCTGGAGTTGGTGCAGGCCAACCTCGACAACGCGCTGGTTACTTCCCCCATTGCCGGTCTGGTGGCCGCCCGGAACGTGGATCCCGGGGAGTTGGCTTCGCAAGCCCAGCCGGTCCTGACCATTGTGAATATTGATCACGTGCGGGTGGAGGTAAGTGCCCCGGAGAGACTGGTGAACCGGATCCGGACCGGGCAGGAGGTCGCGGTGCGGGTCGGGGCGGTGTCGGCGGAGCCGCTGGCCGGGAAGGTGGTCAGCATTGCGCCGGCGGCCGACCCGCGGACCCGGAGTTACCCGGTGAAGATCGAACTGCCTAACCCGGAGCACCTGCTGAAGCCCGGAATGTTCGCCGAGGTCGACTTTGGCACCGCGGCGGACGAGAACGTCCTGGTGCCGCGGGACGCCGTGTTCCAGCGGGCGGGAGTGGACGCGGTGTTTGTTTGCGCCGCGGGCCGGGTTGAGTTCCGCGAGGTGGTGCCCGGACCGTCCGACGGGCGCATGCTCGCGGTGCTGGAAGGATTGGAGGCCGGGGAGATGGTGGTGGTTTCCGGGCCGGACGTCCTGGAGGACGGGATGGAAGTCGAGGCCATCGAACTGGAGGGTGAAGAACAATGAAGTTGGCCGAGGTGGCGGTGCGGCGCCCGGTCGGCGTGCTGATGTTGGCTTTGGCGGTGATCTTGCTGGGGATGGTTTCCTTAAGCCGCCTGGCCATCGACCTGCTCCCCGAAATGGATATCCCGGTGGTTTCCATTGTCACCGGATACCAGGGGGCCGGGCCGCAAGAGGTCGAGCAACTGGTCACCCGGCCGATCGAGGAGGCGGTGGCCACCGTCGAAAACCTGAAACACCTGTCCTCGGTTTCGCGGTCCGGTACTTCCACGGTCGTAGCCCAGTTTGAATGGGGTACGGACATAAACGCGATTATGAACGACGTCCGGGATGTGGTGGACCGGGTGCAGCCCGCCCTGCCGCCCGACGCGGAGCGTCCCCTGATCTTCAAGTTCGACCCGGCGCTGATGCCGGTGCTGGTGGTGGGCCTGACCGGCGACCAGAGCCTGGCCGACATGCACCGCTTTGCCGACAACGCGGTGAAGCCGCGCCTGGAACGTCTGGAGGGCGTGGCCTCGGTGGCCGTGCACGGGGGAAAGACCCGGGAGATCCAGGTGCACCTGGACCCGGTGGCCATGCAGGGCTACGGAGTTTCCCTGGGCCAAGTGACCCAGGCGATCCGGGCCGGCAACCTGAACCTGGCCGGCGGTACCGTGCGGGAGGGCGCCCGGGAGTTCGTGGTGCGGGTCCCCGGGGAGTTTATCACCTTGCGCGACGTGGAGGGCGTGGTGGTGCCCACTCCGGAGGGCGCGCCGGTGCGCCTGGTGGACATTGCCGACATCCGGGACGGCTACCGGGACCTGGACGTGATCAGCCGCCTGAACGGGCAGCCCAGCTTGGCCCTGGTCGTCCAGAAGCAACCGCAGGCGAATACCGTCCAGGTAGTCCAGCGCGTGCGGGCGGCCCTAGCCGATATTCAGCGGGATACGCCGGGCAACATCCGCTTCGAGGCGGCCTTCGACCAGGCGGAATTCATCGAGCATTCCATCACCAACCTCCGGAACAACCTCTTGATCGGATGTGCCCTGGCCGCCCTGGTGATCTTCATCTTCCTGCGCAACTTCCGGACCACCGCGATCATTTGTACTACCATTCCGCTGGCGATTATCGGGGCCTGCAACCTGATCTACTTCAGCGGGGAGACGCTGAACCTCCTCACCCTGGGCGGGCTCGCCCTGGGGGTCGGGGTCATTGTGGACGACGCCATCGTGGTCCTGGAGAACATCTTTCGGCACCGCCAGGAAGGGCTGCCGCCGCTGGACGCGGCCCGGACCGGGGCTTCCGAGGTCACCGGGGCGGTAATCGGGGCCTCGCTGACCTCCATGGCCGTGTTCGCGCCGATCGCCTTCGTGGGCGGCCTGGCTTCGGAGCTGTTTTCTTCCCTGGCCATGACGGTGGTCTTCGCGCTGTTGGCCTCGCTGACCATGGCCCTGACGGTGGTGCCCATGCTGGGATCGCGCCTGCTGGCCAAGAGCCTCGGTGAGGTGCGGGCGGACGGTTCCCGCCTGGAACGCCTGTTATTCCTGGCGGGGGCCTGGATGGAGGGGCTGAAAAACTGGTACGGGGGGGTCCTGTCCTGGGCGCTTGAGAACCGCCGCCGGGTCGTCTGCCTGGCCGCAGTTCTTTTTGTGGCCAGCCTGGCCCTGGTGCCGTTGGTGGGCACCGAGTTCCTACCGACCATGGACCAGGGCGCCATCAGCATCGTGGTGGAGATGCCCCGGGGAACGGCGGTGGAAGAGACCGACCGGATGGTCGCCCGGGTGGAGGAAATAGCCGCCGGGGTGCCCGAGGTGGAAACGGTGTTCGTGACCACCGGGGTGGGCGACTATATGGAGCAGGCCGGACTGGGGGGGACCAGTCCAGACCGGGCCATGCTCGACCTGCTGCTGGTGCCTCTCGGGGAGCGCCAGCGCAGCACCGCGGAAGTGGTGGAGGCCCTGCGGCGGGAGTTGGCCAAGGTTCCCGGGGCCACTTTCCGGGTGAGCCTCGCCGAGGGCATGACGATGGGTGAGGAGGCCCCCGTGGCCGTGCACCTCAAGGGTGACGACCTGGACACCCTGGCCCGGCTGGGGGACGAGGCGGCGGCGCTGGTGGCCGCCGTGCCCGGCACCCGGGAGGTCACCTCCAGCCTGGAGGAAGGACGTCCCGAGGTGCAGATCCTGGTGGACCGGGACCGGGCGGCGCTGTACGGGTTGAGCGTCTCCCAGGTGGCCTCCACCGTGCGCGCGGCGCTGCACGGGGAGGTGGCCACCCGCTACCGGGTGGGCGGGGACGAGATTGAGGTCCGGGTGCGGCTGGCCGAGGAATCCCGCCGGCACCTGGCCGACCTGGAAAACCTGGTGCTGACGGCGCCCACCGGGGCCCAGGTGCTGCTGCGCGACGTGGCCCACCTGGCCGTTGGAGAGGGCCCCACCGCCATCACCCGCGAGGACCAGTCGCGGACCGTTTCGATCACCGCGCAGATCGCGGGGCGGGATCTGGGCAGTGTGAACCGGGACGTGCGGGCCGCCCTGGAAGGGATGGCCCTGCCCTCAGGGTACTCCTTTGAGCTGGGCGGCGAGGCCGAGGAAATGGTGGAAGCTTTCGGCGAACTGGCCTTTGCCCTGCTGCTGGCCATGATCCTGGTGTACCTCATCCTGGCGGTGCTGTTCGAGTCTCTGTTCTTCCCGCTCGTAATCATGTTCACCGTGCCGGTTTCCCTGACCGGCATGGTGCTGGGCCTGCTGGTGACCGGCCGTTCGTTCAGCCTGCCGGCTTTCATCGGGGCGATCGTGGCCGTGGGCGTTGTGGCCAAGAACGGGATCGTGCTGGTCGATTACGTCAACCAGCTGCGCCGCCGGGGGCTGGAGCGGGACGAGGCCCTTCGGAAGGCCGGCCCCATCCGGTTGCGACCCATTCTGATGACCGCCGGCACCACGGTGTTCGCCATGTTCCCCATTGCCCTGGGCCTGGGTGAGGGTGCCGAGATGCAGGCGCCGCTGGCCACGGTGATCATCGGCGGGCTGATCTTCTCTACCGCCATCAGCCTGCTGCTGGTGCCGGTGATTTACAGCATCCTTGACGACTGGGGCCGGGCGGTCATGCGCCGTTTCAGCCGGGACGCGGGCGTTTCCGCCTGAGAACCGGGCGGAAGAAAAGGGGAACGAAAACGTGGAAACGGTTGACGTTTTGGGCGCGCCGGTGGCGTGCCTCACGCTGGCGGAGGCGGCCCGGACGGTGGCCGGCTTCGTGCGGGAGGGGCGGCCGCGGCAGGTGATCACCCTGAACCCGGAGTACCTCTACCGGGCGCAGTCCGAGCCGGAGCTGATGGAGATCCTGCACCGGGCGGACCTGGTGACCGCCGACGGCGTGGGGATCGTCTGGGCGGCGCGGCGGGCCGGCAACCCCGTGCCGGAGCGGGTGGCCGGGATCGATCTCTTGCTGCGCCTGGCGGCCGAAGCCGGGATGCACCGGTGGCGCGTGTTTCTGCTGGGCGCGGCGCCGGGGGTGGCCGAGGCGGCGGGACGGGAGTTGGCGGCGCGGTACCCGGGCCTGACGGTGGCCGGGACGCACCACGGCTACTTCCGGCCGGAAGAGGAGTTGGCGGTGATCGCCAAGGTGCGGCAAAGCCGGGCGGACCTGCTGTTCGTGGCCCTGGGCGCGCCCCGGCAGGAAATCTGGGCGGCCCGCCACCTGGAGGCCCTTAACGTGCCGGTGGTGATGGGGGTCGGCGGCAGCCTGGATGTGCTGGCGGGCCGGGTGCGCCGGGCGCCCGCCTGGCTGCGGCGGCTGCACCTGGAGTGGCTGGGGCGGCTGTTAATGGACCCGAAACGCTGGCGGCGGCAGCTGGTGTTGCCGAAATTCGCCCTTTTAGTTATCCGCCGTTACCGTTAGGGCCGTTTTTTATAACCTAGACGGGGAGAACGGACGGGGTGGGGCCGGATTTCGGCAAATTTGACGAAACCGGAGCGTATTTTCGACCGTCTTAATTTTAAGGACCGGTAAAGGGGACGCTGATCATTTGAATGCGGCAGGAGCCCGCGGCTTGCGGGTGCTGATTTCGGGCTATTACGGTTTTCAGAACGCGGGCGACGAGGCGATCCTGTACGCCCTGGTCCGGGGGCTTCGGGCCCGCTGTCCGGACCTCGACCTCACCGTGCTCTCGGCCGATCCCGGACACACCGCCTTGCGCTACGAGGTGCGGGCGGTTTCCCGGAGCGACCCGCGCGCGATCGCGCGGGAGTTGCGGGCGGCCGATCTGTTCATCAGCGGTGGCGGGGGACTTTTGCAGGACGTGACCAGCCTGGCCAGCCTGAAGTATTACTTGGGCCTGATGGCGCTGGCCCGGGCGCTCAACCGGCCGGTGTTCATTTACGCCCAGGGCGTCGGTCCGCTGCGGACCGGCGCGGGGCGGTTCCTGGCGCGGGCGGTATTGAACCGGGTGCAGGCCGTGACCGTGCGGGACGAAGAATCTTGGGCGCTTTTGCGGGCGCTGGGGGTGCACCGGCCCCCGGTGGAGGTCACCGCCGACCCCGTGCTGGGGCTGGTTCCGGAACCCGCCTGGCGGGCCCGGGGCCGGGCCCTGCTGGCGAAAGCCGGGATCCGGGAGGGGCGGCCGGTGGCCGGTTATGCGGTGCGACCCTGGCCCGGGCCGGAGGACTACCTCGGGGCGGTCGCCGGGGCGGCCGACGAACTGGCGGCCGCTGGCTACCAGGCGGTGTTCCTCCCGTTTCATCACCCGGAGGACCTGGAGGCCTGCCGCGCGGTGGCGGACCGGATGCGGGCGCCGGCGGTGGTGCTGGCGGACCGCCTTGATTTCTCCGAACTGTTGGGCATCTCGGCCCACCTGGACCTGGCGGTCGGGATGCGGCTGCATTTCCTGGTGTTCGCGGCCCTCTCCGGGATACCGCTCGTGGGCCTGCCGTACGATCCCAAGGTCCGGTTGTTCCTGGAACGGCTGGGACTACCGGCAGAACTGCGGGTCGACCGGGTAACGCCCGGGGAACTGCGCCGGGCGACTGCCGCGGCCCGGGCGCAGCGGGAGAGTCTTTCCGTCCTCTTGGGCGAGCGGGTGGCCGCTTTGCGCGCCGCGGCGGAGCGCACGCCCGCCCTGGCCCTGCAAATTGTGGCCGGGGGCAGGAAACGGGCGTGAAATGTCGAAGAGAGCGGGAAACATGTTTTGAGGAGGTCCGCCATGAATTGGAAAGTTGCCCTGGGCGCCGTGGTAGCCGTGCTGGGCGGCGGGATGTTGTTTTTTATGGCTTACAGCGGAGCGGCGGCCGACCGGGGCGAACCGGGTTCGGCGGCTGACCCGCTGGTCACCAAGAGCTTCGTTGAAGAATACGTGCACGAACACGCCGGGCCCGGAATAAACTGGGAGATCGCGACCCTGGAACCAGGCCAGGTGCTTGCCGGACACGCCGGGACCGAGTTCATCCTGCGCAGCGGCCGGGCGACCGTGGTCGACCCCACCGGGTCCGGCATTCCCAACCTGACCAATGGCACCAACCTGGCCAACGGTGGCGCGGTGCCGGCCAACCACCTTTGCCTGGTACCGCGGGCCGACGGGCGCGGACTGAAGGCTTTGACCACGGTGATCATCATGCACCGCGGCGGTTTTGACCTCCGGCAGGCAGGTCCGAATTAAACGCTTGGAGTTTAACTTTTGCGCGTCAAGTTTGCGCGCTTGGAATTAATCTCGCAATCGAAGAGGCGATTTGCTTGCGGCGAAAGCGAAAGAAACGCAGATTAAACCTCAAAGCCTTGGCGACCTTCGTTTTGATTCTGGTTCTGGCTATTTGCGCCGGTTACGCCGGCACCAAGTACCTGCTGGCCGTGGTCTTTCCCGAACCGTCCTACCAGGATTCGGAAGACCAAGAGCTGCCGGCCGAGCGCCTGCACCTGGTGCTGCTGGGGCTGGACGCCATCGACCCGGCGGAGATGTCGCGGGCGGATTCCGTCCTGTTTGTGAGCGCCGATCCGAAAGAACAACGGGTGGCCATCCTTTCCATCCCCCGAGACACGTGGGTAAACATTCCCGGACACGGCTGGGACAAGATCAACGCCACCACGGTGTACGGGGGGCCGGAACTGACCTGCCAGGTGGTTTCCGGTTTACTGGGCCTGCCGGTGGAACACTACGTCATGGTCGGTTACGACGGGTTCCGGGAGCTTGTGGACCTGCTCGGCGGCGTGACGCTCGAGGTGGAGCAGCGGATGTACTACCGGGATCTCAGAGCCACCCCGCCGCTGGTGATCGATCTCCAGCCCGGGGAGCAGCGGCTGGACGGGGATAAGGCGCTGCAGTACGTGCGCTACCGGTGTGACGGCCTGGGCGACATTACCCGGACGCAGCGCCAGCAGAAGTTTCTGGCGGCGCTGGCCAACGAGATGATGAAACCCGGGAATATTGTAAAGCTGCCCAAGCTGGTGCCCGAGCTCAACGACTGCGTTGCTACCAACCTGGCGCTGCGGGACATGCTCCGCTGGGCTGGTGTCGCCCGGAAACTCGACGGGGTGGAGGTGGTATCGGCTACGCTGCCGGGTAACTTCTTGGATTACAATGGTCTGAGCTACTGGAGTGTTGATCCGGCCCGGGCCAAGGAAGTAGCGGTTAAGCTGATCAACGGCGAGGAAATCGGCGATCCCGTGGACGAGCGGGTGGCCCCGGTCCAGGGGGTGGCCTATCAGCCGGCTCCGCCCCCGGCGAATACGCCGCCGGCGGCCGATCTGGATCGGCCGCAAACGCCGCCCGCTGGCCAGGGCGAGAGCGACCGCGACCAGGGCGGTGGGGAAGGCGGGGATATCCCCGGGTCCGAAGCGGAAGCGCCGCGCAGTGAACCGACCGAACCGCCCGGCCAGTCCGCTGAGCAGCGAGATCCGCTGGACGTAGCCGATTGGCCCCGTTGGACGGGGTATCCGGAAGGGTTCGGGCAAGGGCCGGAATGAAGCGCAAGCTCGGCCGCTCATAGCCGCTCATAGTTACATTTTGGGATGTGAGGTCGGGTGGGGCACGTGATCGGAAAAGCATATCGCTGGACCCTGCGGTTCGTGATTGTCGCGGCCCTGGTGGCGTGCCTCGCGCTGGCGGGGCACCGGGTGCAGGTGGAAAGCGAATTCCGCCAGGTGGAGATCGCCGTAATCTACGACGAGGTGTTGCTCCTTTCCGGGTTGATGCACCGTGATCCGGTCGCGGTCTTGGAACGGCTGCGGGAGCACGGGGCCACCGCCGTGTTCTTTCGGGAACCGACCCTGAGCCAGGCGGCGCAGGCGGGAGAATTTGCAATCTTGACGGATGGCGAACTCCGCAGGGAGCCCTGGTTTCCCAAAGCCGGGATTGAGCTGCGTCCGGAATGCCTGTATCTGGTGACCGGGGCGGAGCAGACGTACGACCGCCTCCACCGCCAGCTGCGGCTGAAACTGGGCCCGGTCGAGACCTTTGTTTTTCCGGAAGGACGTTACGTGATTGCGCTGCCGGTGCCGCCGTCCTACCTGGACGTCATCGGGGCCGGGTTCCCGGCGCCCGGGTTGGAGCTGGCGGCGGCCGCCGGCTTGAACGTGATTCCGCAGGTGCGTACCTGGCCGGGGGTTACCACCCGGGGCCTGGCCGAACTGGCCCAAACCCTGGGGGAGATGCCCAACCTGTCGGCCGTGGCCTTCAACGACCCCACCGTGCCCGGGTATCCGGGGCTGACCCACGTCCTGGCCCGGGAAATGGCGGCGCTTGACGTCCCGGTGACCGCCGTCGAGTTCTATCACCAGGCTGGGGTCCAGAGTATTGGCCGGAAGCTGCCGACGCGCCAGGTGATGCTGCATGCCATCCCCGCCCGCGAGATGCCGCGCTACACGCCGGCGCAGGCCGCCGACCGGATGGTCTTGGCCGCGGCCGAGCGTAACGCGCGGGTCCTGCTAGTGCGGTTTTTCTTCGACCCCCAAAACGCAGAGGACGTGTGGGCGGTGAACTCCGCCTATCTCCGGGACATTTCCCAGCGCCTGGAGGCCGCCGGACTGACGCCCGGCGCTCCCGCGGCCCCACTCCCGTGGCAGCCGCCCCGAGCGCTGGTGGCGCTGATCGGTCTCGGCGTCATCGCCGGGGGACTGTTGCTCTGGGAGCGGCTGCGGTTGGGGCTGGGTCCGGCCCTGGGCGCGCTGGCGGTCGCGGGCTGGGCGGTGCTGCTGCTGGCGCTGGACCTCAACCAGGCCGCCAAATTAATGGCCCTGGCCGGGGCGATCATCTTCCCCACCCTGGCCGTCGTGAGCGTGGTACGGGAACGAGGCCGGCGGGTGGGCCAAAGCCTCCTCGCCTTCCTGCAGGCCGCCGGGATTTCCCTGGTCGGGGCGGCCTTCCTGGTCGGGCTGTTGTCTGACACCGGTTTTATGCTCAAGCTGGACCAGTTTGCCGGGGTTAAATTGGCCCACGCGGTGCCGCTCCTGCTGGTGATGGGCTACTTTGCTTTCCGGCCCCGGGATGGTGCGGCCGGCTGGATCACCGGGGTCCGCGACTTCCTGGCGCGGCCGGTGCTGGTGAAATACGCCGCGGCCGCCGCCGTGCTCGCCGCGGCGGCGGCGGTGTACCTGCTGCGCACCGGAAACGAACCCGCGCTGCTGGTTTCGTCCTTCGAACTGAAACTGCGGACCGCCCTGGAACAAACCCTGGGCGTGCGTCCGCGGCTCAAGGAGTTTCTCCTGGGGCACCCGGGGCTGCTCCTGGTGCTGTTCACGGGCTACCGCAGCGCCCGGTACCTGCCGCTGGTGGCCCTGGGGGTCATCGGCCAGATTTCGCTGGTAAACACCTTTGCCCACCTGCACACGCCGCTTTTGGTTTCGGTGTTCCGGACCTTCAACGGGCTGTGGCTGGGCGTGGTCCTAGGGCTTGTGCTGATCGCTACCTGGTGGGTCTGCGAGCGCAAGTTGGCGGCGGCCGAGCGCCGGACTGGACCGGAGGCACTCCGGGAATAACCCCGGGAAAGTTCCGGAAATACCCAGGGAATAATGGAAATGGCTATCAACAAGGGGGGGCGGGAGATGTTGGACGTGAACCAGATCAAGGAGCTGTTGCCCCACCGGTACCCGTTTTTGCTGGTGGACCGCGTGGTTGAACTGGAGCCCGGCCGGCGGGCGGTCGGCCTGAAAAACGTCACCGTGAACGAACCGTTTTTCGCCGGCCACTTTCCGGGTTACCCGGTGATGCCCGGCGTGTTGATCATCGAGGCGCTGGCCCAGGTGGCGGCGGTGACCGTATTGAGCCTGGAGGAGTACCGCGGCAAGCGGCCGCTGTTCGCGGGGATCGACGGGGCGCGTTTCCGGCGGCAGGTGGTGCCGGGTGACGTGCTGCGCCTGGAGGTGGAGATCTTGCGCCTGCGGGGCAAGGTGGGCAAGTGCCGGGGTGTCGCCTATGTGGGTGAAGAAAAGGCCGCCGAAGGCGAGCTGCTCTTCGCCGCCGGATAACTCCCGTTTCTGCCGGAATAGGGCGTTATTAGCAATCGATTTAGCCCTTTTTAGCCAATTGCTTATTCATTCAGTCATTGTCATTTTAGCAAGAATAAGGTAGTCTGTCTTTAGCTGTGCTTGTCCAATCTGGGGGAGGGGTTTTGTTGAAAGAGTTGGCCCTGCTCCTGGTCTTTGCCTTTGTTCTTTGCCTGGTGATCACGCCCTGGGTGATCCGGCTGGCGCAAAGACTGGGTGCGGTGGATGAGCCGGACCAGAGAAAAGTGCATGCCCTGCCGATGCCCCGGTTGGGCGGCCTGGCGGTTTACCTGGGCTTTGTGGCCACTGTGCTGATCACCCAGCCGTTGACTCTACCGCTACTGGGTCTGGTGCTGGGGGCGACCCTGATCGTTCTGCTCGGGGTGTGGGATGACGTCCGGAGGATCTCACCCCGGTTGAAGCTGGCCGGTCAGATCCTGGCCGCCGCCACGCTGATCCCGTTCGGAATCCACGTGGAGTTCCTGACCAACCCGTTCGGCGGGATCATCTACTTGGGCCTTTGGGGGATTCCCCTGACCGTCTTCTGGGTGGTCGCCGTAACCAACGCCGTAAACCTGATCGATGGGTTGGACGGCCTGGCGGCCGGTACGGCGCTGATCGCTTCCCTGACCCTGGCGGTCGTGGCCTTCACCCTGGGCAACGTCCCGGTGGTGGCGGTCACCCTGATCCTGGCGGGAGCAATCCTGGGCTTTCTGCGGTATAATTTCCACCCCGCCCGGGTGTTCCTGGGGGACACCGGATCCATGTTCCTGGGGTTTGCGCTGGCCACCCTGGCGATTATGGGCCTGACCAAGGGCGCCACCGCCCTGTCGGTGATCATCCCGATCATGATCCTGGGGATTCCGTTGACCGATACCGTCTTTGCGATTCTGCGCCGCTACCGGAACAAAAAGCCGATCTTTTACCCGGACAAGGAGCATCTGCATCACCGCCTGTTGGGGGCGGGGTTGACGCACCGGGGCACGGTGTTGGTCCTGTACGGGGTAAACCTGGTGCTGGGCGGCAGCGCGGTGCTGCTGACCATTCTAAGCACCGAGCAGGCCGTGCTGCTCCTGTTCATCGTCGCCACGCTGCTGTTGACGGCCGCTAACCGGGCGGGGGTGTTCGGGGGCGCCTGGCAGCGAAGTCCGGGGCGCCCTGGGAAGCAAGCACTTCAAGATCTAGATTAAATTACCTAAATATGTTTTATAATTTCGGATGGCATGGACCCGCGTCTAGCCGGGGCATTCCTTTCTTTTCTTTAGCGCAGCAGCCTAGGGGGTGTGACGTAATGAAGGTAAAGGTGAGGAAAGCGGTTATCCCGGCGGCCGGGATGGGGGTCCGGTTCCTGCCGGCCACCAAGGCCCAACCGAAGGAAATGATTCCGATCATCGACAAGCCCACCATTCAGTACGTGATCGAGGAGGCCCTGGAATCTGGAATTGAAGATATCCTGATCATCTCGGGCCGCGGCAAGCGGGCCATCGAGGACCACTTCGACCACGCGCCGGAGCTGGAGGCGCACCTGGCCGCCAAGGGCAAGGAGGCCGCCCTGACCGCGGTGCGCCGGATCAGCGAGATGGGCAACATCCACTACGTCCGGCAGCGGCGGCCGTTGGGGCTGGGGCACGCCGTGGGGTGTGCCCGGGCGTTCGTGGGGAACGAGCCGTTCGCCGTGCTCCTGGGGGACGATATCGTCCGCAGTGCGGTGCCCTGCCTGAAACAGATGCTGGAGCGGCACGCGGAGCTGGGCGGCAGTATGGTGGCCATTGAGGAGGTGCCCCGCGAAGAGGTCAGCAAGTACGGGGTGATCAGGGGCGAGGAGGTCGGGCCGCAGGTCTACCGGGTGAACGATCTGGTAGAAAAGCCGCCGGTGGACCAGGCGCCTTCCCGGCTGGCGGTGATGGGGCGCTACCTTCTCGACCCGCGGATTTTCGACCTGATCGAGGAGACCGAACCGGGTGCCGGCGGAGAGATCCAGCTCACCGACGCTTTGCGCAAGCTGGTCCGGGAGCAGGCGCTGTACGGCTACCGCTTTGAAGGCCAGCGCTACGATGTCGGGTACTGCCTGGGTTACCTCAAGGCCACCGTCGATTTCGCCCTGGAGCGGGAAGGAGTGCGGGAGCCGTTCCTGGATTACCTGCGCCGGAAATTATTATAATAAAATGAACTGTTAGCTAAACTGTCAGCCGGCGCGCCCGGCTTTCGGCTTTTGCGGTCGTTTCTTCCCGTCCGCGGGTTTCAGGTTCTGCAGGTACTTTTCAAACATTTCCTTCCGGTCATTCAGAAGTTTGAGTAGTTGGCGTTTGCGCATTTGGGAATCCCTCCTGTTCTCAATTATTACCAGCAGGAGGCTGCGCCAAACGCGTGGTGGCTTAGGTAAACGTTACCGGGGCCGCATTTTTTGGTTCTGGGCGGGGAAGTCTAAGCACGCAAACTCCGACGACCGGGAGGAATATCCAGATGAACCCCTTTCTGGAGATCATTCTCCGGGCCCTGGGCGCGTTTCTGGCCGTGTTGCTGATTACCCGCCTCATCGGCAAGTCGCAGATCGGCCAGTTGACCGTGACCGACTTCGTAAGCGGGATCGTTATCGGGTCGCTGGCAGCCGCCCTGGCAATCGACGTGCGCACTCCGGTGCTGTATTACTTCACGGGTCTGGCCGTGTTCAGCAGCCTGACCCTGACCCTGGAGTGGCTGACCATGAAAAGCCGCCCCTTACGCAAAGTCCTGGAGGACGAACCCACCGTCGTCATCCACAACGGCAAGGTGTTGGAGGGCAAGATGCACAGAATGCGCTACCACATGGACGACCTGATGATGCAGCTTCGCGCCAAGGGCGTGTTCAACATCGCCGACGTGGAGTTCGCGGTGCTGGAACCGAACGGGGAACTAAGCGTGCAGTTGAAGTCCCAGAAGCGTCCGGTAACCCCCGCGGACCTGAATGTCCCCACCCGCTACGAGGGTATGCCGTCCGAACTGATCGTGGACGGCACGGTGATCGAGCAGAACCTGGTGCAGAACAACCTGGACGAGGAGTGGCTATACCGGGAGTTGGAAAAAAGAGGCGTGCGCTCGGCCCAGGACGTGCTGTATGCCAGCCTGGACAGCGAGGGGAACCTGTATGTCGATTTGCGCGAGGATAAAATCGACCACTACACCGACCCCACCGACCGGATGCCCGGAAAAATCCCCCAATAGCAGGATTTGGCTGGCAGCGGGACGAATAATTTCCTGGTGAAGGAAATGGCACGGGAGGCAGATTATAGATGATCAAATTCGGCACTGACGGTTGGCGGGGCGTGATAGCCGCCGACTTTACTTTTGCCAACGTGGTGTTGGTGGCCGGGGCGATTGCCGACTTCGTGATAGCCCATAACCTGGCCGGCCGCGGGGTGGTGGTTGGTTACGACAACCGCTTTCTTTCCGAACGGTTTGCCGGCGCGGTAGCCGAGGTGCTGGGCGGCCGGGGAATCCGGGTTTACCTGGCCCGGAAGGTTGTGCCGACGCCGGTGGTTGCTTTCGCGGTGAAGTATTACAACGCCGGCGGGGCGGTGATGCTGACGGCCAGCCATAACCCCCCCGAGTACAACGGGATCAAGTTCATCCCGGAATACGCCGGCCCGGCACTGCCGGAGATCACCAGCGAGATCGAAGAACACATCGGACGCCGCCAACGCGGCGGCACCGCCCCGACCCGGGCGGGCAACGGTCCCAGCCGGGAACTGATTGACCCGCAGGCGGCCTACTCCCAGCACCTGCTGGACCTGCTGGACACCGAAACCATCCGGAGGGCGGGCTTGAGCGTGGTGGTGGACCCCCTTTACGGTGCCGGCATCGGCTACCTGGAGGAACTGCTGGGTGGGCTCGGCGCGCAGGTCAGTGCGTTGCACAACCGCCGGGACCCGTTGTTTGGAGGATCGTTGCCGGACCCCAGCGCAGCCAAGCTCGGAAGGCTGCGGGAGACGGTCCTGCGGGAAGGCGCGCACCTGGGTCTTGGGCTGGACGGCGACGCGGACCGGCTGGGCGTCATCGACGCCGACGGCACCTATATCTCGCCGAACCAGCTCCTGGCGCTGGTATACTACCACCTGGTCACCCGCCGCCGCTGGGACGGGCCGGTTGCCCGTACCGTGGCCACCACCCACCTGGTGGACCGCATCGCCCGGGACCGTGGCCAAGAGGTGATCGAAACCCCGGTGGGATTCAAGTTCATCGGCCAGGCGCTGTTGGAGCGGGACTGCGTCGTGGGCGGCGAGGAGAGCGGGGGGCTTTCCATCCGGGGACACGTGCCGGAAAAGGACGGCATCTTGGCGGGCATGCTGGCCGCCGAGATGGTCGCGGCGCACGGGAAACCCCTGAAGGCGCTGCTTCAGGAGGTGGGGAATGCCTACGGGCACCTTTTCAGCGCGCGCCTGGATATTCGTACCGCCGCGGACAAGAAATCCGTGATTCTGGAGAAGCTACGCCAGCTGGCGCCCGACCAGTTGGCCGGCCAGCCGGTGGCCGGCAGGTTTACCGTCGACGGAACCAAGCTGGTGCTGGCTGACGGCGCCTGGGTGCTGGTCCGCGCCTCGGGTACCGAACCGGTTTTCCGGATCTACACCGAAGCCTATTCCCCGGAACAGGTGGCCCGCATCCAGTCCGCCATCCGCCAGCTTGCCGGCCTGTAGGAGTTAAAAAGGAACTCAAAGCGGTGGACAGGACAGGCACCTTTTTAGCAGGCTGACACCCCAAGTGCTAAAAAAGGGGACAGGCTACTTTTTTAGCACTCTAAAAGGTAGACTGCCAGAAAAGTAGCCTGTCCCCTTTTTTGGCAGTCTAAGGGGGAGTCTGCTAAAAAAGTAGCCTGTCCCCTTTTCTGGTTACCTTTTCTGGTTAGGGGGGGTGAAAGTGGGTAAAAATGGGGGTAACGGCGAAATTGAGCGGGGAGGTCCGGGCGGGCAGGGAAGACGGTGCCGGAGGGCGAAACAACGGGAATGAGTTAGATAATTGGCGAGGTGACACTTGTTTGGTCTGGCGCCTGTTTTTTCAAGCCACGCTTTTGATTGCGGTCCTGAACCTCCTCTCCCGGTTCCTGGGACTGGGCCGGGAGATCGTGATTGCCCACCAGTTCGGCGCCACCTTTGTTACCGATGCTTACCTGGTAGCCCTGACCATTCCCAGTCTTTTATTCATGGTTTTTTCCCAGGCGCTGGCCACCGTGGTCGTGCCGGTGTTCACCGAGTACAAGGCCCGGAATGAGGTCGCCGAGGCCTGGCGGGTGTCCGCCAACGTGGCGAATCTGCTGCTGTTGGCGCTGGCGGCGGTCACTGCGCTCGGCATCCTGGCCGCGCCCATGCTGGTCCGGCTGATCGCTCCCGGTTTCGACGTCCCCGCCACCGACTTGGCCGTGACGCTAACCCGGATCATGTTTCCGCTGCTGGTCTTTTCCGGGTTGGCCACGGTGTTCAACGGTTTCCTGAACGCCAACAACATCTTTGGCATCCCGGCCTTCAGCGGCGCGGTGAACAACCTGGTGATCATCGCCGGCGCGCTGACCCTGGGCAGCCTGTACGGCATCCAGGGCCTGGCTTACGGTACCGTCCTGGGTATGGTGGCCGCTGGCCTAGTGCAGCTGCCCAGCCTGTACCGGACCGGCTTCCGGTTCCGGCCGGTTTTGAACTGGCGCCACCCCGGGGTGCGCAAGGTGTTTCACCTGATGCTGCCCATTACGGTCGGGATCGCCATCAGCCAGCTGTACATCCTGATCGACCGGGTGCTGGCTTCCCTCCTGGTGGAGGGCAGCATTGCCGCCCTGAACTTCGGTAATCGGCTGATTCAACTTCCGGTCAGCCTGTTCGTGCTGGCGCTGAGCACCGCCGTGTTCCCGACGTTGACCACCTGGGCGGCCGAAGGCCGGGAGCAGGAGGTGCTGAGCACCATGCGGCGCGCCCTGCGGATCATCGTGCTGAGTACGGTGCCGGCGGCGGTCGGGCTGATGGTGTTGCGCCACCCGGTGGTGCAGCTGCTGTTTGAACGGGGGGCGTTCGACGAGCGGGCCACCGCCATGACCGCCTTCGCGGTGCTGTTCTACTCCGTTGGCCTGGTCGGCCTGGCGGCCAACATCCTGCTCACCCGGGCATTCTACGCCTTCCAGGACACCCGGACGCCGGTGAAGCTCCTGGTGGTAAACGTGGTGCTCAATTTGGTCTTAAGCCTGGCCCTGATGGGGCCGCTCCAGCTCGGGGGTTTGGCGCTGGCCAGCTCGCTGGCGGCGCTGGTGAACACGGTACTCCTGGTCCGTTTCTTAGAGCGGCGGCTGCCGGGCTTGTGGCGGCCGGCGGAATGGTTCCGGTTCGGGGCCGGGGTGCTGACGGCCTCGGGGCTAATGGCGGTGGCGGCGTATGCGGCCGACGCCGCGCTGGCCGGGCTAGTCTCGCCCGGGACGGCCGGCCTCGCCTTGCGGGTGGGCGGGGCGATCACGGCGGGGGTCGCCGTCTATACGGCGGCCTGCCTGCTATTGCGCCTGGAAGAGATCGGCTTCTTGTTCCAGGTGGCGCGCGACCTCGGCAGCGGGTTCCTGCGCAACATTACCAGGTGCGGCCGGTAACCGTCCGTTCCCGGGCGGCATACCATGCTCCCGGGGAGGTGTCGAAGGATGTTTAAAGCCACCGACCTGGCGTCCCGAGACGTGATCAACGTGGTGGACGGCCGGCGCCTGGGACCGCTCAAGGATCTGGAAATCGACTACGAGACGGGGATGGTGCAGGCGCTGGTGCTCCAAAGCCGGGAAAGATACCTGAAGATGTTCCGCCGGGGCCGGGACGTGGTCGTGCCCTGGACGCACATCAAGAAGATCGGGGTCGACGCCATTCTGGTGGAACTGCCGCCCACCGAGACTTTCCGCTCCTGACGTCTGCCGAATCCAGCGCCCGTCACGTTCCCACGGCCTGCCCTTTAGAATTTTCCGATCCTTTGACATGTTTTAGGCCGACTGCTAAAATTATTTCGTAATTTGTTTGGCAAAAAACAAAAGGCTGGGAGCGAATTCAAATTGGCGAAACATCTGTTCACGTCCGAGTCGGTTACCGAGGGCCATCCGGACAAAGTGGCCGACCAGATTTCCGACGCCATCCTGGATAACATCCTCACCCGGGACCCCATGGCCCGGGTGGCCTGCGAGACGCTGGTGACCACGGGGTTGGTGCTGATTTCGGGGGAAATCACCTGCCAGTGCTACGTGGACATCCCGCACATTGTGCGGGAAACGGTGCGGGAAATCGGCTACACGCGGGCGAAATACGGCTTTGACTGCGACACCTGCGCGGTGCTGACCAGTATCGACGAACAATCGCCGGACATCTCGCTCGGGGTGGACGAGGCGCTGGAGGCCCGGGAAGGACAAGCGTTGGATGACCTGTTCGACCGGTTGGGCGCCGGGGACCAGGGTCTGATGGTGGGCTACGCCACGGACGAGACGCCCGAACTGATGCCCATGCCGATTTCCCTTGCGCACCGCCTGGCGCGCCGGCTGGCGGCGGTGCGCAAGAACGGCACGCTGCCCTACCTGCGACCCGACGGCAAGACCCAGGTCACCGTACAGTACGAAAACGGCCGCCCGGTGAAAATCGACACGGTGGTGATTTCGGCCCAGCACCACCCGGCCGTGGACCTGGGGAGCATCCGGGCCGACCTGATTGAGAAGGTGATCCAGCCGATCGTACCGGTGAACCTGGTCACCAATTCTACCTGTTACCTGATCAACCCGACAGGCCGGTTCGTCATCGGCGGGCCGCAGGCCGACACCGGGCTTACGGGCCGCAAAATCGTGGTGGACACCTACGGCAGCATCGCCCGGCACGGGGGCGGCGCCTTTTCGGGCAAAGACCCCACCAAGGTCGACCGTTCGGCTTCCTACGCCGCCCGCTACGTGGCTAAGAATATCGTGGCCGCCGGGCTGGCGTCCAAATGCGAAGTGCACGTGGCTTACGCCATCGGGGTGGCCCGGCCGGTGGCCGTGCGGGTGGATACCTTTGGCACCGGCCAAATCGACGAACAGCGGCTGGAGAAGCTGGTCCTGAAACACTTCGACCTGCGCCCGGCGGCGATTATCCACCACCTGGGCCTGCGCCGGCCGATCTACAAGCAGGTGGCCGCCTACGGCCATTTCGGGCGCAGCGACTTAGACCTACCCTGGGAGCGGACAGACAAGGCCGAGGCGCTCCGGGCGGCCGCCCAGTGAAGAAACTAAAGATCAAGCACGGGATGTGACCGGATGAGGCGGGGGGGGCGTTCCCGCCTCCCGCTTTTCCAGCCCCTTGGCGGTTTCAGGGAACCGAAACCACACCCGGGAATATGCCGCCTCCTCCTGGAGGAAAACGGACCCTTTTGTCGAATCTGGTAATTTAAGGTGGTGGGTCCGGGTGCGTGCCGGTAAGGTGTTGCACATACTTTACCTTTGGGTCGTGGTTATCGGGGGCACGGTACTGCTGGCCCGGCTTTTCCCCCAGGTTGACCTGGACTTCAGCATGGAGCTGGCCGTGCTGATCCTGGTGGCCATGGCCGCCGAGTGGCTGGTGGTGTGCTTCCCGCACGGGCAGCTTTCCAGCGGTTATGCGGTGACCTTCGCCACCTTCCTGCTTTTCGGGCCGGCGGCCGCCGCTTGGGTGACCGCCATGGGTACCATGTTCGGCCAGGGGATCGCCAACCGCGGCAACCCGGTGCGCACCACCCTGTTCAACAGCGCCCAGAGCGTGTTGGCCGTGTGCGGCGCCTACTGGGTCTACCGGTTAGGCGGCGGGGCCGCGTACCCCGGGGAATTGCTCACCTTGGCCAACGTGCTCCCGCTGCTGGTTTTCTCGGGCACCTGCTTCCTGCTTAACCATCTGCTGGTCTACGTTTACGTGCTGCCCAAGCACCGGATCGGTCCGGTCGGGTGGCGCCAGGCGCTCGTCTGGGACGCGTCCACCTACCTGTTCCTGGTGCCGCTCGGCTTCCTGGTGGCCTTGGTATATCACGGCGCCGGGTTCGCCAGCGCCTTCCTGGTGCTGCTCCTGAGCCTGGTGGGCCAGTTTTTCCTGCGGCGGTACGTCCAGGTCGAACTGAACAACCGGGAACTGGGCGTTCTGTACGAGGTGGCTCGCCGGCTGGGCACTAGCTCCAGTCCGGACGACCTGCTCGGCCTGATCCTGCGGGAAACCAGGCGGATAGTCCCCTATCATACCGCGGTGATCTACCTCTGGTCCGAGGAACACGGGCTGTTTGTCCCGGCGGTGGTGGAAAGCCCTTACGCCGCCAAACTGCAGGACATCGTCCACGACGGCGACGAGGGCCTCATCGGCTGGGTGGCTCAAACCAGGGAACCCTGCCTGGTCGCGGATGCCCGGAGCGACCCGCTGCTGGTGGGGGAGCCCGGGTTGGCCCGGTTTTTACGGTCGTTGATCGTCATTCCCCTGGTGCATCAAGACGAGGTGCTGGGGGTGTTCGTGATCGGCGAACGGCGTCCGGGCGTCTATCACGCGCCAAACCTCCACATTTTGACCATCGTCGGGGGGCTGTTGGCGGTGGCGGTGGACAACGCCCGGCTGCACCACCGCCTGAACAAGCTGGCCGGTCACGACCCCCTGACCGGGCTGCCCAACCGGTATCGCTTCTGGCGGCAGCTGCAGGCCGAACTAACCCGGACCCGGAACCAAGATCTGCCGCTGGCGGTGGTGCTTTTCGACGTTGAGGGCCTGCGGGTTTTGAATGACCGGTACGGGTTCAAGGTCGGGGACCACGCCCTGACCCAAATCGCACGGCTGCTGGCGGAAAGGGTACCGCCCACGGGCATGGTCGCTCGTTGGGGGGGCGACGAATTTGGATTGCTCCTGCCCAACACCGGGGAAATCCGGGCGGCCGAAACGGCCGAGCGGCTGCAGCGGGCAGTGGAGCAGATCTCCTTCGGGGTCGAGGGCCGGGAGGAACGCCTCCGGCTGGCGGTGCGTTTCAGCCTGGCTGTGTCGCCGCTCGACGGGGCGACGGCGGACGAACTGCTCCGCAAGGCCGAAAGTGAACTGCACTGGTTGGCGGAGCCGGTCGGGGCTGGGACCGGGGTTCTGGGCGCTGGAGGAGGCCGGATCCGTGTTTAGCCTGCGCGACGTTTGGAACGGGCTGGTGAACCTGGTGTTCCCCGGGGCGCCGGGCTGCCCGGTCTGCGGGGCCGGGGAGGAGCCGGAAATTTGCCTGGTCTGCCGGGAAGGCATGCGGGCTCTGTCCGGGCAGCCGTACTGCAACTGTTGCGGGCGTTTCAGCCGTAGTCCGGCCTTCGTTTCCACCTACTGCCCGGAGTGCCGCGTGACCCGGTGGCCCTTTGACCGCTGCCGGGCCTACGGACCGTACGAGGGTGTGTTGCGGGACGCGCTGCACCGCCTGAAATACGGCGGGGCCCGGGAACTGGCCGGCCCGCTGGGCGAACTGATGGCCCGGGCGGTCCGTCAGCACCAGGCCTACTACACCGCCGATCTCCTGGTGCCGGTCCCGCTTACCGAGGAGACCTTTACGCGGCGCGGTTTCAACCAGGCGGTGCTCCTGGCCAACTCCGTGAGCCGGGAACTAGGGATTCCGGTGCGTACCGTTCTGGCCAAGGTGCGCCAAACCCCGGCCCAGGCGGGGCTCTCGCGGGCGGAGCGCCTGGCCAATCTGTCCGGGGCCTTCGCGGTGCTCGACGAAGCCGGGGGAATCCGGGGCCGCACGCTGGTGGTGGTGGACGACGTGTTCACTACCGGGAGTACGCTCTCCGAGGCGGCCCGGGTGCTGCGGGCCGCGGGCGCCGCGCGGGTGCTGGGGGCGGTTTTTGTCGCCGGAAGGAATTGATTCCGACTCCAGAATAAGTAAATCCGACAGAAGCCAACATCGATCAGCGGCCTATCCACAACCTCAAGGCTTCAGAATCGGCTTATGCACAAATTTATCCACCTTATCCACAAGAAATTGTTCCCAATTAGCGATTCTACAAATCCTGTTTTCGACAATCCTGCTTTTTGCTGGTATCTGCAGGATTTTCCTTGCTGGAGTGGGAATATAATTATCCTGAGGGGGCATCGTGAAACTCCAGGGAAAGGGGTTGAAACGGGTGCAAATCAACATTCGCGGAAAAAACATCGAGGTGACGCCTGCGCTCCGGGGATACGTGGAGAAAAGGCTCCGTAAGCTCGAGAAATTTGAACAGCATTTCGGGGAGGTTCAGGTGACTCTGACCGTCGAAAAGGATTCCCACCGCGTGGAGGTCACCGTCCCGATCGACGGGATGATTCTGCGGGGCGAGGAAACCACCGGGGACATGTACGCCTCGGTGGACCTGGTGGTGGAGAAACTTGAAAAGCAGTTGGAGAAGTACAAGGGAAAGTTGCTGCGCCGGCGGGTGGTGGCTGAGGGGCAGCCCTACCCTGATGAGCCGCCCGAAGAAGAGGATTTTCGGATTGTGCGGACCAAGCGGTTTGCGCTCAAGCCGATGGCGGTGGAGGAAGCCGTCATGCAGATGAACCTTTTGGGGCACAACTTTTTCGTGTTTACCAACGCCGAGAACCAGCAGGTCAACGTGATTTACAAGCGCAAGGACGGTAACTACGGCCTGATCGAGCCGGACTTCGGCTAGGAAGCGGTAAAAGTCCCGTTTTTGCGCGGTCGGCGGGTTTTTGGAAAGCGCCCGCCAGGAAACAGGGGAAGACAAGAGCAGCGGGGCCGGGTTATACCGGCCCTTTTCCAGTATATGTATGTGTGGCTTGAAAGTTTTTAGTTAAAATGCTAAAATAAACACCACTATTTGAGTTGGGTTAAAATAACCGGCAATTTGGGAGGGGGTGTGCACCCTGCTCGGATTTTTGAAGAACATTCTCGACGATAACGCCCGCGAAGTGAAGAAGCTTTCGCAGGTGGTGGCGGTCGTGAACGACTTAGAGCCGCAAATTGGGCAACTTTCGGACGCCGAACTCCAGGCCAAGACACCCGAATTCAGGGAGCGCCTGGCGGCCGGGGCGACACTGGGCGATCTTTTGCCCGAGGCTTTCGCCGTGGTGCGCGAGGCTTCCCGGCGGGTACTGGGGATGCGGCACTTCGACGTGCAGATCATGGGCGGCGTGGTGCTGCATCAGGGCCGGATCGCCGAGATGAAAACCGGTGAGGGCAAGACCCTGGTGGCCACCTTGCCGGCCTACCTGAACGCCCTGACCGGGCGGGGCGTCCACATCGTAACCGTGAACGATTACCTGGCGAAGCGCGACAGCGAGTGGATGGGCCAGATATACCGTTTTCTGGGACTAAACGTCGGCCTGATCGTGTACGGGCTGGACGCGCGGCAGCGCCGGGAGGCCTACGCGGCGGACATCACCTACGGAACCAACAACGAGTTTGGTTTCGATTACCTGCGCGACAACATGGCCATTTATCCCCGGGACCTGGTGCAGCGGGAGCTCCACTACGCCATCGTCGACGAGGTGGACAGCATTCTGATCGACGAGGCCCGGACGCCGCTGATCATCTCCGGACCGTCGGGGAAGCCCACGGACCGGTATTACACCATGGCCCGCCTGGTGTCCAAGCTGAAGCCGGAGGTGCACTACACGGTCGAGGAAAAGGCGCGCACCGTCAGTCTGACCGAAGAAGGTTTCGCCAGGTGCGAGGAACTGCTGAAAACCCCGAACCTGGCCGACCCGGAACACGAGGAAACGGTGCACTACCTGAACCAGGCGCTGAAAGCCCACACGCTGTTCAAGCGGGACCGGGACTACGTGGTGAAGGACGGCCGGGTGATCATCGTCGACGAGTTTACCGGCCGGCTGATGTTCGGGCGCCGGTACAGCGAGGGCCTGCACCAGGCCATCGAGGCCAAGGAAGGCGTGAAGATCGAGCGTGAGTCGCAGACCCTGGCGACCATCACGTTCCAGAATTACTTCCGGATGTACGACAAGCTAGCCGGCATGACCGGTACGGCGGATACCGAGGCCGAAGAATTCAAGAAGATCTACGGGCTGGACGTGGTGGTGATCCCGACCCACAAGCCGATGATCCGGGAAGACCTGCCGGACGTGGTGTTTAAGACCGAAGAGGCCAAGTTCCGGGCGGTGGTGGAGGAAATTGCCCGCCGGCACGCCACCGGCCAACCGGTGCTGGTGGGCACCATCTCCATCGAAAAGTCGGAGATCCTGAGCCGGATGCTGACCCGGCGGAAGATCCCGCACCAGGTGTTGAATGCCAAGTACCATGAGAAAGAGGCTGAGATCGTGGCCCAGGCCGGGCGGATCGGGGCGGTGACCATCGCCACCAACATGGCCGGGCGCGGCACCGATATCCTGCTGGGCGGCAACCCGTCCTTCCTGGCGCTGCAAGAGATGCGCAAGCGGGGTTACCCGCCGGAGGTCATCGCCGAGGCCGGGGAATACGGGCCGTGCACGGAGGAGGTGGCGGAGGCCCGGCGCGTGTACCGCGAATTGTACGCGCAGTTCAAAAAGGTCACCGACGCCGAGCACGACCAGGTGGTGAAGCTGGGCGGGCTTTTCATCATCGGTACCGAGCGCCACGAGGCGCGCCGCATTGATAACCAGCTGCGCGGGCGCTGCGGCCGCCAGGGCGACCCGGGCCAGACCCAGTTCTACGTCGCCCTGGAGGATGACCTTTTGCGCCTGTTCGGCGGGGACAACATCGCCGGGCTGATGAACCGGCTGAAGATGGACGAGGATGTACCCCTGGAGCACTCGCTGATCTCTAAGTCCCTGGAGACTGCCCAGCGGCGGGTGGAGAACCGGAACTTCAGCATCCGCAAACACGTGCTGAACTACGACGACGTGATCAACCAGCAGCGGGAGCTGATCTACCGGCAGCGGCGCCAGGTGCTGGTGGAAGAGAACCTGGCCCCGGTGGTGCGGCAGATGATGGCGGAAGTGGCCGGCCAAGCCGTGGCCACCTACGCGCCGGAGGGGGTTTACCCGGAAGAGTGGAACTACGACGGCCTGTTCGAGTATATCGCTCAAATCCTGCCCGGGGGCGAAAAACTCACGGTCGAGGAATTGGAAACCCGCCTGGGCAAGAAGCGGGACGACTTCCGCCGGGAGGACCTGAAGCAGTTCTTCCTGGGTGAGTTGGAGCGGAGGTATGAAGCCCGGGAGGCCGAACTGGGCAGCGAGGTCTTGCGGGAAATTGAACGCGTGGTCATGCTGCGCATCGTGGACGAGAAGTGGATGGACCACCTGGACGCCATGGACCAGCTCCGCGAGGGAGTGGGCTTGAGGGCCTACGGGCAGAAAGACCCGCTGGTGGAATACAAGTTCGAGAGCTACGACATGTTCCAGAACATGATCGCCAGCATCCAAGAGGAAACGGTACGCCACCTGTTCCGGGTGCGCGTGGCCCAGCGGGAGCAGCTGCAGCGCCGGCAGGTGCAGGAAAACCAGCCCGGGGTCGCGGAGGCCGGTCCCAGGCAGCCGGTGCGGCGGGAGAAAAAGGTCGGCCGGAATGACCCCTGCCCGTGCGGCAGTGGCAAGAAGTATAAGCGGTGCTGCGCCCGGAAGGAGAGCAAACAGGTGGCCGGGTAGGACCTTTATTATAATATAAGTTTCAGCATCTTTGGGGCTTATTATGCAAGGAGGCGGTGTTAATCCATGTACGTGGAACTGAACAAGACTTGCGTGAACTTGCGCCGGCGGATTGAATCCCTGGAGCACTCCCTTTGACCTGGCCGGGAAAAAGGCCGAGATCGCGAAACTGGAAAAGCAGATGGAAGCCCCCGGCTTCTGGCAGGACCAGGAGCAGGCCCAGAGGGTGACCCGGCTCCTGGCCGGACTCCGGAGACAGGTGGAGGAGTTTGAAACCCTGCGCGGCGACTTCGAGGACGCGGCGGTGTTGCTGGAACTGGGGAAGGACGACGAGGATGCCGAGACGGCCGTTGAGGTGGAACGACAACTGAAGAACCTGGAGCAGCGGGTGACGGCGCGCGAGACGGAGCTTTTGCTCTCCGGCCCTTACGACCACCGGAACGCGATTGTCAGCCTCCACGCCGGGGCCGGGGGCCTCGAGGCCCAGGACTGGGTGGAGATGCTGTTCCGGATGTACGTCCGCTGGGCCGAAAAACGGGGCTATGCGACCGAGGTCCTCGATATACTGCCCGACGATGAGGCCGGGCTGAAAAGCGTCACTTTTCAGGTTTCCGGGCCGCTGGCTTACGGGTACCTGCGGGCCGAGAAGGGCGTGCACCGCCTGGTGCGGATTTCGCCGTTCGACGCCGGGGGGCGGCGCCACACTTCGTTCGCGTCGGTGGACGTGCTGCCCGAGGTGGAGGAGAGCGCGGAGGTGGAGATCAACCCGGAGGACCTGCGGGTGGATACCTTCCGGTCCGGGGGTGCTGGCGGCCAGCACGTGAACAAGACGGACTCGGCGGTGCGTATCACCCACCTGCCCACCGGGATTGTGGTCAGCTGCCAGAACGAGCGTTCGCAGCAGGCCAACCGGAACGCTGCCATGAAGCTCCTGAAGGCAAGACTCCTGGGCCTGGAGCTGCGGCGGCGAGAGGAGGAGATTGCCGCCCTGCGGGGCGAACAACTGGAAATCGCCTGGGGCAGCCAGATCCGGTCCTATGTGTTCCACCCCTACACGCTGGTGAAGGACCACCGGACCAAGGTGGAAAAGGGCAACGTGGAAGCGGTGCTGGACGGCGAGATCGACGACTTCGTCCAGGCCTACCTAATCTGGAAAGCCCGGCAGGGTCAAGAGGAATAAATGAAACCGAACCTGATGCGGATTTAAAAAATCCGCTTTTTTTGGGGCCTGGAGGAGCTGGTTTTTGTTTGTCGGTTTGCAGGAATCGGGGTCGAAAAAAATGAATAATACCCGGCGGGAGCGCACTAAGCAGAACTGTTGAACCGACCACTAGACGATTGATTCAGGAGGAGGTAGACCATTGGACACGGAAGGAGTGGTGGCCGAACTCGCCGAAAAGGCCAGGGTGATCCGCCGGCACATCATCGAAATGCTTGGCGAAGCCGGCTCCGGTCACCCGGGCGGGTCCCTGTCGGCCGCCGATATCGTTACCGCCCTGTATTTTAAGGAGATGCGCCTGGACCCGACCCGGCCCGACTGGCCGGACCGGGATCGGTTCGTTCTTTCCAAGGGGCACGCGGCGCCGGTGCTGTACGCGGCCCTGGCCGAGCGGGGCTACTTCCCGACGGAGGAACTGGCCACCCTGCGCAAGCTGGGCAGCCGCCTGCAAGGGCACCCGGACATGAAGAAGCTTCCGGGCGTCGAGATTTCGACCGGTTCACTGGGGCAGGGACTCTCCGTGGCCAACGGCATGGCCCTGGCCGCCAGGCTGGACGGCCGGGACTACCGGGTGTACGCCCTGCTGGGCGACGGCGAGATCCAGGAGGGGCAGGTCTGGGAGGCCGCCATGGCGGCGGCGTACTACGCCCTGGAAAACCTGGCCGTGTTTATCGACTACAACGGGCTGCAGATCGACGGCCCGGTGAACGAGGTGCTGGCGCCCGAGCCGGTGCCCGAAAAGTGGCGGGCCTTCGGCTGGCACGTGGTGGAGATCGACGGTCACGATTTCCGGCAGATCCTGGCCGCGCTGGCCGAGGGGCGGCACACCCGCGGGCAGCCGACGGCCATTGTTGCCCGGACCGTGAAGGGCAAAGGCGTGTCCTTTATGGAAAACAGGGTGGACTGGCACGGGGTGGCGCCCAAAGGGGACCAAATCGTCCAAGCTCTGAAGGAGCTTGCCTAGGAGACCGTTATAGATGGGAGTTACAGGCTATGCCAAAGATTGCGACTCGGGAGGCTTACGGTAAGGCCCTGGTGGCGCTGGGCGAGGAAAACCCTGACGTTGTCGTGCTGGACGCCGACCTGGCCAAGTCCACCAAGACCATCGAATTCAAGAAACGTTTCCCGCACCGGTTTTTCGACCTCGGGGTCGCCGAGGCGAACATGATCGGCACCGCCGCTGGGCTGGCGACGGCCGGCAAGATTCCCTTCTGCAGCACCTTCGCCGTGTTTGCCACCGGTCGGTGTTACGACCAGATCCGGCAGAGCGTGGCTTACCCCGGCCTGCCCGTAACCATTGCGGCCAGCCACGCCGGGATCACCGTCGGTGAGGACGGCGCGTCTCACCAGGCGGTGGAGGACATGGCGCTGATGCGGGTGCTGCCGAACATGACCGTTTTTGTGCCGGCAGACGCCGTAGAAACGGCTGGCGCGGTGCGGGCGGCGGCGGAAGCTGGCGGTCCGGTGTACATCCGCCTGGGCCGGTCCGGGGTTCCGGTCCTCCACGGGGATGATTTCGAGTTCGTCCCCGGGCGGGCGGTGGAGATGCGCCGGGGGCTGGACGCCACCATCATCGCCTGCGGGCTGATGGTTGCCCAGGCGCTGGAGGCCGTCGAGCAGCTAGCGGCCGAGGGGATCGAAGTGGGCGTGCTGAACGTCCACACCCTGAAACCCCTGGACGTCCAAGCGATCGTGGACGCGGCTCAGCGGACGGGGGCAATCGTCACCGCTGAGGAACACAGCATCATCGGCGGGTTGGGCAGCGCGGTGGCCGAGACGCTGGCCGAGCACTACCCGGTGCCGATGCTCCGGGTGGGCCTGCGCGACGTTTTCGGCGAGTCCGGCAGGCCCGACGAACTGCTGCAGAAATACGGCCTCACCGCGGACGCGATTGTCGACGCCGTCCAGAGCCTGCTCTAAAGCACGTATAATGTATACCGTTTGGCCCGGGAACCTTTCGCGGCCTGTTGTGACCGTTGGGGGGCCAATAAAGACCAGTGGCGCCGATTTGTTGATTTTCGCCGCTGGTACGTGCTACTTTATCCGTATCCATATCCCGTATCCGTAACATCATGCCCTGTCGATTAAGGCCTTGTACCCCGCGCTGGGGAAGGCATCCGGACTTCCAGGGGCCAGCTGCTGACTTTTAGCTGCTACCTGGGAGAATTTTACAGGGAAACACCCGGGGAGCGCTCTGGATTTTTGCCAGACGGCCGCTGGACGTTTACCGACGCTAGTCGGCCTTTATGTCTTTCAGATAAATTTCAGATACACGAAGGGGGATCGCTTATGCGGGTGCTTGCCGAGGAGGGCGCCGTGGAAATGGACCTGGGTTTTCTGGCCGAGGTGCGCGAACAGTGCCTGCAGCCGATTGAAAGGTGCTTTCACTGCCAAAAATGCACCTCGGGATGTTACCTGTCTGAGTATTTTGACTACGCGCCCAACCAGGTGATCCGGCTGGTGCAGTTCGGACTGCGGGAGCAGGTGCTGAAAAGCGCCAGCATCTGGCTGTGCGCAGCCTGCCAGACCTGTGCGGTGCGGTGCCCGAACGGGATCAGCATTCCCGAGGTAATGGACGTGCTCCGGAACATGGCCGTGGCCGCCAAGGGGCCCGTGGCCGGCAACGCGCGCCTGTTCCACGGTCTTTTTGTCGGCGATATCCGGCGCCGGGGGCGGGTAAACGAAGCGCTGCTCCTGGCCTGGTACAAGATGAGGACCCGCCAGCTCCTGGCCGACCTGAAGGAAGGGATGATCCTGCTCCGGAAAGGCAAGCTGCCCCTGGTTCCCAGCCGGGTGAAAGACCGGAAGGAAGTGCGCCGGATTTTCCGGCGCCTGGAGGAAACGAAGCGGAGGTACATAATAAGATGATGCGGATGTCATACTATCCCGGGTGTTCCCTGGAAGGGACGGGCAAGGAATACGCCCTGTCGGCGCTTTCCGTCTGCAAGGCGTTTGGATTCAAATTGACCGAGGTGGAGGACTGGAACTGCTGCGGGGGGCTTTCGGCCAACAAGGTTGATCCGACCCTGGGCCTGGCCCTGCCCGCCCGCAACCTGGCCCGGGCGCAAAACGCGGGGCTGGACGTGCTGGTGACCTGCGCCGCCTGCTACAACCGGCTGCGTTCAGCCGAGTACGCCCTGCGGCAGGGGCCGAAGCAGGCGAGAATGATCGAGAACCTGGTGGGATTTTCTTTTAACAAGGCGATCAAGGTTTACTCGCTCCTGGAGGTCCTATCCCAGAAGGTTGAGGCGCGGGAGTTCAAAGTCCGGGTGAAGCGCCCGCTTACGGGCTTGCGGGTGGTCTGCTATTACGGCTGTCTCCTGGTGCGGCCGCCGAGCATCACCGGCTTTGACAATCCGGAGAATCCCACGAGCATGGATGAACTGATGACCCGCTTGGGGGCCGAGGTCCGGCCGTGGTCGTACAAGACCGAGTGCTGCGGGGCGATGCATTCCGTGATTAATCCCGGCCTGACGGAGGCGTTGGTCGCCCGCCTGCTGCGGATGGCCCAGGAGGCCGGGGCGGACGCGCTGGTCACCGCCTGCCCGCTGTGCCACACGAACCTGGAAATGAGACGGCCCAGGCGGGCCGGGGGACCACCGTGCTTCTATTTCACCGAACTGGTCGCGCTGGCTTTCGACTTGCCCGAAACCCTTTCCTGGCTGAGCCGGCACTGGATTGAACCGGTGTCCCTGCTGCGCAGGTTGTCCCTGGTTGGCTGACCGGGGCTTTAAAGTACTTAGCACCTTGAGTGTTGGGGTGCTTTGCTCCGACGGCCCGGAGTCAATCCGGGCCTCCTGATCCTCTATTCAAGTGGCCCTGGCCAAACAAACGTCTTTCAAAACGGATCTTCAATCCGCTCATCAATCCGCTCATCGATCGCCCTTAAGAGCCGCCCCGCTTCCAACTCCGCCCTTAAAGGTACACCCACCAGCCGTCCACTTCCATCTGTTTGATTATTCTTGCGGGAATTTCGTGTATCCCGGTTACTTGTCCGCAAATTTTCAAATACTTTGAGGTGAGGATCATCCCTTTGAGGTGAGGGTCATCCGCATTGTCGAAGCCTACGTTGGCGAATATGCCAGTGGCAAGAGCGAGGTCGCCATCAACAGGGCTTTGGAACTGGTCCGGACCGGTAAACCGGTCACCCTGGTAGATCTGGATCTGGTCGAACCTTGTTATACCCTCCGTCCGATCAAGAAAGAACTTATGGCGCAGGGCATCAAGGTCCTCGCCTGGGAAACGCGGGGCACGGTGGGGTTCGGCGAGACCGGAAATATTCTCCGGGCCGAAATCCCGTGGGCCTTGAAACGGCCGGGTCACATTGTTTTTGACGTGGGATACGGGGTCGGGGGCGCCAGGACTCTTGAGCTCGTGGCCGGGATTGACCGGGAACCCTCGTTTCAGGTTTTGGCCGTGATCAACACGCGCCGGCCCATGACCGGGACGGTGGCGGATATTGTGGAATACGTGCGCAACCTAGCTCCGGTGCACGGCCTGATCAACAACACCCATCTCGGCGACGAGACTCCGGCAGATGCCGTGCAGGAAGGTGCGCGCACGGTTTCTGAGGCCGGGCGCCGGCTGGGGATTCCGGTGGTCGCTACCACGGTGGTGGCGGAGGTGGCGGATAGTATCGGCCCCGTGGACTGCGAGCACAATCCGGTCCGGGTGCTCAGGCGGTATATGCCCCGCGCTTTCTGGTAAAGAGGGAAAGGGATTATCAGATTTGAGATTGGCTTAAGAGCGAAAACCGGGGGCTAGGCCGCAAAAGATTGAGATCGGGAGGTTAGGTAGAAAGATGACCGGATTGTCGGAGTCTACGTCGGCAAATAGGCCAGCGGCAAGAGCGGGGTCGTCAGCAACTATTCCGGTCCCGGGAGAAAAGCGGGTTTTCATGACGGGCAACGAGGTGGTGGCTTGGGCGGCGATTGCCGCCAGGGCCGACATCATGTACGGCTACCCCATCACGCCCCAGAACGAGGTGATGCACTACTGGACGCGGCTGGCGCCGAAGTTCGGGAAAGAGTTTTTGCAGACCGAAGACGAACTCGCGGCGGGTTTCACCACCATCGGCGGGGTACTCGCGGGGAAGAAGGCCTTTACGGCCACGGCCGGACCCGGCAATATCCTGATGCAGGAGCCGGCGTCCATGGCCGAGATGATGCGCCTGCCCGTGGTGGTGGTCATCATGCAGCGCGGCGGTCCGTCGACGGCGACGGTGATTTACTCCCAGCAGGAGGTCATCCTGACCACTTTCGGCGGCAACGGCGAGGGTTTCCGAATCGTGTACTCGACCAGCGGGCTCCAGGAACTGTACGATTACACCATCAAAGCATTCAACACGGCCTGGCGCTACCGTTTCCCGGTGTTCGTGCTGGCCGATGGTTACCAGGCGAAGATGCGCGAGCCGCTGACCATTTACGATCCGCTTGCGCGCGGCATGGAACTGGTGCCGCCGGAGCAGTACGTCGGGCGACCGGGGATGCCGGGCGTGGACCGGCCACCCGGACACTACCGGAACACTTACAATACGGAGGAGGAACTCTACGAGATACTCCAGGGGCACGTCCAAGAATACGAGCGGGTGGCGCCCGAGATCATGGAGCACGAGAGTCTGGAAACCGAAGACGCCGACCTGTTGATCATCGCCCACGGTGTGGTTGGCCGGGCGGCCAAGCAAGCCGTGGAGCAGCTCCGGGAAGAAGGTTTGAAGGTGGGTTGCTTCCGGCCGGTGACGCTTCGCCCGCTGTCGGCGGGTGCGCTTCGGGACGCCGTGTCCCGGGCGAAGCGGATCCTGGTGGTGGAGTCGGCTTACGGCCAGCTGGGCAAGCTGGTGCGGGACGCCCTTTGCGGGCTGGTCGTGGAGATGTTCTCGCTGTACAAACCAGGCGTGGGCGTGACTCCGGAAGAGGTCGTGATCCGTTCCAAGGAACTTATCGCCTAGGGGGGAGCCGTAGTTGGCAATTCAACCGGCAATACCGCGGAGTTGGCGTTTGGAAACAAAGCCGCACAAGTTCTGTCCCGGCTGCGGCCACGGGATAGCCTTGAGGGCCTTGGGGCAGGCTATTGACGAACTGGGGATCCAGGACCGGACAGTGTTCGGGTGTGACATCGGCTGTTCTCTGCTGGCCTGGGACTTTTTCAACGTGGATACGGTGCAGACCCACCACGGCCGCACTACACCGGTGATGACCGGAATCAAGCGGGCGAACCCGGACCTGATCTGTATCGCCTACATGGGAGACGGTGGGGGCTACGCGATCGGGTCGCAGCACTTGGTGA
This sequence comes from Candidatus Desulfopertinax cowenii, assembly GCA_001899445.1. Taxonomy (GTDB): domain Bacteria; phylum Bacillota; class Desulfotomaculia; order Desulfotomaculales; family Desulforudaceae; genus Desulfopertinax; species Desulfopertinax cowenii. The sequence goes on along the minus strand of MPOA01000006.1, from coordinate 564,542 downwards.
ACGCGGCCGGACGGAACGAAAAGATCACCGTAATCCTGGCCAACAACACCCAGTACGCGATGACGGGAGGGCAGATGGCCCCCACTACCCTGCCGGGTCAGAAAACCGAAACCACCCCCTATGGTCGTGACGTGGAATGGACGGGCTTGCCCGCCCAGGGACCGGAAATGGTGGCCGCCATTGCCCCCGAAGGTGCCTACGTGGCGCGGGGAACGGTAAGCAAGGTTCGCCAGTTGCAGAAGATGTACGTCCGGGCGCTTTTAAACCAGATCGAGGGCCGGGGCTTTTCCTTCGTGGAGACGCTTGCTACCTGCCCGACGAACTGGCGGACCAACGCCGAGAAAACCTGGGCGTTTTTAGAAAAGCAAATGCCGGAGTATTTCCGGGTTGGGGAATTGAAGGTGCCGGTGACGACCGAAGAGACCTTGAAATCGGCTGATTCCCGGAGAAGGCCGGAAGTCTTGCGCAAAGCGTCAAGGCGGGGCGAGGAAGAATGAAAACCAAAAAAAAACCGCTGAAGATCGTGGTCGCTGGTGAAGGGGGACAGGGGGTCCAGGCGATCGCCGAAATCCTGGCCGAGGCGGCCTACGAGGAGGGGCGCCAGGCGCTGTATATTCCGAACTTCGGCGTGGAACAGCGGGGCGGCGTGAGTATCGCCTTCCTGCAGATCGGTGATCAGCCCATCGGGGCGCCCAAGTTCGAAACGGCGGACATTGTGGTGGCCCTGAACGCGCGCGCGGTCCTGAGAACGCGGCAGTACGCCGGGCGGCAGACCATCCTGGTTTACGACAACCTGGCCGAGGTAAAGGGCGAGGACCTGCCCCGGCAGGCGGCGCGGATCCTGAGCATTCCGGCGCTGGAAACGGCCAAGAGGGAACTGCATCCCCGCGTTTTCAACGTGCTGATCCTGGGAGCGGTGATCGGCGCCACCGGCGTGGTGACTCTGGACAACACAAAGAAAGCCTTGGAAAAGAGGCTGGGTTACAAGTTCGAACATGATCCGAAGCTGCGGGAACTGAATCACCGCGCCCTGGAGCGCGGCGTGGAATTGCTGGGCCAGGTAATACAAGGGGGTAAGGAACAAAGTGGCGAGCTTCGAGCCCATAACTAGGGAGGTCCAGAAAGGCCACTTCACGATCTTCCCGGGTCTTTGCAAGGGGTGCGGCCTGTGCCTTCATAAATGTCCCAAACGGTGCCTGACCTGGTCCAAAACGCTGGGGCTTTACGGAACGCCGACGGTGATTCCCGACAACGGGGCCTGCATTTCCTGCGGGATTTGTTCCCAGGTCTGCCCGGACTGTGCAATCGTAATCACTAAGAAACCGGAGGAGAAAAAGGCGGACGCCTGATTCGGTCGGGCCTTGTTGATCAGGGTGTCAAAATCCGAGCCTTCCCCGTACAATGTACGGTATATCAATCACCCCATAAGCAACTGTTTTGTCGGAAAAACCCGTTTACTGCCTGAAAATCACGCCATACCGGCAGGAGATCGCACTTTACCGCAGAAAGAATAACAGAGTTTTGTGGTCAACTAATCTGTTATTCTAACGGGGAGGCCTTAATTTTATGACTTTAACGCTTCTGGAGCGAGTCCGGGATGTTGAAGAGTCCGACCAGGAACGGCTGGAACAGGACGGTTTTTGTCCCTTTTGCGCCTGTCGCGTAAATCCCGGGGAAAAGGTGTGCCTGGACTGTCTGCTGGACTTCAGCATCGGCGGGACCGATTAGCCGGGCGGGAATTTACGCCGGCTGGGTCCGTAAAACCTTGACCACACCCCCAATTGGGGGTGTGGTTTTTTGCCGCCCACCTGCTTCCCCCGTTGGCAGGAATTTGGTGGAAAAAGAAGAATAAAGAGATAAAACCGACCGGTGTGGTGAGCACTTTGTTCGGACCGCGGGAACAGTTGGCCGCGCTGGTGGTGGCGGCGGCGATCATCTTCGGTTTGGGGTACAAGTACGCCACGTTGCGGGTCCAGCCGCCGGAACCGCCGGTCATCCAGCGGGCGGCGGAGACCGAACGGGCGGAAATCCAGGTGCACGTGGCCGGGGAGGTGAGCGCGCCCGGGGTGTACCGGGTGGCGCTGGGTGCCCGGGTGCAGGAGGCGGTGGAGTTGGCCCGGCCCCTGCCGTTGGCGGACCTGCACGCGCTGAATCTGGCCGCGCCGTTGCAGGACGGCCAGCGGGTGCTGGTGCCCAGGAGACGCGCGCCGGAGCCCGGGGCAGCACCCCCCGGCACTTTGCCGGGAGGCGCGGCCGGGCGGGCCGATCCCCGGATCAACATCAACACCGCCGACCGGGCGGAGCTGGAGAAACTGCCCGGCGTCGGCCCGGCGCTGGCCGAACGGATTATCAGGTACCGTGAGCAGCATGGTCCTTTCACCGCGGTGGATGACCTGGTAAACGTGTCCGGCATCGGCGAGAAACGGCTGGCGGAGCTGCGGGACAAGGTGACTGTTTACTGAGGCGGGGAAAGTTATGCACAGACCAGTGGTGCTGCTGGCTTTTTTGTACGGACTGGGCGTGGTGCTGGCCCGCCACTTTGATTTGGCGGGCGGGGGGCTTTTGCTCTCCGCCGGAGCGGCCCTGGTAGTGGCGGCCATTGCCTACTTCGCGGCGCGGAAAACGGGGCGCTGGTTTATCCTGGCGCTTTTTGTGCTTTTGGGGATGGCGGTCACCGGCCTGACGGTGGAAAAAACGGCGACGCCGCTGGCCGCCTGGGAGAACAAGACGGTCATCCTGGAAGGCGTGGTGGCCCGAGACGCGGACGTCCGCCCCGACCGGGTGCTCTACGTCCTGGAAGTGCGGGAGGCCCGGCGGGGGGACGAGTGCCTTTACCCGGGTGGACGGGTACTGGTCAGCCACTACGAACCCGCTGCGGTTTACGGTTACGGCGACGTGCTAGCGGTACGGGGGGTGCTGCGGAGCCCCCGGCCCCCCGGCAATCCCGGAGAATTCGACTACCGCGCCTACCTGGAGCGACAGGGGATCAGCCACCTGATCACGGTCCGCGGCGCCGGGGCGGTGGCAAAGACTGGTCTGGACCGCGGCAATCCCTTTGTTTACTGGGCGCTGACGCTGAAAGAGCGGTTGCAGGCGGGGCTGGCCGAGAGCCTGGAGCCGGCGCAGGCCGCCCTGGTGCAAGGGATTACCATGGGGGTGCGGGGCGGTATTGACCCCACAACCCGGGAAACCTTTACGGTTACCGGGGTGGTGCACATCCTCAGCGTCAGCGGACTGCACGTTGGTTTCCTGCTGGGGCTGACCCTGTTGCTCACCCGGCTGGCGCGGCTAAAGCCCACCTGGACCGTGATGCTGGTGGTGGGAATACTCGCCTTTTACGCGGTGATGGTGGGGTTCAAGCCCTCGGTGATCCGCGCGGCGGTGATGGCCGTACTCCTGCTGGTCGCCCACCAGCTGGGACGGTTACGGGACTGGCCCACCGCCTTGGGCCTAGCCGCCCTGGTCATCCTGCTTGGCAATCCGCTGGCCCTGTTCGATCCGGGCTTCCAACTCTCCTTCGCCGCCACCTGGGGCATCTTTTACCTGGGCCCCCTGCTGGTCCGTGGGCTGGACGGACTGGCCGGCCGGGCGGGCCTCCGGTGGAAGACCGCTTACAGCTGGTTCATCGCGGTGCCCCTGGCGGCGCAATTGGGCACTCTGCCCCTGGTGGCCTATTACTACAACCTGGTGTCCCTGGTGTCCCTGCCGGCCAACCTGGTGGTCGTGCCCCTGGTGGGCCTGATTTTTGGGTTGGGGCTGGCCACGGCGGTTCTGGGTGCCTTCGTGCCAGCGGCCGCTTGGCTGGCCGGCCCGGCCACCGGAGCGCTGGTGGACGTTTTCCTGGCCCTGGTCCGGTTTTTCGCCGGGCTCCCCGGGGCCTTCTTCTACGTGGCCACGCCGTCCCCGCTGCTGGTGGGGGCTTGGTACCTGGTTTGTTACGGCGTGGGGGTTTTCGCCGGGCCGGAGTCGTGGCGGGAACGGCTGTCCGGGTTCACCACTGGTTTGGACGGGCCGGGACGCCGGGTGGTCGGGTTCATGGCGGGGGGGCTCTTCCTGGTGGTCGCCTTTCTGGCCTGGCCTGCGGGCGCTCCCGGTCCCCAGATGCTGGAGGTGCATTTCGTGGACGTTGGCCAGGGGGACTGCACTTTGATCCGGACCAAGGCGGGAAGCACAATAATGATCGACGCCGGGGGCTGGCGCGGCGAACTGGCCGGGGAACCCGGCGCGGGGGAAAGGGTGGTTGTGCCTTACCTGCGGGGCCTTGGGATCGAGCAGATCGACCTCCTGGTGCTTACTCATCCGCACGAAGATCACGTGGGCGGGGCCAGGGCGCTTGCCGCCCGGCTGGAGGTCAAACGGGTGGTGGTGGCGCCCCCCGGGGGGCGGGAGAAGCCGCCTCCCGGGTATGCGGACCTGCTGGCGGAGTTTGAAGCGACCGGGGTGCCGGCGGACGGCGTTTGGGCCGGCGACCGGATTCAGGTGGACGGGGAGGTCACCCTCCGGGTGCTCGGGCCATCTTTCCCCTTGCTGGCGGGCACCCGCAGCGACCTGAACAACAACTCGGTGGTGCTGCGGCTGGATTACGGCGCGCGGAGCTTCTTGTTCGCCGGTGATGTCGCGCAGGAGGCCCAGGCGCGCCTGGTGCTGCGGGAGAACCTGCAGGTGGACGTGCTGAAAGTGCCGCATCACGGCAGCGCCGCCTTCGTCCCCGACTTTTTCCGCGCCGTCCGGCCCAAGGTGGCGGTGATTTCGGCCGGCCATAACAACCGGTTCGGGCACCCCCACCCGGATACGCTGGCGATTCTCCGGGAAGTGGGCGCCAAGATCTATCGGACCGACCTGGACGGCGCGGTGATCATCCGGACCGACGGCCGCCGTTTGCACCTCGAAACCGGCCGCGAGCGCGAAACCCTTGACCCGGCCGCTTAATAAATTTATAAATTGGGGCTTTAATAAAGCCTAAATTTTGCTGGTTGGGCGTGGTGATCTCCGATGGCCAGCGTCATCCTGACTAAGTTAATGGCGCCGCAGGTGTCGCTAAGCATGTTGCGGCGGCGGCTCTTGGCAAAGATCGAAGCCGCTGGCGGGGCACGGCTGATCCTGGTTCAAGCGGGCGCTGGCTACGGCAAAACCAGTCTGGTCAGTTCCTACGTCCAAGTCGCCCGCCTGCCTTATCTGTGGTACCAGCTCGATGGTGAGGACGCCGAGCCGGTGACCTTCATCCGGCACCTTGAAGAGGGGTGGCGCGGTTTGGGCGCCAGGTGGCCGGTGGAACCCTTGGCGAGCCGGTTGGTTTCTGCCGGTTTCGGCGGCGAGAGCATCCAGGACTTTCTCGCCGCGTTTGTTAAGGCAGTCAACCTTTTACCAGAACGGGTGCTCCTAATTTTTGAAGATTATCACCTGGTCCAACATAGCGAGTTTGTTAACCGCTTAATCGAGCGCCTGGTGCCTTACCTGCCCCCGAAGGTGCGCTTGTTTATTACTTCGCGGACCCCACCTCCCTTACCGCTCGCCCGCTACCGGGCCCGCGGCTGGCTGGCCGAAATCACGGCCGAGGATCTCCGCTTCACGCGGTCCGAAGCGGCCGACTTCTTGCGGGAGCTGGCGCTGGGCGAGGAAGCCCTGGACCGCGTACTGCAACGAACCGAAGGATGGGCGGCGGGCCTGGCCCTGTTCCGTTACGCCGCTCTTAGCGGGGTGCTGCCGCCAACCGGGGAGTCTCCCCGGCCGCTGGGCAGCGGTCCGGCGCAGGATGAAGGTGAGAGTCTATTTTCGGAGGCGCCGGCGGCCGGCTTTGTCGCCTACATCGACGAATACCTGAAAGAGGAGGTAATGCGTGGGCTGCCGGCTGAGCAGCAGGCCTTCCTGGAAAAGACCTGTATTCTTGATTTTCCGGAGCCGGAGATCTGTGAGGCCTTGACCGGGGGTAGGGAGGCCGCCCGGCACCTCGCGGCGTTGGCGGAGAATAACCTGTTCGTATCGGCCCTCGGGGGTGGCCGGGCTTATCGCTACCATCAACTGTTGCGCGACTATCTGCACCGGTGTTTAAAGACCCGCTTGGGGGATGATGGCCTGCGGGAATTACACGCGCGGGCGGCTTCGGCCTACCTCCGGCGGGGCGACCGCGCGCAGGCGGTAGCCCACCTTTTCCAGGCCGGCGACGTTCCCCGGCTGGTTTCCTTGCTCCTCGAGTTGGCCCCGGTCCTCCTCGAGGGTGGGAACTACGCTGTCTTGCGCCGGTGGCTGCAAAAGCTGCCGGAAAAGGTGGTTCAGGCCTCACCCCAGTTGCTCTTTTACCGCGGCCTGGGCCGAGGCCGCCGCCGGTTTCCGGCCGGCCGCCATCGACAGCCTGGTGCGGGCTGAAGCCGGATTTTCCCGGCAGGGAGACCGGCCGGGCGCGGCGCGAAGTGCCTTGGCCCTGGCTTCGGTAGCTAACGACTGCGGGCAGGGAGCACAGGGCGCCGAACATGCGCAGCGGGCCCTGGCGTACCTGGAAAATGACAGTGCGGGACCGGCCGGGAACCAGCTGCGGGGCGAGATCTGCAGGGTGCTGGCGCAGGCTTTTCTGTTGCAGGAAAGGTGGACCGAGGCGGCGGCCTGGGCCGACCGGGCCGCCGCGCTTTTCAAGACCACCGGTTTTACGGCCGGCCAGGTGCGCCTGCTGGCGCAGGAGTACCAGTTTTTTATTTATCACCCGCAACAGGATCTGCGCCAGGCCCTGCGAGCCTTTCAGGCCTCCCGGGAGATGTGGGTTCAGGCCGGCAACCGCCATGAGGCGCTGCTGGCGCTGATTAATACGGCAATAATCTACCGGATTACCGGGGAACACGAAAAAGCCGAGCGGGCCAGCACGGAAGCGCTGCGGGAGGCAGACGCCTTAGGGTTTGCCCGCGGCCGGGCCTTTGCCCTTTTTGCCCGGGCCCAGGTGCAACGGGATAAGGGCGAATACGAACTGGCCCTGGAAACCCACCATGATGTGATCTTTCTGGCGCGGCAGCTTGATCTTGCGCAGTTGGAGGCCGGCGCGCAGCACAGCCTGAGCGGCCTCTACCGGCGACAGGGCAACCTGGACGCGGCGCGGCTCCACGCCGACGCGGCGCTGCGCCTGGCGGACGAAACCGGGGTGCGCTATTTTGGCGGCCAGGCGCGGATGAATATGGGGCTGGTGAACTGGGTTGCCGGAAGTTTGGCCCGGGCCCGGACCTATTTCCAGGAGGCGCGGGCCATCTTCGCGCGCTGGCGGGCCGACTACGAGCTGGCCCGGGTGCACTTCTACCTGGCCGGGGTGATGTTACAGCAGCGGCAGGGGTCACCCCGCCCGGCGGAGGCCGGTGCTGAAGATGAAGAACTGGCGGCGTTGGTGGCGGAGGGCCTGCGGCTGGTGCGGGCTAACGACTACCGCTTCTTTTTCCGCCGGGAGCGGGATTATGTTCTCCCGGTGCTGCGCTGGGCCGCGCGTCAAGGGTTGCAGCGCGGCTACCTGGAGACCGTCCTCGCGGTGGTGGAGCGGGCGCACCGCGAGCGGGCCGCTGGGCGCCGGGAACAGGCGGTTACCGCCTACCGGGAGGCGGCCGCCCTCTACCGGGGAGACTTCCTCGAGGAATATCCCTACGACGACTGGCTGGTGCCGGAGCGGGAGCGCCTGCGGGAAGTCTGGCTGCAGGCCCAGCAGGATCTGGCGGCGCTTCTGGAGCGCGCGGGTGATTATCACGGCGCGGCGGCGGTCCTCCGGGAAGCGGTGCGGCGGGAACCCTACCGGGAGGAGCTGCACCGCCGGTTGATCCAGTGCCTGCTGCGCGGCGGGTACCGGGCCGAGGCGGTGGAGCAGTACCGGCGTTGCTGCGCCATGCTACGGGAGGAGTTCGGGGTCGAACCCGCGGCGGCGACGCGCAAGCTGCTGGCGGAAACTTGAGCGCCCGGCGGCGCAAAGTCCATCCGCCCGGATCTTGTCCGGGCGGATTTGTTTCGGCGGCTGGGGAGGCAAAACCGGCCGGTTATTTTTTTGATCTTTTGGGGGCCGGTTGATCTTTCGTTGACTTTTCATTGAAGAGCTTGGTTTATGCTTCGGGCTGAGGGTTCGTAAAACGCGAGCGGAAAGGGGGTGAGGGGGATCAAAGGCGGCGGCGGAGCGGCGGTCTCCTTCGTGGTGCGCGTCTGGTGGGAAGCCGGGGCCGGTGAATGGCGCGGCCAGGTGGAGCATATCCAGTCCGGGCGGAGAGCGGTTTTTGCCGGCTGGGACGCTTTGCCCGGGGTCTTGCGCCGCCTGCTCGGGGAAGAAAACCGGCCGGCCGGGGATCCGGCCGGCGCCGGAGAGCTCGCGGCGGAAGACGAACCGAAAAAAGCTTGAAGCGAGGTGAGATTTAGTGCGTACTGGAAAAAAGAGGCCCGGGCGGCGCTTGCTGGCGGTGGTCCTGGCTTTCGCCTTGCTGGCGGCATTGCCCGGGCCGGCCGGGGCGAGCGGACTGACCTGGGGGTGCGATCAAGCGAACGGCTATCTTAACCAGCAGCCCTTTTCATTCAGCGGCACCGTTTCCGGCGGCGTGGTGACTGCCGTCTACGCCGCGGTTTACCAAAATGGGGAGGCGTGCAGCGCTTGGACGGTGGCTGACCTCACAGTTGGAGGCGGGGTTTACGACTGGAGCGTCAGCGTGGACACGGGTCTTCCCGAGGGAGCCTACGAGCTCCATACGGTGGCCTACAACACATACGGCGAGCCTTATGCCGACGAGGGCGTCTTTGATTTCAACTACGACGCCACCGGGCCCTACGTGGCCATCCAGTCGGTGAATCCGGCCGACCCAATTGCCGGGCAGCCCTTTACCGTAGTGGCCGTGGCTTACGACGTCTCCAGTAACGGCTACGCCTCCGGTATTCAGACGGTAGAATTCTCTGTTGGCTCGGTATATCAAGCATTTCACGATCAAGCCTGGCAAGGCGAGCCTGTCGAGTTTACTGTTGATGAGGCTGGCACCTACACCTTGACGGTCTGGGCCAGCGATAAGGCAGGGAACCGCAATGAAGTTCAACAACAAATAGAAATTACACCGGCCACATTTACCGTAACCGTAACGGACGGGGATGTCGACCAAGTATACTATTATCGGGAAGAAGCAGACGAGAGCGATACGCTTTCCTTTACCATCAGCGGCCTGCCATCCAGCCTGCAGGTTAGCGTAGGCTTCGGCCAACTGGATCAGGCGGGTCAGTTTAGCGCCACCGGCACCGTTTACGGCGGGGAGATCCTGCCGGGGACTTGGGATGATTCAGCCTCAGCCTGGACGTTCTCCACCCCGATCCTGAATGATAATGATAACGATCTGCTTCCCGTCGCCGTGCAGGTATACGCCGGCGAAGAAGTGATCGGGGCGGCCCTCCTCAGCAGAAGCGGGACACCTCCCTTGGCTGATTTCGTCCTGGTCAACCTTTCCCCGCCTGAGCCGGTACAAGTTACGCCAGCTTTCAATACCCCGCAGCTCGATCTACGGGCGATCAACGCGAGCAAAGATCTGGTGTTCACCGTGCCTGGTCTGGGCAGCATCAGCTTCCCGCCCACCGCCGAAAGTCCGATAAACATTCTGGCCCTCGACGCTAACGGTGTGCCAAAGATCGCCGTTCTAAACGAATTCCTGGCAATAACCCCTACCCCGGACGGTTTTTCCGCCATGGTGAATACCGCGCCGGAGGCACTGGACTTTCTGGCCGACAAGCAGGCCACGATCCGGTTTTTCGGGGCCAAAGCCAAGCTAAGCATTCCGGACGGCGTCTATGCAGATGTAGAAAACTACGTAGAGGTGGCGGTAACAGACAATGCCGGCCAGCCGGTGAGCGACATCAGCGAATACATCGACCTTGAGAACTTGGAGCTTCTTGAGGACGGCACCCTGGTCATGCCGGTCAAGCACTTCACCACTTTCACCGTCAGGCAGGATACCACGCCGACGGTGACGACTACCGATCCGGCGGATGGCGTCACGGGCGTACCCCGCAACAAAACCATCACCGTCACCTTCAGCGAGGAGGTGCAGGCGGGGGATGGCGGTCAAGGCATTGCGTTGAAGGATACGGCTGGCAATTCGGTCGAGATAACCACAAGCTTCAGCGGGAGCTCGCTCACCATCGATCCGGTAAACGACCTGGCTTACAGCGTTACCTACACGGTAACCATCCCGGCCGGGGCGGTGCGGGACGCCGCCGGCAACTCGTCGGAGGCCTACAGCTTCAGCTTCACGACCGAGTCCCGACCGGTTGAGGACGACGAGGACGACGATGACGCCGGCGCGGAACCGCAGGAGCCGGCGACCCCGGGCACCATCGGCCAAGACGAAGTAGAGCTCACCGCGGCCGACGGCGAGATCAACGTCACCGTTCCGGAGAGCGCGGTGCAGGTGCAACTGGACGCCGGGGAGACCGAAATCACCCTCGCCCTGAGTGCGGTGGAAGACCCGGTGAACGTGACTCTGCCGGGGGCGGCTGTTGAGGCGCTGGCCGCCGGCGAAGCCGAGCTGACCATCGACTCCCCGTGGGCCGACCTGGAAATCCCGGCCGGGAGCCTGCCGGCTGGCCAGGAGGTTACGGTAAGCGTCACGCCCGTGACCGCCCCGCCGGTCCTGCCGCCCGGGGTCCAGGTTGCCGGACCGGTGGTCGACGTCGAGATCCAGGCTGGCGGAGCGGACGCCGCCCTGTCCGCGCGCGTCACCCTGGTCCTGGCTTACGATCCCGCCGCGGTGGGCGACGAGGCCGGCCTTTTCGTCTACCGCCTCAACGAGGACGGCAGCCTGACCTGCCTCGGCGGCACGGTCGGAGACGGCCGGGTGGCGGTGGACTTGAGCCGCCTGAGCGAGTACGCGGTCCTGGAGTTCACCGGCGGGTTCACCGACATCGCGACCCACTGGGCGGAGCGGGACATCCTTTTCGCGGCGGCGCGCGGGATTGCCAGGGGCGTCTCGGCCACCGATTTCGAGCCCGAACGGGCCGTTACCAGGGCCGAGTTCGCGGCGCTGGTGCTGCGCGCTCTGGGAATCAGCGAGTACCACCCCGCGGCTCCCACCTTTACCGACGTAGCGCCCGGTAAATGGTACTACGGGGTGGTCGAGGCGGCCTACCGGGAAGGCTTGCTCAAAGGGATCGGCGCGGGTAAGTTCGACCCGCACCGCACGCTCACCCGCCAGGAGATGGCGGTGCTGATGCTGCGGGCGCTGGCGCACGCTGGTGCCGGCGGCGCGGCCGCAGAACCGGGCGAGACCGCGGTCCTGCTGGCGCCTTTCACCGACCGGGCCGAGATCGCTTCCTGGGCGCGGGACGGCGTTGCTGGCGCGGTCGCGGCGGGAATCATTAAGGGGAACCCCGACGGCAGCTTCGCGCCGCTGAGGGAAACCACCCGGGCGGCTGCGGTGACGGTGCTCGGGCGCATGCTCCGAAGCGCCGAGATTATTTAGTCTAAGAGCCTAAGCTGGCGGAAAAGCGGGCGCCTTGAGAAGGCGCCCGCTTCGCTTCTTGCGGGCTTTCCGGCGAACCGGCTTGAAACCCGGTTAAAAATTTATGGACCGTTTCTGCTGGTTATTGGTAGAATGGAATACACCGGCTGGGTGCTCGGGGCTCCAAAAAGGGGGAACAGAGATTTGATTACGTATGCCGATTTTGAAAAGGTGCACATCCGGACGGGCACGGTGTTGAGGGCGGAGCCCTTTCCGGAAGCCAGAAATCCCGCTATTAAGCTTTGGATTGACTTCGGCGAATTGGGGGTGAAGCAGTCCAGCGCCCGGATTACCAAGCGTTACCGGCCCGAGACCCTGGTCGGGCGGCAGATCCTGGCCGTGACCAATTTTCCGCCCCTGCGGGTGGCCGGTTTCAAGTCTGAGGTTCTGGTGCTGGGGGTGATGGTAGGGGAGGACGACGTGGTGCTCCTGAACGTGGATGAGCCGGTGCCCAACGGACTCCGGATCTCTTAGCAGGGGGGTGAAGACTTTGGCGGTGATTATGGAAGTCTCGGTGGTGCCGCTCGGTACCGGTTCGCCCAGCGTGAGCCGGTACGTGGCAAAGTGCCTGGAGGTGGTAAAGGATGCAGGTGTTGCCTACCAACTGACCCCGATGGGCACCATCCTGGAGGGAGAACTGGACGAACTGCTCTCCCTGGTGCGGCGGCTGCACGAAGTGCCGTTCGGTGCAGGGGCGGTGCGCGTGGTGACCACCGTGAAGATTGACGACCGCCGGGACAAGGCCGCCACCATGGCGGGCAAGGTCCGGGCGGTAGAAGAAAAGCTGGAGTCTTAAATGCAGTACTACCGGGACTTCGTGCGGGAGATTGAACAGGGGCGGGTGCGGCCCGTTTACCTGTTTTACGGGGATGAGGTTTTCCTGCACCACCGGGCGATCGCGTTTCTGAGGGCGGCCCTGCTTCCGCCGGGGGCCGAAGCGTTCAACCTCTCCGAACTGGACGGGGAGGAGATCCCGCCCGACGAGGTCGCCGGGGCGGCCCGGCTGGCCCCGGTGCTGGCCGTTTACCGGCTGGTGGTGGTCAAAAACGCGCCCTACTTCGACCGGGTCCCGGAGGGCGGCACCCGGGCCCTGGAAACGTACCTGGAGGCACCCTCGCCCTCAACCTGCCTGGTGCTGCAGAAGGCTGGCCCGGTGGATCGGAGGCGGAGGCTCTTCCAGCTGGTGGCCAGACGCGGCCGGGCGATTGATTTTACGCCCCTGTCCCGGGCGGACACCGCCCGCTGGGTTAGCCGGGAGGCGAAACGGGCCGGGAAAGTTTTCACCCGGGAGGCCATGGAACAGTTCCTTTCCGCGCGGCCGGCTGGCCTGCAGGGGGTGGCCACCGAGTTGGCTAAGCTGCTCACCTTTGTGGGTGACCGGGAGCGGGTGACGGAGCGGGATGTGGCCGCCGTGGCGCCCCCGCTGCGCCAGGAGACCATCTTTCGGGTGGTGGACGCCGTGGGTGAAAAGCGGTTTGAGGACGCCCTGGACGGCATCCGGCGACTCATGGCCGCCGGGGAGCCCCCGTTCGCGATCCTGGCCATGCTGGCGCGGCAGTTTCGCCTGCTGTTGTGGGCTTCCGACCTGGCCGCTTCGGGGCTCCCGGTGTCCGAAATCGCGGCCCGGCTCAATACCAAGCCGTTTGTGGTCCGGAAAGCCTTGGCCCAGGCGAGAAACTTTGACCGAGAGCGGCTGGCGGCCGCCCTGGCGGGGCTCCTGGAGATCGATGCCGCCGTTAAGACCGGGCGCCAGGACTTTTTTCCGGCCCTGGCCAACTTCCTGCTTTTCCTCGCCGCCAAAAGCAATTGACCATCGAAACAAAAAAGACCGCCAGAAAAGGGGACAGGCTACTTTTTTAGCACTCTAAAGGATAGTCTGCCAGAAAAGTAGCCTGTCCCCTTTTCTGGCACTCTAAGTGGAGGTCTGCTAAAAAAGTAGCCTGTCCCCTTTTTTAGCCTCTTTTTTAGCTGGCGGTAGCGTTAAACTTCCTGGTCAAGCAGGACTTGCGGCGCGCCGCGGTATTCCGGTGCAGGATACCTTTGGTCACTGCCTTATCGATAGAAACAAGCGCCTTGTGCAACCTGTGGCGGGCCTGTTCCTGGTCTCCCTCCCTCAGCGCTTCCTCGAAACGCCGGATGGCCGTTTTGAGGGAAGACTTGATCCTCCGGTTGCGTTCGGTACGCTTGCGGATGGTCTCAATCCGCTTTTTAGCTGAACGGGTGTGCGCCACTCTCTCACCTCCTACCGTTCGATTTTAACATTCAAAACCACAAAATACAAGCTAAACCTCGCCGATGTATAACCTTTCCCGGATTGGCCAAACTATAATTAGTTTTGGGAAGGGATGTGAAAATATGGCAGAGCAGAGGGTTCGCACCCAGTGGATCGGGTTGATCATCCGTTTCCTGGTGTCGGCGATCGTCCTGCTGGTAGTGAGTTGGCTGGCTCCGGGATTCGTGCTGGCCGGTGGATTTGTGGGCGCGCTGATTGCCGCGGCCGTGATCGCCATCCTGGGTTGGTTGGCCGAGACGTTGCTGGGTGACCGGATCTCTCCGCAGAGCCGGGGACTGGTCGGTTTCGCAGTGGCGGCCGTGGTGATTTATGTGGCCCAGTTCATTATTCCGGGCCTATTGACGGTCAGCATTATCGGGGCCTTGATCGCGGCTTTCATCATCGGTCTTATCGACGCTTTTGTACCCACGGTCCTGCGCTAGAACGTATTCTATTCCCCCCCTTCGGGGCGTAAACATTTCCGAGGGGGGGGACTTGTTTTGCGCCCGGCACTCGGTGTGTTCCTGTTTTCTTTTTTCCTGGTGTGCGCCTGGGTGTTTCTGCCCGGCATCCAGCATCTGGCCCGGGTCGGCACCGGGGCGGCGTTGGAGTGGAGCCTGCGCGACCCGCAGCGGGTGGTGAATGCCGTCCTGCCCGGGTGGTTGGGCGTGACGCCAGACAATCCGGTGGAAAAGATGGCCGGCCTGCTCGGCCGGGTGGCTCGGGTCGAGCTGGGCAATCCCCGGCAGTTGCTTGGGTCCCAGGTGTCCATGCCCATGCCCAGGCCCAGGCCCAGCGCTCCACGCCCTCCGGTGCCCGTGCTGGCACCGCCCGTGGTTGAAGCCGTGGGAGGAGGGGGGCTTGAGTCCGTTCCGGAGCAGCCCGGCCGGATCGAAGTGGGTATCTATCATACCCACACGGGAGAAACGTACCCCCTGACTGACGGGGTGGAACGGTTCGACGGCCGGCCCGGCGCGGTGGTGGAGGTCGGACGGGTGCTGAAACGGGCGCTGGAGGAAAGGTACGGCATCGGGGTCGTTCATTTCGAAAAGGTGCACGACGTACCGTACAGCCGTTCCTACCTGGAATCCGAAAAAACCGTCCGCCGGATGGTGGAGGAATACCCGGACCTGAAGCTGCTCTTAGATATCCACCGGGACAGTCTGAAGCACCGGAGCTATGCGCTGACTGAAATCGGGGAGCAGGACGTGGCCACCTTTCTCCTGGTGGCCGGTTCCGACGCGCGTCAGCCGTTTCCGAACTGGCGGCAGAACTACAGTCTCGCCCGGGCCATAGCCGCCAAGGCCCAGGAACTGTATCCCGGGCTGTGTGTGGGGGTGATCGTGAAGGAGGGACGCTACAACCAGTTCCTGCATCCCGGGGCGCTGCTGGTGGAGGTTGGCGGCGTGGCGAACCATACCGCCGAGGCCCTGCGTACTGCCGAACTCCTGGCCGATATCCTGGCCGCCGTCCTGAGGGACGAAACCGCGGACGAACCGCCCCGGTAGCTTTCGCCGCTTTTCGACTTTAAATTTGCCAATCCACCCTAAAATACCTTATAATTAAATAGACAACCATTATAATTGTCTGCGTGTGCTCGCTGAGTTTCTTCCGCGCCGCGGGAGAAGCGGGGGACCCACTTTTTTGGGGCTAATCGCGCAAGCGCGTAGGGCTATCCTTCGGTCCGAGCCCGTCAGCTAACCCCGTAAGCGTTGAGGGAGGAAGGGTTTTTTGTTTTCAGCGGGCCTGCCGAGAGGTGGTGTGCCGCACGTGGATCATCATTAGTCTTGCATCTCGGTTAGGTTAGTTAATTGAAATAGAAATACCTAAAGTACATAATGACTTAAGGAGGCAGGACCTTTGGTTCAGAAACGTTTTTCTTTGTTTTTGCTGCCGTTGTTGATCGTTGCCCTGCTTGTGGCGGGCGTCGGTTGTACCGCGGATACGGACAAGGGAACGATTATGTTTGCCGATTTGAACTGGGACAGTGCGCTGGTTAACAATCGTATTGCCCAGTTCATCATCGAAAACGGGTACGGTTACAAGACTGACGCCACGTTCGGCGAAACGATTCCCCTGTTTATGGGCCTCAGGCGGGGCGATATTGACGTTTCCATGGAGATTTGGGTTGAAAACCAGCAGGAGGCTTACGACGAGGCCATCGCCGCAGGTGATGTCATTGACTTGGGCACGAACTTTAACGACAACTTCCAGGGGATGTTTGTCCCGACCTACGTAATCGAGGGGGATCCGGAGCGGGGCATTGAACCCATGGCGCCGGACCTGCGGACGATAGAAGACCTGCCGCGTTACTGGGAACTGTTCCAGGACCCGGAGGATCCTGCCAAGGGACGCTTTTACGGCGGTGTTCCCGGGTGGGAAGCGGACAAGATCCTGACCGAAAAGTTTGAGACCTACGGCCTGAACGAGTATTACAACATTTTCCGGCCCGGCTCGGGCACGGCGCTGACCGGTTCCCTGGTGGCGGCTTACGAGAAGGGTGAGCCGTGGTTTGGCTACTATTGGGGGCCCACATGGGTTTTCGGCAAGCTGGACCTGACCCAGATCGAGGAGCCGGCCTACAACGAGAAACAGTGGGAGAACGGCTACGCCTGCGCTTTTCCGGCGGTGAACGTGAACATCCTCGTGCACAAGGACCTTCCCGAGCGCGCCCCGGAGATCGTCGAGTTCTTGCGTAACTACCAGACCAACAGTGACCTGATCAGCGAGGTGTTGGCCCACATGGAAAGCGAGGGCTTGGATCACGAGGCGGCCGCGCTGTGGTTCCTACGGGAGCGGGAAGAGGTCTGGACGCAGTGGGTGCCGGAGAACGTCGCCGAAAAGGTGCGGGCCGCGCTTTAGTTGTCTTACCGAGGTAAAACCGCTGACCCGATGGGCTGCCGTCGGGTCAGCGTTGTTAGTACGCCGGGCATGGGTCCGACTTGGCGTAAAAGTCCGCTCGCAAAAGTCGTATTTTGAGAAGTGAGGTGTGTGCACCGGGCGCCGAACCCAGCAGGCCGCCAGGTTTGATTAATGAATAGATTTCCCGAGTTTATGCAGTTTAGTATTGAGGACCACATCAACGACGGTGTGGACTGGTTGTGGACTACCTTCGAGGGCTTCTTTGACGCTATAAAAACAGGTGTTTTATGGTTACTGATGCAGCTTGAGGGGTTCCTGCTCTGGCTCCCCTGGTGGCTGATCATCGCGCTGATCATCGGCCTGGGTTGGCGGGCGACCGGCCGGTTGCGGTTCGGCCTCATCCTGGGGGCACTTATGCTGTTTATCGGCTGCCTGGGGCTGTGGGACCGGGCGATGCAGACTCTGGCCCTCGTTGCCGGGGCGGTGTTTATCAGCCTGGTGCTGGGTATTCCGGTGGGGATCTGGATGGCCTGGAACCGGACGGTTGAGGGGTGTATTAAGCCGGTACTGGACGCCATGCAGACCATGCCCAGTTTCGTGTACCTGATTCCGGCGCTGATGTTCTTCGGCCTGGGCAAGGTACCAGCGCTCTTTGCCACCATCATCTACGCCATCCCGCCCGTCATCCGCCTCACCAACCTGGGCATACGCCAGGTGCCGGACGACGTGGTCGAGGCCGGGCGGGCCTTCGGTTCCACGAATATGCAGATCCTGTTCAAGATCCAAATTCAGCTCGCCATGCCCAGCATAATGTCGGGGGTCAATCAGACCACGATGATGGCCCTGGCCATGGTGGTGCTGGCCTCTATGATCGGCGCGCAGGGGCTGGGTGAGCCGGTATTGATCTCGCTCCAACAGATAAACGTCGGACGGGGTTTTGAGGCCGGGCTGAGTATCGTGATCCTGGCCATTATCATCGACCGCATCCTGCAGGGCTTCGGGCAAAAGCGCCAGCCCGCGGACTGGTCCGCCTGATGGTTTGTGGAGAGCGGGGACGGGCATAATGTTAAATAAAGCAGAAACACGGGGTGTGGTGCACACCCTTTTCGCTTACGGAGGTGTTTTAGTGGGTGTTTCAAGACTATGGGTGTTCCTGGCGCTGGGTCTCGCTCTGGTCGCCCTGGCCTGGGGCACCCAGACCTGCCTGTACTACCTGAACCAGTATCTAGATCCGCCGCAGCCGATCCGGGCGGTGGAGTTTCAGCGCCTGGACGATGAGCTGCTGCACTGCAGCCTGCTGGGGGTGGACCTGGTGCTGGCCTGGCCGCGCGACTTTCCCGCCTGGTCCGCGCCTCGATCCACGCCGCTGCCCCGTTCAGACGGGTACTGACAACGGTGCCGTCCCGGTTTCCTGCTTCTTGGCGCGCGTGCCGTACCTTCATTTTGGGTGTGTTGCCTGCTATAATTGATTGGGGTGTTAGGGAATATGCAGTCAAAGCAGGAATACATCCGTAATTTTTGCATTATCGCGCACATCGACCACGGCAAGTCCACCCTGGCCGACCGCCTCCTTGAATATACCGGGGCGCTCACCGGGCGTAAGGTGCAGGAACAGGTGTTGGACCAGATGGACTTGGAGCGGGAGCGGGGAATTACCATCAAGCTCCAGGCGGTACGGCTCGCCTACCGAGCCCGGGACGGCCGGGAGTATCAGCTCAACCTGATCGACACACCCGGCCATGTGGACTTTTCGTACGAGGTTTCCCGGAGCCTGGCGGCATGCGAGGGAGCGCTCCTGGTGGTCGACGCCAGTCAGGGCATCGAGGCCCAGACCCTGGCCAACGTGTACCTGGCCTTGGAGCACGACCTGGCGATCATTCCGGTGATCAACAAGATCGACCTGCCGAGTGCCGACCCGGATCGAGTTCGGCGGGAACTGGAGGACGTCATCGGTCTGGATGGGGCAGCCGCCGTCCTGGCTTCGGCCAAGCTGGGCCACGGCGTGGACGAGATCCTGGAGCGGATCGTGCGGGATATCTCCCCGCCCGGGGGCGCACCCGACGCGCCGCTGCGCGCCCTGATTTTCGACTCCCACTACGACTCCTACAAAGGAGTCATCGCTTACGTCCGGGTCATGGAGGGACGGCTTGCGCCGGGAATGTCGATCCGGATGATGGCCGCCGGCGGCGAGTTTGAAGTGAGCGAACTGGGCATTTTCACCCCGGCGCTAGTGGCGGTGAACGAACTGCGGGCCGGGGAAGTAGGTTTTGTCGCCGCCGGGATCAAAAACGTCAAGGACTGCCGGGTAGGCGATACCATAACCAACGCCCGCCGCCCGGCGCCGGAACCGCTGCCGGGATACCGGAAGGCCAAGCCCATGGTGTTCTGCGGGCTTTACCCGGTGGACGGGACCGAGTTTGGGAGATTGCGGGACGCGCTGGACCGGCTTTCCCTGAACGACGCTTCCCTGGTTTACGAGCCCGAAACCTCCATGGCCCTGGGTTTCGGTTTCCGCTGCGGCTTCCTGGGGTTATTACACATGGAGATCATCCAGGAACGGCTGGAGCGGGAATACGGGTTGGAGTTGATTACCACCGCGCCCAGCGTGGTGTACCGGGTGACCAAAACGAACGGCGAAGTTTACGAGATCCAGAACCCGTCCCAACTGCCGCCCGCCGGGGAGATCGAAAAGATGGAGGAGCCTTTTGTGTTGGCCTCCAGCATGCTGCCGCAGGAGTACATTGGTCCGGTGATGGAGCTTTGCCAGGGCCGGCGGGGCGTGTTTCGCAATCTGGAGTACATTGGCCCCCAGCGGGTGCTGATCACCTACGAAATGCCGCTTTCGGAAATCATTTACGACTTTTTTGACCGGCTGAAATCTTCCACCCGCGGGTACGCGTCCCTAGACTATGATTACCTGGGTTACCGGGAGGCCAGGCTGGTGCGGGTGGACATCCTGGTGGCCGGGGAACGGCTGGACGCCCTGTCCATCATTGTGCACCGCGACAAGGCCTACGAGCGTTCCAAGCTAATCGTCGAGCAGTTGCGGGACCTGATCCCCCGCCATGCGTTTGAAATCGTGATCCAGGCTGCTATCGGGCAGAGAGTGATCGCCCGGGAAAGCATCCGGGCCCTGCGCAAGAACGTTCTGGACAAGTGCTACGGCGGTGACGTTACCCGCAAGCGCAAACTCCTGGAGCGGCAAAAGGAGGGCAAGAAGCGGATGAAGCAGGTGGGGAGCGTGAATATTCCCCAGGAGGCTTTTATGTCCGTCCTCAGCATCGGGGGAAAATAGGCCAATGGAGATCGGAATCTACCCTGATGACCGCGGACCGACGGCAGCCGGTTACGCGCGAAATAAGATGAAAGTCGGAGTCTATCTCCACGTGCCGTTTTGCCGGCGCAAGTGTGCCTACTGCGACTTTGTTTCCTACCCGGCGGCTGCGGCCGACATGGACGGCTACGTGCGGGCGGTAAAAACCGAAATTGCCCGGCGGGGGGCGGCGGCAGGGGCACCGCCTATGGCGGCCAGCCTGTACGTCGGTGGGGGCACGCCGACTGTTCTGCCGGTGGAGGCGCTGGTGGAAATCCTGGATGCCATTCGGCGTTCTTTTCACTGGCCCCCGGGACTGGAAGCCACGGTGGAGGCCAACCCGGAAACGGTGCACCGGTCGGACCTGGAGCGGCTGCGGCGGTCCGGGATCAACCGGATCAGCATCGGCATGCAGGCTGCCCAGGACGCGTTGCTGGCCGTCCTGGGGCGGGGACACCGCCTGGACGACGTGCGGGAGGCCGTGCGCCTGGCGCGCCGGGCCGGGTTTGAAAGCCTCAACCTGGACCTGATCAGCGGGATTCCGGGCCAGACGACGGACGATTGGCGGCGGACGCTGGAAGCGGCGCTGGTCCTGGAACCCGAGCACATCGCGGCCTACAGCCTGGAGATTACACCGGGGACGGCGCTTTACGGGCGCGTGGAACGGGGAGAAGTGGTTCCCGCCCCGGAAGACCGGGTGCTCGAGATGTTCCACGCCACCCGGGAGGTGCTCACCTGTGCCGGTTACGAACAATACGAGATCGCGAATTTTGCCCGGCCAGGTCACGCCTGCCGGCACAACCTGATTTACTGGCGTAACGAGCCGTACCTGGGTTTCGGCCCGGCTGCCCACTCCTGTTGGCAGGGCTGGCGCTGGGCGAACGAGCGGGACCCGGCGACCTACGCCGCCCACCTGGACGCGGGCGGACTGCCGGTGGCCGAATCCGAGAAAATGGATTTGCGGACCGAAATGGCGGAAACCATGTTCCTGGGCCTGCGCCTGCGGCGCGGCGTGGAACGGGAACGGTTCCGGCGGCGCTTCGGCCGGGACCTGGACACCGTGTACGGGGTCGAAATCGCCCGGCTGCAAGACCAGGGGCTCCTCGAGGAACGGGACGGCTGCCTGCGCCTGACCGAGCGCGGCCTCCCGGTGGCCAACGTAGTTTTTGAGGAATTCCTATAGGTTTTTGGAGTCGAACGTTCGCCTCCGGCGGCGTTTGACGATCTTTAGGACAGGGGCCTTTCGTTCTTGACAAATATAGGGGTGAGTGTTATCTTTTTGGTTGGGATTAGCACTCAGCCCGTGAGAGTGCTAACAAGGGGGTGGGAAGGTGACCATCGACGAGCGGAAAAAGAAAATCCTTTGGGCGGTGATTCAGGACTACATCGCCACCGCCGAGCCGGTTGGATCCCGGACCATTGCCCGCAAGTACAACCTGGGAATC
This sequence comes from Candidatus Desulfopertinax cowenii, assembly GCA_001899445.1. Lineage (GTDB taxonomy): Bacteria > Bacillota > Desulfotomaculia > Desulfotomaculales > Desulforudaceae > Desulfopertinax > Desulfopertinax cowenii. The sequence continues at coordinate 543,176 of MPOA01000006.1, read as the reverse complement.
AGCCCGGCGACCATCCGCAACGAAATGGCCGACCTGGATGAGTTGGGTTATCTGGAACAGCCGTACACTTCCGCCGGGCGGATTCCGTCCGAGCAGGGCTACCGGTACTACGTGGATCACCTGATGCAACCGGAGGCGCCGGGTGAGGAAGAAAAGCAACTGATCTCCGCTAATTACCAGGCCAAGGTGAAGAGCATCTCGGAAGTCATCGAGTGCACCGGACAGCTCTTGAGCCAGCTGACCAACTACGCCGCCCTGGTTTCCACGCCGCGGTCGTCGCCGGGGCCCATCAGGCACGTCCAGCTGGTTGCCCTGGAGGCCGGCAAGGCCATGGTGTTGGTGGTGACCGAGCCGGAAAAGGTACACGCCCGGATTATAGATCTGCCCGAAAACGTTTCCCCGGAGGATCTGGATACCATCTCCGGGGTGCTGAACGCGAAGATCAAGGGGCACAAGCTGGCGGACATCAAAATCACGCTGATCCGCGAGATCTACATGGAGCTTTTGCGGTTCAAGGCCCTGGTGGAATACATCATGGAACTCATCGAGGACAGCGAAACGTCAGAGGAGGAAAAGATTTACCTGGGCGGGGTGATCAACATCCTTAATCAGCCTGAGTTTCGCAGCGCGGAAAAGGTGAAAACCCTGCTCAGCCTGCTTGAACAGGAAGAACTCCTTTCCAGCCTGCTGACGGATCAGGACGAGGGCATCACCATCCGGATCGGTGACGAGTTCAAATGCGATATCATTCGGGGTTGTAGTCTGGTCAGCAGCAAGTACATATTCGGCGGGGGCGTGGAGGGCACCCTGGCCGTATTGGGACCGAGCCGGATGCAGTACGCCCGGGTTACCGGGTTGCTGGAATACTTGACCTGGAATCTTTCCCAGGTTTTAGATAAACTGCTATATAAATAATAATAAACAATAATTAAACACCAGGATTCGAAACTCAAGAGTCAGGAACCAGGGAGGTAGTTTCTTGAGCCTTAAGCAGCAGGCCGCCCAGGGCGCCGAGGTGAACGAGCGCCTGGCGGCCCTGATGACTAACGCCAACGCCGTCCGGGCCATTGCCTCCGCCGTGGAGGGCACCCTAGGTCCAAAGGGCCTGGACACCATGTTGGTTGACAAGTTCGGCGAAGTGGTGATCACCAACGATGGCGTCACCATCCTCGCGCGCATGGAGGCCGATCACCCGGCGGCCCGGATGCTGATCAACATCGCGAAGGCCCAGGAGGAAGAGGTGGGCGACGGCACTACCACGGCCACCGTGATGGCGGGGCAGATGGTGAGCACCGGGGTTGAACTGGTTTCCCGGGGCGTACCGGTCGCCCGGGTGATTGAGGGCCTGCGCCTGGGACTGCGCCGGGCACTGGAGTTGGTCCGCGCCGAGGCCCGCCCGGTGACCGACCTGGACGATCCGCGGGTGCACCAGGTGGCGCTGGTGGCCGGCCGCGAGCACGCCGACATCGCCGCCCTGGTGGTCCGGGCGGCCGCGCTGGTCGGAACGGAAAAGCTTGCGGAGCCGAACTTCAAGCTGGCCGACACGGTCCTGGCGGTGGAGGGTGCCGAAAATGAAGTATTCATGGGGGTCATCGTTAACAAGGAACCGCTGAACCGCCAGATGCCCCGTGAGCTCTCGGGGGAGGTCAAGGTCCTCATCATTGACGACGCCCTGGAGCCCGAGAACGTGGAGGACGAAGCGCTGGCCACCGAAGCCGGATTTTCCCGTTACCTGCAGCTACAGGACGAGTTCCGGGCAAACGTGCAAAAACTGGTGGAATTAGGGGTCGGGCTCGTGCTGGTGGACCGCGGGGTGGCCGCCGCCGCCGAAGAGATCCTGACCGACGCCGGGATCATGGTAGTCCAACGGGTGCTGAACCGGGAATTGCGGAAGGCCGCCGAGCATACCGGGGCGCGGATGATCAAACGGACCGGACTGAAAAAGAGTCCCGAAGACCTGGCGCGGTTCCTGGGCCGGGCCGGTAGCGTGTGCCACGACGAGAAGCTGGAACGGGTCCGGATCCGTGACGGGCGGGGCAAGCCCATGGCCACCGTCTTGGTCGGCGCAGCCACCGAGGAAGTGGTCGGCGAGCGCGAGCGGATCGCCAAGGACGCGGCGGGCGCGGTGCAGGCGGCCATCCGGGGTGGCGTGGTGCCCGGGGGCGGTTCCCTGGAACTGTGGGCCGCCCGGGAGGTTGAGAAAATCCGGGCGGGCGTGAAGGGAATGTCCGCCTACGGTGTGGACTGTGTGGTGGAAGCCCTGCGGCGTCCGCTGGCCCAGATCGTAGCCAACGCCGGTTTCAACCCGCTGGAGAAGATCGGCGACGCGAATGCCGCCCAGGCGGCCAGTGGCAAGAACAGCCTGGGGATCAACTGTGACAGCGGCGAAGTGGAGGATATGGAGGCGGCCGGGGTCCTGGACCCGGCTCCCGTGAAGATCTACGCCCTGAAGGCCGCTGGCGAGGTGGCCGAGGCCATACTGCGGATTGATACCATCATCAAGAAACGGGAGGATTACAAAGACGGTAAGGGGTTGAAGGCCGATGAGTGACAAGCACAAGAAACAGGTGCCTGACCCGGAACCGGAACCGGCCCAGGACCCGCTCGCGCCGGCCGAAGGTGAACCCGAACCAGCCCAGCCGGCCGCGGAGGCCGTTTCGGATGAGGGGCAGCAGGATCTTGGAGCGCAATTGGCCGTTGAGTCGGCCCGGGCCGAGGAATATTATCAGCAACTGCTCCGGCTGCGGGCGGATTTCGAAAACTTCCGCCGGCGCACCCGCCAGGAGCGGGAGGAATGGTTCCGGCAGGCGGCCGAGGAAATTGTGGCCGCGATGCTGCCGGTGCTGGATAACTTCGAGCGCGCGCTGGCGAAACCGGGCGATAGCCTGGAGGATTTTCTGACGGGAATCCGGATGATCCACCGGCAACTGGGGGAAATCCTGGCCCAGCAGGGGCTGGAGCGCATCCCCGGTACGGGGGAGGAGTTCGATCCCAACCTCCACGAAGCCGTGGCCCGGGTGGAATCCGGGGAAGTGCCCGAAAACACCATAATCGAGGAACTCCGCCCGGGGTACTATTTTAAGGGCAAAGTGATCCGTCCGGCGCTGGTAAAAGTGGCCAAACCGGCAGCCAACGAGGAGAACGAGGAGGGAGAATAAATGAGCAAGATTATCGGCATCGATCTGGGGACCACGAACTCGTGCGTAGCCGTGATGGAGGGCGGAGAAGCGGTCGTCATCCCGAACGCGGAAGGCGGACGGACCACTCCCTCGGTGGTTGGTTTTTCCAAAACCGGGGAACGGCTAGTAGGCCAGGTTGCCAAGCGGCAGGCGATCAGCAACCCGGATCGGACCGTGACTTCGATTAAGCGGCATATGGGTACCGACTACAAGGTGAATATCGAGGGCAAGGAGTACACCCCGCAGGAGATCTCGGCCATGATCCTGCAGAAGCTGAAGACGGACGCCGAGGCCTACCTGGGCACCAAGGTGGAGCGGGCGGTGATCACCGTACCGGCCTACTTCAGCGATGCCCAGCGGCAGGCGACCAAGGACGCCGGGCGCATCGCGGGGCTGAAGGTGGAGCGGATCATCAACGAGCCCACGGCGGCGGCGCTGGCCTACGGCCTGGACAAGGAAGAGGACCAGACCATTCTGGTGTTCGATCTAGGCGGCGGCACCTTCGACGTATCTATCCTGGAACTGGGGGACGGTGTCTTCGAGGTCAAGGCGACCAGCGGCAACAACCGGCTGGGCGGCGACGACTTTGACCAGCGGATCATCGACTGGTTGGTGGCTGAGTTCAAGCGGGAGACCGGCATTGACCTGAGCAAGGACCGAATGGCTATGCAGCGGCTAAAGGAGGCCGCCGAGAAGGCCAAGATTGAGCTTTCGTCCGTGGTGAATACCAACATCAACCTGCCGTTCATCACCGCGGACGCCGAGGGCCCGAAGCACCTGGACATGAACCTGAGTCGGGCGAAGTTCGAGGGGCTGGTGGCTGATCTGGTCGAGATGACCATGGGGCCCACCCGCCAGGCCCTGGCGGATGCCGGCCTGGAACCCAAGGACATTGATAAGGTTCTCCTGGTGGGCGGCGCTACCCGGATGCCATGCATCCAGGAAGCTGTAAAGCGCTTCCTGGACAAGGAGCCGCACAAGGGGATCAACCCAGACGAGTGCGTCGCCATCGGTGCGGCCATCCAGGCCGGGGTACTGGCGGGGGAGGTCCAGGATATCGTGCTCCTGGACGTGACGCCGCTGTCTCTGGGGATTGAGACGCTGGGTGGGGTATTTACCAAAATCATCGAGCGGAACACCACCATCCCGACGTCCAAGAGCCAGATCTTTACCACGGCTACCGACAACCAGCCCTCGGTGGAGGTCCACGTCCTGCAGGGTGAGCGCTCGATGGCCGCCCACAACAAGTCCCTGGGCCGGTTCCACCTGATGGACATTCCGCCGGCGCCGCGGGGTGTGCCGCAGATCGAGGTAACCTTCGACATTGACGTGAACGGGATCGTCAACGTTTCGGCCAAGGACCTGGGGACCGGCAAGTCCCAGAGCATCACGATCACCGGGTCCACGGGCTTGAGCGAGGAAGAGATCCAGCGGATGGTCAAGGAGGCCGAAAAGTACGCCGAGGAAGACCGGAAGCGCAAGGGAGAGGTCGAGACGCGCAACAACGCCGACGCGCTGCTCTACCAGGCGGATAAGCTCCTGAAAGAGCACCGCGAGAAGGCCGACCCGAGCCAGGTGCAGGAACTGGAGAAGGCCATGGAGGAACTGCGGAAGGCCCTGGAAGGCCAGGACGTGGAGTTGATCAAGAAGAAAACCGAGGAGCTTTCGGGACCGCTCTATATGCTGACCACGGCCATGTATCAGCAGCAGGCCCAGGCGGGACAGCAGGCGCCGCCGGGGGATGGCAGCAAGGGCAAGGATGGCCCGGATAAAACGGTGGACGCCGACTACGAGGTTAAGTAGAATGGAGCAGGGGATTAATTCCCCTGCAAAATTTTAGTTCGGCCATGGTGAGGTTAATGCGCAAACGGGACTACTATGAAGTGCTAGGGGTATCGCGGGATGCCTCCCCGGAGGAAATAAAGAAGGCCTACCGCAAGCTGGCGCGCAAGTACCATCCGGATGCCAACAAGGACGATCCGCGGGCGGCCGAGAAATTCAAGGAGATCGCCGAGGCGGCGGCCGTGCTGGGCGACCCCGAACGGCGTGCCCAGTACGACCGGTACGGCCACGCCGGGCCCGAAGGCCGTGGTTTCGACTTCGAGGACATTTTCCGTCAGGCCGGGTTCGGTGGCTTTGGCGGTTTCGGTGATATTTTCGAGATGTTCTTTGGCGGGGGCGCGCCGCATGGGCCCCGGAAGGGACAGGACCTACGTTACGACTTGAAACTCGACTTCCGCGAGGCCGCCTTCGGGACCGAAAAAGAAATCCGAGTGCCGCGGACTGAGCTGTGTCCGCAGTGCGACGGCTCCGGCGCGGCGCCGGGTACCCACCCGGCAACCTGTCCTATGTGCCGGGGCCGCGGGCAGGTCAGCGTCACTCAGCAGACGCCCTTCGGGCGTTTCATCCAGACCCGGCCCTGTGAGCGCTGCCGCGGGGAGGGGCGGATCATTCAAACCCCGTGCTCAGAATGCCGGGGTGCGGGCCGGGTCCGGCGCATGCGTTTGCTGACGGTGAAGATACCCGCCGGCGTCAGTGACGATTTCCGCCTCCGCCTGGTCGGCGAGGGCGAGGCCGGGTACCGGGGTGCTCCCCCGGGCGACCTGTACGTGTATATCTACGTGACCCCGGACGAGTTTTTCGAGCGCGAGGGGAACAACGTGCTGTGTGAGCTGCCGATTTCTTTTGTCCAGGCTGCCCTGGGCGACGAGGTGGATGTGCCGACGCTGGACGGCAAAACCACCATCCGGATTCCGGAAGGCACGCAAACCGGCACCATCTTCCGGCTTCGGGGCCGCGGCATCCCCTACCTGAACGGGGGCGGCCGCGGGGACCAACTGGTCCAGGTGCGGGTGGTCACGCCCACCCGCCTGAACGAAAAGCAAAAGGAATTGCTGCGCGAGTTCGGGCGGCAGGCGAGCAGCAAGCTGTACGCCGAGGAGAAAGGCTTTTTCAAGAAAATCAAGGACGCCTTTATGGGCTAGAATTTTAGGCATGAGGATGGATATTTTGTACTGGCTCAAGATCGACGTCCATACGCCCGACCAGTTTCGAGATGCGGTGGCGAACGTGTTTTTCGAGATGGGGAGCGGGGTCGAAGAACCCGCTTCTCCCCGTTTGGGGATGTCCGTCGTGCGGGGTTACTTTCCGGTGCAAACCCGGCCGGACCGGACGGTGAGTGAACTGCGCCGCCGGGTGGAGAACATCCTGGGGCGAGAGGTGCGCCTAGACGTGCGCCGGATCAGCGCCGAGGACTGGTCGGTCTCCTGGCGAAAGGAGTACAAACCCCTGCGGATCGGCGAACGGCTGGTGGTGAAGCCTACCTGGGAAAGCTTCCAACCCGGCCCGGAAGACCTGGTCATCGAAATGGACCCCGGCCTGGCTTTTGGCTGCGGCACCCATCCCACCACGGCCATGTGCCTGCAGTTGCTGGAACGGTACGTGCGGCCGGGAATGGTCGTGCTGGACGTGGGCACCGGCTCGGGAATCCTGGCCATCGCGGCGGCGCTTTTGGGCGCCGGGACGGTCTGGGCGGTGGACGAAGACCCGGTGGCGGTCCGCACGGCCCGCGAAAACGTGGCCCGGAATAACCTGGCGGGCCGGGTGCGGGTGCGAGAGGGTAACCTCTTGGATGACCTCTCGGAACCAGCCGACCTGGTGGTGGCGAACATCCTGGCCGAAGTGCTTACCGTTTTGTGCCCGGCAGCCGCCACGGCCCTGGAGCCGGGCGGGCGGTTCATCCTAAGCGGGATCCTGGATCGCCGGGAGGAAATGGTACGCCGCGCGCTTCTGGCCAACGATTTTCGGATTGAAGAATACCTGGCCGAAAGGGAATGGGTGGCCCTGGTGGGGGTGAGGGTTTGAGGACGCCGCGATTCTTCGTGCCTTCCGCCCAGTGGGAGGCGCAAAATGTGGCCTGGATCACAGGGCCGGACGCTCACCACCTGACCCGGGTGCTGCGGCTGAGCCCGGGGGCCGAGGTGCTGCTCCTGGACGGTTCCGGCCGGATGTTCCGGGCCGAGGTCCGGGAGACCGGCCGGGAGCGGGTGCGGGCCGTGGTGACCGGCGAGGTAGGGGCGCCGGCCGAACCGGGGGTGCGGGTTACTTTGGTGCAGGCCCTGGCCAAGGGCGACCGCATGGATACGGTGGTACAGAAGGCCACCGAGATCGGGGTAGCGCGGATCGTCCCCGTCACTTCGGAACGGGTGGTAGTGAATCTGGAACCCCAAAAGGCCGGTCGGCGCCGGGAACGGTGGCAGCGGATCGCCACCGAGGCGGCGGAGCAGTGCTGGCGCCCGCGGGTGCCGGAGGTCCATCCGGTGATCGGGTTCAAAGAAGCCTTGGATTTGGTGCCGGAGGCGGCCCTGCCGCTCTTTTTCTGGGAGAGGGAGCGGCAGGTGGCGTTGAAGGACGTGCTTCGTTCTCGACCACCCGCAGAGGATGTTTTCGTTTTCATCGGGCCCGAGGGCGGCTTCACGGAGGGGGAGGCCGCCGCGGCTGCCGCCCGCGGCGCGGTGTCGGTTTCCCTGGGTCCGCGCCTGTTAAGGACCGATACCGCCGGGCTGATCGCCGCCGCCCTGGTTCTTTACGAATGGGGCGACCTCGGGTGAAAAGGGGACAGGCTACTTTTTTAGCAGATTCCCCTTTAGAGTGCCAGAAAAGGGGACAGGCTACTTTTCTGGCAGACTGTTCTTTAGAGTGCTAAAAAAGTAGCCTGTCCCCTTTTCTGGCACTCTGGATTTGGGAGTGCTAAAACTAAGGAGACTATGCCGGGCGCCCGGGCATGGAGAGGATAGCATAACATGAAGACGGTTGCTTTTTACACGCTGGGCTGCAAGGTAAACCAGTACGAAACCCAGGGGCTGGCCGCACTCTTCCGCGAGCGCGGTTACCGGGTCGTGCCTTTCCAGGAGCGGGCCGACGTGTATGTGGTGAACACCTGCACGGTGACGCACGTCGGGGACCGCAAGTCGCGCCAGTTGATCCGCCGGGCGGTGCGGACCAACCCGGATGCCCTGGTGGTGGTGACCGGCTGTTACGCCCAGGTGGCAGCGGACGAAGTGGCCGCCATCCCTGGGGTGAACCTGGTGATCGGGACGGCGGGCCGGGATAGGATTGTAGACCTGGTCGAGGAGGCGTCCGCTGGCCGGCGTCCGGTGCTGGCGGTGGAAGACGTCGAAGAGGTCCGGGCGTTTGAGGAATTGCCGGGAGAGGTCGGTCTGGGTGGGCGGACCCGGGCTTTCCTCAAGGTGCAGGAGGGTTGCCGAGATTTCTGCACCTACTGCATCGTGCCGCATGCTCGCGGCCCCCTGCGTTCGCGACCCCCGGAACGGGTACTGGAACTGGCCCGGAAAGTGGTTGACAAGGGCTACCGGGAGCTGGTGCTCACCGGGACCAATCTGGGTGCCTACGGGCGTGACCTGGGAGAGGCCAACCTGGCGGGACTGGTAAACCGCCTGGCCCAGATCCCGGGGCTCCGACGGCTGCGCCTGAGCTCGGTGGAGCCGAATGAGATCACCCGGGAACTGGTCGAGGTGGTAGCGGCAAATCCGGTGTGCTGCCCCCACTTCCACCTGCCGCTACAGAGCGGAAGCGACCCGGTCCTCAAGCGCATGGGGCGGCGTTATTCCATCGCGGAGTTTGCTTCCCTGGTGGAGATGATCCGGGCGCAGGTACCGGAAGTGGCGGTCACCACCGACGTGCTGGTCGGTTTTCCCGGTGAAACCGACACGGAACACGGTGAAAGCCTTGGTTTCGTGCGCCGTCTGGGCTTTGCCGGTCTCCACGTGTTCATCTTTTCCCGCCGCTCTCGGACCCCGGCCGCCGGTTTTCCGGGACAGGTCTCTTACCGGGTTAAACGGGAACGGAGCAAGGAGATGCTGGCGCTGGACCGCGAGTTGCGCGGCCGGTTTGCCTCCCGCTACCGGGGGCGGACGGTCGAAGTGCTGGTGGAGTCGGCCGCCGACGGGCAGGCCGCGGGCTACACCAGAAATTACCTGAAGACCGTTTTTTCGGGCGGGCCGGAACTTGTGGGCCGGGTGATAAAAGTGTACGTTCAGGATACTCAACAGGGGAATTTAAGGGGAATAATTAATAATGAGGCAGGATTCCCCGACTGACATGTCAAATAGACTACTGTTGGTGACCTCCTTGGGGGGGGTGATGAGTTTGCAAGGATGCATATTCTGCCGGATCGTGAACCGGGAAATCCCGGCCAGCGTGGTTTACGAGGATGATCACATTCTGGCCTTTAAGGATGCCAACCCCGTGGCCCCGGTACATATCCTGTTTATTCCCAAGAAGCACATTGCCACCTTGTTCGAGTTGCAGGAGGGCGACGAACAAATTCTGGGGCGGCTCCAGAAGGCCGCCGTGCAGGTGGCGCGGGACCTTGGCCTGGAAGGGCGGGGTTTCCGGCTGGTGGCCAACTGCCAGGAAGGCGGGGGGCAGGTTGTCTTTCACGTGCACTACCATCTCCTTGCCGGGCGGAAGCTGAATTGGCCTCCTGGATAGAACAATTTTCAGAGGAGTGCTAACGCACAACATGGTAAGCCTCAGACGCCGGATCGGTGGGGGGAGGGATGCTGGTGGCCGAAGTCCGAGTTGGAAAGAACGAGACCCTGGACAGCGCCTTACGCCGTTTCAAGAGAACGTGTCAGCGGGCCGGGGTTTTTTCCGAAGCCAGAAAACATGAACATTACGAAAAACCCAGCGTGAGGCGGAAGAAGAAGTCCGAAGCGGCGCGCAGGCGGAAACGCCCATTTTAGCATAAATGCGCGGACGTACAATTAGAATAACAACGGGACCTGGTGGGAACCTCGAAGTGGTTCCCACTTTATAATTTTAACGAGAAGACGGCTTCCAGTTCTTTCTTTCTCAAAGCAGCAGTGGTGGCTTCCAGCTTGGAAATGGTCTCCGAAAAACCTTCCGTTTGGCTAAAAGCACGTTTTGCCGCCAGGTTCACTTCTTTTTCGGCCCGCTGCAGTTGCTCAAGGAACCGAGTGTAGTCCGTGCGGGTCCGGTAAGCTTTTTTCAACAGGGCCCAGTATTTGTTTTTTCCGGAAAGCGGCCTTCTTTTTCGGCTTCGGCCCGGTGGTGTGGGTAAATCAGCAGGCCCGACTTCTCCAGCCTTGAAAAGCCGGACATAATGATCGATCAGCAATTCGATTTCCTTTAATTGCGCGCGGCGAATCGCTTGCGCTTTTTCGGCGTAATCGGCCCCCCGCCCGGAAAGGCGCGCCGCGTCATCTTCCGCCACTTTTGCGGCCACTTCGCCCAGGGTCTCTTCCTTGGACGCGCCGTTCCGAACCATCTGCCAAGCGGCGTCAAGCGCCGTTTGCTTGGTAAACATGAATTCTTTACTGGTGATGTCCACGGCCGCCCGAAACCGCTGGTGCTGGTGAAGGTAGTGCACGAAAATGATCGGAATCAGGATCATCCAGGGAGAAAGTTCCGGCCGATCCACAATTTTGGCGGCCACCGTTTTGGCGAAGCACTGTTCATAGGAAATGATCAGCTGGTACCTGGCATCTAGGGACGCCAATGACTTTGCCTCCTCACCGCCTAAAGATCTGGTTGGTGTCTTTCGCCCTCAAAGCGGCAATACCCTTTTGTTTGACGGAAATCTGGGACTCCAGTTCGGCTGACTCACCCCTCATCTGGAGCGTAAGGCGGTCTATTTCATTTTCCGTAGCGGAAAGTTTTTGCAGGAAAGATTCGTAATCAACCCGGTTTACGTAGGCGTTCCTGACCAGAGAAGCATGACCTTTGCCTTCGGCCTTAAACAAAAGGGAGTAGTGTTTGAAAAGAAGATCGGCCAGCGCGATTTGTTTTTGATGCATGTGCGGGGAATAAAGGGCGTTTGCTGACAGCCATTCCCTAATCTGCAACCCCATTTCCGCCGGCTTGTTTTGCCGGTCTTTGCCGTCTATCGTGTCCCGGGCCGCGTTAAGAGCCAGTTTTCTCCCGAATAAAAAATTTCTGACAAACAGACCAATTTCCTTCTTGGCGGCTAAGTATTCAAAGACCATCATAAAGGGCACGAAAAAATGCCAAACGGGTTTGGGACGGCTGGCCCTGATCTGGAGGGCTACGATTTTGGCAAATTGTTCTTCATAGGCGAGGATGGCGGCATATTTCCGGTTTTTCGACACGTTTGCGATCACCTCCCCGCAATCAAGCCAGAGCTAATAGACTGTGTTTAATTTCCGGGGGCAAGGTCGCGGGATTGCCGGATGTAGCGCTCGGCCTCGCTAACTTCGGGCACGTCAGCCCACCAGAAAGCACCGGTCTCCACGCCGCTTTCGCGCAGGGCTTCAATCCTGGGCCCAAGCCCCGGTAGGCGCTCCAGCACCGGAGCGGTGAAAACAAGTCCCGCCAGGAGAAGCACTCCGATGATAAACGCCAGCCAACGCTGAAAAAAGTTGCCAGGCGGGCGCTTGCGCCCACCTGGTACACTCATCCGCCTAAACACTCTTATTGCCTCCGCTCCAGTTACATGCTTACGGGACAATTTGCTCCGTGATGCCGGGGAACACGACGAAGAACATCAGGTAAGCCATGAGCAGGGTCAGCACCAGGTTGAAGGACTGCCCGCACACGTAAAGGATGACCGGTTTCCCACCCTTGAGATGCACGGCCAGCTCGCGGAAATTGGTCGCCAGGCCGATGCTCACAAAGGCCAGGGCAAAGAACCAGCCCCGGAACCTGTTCGCCCAGGCCAGCACGCCGTTATCAATCATCACCTTGCTCCAGTCATGCCCCATGGTGGTATAGAGGATGGAAAACACGATCGAAGCCCCGAGAAAGCCGAGGATGAACCGGGGGAAACGATCCCAGATCTCGCGCAAGGCCGACCCGAAGCGGAGATCGACCTGCTGCCCAGCCACGCCGGAGCGCTCGCGCTCTACCTTCAGGGCCCAGTAGGCGGCCACGCCGAAGGCAATGACTCCGATCATGACGTTCTGGATCATCTTGATGGTGGCCGCCACGTACATCGCGACCGGCCCGATCAACTCGCCGGCGGCGACGACCGACCCGGTATTGTCAACGGTGCCGCCAATCCAAGCCCCGGCCAACACATGGTGCATGTTGAGCGCATTGGCAACTGCCGGGATCGCAAAGATCATAATGGCCACGAAGACCATAGACATGCCGATGGCCAGGGTCAGCTCCTCTTTCTTGGCCCGGCAGGCCGCGGCCGTGGCGATGGCCGCCGAAACACCAGAGACCGACATGTCGGACGAAACGGTAATGTTCAGCTCTTTAGACGGTATTTTGAGGATATTCTGTCCGAACCAGAAAGTGGCTATAAGCACAATGGGGGTAACCACCCAGGTTACAAAGATCCCTGGAATGCCGATGAGGGCAATTTTGCCGATCATGATGCCCGCACCCAACAACACCAGGCCGGTTTTAATGTAGTATTCGGTCTGGACCGCCGGTTTCAACCAGTTGGGGGTTCCAATGGTATTGGCGATCAAAAGGCCCAGGACCAGGGCGAAGAGCACGTATGACAGGCCCAGCGCTTTCATAGTGGCCTGGTTGGCCAAAACATAGGCTAGTACCGCGAGCGCAAACACCACTGGAAAAGCGACCAGGTATCGCCGGACGTTGTGGCCCATGAAGCGCAAACCAATGGAGAAAAAGAGGGCGATGGCAATCATCAGGACCACCAGACCGGGGATAAGGTTGTAGGCCTGGGTGGTAGCCGCCTTCTTGGCCTTGGCTTCGGCGGCCAGGGCAGCCTGCCACGCCGCGATCGCCTCCTTGGCCCGCTCATTCAAGGCGCTGTCCTTGAACCCGGCAACCGCCGCCGCGGCCTCGGCCTCTTCCGCCGCCGCCCGGGCCGCAGCAGTCGCTTCTTGCGCCTGCGCGTACCTTTCCTTGTTTGCCTCCCTGATAGCCGCGGCCTCACTCTCGCTCAAGTAGAGCGCGGAAATGGGATTGGTGTCCCAACCTTTTGGCCGGTTCGTAAAGGCATAAAGCGTCTTGAAGGGTTCCTCGTTGCGGGCCCGCATTTTTTCCTTCGCCATTTCGGCCTCGTGATAGGCGATGGTCTTAAAAGGTGCCCGCTCCGCCTCCTGCTGCATAATGGCCCGGTATTCGGCAAATTTCGCCGGGTCCGGCGGGTTGGCAAAAGCCATGATCAGAGCGAATATAAGTAACAAGGCACCCAGCCAAATTGCCCAATAATCCTCGGTCTTAAACATCCGCACCAATTCGGGCTGGCGTTTTTCTTCTACTACGACTTCGCTATTGGACTTTTCGCTCACCGAGGTTCCCCCTCCTTACTTAAACTACTTAATAAACTTAAATACTCCCAAACACAAAAATCACGCCCTGCGCTCCACCGTCAAACCTTAAAATCTTCAACAAATAAGCGCGCATTTCCACCTCCTATTCCTAAATTAAAACAATTCGCTTAAGACACTTCCCCTTCCTTACTTATAAGTTTTATCATCCTTAATTTTTGGCGACCAACCTTTACAGCGCAAGTTGAATTTTTTGGCCCGCCAGGTAAAGCAACAAATTCTTCCACCTGACACTTTTAGCTCAATCTGGCAAAGCAAACGAGTCAAAATGATCCACAAAGGAAACCGGCGCTGCCTGGCGAAATGCTCATTAACGAGGGGCGCCAACGAGGGACAGCGATTCAAAATAAACTGTTCGTTTTGGGGAGTGACGTCGGGCACCAAATGAAAACCTACATCTGGATCAGCATCGCCCTGACCGTGCTGTTGGTCATCCTGGCGCTACTGTTAGCTGGTAGGGCTTATCTTGCACCTAAAAAAATTAGCGACCTGGCTCGCCACTCGGCGCATCTTGCCGCGGGCTACCAGCTATCCCTGAACGTGGAGCGCTCGCTAGCCAGCGTGGAGAACTACATGCGCCATGCTGACCAGCGCCACCTGGACGATTTCCGGCGTTACAGCTCGGAAACGATCCGGGATAAGTTGGATCTGTACTATGCCGTGGATCTCCCCACGAAAAACAAGGTGGCGGATTTGATTGCGGCCAACAGGCACTACCTTTTCTTCGTGGAAAGAGAGCTCGCCCATGCAGAACCGGCGGCCGGAAGTAAGGCTGCCGCTGCCCTGCAGTCGGAACACGAATATCTGGCCACCGAGCTGAGGGATAAAACCGCGCTCGTCATCACCGCCTTGGAACACGAGGTAGAGCAGGCGGCGGCGGCAATTGCGATCCTGGAAAGCAGGGACCGGCTGCTCCTGTTTTCGCTGGCCCTTTTGTCGTTGGCTTTGTTGGTGACCGGTTTGCTCGGGGTGGCGCTGCCCCTGTTCGTACAGTATTCGCATGTAAAGTACCTGACGGACAACTGGCGTAACGCCGTGATTATAACCGACCGGAGAGGAGTAGTAAAAAAAATCAACGCGGCGGCAGAAAAGCTGCTGGAAGTGGCTGCGGACGCAGTCCTCAACAAGTCCCTGAACGAAGCGTTGGGACACTTCCCACATTTACAGAATGTGTTCGAACCGCTTTTCCACGTCATCCTTCACCAGCAACGGTTGATCGATCATCAAACATCCTATACTTATGCCGGGCGAAAAACCTGCTTAACCGTCGATTACTATCCCTTATTCACCTTGAATATGCTGACCGGCGCGGCGATGATCTTTTCGGCGGGAGAGCGCCCTGAAAACAAACGTTTCTTTTTTGAAAGCATCGAAACCGAACGCAAAAGGCTCTCCATCGAGATTCACGATTGGATGGGCCGGTACATGGCAACTATGATTCGCGCTTTGGACCACCTGTTGCGGCAAAGCAATGATTTGGCCCCCGGCGGCGCCGACGCCATCCGTAAAGACCTGGAACAGCTCCGAACCCACTGCCAGCACGCAGCCGTGGACATGCGCAATATCATGAACGAGATCCACCCGTACCTGGTCGATAAAATGGGGTTAATCCCGGCCCTGGAGTCGTACGTTTCCTATTTCGAAAAAGCGTACGGAATCGAGACGCGCATTTATTACGAATCCCACACCCTCAAGCTTGAAACATGGGAGGAAATCGCCATCTATAGGATTGTGCAAGAGGCCCTGACCAACGTAATCAAATATTCCGCGGCCTCCAAGGTAGAAATTCATTTTGCGGTCCGGGGTGGGACCCTGAAAATCGAAGTTAAAGATAACGGCCCACCCGGAGAGAAACCGGTCGAAGGGAAAGGCTTATGGGGCATGAAGGAGCGCGCGAAGCTGCTGGGCGGTAACCTGGCGTACGGTTATGCTGCTGGCGGCTTCGTGGTGACCCTTACCATTCCCATCAACTGGGAGGAGACATCCAGTGCCCAAAATTAAGATCATGCTAGTGGAAGATCACCAGATCGTTCGGGAAGGGTTGAAACGACTTATCGAACTGGAGGCCAACATGACGGTGGTGGCCGAAGCGGGTACCTACCGAGAGGCGGTGGAAAACCTGCCGGCGGACATCAACCTTGTCCTGCTGGACATCGGGCTCCCCGATGGAGACGGGCTGCAACTGCCCCGGGAGATCGGCGCCCGCCGGCCCGGGCTCAAATACCTGGCGCTAACCATCTATGATGATCCCCTGTTTGTCAGAAAGGCTATGAAACACGGGGTGCACGGTTTCATTCCCAAGTACGCCTCCTTTGGCGAAATCAAGTCCGCCATTAATATCGTGATGAAGACCGGCCGTTACCTGTATCCCGGTTTGAGCAGCAAGCTGTTCTTCATGAATCGTGATACCGAACTCACCGAAATGGAGTTGCAAATTTTGCAGTTGCTCGCCACCGGAGAGAACCAGAAATCGGTAGCCAACCGGGTGCATATCAGTCTTTCCACCCTGCGGAGAAGGATCCAGGGGATCTGTGCCAAGTTGGGAGTTAAAACCATTGAAGAAGCCCTTGCTTCAGCGGCAAAAAAGGGCCTGCTTAAATGACGGAAGGGTGTTATGGTCGTGTTTAAACCCCCCGAAAACCGAAGCGTTCCGTCTTTTTGCGTCATCATCGTTTTATTGATCGTGATTACTGGTTTTTCCATCGTGGAGTTTCGCCTGATCACAAAAGCAATGACCGAATATGAGCACAGCCTCCAGCAGGCCGCTTTAAGCAAGGCCCAAATCTTTACCCACGACATCGCCTCCTTCGCCGAGGGCGCGGCCCGCAAGTTGGAGCGGGGGGACAGCCCTACCGGTGCCGTGCTGCAAGAGATTGCCGGTCGGGATGCGAGAATAACCGCGGTTTACCTGGTGGACACGGACGGCCGCCTTATTGATTCAACCACCGACGGGGTGGATTTTCCGATCGCCCATTCTCCGGCCTTTACGCGGGCGCTGGTGGGGGAAACGTTGGTTACGGGGGGGGAGGACTTGAAGGTCAGGGTCGGAACCCCGGTGCGCAAAACAGCAACCCAGCTGCAAGGCGTCTTGCTGATTGATTTTAAAGCTGGCGAATTCTTCTGGGAATTGACCCAGCTGTTTGCGGGTGAAGACTTTCAGGTCGCCCTGCTGGACGGGGGACATCACCCGGTGGTCTGGCCCTTCGATCCGGAAAAAGCTAAGGGTTTTTCCGCCTGGCAAAGCAGTTTTCGCGATGACTTGCCCTACCGGGTTGATACCGCTAGTATCAAGCACAGCTCCTGGCAGATTTGCTTTTTCCAGAAGGACAACCCCTTTGAAGCTTACCGGGTAATCATCCTTATGGGCCTGCTTTTTGTGTTGTGTTTCTGTGTTTACGAATTTGCGCTCTACAAATTCATGGTTAATTTGTGGTACAGCAGCATCAATGCCTACTTTGAAGATATCAACTTTGCCGTCTTCAACCACCTGAAGGAAGGAGTTGTCATTTGCAACCAGGCGGGCAAGATTGTTTTTGCAAATGAGGCGGCGCACAAGTTTTTCGCCGATCAAAAAAGCACTTTGAAGGACCTTGAGTTCCAGGAAATCTTTGGACCGGTGCCGGACATAGTTCACGGTGAAAGTAGAAAAACGATCTTTAAAAGTTCGGGCCAATTGCTGGAACTTGTCTGCTCGCCCATCTTCAAGGAAGGGAAACTGCTCGGTTCCCTCGTGGTGATCACTTTGAACCACGACCAGGAAAAGATCGGCGGCAACATCCTCGCCAAACTCGTTGAGGTCGACCGGAGCGGACTGGTGGTGGTAGACAAAAACCACGAAATAATGCTGGCCAACATGCTCGCCAACTATTATCTCGGCTCCCTGGAAAAGGGCCGGCACATCAGCGAGGTCGATTCGCGGTTGGCTACGGCTATCATCGACAATGTCGGGTCTAGGTCCCTCAACCGGGTAGCGCTCGACTTGAACGAGGTGACTTGTGAAATCGCCGCGGTGTACGATGATGGTGGCCGGTACGTGGCTACCCTGGTATTTTTAAGAGCAGTGGAGGACAATAATTTCGCGGAAGGATGAAGGATGAAGGGGACCATTCGTGGCTTGTAGCCGTTGCGTTGCCCGCGGGAAACTTGTTGCCCGAATATGTAACCCTCCCCGGCATAAGTTTGAGCGTGGGGAGGTTTTAATTTGGGCTGGCGGAACGTTCGGAATAAGTTGCGGCGGACCATGGCCGAGGTCCTGGAAATCCCGGGCGAGGTTGCCCTGGACCTGCCAAAGATCATTCTGGTGGGGAACGTACACGTGGTCATAGAGAACCACCGTGGAATCGTGGAGTATACCACCGAGTCCGTGCGGGTGTTGGTGCCTGCCGGGGAAGTCGCCGTGCGGGGACGTGAGCTGGTGCTGCGTAATATTCTCCCGGACGAACTGTGTATCGAGGGCCAGATCGAAAGTCTATGCTTCACTTAGATGAACTTTTGTTTTCCTTAACTGAATTTTGGCCCGGGAGGTTTCCATAATGTTCGTCCTCAAAATCCTGGCCTACCTATTCGGCTACGTGACCATGGTGGTCAGCGGGCGGACCCTGGAGAAATTCATTAACCTGGCGGCCCGCAGGGGCATCTACTTCTGGGATATCAGGCGGTTGGACGCCGACCGGATCCTCGTTAAGACCCGTCTTTCCGGGGTGAAACCCCTACGCCACGTTGCCCGGGACACAGGCAGCCGTTTCCGGATCAACAGCCGGATGGGGTTTCCTTTTCTCCTCGGGCGGGCGCGGCGCCGGAAAACACTGACCTTCGGGGCCGCGCTTTTCCTGGCCGCCCTGTATTTCCTGTCGTCCTTCATTTGGTTTATAGACGTTGACGGAAATGTTAAGATAGAAGACCGGGAGATTCTCGCCGCGGCCCGCGAGGCCGGGCTCTACCGCGGGGCGGCCAAGTGGCGGTTCGAGGTGTTCGCGGTGGAGGACAAGGTCAAGGACAAAATCCCGGAAATCGCCTGGGTGGGGCTGGAGGTCAAGGGGGCCAGGGCCCTGCTCACGGTGGCCGAAAAGAAACTGCCGCCTCCGGACACCGACGACCGGCCTTCCGATATCCTGGCGGCCAAGGCCGGCCTGGTGCAGGAGGTGCTGGTCTTAAGCGGCCAGGCGGTGGTCCGGGAGGGAGAGACGGTGTTTCCGGGACAGCTCTTGATTTCCGGGGAGATCTGGCCGCCCGAGGCCCTTGATTCCAAGGGGGCGATCCTGAACGTTGAACCCCGGCTGGTGCGGGCCCGGGGGATCGTCAAGGCCCGGGTGTGGTACGAGGCCTACGGCGAGGCGCCGCTGGTGGAGAAGGTGCCCGAACCGACCGGCCGGGAAGCGAGACGGATGGCGCTCCGGGTCTGGGGACGGGAGATTGCCGGGTTGGGCCCCAAGCGGGAGCCGTATAGAAACTATGAGGTTTCGGAAACCGTACGGGCAGTCCCGGGTTGGAGGAATTATTCCCTGCCCGTCGAAATAGTAACCACGGTTTACCGGGAAACTAGGAACCGCTTGGTGCGCCACACCCAGTTGGATGCCCTGCGTCTGGCCGAACAACGGGCCCGGGAAATCCTGCAGGAGCGGATTCCGGTGGAAGCGAAAGTGCTGAACGAAAGGGTTGAACTGGTGCCTACGGGCCCCGGGGAACACCTGGTACGGATGCAGATCACCGTGGAAACCCTGGAGGACATCGGCGTGGAGAAACCGCGGACCGAATGACTGTAAATAATTCATATTAGTTCATAGAGGAGGTCATGGCGCTTATTGGCGAAACTGGTTGAAAAGAGAATGGTGGTGCACGATCCCCGGGTGGCGGCGGCCATAATGGGTAATTACGACGAACACCTGGCCATTTTGGAGGACGAGGTGGGTGTGCGCGTGGTAATGCGGAACGGGGACCTGATTCTGTTCGGCACCGAGGAGCAAGTGACCGAGGGGCAGGAGGTCATCCGGCAGTTGGAGGCCTTCTACCTGGAACGGCGCGACTTGACGCCTGCCGACGTGAAATATATCATCAATAGCGTGCGTGTCGGCCAGCAGGCCGGGTTAGCCGCGCTGGCCCGCGAAGTGATCCTGACCACGCCCCGGGGCAAGCCGGTACGGCCGAAGACCCTGGGGCAGCAGCAGTACGTCCGGGCCATGTCCGAAAAAGACGTGGTGTTCGCCATCGGCCCGGCCGGGACCGGGAAAACCTACCTGGCGGTGGTGATGGCGGTACGGGCATTGCGCAACAAGGAAGTTAGCCGTTTGATCCTAACCCGGCCGGCCGTGGAGGCCGGTGAGAAGCTCGGTTTTTTACCGGGGGATCTGCAGGAGAAGGTCGACCCGTACCTGCGCCCCCTCTACGACAGCCTGTTTGACGTGCTGGGCGTGGAAAACACCCGGCGCTATCTCGAGCGGCACATAATTGAAATCGCTCCCCTGGCCTACATGCGGGGCCGGACCCTGGAGGATGCGTTCATCATCCTGGACGAGGCTCAGAACACCACGCCGGAGCAGATGAAGATGTTCCTGACCCGCCTGGGCTTCGGTTCCCAGGCGGTGGTGACCGGGGATATCACCCAGGTGGATCTGCCCCGGGGACAGGCCTCCGGCTTGATCGAGGCGGAACAAATCCTTTCAGGGATTGACGGGATCGGATTTGTTTATCTTACCGGAGCCGACACCGTCCGGCACGCGCTGGTGATCAAGATTGTCGAAGCTTACGAGCGGGCGGGGGGATCGAAAGAGGAGTGACCACAAAGTGTGGGTCTTGCGTGAGCTGGTGGCCCAAGCCGGGCGGGGTTTGTCCACCGTTTTTCGCAGCCAGAAGGTCCGCCGGACCAGCGCGGTCCTGTTTTTCCTGTTGTTTCTAACGCTGATCGTGTGCGTCGATTTCTTTCCCCAGCAGGTGCGCCTGCAGGTGGGGCAGGTTTCCCCCCGCACCATCAACGCGCGCGAAACCATCACCTTTGAGGACCGGGCCAAGACCGAGGAGGCGCGCCAGCAGGCCGCCCGGATGGTGGCCAAGCAGTACGACTTCGATCCCCAAGTAACGGTAGCCGTGCGGCAGGACATTTCCGAAACCATGTCCCTGATTCGGGAGATCCAGCAGAACGACACCCTGGATCTGGCGGGTAAAGTCGAGGCCATGGACGAGTTTCTGCCGTTCCCGCTGCCGTCGGATGTACTGGCCGCGCTGGCGGAGGGGAATCCGGCTAGCACGGCGGCGTTGGAAAAGGAACTGACGCTGATGGTTACCCGCGCCATGGAACAGGGCCAGGGAGTGTCCGAGGAGAACCTGGAGGAAGCGAAGCATGCCCTAATCGAGGAAATCCGCGACGCCGGGTGGAGCCGGCCCTGGGAGCTTCTGGGCCGGAACCTGATCAACACCCTGCTGCGGCCGAATGCCTTTTACAACGCCCAGCGTACCGAGCAGCTGCGGCAAGCGGCCATGGACCAGGTGAGCCCGGTGCTGGTGACCCTGAAGAAGGGCCAGAAGATCATCGGTGAGGGCGAGATCGTCACCACCCAGCATCTGGTGAAACTGGAGGCCGCCGGGGAACTGCACCGCCCCGTGCCCTTCAAGGCCATTCTCGGTACGGTGCTGTTGATTGTGCTCCTGACGGTAATCGTCCTGCACTACATCCGGAAGCAGCACCGGGAAATCTACGGCAATGTGGGCCACCTGTACATGCTGGGCATCATTGTGTTGACCGTCATGGTTATCGGCAAGGTGATGATCGCCGTTCAGGTTACCCAGTGGCCGGAGTTCGGCAGCCTGCTGGGCTACGCGGTGCCGGTGGCGGCGGCCGGGATGCTGGTGGCCATTCTCCTGGACTTCCGGCTGGCCCTGATCGTGGTGACGGTACTGGCCGGCCTAGTGGGGGTCATGACCGGCAACGACTTGCGCTTTGCCCTGGTCGGGCTCCTGGGCGGCATGGCCGGGGTGTTCAGTGTGTCCAAGCTCAGCCAGCGGACCGACCTGGTACGGGCTGGGGTATACGTTGCCGGGGCGAACATCGTGGCCATTCTCACGGTCGGCCTGTTGACGGATACTTCGCCGGGCCTGCTTTTGACCTCCAGCCTGATTCTGGGCACGGCTAACGGCCTGTTGTCCTCGGTCCTGGCCAACGGGGCGCTGCCTTTCCTGGAAAGTTCCTTCCGGATTACTTCGGCGGTGAAGCTGCTGGAACTGGCTAATCCCAACCAACCGTTGTTGAAGCGTCTCCTGCTGGACGCCCCCGGGACCTACCACCACAGCATCCTGGTGGCCAACCTGGCCGAGGCCGGGGCCGAGGCGGTTGGTGCGGACCCGATCCTGGTGCGGGTGGGCGCCTATTACCACGACGTCGGTAAGATCAGACGTCCTTATTTTTTCATTGAAAACCAGCTAATCAGTAAAAACCCGCACAATAAGATTACCCCTGGCCTGTCCACGCTGGTCCTGACCGCGCACGTCAAGGACGGCGTGGAATTCGCCTGGGAGCACAAGCTACCGCAGGCGATCATTGACATCATCGAACAGCACCACGGCACTGGCCTGATCACTTTCTTTTACCAGAAGGCGCTGCAGCAGGATGAGAAAAACCTGGTGCGGGAGGAGGACTTCCGTTACGAAGGTCCCAAGCCCCAGACCAAGGAAGCCGCTCTGATCATGCTGGCCGATACCGTGGAAGCCGCGGTACGTTCGGCTTCCAACCCGACGCCGGGCCAGGTGGGGGGGCTGATCCGCAAGGTGATCAAGGACAAGCTGGCGGACGGGCAGTTGGACGAGTGCGACCTGACTTTCCGGGATCTCGAACTGATCGGGGCCGCCTTTGCCCGGGTGTTTACCGGTATTTTTCACAACCGAATTGAGTATCCTGACGCCAAGGAGATCGAAAGGAGGAAGGCCCGGAATGGCCATCGTCATCAGCAATTTGCAAGAAACCGTGGCGGTGGACGATAAACTGTTGTCCCTGGTGCAAAGGGTGGTGGAGTCTGCCCTGGACGCGGAAGAGACCGGGGCGCGGGTCGAGTTGGGCGTGGCCCTGGTGGACGACGAGTACATCCAGGAACTGAACCGGCGTTTCCGCGGCCAGGATCGGCCCACGGACGTGCTGGCCTTCCCGATGCGCGAGGAGGAACCCGCGGACGCCGGGGATGAGTCGGGAGTGTTCGTCCTGGGTGACGTGGTCATCTCGCTGCCCGCGGCCGGGCGCCAGGCCGCCGAGTACGGGCACGACTTGCCCCGGGAGGTCGCCCGGTTGGCCGTTCACGGAACCCTTCATCTCCTGGGCTACGACCACGAAAACGACCCGGACGCGCAGCGGATGCGGGAACGGGAGGACGACGTGCTCCGCCGGGTGGGGGCGTAGCGCGGTGGCGGCCGCGTGCTCCGATGCCGAACTGGTTGGACTGGCCCTGGCGGCCCGGGGGAACGCGTACGCGCCTTACTCCCGGTACCGGGTGGGGGCGGCCCTGTTGACCACCGGGGGCCGGGTGTTCACCGGGTGCAACGTGGAAAACGGTTCATACGGCCTGACGGTGTGCGCCGAACGGGTAGCCGTTTTTGCGGCGGTGGCTGGCGGTGAACGGGGCTTTGCGGCGCTGGCGGTGGCCGCAGACCGGGAGGGCTACTGCCGGCCCTGCGGTGCTTGCCTCCAGGTGCTGTCCGAATTCGCGCCCTCCTTGCGCCTGCTCCTGGCCGACGTGCGGGGCGATTTCGAGGTGAAAACGGTGGCCGAACTGCTCCCTGGAGCGTTTCGGTTCCCCCGGGGCGAGGGAGAATGAAACATGAACCACACGCCTGAACACCGGTCGGGATTTGTCACCATTATCGGGCGCCCCAACGTGGGAAAGTCCACCCTGCTCAACAACCTGGTCGGCCAGAAGGTGGCCATCATTTCCGACAAGCCCCAGACCACCAGGCACCGCATTCGGGCGGTGCTCACCCGGGATGACGCCCAGATTGTGTTTGTGGACACCCCCGGGATCCACAAGCCTAAACACCGGCTGGGCCGGCTCATGGTTGATACTGCCCTGGGCACGTTACAGGACGTCGACCTGATTCTGTTCCTGATTGAGGCGCACCGGAAATTCGGTTCGGGAGACGAGTTCATTCTGCAGCGGCTTGCCGAAGCGCGCACGCCGGTTTTTCTGGTGATCAACAAGGTGGACCTGGTGGCCAAACCCAAGCTCCTGCCGCTCATCGACGAGCTGCGGAGCAAGCTTGATTTCGTGGAAATCGTGCCCCTGTCGGCGCGGACCGGCGAGAACGTGGACCGTTTGCTGGACCTGGTGGTGCGTTATCTGCCGGTCGGACCGCGCTACTACCCGGAGGGCACCGTGTCCGATCAGCCGGAAGCGCTGATCCTGGCCGAGCTGGTGCGGGAGAAGGTGTTGCACCTGACGTCACAGGAAGTGCCCCACAGCGTGGTCGTGGTGGTGGACGAAGTTTTCCCGGGCCACAAAGGGGTCACCGTGATCCGGGCGACCATTTTCGTGGAGCGTGACTCGCAGAAGGCCATCCTGATCGGAGAGGGCGGCCGGATGCTGAAGAACATCGGGCGGCTGGCCCGGGAGGAAATTGAGCACTTGCTCGGCGCGCGGGTGTACCTCGAACTCTGGGTGAAGGTAAAGAGCAAGTGGCGCCAGGACGAAAGGCAGCTCCACCGCCTGGGATTCCGGAAGGAATAGATCGGCGGCGATTATTTGTAAAATTTACTGCGACCTAGCAGGATTAGGCAATAACGGGAGCGAATACCAGGTGTGTTGCAGTGGGCAACGCACCTGTGTGCTGGGCAGAAAAGATCGGTTTCCGGGGACCGGCGGTCTGGGAGAAGCCCCGCCCGGTGGCTCACCGGGGCAAGCGCGTGTTACGGCACCGGTGCCGTCCGGGGATGCGTTTCAGCGCCCAAGCGAGTATCTTTTGCCCTCCCGAAGACTGTCCCGGTTTGCGGGGAAACGGTTGGTACTGTTGGTGCGTTGCGTTTTTTTTGAGGTCTGGCCCCTTTAGTATGCCTGGCGGTATATTTCTATCAGTTCCGAGACCAGGGGCTGCCGGGGGTTGGTGACCGTGGTCTGGTCTTCGTAGGCCTTTTCGGCCAGTAAGGGCAGCCGTTCCTCGAACCGGTCCCGCGGGACGCCGCAGTCGGCGATGGTCAGGGGCATTTCTAGCTCCCGCATCAGGTTGCGGATTGCCTTCACCAGGGAGGACAAGCCTTCTTCGGCGGTGTCGGCGGGCAGGTCCAGGTGCCGGGCGACCTGGCGATACCTTTCCGCGGCCCGGTAGTGCTCGTAGTTCGGGTAGCTGGTATACTTGGTCGGCACCTGCGCGTTGTAGCGGATCACGTGGGGCATCAGCACCGCGATGGCGCGGCCGTGCGGGATGTTGAACTCGCCGCCCAGCTTGTGCGCCAGGCTGTGGTTGATGCCCAGGAAGGCGTTGGTGAACGCCATCCCGGCCAGGGTGGCTGCGGTATGCATCTTTTCCCGGGCCTCGTGGTCGTCCGGGTTCCGGTAGGCGCGGAGCAGGTACTCGAACACCAGCTCAATCGCCTTTAGGGCCAGGGGATCGGTGTAGTCGGAGGCCCGTACCGAAACGTAAGCCTCGAGGGCGTGGCCCAGGACGTCCATCCCGGCGTCCGCCGTGAGGCCCGGAGGTTGCCCCATGGCCAGGTCAGCGTCGACGATGGCCAAGTCGGGGGTCAGGGCGTAGTCGGCCAGCGGATACTTGATGTCCCGTTCTCGGTCGGTGATTACCGTGAAGGCGGTGACCTCGGAGCCGCTCCCGGAGGTGGTCGGGATGGCTACCAGGCGTGTGCGGCGCGGGCGCGCGGGTAGCTCGTAAGTGCGCTTGCGGATGTCCAGGAACTTCAGCTTCAGGTGATCGAAGCGGACCTCCGGGTATTCGTAAAAAAGCCACATGGCTTTGGCGGCGTCAAGGACCGAGCCACCGCCCACGGCAACGATGGTGTCCGGTTCGAAAGCGCGCACAGCCCTGGTGCCCCGCTCCACCGTTTCCAGGGAGGGGTTCGGTTCCACGTCCGTGAACACCTTCACCGTTACCGGTTTGGCGCACCGCTCCAGGTGACGGCGGACCCGATCCACGTAACCCAGGCGGTACAGGGTGACGTCGGTCACCAGAAACACCCGGCTGAGGCCCGGCACTCGGGCCAGCTGTTCCAGGGCGCCGGGTCCGAAATAGATCTCCGGCGGTACCCGGAACCACTCCGTTTCCGGACGCCGCGGGGCGACCCGCTTGATGTCCAGCAGGTGCACCGCACTGACGTTGTCGGTGGTGGAATTTCCGCCGGTGTAGCCGCAGCCCAGGGTCAGCGAGGGTATCAGGGTGTTGTAAAGGTCGCCGATGGCGCCCTGGCTGGCCGGGGCGTTGACGATGATCCGGCTGGCCGGCACCCGGGCGGAGAAGGCAGCGATAATTTCCGGGTTCTCGGAGTGGATCACCGCAGAGTGGCCCAGACCTTCGTACATGACCACCTCTGCGGCGCGGCCGATCCCCTCCTCCGCGCCATCGACCACGTAAAAGGCCAGGATCGGGCTGAGCTTTTCCCGGGACAGCGGGTAAGCGGGGCCGACCCCGTCCTGGCCGGCCACCAGGATTTTGGTGTCCTCCGGTACTTCGAACCCGGCCAGGCGGGCGATCTCGGCGGCGCTTTTGCCCACCACCTGCGGGTTCAGGGAGCAGGTGTGGTCGTTGGTGGCTATCTTTTCCAGCAGCCGAGTCTCATCACCTTCGAGGAAACGACAGCCCGCCTCCCGCATCAGTTCCCGTACCCGGCTGGCCACGGCGCGGTCCACGATCAGCGCCTGTTCCGAGGCGCAGATCATCCCGTGGTCGAAGGTCTTGCTCAGGATCAGGTCGGTCACCGCCCGCTCCAGTTTCGCCGTCCGTTCGATGTAGCAGGGCACATTGCCCGGGCCCACCCCCAGCGCCGGGCGACCGGTACTGTACGCGGCCCGGACCATGCCGGTGCCGCCGGTGGCCAGGATCAGGTTCACGCCGGGATGGTGCATCAGGGCGCGGGCTGCTTCGACCGACGGCTGTTCAATCCAAAGAATACAGTCTTGCGGAGCGCCGGCCGCCACGGCGGCCTCCCGCAGGACGTGCGCCGCGGCCGCGCTGCACTGCTGGGCGCCCGGGTGAAAGCTGAACACTACCGGGTTGCGGGTCTTTAACGCGATCAGACCCTTGAACAGGGTGGTGGAGGTGGGGTTGGTCAGCGGAGCTAGGGCGGCGATTACCCCGGCGGGTTCGGCGATTTCCCGGTATCCGGTGTCCGGGTCGGTGTTGATCACGCCCGCGGTTTTCAGGTGACGGATGCTGTGAAAAACGTACTCGAGGGCAAAGAGATTCTTCAGGATTTTGTCTTCGTAGACCCCGCGGCCCGTTTCCTCCACTGCCATCCGGGCCAGCTCCATATGCCGGTCCAGTCCGGCCAGGGCGGCGGCCTGAACGACCCGGTCCACCCGGGCCTGGTCCATTTCCCGGAACCGTTCCAGCGCGGTGCGGGCGCGGGAAACCAGGTGATCGATGTGTTCGCTTGCTTCGGTCGTTTGTGCGGTCACTTTGACACCCTCCCGGGTCTAGTATGCTCCGGGAGCGCGACAACAATAACCAACCACTCCCATTGCCCCGGGTGTTGCCCGCTAACGCCCGGGGCATTTTCTTTTCTCCTACGTTAATTTCCAGTTCTATCCATTCCGCGGCTGCATACCTATGTATGATAGGGCATGCGGTGTACCCGGTGCCACAATTCAAGAAAGCGGGGGTGGTTCATGCGGACGAAAAAATGGTTACTGGTACCGTTGCTGATGTTGATCTTTTTCCTGGCGGCGGGCGGCACGGCCGGTGCCGCCGTGATGATACCGCTCCGGCCGGCACTGGAACAGGCGGGGATTCCGGTGAGCTGGGACGGTAAAGCGGCTACCGCCAACCTTTGGGACGGCCGACTGTTGCGGGTGGTGCCGGGCAGTGAAGTGGCCCACTTGGGCGGCCGGGAGATACATCTTGAGGCGCCGGCGGTGATGCTTGCCGGGGTGACCTTCGTACCGGGTACCCTGTTTGCGGCCTTTATGAACCCGTCGGTTACGGAACACTCCGGCCCGTCCTTTACCCTAGTACGGGCCGGGGAGCTTTCCTGGCTCGTTGGGGAGGCGGTGGACGACTTGGATTACTGGGCGGTAGCGGTCGATTTCACCGCCGGGGGCCCGGACGGGAATCCGGCTGGGCCGGAAGTGGAACAGGTCTGGCTTCTGCCCGCGGGTAACGGAGCCATGGTTAGCGTGTTCCTGTCCCGAGTGGACACCGAACTCCGGACGGTGACCGGTAACGTCTATTCCCTGGCCCCGGGGGCGGACGTTTTGTTGAAAACGGCCCTAGCCAGGGACGTCCAGGCGGTTTCCCTGCCGGTGCAGTACCGGATCGGGGCCTGCGAGGTGCGCTTTAATCCCGGGGGCAACAACTACAATAACATGTTGAACGCGGTCAAGGCCGCTGAGTACTTAGACGGGGTCGTGGTGCCGCCGGGAGAGGTGTTTTCTTACAACGCCACCGTCGGCCCATGGACGGCCAAGCGCGGTTTCGTGGTGGGTTACGCGATCAGCGGGGGCCGGTACGTGCCGGCGCGGGGCGGCGGCGTTTGCCGCACGTCCACCGTGTTGTACGGCGCGGTGCTGGATGCCGGATTGGCCGTGGTGGAACGCCACGCGCACAGTCTCCCGGTGGAATATGCGCCCTTGGGCCGGGACGCCACCGTTTCCTACGGCCGGGCCGACCTGAAATTCGGCAACAACCGTGCCCATGCGGTACGGATCGAAGCGGGCGGCACCGTGCATCGTCTTTACGTCAACCTTTGGGAAATCGTGCTTTAACTCTTTTTCTTTTGGGTTTTTCCAGCTAACATTTAGTATGGCTGGTAGCCTACCGATGATATTTTCAGGATTGCTGATTGGTGGGAAACGGGGGTTGGACGGTGGACGGCGTGTCCGGTAGCGAAAAGGAAACCCTTGTCCTCCTTGAGCAGGCTAGGAAGGGAAACCGAAGCGCCCGCGAAGAGCTAATCGCGGGTCATCGCAATTTTATTGTCAAGTGCGTGGCGCAGGTTGTACCTGCTCAGAGAGCGGACCTCACCTCGACCGATGAGTACAGCGTGGCGCTTATCGCCTTCAACGAAGCCGTGGACCGGTACGACGCCAGCCGGGGTGCTTCCTTCCACGGTTTCGCCCGGCAGGTGATCAGACGCCGGCTGGTGGATCATTACCGGGCTTCCCGCCGACACGCCGCCGAGGTGCCGTACGCCGAACTGCCGCGGGAGACCGGCCGGCCGGAAAACGCTTTTCCGGCGGATGAGGCGCGGGAAGAGATTCAGAGGTTGACCGCTCACCTGGCCGAATACGGGATCAGTTTTGAGGACCTGGTCCGCGAAACTCCCAAACACCGGGATTCCCGCCGGATTGCGGTCGGCATTGCCCGCCGCATCCTGGCCGACCCCGAAATGCGGGCCAGCCTGGAGCGAAAGAAAAAACTCCCCTTCAAAATTCTTCTCCGGCAGCTGGTTTTTAACCCTAAAACGGTTCAACGGCACCGAAGATATATTATAGCAGTGTGCCTGATCCTGGGAGGGGACTTCCCCCTGCTGCGGGATTACGTGCGGGGGATCGAGGAAGGTGGTGAGCAGGGTGGACGGTAAGGGTATGGTCTGTCGGGTGAAATCCCGCTCGGCGGTTGTATTGACCGGCGATTTCGAATTCGTGGAAATCCGGAGACGCCCGGGAATGGAGGTCGGGCAGGAGGTGCGGTTTTCCGGCGCCGATCTGATGGAGCGCCGTGCCCTACCCCGCGTGTTCGCCTTGGCCGCCACCCTGACCGTTCTGTTGCTGATTTCGGTTTTCGCCCTGCCCCGTTTTGCTGCGGACCCGCCCCCGGTGTACGCCTACGTGAGCGTTGAAGTCAATCCCGGCGTAGAGCTGGCCCTGGACCGGGAGTTGGCGGTGGTCGCGGTGGAGGCCCTGAACGCCGGCGGGGCCGCGGCGCTAGGCACCCTTGAACTCGAGGGGCTCCCGGTGACCGAGGCGGTCGCGGCGCTGGTGCGCGCCTGGCACGAGAAAGGCTACCTGGGCTCCGACACCAGGCACCTGGTGGTTACCACCGTTCTGGAAGAAGAAAAAGCAGGGAACGGCACGCTGTTACAGGCCCGGCTTCTCGAGGTTGTGCGGCACGAACTGGAGGGGACCGGCGGCCGGACCGAGGTTTACGTGCTGGAGTGCGGCCCCGAAATCCGGGAGCGGGCCCGGGAGATGGCGCTGTCGACCGCGCACTACGTGATCTGGGAACAGGCCCGTAAACAAGGCCTGGATATCGCGGCCGAGGCCGTGCGGGCCGGGAAACTGCGGGAGGCGCTGGCCCTGCGGGGCCGGGACTTCGGGGCGGCCGTGGCTGCTTTGGCCACCATGCGGGCCCGGGTGGGTCCGGAACGGGAGGTAGCGCCGGATGAGCCCGGTGAAACTGAGAAGCCGAGAGTGCGTTTGGGGTCTCCCGGCCTGCTGAAAAAGAACGAAGCGGGGCAGAACCGGACCCGGCCGGTGAAGCCCGAACCGCCGGTACCGGTTCCGGTCGGGCCCCGGGGCGCCCCGGCGGGCAAGGAGGCCGGCTCCGTGCCGGCACCGAAAACGAAACCCCGCCCGGCGGATGCGGGTGTCGGATCCCCGCCGCTTAATCAGGCCGGGCCACACAAGGGATCCGGTTCCAGGCCGGATGACTTGCGCCAAAACGGCGGCGCGGATGGAACCGGGCAATTCCGCGGGGATCGAAGCCGCCCCGCCGGGTACAAAGACTCAGGGAAGGAAATGAAGCCGGAGTGGTTGGGGAGAAAGGGGGGTGAAGACGGAAACTTAGCGTCGGATAAACCTTGACCCATTAAACCTTGAGGAGGGACGAAAATTGATCAGAAGGAAAGTCTTGGCCCTGTTAGTAGCTTGTCTGTTTACCCTGGGCTGTCTGGGAGGACCGGTGTTCACTGCGGAAGCTGAAGCATTCTTTGTCCCGCCGGGTCTGGCCAAGAAAATGCAGTCTTTACCGACCGCGGAAGCTGAAAACCTGGATGCGGATGATGCTGAAGTTGAAGACGAGAACGGTGAAAACGGGGACACCGTTTCCGCGCAGGTGTATCACCCGGTCCATCCCGTTCACCCTAGTCTTAAGGGGCTTGAGCGGGCCTACCAGAACATGCTCCGGAATAAGGCCAACGAGCGGGCCCGGGAAGTACTCGGACTGTTGATCGAGGCCCGCGGCGGCACTGTCCCGGACGCCGTTTACGGACTGGAAAGCGTAGCTGCCGAACGGGCGGAGACGATCAACGCCGATCCGGAACTCCGGGCGGCAGTTATTCAGCACCTTCAGCTTCTCCAGGAGGAGATCGGTAAAGACGAAAGCCTGGCGGCCAAGGACAAGGCCAAGCTGGTCCGGTCACTGGCCAGGGCCCTGGTACGGCTCAAGGAAGGGGAGCGGGCCGAAAACCACCTGCGCCAAGCCTTGCGGCTGTGCCCCACGGATCTTGACGCGTATCGGGAATTAAACGCCCTATTCCAGGGGTTCGGCGACACTTCCCTGAAGGTTTTCGCCAAAGGGCGGCAATTAACGTTCGACGTACCGCCTAGAACGGAAGACAATCGCACCCTGATTCCGTTCCGAAAACTGGCCGAGGTTCTGAACGGTACGGTTGTTTGGAATCCTGAAGCGCGAACGATCACCTTCGAGCGGGAGGGCGATGATGGAAAAGTCAGGGTTGTCCTCCAGGTGGGCAGTAAGGTAGCGCTGGTTAACGGGGAAGAAGTAACCTTGGACGTACCTCCCGCGATCATCCAGAGCCGCACGCTGGTGCCGTTGCGTTTCGTGGCGGAGAATCTGGGCGTCAATGTTGATTACCTGCCGAACATGGTGATCATTGCGGATTTACAGAATTAATAGCCCCAAAAAGAATTGGGGAAATTGACCTGTAAGACAAGACGGCTTGGAAACCGTCGGACGGGAGCGGGCGCAGGGTGCGGTGGAAACCGTTTCTCAAAGGTGTGCTCTGTTTCGGAGCTCTGCTGGTCTGCCTGGTGGCTGGCATCTTGGGGCTGGGATTGTCCGCCGCGGCCGCCGTCGGCGACCTGGACCAGCTTGGTCCGGCCAAATTGCAGGCGCTGGAGCGGGAACTGGCGACGGAGTTGCTGACTTTGAACCTGCAGATAATGAACCTGCAGGAGGACCGCGAGCGGGTGGAACGCAGACTGGCCGAGCTGGCCGCCTCCCGCGCGGCGGAGGAGCGAAAGCTCGCCGCGGCCAGGGTCCGCCTGGAAGAGATGCAGGCCCGCCTGGGGGTTTGGGCGCGCCACCTGTACGAAGAGGGCCGGCTGCCCCTGGCGGCCCTGCTGCTCCAGGCCGATAGCACGGCCGATTTCCTGCGCCGCCTGGATTTTGTACAGCTGCTGATCGAGTACGAATACGGGCTGTTGAACGAGGTGCGGACCCTGAACGCTGCGATCCAGGAGCGTTTGTACCACCTGGCCGTGCTTTCCGCCGAGGCTCGCACCGCCGAAAGCCTGGTTGGGTTCCGGCTGGCGGAGCTGAAGCAAATCCAGCAGCGCCGGGCTGAATTCCTGGCGAACGTTCGGGCCCACTCGGCTGACCTGGCCGAACGGCTGGCCGGCCTGGAACGGAAATGGCAACAAGCGTTGACACCGCTGCAAGACCTGCTTGGGCAATTGCCTATCGCCCTGCTCCGCGATCTCCAGCCCGACCGGGTCTACTTCCAGGGGCGGAACATGGTGGTCGAGGTGCGTTCCGCCACTATCAACCGCGCCCTGCGCCAGGCGGCCGGGGACGGGGACAAGGGAAGAGTAGCCTTGCGGGTCAACATTGACCCCGGAGGCATCACGCTGGCCGGTATCGACCCCCGGGGGCAGATTGATTTCCTGGTTTTGGGCTATTTGGTGCCGGTGTCCGGGGGCAAGGGCGTAGTTTTCCGTTCCGACACCGTCGAGGTGGACGGGCTGCGGATCGACGCCGCCGCCCTGCCCTTTCTGGCCGAGGACAAGCAGGGTTCTTTCTCCTTGGGTGACCGGTTTCAGTTCATGGCCGTTACAGATATTACCCACGAAAAAGACCTGATCCGGTTCACGTTCCGGCGCAATTAGTCCGGTCCGCCCTGTTTAAGTATTTTAAATCCAAGACGAGAATATATGGACGCCTTGACCAGGAATTTGCTTCCCGGCTGTTGAATTGGATGTTTGGGCTTAAAGTTCCTTCATAACCTACTACCTGCTTGCGTCGCATCGACGGCGAGGATTTTATGGCTTTTAGGGTACAATGTAACCAAGGATGGTCACGGGTGGTAATAGCGGTAATTACGGAGGCGCAGGCGGCGTGAAAGTGAAATGGCTGGACCCCGGTTTGCTGTTGTTGTTTGCGGGGTCTTTCGCGGTCTTTGCCAACCTACACCTGGCGTTTATCGTGATGCCCCTTTACGTCCTGGAGCTGGGGGGCACCGAGTTGACGGCGGCCTGGCACAACGCCCTGCTGGCCGGGTCGGCGGTGGCCGCCCGCTTTCTCCTGGTCTCCTGGGTTGACCGTTACGGGCGGAAGTTCTGCCTGCTTCTGAGCGGCGCCGCCCTGGTCACTGCGCCCCTGCTCATCTTGCTGACCGACTCCCTGGCGGTTCTGGCCCTGATTCGCCTGGTGCAGGGGTTCGGCCTGGCGCTCTACCCGTTGACGGCGAATACGCTGATTGCCGATCTCAGCCCGGAGGCGCGGCGCGGCACCGCCCTGGGCCTGATGCGCCTGATCATTATCATTGTCCTGGTTACCGCACCTCCGGCGGCCGGCTGGGTGATTGAACAGTACGGTTTCCAGACGCTGTTCCTCCTGATCGGGGTTGCCGGGATCGCGGGCCTGACCCCGCTATTGTTCATTCGGGAGGCGGCCCACGCTCGTTCCGAAGTACCCGCACTTTTCAGTCTCCGGGGGGCGCTGTCCTTGCGCTCGTTGCGGATGTTGTTCGCGTCGACTACGGCCTGTGGGTTGGCCTACGGCGTGCTGCTCACCTTCCTGCCCCTTTACGCGGTGCGGGTCGGCATCGAGAATTTCGGCCTGTTTTTCACTATGTTCGCCTTGAGCGGGCTGTTGTCCGGGGTTATCGCTGGGCGCCTGTCCGATTCACTGGGCCGTAAGGCTGTGCTGCTGCCCGCCCTGATTCTTTTCGGTTTGGGAATAATATCCTTGAGCGGGTTGGCGCCCGGGACCGCCATGGTCGCGGCCGCCGTGGCGGCCGGCATCGGTTACGCGGCCTCCCTCACTATCCTGGTGGCCTGGGTGGTCGACGAGGCCGGCCGGGAACTGCGGGTGGCTTCGCTGGGCCTTTTCGAAAACGGAATTGACGTGGGCATCACCTTGGGTTCCTTCACCTTTGGCACGGTAATCACCCTGGCCGGTTACGGGGCTGGTTTTTCGGCGACCGGGCTGTTGATCCTGTTTTTTGCGGTGCTGGTCGTGACCATCCGCCGGGATTTGGCTCCCGAGGCCCGGTAGTAACGGGCGGGCGCTTCCAGACAAGAATGCCCCGGCTTATGATTTTAGCCGGGGCGGCAGGCCGAATCACCGTTATCCCTGTTTACATTCCGCCCTGGCCCGGGTGGCCGAAACCCTGGGGCGGGCCGTAGGGGAACTGGGTCTGGTAGTTCGCAAACTGCTGGTGAGTCTGGTGTAGTTTTTGACCGTCCTCCATTTCCAGCTTGTAAAACCCTTTCTTAAACATGAGGTTGAACAACTCGCGTGACATTTGGTGGGTTTCGATCAGGATGTTCATCACGTCGTTGTGCAGCGCCCGGTGACTGGCCTCGCGGGCGAATACGTTGTAGTTGTCGGTGAGGTGTTTTTCGGTAGCCAGGACGTCGTTGATGTAGTCCCGGTCGTTCATCTCGGGTCCCTTCACCTGGGGCACGGTTGGGGACGGCGGGTTTTGCACCACGTTGGCGCCCGGCGGCTGTTGCGGGTGTTGTTGGTAAGGCACTTCTGCTTCCTCCTCCTTAAATAAAACGGTTTAAAACGTTTGGCCCTGGCGGGGCTGCACGTGGTTTAACAGCGTTAGGTAGTGCCGCTGGTGCATGCTGCCGGCGCGGTCGAAGGCCGCCTTCAATTCGGGATCGGCGCACTCGTTGGCGAAGTGACGGTACTTCTTCATCGCCACGAGTTCCCAGGACATGGCGTCCTTAAGGTAAAGGTGGTCCTTGGTGCTGACCATCACCGGCGGTTCGGGCATGACGAAGCCCGTTTGCTGCTGTCCTCCTTGTTGGGGCGTTTGAAACTGCTGCATCGGAATCCCTCCTTAACAAAAGACCGAGAAGTTGTCTCCCCTTATTCTGACCATCCCGCTTGCGGCCTATGCCCGTTTCCCCCCAAAAGGTCACTTTAATTTAACGTAGAAAACGTAGAACCGGAAGGATTTTTGGTAAATCCTGATGAATTTACTGCCAATTTAGGATCTTGGGAGGCGGAGGAATGCACCGGGAGAAACTGGAGGAGGTCGAAAAGCGGATTGAGACGGGGCAAAAACGGGAACACCACCCCGAAGCCCATTTTCGCTTCCTGGTGGAAAACACCTGCGTTCTGTTCTGTATACTCGACCGGGCCGGCTGGTTCACTTACGCCAGCCCGGGCTTCAAGTCGATCACCGGCCACAATCCAGAAGACCTGGTGGGCCGGAACTCGCGGCTGTACTGCCACCCTGACGACCTGGAGCGGCTGGCCGCGGTCCGGGCCCGCCTGCTAGACGGCCAGCCGGTACTCAACTTGAAGTGCCGCTTCCGGCACCGCGACGGTCGTTACCTGACCCTGATCGCCAACTGGGAGCCGCATTTTGACGCTGCGGGACAGGTGGTTGGCTCGGCATGCGTGGCGCACGACGTCACCGCGCTCGAGGCAGCCGAGGAGGCGCTGCGGCGCTCGGAGGCCCGCTACCGCACCACTTTCGAAAATACCGGCACGGCCATGGCTGTAGTGGAAGAGGATGGCACTATTTCCCTGGCCAATCGCCGGTTTGAGGCGCTTTCCGGCTACCCCCGCGCGGAGATCGAGGGCAAGAAGAGCTGGACCGAGTTCGTGGTGCCCGAAGACCGGGAGCGGATGCGGGGCTATCATTACGAACGGAGATGCCCGGGCGGAAAGGCGCCGACCGAATACGAATTCCGTTTTGTAAACCGCCGGGGCGAGGTGCGGGATATACTGCTCAACATCCAGGTTATTCCGGGTACGAAACAGAGTGTCTGCTCGCTCACCGACATCACCGAACGCAAGCGCGTGGAAGAGGCGCTCCGAAAGAGCGAGGAACGCTTTCGCCTCCTGGCCGAAAACGCCCGGGGCATCGTTTACCGCCTGCAGTTGGTACCCGAGCGGAGATTCGAATACGTCAGCCCGGCGACCACCGCCATCATCGGTTACACCCCCGAAGAGTATTATCAAGATCCCCACCTGGATTACAAGCTGGTGCATGCCGACGACCGACACCTGTTGGCCGACCTGGTCTCCGGGAAAATCGACGGCACCGAGCCCCTGGTGCTGCGCTGGGTGCGCAGGGACGGGCGGGTGATCTGGGTCGAACAGCACAACGTCCCCATTTATGATGCCGGCGGGAACCTGGTGGCCATCGAAGGCGTTGCCTGGGACATCACCGAACGCAAAAAGATGGAGGAACGGCTGGAATACTTCAGTCTGCACGACCCCCTCACCGGTTTGTACAACCGCGCTTATTTCGAGGAAGAAATGCGCCGGCTGGACATAAAACGGTACGGGCCGGTGAGCCTGATCGTCGGGGACCTCAACGGCCTGAAGCTGATCAACGACACCCTGGGACACGCCGTCGGGGACGAATTTCTGCAGGCGGCGGCCGCGGCGCTCCGGGAATCCTTCCGTCCTGGCGACTGCGTGGCCCGCATCGGGGGCGACGAATTCGCCGTGCTCTTGCCCCGGACCGGGGCCGCGGCTGCCCGCCGGGCCCGGGACCGGATCCGGAAGAACGTCGCCCGGTTTAACGCCACCCGGCAACACGTGTTCCCCCTGAGTATCTCCCTGGGCCTGACCACCGGGGAAGGGGCGGCCGTGAACCTGACCGAACTCTTCAAGGAAGCCGACAACAACATGTACCGCGAGAAGCTGCTCAACGAGACTTCGACCCACAACGCGGTGACGCAGGCGCTGGCGGCGGCGTTAGAGGCGCGGGATTTTTTCACCGAGGGACACGCCGAACGCCTCCGGCAAATGGTGAGCGACTTTGGCCGCGCGCTGGAACTGCCGGACCGCAGCCTGGCCGACTTGGCGCTGCTGGCCCATTTTCACGATGTCGGCAAGGTGGGGATCCCCGACCGCATCCTGCTCAAGTCCGGGCCGCTCACGCCCGAAGAGCGCGCCGAAATGCAGCGCCACTGCGAAATCGGCCACCGGATCGCCCAGTCCACGAACCAGTTGGCCCAGATCGCGGACCTGATTCTGAAACATCAGGAGTGGTGGAACGGGGAAGGCTATCCCCTGGGCCTTAAGGGGGAGGAAATCCCGCTGGAGTGCAGAATTCTGGCGATTGTTGACGCCTGGGACGCCATGACCAGCGACCGGCTCTACCGGAAGGCGATGCCGGCCGAGGCCGCCGCGGCGGAACTCCAGAGGTGTGCTGGTACCCAGTTCGATCCTCAGCTGGTGCCCAGGTTTCTGCGGCTGATGAGAGCCAAATAGATTTTACGGAAAGATTTGCCCGCTCTTGCGGCGCTCAAACAGTCGGTTGCCGCTATTCCTCGGCTTCGCTCGTTCTTTGAAAAAGATTAGGGAGGCCCTGTTGTTTGATGTTGACGGAAACCATGCCCTGGCCCGCCGGTCCGGAAGCTTTATACGCCCGGCTGGCCAACCTGCCCGGCCTGGTGATTCTGGATAGCGGAAATCGGGACCCGTTTTCCCGGGCGCTGCGGGAGGAGGACTTGTACCCCGCCGGCCGGTGGTGTTTTGCCGCCTTTGCGCCCTTTGCCGTGCTGGAATGCCGGCCCGCCGGTCAGCGCCTAATCTTCGGAGATAAGGTCCAAAGGCTTCAAGGAGAACCCCTGGGAGTTATCCAGGACATTCTGGAAACGTACGCCCTGCCCGCCGGTTCGGGGCCGGCGCCCTTGCCCGCGGGGGGCATCGGGTTTCTGGCTTACGATCTGCGGATCTTCATTGAGCGGCTGCCGGCCCGGCCTGACGATTTGGGTCTGCCGCTGGCGTATATCGGCTTCTACGACGCGGTGCTGGCCCTTGACTGCCGGAAAGGAATACTTTACCTGACCTCCACCGGCCTGCCCGCCCGCGGTCGGGCGCGTACCGCCAGGGCCGCCGCCCGCATGCGCGAGCTGCGCCGGCTCCTCTCTTCCGGGCGGGAGACCGCACCCGTGGCCCGGACGGGAGGGGTTTTGCCGGTTCGACCGGACCAGGTTCGGTCCAGTCTGGCCCGGCCTGATTTCCTGGAGGCCGTGCGCCGGGCAAAGGAATACATCGCGCGCGGGGATGTATATCAGGTCAACCTGGCGCAGCGGTTTTCGGTACCGTGGACGGGGACGCCCCCCCAGTTGTTCGCCCAGTTGCGCCGGCTCAACCCGGCGCCTTTCGCGGCCCTGATCCACGGTCCGGATTTCGCGGTGGTCAGCGCTTCCCCCGAGCGTTTCCTGCACCTGGACCCCCGCACGGGAGTGGTGCACACCCGGCCGATCAAGGGCACCCGCCCGCGCGGCGCAACGCCGGACGCGGACTCCCGGCTGGCCCGCGAGCTGCTGGACAGCGAAAAGGACCGGGCGGAACACGTCATGATTGTCGACCTTGAACGCAACGACCTGAGCCGCGTCGCGGAAAGGGCCTCGGTAAAAGTGCGGGAGCTGATGGTGCTGGAGCCTTTTCCCACCGTGTGGCACCTGGTCTCCACCGTCGAGGCGGTGTTACGGCCGGGGACGGGCGTTGCCGCGTTGCTGCGGGCCACCTTTCCGGGCGGCTCAATCACCGGCGCGCCGAAGATCCGAGCCATGGAAATCATCGAGGAGTTGGAGCCGGTGCCCCGCGGAGTATACACCGGGGCGATCGGCTATTTCAGTTTTGACGGCCGGCTTGATCTAAACATTGCGATCCGGACCATAATCCTAAGGAACGCCCACGCGTGGTTTCACGCGGGCGGCGGAATCGTGGCCGATTCTGACCCGGAGGCCGAATACCAGGAAACACTGGACAAGGCGCGGGCCCTCTTTGCGGCCCTGGGATGGCCTGGCTAACCGTGGGGGATGGTGAACGGGGTGCGCTTCTATCTCAACGGCAGGTTGGTCAACTTCGGGGAAGCCGGAATTTCCCCTTTGGACGCCGGCTTCCTGCTTGGTTGGGGGGTGTTTGAAACCATGCGCGCCTGCGGCGGCAAAGTGTTCCGGCTAAAACGGCACCTGGACCGTTTGGCCGAAGGCTGCCGGCGGTTGGGGATCGGACCGGTGCCCAAAGCCAGCGACCTGCAAGTCGCCGTTTACGCCACCTTGAGAACAAATGCGCTTACCGCGGCGCGGCTCCGCCTGACGGTCACCGCCGGGAACGAGTCCGTTCCGGGCGCCGGAGTACCGGCCGCCCCACCAACGGTGGTGGTGACGGCCTTCCCTCTGTCGGAGACGGCCCGGCCCCGGCCCTGGACCGCCGGCACCAGTTCCCGGCCCGTGTTTTCCGGGGACCTGCTGCTTTCGGTGAAAACCACCTCCCGCGCGGGCCATACCCTGGCGCGGCGGGAGGCGCGGGCGGCCGGTTACGACGAAGCACTCCTGGTCAACGAACGCGGGGTTTATACCGAGGGGAGTGTCAGCAATCTCTTCCTGGTCCGGGAGAGGGTTGTGATCACCCCGCCCGTGTCTGACGGACTGCTACCCGGAATCACCCGGGAGGTGGTGTCCGAGTTGGCCCCGGGTCTCGGCCTTAAATTACAGGAGCAAAGCGTTTCGGCGGATGATCTGCTTTTCGCGGACGAAGCCTTTCTGACCAATGCCGTGGTAGGGTTGGTGCCCCTGGCGGCGTTGGATGGCCATCCTATTGGAGCCCGGGTGCCGGGTCCCGTCACCGTTTCCCTCCGGTCGGCGTATGCGGCGCTGATCACCGCGGAGGCAACCCTTGGTGACGGGGCGCACCTTACTACCCCGGACGGCCCGGACGTGATAAAATAGCCCCAGTGTTAACAGAAGGGGTAAAGCGATGCCGCAGTTGCGCGTACTGATCGCCGTTCAGAACGCGGCAGAAAGTAAGAACCTGCGGAACAAGCTCGTCAAGGCCGGTCACCTGGTAATCGGTCAGGCCCGGGAAGCCAAAGAAGTGCTGCGCCTTGCTTTTGAGACCCAACCCGACCTGATTGTTATGGATCCGTGTCTGCCGGATTACAGCGGCCTGGGGGTGGCCCAGGTTATTGACGAGCACCGGGTAGCGCCGATCGTGTTTGTCACCCAAAACTGCCACGACATTGCCCGCCAGGCCGGAAACGGTTGGCTTTTCAGTTACCTTTTATCCCCCTTTAACGACGACGACTTGAACCTGGCGGTGGAGGTGGCGCTGTCCAATTTTCAGCGCCTGTTGGCCCTGGAACGCGAAAACGCCCGTCTGAAGAAGTCGCTGGAGACTAGGAAACTGGTCGAAAGGGCAAAAGGACTCCTGGCGGACAAGAAGGGGCTGAGCGAGAGCGGGGCCTACAAGTACCTGCAAAAGATGAGCATGGACAGCTCCCGTCCGCTGGCGGTGGTGGCCCGGGAAATAATCAAGACCTTAGGAGAAAAAAATAACAACAAATAGGAGTTGATTTTTGCCGATCCCTATCACTATAATATTAGTTGAAATTTGCTAATACTGTACCAGGGGCAAAGGCGTCCCGGGCAGATTCCGTGGTTGGAGTCTGCTTGGGGCGTTTTGTCTTTTGCCGGGAAAGGAGGTTGACTGTCGTGGAAACAAGCCGCAAGGGCGGAGCGGGAGCGGCCCTGGCTCAGGCCACGGAAGCCGGGGTGAAATTCGTCCGACTGCAGGTGACTGATTTCACCGGCGCTTTCAAAAACACGGCCATCACAGTCGAGGAACTCGACTACGTGCTGGCCGGCCGGTTGACCTTTGACAGCGCCATCATCGAGGGATTTTACGGAAGCCGGGAACGGGAGATCCTGTTGGTTCCCGATCCGGAAACCTTTGTGATTTTCCCCTGGCGTCCCCGGGATGGTGCGGTAGCCCGCCTGATTTGCCAGGCGGCTTACCCGGACGGCACCCCCTTTCCGGCCTGTTCCCGGACCGTTCTGAAAAACGTTCTCGAAACCCTGGGTAAACGGGGCTGGTACTTCCGGGTCGCGGCCGAGGTTGAATTCTTCCTCTTTTACGTGGAGGATCAGGGCCGGCCCACCACCGTAACTCACGACCAGGCTGGCTACTGTGACCTGACTCCGGTCGACCTGGGCGAGAACGCCCGGCGGGACATGGTGCTCACCCTGCAGGAAATGGGTATCCCCGTCCGGTCCTCCCACCACGAGGTTTCCCCGGGCCAGCACGAGATCGGGCTCGTGGAGGGCGATGCCCTGGAAATGGCCGACCGGATCGCCACCTTCAAGTTCGTGGTGCGAACGGTGGCCCAAAGGCACGGCCTGCACGCCTCGTTCATGCCCCGGCCCCTGGGAGCACGGAGCGGTTCGGGAATGAAACTGCACGTGTCCCTGTGGCGGGAAGACGAAAACCTGTTTCACGACCCGAACGAACCGCGGCAATTGAGTGCCACGGCCCACGGGTTCGCTGCCGGGTTGCTGGCCCACGCCCCGGCCCTGACCGCCCTGACCAATCCGCTGGTCAACTCTTACAAGCGCCTCGTGCCGGACGGTTTTCACCCGGTGCTGGCCGCCTGGTCCCAGGACAGCCGCGCTACCATGCTCCGGATGCCCGGGAGCGGCGGAAGACCCTGCCGGTTGACCTTGCGCAGCCCCGACCCGACGGCCAATCCGTACCTGGCCCTGGCCGGCATCCTGGCGGCCGGGATGGACGGGGTGGACCGCCGCCTGGAACTGCCGGAACCGGTGCCCGGGACGGTGGACCAGAATCTGGACGCGTTGCGGGAAACGGCCCGGGAAATGGGTTTACCCCGGCACCTGGAAGCGGCTCTGGCCGCCCTCGGGACCGACGCCTTGGTCCGCGACACTCTGGGCGAAGAACTCTACCGGCGTTACGCCGCGGCGAAGGAGCGGGAGTGGGCCGATTTCCTGGCTACGGTTCACCCGTGGGAGATCACGACTTACCTGGCGCAGTATTAGCAATTAAGAATCCAGAGTTCAGAACTCAGAAGTAGGAGTCTTAGTCAGGGATTTTAAGTTTGAAGAGAGAGACGTGTAAGCACCTCGAGCCAGTTGTGGCACCCCGACAGAATAGATCCGGGGGTGCGCCGGGGCAATGTTCCGGCAGAAGCGGAGCACCAGCCGCGGGAAAATACACTCGCTCGAACGGATACGAGAACGGATATAAGCTAGTAAAAACTAGCTTAGAGAAATAAAACTAAGGAGGAGATTCAACAAGATGCACCTGGATAGTGGAACTAACGCCACTGCAGCTACCACCACGAAATTGCGCACCGGAGAGAGTAAATGCCCGCAAAGCGGCATGTGTGTGACCTGCCTGGACGGCTGTCCCGGGTTTTGCGAAATCGCGCGGTCAGCGGTGCGCGGCAAGGAACTGCTTTATCCCAAGCCCTTCGGCAAGACCACCTCGGCCGGGCAGAAAAAATATTCCGTGGATTACTCGCACCTGAACATAATGGGCACCGCCGTGGGCGCGGTGGGTATCGAACCGGATCCGGACAAGGCCATTTTCCCCGCCGTGGACCTTACCACCAGCCTGGGCGCCAATGGTGACCTGCCCCTGCGTTTTCCGGTGGTCGTTCCGGCCATGGGTTCCACCGACGTGGCCGCCAATAACTGGGAACACCTGGCGGCCGGAGTGGCCCTGGCCGGGGCCGGCATTGTGATCGGGGAAAACGTCTGTGCCATGGACCCCAACGTGGAGATAAAGAACGGCCGGATCGTATCCTCGCCCAACATGGAGGCCCGCGTGCGCGCCTTCCAGGACTGGTACAACGGCGCCGGCTTCATCGGCGTGCAGGCCAACGTCGAGGACACCCGGCTGGGCGTACAGGAATACTGTATTGACAAGCTGGGCGTCGAGGTGGTGGAAATCAAGTGGGGCCAAGGCGCCAAGGATATTGGCGGCGAGGTCAAGGTCAGCAGCTTGGAGCGGGCATTGGAATTGAAAAAGCGGGGTTACATCGTCCTGCCCGACCCCGAGGATCCCGCCGTACGGGAAGCCTTCGAAGAGGGAGCGATTCGCGAGTTTGAACGCCACTCCCGCATCGGGATGGTCGAGTGGGAGACCTTTATCGAACGGGTCAAAGCCCTACGCCGGGCGGGGGCCAAGTACATTTTCCTGAAGACGGGCGCCTACCGGCCGGCCGACCTAGCCCGCGCCGTCAAGTTCGCGTCCGACGCCAAGCTGGACCTGTTGACGGTAGACGGGGCCGGCGGCGGTACCGGCATGAGCCCGTGGCGGATGATGAACGAGTGGGGCATTCCCACCCTGTACCTCCAGTCCCTCCTCACCCAATACTGTGACCGGCTGGCGGCCAAGGGCGCCTA
Source organism: Candidatus Desulfopertinax cowenii (assembly GCA_001899445.1). Lineage (GTDB taxonomy): Bacteria > Bacillota > Desulfotomaculia > Desulfotomaculales > Desulforudaceae > Desulfopertinax > Desulfopertinax cowenii. The sequence continues at coordinate 499,958 of MPOA01000006.1, read as the reverse complement.
CATCCCACCGGTCTGCATCGCCGGCGGGCTGACGCTGGAGGACCACATGTTCAAGGGCTTCGCCCTCAGTGCGCCTTACGTCAAGGCCATCGGTATGGCTCGTTCCCCGTTGGCGGCCGCCATGGTCGCCAAGACGGTTGGCGAGTCCATCAAGCGGGGCCGGGTGCTGCCCGAGTACCAGGCCTACGGCAACCGGGTGGAGCGGGTGTTCATTCTGGGTACGGAACTGAAGGCCCGGCTGGGCTCCGATTTCGACCGGCTGCCGGTCGGCGCCATCGGCGTCTACACCTACTTCGAACGGCTGGCCCAGGGGCTGCGCCAGTTCATGTGCGGCGCCCGCAAGTTCGCCCTGCGTTACATCACCCGGGACGACCTGGTGGCCCTGACCCCGGAGGCGGCCAAGATTACCGGGCTCAAATACGTGATGGACGCCGACGCCGAAGAAGTCGACAGAATACTGGGATAATGTATACTTTCTCCAAAAGTATTGATTCTTGTAGCCCGAGGCATATAATACTTTGGTAAGTTAAATAGCCCGGGTACAAAGGAGTATCCGACGGCGGCGATGATGCCCCCGGCAGGTTGTCCAAAGACAACCTGCGGGGGCATTTTATGTTTAACGGGAGGTAAGTGGTTTGGCAAAGCAGGAACGGGTGATCCTGGCCGACCCGGACCCGCACGGGCGAACCAACGTCAGGGCGATGCTCAGCCAGGCCGACTTTCTGGTGATTGGGGAGGTCGAAGACGGGATCACCGCCCTTAAAATGATCCGTGACCGGCAGCCCGACCTGGTGTTCGCGGACTGCGCGCTGCCGGGGCTGAATGGTCTGGAACTCGCCCGAATCGTGCACGAGGACCGTCTGGCCCCCGTGATTGTGATGTCCAACCTGATCGGGCAGGATGTGCTCGGCAGGCTGCGCGAGGTCCGGGCGGCCGGGTTCCTGGAGAAGCCGGTGGAGGTCACGAGCCTGCTCACAGTGGCCGAGGTGGCCATGGCCCACTATGAGGAGGTGATGGAATTAGAGAAAAAGATCATGAAACTGAAGGACGACCTGGAAACCAGGAAGGTGGTCGAACGGGCCAAGGGGCTTTTAATGAGTGCGCAGGGGTTGACCGAGGCCGAGGCGTTCCGCCGCATCCAGCGGCAGAGCATGAACCGACGCCTCTCCATGCGCGCGGTCGCCGAAGCCATCATTCTGGCCCATAACGTTTGAATCCCGGCAGGTGAACCGGCCGGCAAGTGAATAAGGGGTACCAAGGCGGTATCAAACAGCGGCAACGGCGCCCTGGATCCGGGAGGTGACAGTGCTCACCGCCCCCGGTGGGGCGTGTTTTGTTTTGCAGATAAAATGTGTGAAAGGATGGATTCAAAAGTGGAAGCGGCGGTAAAACAGGAGATTCTGGAAAAGGCCCGGCACCTGGGCGTAAAATTCATCCGGTTGCAGTTCACCGACATTATGGGGGTGCTGAAAAACATCGCCATCCCGGTGGAACAGCTGGAAAAGGCCCTGGACGGCGAACTGATGTTCGACGGTTCGTCCATTCACGGTTTCGCCCGGATCGAGGAATCGGATATGTACCTCCGCCCGGACCCGCGGACTTTCACCATTTTCCCGTGGCGGCCCCGGGACGGGGCAGTGGCGCGCCTGATCTGCAACGTATACAATTCCGACGGTACACCGTTCGCCGGCTGCCCGCGCAACTGCCTGCGGCGGGTGCTGGAGGAGGCCCGGCAGATGGGCTTCACCATGCAAGCCGGGCCGGAAATGGAGTTTTTCCTGTTCCACGTGGACGCCGCTGGGAAGCCGCTCCTGGAGACCCACGACAAGGCCGGGTACTTTGACCTGTCTCCGGTCGACAAGGGCGAAAACGCCCGCCGGGAGATGGTGATGGCGCTTGAGGAAATGGGCTTCGAGATGGAGACCTCGCACCACGAGGTAGCCCCCGGACAGCATGAGATCGACTTCAAGCACTCGGACGCCCTGGACATCGCCGACAAGATCGTCACCTTCAAATTCGTGGTCCGGACGCTAGCGCAGCGCCACGGTTTGCACGCTACCTTCATGCCGAAGCCGGTTTTCGGGATCAACGGTTCGGGAATGCACGTGAACCAGTCTTTGTTCCGGGGCGCGGAGAATGCCTTTTACGATCCCAACCAGCCCGAGGGCCTGAGTCAGACCGCCCTGTACTACATCGGCGGGCTCCTGAAACACGCCCGGGCTATGGCGGCCATCACCAACTCCACGGTCAATTCCTACAAGCGGCTGGTGCCGGGTTACGAGGCTCCGGTGTACGTGGCCTGGGCGGAAGGGAACCGCAGTGCGCTTATCCGGATCCCGGCCAAGCGCGGTCTTTCCACCCGCGTGGAACTGCGCAACCCCGATCCGGCCTGCAACCCTTATCTGGCCCTGGCGGTGAACCTGGCCGCCGGACTGGACGGGATCAAGAACAAGATCGACCCGCCGACGCGGGCCAGAATCAATATCTACGACATCACCGAGGGTGACCGGCTGGAGCGGGGCATCGCCAGCCTGCCCGCCAGCCTGGAGGAAGCAATCCAGGAGCTGCGTGCCAACCAAGTGATGCGTCAGGCCCTGGGGGAGCACATCTTCCAGAAGTTTATCGAGGCCAAGATGAAGGAGTGGGACGAGTACCGCATCCAGATCACGCCCTGGGAGGTTGACCGGTACCTGGTCAACTACTAGGTTTCGACCAGGGCTGCTTCCGAGGCGGGTGCCCCTCCCCGGTTACGGCGGGCCGGATGAGTTTGGCCGGGTTGCACCGGGAAGCACACCTGTCACTGCAAAGCAAAAGTAAGCAGAAAGAAATCATGGAAAGTAGGTGAAGACAGTGCGTGAAGGAATGGTGAGGATCCCTTCGGGATGCGCGATCTCCGGGATCATTAGCACGAAGGGGATCCGGTTCAACGGTGAAGCCATCAGCAGGTCTATCGCCTGCATGCACGAACGTTCCAACGGTTTGGGGGGCGGATTTGTCGGTTACGGGATTTATCCCGCGTACCGGGACCTTTACGCGCTGGCAGCAGGCCATGCGCGTGTTCCGGCATGGTCAGGAAGACTTGCAACAGGTGTTCGCCAGGATCAAAGAGAACGTTCCGGACCGAGTGGTGGCCGATCACCACAAATGCGTGCAGTGCCACTACTGTGTGACGCACTGTCCGGAAGGCGCGATTAGCATCCAGCCGAACCCCCTGGCCTACCGGGGGAACTACCACTGGCAGCCGCACCACCTGAAGAACATCTGGTTGCAGGCCGAGACCGGGGGCAAGCTTTTGACCGGGGCAGGGAACGACAAAGCCTACTTCAGCTATTTTGATCACATGGTGCTGGACGCCTGCCAGGTGACCAACCCGTCCATTGACCCCCTGCGGGAGCCAATGGAACTCAGAACCTACCTGGGCTCCCGGCCGGATGCCCTAGAATTCGAGTCTGGTCCCAGCGGCCCGATCCTGAAAACCAAACTAGCCCCTGCGGTTCAGCTGGATACGCCGCTCATGTTTGCCGGCATGTCCTACGGGGCGGTCAGCCTGAACGTCCACAAAGCGCTGGCGATGGCTGCCAAGGCCTGCGGCATCCTGATGAACACCGGGGAGGGCGGGCTGCATGCGGACCTTTATCCCTACGCCGACCGGATAATGGTCCAGGTGGCCTCGGGGCGCTTCGGGGTCGATCACGATTACCTGCGGCGCGGGGCAGCGGTGGAGATTAAGATCGGGCAGGGCGCCAAGCCGGGCATCGGCGGGCACCTCCCCGGGGAAAAAGTGGACGAGGAGGTGTCCCGGACCCGGATGATCCCGGTGGGTAGCGACGCGCTTTCCCCGGCGCCGCACCACGACATTTACTCCATCGAGGACCTGGCCCAGTTAATTTACGCCCTCAAAGAGGCCACCGAGTACACCAAGCCGGTGGCGGTGAAGATCGCCGCCGTGCACAACGTGGCGGCCATCGCCTCGGGCATCGCCCGGGCGGGCGCGGACATCATCACCATCGACGGGTTTCGGGGCGGCACGGGGGCCACGCCCCTGATCATCCGGGATCACGTGGGCATCCCGATCGAGATGGCCCTGGCCGCGGTGGACGACCGGCTGCGTCAGGAGGGGATCCGCAACCGGGTTTCCCTGGTGGTTTCCGGGGGAATCCGCCACAGCGGGGACGTGGCTAAGGCCATCGCCCTGGGCGCCGACGTAGTGGCCATCGGCACGGCGGCGCTTGTTGCCATGGGCTGCCGCCTGTGCCAGAAGTGCTACACCGGCAACTGCAACTGGGGCATCGCTACCCAGAAGCCCGAACTGACCGCCAGGCTCGACCCGGACCGGGCGGCCGAGAGGTTGGCGAACCTGATCCGGGGCTGGTCGCTGGAACTGAAGGAAATCCTCGGTGCCCTGGGGCTGAACGCGATAGAAAGCCTGCGGGGCAGCCGCTTGCGGCTGCGAGGTATCGGCCTTTCGGAAGCCGACCGGCGCGTGCTGGGGATCAAAAACGCTGGGGTCGGCGCTTGACGGTCGGCGGTGGTTGGATGTAATAGGAGGGGACGAAGATGTTGCGGATCGACGCGCAGGGAATGCCTTACCGGGAACTGAATCAGCGAATCCGGGATGCCGTCCGAGCCGGGGAGACAAACTTCGTGCTCGACAACGTCAACGGCCAGCGGTACATCGGCACCGGTTTGGAAGCCAGCGAGGTCCGGATCACCATCAGGGGGGTGCCCGGAAACGACCTGGCCGCTTTCATGAACGGCCCAGAGATCACGGTATGGGGCAACGCCCAGGACGGCGTGGGCAATACCATGAACGCGGGAACGGTAGTGGTGCACGGCGGCGCCGGGGACGTTCTGGGGTACGGAATGCGTGGGGGTAAACTGTTCGTCCGAGGGGACGTGGGCTACCGGGTCGGGATCCACATGAAGGAATACCGGGACTTGGTGCCCGTGCTTGTGGTCGGGGGCGTGGCCGGGGCCTTCTTCGGCGAGTACATGGCCGGAGGGCGGCTGGTGCTCCTGGGATTGGGGCGGCCGGATGGCGCTCCGCTGGCCGGAGACTACCTGGGCACCGGCATGCACGGCGGTGTCATCTACCTCCGGAGTCGGCCGGAAGAATACACCCTCGGAAGAGAAGTGAAACTTTTTGACCTGGACGATTCCGACTGGGCTTTTCTGGAGCCCCTGTTGAAGGAATTCTGCTGCCACTACGGGTTGGATTCCGCCCGGGTCCGGGCCGCCGAGTTCTGCAAGCTGCTTCCCGTATCGCACCGCCCCTACGGGCGTCTTTATACGCCTTGACCTTCGAGCACCAGGCCCCCATACACTCAACAACCGCGGTGCACCGCGGTTGTTTTTTGCCCCCGGTTCTTCCGCGGGGCGGGGAAAACGACCGGTTGCTTTGCTCGAACGCGGGCAAAGCTTCTTTGTTTCGGGGTTTCAGTAAAAAGCCCTGTTCTCCAGGGGGGGCTTGAACGGTAAGCCTGGTGTGACCCGGTTTGGACCGAAAAGTCAGGATGCCGTCGTGGTCAAGTCCGGGGCGCTGCACGCCGGAAGATACTGGGTCGAGCACATCGCCAGGGAAATTCGTTCCCCGAGGTGATCCATGGTTTAATACAGGTCTAGTACAAAACCAAATCGGCTGGGAGATCACCTAACTAAGTGTTAACACGGACTGTTTCCCCCCGAACCCTTTGTTTGCTGCGTGATGTGTGATATATTACCTACGTGATCACCGTTTACCTTGGTGAGGGGAGAGGATTACCAGTTGAATAACTACTCGACCGACGATGTGCGCCGGCTGGCCAGGGAACACAAGGTAAAGTTCATCCGCCTGCAGTTCACCGACATTTTCGGGGTGCTGAAAAACGTGGCCATCACTGTGGAACAACTGGACAAGGCCCTGAAAAACGAGTTGATGTTCGACGGTTCTTCGATCGAAGGATTCGTGCGCATTGAGGAATCCGACATGTATCTTTACCCGGACCCGAACACCTTCGTGATTTTCCCGTGGGAGAGACAGGACGGGGCGGTTGCCCGCCTGATCTGCGACATCTACAACCCGGACGGCACCCCGTTCGAGGGCGACCCGCGGTACGTTCTGCGCCGAGCCATCCGGGAAGCAGCGGAGTTGGGTTACACCATGTACGTGGGGCCCGAAGCTGAGTTTTTCTTGTTTCACGTGGACGAGGACGGCCGGCCGACCACGCACACTCACGACCGAGCCGGCTATTTCGACCTGGCCCCGGTAGACCTGGGCGAGCAGGCCCGACGGGATATGATCCTCACCCTGGAGCAGCTCGGCTTTGAAATCGAGGCTTCGCACCACGAAGTCGCGCCTGGGCAGCACGAAATCGACTTCAAGTACGACGACGCCCTCGACGTGGCCGACAAGATCGTCACCTTCAAGTCGGTGGTACGCACGGTCGCCCAGCGGCACGGACTGCACGCCACCTTTATGCCCAAGCCCCTCTTCGGGGTGGCCGGCTCCGGTATGCACCTGAACCAGTCCCTGATGCGTGACGGGCAAAACGCTTTTTTCGATCCGGCCGCCGAAAACCAGTTGAGTGCCGAGTGCTTGCACTACATCGGGGGTCTGATCCGGCACGCGCGGGCTATGGCCGCGATTCTGAACCCGACCGTCAATTCGTACAAGCGCCTGGTCGCCGGTTACGAGGCCCCGGCTTACATCGCCTGGTCGAGCCGCAACCGTAGTCCCCTAATCCGCATTCCCGCGAAACGGGGCATGTCCACCCGGATCGAACTCAGAAGCCCGGACCCCTCCTGCAACCCTTACCTGGCGCTGGCCGTCTGCCTCCAGGCCGGGTTGGACGGCATCAAAAACAGCATTGCGCCACCCCCGCCCTGCGACCGGAACATCTACACCATGAGCGAGGCGGAGCGGCTGGATTTGCATATCGAATTGCTGCCCGAAAACCTGCGGGAAGCCCTTCTAGAACTTAAGGAAAGCGCGCTGATGCGCCAGGCGCTCGGCGAACACGTTTATCACCGCTACCTGGAAGCCAAAGGGATCGAATGGGAGCGGTACCGGGCCCAGGTGCATGCCTGGGAGCTAGACGAATACCTCACCAAGTTCTAGAATACAGGATTCAGGAGTCAGGACTCGGAAGTTGGAAGTCAGCCGCCCATGCCGATCCTTCGTGTCTATTTTCAAGGCAAGAAGCAGGGGAAGGTATGCGTTCCGCGGCGGTGTTTGCTGCGTTCGGTGATTCTGACCCCGGCGGTTCTGGCATAAATGAAGAAAAGGTAAGCCCCAGGAGGATGAAACGCCGTGGCCTTAATCGGCATCACCTGTCTCCACGAGCACGGTGAAGGCCGGACGTGGCTGCCCGACAGCTACTTTCGCGCGGTCGAACGGGTCGGAGGGGTTCCGGTATTGCTGCCACCGCTTCCGCCGGGGACCGCCGTCGCGCGTTTGGTCGGGCTGGTGGACGGGCTGCTCCTGGCTGGAGGCGGGGATATCGATCCGGTACACTTCGGCGAAGAACCACTGCCGGCTACGGGTGTGATTAGTCCCGATCGGGACCGGTTCGAAATTGCCCTGGTCAGGAAGGTGCTGGCCGCCGGCCGGCCCGTCTTTGGGATCTGCCGGGGGATGCAGGTGCTGAACGTGGCCGCCGGGGGAGACATCTACCAGGACATCTTCCTGGCGGGGGCCCGGATCAAACACTTCCAGGACGCACCCCGCTGGTACCCGACCCATGGACTGCACGTATGTTCCGATACCCTGCTGGCGCGGATTGTCGGGGACCGGGTCTTGAGAGTGAACAGTTTCCACCACCAGTCCGTGCGGCGCCTGGCGTCCGGCCTGCGCGTCGCGGCCCTGGCGGAAGACGGGATCGTGGAAGCTCTGGAGGGTATGGGGACGTCTTTTGTGCTCGGCGTCCAGTTTCACCCCGAGAGCATGTGGGAGCGCTACCCGGTTTTCCTCGAATTGTTCGCCGCGTTGGTAGAAGCCGCCCGCCGGCACCGGATGCGGGTCGGAACACGACAGGAGATGCCCGCGCCGGGGTAGAATAATTGGGTAATTGGGAGAAAACACCGTATAGGTCTGACGGGAGGAATCAGCCATGCTGGCCATCAGGAACGGCCGGGTGCTGACCATGGCCGGGACGGAGTTACCCAAAGGAACCGTGCTCATTACGGACGGGCTGATCGGGGAAGTGGGGGAAGAAGTCCGGGTTCCCGCCGGGGCCGAGGAGATCGATGCTACGGGGAAGCTGGTGCTGCCCGGACTGATCGACCCCCACTGCCACGTTGGGATCATAGAGGAAATCTTCCGGGAGGAAGGCAACGACGCGAACGAGTATTCGGACCCGGTCACGCCACACCTGAGAGCGATCGACGCCGTTTACCCGGATGATCTGGGATTTGCAGACGCCCTTTCCGGCGGTGTCACCACTGTCTGCACCACCCCGGGCAGTGCCAACGTCATTGGCGGGGAAATGGTGGTGTTGAAAACGGCCGGGAAGACGGTGGATGAGATGGTGGTCCGTTTCCCGGCTGGCCTGAAGGCGGCGCTCGGGGAGAACCCCAAGCGGGCCTACGGCAAGGAGCGCAAGGCGCCGGTGACCAGGATGGCCAGCGCGGGCCTTTTGCGTACCGCCCTGGTGCAGGGCGCCGAGTACCTCCGGAAACTGGAACGAGCGGCGGCGGGCGAGGGCGACCCGCCGGACCGGGACCTGAAACTGGAGGCGCTGGCCCGGGTGCTGCGGCGAGAGGTTCCCTTGCGGGTCCATGCCCACCGCGCCGACGACATCCTTACCGCGTTGCGGATCGCCCGGGAGTTCGACGTCCGGCTGGTGATTGAGCACGCCACCGAGGCTGACCGGGTGGCCGACGTCCTGGCCCGGGAAAACGTTCCCGTGGTCCTGGGGCCGCTCCTTATCAACCGGGCGAAGGTGGAGTTGCGCTACAGGTCGCTGGAAACGGCGGCCCGGCTGGCGGCGGCCGGGGTGCAATTCGCGGTGATGACCGATCACCCAGTGGTTCCAATTCAGTTCCTGGGTCTTTCGGCGGCGCTGACGATGCGCGGGGGGTTGAGCGAAGAGCGCGCCTTGCGGGCGGTGACTGCGGACGCCGCCGCCGTGCTGGAGCTCGAGGATCGATTGGGCACCCTGGAGCCGGGCAAGGAGGCCGATGTGATCATTTTAGACGGGGACTTTTTCGACGTGCGTACCCGGGTGGAGCGGGTCTTCATCCGGGGCCGCCAGGTTTACGGACCTGGTGACTTTTAAATGTAAATACGATATCATAGACCGTAACCAGTTCGAAACGACCCGGATGGTTAGAAAAATTTAAATTATCTTTGGATGAACAGGTTTTATTACCCATAGGGGTGCCCGGAAACGGGCTGAGAAAAGCGTCACGCTTTACCCTTGGAACCTGATCTGGGTAATACCAGCGGAGGGAATGGGTTTGGGCGGAACTTCTACCCGTTTGAGCCCCTTCGCGGGGTCTTTTCTGTTTGGGGGGAAAGTGCGTGCGGGAATTGCAACGAATCGCCGACGTCAACTTCAACCGCGCCCGGGAGGGCCTCCGGGTGGTGGAGGAAGTCCAGCGTTTTATCCTGGGGGACGCCGCCTGCACGGCAAAACTGAAGGCGTTGCGGCACCAGCTCTCGGCCCTGGAGGAAGATTTCCCCGGTGGCCGGATTGGGCTTTTGGTGGCCCGCGACGTTCCGGGAGACGTGGGTGCCCTGGCCCCCGAGCCCTGCGCCCGCGGCGACGTGTTCGACTTGGCGGGGGCGGGGTGGAAGCGAGCGCAGGAAGCGGTCCGGGTATTGGAGGAGTTGGGTCGCAAACTGGACCCCGGCTTGGCCCAGCGGTTCAAGGAACTGCGCTTCGAGATCTACGCCGCGGAACGAGAGTATGCGGTGCGGGTCGCCCCGCACCGCCGGGCGGCCGCTTTCAAGGCGGTGCGGCTCTACCTGGTGGCCGGGCACCAGGACACCGGGGGACGTTCCCTGGTCGAGGTGGTGCGGGCGGCCGTGCGTGGGGGGATCGGGGCCTTCCAGCTGCGCGAGAAAAACCTGGAAGCCCGCGAACTGGTAGCGCTGGCCGCCGAACTCCGGGAGGTCACCCGGGAGGCCGGGGTGCTTTTTCTGGTCAACGACCGGGCCGACGTGGCCGCCGCGGTGGATGCCGACGGGGTGCACCTGGGCCAGGACGACCTGCCGGTGGAGGCCGCCCGGCGCCTGTTAGGACCGTCGAAACTGATCGGGGTGTCAACCCATAGCCTGGCCCAGGCCCAAGAAGCCTGGGAACGGGGTGCCGACTACCTCGGCGTCGGCCCGGTGTTTCCGACGACCACCAAGCCGGAGGCCGAGGCCATGGGGCTCTCCCTGGTAGCGCAGGCGGCCGGCGGGGTTGGAGTTCCGTTCGTGGCCATCGGCGGTATTAACCCGTCCAACATCCGGGAGGTGCTCCGGGCGGGGGCCCGCCGGGTGGCGGTGGTGCGGGCGGTGGCCAGCGCGCCTGACGTGACGCGGGCGGCCGCCGTGCTTCGGGAAGCAATCAACGAATTTTGGGGGGATAATTAATGAACCAACTGTTAGCGGCCTGGCAGGGCACAGTAACGCCTGAAATGGAGCAGGTGGCCCGGGAAGAGGGCCGCCCCGTGGAACAGATTCTGCAGGGGGTGGCGGCGGGCAGCATCGTCATCCCGGTGAACTTGCGGCGGCGGGAAAACCGAAAGGCCGTTGGGATCGGGGCGGGCCTGCGGACCAAGGTGAACGCCAATATCGGCACCTCCCCGCACCAGACCGCGCTGGATGATCATTTGGCGAAGCTCCGGGCGGCCTTGGACGCCGGCGCCGATGCGGTGATGGACCTGAGCACGGGCGGCGATCTGGACCGGTACCGACGAGAAGTCCTGGCCGGGTGCCCGGTGCCGGTGGGCACGGTGCCCATTTACCAGGCGGCCGTTGAAGCCCGGGAACGGCACGGAACCATCGTCAAGATGACCGTGGACGAAATGTTTGCGGTGGTTGAGCGCCAGGCCCGGGACGGGGTGGACTTTTTCACCATCCACGCCGGGGTGACTCTGGCCAGTCTGGCCCGGCTCCGGAAACAGGGCCGCGTCACGGACATCATCAGCCGGGGCGGTTCCTTCCTCACCGGTTGGATGTTGCATAACGGGCAGGAGAATCCTTTTTACGAACACTTTGACCGGCTGCTGGAGATCTGCCTGGCGCACGACGTGACCTTAAGCCTCGGGGACGGGATGCGGCCGGGCTGCACGGCCGACGCCACCGACCGGACGCAGGTGGAGGAACTGTTGATCTTGGGTGAACTAGTGGACCGCTGCCGGGAAACGGGAGTCCAGGTTTTCGTCGAGGGACCCGGGCACGTGCCCCTGGACCAGGTGATCATGAACGTGCAGTTGCAGAAGCGGGTCTGCCGGGGCGCGCCCTTTTACGTCCTGGGGCCGCTGGTGACCGACGTGGCGCCCGGCTATGACCATATTACGGCCGCTATCGGCGGGGCAGTGGCCGCCATGGCCGGGGCCGACTTTCTCTGTTACGTCACCCCGGCGGAACACCTGGGGCTGCCTACCGTGGAGGACGTCCGCGAGGGGGTCATGGCCACCCGGGTCGCCGGGCACGCCGCCGACCTGGTGAAAAACGTGCCGGGCGCCCGGGACTGGGATGCGGAAATGTCGCGCGCCCGCAAGTCCCTGGACTGGGAACGGCAACTGGAACTGGCGATCGATCCTGAAAAGGCGCGCCGTTATTATGAAGAACGGAACCCGGGCCAAAAGGTGGCGGGCTGTACCATGTGCGGCGAGTACTGCGCCATGAAGCTGGTGGGCGAGTACCTTGGTGGGGTAGACCGCCGCTCCTGCTGAGGGATTCCGGTCTCCATGGCGAATCATGTAAGCAACCAAGCAAACACAATGCCAGGAGGGAATCCCGATGCTGATCATGGTTCGACGTGTAAACTCAGGCTTCCTGCGGGTGAAGAATAATGTTGCGCCTCCGGCAGGAAGAAAGCCGACAAATATCATTCCTGGATCAGCTATTACCGCCCGAGGTGCTTGAACTCCCGGAAGATTTGGCCAAACTAGAGGATGAGCTGGATGATGATCACAAGGGATTGGTCGACGCGATAGAGACGCCCTTCCGAAGGGCCACCTGGCAGCGGTGCAGTCAGGCCGCCTGCAAACAAGAGGCGATCAATACCGCTGGGCTTTCCCAGCGGGTCGTTTTTTTATTTTTGCCTGGGCGGGGCAGCCTGTCTGCCTTCAGGGCCGCGCTTTTTTGCGGTTGGGGGTCCCTTGTCCGGGGCATGCTGGAGACCGGGGGGTTTTCGCCGGTTCAGGAAGACCGCCAGAGGATTTTGGCCTCCTTTTCTAGAATGTCTTTCAAGGAGTAGAAGCGGGTGTCCGACCGACTGCGGTGGAGGGAGGTTCCGAAAATGCGCCTGGCGGAGCTTGGGGAAGCGGGCCTGCTGGCGCGGCTCACCAGGGCCCTGCCGGGTGGTTCCGGGGTGATCTGCGGCCCGGGGGACGACGCAGCGGTTTTGGACCTCGGGGGGCCGGAGGCGGTGCTTTTCACCACCGATACGCTGGTAGAGGAGGTGCACTTCTCCCGCGCCTATATTTCCTTCCGTGACCTAGGTTACAAGTCCCTAGCCGTAAGCTTAAGCGACATCGCGGCCATGGGTGGGCGGCCTACCCACGCCGTGGTGAGCCTGGCGGTCCCGGCGGGCATTGCAGTGGCGGACATTGAGGAGTTGTACGCCGGTCTTGACGAAGCCGCGGGCGGCCACGGCGTATCCCTGGTCGGGGGCGACACGGTACGCCATCCATACGGCATCGTAATCACCGTAGCCCTGCTGGGCCTGGCGGAGCGTGGGCGGGTACTGTACCGGGGGGGTGCCGCACCGGGGGACCTGTTTTGCGTCACCGGGGACCTGGGGGCCAGCGCCGCCGGGCTGTTCCTGTTTCAAAACCCCGGCTTGGGTTGTCCCCCCGAAGTGGAGCGCCGGCTGAAAGCGGCCCACCGGCGCCCGAAACCCCGGGTGGCGGCCGGCCATATCCTGGCCGCCTCCGATGCGGTCACCGCTGCCGAGGACGTCAGTGACGGCCTGGCGGCCAGCCTGGCTCACGTTTGCGCGGCCAGCGGTGTGGGCTGCCGGCTGCGGGCGGAACTACTTCCCATCTGCGCCGAGGTTTTAGCGCTGGGACGATTGACCGGAAAGGATCCCCTAGAGTGGGTGCTTTCCGGAGGGGAAGACTATGAGTTGCTCTATGCGGTGCGCCCGGCCGCGGCGGGCGAGGTGGAAGGACGGCTGGTGGCGGCCGGTGAGACCGTGACCTGGATCGGGGAGGCGCTTGAACCCGGCGCGGGCCTGTGGATCGAGCACGCGGACGGCACCCGGCGTCCGTTGGTGCCCGCGGGTTACGACGCTTTTCGCGTGAACGGCGTGTAGGATTCGCATATCTTCAACGATAGTAAGTTTAAGTTAATGAAGCGATGCTGTTGTTCAAAACGAAATCGGCGGAACAAACCAGGCAACTTGGCGAACGGCTGGGCCGGCTCGTAGGCCCGGGCGATGTCCTCTGCGCTTACGGCGATCTTGGCACCGGGAAGACGGCCCTAGCCCAGGGGGTAGCCCGGGGGCTCGGGGTGACCGAAAAGGTGACCAGCCCGACCTTTATTCTGATCCAGGAGTACCAGGGGCGGCCGCCGTTTTACCATTTCGACGCCTATCGCCTAGAAGGGACCGAAGACTTTGCTCTTCTGGGGTACGAGGAGTACTTTGACGGCGCGGGTGTGGTCTTCGTCGAGTGGGCCGACCGGGTAAAGAGGTTCCTTCCGGACGAGCGCCTGGACATTTACCTGGAATACGATGGCGAGAACGGGCGCCTGCTGGCCTTCAAACCCCGGGGAGATCGCTATCGCGCGCTGGTGGAGGAGTTGAAGAAACCATGAACGTCCTGGGGATCGAGACCGCGGGGCCGCTTTGCAGTGCCGGGCTGGTGGGCCGGGACGGCGTTTTGGCCGAGCGGACGGTCCGGGGGCGGAAAATCCACTCGGTACGGCTGTTGCCGCTGATCGAAGAACTGCTGAACGAGGCCGGTTTACCGTTGCAGGACCTGGCGGGTGTTGCCGTGACGTCCGGTCCCGGTTCTTTTACCGGCCTGCGTATCGGCCTGACCGTGGCCAAGACCCTGGCCCAGGTGCTGGATATTCCGGTGGTGGGCGTACCTGCGCTGGAAGCGCTGGCCTATCCGTTGCGGGGTGCCGGGCGGGTCTGGGTGCTGGTGCCGGCCCGCCGGGGCGAGGTTTACGCCGCGCTGTACGATTGCGGCGGTGGTCACCCGCAGGAGGTTTTCCCGCCCGCATCCCTGGAGATCGAACGGCTGCTCGAAGTCGCCGGCAGCGGCGGCGGACCACTCCTGTTCTTCGTGGGGGAAGCGGTTGAGATCTACGACGCGCTGCTCCGCCGGGGACTGGGCGGGCGGGCCTGCCTTTGCCCTCCGGAACTCAATTACCCGCGGGGCGCGGTGGTCGCCGGGATGGGCCGGAAGCGCCTGCAAGGCGGCCGGGGTGGCGATACCTTTGCCCTGGCTCCAGAGTACCTCCGCCCCCCGGCGGCCGAGCTGGTCTGGCGACAGCAGAATAGGGGGTAGGCGGCTTGGCGGTGAGAAGCCTGGAATCTCCCGAAATCGGGTTTGAAAAAATGGGTCCGCAGCACCTGGACCAGGTGATGGCGATCGAGGCTTGCTCTTTCCCCACTCCCTGGCCCCGACAGACCTTTGAATTTGAGATTTTTTACAATGAGCTGGCGGAGTACGTGGTGGCCGTGGTGGGCACCAAGGTGTTGGGCTACGGGGGGATGTGGATGGTGCTAGACGACGCCCACATCACCAATGTTGCCGTGCATCCGGCTTACCGGGACCGGGGCATCGGGCGGCGCCTGATGCTCGAGCTGATGCGCCGGGCGGTGCTTAGAGGAGGGCGCCGGATGACCCTTGAGGTCCGGCCTTCTAACCACGCGGCCCGCCACCTTTACAAGGACCTCGGATTCGTGGAGCGCGGCGTCCGTCCCAAGTACTACCAGGACAACAACGAGGACGCCATTATTATGTGGAAGGACAATTTACGGGGATAAGCACCCGAAAAACCAGTAATACCAAGGCCGGGCGGGGATAACCAACCTTTGGAAATCCAGAACAGTCCAGAATGGAACCCAGTAAACGAAGGATTCGAAAACCGCCTGCTAGCAGGCGGTTAGCAAGCCGTAAAATCGTGAAATTACGGAAGTGATAACTTATCAATAACAAGAGTTTACAGGCGGATAGTTGCGGATCAGGCCGGACTCTGCCCGAAAGCCCTGGTTCCAGAGCCGGCCGATGATCCTCAATTCTCGTCAGTTTACCGGGTGTGGTACTGGCGCTGGGCCTGGAAGCAGTCCCGGCAGTAGACCGGCTTGACGCCGCTGGGTTCGAACGGAACCTCGGTTTCCACGCCGCAGCTGGCGCAGATCACCGGGTACATTTGCCGGGTCTGCCCGCCGAAACCCCGGCGGTTCGCCCTTTTGGCCGCCCGGCATTCGGGGCACCTGGCCGGCAGGTTTTCAAAGCCTTTTTCGGCGTAAAACTCCTGCTCACCAGCGGTAAATACGAAGTCGGCCCCGCAGTCCCTGCAGTGCAATGTTTTGTCCTGGAACACCAAAGCTATCTCCCCTTGATTTGTGAGTCTCTCCAAAGTCCACCATGGGCTCCACCCAGTTCAGCTTCCCCTCAAGACGAGATAGCCTTCTCGGTGATCCACGAGTTGAAACCTTTAGAGGCAGTATCAGTATACCCCAGTCAACAGTAAAATGCAACTTCCTAAATATTAAAAATTAAAAAAATTAAGTTGTTCTCTAAAGACCGTTTCCGGTCGCATAATCAGGCGGTGGCGGTTGCAAATTACAAACCATGAGGAGGTGATGCCCGGTGAAAATGGAAACCGAAATAGAATGGCACCGCTGGAAAGGCCTGATCGGCAAAGCGATCCACGCCGCCGAAACCCTCGGTGTTTCGGACAAGAACATCGAGGGCCTGGCTTACCGGGTGGGCGGGGTGATCGCTGACCATTTCGATCCCGGTAACCGGGAACAGCGCTTGCTGAAGGAATTATGGGAGCAGGGCAACGAAAGCGAGAAGCGGACCTTGGCCGCGCTGTTCGCCCGCCTGGCCGATCACGATACCGGCCGCAAGGGGCCGGAGGCCGGCACCGATAAACAGGAGAAATAGCCATGGGAGTAGTTTTTTGTTAAAATAAATCCCATGAGCGTGATTTTGTTGGGCGTAGAAACCTCCTGCGACGAGACCTCGGTTGCCGTGGTCGAGGATGGCGCCGTGGTGCGTAGCAATATCATTGCTTCGCAAGCCGACCTGCACCGAAAGTTTGGCGGAGTGGTCCCCGAGGTGGCCTCCCGGCGCCACCTCGAGGTGATTAATCCGGTCATCCAGGAAGCGCTGGCGGAGGCGGGGATCACCTTTCGCGACCTGCACGGCGTCGCGGTGACTTACGGACCGGGCCTGGCCGGCTCGCTGTTGGTGGGGCTGATGGCGGCCAAGGCGGTTGCTTTTGCCCTGGACCTCCCCCTGATCGGCGTCAACCACCTGGAAGCCCATATCTACGCCAACTTCCTGGTCGAACCCGACCTGCCCTTTCCCCTGCTTTGCCTGGTGGTTTCGGGCGGCCATACCGATCTGATCCATATTCCCCGGCTTGGTGACTACCACCTCTTGGGCCGCACCCGCGACGACGCGGCCGGCGAGGCTTTCGACAAGGTGGCGCGGGTGCTAGGAATGGATTACCCGGGCGGGCCGCAGGTGGAACGGCTGGCCCGGGACGGGGATCCGGAGGCCGTGTCCTTCCCCCGCGCCTACCTGGAAGAAGACACTTACGACTTCAGCTTTAGCGGTCTGAAGACGGCCGTGATTAATTACTTGGAAAAGGCCCGGTGGGCCGGCCGGGAGGTGAGCTCCGCCGACGTGGCCGCCGGATTCCAGCAGGCGGTGGTGGATGTGCTGGTGGACAAGGTGCTGGCCGCGGCGCGCGTCTACCGGCCGGCGCGCATCCTGCTGGCGGGCGGGGTGGCCGCCAACCGGGCGCTGGCCCGGGAATTGAAACGCCGCGCCGCTGCAGACGGTTTCGGGGTGACGGTGCCGCCACCCGTCTACTGCACCGACAACGCCGCCATGGTGGCCTGCGCGGGCTATTACCGGTACCTGAGGGGGGAGTTTTCGCCCCTCACCCTCAACGCCGCCGCCGGCCTGGGGTTGGGTTGTAGCTAAGATGGACCGAAAGCGGGAACTGCGCACGGAAATCCTGAAAACCAGAAGCGCTCTGGGCCCCGCCGAGGTGGCGCGCGCCAGCGCGGCGGTCACCCGCAGGGTGCTGGACCTTCCGGCCTTCCGGGAGTCGCGGGCGCTCCTAGCTTACGTGGACGTGCGCAACGAGGTGCGGACCGGCGCCCTGATCCGGGCGGCGCTGGCCGGCGGCAAGCGGGTGGCGGTGCCGGTTACCGACCGGGAGCGGCGGGAGTTGACGCCGGCCCTGATCGGCATTTATCCGGAAGGGTTGACGCCGGGGGCCTATGGTATCCCGGAACCGCGGAACTACGAGGAGATTCCCCTCGGAGAGCTGGACTGCATCTTGATCCCCGGAGTGGCTTATGATTACCAGGGTTACCGCCTCGGGTTCGGCGGGGGTTACTACGACCGTTTTCTCCCCCGGGTACGGCACCACGCCGTCTTGATCGGCCTGGCCTACGACTTCCAGGTGTGCCGCACCGTTTACCCGGAACCGCACGATCAACCGGTGCACTTCGTGGTCACCGAGCGGAGGATACTCTGCTTGGCGACCGGGGCTCCCGGTTGGAAAGGAGGTTGGAGGCGGGGTGGTAAAATGGGCTGAATTCCGTTGGAGCGGTTTTCGGATTAATAAAGGTTGCCGCGATCCGAAAAGTGGACCCCTCCACGGGTCCACTTTTGTTGTATAAAATTTCTTTGAACGGAAAAAATACTTAATTAGAAAAACCCATTTCCAAATTCAACGGAAAATCTAGAATTGAAGCGATAATTTATATGATCCGGCCCAGCTGGTTCAGAGAGGTTCATTTTCCTTAATTGTGCGGATTTGCGTTTATTTGCAGGCTCTTTTTATCATAATAAGCGGTGTGAATGTTAGCACTCATTTAAGGTGAGTGCTAACAGCGGGACAATGGATACAAATATCACTCAATTAAGGAGGGGTTTCAATGATCAGGCCGTTAGGCGAGAGGGTAGTTGTCAAGCCTCTGCCAATGGAGGAGAAGACCAAAGGAGGGATTGTACTGCCGGACACGGCCAAGGAAAAGCCGCAAAAGGGCGAGGTAGTGGCCGTTGGTCCCGGGCGCCTGCTGGACAATGGGCAGCGGGTGGCCATCGATCTTAAGGTCGGTGACAAAGTACTGTACTCCAAGTACGCCGGCAACGAAATCAAGATTGACGGCGAGGAATACCTGATTCTGCGGGAAAACGACGTGCTCGGTGTGCTGGAATAGGCCGCTTAAGGCAGATTGATTAATCAAGGGTATTAAGGGGGTTAATAGATTATGGCGGCAAAAGAGAGCCTATTTTACGAGGACGCACGTAAAGCAATGGAACGGGGCGTGAACGCTTTGGCCGACGCGGTCCGGGTGACGCTCGGGCCTAAGGGCCGCAACGTGGTACTGGAGAAAAAGTTCGGCTCGCCCATGATCGTGAACGACGGCGTGACTATCGCCCGGGAAATCGAACTGGAAGACCCGTTCGAGAACATGGGCGCCCAGTTGGTCAAGGAAGTGGCGACCAAGACCAACGACGTCGCCGGTGACGGGACCACCACCGCCGCGGTGCTGGCGCAGGCCATCGTGCGGGCCGGCCTGAAGAATGTGGCGGCCGGCGCCAACCCGATTATCCTGAAACGGGGGATCGAAAAGGCGGTGGAGCGGGCCGTGGATGAGATCCAGAAGCGGGCCAAGACCGTGGAGAGCAAGGAAGCGATCACCCAGGTCGCCTCTATTTCCGCCAACGATGCCACCATCGGCAGCCTGATCGCTGACGCCATGGAGAAGGTCGGCAAGGACGGGGTGATCACCGTCGAGGAGTCCCAGGGCACGGGTACCTCGCTGGAAGTCGTGGATGGCATGAACTTTGACCGGGGCTATATCTCTCCGTACATGATCACTGACGCCGACAAGATGGAGGCTACTCTTTCCGATCCGTACATCCTGATCACCGACAAGAAGGTTTCGGCGGTGGCCGATATCCTGCCTCTTCTAGAGAAAGTGCTCCAGGCCGGCAAGTCCCTCCTGGTGATCGCCGAGGATGTGGAAGGCGAGGCCTTGGCCACCCTGGTGGTCAACAAGCTCCGGGGTACCCTCAACGTGGTGGCCGTGAAGGCACCGGGATTCGGTGAGCGGCGTAAGGCCATGCTCGAGGACATCGCCATTCTCACGGGCGGCCAGGTGGTCAGCGAGGAGGTCGGATTGAAGCTCGACAAAGCCACCCTGGATATGCTCGGCCGGGCCCGCCAGGTACGGGTCAAGAAGGACGAGACCATTATCGTGGACGGCCAGGGTGACGAGGAGGCCATCAAGAAGCGGCTGGCCCAGATCAAGAAGCAGATCGAGGACACCACTTCCGACTTCGACCGGGAGAAACTGCAGGAACGGCTAGCGAAACTGGCTGGCGGCGTGGCGGTGATCAACGTGGGCGCCGCGACCGAAACCGAGATGAAAGAGAAGAAGCTGCGCATCGAGGACGCCCTGAACGCGACCCGGGCCGCAGTCGAGGAGGGCATCGTCCCCGGTGGCGGCACCATCTACGTGAACGTAATCTCGGCCCTGAACGAACTGAATCCCGATCTACCTGACGAAAAGACCGGGATCGAGATTATCAAGCAGGCGTTGGAAGCGCCCCTGCGGCAGATTGCGTACAACGCCGGGGTCGAGGGCTCGATCGTGGTCGAAAAGGTCAAAGCCAGCGAAGAGGGCGTGGGCTTCAACGCTCTAACCGGGCAGTACACCGACATGATCGCCGCGGGTGTCGTGGACCCGGCCAAGGTGACCCGGATCGCGCTGCAGAATGCGGCTAGCATCGCGGCCATGATCCTGACCACCGAGGCCGTAGTAGCCGAGAAGCCGGAAAAGGATAAAAAGGGATCCGCGATGCCGGGCGGCGGTATGGACATGATGTAGGCGGCTTTGGGCCTAGTGAAAACCCCGCTTTAACTCTAAAAGCGGGGTTTTCGGTTTTTAGGGCGCTTGAATCTTTTGTTTAGTAGACATTTCCGGGCCTATGCCTGGCAAGCACGCTGGATTTATGATGAGCTTGGCCGCCACGTTAGATATTTTCGTGCCTGTGCCTGACATGCTAGAATATGAGGTAGTAACGGAGAGGAGCATTTTGGAACGGTGAAGGTAAGCGTTTTGCGGGAAACTCTGAAGAGTCTGACCGACCAGCTTTCCCTCATTGAACAGGACCTGAAGGCGGTCAAGATCCAACTCCGCAACCTGTACGCCGCCGAGGGCGGAAAAGAGATCCTGGTACAGACCATTCGGGCGGTGGCTCCCCTGGCCGAAGTGGTACGGGCGGGTGGCACCGTGACCCCCCTGGAGTTGAGCTGGTTCTGCCGTAAGTACGGCAAGCATCCCAAGGGCGCTGCCGGTTATTTCACCGGGTCCAAGCCCAGCATGAAGTCCGTGGAGGGAGGCCGGCGCACCATTACGGAACATGGTCTGGCCCGGGTACGTCAGGTGGAGATGGAATACGGCGAAGACTGGCTGGACCGGGTTCCACTGGACGTAGCGGCCAATCCCGAGGTGGACCCGGATACTGTGATTTATCTCTAGTTGCCGGTGTACGGGGGGAAGAGCTAGAATGAGATTCCGGTTTATGCAGCGCGTGAGTTGGGCGATGACCCTGTTTATCCCGATAATCCTGGCCTTGGTGATCACAGTGGCGGGGATACTCAATCCCCAGCTCCCCAGGGTTTATTTTATCGTCGTCTTCCTGTTTGCGCTGGTCATCCTGCCGGGCATCCTGGTTACCCTCAAGATACTTTCTTCCCCGGTGATCGCGGCGGAGGTTACCCTGCTGGCCACTCGGAAGGGCCAGAACGTGGACGTGATGTTCCCTGACGGTTCGGTAAACACCTTTCAAAATGCGCAACTCTACAACGGGTTGCTGACCGGGGAACTAAAGCAGGGGGAGCGGCTCCGGGTGTTGATCAGGGACGACATCCTGTTCCGCTGGCAGCGCCTGGAGGAGGAGCGCGCCTCCCGCTGATTGTACAACCGGCGCTACCGGCACTGGTTTTTCGTGTCGAACACCCCGGTGGATAGGTAACGTTCCCCGCTGTCCGGAAAGACCACGACCACCAGGCGGCCGTCGTTCTCCGGCCGAGCGGCCACTTGCAGGGCGGCGTGAGCCGCCGCACCTGCCGATAACCCCACCAGAAACCCCTCTTCCCGGGCCAGGCGCCGTACCATTCGCATGGCCTCGCTTCCCGAGACACCGATGACCTCGTCAATCACGGCGGTATCCAGGATTTCCGGCACGAACCCGGCACCGATTCCCTGGATGGGATGCGATCCCGGCGGCCCGCCGGCCAGTACGGGCGACTCGGCGGGTTCCACGGCCACGGCCCGCACCGCCGACTTGCGTTGTTTCAGTTCCCCGGCAGTGCCGGTGAGCGTTCCCCCGGTGCCCACGCCGGCTACCAGGATGTCCACCGCGCCCGCCGTATCTTCCCAGATTTCAACGGCGGTGCCCCGCCGGTGGGTCTCCGGGTTGGCCGGATTGGCGAACTGCCGGGGCACGAAAGCCCCCGGCGTACGGGCGGCCAGTTCGTCCGCCCGGCGTACCGCCCCGGTCATGCCCTCGGCGCCCGGGGTCAGCACGATCTCGGCACCGAAGGCCCGGAGCAGCCTCCGGCGTTCCAGACTCATGGTCTCTGGCATGGTCAGGATCAGCCGGTAGCCTTTCCGGGCACAGATCCAGGCCAGGCTGATCCCGGTGTTCCCACTGGTCGGTTCGATGATCACCGATCCCGGGGCCAAGCGGCCCTCGGCCTCGGCCGCCTCCAGCATGGCCAGCGCCGCCCGGTCCTTGACACTACCTCCGGGATTAAGGTACTCCAGTTTTGCGGCCACGGCGGCCGGCAGCCCCGCCCCCACCCGGGTCAGGCGTACCAGGGGGGTGCGTCCGACCAGTTCCGTGGGCGAATCAAAAACAGGCATCCTTGATCACCGCTCTTCACAAGAATTGCAGGCGTTCGGGCAGTTGGATTTTGCTGGCTTGGGGCAACTCCCGCACGCGTCATTGCAGGGTTCGATATGGATCAGGACGTGCACGTTGTTGGGGAACAAGGTCTCGATGTCCTTCTCGATCCGGTTGCACAGGGCGTGCGCTTCGGCCACCGAACCGCGGGCCGGCGTCACCAGGTGCAGATCTACGTGCCGGTCCGGTCCGGCCTTGCGGGTGCGTAGACCGTGAAACGCCACGTATTCGCCCTGGTATTTCTCCAGAACGGAGCGGATCCGCTGCTCATCCTCTTCGGGCAGGCGCACGTCCAGAATGCTCCGAAGGGAATCGCGGAGCAGCCGGTAAGCCGCCTGCAGGATGAACAGGGATACCGAGATGGCAATCAGCGGGTCGAGGATCAAGAGCCCGGTCAACTTGATCAGGCCCAGGCCCACCAGGACGCCCACCGAGGTGTAAACGTCAGTGCGCAGGTGCCAGGCGCTGGCCTCCAGGGCGGGTGAATCGGTTTCCCGGGCTACCCGCATGAGGTGTTGGGAAACCCCGGTGTTGACAACGATGGCGGTGACCAGGACCACCGCACCCAGTCCGAGCGCCTCCACCAGGGTGGGTGCGAACAACCGGGGCACGGCATGCCAGATGATCGCCCCGGCGGCGAATACGATCAGCCCGGCTTCGATGATCCCGGCCAGGTTTTCGAACTTCCCGTGCCCGAACCGGTGCCGCTCGTCCGCCGGCTTGGCGGACTGGCGCACGGCGGTGTACGCAATCAGGGCGGCCAGGAGGTCCATGCCGGAATGGATTCCGTCCGAGAGCACACTGATCGAACCCATGAAAAAACCGGCCAGCAGCTTGCCGAACATCAGCAGGATGTTGGAAGCCACCGATAGCCGGACGGCGTTTATTTTCCTATGGTTGGCGGTTTCCCGGTTTAGGTGCAAGCGCACCAATCCTTTCATCCCCGTTGGTTTAGTATAACACTATTCGCCACCGGGTTTTAAGGTCCCAAACCGCCGACCGCTATACTCCGGCTCCCGAGGAAAAAGACATAAGGAGGATCAAGGAAGTGGTACAGGAAGAAGCGTGATCTTACTTCTGTACGAGGCCGAGCAGGGCTTCCCGGACTATTTTGGCCGCCAGCAGGGCGGTGATACCAGCCGGATCACAGGCCGGGTTCACTTCCACCACGTCCCAACCGACGACGCGCAGGTCGTTTAGGAGACGAACCACATCGAGGATTTCCTGCGGGGTCACCCCCGCTGGCTCGGGAGTGCCCACGCCAGGCGCAAAAGCTGGATCCACCACGTCAATGTCTAGGGAAACGTAAACCGGCCGATTGCGCAGGGCGGGGACGGTCTCCACCAGTCCCGGCAGCACCCGGTGCGGGTGAAAAGCTCCGCTTTCCCGCGCCGCGACCAATTCTGCGCCGTCGGCCGAACGGATACCGAAGTGAAACAGGTTCGCCCGCCCCAGAAACTCGCCCACGTGGTGCATCACGGTGGCATGGGAAAGAGCCAGTCCCAGGTACTCCGCCCGCAGGTCGGCGTGCGCGTCCAGGTGAACCACGGCCAGCCCCGGGTAACGGGCGGCCACGGCCCGGATCACCGGCCAGGTGACCAGGTGTTCGCCCCCCAAAACAAAGGGGACCTTGCCGTCGCGGCAAATTCGCTCCGCCACCGCTTCAATGCGGGAAAGACCCGCCTGGATATCGCCCGGCGGCAGGAGAACATTCCCCAGGTCGTGAAAGGCGAGGGACCGTAAATCGCGCTCCAGGTCAAGGCTGAACTCCTCCAGGCAGTAGGACATAGCGCGCACGGCCGCCGGGCCCCCGCGTGTGCCGGGCCGGAAACAAACCGTGGCGTCCAGCGGGGCACCGAAAATCACCGCCCGCGCCTCGTGGTAACCAGGGCGGGCGGCGATAAAGTCCTGTTCCTTGGCCACATAATCTGGCATGCCTGGCGTACCTCCTACTTGAAACGGTCCTCCAGGAAACGCGGCAAGGCGAAACAGGCGCGGTGAATGGCGGGGGTGTAATACCTGGTCGGGTAATCGGGGTTGTCCTCCGGCCCTATCGCCAGCGGGTCGTATTTCTTGGAGCCCATGGTGAAGCTCCACATACTGCCCGGGTAGGTGGGGATACAGGCCCAGTAAGTTCGGGTTACCGGAAAGATCCCGGAAAGGTCCTTGTAAATCCTGGCGATCAGGTCGGCCATAAAGTAAGGTGATTCGGTCTGGGCCACGAAAATCCCGTCCTCCTTCAGGGCCTTACTGACCGACCGGTAAAACTCGAGACTGAAGAGACCCACCGCCGGCCCGACGGGGTCGGTAGAATCAGCGATGATCAGGTCGAAGGTGTTCTTGTTCTCGGCCACGTACTTGATCCCGTCCCCAATGACTACCTCGGCGTTGGGCGCGTCGAACCCACAGGCGAGTTCCGGGAGAAACTTGCGGGAGGCGGCGATCACCCGCTCATCGATCTCCACCAGGGTGGCCTTTTCCACCTTCGGGTGCTTGGTCACCTCGCGCAGAGTGCCCCCGTCTCCACCGCCGATGATCAGCACCCGTTTGGGGTTCGGGTGGGTGTTCAACGGAACGTGGGTGATCATCTCGTGGTAGATGTACTCGTCCACCACCGAGGTCTGGACAATTCCGTCTAGGACCAGCGTCCGCCCAAATGGTACGGTATCCAGCACGGCCAGGTGCTGGAACGGCGTTTTCTCCACGTGGAGCGTTTCGCGCACGCGGTAGCTGACCCCAAAGTCATCATTCTGTTTCTCAGTGAACCACAATTCCAAGTTCGTCCCCTCCTAGACGCCAGATTTTAATACCACAAGGGTACGGCCGCCAGGCAGCACCCGACTCGTTCTACGCGGTGTTCCACGGCCGCGATCTTCTTCTCCTTAGCGGTTAGGCCTCGCCGGGCAAAGGCCTCATCCAGCATTTTGCTGACGGCCTCGTAGGCCTCCTCCCGGCTGCACTTTCCACCGTACTCCATGATTACGCCGACACTGTCGTCGGAAATAATCACCCCCACCGCGGCGGCGATCAGTTCCCCTTCCACCTCGCTGATGATCGATCCGTAGGCGGTCGGCACCAGCGCACCCGGCGGCAGCTGCAGATCGGAATCGTACACGGCACCCGGCGGCAGAATACTGGAAAGACGCACCAGATTCACATTCCCAATCCGGGCGGACAGGAGCGCGTTGTCGAAGGCGTTCAGCCGGGTGGCACCCTCGGCAGCAGCGGCGACGACGAAGTATCTGGTCGGCGTTGGCAGCATGTGGATCTCCTCTCCCGGTTGATGATGATGGCAACGGAATCAATTATACAGAATCCAACCAGAAAAGAAAACCATTTTTTCTTAGGAATTCTTAACTTTCAAATAGATGTCCCGATAGGCGCACGCGTCCTCCGCCTGGGTGCCGTTGGATTCGCAGATCACCGTGGGGGCGAGGCCCCTTTCCACGATCAGCTCGGCCAGCGGCGCGAACTCCGGACCGTACCCGGTCTCGGCTAGGGTGCGGTGCCGCCGCTCACCCTTGGCGGTGAATTCCACCGGGCTGAAATGGATGTGCAGGGTGCGCAGCACCTCGTCCCCCAGCGCCTCGCCCACCCGGTCCAGCACGGCCGCGTAGGCCGCCCGGTCCACCAGCAAACCGTTAGTGATGGCATGAATGTGTCCGAAGTCCACGCACGGAATCAGGTTCGGGCCCAACCGGCAGAGTTCCAGGACCTCGTCCAGCAGCCCCAGGTAGCTGGAGCGTCCCAGCGTCTCGGGCGCCAGGAGGATGTCATCCAGCCCTTCGCGCGCGGCTTCGGCCAGCGTCTCCGCCAGTGCGGCCCGGGCCCGGGCCAGGGCCTGTTTCCGGTCGCCCCGGACGCTCCCAGGGTGAAACACCACCCGGGTAGCGCCCATCCAGCGCGCCGCCCAGAGCGATTTCATTAGGTGGACCCTGCTCCTGGCGACCTGGTTGGGGTCTTCGCTGGTCAGGTTTATGTAATAGGGCGCATGGATACTCAGGGCGATATCGTGCCCGGCTGCCTTTTCACCGAGCTGGCGGGCGGTCTTCTCCCCGATGTTCACCCCGCGTACGCACTGGTACTCGTAGGCTCCCAAGCCCAACCTGTGCAGCCACTCCGGGGCGTCTAACGACGACTTGTGGCCTTCGGTGTAAAAACTTTCCGCGTTGCCGGCGGGTCCAAACCGTGCTCCCAAAGCGTTGAGCCTCCTAAGTGTTAGCAATGACCAGGGTTTAAATTATATATTTATGGAAGGATTTTCCTATAAACCCGGCGAAATATATCCCACCACGAACTTCTCCGGGGGTATGTGGCATGCGCCGGTACCTGATAACCCTGATCGGGTTGGGGCTGATCCTGATCGCTATGTTCATCCTGGCCACCCAGTTGGAGGACGATAATGGTGATCGGCTTATCTACGCCCTGGCCGATTACCCGGACACCCTGGACCCCACGGCGGTGACCGACGAAAGGGGTGCCGTCATCCTGCTCAACCTTTTTGAGGGACTGGTACGTTTCGAACCCGGAGGCACCGGTGTCGAACCCTGCCTGGCCCGGGACTGGGAAGTATCCGGCGACGCCCGGACTTGGACCTTCTACCTGCGGGAAGGCGTCACCTTCGCCGACGGCACCCCGCTGGACGCCGCGGCGGTAAAGGCCAGCGTGAAACGGCAGCTCGACCCGGAGACCGCCGGTCCTTATGCTTCATTTATATACGGGCCGGTGACCAGGGTGGAGACCCCGAACCGCAGCACCGTGGTTTTTCACCTGCGGTACCCGTACGCGCCGTTCATCAGGAATCTGGCCATGCTTCCCGCAGCCGTCATCAAGGGGACCCCGGACCAGGGTCTGCCCATCGGCACCGGCCCCTTCGTGCCCGCCGCTATCGAATCTGGCCGGTTCACCCTGAAGGCCAACCCGGAATACTGGAACGGCCCACCCCGGCTGAAGGAAATCACGTTCCTGGTTATCCCGGACGCGGGCGCACGCCTGCAGGCCCTGGCAGAGGGCCGGGTGGATGTAGCGGAGAACAGCGGGGCCACACTACCCGCTGGGCACGACGGGTTCCTGGTCACCCAGACCCCTGGACTAGACCTTGGTTATCTAGCATTTTATACCAACAAAAAACCTTTTGACAATCCCGCCATGCGCCGGGCGGTAAGCCTAGCGATTGACCAGCAGGCGCTTGTAAACTACCTGTTCCCCGAGCGGGCGCTGCCGGCTGCTGGCCCCCTGCCTCCTGGCACCCTAGGCTACCACCCCGAACTGGGCGGAGACGCCTATGACCTGGAGCAGGCCCGAAAGCTCCTGGACGAAGCCGGCTACGCCGAAGAGGAAATCATCATCATCACCTACAAGGACACCCGGCCCTACAACCCCGCGGGCGGCGAGAAACTCGCCCGGCTGCTCCAGGAACAGCTGGCCCAGGCCGGCATCCGGGTGCGCATAGAAGCCTATCCCTGGGAAGCCTGCAAAAAGGCCATTCACCGCCAGGAGGGTCACGCCTTCGTCTACGGCTGGGTCGGGGACAATGGGGACCCGGACAATTTCCTGTTCAATCTTCTGGCTACTGCCCAGATCGAAACCGGACTGAACGCGGCCCGCTATTCCAACCTGCACGTGGATATGCTGCTCGGCCGCGCCCAACAGGTGACCGACGAGGCCATGCGGGAACGCCTGTACCGTCAAGCCCAGGAGTTGATCGTCGCCGACGCTCCCTGGGTGTTCCTGAACCACCGCCTGGAAACGGCCGCCTTCCACCCAGCGGTCAAGAACCTGACGTTGCAACCGACCGGGGGCGCCTACCTGGCCCAGGTTTATAAGGAGGGGCAGCCTTAACCGCTGCCGCAAGCCCTCTGCTTACCTTCCGGATCGCTCTCCATGCCTTTGGAGCCCCGGTCATTTATCCCCTATCGCCGGCATTTTCGCCGGTATTTTGTTGTAAATTGGTAATTACTATAATTAAATTGATTCGACGTTAAGGTAATATTATATACGGGCTAATGCTCGCTAAAACCGTTTTTTAGATCTATTAATGCGTCATTAAATACGCCAGCTTAAGGCGAAGGAAAATCGACAATGGATGACAGGAAATGGTACCAGCTGTCGGTCGGCGAGGTAATGGCGATCCTGGGAACGACCGGCGACGGGCTCACTGAAGCAAGGGCCCGAGAGCTACTGGCCCGTTACGGCCCAAACGAACTAAAGCTAAAAACCCGCGGCCCCTTGGTCCGGTTTTTGCTGCAGTTTCACAATCCCCTGCTTTACGTGCTGATGATCGCGGCCGGGATCGCGTTCCTGCTGGGGAAAACGCTGGACGCGTGGGTGATCCTGGCGGTAGTGCTGGCCACCGCGATCATCGGCTTCGTTCAGGAAGGCAAGGCGGAGGGCGCGATCGGCGCCCTGCGCCGCATGCTGGTGCCGCAGTGCGACGTGGTACGGGCGGGCGAACGCCGGACCGTTGCCACCCGTAACCTGGTGCCGGGGGACGTGGTGCTGCTGGAGGCCGGGGACCGGGTACCTGCGGACCTGCGTCTTTACCAGGGTAAGAACTTTGCGGTGGACGAGGCCGTGCTCACCGGGGAATCGGTTCCGGTGTCCAAGCAGTACGAGCCGTTGGCGGACCCCGGGCTGACGCCCGCCGAGCAAAAGAACATGGCCTTCAGCGGCACCTTCGTTGCCACCGGCGTTGCCCGGGGCATCGTGGTCGAAACCGGCCCGCGCACGGAGATAGGGAAAATATCGAGGATCATCACCGAAATGCCGAAAAGCGCCCCGCCCATTCTGCGCAAGATCGGCGAGTTCACCAAGCTGATCATGATCGGCATCCTGATCCTGAGCGCGGTCAACTTCGTGCTTGGTTGGAGCCTGGGCTACGAAGCCGGCTTCACCTTTCTGGCCTCGGTGAGCATGATCGTGGCTATGGTGCCCGAAGGGCTCCCAGCGGCCCTGATCGGCGCCTTTTCCCTGGGCGTTACGACCATGGCCCGGCGCAACGCCCTGATCCGCCGGTTGCCCGCGGTGGAAACCTTGGGTTGCGCCACGGTGATCTGCTCGGACAAGACGGGTACCCTAACCAAGAACCAGATGACCGTGCGACAGGTGTACTGTGGGGGCCGGCATTACCAGGTCACGGGGGCCGGGTACGATCCCCGGGGCAAATTTGTGGACCAGGCGGAAGACCGGGTGTTGGAAGCGGTGGCGGACGGCTGCCCGGACTTGCACCAGGTGCTCCGGGCCGGTTTGCTGTGCAACAACGCCAGCCTGGTCCGAAACCAGGACGGCCGCTACGAGATCAATGGCGATCCCACCGAGGGCGCCCTGCTGGTCGCCGCCCGGAAGGCGGGCCTTGACGGCGGCGAGGAGCGGCTGGACGAGATTCCGTTCGATTCCCAGGTCCAGTACATGGCCACCCTGCACCGGGGGTCGGACCATAACCTGATCTACGTGAAGGGCGCGCCGGAAAAGGTATTGGGCATGTGTACCGACCAGCTGGTGGGCGGACAGCAAACAGCCCTGGACCGGGAGGAGATTATGGCGGTGGCCGACGACATGGCCGCCGGGGCGATGCGGGTACTGGGCTTTGCCCAAAAAAAGGTGCCCGTGGAACAAGCCGCGCTCACCGGGAACGACCTGGCGGACATGACCTTTCTCGGCCTGCAGGGTATGCTCGACCCGCCCCGAGAAGAAGCCGTTGAGGCAGTCAGGCACTGCGCCCGGGCCGGTATCCGGGTGGTAATGATCACCGGCGATCATGCCCGCACGGCCAAGGCGATCGCCAACCAGACGCACATTGGCTTAGGTGAGGAGCGCGTGCTCACGGGGCGTGAACTGGAAGCTATGACCGATGACGAACTGTACGCGGCAGTGGATTCCGTCTCGGTCTATGCGCGTACCACTCCCGAACACAAGTACCGGATTGTCCGGCAGCTCCGGCGCCACGGCCACGTAGTGGCTGTCACCGGTGACGGCGTCAACGACGCCCCCGCCCTGTCTATCGCGGACATCGGCATCGCCATGGGGATCACCGGCACCCAGGTGACCAAGGAGGCCGCGGACATGATCCTGGCGGACGACAATTTCGCCAGCATCGTCAAAGCGGTCGAAGAAGGCCGGCATATTTTTAACAATATTTGGAAGGTAATCCTGTTCTTGCTGCCCACCAACGGCGGACAGGGTCTGGTGATGCTAGGTGCGGTAATGCTGGCACCGCTGGTGTCGGTGTTTGCCGAGCGACTGCCAGTGGAACCGGTCCAGATCCTGTGGGTGAATCTGATCATCAGTGTAGGCTGTGCCATCCCGCTGACTCGGGAACCAAGGGAACCGGGCCTCCTTGACCGGCAGCCACGGAACCCGGCGGAGAAGCTGGTGAACCCGATGTTCATCTGGAAGGTGACGATCGTGTCTGTGGTATCGGCCGCCGCTGTGTTCACCATGTTCCTGTTGTATGTCGACACCGCCGGCCCGGTCACGGAACGGGTGCTGGTCGAGGCTCAGACGGTGGCCTTCACGACGATCATCTGCGTCCAGCTGGCCTACCTGTTTACGGCCCGCCGGACAATTGCTTCGGCCTTTACGTTTAGCCCGTTCTCCAACCGGTGGCTGCTCCTGGGGGCCGGAACGACGCTCGGGCTGCAGCTTGCAATCGTATATGCTGAGCCCCTGTTCGGGGTGAGCCCGTTTCGCACTGCGCCGTTTCCGGTGGAATGGTGGGCGTACATCGCGGCGGCGGCCACGCCCGGCTTTCTGGCCATCGAGTTGGAAAAGCTGGTGCGCCGCCGCCTACAGGCCAAATCTGCACTTATCCCCAACGGGCCAATAAATTCCACTAATAAGACTGGTAATAAAGTACACAATAAGAAAAACTGACTTTATACAGAAGGAGGAGAACCTATGGTTCAACAAATGCAGAATTTCCAAATGCAGCTTAACCACCTCAGGCAGGACCTGAACAACATCATGCAGATGGCCAGCCAGCTTTCCCAGCAGGAACAGAACAACGCCATGGAGCTGCAGAGACTGCGCCAGTTGGAAAGCAGCGCCACCCAGCAGTTACAGCGGATTCAGCAAATCTGCAGCAGCCTGAGTAACAGCCTGAACCAGCTTTCCGGGATAACCCAGCAGATCGGAGCTGGGTACACCGCCGGTGCCCAGTTTACCAGCCCATATACTACCCAGTACCAGTTCACGCAGCCTTACACCGCGCAGACGGGCACCGCCCATTTCGGCGCCTACAGCGCGCCCACCTATGGCACCGGCGCCTATGCGCAGAATTTGGGGCAGTACAGTGCGGTACAGCCCGAATACAAAACCGCGGCCATGTCCCAGAACCTTGGCCAATTCGGCGTGCACCCGCAGTTCGGTGCGCAGGCTTTCAGCACCAGTCCGCTGATGGGCCAGAATTTCGGCCAGTATACGGCGGTACAGCCCCAGTACAAGAGCGCGGCCATGATGCAAAACCCCATTAACCTCAGCGGCTACTGGGCCGTTCAACCGCAGTATCTCAACCCGACCATCAGCGAGCAGGTCTGAATCCCCGTATCCAGGCCGCAGGTAAGCAGCTAACGCCAAGAAGAATCCAATAAACTCCGGGACCACCCACTTACAATAATAGGCCTTTTTGGCCTATTATTTTTGACGTTTTGCCTATTAACAAAACTTGTATTCGCTGTTATAATATGGCTTGGAGGTGAACGCCGTGGCCAAAATTTTGCGCGAAGGCATCTCTTACAACTACCGGGAAGTGATGGACATGCTTTCGGATTTCTCGGCCTTTAAGGACCGGGTGGGAAAACGCTTCCGGGACCTATCCAGGGAACTGGCCGGGAAGCCGAACGAACACATTCTCTGGGTAAACCTTTACTTGGTATCCTGTGACTACGCCGAAGACCTGACCATTAAAAACCGAAAAAACCAAAGCCAAGAGATTCAAACTTCTTAACCCACGGAATAAGTTACCGAATCCCGGACTTGTAAAACCATCCAGGCCACCATTTCCGAAATCTTCGGGGTTGTCGCGTCCGGAGACAATTTGGGCCTGAATCCTACCACTTGCTCCCATTGACCTTCTTATGTAACA
This sequence comes from Candidatus Desulfopertinax cowenii, assembly GCA_001899445.1. GTDB lineage: Bacteria > Bacillota > Desulfotomaculia > Desulfotomaculales > Desulforudaceae > Desulfopertinax > Desulfopertinax cowenii. The sequence goes on along the minus strand of MPOA01000006.1, from coordinate 467,551 downwards.
ATCTGTATAATACACGGTGCCCGTTGAACGACGAAAGGAGTGAAAACGTGGCACCTGTTCCTTTTCAAAGGTTCTTTGAGCGGTTCAGGCAAAACAGGTTGCTGGCCCTGGCGACGTTAACGGTGTTGATTATGATGGCCGTGGCGGTCGGAGCGGCCGCCGCCACGGGCGGTAAGACGGACAGCGAACCGCCGCGGGCATTATCCCCGGTGACCGAACCAGACTTTGAGCCGGCGTCCCAATTAAGCCCGGACGAGTTGTACCTGATCGCCCGGGTGATCGAGGGCGAGGCCGCCACCGAACCGTACAGGGGCCGGGTAGCCGTCGGAGCGGTCATTATGAACCGGGTGAAGCACGAGGATTTCCCGGACTCTGTTCACGAAGTCGTTTTCCAGCCACGCGCTTTTTGCGTAGTGGCGAACGGGCTGATCAACCGCACGCCGTCCGAGGAATCCATCCGGGCCGCCCGGGCGGCGGCTAACGGTCACGACCCAACCGGTGGCGCGTTGTACTTCTGGAACCCGAACAAGCGGACGAACAGCTGGATCTGGACCAGAACGCCGTTAGTCACCATCGGTAACCATATGTTCGGCCACTGACAAATGATGCCCGGTTTTATCTCCTGGTGATGATGGGTTCAACCTCAGGGCATGCGCCAGCTCTGCTTCGCCGGTAAATTCCTTGCCTTGGATAGCTAGATGTGTTACAATCAGTTGCGGCGGATTTCCTCCGCCCCAATCCGGGCCCGTAGCTCAGATGGGAGAGCGCTTGACTCGCATTCAAGAGGTCAGGGGTTCGATTCCCCTCGGGTCCACCAGCGAAAAGCCCCGCCGGGACTGTTTCCCGGCGATTTTAATTGCATGTCCGACAGGTTTGTTGCGCCGGTGGGTTGAAAGAAATGTATCTTCCGGGCACACGGGGCAAACTGCTGCTCCCGCTTGCCAGCCACCTGGTGGAATAGCCCGGGGAGGAAAACAACGGGCTGTGAAGAATAAACTATCTAAACTAACTGGCTGGAGGTTAAAATGGCCCAGATCAAACCCCACAGCAAGCCCGTAGAATTAATCTATCGCAGTGGCTTCACCCTGCAGGCCCTGGGGCTCTCGGCGCTCGTCCTCTCTCCCGACGCTGCCCGGCTGGACTCCGCCTGGTCGCTGGCCGGCTGCTTGCTGATCAGCGCCGGCGTGCTCGTCTCCGGCTGGCTTCTCCAGGTTTACATGGCGGAAATTCGACTGATCATCCTGGTTTCGGCGGTGACCGGCTGTGTTTTGCAGGCGGTTGGAGCGACAAACGGTCCCGATTACCTGGTGCCACTTGGCCTGGGCTTTGTTTTTGTCGGTTCCTGCGGGCTGGGCGGCAAAGAAGCCTATTGTTTTCGCTTCCAGGAAGGTTGGTACCTGATGCCCGTCCTGGCCATGCTGACCGTTTCGCTGCTGCTCCAGAACGCCGCGGGCCGCCCGCTGACCGTGACCCTGATTCTGCTTATTGCTGCCGCCGCCCTCCAGATATCCTTTGCCATTCGCAAGTACAAGATGCCTTTTTACGGCAAGTGCGGCCGCTAATAAACATAATTTCTTTGCGGCACGTTGACTTTTGGTACCGGTTTGTGTACAATAGAAGTCGCGGTGGAGCTGTGGTGTAGCCAGGTGAACATACCTGCCTGTCACGCAGGAGACCGCGGGTTCAAATCCCGTCAGCTCCGCCATTCAATTTTGCCAAGGTAGCTCAGTTGGTAGAGCAGGGGACTGAAAATCCCCGTGTCGGCGGTTCGATTCCGTCCCTTGGCACCAGAAAGTTTAGAAGTGCGGAAGTGGCTCAGCGGTAGAGCATCGCCTTGCCAAGGCGAGGGTCGCGGGTTCGAATCCCGTCTTCCGCTCCAGGAAATAAACCCTCCGGGGTGGTCCCGGGGGTTTGTTTTGTATGCCCGGCATAGGCGTTTACTTGATAAGACCACGTTTTCGGACGGGCGCCCACCCCGGAGCAACCCAGCCCCAAGAACAACTAGCGGACGTACCCCATTTGAGGAGGCTTGAGACAGCCTCTTTGGTGTTTCTTAACCATGATTTAAATCATTCTTAACTATCCCTTAACGTTGCGCTAATAGAATCGTCCTGGGAACCAAGCCTGGGGGCGAATACATTGGTTAACCGGCGATGGTGTGAAAAGGTAATCGAGAAGAGCCTGTTCTTCAGTACGACCACCGCAATCCTGATTGTGTTTCTGATCGGGGCTTTTGTGGCGGTCGAGGGTCTGCCAATCATCACCGGCCACGGGCTCTCTTTTTTGTTTGGGGGAACGTGGGCGCCGCTAGACGGGGAGTTCGGTATTTTCCCCATGATCGTCGGTTCCCTGTACGTAACGATGGGGGCATTGCTTTTGGGCGTACCCGTAGGCCTGGCCTGCGCCATCTACCTGGCCGAGTACGCCCCGGTCTGGTTCGCCAACCTGGTCCGATCGGCGGTATTGCTTCTGGAAGGTATTCCTTCGGTGGTTTACGGATTCTTTGGCGTGGTCGTGATGGTACCTTTCATCATGAATCATTTCGGCGGCTGGGGCTTCAGTCTACTGGCCGGGGCACTGGTCCTGGCCCTGATGATCCTGCCCACGCTCATCGGCATTTCGGAAGATGCCATCCGGGCGGTGCCTCGCGCCTACAAGGAAGGTTCGTTGGCGCTCGGGGCGACCCACTGGCAGACCATCAAGAAGGTGCTGCTGCCGGCGGCTCGCTCGGGTATTCTGGCCGCGGTGGTCCTGAGTTTGGGGCGGGCGATTGGAGAGACCATGGCCATCCTGATGGTGGCCGGCAACGTGGCGGCCATTCCGACTTCCATTCTAGACCCGCTCCGTACGCTCACCGCCAACATCGCGCTGGAGATGGGCTACGCTTATGGTGATCACACCCGGGCGCTGTTTGCCACGGGGATCATTCTGTTCCTGGTAATCATGTTTCTGAACGCGCTGCTGTACATGTTGCCGAAAAGGATGGAGACTTAAATGCGTACGAGTGCGCGCCTGGGTTTGCGGATCGAGGAAACGGTGGCCAGGGTTTTTATTTACTTTTCGGTGTTGGTGGTGTTTGGCAGCCTCTTTGGCATCTTCGCGCACATCCTCTATTATGGCATTGGACACGTGAATCTGGAGTTTTTGCTATCTTATCCCAAAGACATGGGGCGCGCCGGCGGGATCTTTCCGGCCATCGTAGGTACCGCGTGCTTGGTGGGGCTGGCGCTGGCGGTGGCTGCCCCGGCCGGCATCCTGGCGGCGACTTACCTAACTGAATATACCCGTTCCGGCCCTTTCGTCCGGATCATCCGGTTTGGGGTAGACACGTTGGCCGGCGTTCCCTCGATCATCTTCGGTCTGTTCGGGTTCGCCTTTCTCGTCATTTTCTGCGGCTTCCGGTGGTCCATTCTCTCCGGTGGCCTGACTTTGGCCTTTATGATCCTGCCGTACACCATCAAGGCCACCGAAGAGGCCATCAAAAGTGTGCCCCGGCAGTACCGGGAGGCCAGTCTATCTCTGGGAGCCACCAGGTGGCAAACCGTGGCCAGGGTTGTTTTACCCGCGGCCGCACCCGGCATTTTTACCGGGATCATTCTGGCCCTGGGCAAGGCGGCGGGGGAAACGGCCGCGATTATGTTCACCGCCGGCAGTTCGCTGGCGTTGCCCACCTCGATTATGGATCCGGTGCGCAGCCTGCCCCTGCACCTGTACATCCTGGTGGCCGAGGGGATATCCATGGAAAAAGCGTACGCCACCGCCTGTGTGTTGATCATTCTGATCCTGCTGGTGAATACCGCGGCTATGTACCTGATGAACGTGATGATCGCCAAGCGACAGGGCAAAAGTTAGAGTAGGTGAAGAATGAAAATCGCGGTGATTTCCGACCTCCACGCCAACCTTTACGCCCTGGAGTCCGTACTGGCGGACATCCAGAAACGGGGCGCTGACGAGATCGTCTGTGCCGGGGACCTAGTCGGGTACGGACCGCATCCGAACGAAGTGACGAAGCAGATCCGGGCACTGGGAATCCGGTGCGTGCAGGGGAATTACGACGACGCGGTGGCCAACGCCCGGCTGGTTTGCGGATGCGACTACCCCGACGAACGGAGTATGGCGGTGGGTACCGCCTCCCTAGCCTGGACCAGTGCCCACCTGGACCTGGACAACCAGGCATTTCTGCAGCAACTGCCGCCCACGCTCCGGCTGCGGGCCGGGGGCTTTGAGATCCTCCTGACCCACGGCAGCCCGCGGCGGCTGGACGAATATCTTTACGAGGCTATGCCCGCGGAGCAGCTGCGGGAAGTTTTGCAGCAAGCGGAGGCCGGTGTGCTGATCGTGGGACATACCCACCGGCCCTACCACCGGCAGATTGAGGGCCGGCACTTGATCAACGCCGGGAGCGTTGGCCAGCCCCGGGATGGGGACCCGCGGGCCGCCTACGTGCAGGTGGAGTTTACCGGCGACCAGTTGCGGGTGGAGATCGTCCGGGTAAACTACGACGTGGAGGCCGCCGCCGTGGAACTGGTCCGGTCGGGGTTGCCCGCGGTGCTGGCCGAAGTGCTACGGACGGGAAGTCATATAAGTTAAGTTGGGTAACCGGCGATCAGCACCGCGCCCAACGGGACACGGTTTTTTAATGGAGCTTTAATCTAACGATAACCTTTTTTTAACACCCGGAAGGTATGGTAATTGGCGGAAGCAAGTTTACAATTAAGGAGGTATTTGTCAAGAGATGTTTAGGTCGAAAGTATTGATGCTGGTAGTGCTCACGCTGTTTGCCCTGGTGACGGTCACCGGCTGCGGCGGCCAGGCGACGGACGGGCCCCCGGCCGGGGACGGGGACGGCGCGAAAAACGGTGAATTGCAGGGTAATATTACCATCGCCGGTTCCACTTCGGTGCAGCCGCTCTCCGAGCTGTTAGCCGAGGCGTTCATGGCGCAACACCCCAAGGTCACCGTCAACGTGCAGGGCGGTGGTTCCAGCCAAGGGATCAAGGCGGCCATTGACGGGATCGCCGACATCGGCGCTTCTTCCCGCGAACTCAAGGATGAGGAGGCGGCGCAGGTGAAAAGAATCCAGATCGCCAGTGACGGCATCGCGATCGTGGTGCACCCGCAGAACGAAATTACCGACCTGACTCTGGAACAGGTGCGCAAGATCTACGCCGGTGAAATCACCAACTGGAAGGAGGTCGGCGGCAGCGACCAAGCGATCGCCGTGATCACCCGCGAAGAAGGCTCCGGTACCCGTGGCGCCTTCGCGAAAATCGTGATGGGCAAGGAGGCCAAGATTTCGAAACGGGCGATCGTCCAGCCGTCTACCGGCGGCGTGAGGGCGGCCGTGGCCCGCAACCCGAGCGGGATCGGTTATGTTTCCGTGGGGCACCTGGACGAAACCGTCAAAGTGGTGGCAGTTGACGGCGTGGAGCCGACCGCGGCTAATATTGTAAGCGGCGAGTACAAGATTTCTCGTCCGTTTCTCTACGTGACCAAGGATGAGCCGGCTGGCTTGGTAAAGGAATACATCGACTTTGTCTTGAGCCCAGAAGGCCAGGAAATCGTAGCCGCCGATTACGTTCCGGTAAAGTAGGGCACCGGTTACGTTACGAAATAACTCGGACCCTCCTTATCCCGCGCCTGCCGCCCGGCAGGCTTTTCTTTTGCCCGTCGCGGCTTGTCCTGTTGCCGGCGGGGGATTCTACTTGAAACTTACCGACTGTTGCGGTATAATTAACTCTACCCGGGCGGCGTAGCCAAGTGGCTAAGGCGACGGTCTGCAAAACCGTTATTCGGCGGTTCAATTCCGCCCGCCGCCTCCAGGAAAACAAGCAACGGCAAGGGTTTCCGGGCTGGAAACTCCTGCCGTTTCGTTTTCGCCGGCCCGATTTGAGAAAAATTTGAGAAACGACATTCGCAAAACACATCCCCTCGGAAGATTTGCCGGATCCCCTTGGGTAAGATTTCAAGAAGTAGCGCATTGTTCTCCCATTTTTTAAGCGCCCATTTGTAACGCCACGTTTTTGGCGAACAGTTTGCCGCCATTGACTATATCCTGAAAATAGCGCTTGAATTTTCGTCCTTCGTGGTGCCGCCCAAGGGCGGCATGGGGGGTCTACCCAGGTTTAGGGAGTTGATGGACTCGCGGCGGGTCCTGGTATCTCGGGGACAAATTGTGGCGAAACTAAAACGCAAACCGCTAATATTCTGGTTTGTTTTATGGGGAGAGAAAATGTTCTCTAAGCGTAAGGGACCAAAGCCCCTGGTTATCAAAGACTGTACCCTGATCGCCATTGCCACCGGCAGGCGGGCGCAAAACCTGCGGGAACTCCGGGATAATTTACAGACCGTTCATCCCGGTAGCATTTACTACCACTTCTGGGGGGGGCTTTTGCGCTCGCGTTTCGATGACCCGGAGTACAACAACGACTTCGCAGCCTGGGCGAACCACGGGCTGCACGACAAGCGGCTGGCCGAGCGGCTCGGCGTGATCAACCCCACGGACTACTGCGACCTGGAGTTGTTGCGCCGGGAACTGATCGAGGTGATCGAGGAGCGGCTGGACGAGACCGAATTCGTGCCTTGGTCCAAGACCGATCAACAGTTTCAGTTCATCCGTGCCCAGATCATCCTGTTCGATACCCCGTGGCGGATCAGGGATCCGGAAGAACTGGCCGCCATCGTACCCAGGATGCCGGTGGGCAGCATCTTTTACCACTTCATCGACGCTCGCCGCTGCACTTCTGACGGTAGCGACGATTTCCGCGCCTGGCTGGCGGGATTCAGCCCCGAGTACGCGGACCTGTGTGACCGACTGGCGTCGGTGGACCCTTACTTTGTCGTGCTGACCGAACTGCGGCAGCAACTGGCTTCACTGTTCAGCGAATATTTCGGGAGAGGATATACATGACCACCCTGTTAGAATCTTACGCCGCAGTGGCTGGCGAGGGCGTGGTGAACCACCTGTGCCGGTTGTCGGCCCCGCTGAAAGGAATGCAGGTGGTGCACGTTAATTCAACCCGGATTGGCGGGGGCGTTGCGGAAATCCTCACCAAGCTGGTGCCCCTTAAGCGGGAGTTAGGGATTGACGCCCGCTGGGAGGTGATCACCGGCGAAGCGGACTTTTACAGGTGCACCAAAAGCTTCCACAATGCGTTGCAGGGCAGCCCGGTGAACGTGAGCAACGCATTGTTCAGGGTTTTCGAGGAGACCAACGCCCGGAACGCGGAAAGGCTCCGTCCTATTCTGGAGGAAGCCGACGTGGTGTTCATCCATGATCCGCAACCGGTACCGCTTCTGAAGCTGTGCCCGAACCGGAAAGGAAAGTGGGTCTGGCGTTGCCATATTGACATCAGTCATCCCTACCGGCCGGTTTGGAAGCGCCTGCGGAACTTTGTTTCGGCTTATGACGCCAGTGTGTTTTCGCTGGCGGCCTTCTCGCAGTCCCTGCCGCACCCGCAGTACCTGATCGCACCTAGCATCGACCCCTTGAGCGAGAAAAACATTGAACTCCCGGCCGCAGAGATCAAAGCGGTGTGTGACCGTTTCGGCCTGGATACCGACCGTCCGATCATGCTGCAGGTGTCCCGTTTCGACCGCTTTAAAGATCCACTGGGGGTAATTCAGTCCTACCGGTTGGCGAAAACGTTCGTGCCCACGCTGCAGCTAGTGCTTGCCGGGGGCGGCGCCACGGACGATCCGGAGGGGGAGACCGTGCTGGAGGAAGTCCGGGCCGCGAGAGCGGACGATCCGGACATCCACATCCTCGCGCTGCCCGCCGACGCCCACCGGACCATCAACGCGCTACAGCGGGCTGCTGATATCGTGCTCCAAAAGTCCATTAAGGAAGGATTCGGCCTAACGGTCACCGAGGGGATGTGGAAGGGCAAACCGGTGATCGGGGGCGACACCGGAGGCATCCGGCTGCAGGTGATTAACCACCATACCGGTTTCCTGGTCAACACCCCGGAGGGCGCGGCCCTGCGCACCCGTTATCTGCTCCAGCACCGCGACAAGCTCCAGGAGATGGGGCAGAAGGCCAGAGAGTTCGTCCGGGAAAACTTCCTCGTTACCCGGCAGTTGCGTGAGAACCTGGCCCTGATGCTGGTGCTGGATCGGCAAAACGAGGACCGCATCCAGCTCAGTGTGGGCTGAAACGGGTGCGGTCGCTCGGTTAGTTTCACTAGCACGAACTACAGATAAGAATCACCGGACGGTCGGCCATCAGGGTTACCTTGCGGGCCACGCTTCCGAACAGAAGAGCACCAAGCCGGTTTTGACCAGTCGCCCCGATGATGATATGGTCACATTCCTGCTCGCGGGCGTACCGGCAGATCACTTCCGCGGGGTCGCCGGGCACGCAGACCTTTTCAACCGAAAAATTTTCTTTCTCGAATAGTGCGGCCGCCTCGTTTACCACTTCCTCGCCCCGTTTACGGAAGGCGCCCTCGACGCTAACGTTCACGTCATATTCGCGCAAGTTCGGAATTCTATACACGTTTATAAGGATAATCTTGGCTTCCGGGCGATGCCGCTTCAGGTTTAGTGCGTACTTGGTTGCTGCGAGGGCGTTATCTGAACCGTCAGTGGCCACCAGGACCTTGTTAAACATCTTTCGATTTCCCTCCCGGAATACGTTTTGCTTGTTAAAAATATATCATATTATCTTATCCGTTAGCTTGTCAATCTAGTTAACCGACTGGCGGGTGTTATTATGCTTACCCCGGATTGTTGCGCCGCCTGCCTCGGGATCTTTTTCACCCGCCCTACACCCACCGCTGCTCCGGCTGCGTACCGGTTTATTCCAGGATGATCTCGTCCAGGGACCGCTTGGGAACGTGGTGCACCCCGTCACTGTCGCGCCAGTACTTGACGTCCCCGTCGGGACCCACCGTTTCCAGGACCACCTTTTCGGCCGGTTTGCCCAGGGCGATCACCAGCAAAATCTCGTAGCGCGGCGGGATGTTCAGCGCCTCCCGGAGGCCGCCCTTGTTTATAGCGCCGATGATGCAGCCGCCGAGTCCCCGCTCCGTCGCTCCGAGCAGGACGTTCTGGGCGGCGATGCCGTGATCGCACCAGAAGTTCCTGGTCAGGCCGGTGTCGCCCAGGATGACGATGTAGGCGCTGGGCCTTTCGCCCTCGGCCGGGCCGGGCCAGTCCTTGAGGTAAGCCGCCCAGGCCAGATGGGGGAAAATAGCCGCGTTCCTTTCCGGGGTGTAGGAAAGCAGGTACCGCAGCGGCTGGAGATTGGCGGCCGAGGCGCCCAGCCGGGCCAGGTTGACCAGTTCCCGCAGGGTGTCTCGGCTGATTTCGAACCGCTGGTCGAAGCGCCGGTAACTGCGGGTTTGCTTCACCAGGTCCAAGAGCATTTCCGTCAGGCCTCCTTACCTTTGACTTCGCTGCGGATGCCGGCTAATTGCGGGTCGTTACCGTAATTGCTTCCGCCCTGCCGTCCCGATTTCCTGCTGGCCGTGGCGTTTTATGGCCCGTTTTGTGCTATTATGTTGGTGTCAGAGTAGTAGTAGATGGGGAGTTAAGCATAACCGTGCGACCAACCTGGGACGAGATTTTCATGGAACAGGCGCAGCTGATGGCCCGCCGCTCGACTTGCTTGCGCCGGCAGGTGGGGGCGGTGTTGGTCCGGGATCACCGGGCCATTGCCAGTGGTTACAACGGGCCGCCTTCTGGGCTGCCGCACTGCGATGAGCGGGGCGGCTGCTTGCGCGAGCAGCTCGGGGTGCCGAGCGGACACCGCCAGGAAATCTGCCGCGCCCTGCACGCCGAACAGAACGTGATCCTGCAGTTGGCCATTACGGGCTTGAGCGGAAAAGGAACCACCTTGTACGTTACCCATTTCCCGTGTTTTACCTGCGCCAAGCTGCTGGTGCAATTGGGGGTCCGAAGAATCATCTACGCGTTTGGCTATCCCGACCATTTTTCCATGGACCTGCTGGACGAGGCCGGGGTGGAAATCGTGGAAGCGGCTACGCCTTGAGGAAATTGCCGCTGGACAACCGGCGCCAGAGATTCGGGGGGCAAACCGCCTGCAGGGGCACCTCGCGGTAGGTGGTATGGCCGCTGAACGGGGTGGGCGGCCAGTCCGCCAGCCGGGGCCGGGGCCGGAACCCTTCGTGGATGAGGGGGGGCTTGCTCCGCCGGTGGGCCGCCAGCAGCCACTGCCGCACCAGTTCGTCTTCGCCGCGGTTGACCAGGACGGCCCGCAAGCGACGGGCGCGGGTGGTCGAAGGGCAGCAGACGTAGGTTCGGCAGGTCAGCGGCCGGGCCGGGTACACCCGGCAGATCTTGCGGTCCGGGTCCAGGAAGCAGCATCGCCCCGCGGGATCGGCAGCCAGCGTGATATCCACGGCCGGCCCGTCCACCAGCACGTGTCCGTAAACGGACAGAAAGGCCTCCAGGCCGGCGTCCGGGGCCGCGGCAGCCCGGAGGTTCAGGTAGTCGATCCAGGTCAGGGGTAGTCGTTCGGCGCAACAGCGATCGCAACCGTGACAGCCGGTCCGTCCGGGCGCGCGGGCCCGATACAGGCCAGCCTCCGCGATCGCCCGGTCGAGTGCCGTCAGGTAATCCTCCACCGAAGCCCCCGGGTCCCGCACAATAACGTCGTAGCCGAGACCTTTGATTTTCCGCACCGCGATCTCTACTTTGGTTTCCAAGTTTGTTCCCCCTACCTCCGTATTATAACGCCGGAGGCCGGTCGCGGCATCCCCGGGCCGCATGCGTTACCACCGGAAACCGTTCCTGCCGGGCGATTACCTTGTTGTCTTTTGGGTTAGTGGTTACCCGCTCATAGCGAATTTTGTAGCAATATCTCAAGTCCTCCCGGTGAAGATGGATCTGAGGTGCGCCACGCTGCTGGTGAGCGCGAAATAAACATGACCGGCAATGGAGGCGGTCATCAGGACTGAAGCCAGGTAAACCAGCCGGCGCACGTTATTCAGGCCTCCGAACAGGCGGATCCACTTCTGGAAAAATTGGGGAAAGTACAAAAGCCAGCCCAGGAGCAGGACAAAGGGAATCAGGAACAGCCAGAGGGTGAAAAGAAGCTTCTGACCCGGGTTGTACTTGGGAAACTCGGGTTTTTTGGGGGTCAGGAACAGCTCGTAGGCCAAAAAACTCCACAGGTGGGAGCCGAGGTCCCGGCGTTCGGGCACGATTTCGGTCTTATTTCGACCGTAAAGATAGGCGGCAAAGAGCGCCGTAAGCAGGGAACCGGTGACGAAATGTATCTTTCGAGCCGAACGCACGTTTGGCAGGCCCAGACGCCGGGATGGATTGGTGAGATAAAATCCCGTGGCTAACTCGATCAGCATGGTGGGCGTCAGCAGCCAGTGAAAGAGCCGCACGGGCAGGGGATGGCGCAGTTTACGCACTTCAGTCCACCTCCTTTGGAGTTCTGATCCTTGGCCCTCGTTTAGAAAACGATGACCCGGTTGGGCCCGGGCTGGTCCAGGACGATGACGTGGGCGACACAGGACATGCAGGGATCAAAGGAATGGAGCACGCGTTTGATTTCCACGGGTTTCTTCGCGTCGGCCACCGGGGTGTCCAACAGCGCTTCCTCCACGGGACCCAGCCCTCTCTGGTCGTCGTGGGGGGAGAAGTTCCAGGCGGTGGGGGTGATGATCTGGTAGTTTTTGATCCGGCCTCCGGCTACTTCGAGCCAGTGTCCCAGGGCACCGCGCATGGCCCCGGTCAGCCCGACGCCGACCCCGGAGTCCGGGACCCGGAAGTGGCTGAAGACCGGCTGGTCGGGCTTTAGCGCGGTAAGCCATTTCCGCATTAGTCCGGCTACCTCGCGGGAAATAATAGCCCGGGCGATAAGCCGGTCCATCACCGAAACGCCCCGCCGGTAATCCCCCCGGATCCAGAGCTGGGCCAGCGGCCCGCCTTCCAGGGCCCGGCCGCGGTAGCGGGGGGCCTTGGCCCAGGAATAGCCTCCCGGTTTGTCGGGATTGGGCCGGGTTTTTCCCCGGGCCGGATGCTCGACCGGTTCGCCTTCGAAGTGGGTGTAGCGCAGGTGTTCGGTGATCTCCCCAAGGTCAACGGCTTCCATGCGCCCGTTAAGCACGGCCGCCCCGGGGAAATGGTAGCTGGAAACTTCCGGGTCTACGGGAAACAGCCCGAAGTTCAGAAAATCAGCTCCCCGCCCGCCGATCTTGAAGTACTCGGGATAGTGTTCAGCCAAGATGTACACGTCGGGCAGCATCCGCTCCTCAATAAACTTTTGAATTTTTTTCACGATCGAGATCAGGTTCAAAACGGTGATGGCGGTGACCGGGACGCTTGACCCCCCGGGGATAATGCTGTGCGGGTGGGGGGCCTTACCGCCCAACAGGGCGTTTATCTCGTATGCCTTCCGGCTCACGTCGAGGGCTTGAAAATAACTGTCGATCAGGCGCTTGTTCTCGGCCCGGGGCAGGCGATAATCGGTGGTCGACGGGGGAATTAACGGCCGGATTTCCGGCCCCCGGACGTAGTCCGGGACGGCAAACAGGTAAAAGTGCCGGATATGGTTCTGGAGCAGGTCACCCGCGAAAATCAGGTTTCGCAGCAGGTTACCATTGTGCGGGGGACGTATCCCGGCCAGTTCTTCGACCGCGAAGGAAGCGGCCATAGCGTGCGCCGTCGGGCAGATGCCGCAGATGCGCTGGGTGATGTAGGCCGTGTCCCGCGGATCCCGGTCCCGCAGAATCATTTCAAAGCCCCGGAACACCGTGGCGGCACAACGGGCGTAGACCACTCGGCCGGCGGCGACCTGCACCTCGACCTGGCTGGCCCCCAGGACCCGGGTGATGGGGTTGATTACGATTTTCATGCCGGCTTCTTTCCCCGTTGCCATCTACGCTCCTCACTTTCTTTTTAGGCGAAACGTTTTCCCGGTTTTACCCAGTCCCTTTTTCCACTCCTTCTGCAGCCGGCCGGTGAACAAGTTGCCGGCCAGGTGCAGGCCGATCCCCAGGGCGGTGATCAGTCCGCCAGCCAGACCGACGCGGTTGGCGGTCACCCGTACCCCGGGCAGGTGCACGTCCGGGAGGTGTTCAAAAAAGGGGGCCGTCCGCTCCAGGAATTCGGGACTGGCGCACCCGGTACAGGGGGTGTTGGCGCCCACCGGCCAATTCAGGTGTTCTCCGCACCACTGCCGGCTGGGGCAGTCGGCGTAGGTCACTGGTCCTTTGCAGCCGATTTTGTACAGGCACCAAGGTTCGCCGATCTTACGGGCAAAGAGGCCGCTCTCGAAGTAGTGCCGCCGCTGGCACAGGTTGTGGATGGTCTCGCCGTAGAACACCACCGGGCGGTTTTCGGCGTCCAGCTCGGGCACCCCGTACCAGACCAGATGGGCCAGCGTGCCGGTGATCCAGTCGGGATGCGCGGGGCAGCCGGGGACGTTGATCACCGGTCGGTCTACCACCGCCGATACCGGCTTACTACCGGTGGGGTTGGGATGGGCGCCGTAAGGCAGACCCCAGGTGGCGCAGGAACCGACGGCCACCACGTGCTTTGCCCCGGCGGCCAGTTCCACCACCGCGTCTAACGCCGTCCAGGGTTTCCCATCCCGGAGGCCGATAAAGGCGTAGCGGCCGCCGGCGGCGGTGGGTACCGTGCCCTCCACGACCAGGATGTATTCCCCGGATCGCTCAAGCCTGATTTTCTCCAGGACTTCGATGGCCTGGGAACCATGGGCCGCCATCAGGGTATTCGTGAAATAAATTTCCAGCAACTCCTGCGTCAGCGTGCCGAAATCCGGGTGGTAGCTGTTCAATAGGGAAAGAATGTCACCGTGACAGGTATTGGTTTCCAGCCAGACCAGGGGGTGTTTTTCCGGGCGTCCGTTGCCGGTTTCCTGGGTCTGCGGCGCACGTCCCGTCCGGGCCAGGCCGCGCCGCCGGGTTTTTGTTCTCACGCCGGTTCCCGCGTTACCGGCCGGTACTGGGCGGCGACCAGGAAGGTAACCAGTCCGTAGGCCAGGTGGCTCACCAGGAAACTCGCGCTGGTCAACAGGTCCGGCCGCAGGATCGGCATCGGAATCAAAAGCGGCCCCAGTAAACCGTACACCAGTACCCAGACGGCGCCGCCGAAGAGGAGCCCCTTGAACCAGGCGTAGTCCCGGCCGGTGGCCCGCAAGAGGTAGACGCCCACCACGCCCAAAATGATCGCCAGCAGCAGGGTGACCACCAGCCCCAGGGCCAGCGCCGGGGCGGTACCCAGGGCGGCTCCCGGGGGCAGCACCGCCCGGGCCCCCTGGTGAAGCTGGGAAAGAGCGATTACCCCGCCCACGAAGAGAATCAGGTTAATGGCCAGCATCACTACTCCCCCAATGAAGCCGGCCACCGCGCCGACGACGACCGTATCTCGCATTAACCTCCGTCCTTTCGCTAAAACTGTTTGTATCTACCTAGTATTGCTGTAATCAGCCCGGCTATACGGACCCAACCGGGTGCATTGTTGGCCTGAACCCGGGGCATGTTACCGGTATCCAGGATCGGGGTTGGGAGGAGAAATGTGGCTTGGGCAAACTGTACCGGGACGGGATCGATAATGGCTAGCGGACCCCGGGTGGGCTTCAACGAGGCCGTGGCGATCACCACTATTTTTCTCAGCGTGAAGATCCTGATTTCCCACCTGGCCCTGGTGTTTCCGCTCGGGCTGACCGCCTCCTGGATGCTGCCCCTGCTGCACCTGCCGGTGGGCCTGATCGGCTTCGCGATCCTGGCCTGGCTCCTAAACCAGTTTCCGGGCCGGACCATCGTGGAGATCGGGGAAAAAGTGGTGGGACCGGTGGTCAACAGCATCTTCGCCCTGGTCTACTTTGTGTTCTTTACCTTCGGCTCTTCCCTGACCGTGCGCCAGTTCAGCGAGTTCATGCTCATCGGCTTTTTCCCCGAGACCCCCATCAGTGTCCAGATCCTGGTCTTCATGGGCGGAGCGGCCCTCATGGTTTACCTGGGTCTCGAAGCCCTGGCGCGGGTGGCCCGGATCCTGTTTTTCTTCCTGGGATTCGGACTGTTACTCCTCCTGCTAATGACCATGAACCTGTGGCGACTACACGGGATTCTACCGCTTTGGGGCCCCGGGGTGCCCGACCTGTTGTGGGCCGCCTTTTGCACTCTGGGCGTGGGCAGCGAGGTTTTTGTGCTGGCCCTGGTGACGCCTTTTCTGCCCCGGGGGCGGTTGTTGAAGATCGGTGTTGTTTCCCTGGTGTCGGCGGCCGTGGTCGTCACGGTGCTGATCCTGGTTCCCCTGCTGGTTTTCACCTACCCGGTTGTCCGGGAATTCACCTTACCTATGTTCGAACTGACCCGGGCGATCAACCTGGGGCGGTTTTTCGTGCGGATTGAGACCCTGTTCCTGCCCCTGTGGATCTTTGCCGCCCTGGTGGCGCTTTCGGCCGCCCTGTACTCTGCTACCGCCGTCGCCGCCCGGGCGCTCAAACTGCCCTACCACCGGCCGTTCATTCTGCCCACGGTGGTGCTGATCCTGGCCGGGGCCTTTTACCCGCCCAACTTCTCCACGACCATCGAATGGGGATTTGTGTTTCTGGCCCAGTGGTCGTTCGTCCCCCTGGGAATGATCATGACCGTCCTGGTGGTGGCCACCCTGGTGCAGCGGCGGCGCCGGCAAAAGAAAAAGAAAAGGTAAAAGACGGGGACGACCGCAATCCATCCCGGCACCTGGGTCTGCCAGAGCGTTTGACCCAAAAGGTGCATTTCGGCAGGCTCTGCACATACTCCGGGCGGCCCGGGGAATGTTACTTTTCAGAGCGTTAGGGCAGACCTCCATGCCGCGCATGCGCGGCACCAACGAAGGACGAAAATCGTTCGTTGCAGTGTTTCCGGCCGCGAAGGAAACACGACGATGAACGACCATTTTCAGAGCAGGAGGGGGCCGCACGAGGTGTCGCTGTTACGGACTCTGTCCCGGTTGCTCGTCTTCCGGGAACCCCAGGAACCCGTATCCGCGTTTGATTCCGGCCGGGAGGACCGCCGGCGGGCGGGGGGAGTGCCGGCCGGTTCCGGGTACCAGGACAAGTTCCGCGAGACGTACCGGTTAAACGCACTCCTGGAGCAGGACCCGCCGCTTTCCACCAGTCTGGACGAGAACGAACGTCTCCTGCGGGAGATCTTCCGCCTGCCGGAAAACAAGGACGTCGTGCTGCGGCCCTTCTCCATCGCCACCGACCCGCCGCTCCGGGCGTTGCTCGTCTCGTTGGACGGACCAACCGACCGGAACGTGCAGAACTTGGCCATCCTGCAGCCCCTGATGCTGCTGGCTGGTCTACGCCTGGACCAGCGCCTGGCGGGCGAGGAAAACACGCCAGGGGCGAACGGCGCTTCTACCCGCCAGGAACTGCTGCGGCGGATCCGGGAGACCCTGCTGCCCGGGAGCAAGGTTACCCCGGCGGGCACTTTCAAAGACGTGATCTCGGATATCCTGAGCGGCAATTCCGTCCTCTTCGTGGACGGGCTGGACACCGCGCTGGTCATTGAAACCAGGGGCTGGGCCTCCCGGGGGGTGGGCACGCCCCAGGTGGAAGCGGTCATCCGCGGCCCCCAGGATGCTTTTACCGAACAGATCCGGATCAACATCACCCTGGTGCGCAAAATCCTGCGCCGTTCCAGCCTGGTGACCGAGTTCATTAAGGTGGGACGAATGGGGGCGCACCAGTGTGCCGTGTTGTACCTGGACGACATCGCCAATCCTGACCTGGTGGCCGAGGTCAAGCGGCGCCTGCGGTCGATCCAGGTGGACTACGTCAGCGAGAGCGGAATGCTGGAACAGTTTATCGAGGATGCACCGGCCGGCTTGGCGCCCCAGGTCAAAGCCACGGAGCGCCCCGACCGGGTAGCCGCCAGCCTGGCGGAAGGCCGGGTGGCCATCCTGCTGGACGGCAACCCCTGGGCGCTGGTGGTGCCAACCACCTTTTTCTCCATGCTGCACGCCGCCGAGGACGCGTACGTCCGCTGGCCTTTCGGCACTTTCGCCCGGTTCATCCGGTACCTCGGGCTGGGCATGGCGCTACTGCTGCCCGGGGTTTACGTGGCCATCATCACCTACCACCAGGAGTTCGTCCCCACCGACCTCCTGCTGGCCTTTACCGGCGCGCGGGAGCAGGTACCCTTCCCGACGGTGGTCGAGGTACTTTTGATGGAGTTTTCCTTCGAGCTGATCCGGGAGGCGGGCATTCGGATCCCAGGCACGGTGGGGACCACCCTGGGGATTGTAGGGGCGCTGATCCTGGGCCAGGCGGCGGTGGAGGCGAAAATCGTCAGCCCGATTCTGATCGTCATCGTCGCCCTGACCGCCCTGGGCTCCTTTGCCATTCCCAACTACCCGTTTTCACTTTCCATCCGGATGTTGCGGTTCGCTTACATCGCCCTGGGCAGCCTGCTCGGCCTGTTTGGGATCCTGGTGGGGCTGTTCGTCCATCTGGCCCTGCTGGCGAGGCTGACCTCCTTCGGGGTGCCGTACCTGGCACCGGTCGCCCCGGTCACCCGGAGCGGACCCGACTTTCTCTGGCGGGGGCCGGCCTGGGAGCAGGAACAGCGCCCGGACTACATCGACCCGCTCCGCCGGCGCCGCCAGCCCCGCATTAGCCGGGGCTGGGTGCGGGTGCGTAAGAAGGACGATGAGCGGCCCGGTGGTCGATAATTCGGTGGCGCCAAGGGAGGAAGGCACCCCAAGAGGCAGATTCCATGCCTGACGCTCCAAGAATCCGGTGGGAGCAAGAGATGAGGGAGGTGCGGTGATGCGTCTGCTGAAGCTGGGCTTTCTGCTGCTGACCGCGCTTTTCCTGGCCGGCTGTTGGGACTACCAGGAACCGGACGAAGTGGCCTGGGTGGTCGCGCTCGGCCTGGACCGGGGGCGGGAAAACCTCCTCACGGTAACTCTGCAGATCGCCGTGGCCGCCAACATCGCCGGGGCCGGGGGCGGGGGTGCCGGCGGGACGGAACGGACGGCGCTCACGGTCTCCATGGACGTGCCCAGCCTCCTGGCGGCGACCGAACTGACGCATGCCTGGGTGAACCGCCGCATTGACCTGTCCCACACCAAGGTGGTGATCTTCGGCCGGGAACTGGCCGAGACCGATTTCAGCAGACACCTGGCGCCCCTGGTTCGTTTCCGGGAGTTTCGGCCGACCACCCAGGTGCTGGTGGCCAACGGCCGGGCCGAGGAAGTGCTGCGGGCGGCCGAGCCAGTGCTGGAAACAAACCCCGGAAAATATTGGGAGTTGCATACCGGGGCTTGGGACACCACCGGGTTCATTCCCCGGAACGGATTTCTGAACGTTAATATCGACAATAAGTCGCCCGGGGCCGCGGCCGGCGTTATCCTGGTCGGAGTAAGGCGGGATGAAGGGGGTCCGCCTGACCCTACCCCCAAGTCCCAGGGGAGTTACAAGGCCGGGACCATTCCCCGGCGGGGCGGACCGCAGGTGGACATCATGGGCGCCGCCGTGATCAGGAACGGACGAATGGTCGGGGTCCTGAACGGCGACGAGACCGCCATCATGAAAATGGTCCGGGGCACCTTCCGAGAGACCATCAAGGTGGTGCCGGATCCGCTGCATCCCGGTCAATTTATCATCGTGCAGATCTTCCCGCGCCAGCAGCCGGAGGTGGACGTCCGGATCGGGGAGGACGGACTGCCCCGGGTGACGGCCCGGGTTCTGCTGGAGGGGAACATCATCTTCATCCAGAGCGGCGAGCACTACGAGCGGCCGGAGCGGTTGCGACAGGTGGAACGGGCGGTGGAGGAGAACCTCCGGAAGGACGCCCGGGCCGCCCTGGACAAGGCGCAGAACGAATTCGGTGCCGATTTCTTCGCGCTGGGGTACCACGCCAAGCGGCTGTTCCCGACCTGGCAGGCATGGGAGGATTTCGCCTGGGACGAGAAGTTTCCGGAAGCCGCGGTCAGCATCGACTTCGATTTCCAGGTCCGCCAGATCGGCTTGCTACGGGAAACGGTTCCTGGGCGTTAGGCGTCAAATAAATACCAGAAGCGGAGGCGGTCTTGCTTTGTTTTTTAGGGGACTGATCCTGTTGATTGTGGTTATGATTGCCATGCATACGGCCAGCTACGGCTTGTGGGCGCTGCGGCAGGGGAACCGGCGGGGCGCGGTGGGGACCTTCGTTCTGGCCGGCGCGGTCGTGCTGGCGCCAATCGTGGTCTGGGCCACCGCACCATAGAGGCCGTTGAAAAACGTCATCCCAATAAGGAAAAAACCCCGAATTCGGGGTTTTTGTCCGCCCAAACCAAGGGCAGTTTCTAATCATCCAGGGAAAACAGCCACCTGATGATCAGATTACCCGCGGACAGGACTAAAAGAACACCGATGCCCACCAGCATGGCGAGCATAAATGGAGGCGCCGCGAAATCTTCGAGCGAATTAAAATAGAGGTATGAAAACATGACCGAGCCAGCCGCAATAAGCCCGAACAGCCAGACATAGACCATTTCCCGGAACTGAATGTCGGCCTTGCCGAACCGCGGCACCGTGGAATCCTCGTGATGGTGCGACAAGCTTTTCACCTCTCCTCGTGGATATTATGATTACCCGTACAACCACAGTCTCTTTAGTTACCCTACCAAATATCTGGAGTATAAGTCAACCCCTGGTGCTTGTTTTGCAGATATTTCTACGTCAGCGGAAGGGGTTGCCCCTTTGGGTTACGGAGGAAATGCCGAGCCGCTCGTCGAATTGCTCCAGGAATGCGGACGGAAGGGGTGAACCGCTCTGCTTAACCTGCCCCCGCTGGCGATCCACACGCTGGACGGGATTTTGATTCTCCTGATTGTCTACAAGATTTTTACCACCTTGCGCGGCACCCGGGCCGTGGCGCTGCTCAAGGGCCTGGCGGTCCTGGCCGCGCTTACGGCGGTGGTTGAGTTGCTGGAATTGCCCATCCTGGAGTGGATGCTGGACAAGGTCTGGACCATGGCTTTTGTGGCCCTGCCGGTGATTTTTTGGCCTGAACTGCGCTCGATGCTGGAAAAGCTGGGCCGGGGCCGTCCGTTCGGCCGGCTGGTGCAGGGGAACGTGCAGCTTAAGGCGCTGGTGGGCGAGATAACCGGGGCCGTGGAAACTCTTTCCCGGGACCGTCTGGGTGCGCTGATCGTCATTGAACGGGAAGTTGGACTGAGAGAATACGTAGATACCGGTACCAAGCTGGATGCCCTGGTGTCCCGGGCCTTGTTGCTGCAGGTATTTCAGAAAAACACGCCCCTGCACGACGGGGCGGTGATCATCAAGGGACACCGGGTGTTGGCCGCGGGCTGCTACCTGCCGTTGAGCCGGAACAAAGAACTCTCCCGGGAGCTGGGGACCCGTCACCGGGCCGGGGTGGGGCTGAGCGAACAGTCCGACGCGGTGGTGCTGATTGTTTCCGAGGAGACCGGGACCATTTCGGTGGCCGAGGAAGGTGCCCTCACCCACTACCTGGACGCCGGCGCGCTGACGGCGCTTTTGGAGGCGCGGCTGGCCAATGAGCCTCCCTTTCATCCTTTTCCCTGGCGAGTCTGGGAGCGGGAAACACCGGTCGCGGCCAAACGCCGACGGATGTAGGCCAGCTGAAGTTGCAGGGGCAGGTCCTTGGGACAGTTGTCCTCGCAGCCCATCAGGCCCATACAGCCATAAATCCCGTTTTCCGAACCCAGCACTTCAAAATACTGCGCTACGCCGCGCTCGTCCCGCGGGTCCAGCATGAAGCGGACCAGACGGTTGATGCCCGCCGCTCCTATGAACTCTTTCTGGAGGTGTACCTTGGCGCAGGCTGCAAGGCAGCAGCCGCACTCGATACACCGTTCAGCCTCGTAGATCCTCAGTGCCGTTTCGTTATCCATGCGTTCCTCCCGGGCGTCATGTTCAAAGGCCCGGGAGGTATGCAGCCAGGCCCCGGTTTTCAGGGCAAGATTCCGGAACCACGTTCCGGTATCCACCGAGAGGTCCCCGAGGAGCTTGAAGACGGGCAGTGGAAACAGATTGATTTGAGCGGGAAGATCCCTGGTGAAGGTCTTGCAGGCCAGTCTGGGCCGCCCGTTGATGAGCATGCCGCAGGAACCGCAAAGGGCCATCCGGCAGACAAAGTCAAACTTGAGGGACGGGTCTTGTTCTTCGCGAAGCCTGGTCAGGGCCACAAAGAGGTTCATCCCCGGCGTTTCTTCGAGCTGGAAGGTTTGTATCCGCGGGGTGGACCCGGGTACCGATGGATTGTAGCGGAAAATATCGAAAGTAAGGCGGCGGCCCATCATTTCACTCCTTAGCATCCTGCTCACCAAACTCGCCGGTGCGTTTTCCCGGGGACAGTAATTCGACGTTCAGGCGGAAGCGGTGCGTTCCCCGGGCGGCAGTTCCGTAATGGTTACGGGTTCGTATTTCAGGACCGGGAGTTCGGCCCCGGGTGGCCAGTAGGCCAGGGTACGGTTCAGCCAGTTGATGTCGTCGCGATTTGGAAAGTCTTCCCGGTAGTGGCTGCCCCGGCTTTCGGTCCGGGCCAGCGCTCCGCAGGTGATGCACAGGGCTAAGCGAACCATACCCGGGAGACGCAGAGCGGCCTCCAGTTCCGGGTTAGCCCCGCGACTGTTAGAAACAAGCCTCACCTGTTGCGCCCGTTGATGCAACTCCTGGAGTTCGGCCATGGCCTTCCGCAGCCCGGTGCCGGTCCGGAAGATGCCTACGTATTCCATCATGATCCTCTGCATACGTTTCTTCAACTCGTAACAGTTTTCGCACCCGTTTTTCCCGGCAATAAGGCTGCGGAGTCGGTATTCCTGGGCGGCCAGGTGTTCCCCGACCAGTCTGGACGAGTATTGCAGGGAATGCCCCAGGGCGAACTCGGCCACTTTCCTGCCGACTACCATGCCGGCCACGATGGTTTCGGCCAGGGAATTTCCGCCGAGGCGGTTGAACCCGTGCAGATCCCAGCACGCGGCCTCGCCCACGGCGAACAGCCCCTCCAGGCCATACACCGCGCCATCGATATTGGTTCTCACCCCGCCCATGACGTAGTGTTGGGCGGGACGCACCGGAATCAGTTCTCTTACCGGGTCGATCCCCCCGAAATCCCGGCAGAACACCGCCAGGTTCTGCAGATGCCGCTCGATGTGCGTCGCTCCCAGGTGGCGGATGTCCAGCCAGAGGTGGGGTCCGTGCGGGCCGTCCACACCCAAGCCCGCGCGGATGCGTTCCTGCATGTGACGGGCGATAACATCCCGGTAGGGCACTTTCTTGTTTTTCGGCTGATAGTAAGGCATGAAGTAGTCCAGGTTGCGGTCCAAAATGTAGCCACCGCCTCCCTCGCTGACCGGTATCCACGTGGGGGGCATAGTCTTGGGGTGGAATTGCACGGCCTCCATGTTACCCAGGCAGGCCAGGCCGGTGTCCAGGGCCAGGAACAGCCCCGTGCCCTCGTTGATCACGGAGTTGGTGGACAGGCCGTAGATGCGCCCGCAGCCACCGGTGGCGATGACGGTGGCCCTGGCCAGGTAGGCCCTCAGGTCGCCGGTGCGCAAGCAGCGGGCCACGGCGCCTAGGCACCTCCGGCCGTCGTGGATGAGCGCGATGGCTTCGATGCGGTCGTGAACGGTGACGCCTAGGCTGAGCACCATGCCGTCAAGGGCGTACTGCAAGGCGTGCCCGGTGCCCTCGGCGGCGTAACAGGTCCGCCACTTGGTGGTGCCGGCGAACTTCTTGGCGGTGATCAGTCCGGCGCTGGCTTCTGATTCCTCCACCACGCTAAGGTCGGGCATCCGGCGCTTACCGGCCGTGATGCGGCTCCAGGGCACGCCCCAGCGCGCCGTCTGGCGCACGGCCGCGGGCGCTGTATTGACGAACAGGCGGACCACGTTCTGGTCACAGCCCCAATCCGCGCCTTTCACCGTATCTTTGAAGTGGACGTCCGGGCTGTCTCCCCGACCCTGGGCGCAATTCCCCAGGGCGGCCTGCAGGCCGCCCTGCGCCGCGGTGCTGTGGGAGCGCCGGGGAGGAACTAGGCTGAGGATGACCGCCTCCAACCCCCGGGCGGCCAATTCGATCGCCGTACGTTCCCCGGCCAACCCGGCCCCGATGATCAGGGCGTCGGTAACGTGGATCCGATAGGAACTCACCTGGCTACCCCCAATTGGTGAAACGCCCACAGGCCGCCCAGGTTGACGGTCAGGATGAGGGCGACGGCCGTGCCTACGGCGAGAGCCACGGAACGGCGCCGGAACCAGCCCCATTTGACGAACTGGCGGTAAATACCGGCACCGGCGTGGTACTCCGCGACCAGTAACAGAATGATGTAAAACGAAAGGTAGTTTGTCTGAACGCGGAAGGCGCTCTTTGCGGCTTGGAGGGGCCAGTCGGCGAGCACGACCCAGATATGGGTGGAAGCCAGCACCAGGATGATCAGGCCGGTAATTACCTGGAGGATCCAGGCGTACGTGTCGGCGTGCCGCAGCTTGCGGGCGACGCGCCAGAGCGACCGCTGTTCCCGGTAACCGGTCGGAATTCTACGGGCGACGCTGAGCACGTGGATCAGGCCGACCAGCAGTCCCAGTCCAATGCCCACTGGTGACAGGTAATACCTTTCGAGGAACCGGGCCATACCGTCGAATACGGGGGCGCCCAGAATGACCGTAGCGTTCAGGAAGGCATGGACCCAAAGGAAGGTCACCAGCAGGAGACCGCTGACCAGCCCGGCGAGTTCCAAGTACAGATCCACCCTGGGGTTTGGGCCTAGAGCTTCCGGCTTATCCGGCACCCGTCTTACCTCCAGTCTTTCCGCAAACCTGGTAGACGTCCATGCTACCAAAACAATTCTCATCAGTCCTGGGTCACCGCGTAGACTTTACGGCCCTCCAGGTGCAGATCTCCGCCGTGGATGTCGTTGATTACCACCACGGGGAAATCGACGACGGTGTACTCGTATACGGCTTCAGCTCCCAATTCGGGAAAGGCCGCCAGGCGTACGTGCTTTACGTATTGGCTGAGGATGGCCGCCACGCCGCCAACTGCGCCGAAATAGACGGCCCGGTGGTCCCGCATGGCCTGGGCCACCTCCGCGGAACGGTAGCCCTTCCCGACTACACCCTTCAGCCCCTGGGCAAGCAGGGCCGGGGTGTAACAATCCAAGCGGGTCGCCGTCGTCGGGCCGGCCGAACCAATAATGCGTTCCGGGGGCGGGGGTGTTCCCACCGCGTAGTAGAAAACCTGGTTCACCAGGCTAAAGGGCAGCTGCCTTCCCTGGCCGATATACTGCACCAGTTTCTTGTGGGCCGCGTCCCCGGCCGTGAACAGTTTTCCGCTGAGAGCTACGTGATCGCCCATACGCAGATCGGCGATTGCCTCGTCAGTCAGAGGAATGTTAACCTGTTTTACGTGCATGGCACACCTCCAAATGCTGGCATGAACACGGGCGAGAATAGGCTAAATCTCTGCGGTCTTGTAGCGCGCGGCACAGCACAGCAGGTTTACCGCTACCAGCAGAGAGGACATGTGCGTCGGAAATACTTCAATGTGTACGGCTAGAGCCGTGATCCTGCCCCCGCGGCCCATTGGCCCGATGCCCAGCTTGTTGATGGCGTCCAGCAATTCGTCTTCCAGGTGCGCTATTGTTTCCGTGGGATTTTTCTGCCCGACCGGGCGAAACAGAGCTTCTTTGGCCAATAACGCCGCCTTTTCCATTGTTCCGCCCATGCCGATGCCGACGATCAGCGGGGGGCAGGGGTTGGGGCCGGCCTGATCGATCGTTTCCAGGACGAATTTTTTAATTCCCTCCCACCCGTCGGCCGGGTTGAGCACCTTGACCGTGCTCACATTTTCGCTCCCAGCGCTCTTGGGCATGAGCGAGATTCTCATTTTATCCCCGTCTACGATCCGGCAGTGAATCACGGCCGGAGTGTTATCCTTTGTATTGGTCCGTTCAATGGGATCGTTGACTACTGATTTGCGCAGGTAACATTTTTGGTAAGCGTCTCGCACCCCCTGATTGATGGCCGCGTACAAACTGCCTCCGCTCACGTGCACCTCCTGTCCCAGTTCGACCAGAACCAGTACGATGCCCGTATCCTGGCAGATGGGTAGTCTCTTTTCTGCGGCGACGGCGGCGTTGGCCAGTATCTGGGTCAGCACGTCCCGGCCAAGGGGTGAAATTTCCTCCTCGTACGCTCGTTGAAAGGCGGAGTGTACGCTCTGCTCCAGGTAAAAGTTGGCCTCTTCGCAGAGCCTGGCCACAACCTTGGTAATCGTCGCCACGTCTACAGAGCGCACCAGACAAGCCTCCCTTATTAACCGTAGTGATTTGTCTTTTAGTCTTTATAGTGATTCCCGAAATATACACCGTTGCCCCTTTTTCAACCGGAGCCCAAAGAGAAAACCCCACTTGAGAGTGGGGTTGGCGGGGCGAATAGTATTGGCCTTACTTGGTGCCGTAGTCTTTTTTTGCCAGGCCGTCGTTTATCACCCGGGCCTGGGCGGCGGCTAGGCGGGCGATCGGCACCCGGTAGGGGGAGCAGCTGACGTAGTCCATTCCCACCTGGTGGCAGAACTCGATGGAGTTGGGCTCGCCCCCGTGCTCGCCGCAGATCCCGACCAGGAGGTCGGGGCGGACGGCGCGTCCCTCCCGGATGCACATCTTGATCAGCCTGCCGACTCCCTTGCGGTCCAGTACGGCGAAGGGGTTGTCGGTAAGGATCTTCTGCTCCAGGTAGCGGTGTAGGAACTTGCCCTCGGCGTCGTCCCGGGAAAAACCCAGGGTGGTCTGGGTGAGGTCGTTGGTGCCGAAGGAGAAGAACTCGGCCTCCTGGGCGATTTCCCCGGCCAGCAGGGCGGCTCGGGGCAGTTCGATCATGGTGCCCACACTGTACGCGAACTCCACTCCCGTAGCGGTCTGTACTTCGGCAGCCACCTGGTCGATCATGTTTTTCAGGAACAGGAATTCCCCGGCGTCGATAACCAGCGGGATCTCTACTTCCGGGATCACGCGGCGGCCTTCGCCGACTAGGCGGGCGGTGGCGTTGAAAACGGCGCGCGCCTGCATTGTATACACCTCGGGGTGGGTGATTCCCAGCCGGCAACCGCGATGTCCCAGCATGGGGTTGAATTCCGAGAGGGCGCGGACTTTGCGCAGCAGTTCCTCTTTTTCCCGCAGTTGGGGACTGTCCGGTTCGGTGAGCTGCAACTGGGCGATTTCCGTGGCCAACTCCTCGGTGTTGGGCAGAAACTCGTGGAGCGGGGGGTCCAGGAGCCGGATAGTGACCGGCAGACCTTCCATGGCCTTCAGGATCTCGTAAAAGTCGCCCTCCTGCAGGGGCAGGAGCTTCTCCAGGGCTTCGCGCCTGGTTTCTTCGGTTTCGGCCAGGATCATCTCCTGGACCAGGGGAAGCCGGTCCGCGCCCATGAACATGTGCTCGGTGCGGCAAAGTCCGATGCCCTCGGCGCCGAATTCCCGGGCCTTAGCTGCGTCCTCCGGGGTATCGGCGTTGGCCCGCACGCCCAGGGTGCGGATCTCATCCGCCCATTCAAGTAACTGCCGGAACTCGTCCGATAACTCGGGATCTAGCATGGGCGCTTCGCCCAGGATTACCCGTCCGGTGCTGCCGTCCACCGAAATCAGGTCGCCATCCCGGACGGTTATCCCGTTCACCGTGAACAGCCGCTCCCGGGCGTTGATCCGGACGGCTTCGCAGCCGCAGACGCAGGGTTTGCCCATGCCGCGGGCCACCACAGCCGCGTGGCTGGTCATCCCGCCCCGCGAGGTCAAGATGCCCTGGGCGGCGACGATGCCGTGGATGTCGTCCGGGGTGGTTTCGCTACGCACCAGAATCACTTTTTTCCCGTCCTGGCCTAGTTTTTCGGCGGTATCGGCGTCAAACACGGCTATACCGGCGGCCGAACCTGGGGAGGCCGGCAGGCCGGTGGCGATGACCTCCAGCTCCGCTTCCGGATCGATGCGCCGGTGCAGGAGGTGGTCCAACTGTTCGGGTTCCACCCGCAGCACGGCTTCCTCCCGGGAGATCAGACCTTCGTTGACCATATCCACGGCGATCCGGATGGCGGCCTGGGCGGTGCGCTTGCCGTTGCGGGTTTGAAGAATGAACAGGCGGCCCCGCTCGATGGTAAACTCGATATCCTGCATGTTCCGGTAGTGCCGGTCCAGGAGTTCACAGATGTCCCGGAACTGCCTGTATACGTCGGGGAGGTGGTGGGCCAGTTCCTCGATAGGCTTCGGCGTGCGGATGCCGGCCACCACGTCCTCGCCCTGGGCGTTAGTCAGATACTCGCCGTAAATCCGGCGTTCGCCCGTGGACGGGTTGCGGGTAAAGGCCACGCCTGAGCCGGAATCATCACCCATGTTGCCGAAAACCATGGTCTGGATGTTTACCGCCGTACCTAAGTCGTCCGGGATCCGGTTGATCTTTCGGTACACGATTGCCCGGTCGTTGTACCAGGAGTTGAACACGGCCTGCACCGCCATGGTTAGCTGTTCCATGGGGTCCTGGGGGAAGGATCTCCCGGCCTCGACCTCGATGAGCGCCTTGTAACGGGAAATGACCTCCCGCCAGTCGTCCGCCGTGAGCTGGTGGTCGTGAGGTACGCCGCGGCGGTCCTTCTGGATCTGGAGGATGCTCTCGAAATGGTAATGTTCCACCTGCATGACCACGTCGCCGAACATGTTGATGAACCGCCGGTAGCAGTCGAGCGCGAAACGCGCGTCGTCGGTGGCGTGGGCCAGGGCTTCGACCGTTTCGTCGTTTAGACCCAGGTTCAGCACGGTATCCATCATACCGGGCATGGAAACCGGGGCGCCGGAACGGACTGAAACCAGGAGGGGATTGGCGGGATCCCCGAAAACCTTGTCCAGCTTCTGCTCCAGGGAGCGGATGTGCTCTCGGATCTCGTCCATCAGCCCGTCCGGAAACCGGCGGCCCTGGGCGTAGAACTCCTTGCAGGCCTCGGTGGTGATGATGAAGCCCGGGGGGACCGGAAGACCGATGTTGGTCATTTCGGCCAGGTTGGCGCCTTTGCCCCCCAGGAGATTCTTCATTCCGGCGTGACCTTCTTCAAAGCGGTAAACGTATTTTTTTGCCACTTGCTGACTCCCCTCCGCTGTAATGTAAAAACCTAACAATATAAGAAATTCGGCGTTAAAACCCTGATTCCTGCCAAAGTAAGCAAATCAGTATGTCAAATATGCCGTTTTCAACATAAGTAATACAGCATATCTGCAGGAAAAGCGGTAATAATCGGATTCCGCTGAAAAAGTTTATTTCCACACCGTTTGCGGTGCTGAGGTATTATCTCCGGTCACTGTGTCCGCGCTAAGGAATGAACTCGCTCGCCTCGGGCGGCGCCGAAACTCGCCCGCTTCGCGGTCTCAAACAGTCGGTCGCCGCTTTTCCTCGGCCTCGCTCGTTCTTTGAACAAGCTCCCAATGTGACCTCCGATAATCCTCAGCACCGCAGACTGACTTTTTCAGCGGAATCTAATTGGTTTCGGGAAGGCGCGTCCAAAGCCACTGAAAGGCACTGAAAATCCTTGCTGTTACCACCCGCAGCCATGTTATAATATCTGGCGAAGCACCTTTATAAAAACTTTGCGCATAGGGAGGTGAGGAGTGGTGAACGTGCTCAAGGTGTGGATGCTCATGGCGGTGCTGACCGGGTTGCTGGTGCTGCTCGGTAGAGCCATCGGCGGGGAGAGCGGCGCCTTGATTTTTCTGCTCATTGCCCTGGGGATGAACTTCTTTGGTTACTACTACAGCGATAAGATCGCGATCAAGATGACCAGGTCGCGGCCCGTTTCGGAATCCGAGGCGCCTGAACTCTACGCCATGGTGCGCCGGTTGTGCCAGAGCGCCCGGCTGCCGATGCCCAAACTGTACATCACGCCTTCGCTTCAGCCCAATGCTTTTGCAACCGGGCGGAACCCGCAGAACTCGGCGGTGGCGGTAACCGAAGGCCTGATGAAGCTACTCAACCGGACCGAGCTGGAAGGGGTACTGGCGCACGAGCTGGCCCACATCAAGAACCGAGACGTACTGGTGGGCACGATTGCGGCGACCCTGGCCGGCGCAATCACGATGATCGCTTCCGTCATTCAGTGGGGGGCCATCCTGGGGCTGAACCGGGACGAGGAGGATGGTCTCGGAAGCATGGTGGGCGCAATCGCGCTGGCGATCGTAGCCCCCATTGCGGCCATGCTGATCCAGATGGCGGTATCCCGGAGCCGGGAGTACATGGCCGATGCCGCCGGGGCCCGCATGGCCGGGAACAGCGAGGGCCTGGCCAACGCCCTGCTCAAGCTGGAGCGCGGGGCACGGGCGGTACCCATGCAAGTCAACCCCGCGGCTTCGCACCTGTTTATTGTTAACCCGCTTTCGGGAGGCGCCGTAGTGAACCTGTTCAGTACTCACCCCCCGATCGCCGACCGGGTGCAGAAGCTGCGGAGCTTGCGGGTGTAAGCGGTCAAAGGCCAGAAGTGCACCGGATTGCAAGCTGGAAAGGGAGAAGAGCTATTACTGGAACACCTCTTCTCCCTATATTCTTTTATTCTTTCGTTATCTTCCGGGCGATTTTAGCTGCTGGACAACTTGCGGGAAGAATCCGTTTTCTTTTCGATTGGTGCTTGGCGGTCAGGGCTCCGGCCCGCAAACATTCCGGCCACGCCTGCCCGTGTTTCTTCCCTGGCGGACCTGGCGCAGGTGGCGCACTGGTGGCACCCGCTCCGGGGGTGTTCGGGTTCCGTATAGGTAAAAAGCCGGCCCTCGAAGTTGCGCAGGATCAACTTATAGTCAGAACGGCTCACCACGTACTGCGGGTTGACCGGGATTTTCCCTCCGCCGCCGGGGGCGTCAATAACGAAGGTCGGGATGCCGAGCCCGGAGGTGTGTCCCCGCAGGGACTCGAGGATTTCGATACCTCGGCCTACGCCAGTGCGGAAATGTCCGATACCCCGGGACATGTCGCACTGGTAGAGGTAGTAGGGCCGGACCCGGATCTGCAAGAGCTTTCGAACCAGGTCGTGCATGATGTGGGGGCAGTCGTTCACGCCCCGCAGCAGCACGGACTGGTTGCCCAGCACGATGCCGGCGTCGGCCAGCCGCCCGCAGGCTTCCTGGGCCTCCGGGGTGATTTCCCGGGGGTGGTTGAAGTGGGTGTTCAGGTAAAGGGGATGGTACTTTTTCAGCATGCGACACAGGTCCTCGGTAATCCGCTGCGGCAACACGACCGGTGTTCGCGTGCCGAGGCGGATGATCTCGACGTGCTTGATCATCCGCAGACGCGCGAGAATGAACTCCAGGCGGTCGTCAGCCAGGGTGAACGGGTCACCCCCGGAAACCACAACGTCGCGGGCCCGCTTGTTGCCCGCGATGTAGCCCAGGGCGCGTTCAATTTGGGCGCGGGGCAGGGGCCGATCGTGGGTTCCGGCGGTGCGGCGGCGGGTACAGTGCCGGCAGTACATGGCACACTGGTCGGTGACCAGGAACAGGACCCGGTCCGGATAACGGTGGGTCACGCCCGACACGGGCGAATCAACGTCCTCGTGCAAGGGGTCCTGCATATCGCCTTCGGTTTCCTGTAACTCCAAAACGTCGGGTACGGCTTGCTTGCGGATCGGACAGTGCCGGTTTCCCGGGTCTATCAGGGAGGCGTAGTAGGGGGTTATAGCCATCCGGAACTTGCGCAGGCATTCCTCGAGACCCGCGGTTTCGTCCGGAGTTAGGTTGATCAGACTCCGCAGTTGGGCCACGCTGGTGACCCGGTTGCGCATCTGCCAGCGCCAGTCACGCCATTCCCCGGGGGAAACTGTGTCCCAGGGGGGAGTATCCTTCAGTCGCTCGGGCTGTTTTCCCTTTTCTCTAATCATTCTCATCCTCCCGTTTTTGAGCTTGCCTGCCCCTTAGAGTAACACAATTTGGAACAAGCACTCAAAACGGATCAGATGGAGCTTACGCGCCTGACTGCACTTCAGCTGGAGACACAGTCCACTACCCCCACCATCCAAATTGTTTCATAAAGATCCGTTCAAGCGGCGTTTCGGAAAATGCCAGGGAGGGGCCTGACTGTGGCCCCTCCGCTTGCCACTTTAATTTAGGAGTCCGGTTTTCCGGACCCATCGGGGGTTTTCTGGCCCCCGCCCAGCAGAACAGGATTGTCGGCGCGTTTTTACCTGGTTTTCACCTCCCGGTTGCTTATTGGTGTGATCCAACGGTTTTGGGATTGTAAAACTAAGCAGGGGAAGGGGAAGATCGGCACCGCACTCAACCTTTGTAGTAGATACTTACGATCCAGATAGCGATAATATTTATAAAAATTACGCCACCAACCCTAGTAATATCTCCCTGGGGTTCCAGCCATATGGACCAGACTTTCGATCCAACCTTCAACATCACTCCTATCCTGGCCGGCGCCGGCGCGATCGGGTTGGCTGTCGGCTTCGGGGCGCAAAACCTGATCAAAGACGTGATCACCGTCCGCGTCAGTGGAATTGCGGAGTGGGAGAATGGAGAACATAGCACTATGAATGTGGAAGAACGGAACTATCTGGTGCTGGAAAAGTTCATCGAGCGCTACGGGAAAAAGCCGGGCGGCTTGATGCGGGTGCTGCAGAAGGCCCAGGAGCTGTTCGGCTATCTGTCACCGGAAGTACAGACTTACGTGGCCGAGAAAATGTGCCTGCCGGTCGGTCACGTTCACGGGGTGGCCACTTTCTACTCGCAGTTCGTGACGGCGCCCCAGGGCAAGTACGTCATCAGTGTCTGTATGGGCACGGCCTGCTACGTGAAGAACGCACCGGACATCTTGAACCGATTTCGGGAAGTCCTGCAGGTTGAACCGGACGAGACGACCGAGGACGGACTGTTTACCCTGCGGACCACCCGCTGCGTCGGGGCCTGCAGCATGGCGCCACTCCTGACGGTGAATCAGGCCGTGCACGGTCACCTTGAGCCGGAAGACGTACCGCGGATTTTGTCCCGTTACGGCGGAAAAGCGGGCGAGGAGGTGGATGAAGTTGATCAGGAGCTTCCGCGACCTGCAGGCGATCAAAGACCGGCACCTCCCCCTGGTTAGCGAACGGCTCCAGGAGGGACGGGCCACCCGGCCCACCCAGGTGCTGGTCTGCGCTAGTACCGCCTGCCTGTCCACCGGGGGGGAACAGGCCTATAAGTTCCTGCGCCGCGAGGTGAGGGAACAGGGTCTTGACGTCCAGGTGGTGAAAACCGGGTGTTACGGCTTTTGCGGCCTCGGGCCGGTAGCCGTGGTGCATCCGGGGGCGGTCCTGTACTGCCGCGTTGACGAGGACGCTGCGGGCAACATTGCCCGGACCCACCTGCGTGACGGCCGTCTGGTCCAGAACCTGCTTTACCAGGGAATGGACGGGGAGGGGCGAAAGAACTTTCTCCACGAAATCCCCTTTTTTGAAAAACAACAGCGGGTTGTCCTGGAAAACTCCGGCCTGATCAATCCGGAGGACATCAACGAATACATCGCGCGGGACGGTTATTTCGCGCTGGCCAGGGTGCTGGCGGAGGGCCGGCCCGAGGCGATCGTGGACACGGTGCACCGGTCCGGGCTGCGCGGCCGCGGGGGCGCCGGGTTTCCGACCGGCAAGAAGTGGTCCTTCGCCGCCGCCCAGGAGGAGCCGGAGAAATACATCATCTGCAACGCCGACGAGGGCGACCCGGGGGCGTTCATGGACCGCAGCATCCTGGAGGGCAACCCGCACGCGGTCCTCGAGGGAATGATCATCGCCGGCTACGCCATCGGGGCCCAGGAAGGGTACGTTTATGTCCGGGCCGAGTACCCCCTGGCCGTGAAGCGGCTCGAACTGGCTATCCGCCAGGCACAAAAGCTGGGCCTGCTGGGGAAGGATATCCTGGGCTCGGGCTTCGACTTTGACATCGACCTCGCTCTAGGCGCGGGTGCCTTCGTCTGCGGCGAGGAGACGGCGCTGTTACGTTCCGCCATGGGCTTCCGGGGCGAACCCCGGGTGCGTCCGCCTTACCCGGTGGAGAAGGGGCTCTACGACAAGCCGACCGTGATTAACAACGTCGAGACCCTGGCCAACGTGCCCCTCATCGTGCGCCACGGCCCGGAATGGTTCGCGTCCCTGGGCACCGCAGGCAGTAAGGGTACCAAGATCTTTTCACTGGCCGGCCAGATCAATGATACCGGGCTGATCGAGGTGCCCATGGGGATCAGTCTGTCCACGATCGTCTTTGACATCGGGGGCGGGCTCCCGCCGGGACGCAAGGTTAAGGCGGTGCAGACCGGCGGCCCATCCGGCGGGGCGGTGCCCGCCCACCTCCTAGACGTGCCGGTGGATTACGAATCTCTCCAGGAGTTGGGTACGATTATGGGGTCCGGGGGTTTGATCGTCCTGGACAACACCGACTGCATGGTGGACATCGCCAAGTTCTACATGCAGTTCGCGGCGGACGAGTCCTGCGGGGCCTGCACCCCGTGCCGGGTCGGCACGGTTCACGTGGTGGACATCCTGGACCGGATCACCAGGGGCGAGGGCACACTGGAGGACCTTCGCGAACTAGAGGAGCTGGCCCACGATGTCCGGGACGCCTCCCTCTGCGGCCTGGGCCAGACGGCGGCCAACCCGGTGCTTTCCACCCTGCGTTACTTCCGGGACGAGTACCTGGCCCACATCAACGACCGCCGCTGCCCCGCCGGGGTGTGCAACCGCGTGGCGCACTAGTCGGACTTTCCCTCGAGCGGGCGGTTTCCTTCGCGATTGATCAGCGTACGCATTGGGCTAGATCCAGATCCCCATAATTGCTCCGCAGGATACAGAAACGCTGGGGGTTTTTAGGAAACAGGGGCCGGATGTTGTTGACGGGGAGGCTACCGAACCATATTATTCTAGTTAACAACGGAAAACCGGAGAGAGTCGCTCACGACGATTTAGCGTCGCTCAGGTGGGGGGAAGCAGCAGGTTATTTTTCAGGGGGGCTAAATTAATGAGCATCTGGAACCGGATGCGCAAGAGCACGCAGGTGGTTTCCGAAAAGTCCGCAGAACTCTTGGAGATGGCCAAGATCTGGGCGGCCATTTCCAAGATCGAAACCGAGATGGTCAAGAAGTACACCGAACTAGGCAAACTCACCTACCGGATCTACAACGAGGAGAAAGTGGACGACCAGGCCATCGAGAAAACCTGCGCGGAAATCAGGGAACTGGACCGCGAACTGCAGGGCTACCGGGACCAGTTGGCCGGCGTGGTCACCAGCTGTCCGGTCTGCAAGCGGCCGGTCAAGCCGGGGATGCGCTACTGCCCGGACTGCGGGCAGGCGCTGTGAGTTTGGCAGGTCCAAAAATCAGGAGCGGGGTGAACGACGCGGAATGACGGATAGCTGGCTTTATTTGGTATTTATGTTGCTTGGGTTGGCCGTCGGGGCCGCGGCAACCTGGACGGTGCTTCGCAGCCAAGCGGCTTACGCCGCCGCGCAAGCCCGGTCGGCCGCCGAAGCGGAGCGGGCGGCGCTCACCGCCAAGCTGGAGGCCGCCGAAGGGCGGGTAGCTGAACTGGCGGCCGGGACTGCCGAACGGGACGGTCGCCTCGCCCAACTCCAACAGGATCTTGCGGCGGAGGCAGCGCGGCGTTCGGCGGCCGAAGAGCTGGCCAAGCGGATCCCGATGCTGGAACAGGACCTGAAGACCAAGGAATCCGTGCTTGAACAGGCCAACCAGTTGATCAGCGAACTCAAGGCAAAACAATCGGAACTGGCCACCACCCTGGAAGAAGAAAGAAAAGTGGCGGCGGAGAAACTAGCCATCCTGGAGGAGGCCCGGCAAAAGCTGACCGACACCTTCAAGGCTTTGGCGGCCCAAACCTTGGCTAGTAACAACCAGGCCTTTCTGGACCTGGCCCGGGCGAGCCTGGAAAAGTTTCAGGAGAGTGCCCGGGGCGACCTGGAAAAGCGGCAGCAGGCCATTGTCGAGTTGGTTAAACCGGTAAAGGAATCCCTGGACAAAGTCGATTCCAGAATTCAAGAACTGGAGAAAGCCCGGGAGGGCGCCTACCAAGCTCTGCACGAGCAGGTCCGGAACCTGCTGGAGATCCAGCACCGGTTAAGCGCGGAGACCTCCAACCTGGTGCGCGCCCTGCGCACTCCCACGGTACGCGGGCGCTGGGGCGAGATCCAGCTCAAGCGCGTGGTCGAGATGGCCGGGATGGTTGAGCACTGTGATTTTTACGAGCAGCAGAGTGTCGAGACCGAGGGCGGCCGACTGCGCCCGGACCTGCTGGTCCGCCTGCCCGGCGGGAAAAACATTGTCGTCGACGCCAAGGCTCCTCTGGCCGCCTACCTGGAGGCCATCGAAGCCACGGACGACGTGGCGCGGACGGACAAGCTCAAAGACCACGCCCGGCAGATTCGCAACCACATGACCGCGTTGGGCCGGAAAGCTTACTGGGACCAGTTCCAGCCGGCACCGGAATTCGTGGTGCTCTTCCTGCCCGGGGAGACTTTTTTCAGCGCCGCCCTCCAGCAGGATCCCGCGCTCATCGAGTTCGGCGTGGAACAGCGGGTCATTCCGGCCACCCCGACCACCCTGATCGCCTTGCTGCGGGCGGTGGCTTACGGCTGGCGGCAGGAGAGCCTGGCGCAAAACGCCAGGGAGATCAGTGATCTCGGGCGCGAACTTTACAAGCGGCTTTCGGACATGGGCGGACACCTAGCCAGACTCGGCAAGAATCTAGGTGGGGCCGTGGAAGCCTATAACAAGGCTGTGGGTTCGTTGGAATCTCGAGTGCTGGTCAGTGCGCGCCGGTTCAAGGAGCTGGAGGCGGCCCCCGCCGGCATAGAAATAAAGTCGTTGACTCCCGTTGAGCAAACCACGCGGATCATTCAGGCTCCGGAAATGTTGGCCCTGGCCGAGAGCAGTGCGGCCGATAACGCGGCCGATAAAGGGGGGAACGGCAAATAGTGGTCAAATGTTTGCAAGCATAGCAGACCAAAAGCCCCAGGCACGTCCTCAAAAACCTTGGGGCCTTGATTTTCCTGGTGCCGGAGGGGGGGGTCGAACCCCCACGGGCCTTGCGGCCCCCGGGATTTTAAGTCCCGTGCGTCTGCCTGTTCCGCCACTCCGGCCGGCGGTCCTTCTTGGACCCGGGTCTCCGGACGTTCACCCGGGCCGAACCGGGGTCAAACCGCCCTTTAATTATACAGTGCCGGTCCCTTCAGGGTCAAGGTTTTCAACCTTCCACTTGACAACGATTGTTTAGTTATTTATATATATGGATGTTACGATTAAACTGAAGGGATTGGTGAAACCATGGCCGAAAGGCAAGGCAACAAAAAAGTGACCCTGATCTGTTCCCGCAACACCCTCGACGGGGTATTCCCGCCCCTGATTCTGGCCCTGCAGGGTGCTCGCAAAGGCGCCGACGTGAACATTTTCTTCACTTTTTCCGGAATCGAGGTGCTCAAGCGCGGCGGAGCCGAAAAGACCAAGTTTTTCCCGCCCGGGATGCTGGGAGCCATTCCCGGGATGCCGGTACTCGCGACCAAAATGATGCTCAAGATGGCCGCCGACCGCGCCCAGGTTCCGCCACCCGCGGAACTGCTGGAAATGTGCCGGTATGAAGGCGTTAAGCTTTGGGCCTGCCTGATGACAATGCAGATGATGGGCCTTAAGCAGGAAGACCTCATTGAGGGCGTCCGGGTCATCGACGCCGAGAGGTACATGGACATGGCCTTGGAATCGGACCTGAACCTCTTCATTTAGTTTCGCAGCATTACCGGAGAAAAAGCCGAAGGCGGTGTTGCTTCTTGGAAGACTTGAACAGGTATCGTGCTCCGGCCCAGCTTCTGAAAGCGCTGGCCCACCCGGTCCGGCTCTGCATTGTCCATGGCCTGCTGCGGGAAGGAACGTGCAATGTCAATCACATCAAGGAGTGCCTGAACCTGCCCCAATCGACCGTTTCCCAGCAGCTGGCCGTACTGCGGGCGGCCGGGATAGTGGCGGGAGAGCGCCGGGGCACCGAAGTCTGCTACTGCTTGGTGGACAAACGGGCCGCGGCGTTGGTGGCCGACCTAATGGGGGACGGGCGGCGGGGCTGAGCGCCGCCCGCGTCCACCGCCTCCTGTATTTTGAAAAAAACGATTATTCTACTCCGGCGAGAATCGGGCGGACCCGGTCCATGAGGCTGCCGGCGGTGGCGGCGTATTCAGTGCCGGCCTGTGGCCCGTAGCCCAGCCCCGCGGCCACTTCGGTGAGAAGCGTCCGCAGGGCCCGCATCCGGCGCCGGTAGAACTCCTCGTGGCTGACCTCTGTCTCCGGAATTCCCAACCGGGCGCGCAATATCTCCGGCGCGTACAGGAAGGGGAGCATCATCTGCGCGGTGCTGATGTGCATCCATTCCCGGGAGCGTAATTCGTTAGCCGCGTAGTTGACCAGGGCGAGATGCAGGTCGGACAGCGTGTGGTAGCGGTGTAAATCCGAGTCCGTGAGCCACTCCCCCACCGTCCACCGCCGGGCGGACCGGTGGCCGAGACAGCCGTCCATCCGGGGCAGCATGAAAAGCCGTTCTTCGGGTTGTGCGGGGTCATCTTCCCGGAACCGCACCGCCCGTCCCAGGGGGTAAGCCCGGCAGTTCCGCGGCCGAGCGGGGTACACCTGGCACCGGCCGTCTTCCAACAGGAAGGCGCAGGGCCCGTCGGCGGCGTGTCGAAGTTGCACGAACGGCCAGCGCCACTCGGCACCCAGGCCGTAGGTGCAGTATTCGGCGATGAATTCGCGCCCCGTGATCCCGAGGTGCCTGGCCAGCGTTTCCACGTCCCAGGGATCAAGGAAAATCTCAATCCGCTTGCAGCAGAGCCCCATGCAGGTGGACGGGCACGCGAAGCGAAAGACGTGATCCTTGGGCAGATTCTGCAGGGTGTCGTTGGCGAGCATTTTCTGGTATTCACGGTGGATATCGCTTAAGGACATGCTGACCTGTTTCCTCCCCAATTATGACTGTATAAAGTATGACCGGGTGCGGACTGGATGTGGGCCGGCTGCTAACGCCGGGGTTCGTCGAACTGCCCCCGGAGCCAGCGGAACTCGCAGCTCCGACAGTAAAACATTTCGATCCGTTCGTTTGGCAGGACGAGCACCGCTCCAATCAGCAAGAGTCCGCCCAGCCAGACGTACAGGGCCGCAGTGGTCAGGACGGGGAACACGGAGAAGCCCAATAGGAAAAACAGGGCGGTCAAGATCCCGGTCACCATAATCAGCCCCTTGATCATGATGCGCTTGCCCCGAACGATCACGTTGTTGGAATGGCAGTTGGGGCATTGGAGGCCCTTTTTAGGCATGTTCGGCACTCCTTCCGGCAGTGTTTCCGCCAAACAATACTATACCTTCTTGATTACGTTTGTGACAATACCCACAATTTCCACCTCGTCGGCCTCAAATTTTAACGGCCGGAACCGCCGGTTGGCCGGTTCCAAGGAAACCATCCGGTTCAGGCGGTAGTACCGTTTGCAGGTGACCTCGCCGTCGACCCGGGCGATTACCACCTGGCCGTTTTCCGCCGTGGGCTGTACGCGCACCAGGATGAAGTCCCCGTCGTCGATGCCCAGCTCCTGCATGCTGTCTCCCCGGACTTCAAGGCAAAAGGTATCCTCCGAGGCCAGCCGGCGCGGCAGGGGCAGGTAGCCCAGGATGACATCCTCGGCAAGGACGGGGCCTCCGGCCGGAACCCGCCCCAGAACCGGGACCTCCACGATCCCGCTGCTGAACAGGTCCGGGGTCTGGAGCAGCCGACCCGGGGGCGACTGCAGGGCGGTCGCGATTTTCTCCAGGCTTTTTAGGCTGGGCGAGGTGCGCCCCACCTCGATGTCGCTGAGGTACTGGGACGATATTCCAGCCTTGCGGGCCAAGGCGCGCTGGCTCAGGCCCATTTCCTCCCGCAGGCGCCTGATGGTTTCTCCCACTCCGCGCATCTGAATCGCTACCCCTCCGTAAATTTCGTATCACCCCCAGTATACCAGACGAAGCCCGGGGAAAAAGTGGCAACCCGAACGATATTTGCAGACTTCTAAGAAAATCCTGCGGAGCACCAATCGCGCAGGGGGCACGGCGCTCTGGGGAGCGCAGTAAACCGGCTTTAGGCGCTTGGCTCTGTTTTTGTCGGATTTGGGCAGGATTTTGGCGAGGAACAGGGAATCTACGAAGGGTGAACTACATAGGGGAGGGGGTAAATGGCAGCAGCTGCAAGTTTAACAAGTTTATTTCATGTATATTATCATTCTGTTGCGCTGAGGAGGATGCGTCATTTTGTGCAGGCTGAGTAAACGCGCGGTGTTCCTGATCACCCTGCTGCTGGCCGCCACCTTCATCATCGTGGGTTGCGGGGGTGGGGACGCGGTCACCGAGCACAAAAGCGAAGAAAACGTGAAGGTGGGTTTCGTATACATCGGTTCCCCGGGTGATGCGGGCTGGACCTATGCCCACGACCAGGGGCGCCTGTACCTGGAGGCAAACCTACCCTACGTGGTGACCGAGACGGTCGAAAATGTGAGTGACGCTGATGCCGAGTGGGTACTTACCCAGCTGGCGGAGCGCGGCAACCATGTGATTTTTGCCACCAGCTTTGGTTTTATGGATCCGGTGATCAACGTGGCTGAAAAGTACCCTAACGTAATCTTCATGCACTGCTCAGGTTACCGGACCGCGGACAACGCCACCAACTACTTTGGCCGGATTTACCAGCCGCGGTACCTGAGCGGCATCGTGGCCGGCATGACCACCGAGTCCAACCTGATCGGCTACGTGGCGGCCTACCCCATTCCGGAGGTCATCCGTGGGATCAACGCGTTCACCCTAGGCGTGCGGTCGGTTAACCCCGAGGCCAAGGT
This sequence comes from Candidatus Desulfopertinax cowenii, assembly GCA_001899445.1. GTDB lineage: Bacteria > Bacillota > Desulfotomaculia > Desulfotomaculales > Desulforudaceae > Desulfopertinax > Desulfopertinax cowenii. Next base: position 427,694 of record MPOA01000006.1, on the reverse strand, counting down.
GCGCGTAGTCTGGACCCATACCTGGTACGACCCGGCGAAGGAGAAGGATGCTGCCGAGGCGCTCCTGGACGCCGGCGCCGACGTGATCGCCCAGCACCAGGACACGCCGGGACCACAGCAGGCGGCCCAGGAGAAGGGTGTGTACAGCATCGGCTATAACAGCGACATGAGCACCATGGCGCCGCAAGCCGTGCTGACTTCGGTGGTCTGGAACTGGGGCCCGTACTACGTCCGTACGGTCGAGGCCGTCCGGAACGGCACCTGGGACAACGCTCCGTACTGGGGTTCCATGGCGGACGGCATCGTGGATCTGGCACCGTTCGGGCCGATGGTTTCCGACGAAATCAAGGAAAAGGTTGCCCGAGAAAAGGAGCGGCTGCTGTCCGGTGAGTGGGACGTGTTTTACGGCCCGATTTACGACCAGAACGGCGAGCTGAAGGTCGCCGAGGGCGAGGCGCTCACCGATGCGGAAATGCTAGAAATGTCGTGGTTCGTGCAGGGTGTCGAAGGCACCATTCCAAACTAGTTGGTCAACGGCTGACGGGGCGCTGGCGGGGATTCCCTGCCAGCGCCCCGGGTTATGCAAGAGGATGGTAGTGGTGGAGACAGAGTTTCTGGTGGAGATGCGGCAGGTTTCCAAGCGGTTCCCTGGAGTGCTGGCCAACGATCGGGTCGATCTGGCCCTGCGGCCCGGGGAGATTCACGTCCTGTTAGGGGAAAACGGCTCGGGTAAGAGTACCCTAATGAATATCCTGGCCGGATTATACCGTCCGGATGAAGGTGAGATCTACGTTGGGGGGCGGCAGGTATCCTTACGCTCCCCCCGGGATGCCATCGAGGCCGGGATCGGCATGGTTCACCAGCACTTCAAGCTGGTGGACATCTTCACGGTGGCCGAAAACGTGATCCTGGGGGACCGCAACATCCCGTTTTTTCCCAACCGGCGCCGGATCGAGCGGCACATCGCTGGCCTATCGGAGCGGTACGGCCTGCGAGTTGACCCTCAGGTCCGGGTCTGGCAACTCTCGGTGGGGGAGCGGCAGCGGGTCGAAATCCTGAAGATGCTTTACCGGGGCTGCCGGGTGCTGATCCTGGACGAACCCACGGCTGTACTCACCCCCGGAGAGGCGCGGGAATTGTTTCGGAACCTGCGGGAGATGGCGGACCGCGGTCAGGCGGTGGTTGTAATCACCCACAAGCTGCAGGAGGTCATGGAAATCGCCGACCGGGTGACCGTCCTGCGGCGCGGCCGGGCGGTCGCCATGCTGGAGCGCGGCGATTTCACCGCGCGGGACCTGGCCTGGTTGATGGTGGGCCGGGACGTAGTGTTCCAGGTCAAAAAACCCCCGTCCGAGCGGGGTGAGATCGTACTGGAGCTGCGGGATGTGCACGCCCTCAGTGATTTTGGGCGGCCCGGGCTGCGGGGTGTTTCGCTTACGGTCCATGCCGGTGAGATTCTGGGAGTGGCCGGGGTAGCTGGGAACGGGCAGCGGGAACTGGCCGAGGTGGTCACTGGACTTCGGCCGGTCCGGGCGGGCTCCATTCACCTGGCGGGCTGTAACATCACCAACGTTGGGGTGCGGCGGGTGATCGACTACGGGGTGGGGTACATCCCCGAGGACCGCCTAGGTGCCGGACTGGTGCCCGGCCTGGGAACGGTGGACAACTTGATCCTCAAGGACTACCGCCGGCCGGAGTTCCGGCGCGGCCCGTTCCTCGACCGCCGGCGTTCCCGGGAGCGGGCGCTTGAGCGGGTAAAACGTTTCGACGTGCGCCTCAGTGACCTGGAGGCGCCGGTGAAGCTGCTTTCGGGCGGCAACCTGCAGCGCCTGCTGCTGGCCCGGGAGATCTCCGCCAACCCCAGTCTGATTGTGGCGGTGTACCCGGTGCGGGGCCTGGACGTGGGGGCGACCGAGGACGTGCACCGGATGCTGCTGGAACAGCGGAGCGCGGGGACGGCTATTCTGTTGATTTCAGAGGACCTGGACGAAATCTTTAAACTTTCCGACCGGATCGCCGTGCTTTTCGAGGGCGCGGTCACCGGCTTGCTTTCCGTGGATTGGACGGACCCCGAGAAAATCGGGCTCTTGATGATGGGTGAGCGCCCGGCGGAGGAGGCGGTGCCATGAGCGGGCTGCGGCCGGTGGCTTTCCCGTGGCGGTTGGAACGAAGTCTGGTTCCCTCCCCGGCGATGTCCGTCCTGGTGCCGGTGTGCTCGGTGGTGCTGGCGCTGTTAGCCGGTGCCGTCTTTCTAGCCTTCACGGGGCGGGACCCATGGTTTCTCTACGGGGAAATGTTCTCCGGAGTGTTCGGCACCCGGTACGGATTGTTCGAAACGGTGGTCAAGGCCATCCCCCTGATGATCGCCGGGTTGGGAGTCGGGCTGGCCTTCCGGATGCGGCTGTGGAACATTGGCGGCGAGGGGCAGCTGTATATGGGCGCCTGTGCGGCCACTTGGGTGGCCCTCACCTTTCCAGACCAGCCGGCGTGGTTCCTGCTGCCGGGCATGTTCGCGGCCGCCGCGGTCGGGGGCGGTGTGTGGGGCCTGTTGCCGGCTATTCCCCGGGCCTATCTCGGAGTGAACGAAATCATCACCACCCTGATGCTGAATTACGTGGCCATCCTGTGGGTGGACTACCTGGTGTACGGGCCGTGGCGGGACCCGGCGGGCTTCAACTTTCCGCTGACCGCCCGGTTTTCGCCAGAAGCGATCCTGCCCACCCTGGGCGACTCGCGGATTCACGCTGGCCTGCTGGTGGGCCTCACCCTGGCCCTGATCTTGTACGTGGTATTGTACCGTACCCGGTGGGGTTACGAAATCCGGGTCGTGGGGGACAGCCCGGGCGCGGCGCGTTATGCCGGGATAAACATCGGGCGGAACATCCTCCTGGTCATGTTGGCAAGCGGTGTGATCTGTGGCCTGGCCGGTATGGTGGAGGTGTCCGGCCTGGCGCACCGGCTGCAGCCGGGGTTTAGTCCCGGTTACGGTTACACCGCCATCATTATCGCCTGGCTGGCCCGGCTCAATCCCCTGACGGTTATCCTGGTGGCCTTCCTGTTCGGGGGCTTGCAGGTGGGTGGCTACATTGTTCAAACCAACGGCGTACCTGCGACCATGGTAGCCATGCTCCAGGGACTCGTCCTCTTCTTTGTCTTGGCCGGTGAGGTACTGTTGAAATACCGGTTCCGCCGGGTTCGGGACCCCAGGGCGGAGGTGAAAAAACGTGACCGGTGATTTTGTGATTGCAGTTCTGGCCACCGCCATCGTGGCCGGTACCCCGCTCCTGTACGCCGCGCTCGGGGAGATCATGGCTGAGCGGTCGGGAATATTGAACCTGGGCGTGGAGGGAATGATGCTGGTCGGCGCCATCAGCGGGTTCATCGTCGCCGTGGCCACCAACGACCCCTGGCTGGGGGTGGTGACCGCGATGGTTGCGGGTGGGGCTATGGCCTGCATTCACGCCTTCCTGACCGTCACTCTGAAAGCCAACCAGGTGGTCAGCGGCCTGGCCCTCACCCTTTTCGGGGCGGGCCTGAGCGCCTTCCTGGGTAAGTCCTACATCGGTACACCCCTGGCGAAACCCCTGCGCGAGGTGCACCTACCGGTGTTGTCGGACCTCCCGGTGCTGGGGCCGATATTCTTCCAGCACGACGCCCTGGTGCTCTTGAGTTTCCTGCTGGCCCCAGCGCTGTGGTTTTGGGTTTACCGGACCCGGGCCGGGTTAAATCTGCGTGCGGTGGGGGAGAACCCGGCGGCCGCCGATTCCCTGGGCGTGAACGTGTTCCTGAGCCGTTACGGTTACGTGATCCTGGGCGGCATGTTGGCCGGCATCGGTGGGGCTTACCTGTCCCTGGCCTACGTGCCAGCCTGGATGGAGAATATGGTGGCCGGCCGGGGCTGGATCGCCGTGGCCCTGGTAATCTTCGCCACCTGGAACCCGCTGAACGCCGTGGTCGGCGCCTACATCTTCGGCGGCATCGACGCCCTGGGCTTCCGGCTGCAGACTCTGGACGTGGCGGTTTCCCCGTATTTTCTGAAGATGCTGCCGTACCTCTTCACCATCGGCGTGCTGATCCTGGTTACCCGAAAGAACATGTTGAACCGCATCGGCGCGCCCGGCGCCCTGGGTCAGCCCTACGACCGCGAGGAACGGTGACGGGATCCCTGTTACCCGTTTGAATCAAGGCGGAACCCGCAGCTCCATGTCCGGGTAGACTTCGAAGGGCCGGGAGCGGGCCGCAAGCCTTTTGGTTTTCTAGGCCCACGGCTAGCAGGGCTTTTGAGTCTGGATTGCCGCGCCCGGTTGGCGGGGATTCCACATGTGGTTGCATTCCTTACAGGCCAGGAGGGGCCGCGTCAGGTAAAGCCAGATGGAACCCAGCATCCACAACGGAAGCACCAGCCAGAAAACCGGTAAGACCACGGCGAAAAGAATCAAGACGCCAGCTCCGGTAAAACCCCATTTCACAAGTTTTGAATACTGGCCGACCTGCACCAGTTGTGAGGATCGGCACTTCGGGCACTGTCCATGCAAGGTAAACAACCCCTTTGTGTTATACTCACCGATCGTAATCTTGGAATCAACCATTCCGGTTTCAGTTTGATTATACGCTAATCCAAAGTTTTTGGCGAGTGGACAACGGTTCCGAAATGCCGGGGGTTGGCATAAGATGGGCGGTGATTAGAAAACAATTAATATGAACCAAGATAGCTAACGGGAGGTCTTAGCGATAAAAGTGCCTGAAGAAATCAGCCCGGAAAGGATTCTGTTGAAATCTGCCCTGGCGGACTGTGCGCTGACGCAGCTGCTGGAGGGAAGTGTGGTGGTCACCGCCACGGTCGACACCTGTGTGTTGCGCAGCCGACAGGGCTGGGAGATCACGGTGCAGAGCGGTCCGGACGGGGACCTGCTTTACCGGCGTACCCGGTAGTGTTGGGGAGACGCCACGACCAAGCAATTCTTGTGGTTTCCCTGGGCCGTGATTCTTGACAGCGGGGCCGGGTTCTGATACGATTACTTAAAAAATGAATCTCCGTAACGACTGTGAAGGGGAAAAGTAGGTCGGTCCCAGCCCTCCAGGAAGGAAGCGTCGGCGACTGGAAGCGCTTCTAGGGTATGGCTTGCCGAAGTTCTCCCCCGAGTTGCCCGGCTGAAAACCGTGCCTCGGTAAAGTAGGCCGTGCCGGAGTCTCCCACCGTTAAAAGGGAGGGGGTATCGGACGTCAGTCCCGTACCCGGCGTATGAGCGGGTCCTTCGACCAATCAGGGTGGTACCGCGGAAGACAACAGGCTTTCGTCCCTACGGATGAAAGCTTTTTGTTTGCGCCGGATACGGAAACGTTCCCGTACCCTTCAGGAGTGGGCCCCTTTGGGGGCTAATTGGGGTGGTACCGCGGAAGCCCGGATTTCGTCCCGAGACGGAAGTCGGGCTTTTCTACTTTAAGACCAAATCAAAAGGGGGATTTAAGTGATGATTCTCGTGGAAACGGATGCTTCCGAGTCACAGATGGCCGAGGTCGGCCGGGTCTTAAACGGTTTAGGCCTGGAAGTGCGGCCGGTCGGGAGTGGACGGCAGATCGTGTGCGTTACCGGCGAGGATTTACAGGCGCCGGTCATGGAAGTCCTGGGCGCCATACCCGGCGTGCGCCGGGTTCGACAGGTGGGGCGGCCTTATGTTTTAGCCGGGAGGGAATCCGGAGCGGAGGCAACCGTGGTCCGGGTTGGCCGGGCGGCGATCGGGTCCGGCGAGGTGACGGTGATTGCCGGTCCGTGTGCCGTGGAAAGTCGGGAACAACTGCTCGATGCGGCCCGGGTGGTGGCGGCGTCCGGGGCGAAGATTCTGCGGGGGGGTACTTATAAGCCCCGGACGTCGCCCTACAGCTTCCAGGGGCTGGAGCGACGGGGCCTGGAACTTCTGGCGGAAGTCGCGGCCGTCACCGGGCTGGCCACGGTGACCGAAGTTATCGACGAGCGCAGCCTGGAAGCGGCGGTGGAATACGTGGATATGCTCCAGGTCGGCTCCCGCAACATGCAAAACTTCCACCTCCTGCAGGCGGTGGGCCGGGTGGGCAAACCGGTGCTTTTAAAACGTGGGATGTCGGCCACCATTGAGGAGTGGCTGATGGCGGCAGAGTACATCTTGGCCGAGGGCAACGGGCAGGTGGTGCTCTGCGAACGTGGTATCCGGACCTTTGAAACTTACACTCGCAATACTCTTGATCTGAGTGCCGTTTCCCTGGTGAAGACCCTGAGCCACCTGCCGGTGATCGTGGACCCCAGTCACGCCACGGGGCGGCCGGAACTGATCGCGCCCATGTCCCGGGCGGCGGTGGCGGCGGGCGCCGACGGGATCATTGTCGAGGTGCACCCGAAACCGGAAAGGGCACTGTGTGACGGCAAACAGTCTCTGGACCCGGCCACCTTCACCCAAATGATGCTGGAGGTCGGCACCGTTTCCCGGGCGCTGGGCCGGGAAGCATAACGTGGGGAGGGAGACTATGGTGGAAACCATTGCTTATCTCGGACCGGAAGGCACCTATTCGGAAGAGGCGGCGTCCATTTGGGCGGCTGGCCGTCCGGTGACCTTGCGGGCGCTGGGTTCGTTGGTGAAGGTGGCCCGGGCGGTGGACGAGGGAAGTGTGGACTGGGGGCTCCTGCCGGCGGAAAACTCCTGCGAGGGATCCCTGGCGCTGACCCTCGATCTGCTAATCGATCGCGCCGACCACCTCCAGATTTGCGGGGAGGTCGTGCTGCGGATCCGGCACCACCTGCTGGCCCGGCCGGGGATAACCCAGGGCCGGGTGACCCGGATCATTTCCCATTTTCAGGCCCTGGCCCAGTGCCGCGGTTACCTGGAAAGAAATCATCCGGACATCGAACTTGTGGAGGCCGAGAGCACGGCCGAGGCCGCCCGGACGGTAGCGATTAGTCCGGAACCCTGGGCGGCGATCGGCACGGTCAAGGCCGCCCGCCTGCACGACCTGACCATATTGGCCGAGGATATCGCCGATCTCCGGGAAAACGCCACCCGGTTTATCGTGATCGGGCGCCGGGGTTGCTACGCCGGGCCGGCCGACAAGACGACCATTCTGGTCGGGGTCGACAACCGGCCCGGAGCTCTGTACTGCCTGCTGGGCGAGTTCGCGCGGCACGGCGTCAATCTCACCAGGATCGAATCCCGCCCGGCTAAGACCCGGTTGGGGGAATACGTGTTCTTCATCGACTTCGAGGGACACCCGGACAGGCCGGAAGTGGCCGCCGCCCTAGCCGGTGCGCGGCAGAGGAGCAGCTTTTGCAAGCTCCTGGGCTCCTATCCCGCGGTTGGTGCCTCCACTCCCGCACCCGATACCGCCGGGCCCAATCTCGCCCAGATCCGGGCCGAGATTGACATCCTGGACGGCTGGATCGTCGATCTGTTGGCCCAGCGCGCGTCCCTGGTACGCAGGATCGGAAAACTTAAGGACGGTAAACTGATCCGGGACCCGGCGCGGGAACGGCAGGTGGTCAATCGCCTGCGGGTCCTGGCGGCGAAAAAAGGAGTCGATCCGGAAGTCGTGGCCGGAGTGTACAGGTTGCTGCTGCCCTATTACGTGGAATTACAGGCTTCTCCCGACTCCCAGAACAGCTTATAATGGGGGTTGATCAGTCTAGCCTTCAATGTCCCCGGGGCCGGGCGGTGCGGCCGGCGGCCGGGCTGCAGGGGTGAGGATCGGCCTCAGGCGCGGGTCCGCGGCCATGTCGCGGAGCAGGTCCTGCATCTGCCGTTGGGACATCATTTCCAGCACCCCGGTCCGGACTTCACGCCGGCCGAGGATGTTCGCGGTGGCGGTTTGCATGTGCGGCAGGGTGAACATCCGGTCGGTGGCTTTGACCGTGTCCGAATTGGTGAGGAGTTCGATCACGTTATCCTGCATCCGTGGGTCGTTGAGCATGGCGGCGAACGCCCCCTGCATCCGGGCGGTGCTCATGATCTCGATGAACGGCTCCCGCATTCGCGGCGAACTTAGGATGTCGGCCACCCGGTCTCGGTTCGCCGGGTCGGTCAGGTATGCCGCCACCTCGGCCTGGTTCAGCGCCCGGTCTTCCCCGGGAGCGGGACGGGCCTGGGGCGAGGACCCGAAGCGCGGCCCGCTCCAGACCCCGATCAGAAAGGCGATGGCGATACTACTGACCAGCAGCACGATCCACCACCGGGTGTCTAGGCCTTCCCGTACCCTGCGTTGTTTTCCGGTTCGATCCCCATTATTATTGATTTCGGACATGACAATCTACCTCCTTGATTCCCCGTTCCTCTGCGACTCCGCGATTGTTTTTCAAGGAATACTAGTTTAGCTTTTCTCCCGGGCTTTGCACATATACGGTCAAGCAATCGAAACCGCTCACCCCGCACCCTTCAGCTGCAGCTTTTCTTCCCCGCGGTAAAGTGTTAACCTGATGGTGGAATGAAACTTTGGAGGGTTTTTACGTGCCTCGGTGTAGTATCCTTATTCTGTTTGTGGCTCTGGGGCTGGCCGCGGCCGGGGGTGGTCTCGTGTTATGGGGGGCGCAGCCGGTGGCGGTGGAACGACGGGGTCCGGAACCGGTGGTCGAATTTGGAGGCCGCACGAACGGGTTTGTGGTGGAACCGGGCGGAAAAGACTTGAAACAGCAGGATCTCCGGGAGATAGGGTGGGCTTTTGGGCGGGGTGCCGTTCATTACCTGGAACCACCCGGCGAAATGTTCATCCTCGGGGGGCGGGCCTACGTGCTCGATGCCGACGGTGAGGTTCGCACCGCGGACGTACTGATCAACACCGAATACGCCCTGGGGATCGGGCGGGACTCCCGGGCGACTGCTATGCTGCACTTGCCCGCGGGAAGCCCGGTGACCCTGGACATCGTGCTGGCTGAAATCGGGGATGATCTGGAAGGCCCGGTAGCGGTTCTGGGCGCCGGCAGCTTTGCGACCGTGCACGCCAAACCCGGGGGAACTCCCTCTCAGAGCCGTTTCTCAGCCTGGTGGAAGTCCCGGTTTGAAGCGCCCGTGCGGACCGGGCTGGTTTTCCTGGCTTTCCGCACGGCCGGCCCCGAAGCGGAACCGGGTGCGGGTGACCGCTGGCAGGTACACGGTCTGCTGACCGCGCAGGTTCCCGAATCCGGTCCCGCCGGCACGCCTGGCGAAATCCTGGCGCGGGTCCTGGAAGCCGAACCCCGGACGCCGACCCCGGTGTCCACGGACAGCGCGGCGGTGGAGCTGGCCCTGGCGGTTTACCACCTGGCCGGGATCACGCCCGCCACCGAGTTCATCGAGCCGCCGCTGGTGGAGATCGACGTCGTGGACCCAACGATTGTGCTGGACGTCCGCTATGCCGGCACCGACAACTTTGCGGGCCGGGCGATCTACCCCGCCGCTCGAGCCTACCTGGTGCTGCCAGAGGCCGAGCGGCTGGCGCGGGTGAACGCCCGACTCCGGGAGCAGGGTTTCCTTTTAAAGGTGTACGATGCTTACCGTCCGTTTTCCGACCATGTTCGCCTTTGGGAACTGGCTCCCGACAAGCGGTTCTGGGCGCACCCGGACCGCGGTTCCCGACACAGCCGCGGGGCGGCCGTGGACTGTACCTTGGTGACCCTGGACGGCCGGGAGGTGGAGATGCCTACCGGGTTCGATGATTTTACCCGCCGGGCGCACCGCGACTACCAGGGAGCCTCGGAGGCCGCCCGGCGCCACCGGGCGATCCTGGAAGCGGCCATGACCGCCGAGGGTTTCATTCCGCTGGCCAAGGAATGGTGGCACTTCGACAGCCCGGTCTGGTGGGAGTACCCCCTGCGGGACATTCCGCTGGCGGCGGCGATGGATTTCCCGCCTTGACAGCGGTAGCGAGGCTGTATACTCTTGAGAATCGGAAAGGGGAGGCAACTTGGTAAGCTGCTTTTTCCTTGCTATCTGTCTGGTGGGGAGAGGAGCAGGAAATGGAACCCTGGATTGGAATGGTGTTCGGCTATATCCTGATTTTCTGCGCTCGAGTCGCCGACATGTCCCTGGACGTGCTCCGGATGCTTTTGCTGACCCGCGGCCGGAAGTGGCAGGCCAGCCTGGTCGGCTTTCTGGAGGTCAGCATCTTTATCATGATCCTGAATTACGTCTTGCAGGACGGCCTGACCGATCCGGGCAAGATCATCGCCTATGCCGCCGGGTTCGCCACCGGGAACCTGGCGGGAAGCATCATGGAGGAGAGGCTGGCCATGGGGTTTGTGTCCCTGCAAGTATTTCCTCCGGTAACGAAGGTGGACGAGTTGACCGCCCTGTTCCGCAAAGAGGGATTCGGCGTCACGCTGGTGACCGGCGAGGGGCGGGACGGCTACCGGAAAATCTTGTTCCTGTTCCTGAAGCGGAAGAACCTGCCCCGGGCCCTGAAGGTCTTAAACAATTACGACCCCAGAATCTTCTTCAGCGTTTCCGACGCCCGCATCATTCACGGGGGAATTATTCCGGGCCGGGGCAGCGTGGTGCCGGGCCGCTAGCACCGTCCGCCGTCTTCAACCGTACCGGTTGCATCCTCTTTCTTACTGACTAATTGAACGGAACGGGGGCTCAAATTCCTTGGAGCATTTTTTCAATGCTTTCCTCAGCGGCTACCACGAGCTGCTGGAATACCTTGATCTGCATCTGTTGACCTGCTTGGTTCCGGCCTTCTTCATCGCGGGCGGCATCGCGGTGGCCGTGTCCAGCGCGGCCGTGCTGAAGTATTTCGGCCCGGCGACAAAAAAATGCGTATCCTACGGTGTGGCCTCGGTATCGGGAACGGTGCTGGCCGTTTGTTCCTGCACAATACTGCCGCTCTTTGCTGGCATCTACCGCAAGGGCTCCGGAATCGGTCCGGCCATCACCTTTCTGTACGCCGGTCCGGCCATCAACCTGTTGGCCATCGTATTCACGGCCCGCCTGCTGGGCTTCGAGTTGGGCGTCGCCCGCGCGGTCGGGGCCGTGTTGTTTTCGATTGTCATCGGGCTGGTAATGGCGGTTCTTTACCGGCGCGAGGAAGCGGCCCGCGCCGAAGCGGTCGCGGCCGGCGAAGGGTTCAACCCCGCGGCGGGTACCGCGGCTGGGAAGTCGTTGACATCCACGCTGGTGTTTCTCGGCCCCCTGGTCGCCGTTTTGCTGGCCGGGAGCCTCCACTTGTCCCTTTTCACCTACTTGGCGGTGCTCGCCGTTTTGCTCGCCATTCTGGTGATCGTTCTGAAGCTTTGGTTCACCGGTGACGAGGTGCGGGAGTGGCTGCGGGAAACCTACACCCTGGGCCGGCTGATCGTGCCGATATTGCTGGTGGGAGTTTTCCTGGCCGGCGCCCTGAAATACGCTGTGCCGCACGCTTGGGTGGCCGGGTACGTCGGCGGTAACAGTCTCTCGGCCAATCTGATCGCCGCGATGATCGGGGCGCTCATGTACTTTTCCACGCTGACCGAGGTGCCTATCATCAAGGCGCTCACGGAGATGGGCATGGGCAAAGGGCCGGCGCTGGCGCTGTTGCTGGCCGGACCGGCGCTCAGTCTGCCGAACATGCTGGTAATCCGGAAGATCATTGGCACCCAGAAGGCGCTGGTGTACATCGGGCTCGTGGTGTTGGCGGCTACCGCTACGGGCATGCTGTTTGGGAGTCTTAGGTAACCACATCTGGGCGTCATATTCCGCAGACCGGCGCGACAAGGCCGCGAATGTTCAATGGTCTTCTTCCGGGTAGGCCGCCGGGAGGGTGAACCGGAAAACGGTGCCTTCTCCCGGGGTGCTCTCGACCCCGACTTCGCCGCCCTGGGCCTCCACAATCTGCTTGACGATGGCCAGCCCGAGCCCGGTGCCGCCGGCCTTCCGGGTACGCGACTTTTCAACCCGGTAGAAGCGGTCCCAGATGTGGGGCAGGTCGGCCGGCGGAATGCCCGGCCCCCGGTCCTGGACGGCGACCGTTATTTTGTCGCCCGGCTGTTCCGTGGCGGTTACGGTGATTTTGCCACCGGACGGGGAAAAGCGGACCGCGTTTTCCACCAGGTTGGTGAGCACCTGTTCCAGCTTGCTTTCGTTGGCCAGGAGCGGCGGCAGGTCCGGGGGCAGCACCGCGTGGATAGAAAGCCCCTTTTTGGTGAGGGGCGCTTGGAGCCGGGTTTTGACCCGGGCCAGGACCTCCCCGATTTCCACGGCGTGGAGTTCCCAGTCGGTACGGCCGGCCTCGAGCGCGGCCAGGTCCAGCAGATCCTGGACCAGCCGGTTCATGCGCAGGGTTTCACGGTGGGCCACCTGCAGGTAGTGCTCCCGGGCGTCGGCTTCGGAAATCACGCCGTCAATGAGCCCCTCGATAATGCCCTGCACCGCGGTGAGCGGGGTCCGCAACTCGTGGGAGACGTTGGCCACGAAGTCCCGCCGCATCTGCTCCAGCTTGCGAAGGGTGGTGATGTCCTGGAGCACGGCCACCGCGCCGAAAATTCGGCCGTCCCGGTGGCGCAGGGGGGAACACTGGACCAGGAGATGGGTGCCGTTCAGTTCCAGTTCGGTGGACCGGCGGTCGCCTGCGGCGGTCACTGTGTCGAAGAGCACCGCCAGTTCCGGGACGGCGATTGTTTGGTCCGCCGGGACGGAACCGTCTCCGGTGCCGAGCCGCAGCGTGTTCCGGGCCGGGTCATTGGCCAGGATCACCCGGCGGGCGGTATCCACGGCGAGCACACCCTCGGCCATGTTGGCGACGATGCTTTCCAGCTTGCCCTTTTCCCGGGCGAGTTCGCCGATGGACCGGTCCAGCGAGCTGGCGAGGAGGTTCAGGTTTTCGGCCAGTTGTCCGATCTCGTCGCGGCGGTTGATCGGCACCCGCCGGTCGAAGTTACCCCGGGCCATTTCCACTGAAACCCGGCTCATCTCGCGCAGCGGTCGGGTTAGGGAACGAGAAAGCCAGAAACTGAGGGCGGCAGCCAACAGCACGGTCAGACCGGCCGCCGACAGGGTGATGCGGCGCACGGCCGCTACCGTAGCGTCCAGGTCCGCTACGGGCGCGAACATCAGTACCGCACCGGTGACCTCAGCGTTTTGATCCATGATTGGTGCCGCCACCGCGAGGACTTCTTTCTCCAAAAGGGGCAACAACCGCCGGGTGGCCGCCGGTTCACCGGCCAGGAGCAGGGTTGTTTCTTCGGTTCCCAGCCACGTCCGCCGACCGGGACTGCGACCGTGCATTCCGGCTTCGAGTTGCCGGCGGTCCAGTACCACCACCCGTTCTTCCAGCCAGAACAATGGGTTCCTTCCCGGGCCAGGGGAGCCGTAAGGGTGTGGTTCTCCGGAAAGGGCGGCGGCCAGATTTTCGGCGTCCCGGAGCATTTCCCTTTCCTTGGCGGCGAAGTAATAGTCGGCAAAGAGGTAGGACGTGGCCAGGTGCACCGCGGCTAGGGTGATGAAGATTACTGCCAGGTAGGAGCCGAACAGGCGGCCCAGGATGCTGGACACCGACCTACACCTCGAACTTGTAGCCGAGGCCCCAGACCGTTTTCAGGTAACTGCGGCCGGTGCCCCGCAGCTTTTCGCGCAGCCGCTTGATGTGGGTGTCCACAGTGCGGGTGTCACCCGGATATTCGTAACCCCAGACGGCGGCCAAGAGTTGTTCTCGGCTGAAAACGCGCCGGGGCCGGGCCGCCAAGAAGGCCAGCAGTTCGAACTCCTTTGGAGTCAGTGACACGGCCCGGCCCTCGACCTCTACCAGGTGGGCCACGGTGTCGACAGTCAGCCCCGGATAACGGAGTGCTGGTTCGGTTGAGTTTGTTCCGGCCGCGCTGCTCCGGCGCAGCACGGCTTTCACCCGGGCTACCAGTTCCCGGGGGCTGAAGGGTTTCGTAACGTAGTCGTCGGCCCCCAGTTCCAGGCCGAGCACCCGGTCGTATTCTTCGCCTTTGGCCGAGAGCATAATGATGGGAACGGACAAATGCCGGCGGATTTCGCGGCAGACGGTCCACCCGTCTTTCTTGGGCAGCATGATGTCGAGGATCACCAGGTCGGGGTTGGCCGAGCGGACCTGTTCCAGTGCTTCCTCACCGTCAACGGCCGACACCACCCGAAAACCATCTTTTTCCAGGTACAGCCGGGCCACCTCCTGGACTGCCTGTTCGTCTTCCACCAGCAGAATCACGCCGGCGTGCACGGTAAACCTCCTCCCGTAAAAGGGGACAGGCTACTTTTTTAGCAGACTCCCCCTTAGACTGCCAGAAAAGGGGACAGGCATGTTTTTTAGCAGACTCCCCCTTAGAGTGCTAAAGCTAAAAAGGCGCCTACTCTCTTATTGCCTTCCCTTACCTTTCTTGTTTCCGACGGTTTCAGTGTACACCAACTTTCCGGTCAGTACAAACGCCCGGGGGGACAGGTAAATGACTACCCATCCCCCCGGTATGCTCCTCTAATGCCGCTTACTGCCAGGGGCCGCCCTGCCCGCGCGGGGTGCCGGTCAGCGGTCCGCCGGGCTTGGGGCAAGGACCGCCGCGGCGCAGTTCAGCCCATTTAGCCAGTTGTTCTTCGGTCAGGATAACGCGTAATTCGGCCCGGTACCGGGCAACTTCCTGCCGCAGTTGGTCACGGAGTTCCGCGATCTTCCCGATCTGCGCTTGAACGCGAGCCGGGTCGGCGTCGGGATTCCAACGCTGCATCCGCAATTCCTGGCGGGTTTGCCGCAGCTGGTTTTGGATTTCGTTCGTTCTGGTGAAGTGCTGGCGCTGCAGTTCCTGGATCTGGGTGAATTGTTCGGCGGTTATCTCGAGTTCCTGGGCGAGATTGGTCCAGCCGACGGCACCGATTCCCCGCCCGCCGAAGCCCTGCCCCCAGGCCGCCGCGGCCACCTGCGCCACCGCGAAGACCAGGACCAGGGTGAGCACGAGAGGAATGAGGGTGCGTCGCAAGGGGATCACCTCCTTTGCTCTTTGCTTGAGTATCAGTATAGCCGGCAAATGTGGCTGATTTGTGAACAGGCGTCAACAAAAGTGCAAACGATTGGTTTCGAGTAGCTGGACGTATTTATTTCCGGGGCCGGGGGCAACGTGCCCGACCCCTTTACGCTTGGTGTCGTAGCTCTTTAAAGTAGGGGAGAGAATATGGTAAGATGAGGTAGATTCTGGGACTGGAGGCAAGTTTAATTTGGATCTTTTTCGGGCTTACGTGATTGCCGATGCACTTTCAATTCTACGCGAGCACGTGCGGCTTGACACTCCGGTGGAGCGGCTGGGGCTGCGGGATGTGCTGCACCGGACCTTGGCCGAAGACGTTTTCGCCCCGGAGGACGTGCCGGCGTTTGACCGGTCCACGATGGACGGGTACGCGGTAAGGGCGGCGGATACTTTCGGCGCCTCGGAGGGGTTGCCGGCTTACTTGGACGTCGTCGGGGAAGTGCTGATGGGCCAGGCTCCCCAGGGGCACCTGGAGACCGGCCAGGCTTTCCGGATCGCCACCGGGGGCATGCTGCCGGAGGGCGCCGACGCCGTAGTGATGGTCGAGTATACCGAGGAACTGGACGAGAAAACCATCGGGGTGACCCGGCCGGTGGCGCCGGGAGAGAACACCGTCCGGCGCGGTGACGATTTAAAACAGGGTGTTCTGCTCCTTCCACGTGGCCATCGCCTGCGGCCCCAGGACGTGGGGCTTTTGGCCGCGGCCGGGGTGAGTGCGGTTCGGATCCGTCGGCCGCTCCGGGTCGGTATCATTACCACCGGGGACGAGGTGGTTCCGGTGGACAGGCATCCCCGGCTCGGCCAGGTACGAGACGTGAACTCGTACACCCTGGGCGGCCAGGTACGGGAGTGCGGGGCCGAGCCGGTGGTGTACGGGATCATCGGCGATGATTTCGAGACCCTGGCCGCGACGGTGCGCCGTGCCCTGAGGGAGACCGAGGCCGTCCTGATTTCGGGTGGCAGTTCGGTCGGTCGCCGGGACGTGACCGTGGACGTAGTGACCAGCCTCGGAAAACCGGGGGTGCTGTTCCACGGCCTGGCGGTGCGCCCCGGGAAGCCGACGATCGGCGCGGTCATCGGCCACAAGCTGGTCCTGGGGCTCCCCGGGCACCCGGTGTCGGCCATGGTGGTCTTCCAGCTCCTGGGGCGCCCCCTGCTAGACCCGGGTTTCCGCCGGTTTCCGGTTCGGGCGCGCCTTACGCGTTCGGTGAGTTCCCAGGCGGGCAAGGAGGACTATATCCGAGTTCGGTTGAGCCGGGGCGACGGGGGGGAGCTTGTTGCCGAGCCCATCCCGGGCAAGTCCGGCTTGATCGCCACCATGGTTCGGGCCGACGGCCTGGCACGGATTCCCCTCGAAAGCCAGGGCGTTGCCGCCAGCGACGAAGTGGAAGTGATTCCTTTTTAGAATACAGAATTCAGGAGTTAAAAATCCGCTTTGTTCTGATTTTATCCGAACTAAATTAATAGCGGAGGCCAACATGAAAAGAAGAGTCTATCTTTCCGAACAGCCCTTGGAGGAAGCGCGGCAAGAATACCTGGAATACCTGAGTCAAATCGGGGCGCTTTCTCCCGGGCCGCCGGAGGAAATCCCCGCCGCGGAGGCGGTGGGCCGGGTGACTGCCGAACCGGCGTTTGCCGTGGTGTCGTCACCCCATTTTCACGCTGCGGCCATGGACGGGCTGGCCGTTCGGGCCCGAGACACTTTCGGGGCCACTGAGACCACGCCCCTGACCCTGCGGGTTGGGGAACAGGCGCACGTGGTGGACACCGGCGACCCGCTGCCCGAAGGCTGTGACGCCGTGATTATGATCGAGGAGGTGCACTGGACCGGCGAGGACACCTTTGAGATCACCGCCGCCGCCTTTCCGTGGCAGCACGTGCGGGTGATCGGCGAGGACCTGGTGGCCACCGAGATGATCGTGCCCGCTAGCCATGTCGTCCGGCCGGTAGACGTCGGCGGACTTCTCGCCGGCGGGGTCACCCGGATCAAGGTGCACCCCCGGCCGCGGGTGGTCTTCATCCCCACCGGGACCGAGGTGGTGGAACCGGGCGGGGAACTGCGCCCCGGCGATATCGTCGAGTACAACAGCCGGGTGCTGGGGGCGCTGGTTCGAGAGTGGGGCGCAGACTTCACGCGGTACGAGATCGTCCCGGACGACTACGATCGGCTGCGGGCCGCGCTGGACGCGGCGGTCGAAGTCGCGGACCTGGTGATCATCAACGCCGGGGCCTCGGCCGGGCGGGAGGACTTCAGCGCTCACCTGATCGCGGATCTGGGCCGGGTGCTCACCCACGGGGTGGGCATCAAGCCGGGCAAGCCGGTGATCCTGGGAGAGATCCGCGGGAAGCCGGTCTTCGGCATCCCGGGATACCCGGTGTCGGCCGTGCTGAACTGCGAGCTGTTTGTTCGACCGGTGATCTACGCGAAGCTCGGGCGGGCGATTCCGCCCCGGCCCCGGGTGCCCGCGGTGCTCTCCCGCCGGGTGGTTTCTCCGATGGGGGTGGACGAGTTCGTCCGGGTGAAGCTGGGCAAAGTGGGCGACAAGATCATCTGCACGCCCCTGGGCCGGGGGGCCGGTCTGATCCTGACCCTGATCCGGGCGGACGGGCTGTTGGTGGTGCCTCGTCTGCATGAGGGTTTCGAGGTTGGCCAGACGGTGAAGGTTGAGTTGCTGCGGCCGCTTGCTGAGATCGAGGAGACTACGGTGATTATCGGCAGTCATGATCTCGCGCTGGACGTACTGGCCAACCGCCTGAAGGTGAAATACCCCGAGGCCGCGCTTTCCTCGGCGCACGTGGGAAGCCTTGGGGGACTTTTGGCCCTGCGGCGCGGCGAGGCGCACCTGGCGGGTACCCACCTGCTGGACGAGGCCACCGGGGAGTACAACGTTTCCTACATTCAAAAGTACCTGCCCGGCCGGGGCGTGGTTCTTTTGAACCTGGCCTACCGGGAGCAGGGATTCATCGTGGCTCCCGGGAATCCCCTAGGGATCAAGGGTTTTAAAGACTTGGCCCGGGACGGTGTCCGCTTTGTGAACCGGCAGCGGGGCGCCGGCACCCGGGTGCTGCTGGACTACCATCTCCGTCTTCGGGGAATCGCGCCCGGGCAGGTGGAGGGTTACGACCGCGAGGAGTATACCCACATGGCCGTGGCCACAGCCGTGGCCGGGGGCACCGCCGATTGTGGCCTGGGCATCCGGGCGGCGGCCGGCGCCCTGGGTTTGGATTTCGTGCCGGTGGCCGAGGAACGCTACGACCTTTGCATTCTGAAAGATTACTGGGAGCAACCGGTGGTGCAGCGGCTTTTAGACGTGATTTGCGACCCGCAGTTTCAGGCGGACGTGCGGGCCTTGGGCGGGTACGACCTCCGGGATTGCGGTAAGATAATGTGGGAGCAGGAATAAGTTGGCCGGTGTCGAAATCAAAGTCAAGGTAAGTAAGTTTGTGGCTGCCGTAAGGTGTGGCACCGGCGGGACCCGGAGGTGAGCCAGGGATGCCCGGATTCACCCACGTTGACGAGCACGGCAAGGTGAAAATGGTGGAGGTGACCGCCAAGGCCACCACCGTGCGCGAGGCGGTGGCCCGGGGCGCGGTGACCATGCGCCCGGAGACCCTGCGGCTGATTCTGAACGACCGGATCGCCAAGGGCGAGGTCCTGGCGGTGGCCCGCACGGCCGGCATTATGGCCGCCAAGGAGACCGCCCGTTTGATTCCTTTGTGTCACCCGCTGCTCCTGGCCGTGGTGGAGGTGCGCTTCTGGGCGAACGAGGAAACGCCCCGGCTCGAAATCGAGGCCCGGGTGAAAACGGCCGGGCAGACCGGAGTGGAGATGGAAGCGATGACGGCCGTCGGGGTGGCAGCCCTGACGGTTTACGATATGTGCAAGGCCGTGGACCGGGAAATGGTGATCGGGGATATCAGGCTGGTCGCCAAGTCCGGGGGGCAGAGCGGCCGGTTCGAAAGGGAGGGGGAGACACCTTGGCCGGAAGGGTTATAGCGGTGTGCACCAGCGAAACTAAGGGCGTGCGAAAGAATAACGTGGGCAAGGCCTATTTGCAGGAGGGAACGGGCCTGGTGGGCGACGCCCACGCCGGTCCGTGGCACCGCCAGGTCAGCCTTCTGGCCGTCGAGAGCATCGAACGGATGCGACAGAAGGGGCTCGATGTGGGCCCCGGCGATTTCGCTGAGAATCTAACCACCGAAGGCCTCGAATTGCACAGTCTGTCGGTGGGTGCCCGGCTTAAAATCGGACCGCAGGTGCTGGGCGAGGTTACGCAAATTGGAAAAAAATGTCGCACCGGCTGCGCCGTATTCCAACAGGTGGGGGACTGCATTATGCCCCGGGAGGGTGTTTTCGTCAAGGTGCTAAAGAGCGGTTACGTTCAGGTTGGGGATACTATCGAGGTGTTGCCCGATGTTTAAAGTGGCCGTCGTCACGGTGAGCGACAAGGGCGCCCGGGGCGAGCGGGTGGATGAGAGCGGCCGGGCGATCGCGGAGGTGGTGTCCCACCAGGGCTGGGAGGTCAAGGACACCAGAATCGTGCCCGACAACATCGAGGTGATCATTGAGACCCTGGTCGAATTGTGCGACCAGAAAATAGATCTGGTGCTTACCACCGGGGGGACCGGGTTCGCCTTGCGGGATAACACTCCCGAAGCCACCCTGGTCGTAGTGGAACGCCAGGTCCCCGGGTTGGCCGAGGCGATGCGGGCCGAGACCAGCAAGAAAACCCCCCGGGCGATGCTCAGCCGGGCGGTGGCCGGAATCCGGAAGCGGACCTTGATCGTAAACCTTCCGGGCAGCCCGAAGGCAGTACGGGAGTGCCTGGAAGCGATCATGCCTGCGCTGCCGCACGGGCTGGAGGTTCTGGCCGGGCGGGCCCGTGAATGTGCCCGCGAGCATTAGTTTACGGCTGGCCGGGGCGTCATTCGGAATCAATTGAGGTGGTTTGCGCTTGTACCCTGTTTTGCTCCAGTTCGGTCCGTTCACCGTAACCAGCTACGGGTTCATGGTGGCCCTCGGAATCGCCGCCGGGTTGGTCGTTGTCTTGCGGGCCGGGAAACACCGGGGCATGGACACCGATACTCTGCTCGACTTGGCGCTGTATATGATCGTGGCTGGGGTGATCGGCAGCCGTGCCGCCTATGTGTTCTTGGAATGGGAGAAATACGGGACCGAACCGTGGGCGATGCTGCGGGTCTGGGACGGGGGGCTTTCTTTCTTCGGGGCCCTGGCCCTGTGCCTGGTGGTGGTGATCTGGTTCACGCGGCGCCGGGACCTGCGCCTGACCCGGGTGGGCGACCTTCTGGCGCTGGGCGTGGCGGTCGGTTATCCCTTCGGGCGCATCGGTTGCTTCCTGAACGGGTGCTGTTACGGGCTGCCCACGGACCACGTCTTCGGGGTGACTTTTCCGTTCGACGAGGTAGTGCGGCACCCGACGCAGCTTTATTCGGCGGGGGCCGGAGTACTCATTTTCCTACTCCTGTGGATACTGAGCCGGAAAAAGTCTTTCGACGGTTTTCTGATGTGGGTTTTTCTGATTCTTTACGGTGTGTACCGTTTCGTGATTGACTTCTGGCGGGTTTCTCCACCGGCCGGAATCGATGCGCTGACTGTGGGGCAACTGGTCAGCCTGGCGGTGGTGACGGTCAGCGGCTTGGCCCTGTACTTCACCTGGCGCCGAGCCCAATCCTCCGCGGAGTGGTGATCAAAAAAGGGGAAAGGGCGCGGGGAATTCCCCGCGCCCGGCGTTTACGTGTGCTTGCAAGTCTTCATGGTTTTCAGAGGCGGTTACTTCTTTTCCGGTTTATAGTCCGGAATCTGTTCCCTGATCAGGTCTTCTTCCTGTTCCTCCCTTTGCACCTTGATCACTGTTTCCAGGACCTTGTTAATCAAGTCCTGGTAACGTCTCTGGGATTCATGAAAAGCGCTGATGGTAGGGTGCGACGCCATTTTCAATTCCAATTTCTCCAGGGACTTGATTTCCTGCTGGGAAAGCTCCAGGCCCTGCGCCTTCTTCTTTTGCGCGGCATCCTGCATTAAGTGAAATGTTTTCAGCATCTCCAGGGCCGAATTGTCGTTAAACATTGCCTTTTGCTTCGCCTTCACGTCCAGGTATTCCGGGGACCGGGTCAATACCTCGCCCAATTCCCGAGCCTTGCTTAAAACTGCGTCCGACACTGATAAGACCTCCTGTGCAAGAATCTGACCAAAGAATATCGGCCAGGCGTGTGAAAGGCTTAATTAACTCGTTCCATCCGGACGACTACCTGGCACTCGTATTCTTATAGTTGTACCCACATATTGTACCACGGGCTTTGAAAAATGACAATTTGCCGGAATGGAATGTGATTGTTCAAGCAAATACAGACGCGGACCCGCAGCTGGGCCGGAAAGCGGATGTTCGACAGGCTTTGCGCCGTAAGCGCAAGCCTCGGGCTGAGAGGAAGCCTTATCGACCCGATTGCGGTCTAGGAAGGGGAAAGCGGGCGAAAACAGTAGAACCTGCCGGTTCCTTCTGTGCATTTGGGACTTGCCTTCCCCAACAAGTCATGTTATAGTAAACAAGGTCAACGAGCGTAATCCGGGGTTCGAACCTGGCGAAGGTTTGGCTGGCCAATTGTATGTACCGATCTTCACAATATAACCCACAAATCAGTTAGCTAAAATCGGTTAGTTCTTTATAATCCTTAATATTTTATCAAGCTTAACAGAAAATACTTGTTTATCATCGGAAGGAAATTGATTGGTTAAGTAGAATTGTCATCTTAAAGGAGAACAGCTTAATTTGTGTTTCACTCCTTGCCCCGCTCTGGAGGCGATTTTGGGGTGCTTCTGGGAAGGGGTTGAGGGTGAGGAAGCCGTACAATCACAATCTTCAGCTTTACTGCGGAGAAAGGAGTGGTGCTGCACCGAAAGTCTCGGGTAGGGTCTGTAGTGATTCGATTGGTTCCAATGTTACAATGTTTAAATTAGGAGGTTTGAGTCAATGCCAACATTTGTAATGGCCGAAAAGTGCGACGGCTGCAAGGGGCAAGACAAAACCGCTTGCATGTACATCTGCCCCAACGACCTGATGGTCCTGGACAAGGAAAGAATGAAGGCGTACAACCGGGCTCCCGATGAGTGCTGGGAGTGCCTCTGCTGTGTCAAGATTTGCCCGCAGCAGGCGATGGACTTCCGGGGTTACCAGGACTTCGTCCCGATGGGTGCCAGCTGCGTGCCGCTGAGAGGTTCGCAGGACATCATGTGGACCGTTAAGTTCCGGAACGGTACCGTCAAGCGGTTCAAGTTCCCCATCCGGACCACGGAAGAGGGTAGTGCGGTGCCCGATGGCGGCTACGGCGTGGGCGCGGACGACATCAACGCCATTGAACTGTTCACCGAGCCGGCTTCGTTGGGCGCGGACGTTCCTAGTCCGAAGAAGTAACGGAATTAATGCAATACTATTGTAATTTGGAGGAGGTTACATAGAATGCCGAATTTTGAAACAGTTGAAGTCACCACCGATTTGCTAATCATCGGTGGCGGCATGGCGGCGTGTGGCGCGGCGGTGGAAGTGTCGCACTGGGCTAAGAAGCACGGCCTCAAGGTAGTCTTGGTGGACAAGGCGGCCATGGATCGGAGCGGCGCGGTGGCCCAGGGCCTTTCGGCCATCAACCTGTACCTCGGCCTGCGTGACAATGAGAACACCGTGATGGACTACGTCGAGTACGTGAAGAACGACCTGATGGGCGTAGCCCGCGATGACCTGGTCTACAACATCGCCCGGCACGTTGACTCCACCGTGCACCTGTTTGAGAAGTGGGGCCTTCCGATCTGGCCGAAGAGCGAGGATGATCCTTTCCGCGTTGGTCCGTACCAGCGGGGCGGCCGGTGGCAGGTAATGATCAACGGTGAGTCCTACAAGATCATCGTGGCGGAAGCCGCCAAGAATGCGCTGAATGATTGTGGCGCGGAGATTTACGAGCGGGTGTTTATCGTGGAGCCGCTCCTTGACGGCAACCGGATCGCCGGCGCGGTCGGCTTCAGTGTCCGCGAAGAAAAGTTCTACGTCTTCCGGGCCAAGGCCGTCCTGTGCGCGATGGGCGGCTGCGTGGGCGTATTCCGTCCGCGGTCTTCCGGTGAGGGTCTCGGCCGGTCCTGGTACCCGCCGTTCTCCACTGGTTCCAGCGCTTACTTCACCATCAAGGCCGGTGCCGAGATGACCTGCCAGGAAGTCCGGTTTATTCCGGTCCGGTTCAAGGATGCCTACGGTCCGGTCGGTGCCTGGTTCCTGCTCTTCAAGTCTACGGCAACCAACGCCTTCGGCGAAGTCTACATGCAGACCAACGCTGCCGAACTGGATAAGTGGGGCAAGTACGCGAAGGTTAAGCCGATGCCGGCCAACCTGCGTAACTGGCTCGGCATGATCGATGTCTCGGCCGGCAAGGGCCCGATCTACATGCAGACCGCCGAGGCCATCCAGCGGCTCGCCGCCAAGTACGAAGGCGACGAGAAGGCCTTCAAGAAGAAGATGAAGCACCTCGAGGCCGAAGCTTGGGAAGACTTCCTCGACATGACCATTTCCCAGGCGCTCCTGTGGGCGGCCTGCAACATTGAGCCCGAGAAGAAGGAATCTGAAATCGCCGCGGCGGAGCCGTACTTCATCGGCTCGCACTCCGGTGCTTCCGGCGCCTGGGTCAGCGGTCCGGAAGACGTGGCGCCGCCGGAATACTTCTGGGGCTACGCCAACCTGACCACTGTGGACGGCCTGTTCGCGGCCGGTGACGCTTCCGGCGCGTCCAGCCACAAGTTCTCCTCCGGCTCCCACGCCGAGGGCCGCATCGCCGGCAAGGCGGCCTGCAAGTACCTGGTCGATAAGAACCCCGACCTGCCGAATGTTGACCCGGCGGAAATCGAGGCTCTGAAGGAGAGGATCCTGCGGCCGTTTAAGGTCTACGAAGAGCACAAGGACTTCAGCACCGCGGAAGAGGTCAACCCGTACTACATCTTCCCGAAACAGTACAAGTTCCGCATCCAGAAGCTGATGGACGAGTACGCCGGCGGCTGGGGCTCCAACTTCACGACCAGCAAGCATCTCCTCGAGAAAGGCATGGAGTACCTGCAGATGCTGAAGGAAGACTCCGAGAAGCTTGCGGCGCGTGACCTGAACGAGCTCATGCGCTGCTGGGAGAACATCCACCGGACTTGGGTCGCCGAGGCTCACATGCGGACCATCCTGTTCCGCGAGGAGACTCGCTGGCCGGGCTACTACTTCCGGGCGGATTTCCCGAGCATCGACGAAGAGAACTGGGAAGTCTTTGTTAACACCAAGTACGACCCGAAGACCGGCGAGTGGGAAGTCTTTAAGAAAGACATTATTAGACTGTAACTTCCAGAGAGGGAAAGCGGGCGAAATCGCCGATTTCGCCCGCCAACTTCTTCTTTTCCCAAGCCGGAATAGCTCCGGCCTGCAGACAGGAAATAGCAATGACCCCGGAAATGCGTGGCGGATGCCGACTGCAGCCGGAGACGGGAGGCTTCATGCCTCCCCACTATGTGTTTAGTCCAATATTTATTTAGGGTGATAATATGCCAAACAAGAGCATTTTGGTAGTTGGGGGAGGGATAAGTGGGCTGACCACTGCGCTCGAAGCAGCCGAGGTGGGATACGATGTCTATTTGGTCGAAAAAAACTCCTACCTAGGCGGCCGGGTGGCCCAGATGCACCACTACTTTCCCAAGCTCTGCCCGCCGAACTGCGGACTGGAAATTAACTTCAAGCGGCTCCGTAGGAATCCGCGGATCAAGTTTTTCACCTGTGCCGAGGTTCAAAAGATCTCGGGCCGGAAGGGTGACTTTGACGTCACCGTCAAAGTGAACCCGCGTTACGTCAAGCCGGAGTGCACGGCGTGCGGCGACTGCGTAGCAGCCTGTCCCGTGGAGAGACCGAACGAATTCAACTACGGTCTGGACAAGACCAAGGCGATCTACCTGCCTCACCCGTTTGCCTTTCCCATGAAGTACATCATTGACCGGGCGGCCTGTCCGGACGGTTGCAGCAAGTGCGTGGAAGCCTGCAAGTACAACGCCATTGGCCTGAACATGGCCGCGGAAACGGTGAACCTGAAAGTGGGTGCGATCGTTTACGCCACCGGCTGGAAACCTTACGACGCCGCCAAGATCAGCTACTACGGCTTTGGCCGACACCAGAACGTGCTTACCAACGTAATGTTGGAGCGGCTGGCGGTGCCGAACGGCCCCACCGAGGGCCGGATTGTGCGCCCCTCGGACGGCAAGGAGCCGGAAACCATCGCCTTCGTGCAGTGCGCCGGCTCGCGTGACGAAAACCATCAGCCTTACTGTTCGCAGATTTGCTGCCTGGCTACTCTGAAACACATCACCTACATCCGGGAGAACAATCCCAACGCCAAGATTTACGTCTTTTACATCGACATCCGGGCCCTGGGCAAGTACGAGGACTTCTACACCAAGGTCGCCCAGGACGAGAACGTGGTGTTTATCAAGGGCAAGGTTGGCGAGATCACTGAGGACCCGGCGACCGGAGACCTGACCCTGGAAACGGAGGACCAGGGTGCCGGCCAGACCGTGAAGCAGACGGTGAACATGGTGGTCCTGGCGACCGGGATGGCGCCGTCCGTGCTGGACACCGGTGTTCCTTCGGAACTGGCCGCGAGCGACTCAGATGGTTTCGTGGTTTCCGACATCGCCCAGACCGGTATCGGCGGTGCCGGGTGTGCCCGCAAGCCGATGGAGGTCTCGGCGTCCGTGCGTGACGCTACGGCGGCCGCGCTCAAGGCTATTCAGGCTGCGGTGGGGGGTGGCAAGTAGATGACTAAGAAGCAAGCGGTATACTTTTGCACGGGCTGCGGCATCGGGGAGGCGCTGGACGTCCAGGCCTTGGTGAAGGTGGCCAAGGGCGAGTTCAGAATCCAGGACGTAAAGGAGCATTCCTTCCTGTGCGGCCCCGAGGGAGTCGACCTGATCAAGAAGGACATCGAAGCGGGGGCCAACACCGTCACCATCGCGGCCTGTTCGGAACGGGTATGCTATGATGTTTTCAACTTTGGTCCGTCGGTGATCGTGGAACGGGTTCCGCTTCGAGAACGGGTTGCCTGGGTGCAGGAGCCCGGTGACGAGGATACCAACATGATGGCCGAGGACTACGTGCGGATGGGCCTGTCCAGAGCGAAGGCCACCGAGTTGCCGGAACCGTTCCTGGTTGAAAACCCGTCCAAGACCATCCTGGTGGTGGGCGGCGGTCTGACGGGCATGACCGCGGCGCTGGAAGCGGCCGGGGCCGGTTACGAGGTGGTCCTGGTGGAAAAAGAGGCGACGCTCGGGGGCTGGGCCGGAAAGGTTTACAAGCTGCCCCCGTTGGCCGAACCTTACACCGAGCCGGCGGAGAATAACATTCCCGCCTTGGCCAAGGCCATCGAGGATAATCCGAAAATCAAGGTTTATACCGGGGCCACCATGGAGAGCATCGCCGGCGGCCCGGGTGTGTTTGACGCCAAGATCAAACAAAACGGCAGCACCGTCCAAGAAAGAGTGGGCGCCATCGTCTTGGCGACCGGGGCGCTGCCGTACGATCCCAAGAAGTTGGAATACCTGGGTTACGGCAAGCCCAACGTGGTCACCCACGCCGACGTCGAAGAAATGGCCAAGAGCGGCAAGCTGAAAAACGTCAAACGGGT
This sequence comes from Candidatus Desulfopertinax cowenii, assembly GCA_001899445.1. Classification (GTDB taxonomy): domain Bacteria; phylum Bacillota; class Desulfotomaculia; order Desulfotomaculales; family Desulforudaceae; genus Desulfopertinax; species Desulfopertinax cowenii. The sequence continues at coordinate 401,053 of MPOA01000006.1, read as the reverse complement.
GGCGTTTATCCAGTGTGCGGGCTCCCGCGATGCAGAGCGCCTGCCGTACTGCTCGGCCGCCTGCTGCATCGAAACCCTGAAACAGGCGGTTTACCTGAAGGAGTTCAACCCGAACGTTCAGGCCTACATCTTCTACAAGGACATCCGGGCGACGGGCAAGTACGAGCATTTCTATAAGGCCGTCCAGCAGACCGGCGCCGTGTTCATCAAGACCGAGATCCCGGGCGTGCAGGTGAACGAGGACGGCGGCAAGCTGGCCGTCGAGGCTAAGGACATCATCCTGGGCGAGGATATCACCATCGGCGATCTTGACCTGGTGGTGCTGGCCAACGGGATGCAAACCAATGCCGCCTTCGGCGAGGAAATCGCCGAGGAGGCCGAGGAAGAAGCGGCCGCAGCCAAGGAAGACGAACTGGCCGCCAAGCCGGACCAGATCATCAAGTCCAACATGCTGAACCTGGTGTACCGCCAGGGTCCGGAGATGCCGGCCCTGAAGTACGGCTTCCCGGATTCGCACTTCATCTGCTTTCCGTACGAGACCCGCCGGACCGGAATCTACGCCGCCGGCGCCGTCCGAGCAACCATGCACGTGCCGACCGCCATCGAGGACGCCGCCGGTGCGGCCTTGAAGGCCATCCAGTGTGTGGAGTGCGTGGCCCGCGGCGAGGCCGTACACCCGAGAGCTGGGGACACCTCCTATCCGGAGTTCAACATGAACCGTTGCACGCAGTGCAAACGGTGCACCGAAGAGTGCCCGTTCGGGGCGATCAACGAGGACGAGAAGGCCAACCCGTTGCCGGAGCGGACCCGCTGCCGCCGGTGCGGCACCTGTATGGGCGCCTGTCCCGAGCGGATCATTTCCTTCAAGGACTACTCGGTACCGATGATTGGCGGCATGGCCAAGACCATCGAGGTGCCCGAAGAGGATGAGGAAAAACCGAGAATTCTCATCTTCGCCTGCGAGAACGACGCCATTCCCGCGCTGGACATGGCCGGTATCAATCGTCTGAAGTACAGCGCCTGGGTGCGGGTCATCCCGCTGCGGTGCCTGGGTTCGCTGAACCTGGTCTGGGTCTCCGACGCCATGTCCTCGGGCTTTGACGGCTTGTTGCTCCTGGGTTGCCGGCACGGTGACGATTACCAGTGCCACTTCATTAAGGGCAGCGAGCTGGCCGAGGTCCGCCTGTCCAAGGTTTCAGAGACCCTGGACCGGCTGGGCCTGGAATCTGAGCGCTGCCGGATGCACCAGATCAGCATTATGGATTACTACCGGATTCCGAAGCTCATTGAAGAGTTCGTAGAGAAATTGGATGAACTTGGTCCGAACCCCATGAAGGGCTTTTAGGCCTGAACCGAGAAGACCCGGGTCGCGGGCTTGCCCGCGGCCCGGGGCTCCGTCCATCGCCGTTGATACCAGCGGGGATGTCGAGAGACTGCGAAGGAGGCGCTGCGAGTGCGCAGTCCCTCGTATTGGAGGCGGTCACCGGGTGAACCCTGGGTAGGCTGTGACGAGGGTGCCGTGCCGGGAGATGATCGGCTGGATGTCTGTACCCGGCGCATCAATCAGCGCTGCGCCTTCAGGCCTGAGAAGTTTTTCATGCTGATTAATGGGATAAATCTTGGATCAGTCTGGAGGGGGTAGAGCAAATGACCGCTGCGAATAAGCAGGCATCCAGGTACGACCCCGCTTTTGCCAACGAACTCTATACTATAGAAAACGGTCACTACATCAAGCAGTGCATGCAGTGCGGGTTATGTGTTGTGACCTGTCCGGCCCGGCACCTGATGGACCTTCCGCCACGCAGGTACTTTAAAGCGATCCAGGCCGGGGACCAGGAGCAGGTGCTGAAGGCGAACACGCCGTGGCTGTGCACTTCGTGCAACCTTTGTACCGTGCGTTGTCCACGCGGCATCCCGATTATCGACGTCATGCACGGAATGAAGCTGTACCTGGCGCAAAAGCAGGGCGTCAAGAGTGCTCCGGGAGCATTGTTCAGCAAGACGTTCTTTGACGTTATGTTAAAGCGTGGACGACAGTGGGAAGCCTGGCTGACCCAGATGTACTTCCTGAAGGCCGGACCGGCCGCCATGAAGGAAGCCTTCAAAATGATGGATGTCGCCCGGCCGATGGTTTTGAAGAAGCGTTTGCCGCTTGCGCCAGCCAAGACCATTAAAAATAAGGGCCAACTGAAGAAAATCTACGAAAAGGCCGCGGCGCTGGCAAGGGAGGGACACTAGATGGCGTACATTTTCTACCCGGGCTGCGCATCGGAGGCCACCGGTAAAGCCAGCTTTATCTCCTTTGAGGCCGTGGTGAAGGCGTTGGGCATGGACGTACACGGCGAGATTCCGGACTGGAACTGTTGCGGTGCGACCTTAGTGGCCAACGCCATTGGGGACTTCGCCCAGCAGGCGATCGCGGCTCGCAACCTGGCTTTGGCCGAAAAGGCTGGAAAAGATATCGTCGTCGCTTGCAGTTCCTGCTACCTGAACTTGGCGTGGACCAACGAGAAAATGAAAATCGATTCCAAGTTTAATAGCCAGATCAACGAAGCCCTGGCGGCGGGCGGTCTGTCTTACGGTGCCAGCCTGCAGGTGCGCCACCTGATCGACGTTTTGATCAACGAGGTGGGCCTGGACAAGATCCGCGAGCGGACCATCAAGCCGTTGGAAGGCCTCAAAGTGGCCTGTTACTCTGGTTGCCAGACCGTGCGGGCCATCCGGCGCCCCGACTTCGACGATGTCGAGTACCCGGTGATGCTGGACCGGCTCGTGGAGGCCCTGGGGGCAACGCCGGTGCCGTTTCCGCTGGCTGCCCGGTGCTGTGGCGGGTCGCAGCAGTTCACTAACCCCGAACTGATTTACGACCTGACCGGCAAGGTGCTGGATTGCGCGGCCGAAAACGGTGCGGATGTGATCGTGACTCCCTGCCCGATGTGCGCCCTGAACACGGACGCCTTCCAGGAGAAAATCGCTAAGCTGAATAAGAAGAAATACGATATGCCGGTGTTGTTCGTCACGCAGTTGATGGGGGTGGCGTTCGACCTGAAGCCCAAGGACCTGGCTTTACAGTACAACATTGTGTCGCCGTATAAGAAACTGGCCAAGTATGGGGTGAAGAAATAAGAGGGCGCCGGCAACGGCGCCCTACTCAATTTCGCCGTGGACGGGGGACGGAATTCCAGGCGGGGTCTTTGTAACGGGCTGGACCGGATGGCCTTTTTCACTTTCAGCCTATGCTGGTATAATAAAAGTGACCATTCCAAGGGGGGTTGGCGTGTGCAGGGGAGGCGAATGTTAGTATTGGTCGCCCTGGCCGCGTTCGTAGCCGGAATCATGTTTGCCGGCTGTAACGGGTCGGTGCCCGACCTGTTCTACCGGGAACCGTTGGCAATCAACCAGTCTGCTGAAGGCTCTCCCGAACTGTCCGGGATAAACCCCGGCACCATCGTGGACATCGTGGATCGGGCCAGTCCGGCCGTGGTTAAGATTGATACCGTGGTACCCACCGCCGGGAGAGGATGGGGCCCGTTTTTTAACGATCCGTTTTTCCGGGACTTCTTCGGCTGGCCAGACATGGCCCCACCGGGATCGGCGCCCAGCCGCCGGGGTATGGGGTCCGGGTTCCTGTTTTCGGACGACGGCTATATCTTGACCAACGAACACGTTATCCGCGGCGCCGAGGAGATCATGGTCACTTTGACCGGCTTTGAGGCCCCGCTGCCGGCCAAGGTGATCGGTTCGGATTACGACCTGGACCTGGCGGTGCTCAAGGTGGAGGCGCCGAAGAAGCTGCCCTATCTCCGGCTCGGGGATTCCGACAAGGTACAGGTTGGCGAATGGGTGATCGCGATCGGCAACCCATACGGACTGGACCATACCGTAACCGTCGGGGTGGTCAGCGCCAAGGGCCGTCCGGTAACCATTGAGGACCGTTATTACGATAACCTGTTGCAAACGGACGCGTCCATCAACCCCGGAAACAGTGGCGGACCGCTCTTAAACCTGCAGGGCGAAGTGGTGGCCATTAACACGGCGGTGAACGCCCAGGCGCAGGGTATTGGCTTCGCTATTCCCACCAGCACGATCCGTCCGGTGTTGGACGAACTGATCAAGACGGGGAGGATCAGCCACGCTTGGTTGGGAGTGCAACTGGAGTCAGTTTCTCCCGAGTTGGCCCATTACCTGGGGATGAAAAACGCGGCGGGAGCGTTCGTGCGCGTGGTCGTGTCCGATAGCCCGGCCGCCCGGGCGGGCATCAAGCCGGGTGATGTGATCATCGAGTTGGACGGGGTCCGGGTGGAGAATCCGGAAAAGGTGATTCGGGCGATCCGCACCCGCAAGGCGGGCGAAACCATGGAGGTAACGGTGTTCCGCGAAGGCCGTACCCGTGACCTCCAGGTCAAGCTGGGTACTAAACCAGCCCGGTAACGGAGACGAGGTGATACCTTCAGATGGCAGATTTGAAGACCGAGACGCTTAAAGTGCAGGGTATGAGCTGTGGTGGCTGCGTGGCCGCGGTAGAACGTGCGCTGCTGGGGGTGAATGGGGTGGCCGCTGCCGTGGTGAACCTGCAGGCCGGACAGGCCCGGGTGGATTACGACCCCGCGCGCACCGGGAGGGAAGAGCTGGTCCAGGCCGTAGTCAGGGCTGGTTTCAAGGTCACACCTTAGCGGCAGCGGGTTTAAACCAGCGGAGGCGGAGCGAATTGAGCACTACGGAAATTGAACTAAAAGCCATGGCCGCGGCGGCGAGCATGGGGTTTAACAGAATGCCGTAGAGGGGGTAGAGCACCCCGGCGGCTACCGGAATGAGTACGATGTTATAGGCAAAGGCCCAGAAGAGGTTCTGCTTGATTATTCCGATGGTCGCCTTGGACAACCGGAGGGCGGTGACCACGCCCCGCAGGTCGCCGGTGATCAGCGTTACGTCGGATGCTTCCATGGCCACGTCGGTGCCCGTCCCGATGGCGATACCCACGTTCGCCTGGGCCAAGGCCGGGGCGTCGTTGAGACCGTCGCCGACCATGGCGACGACTTTTCCTTCCTCCTGGAGCCGTTTTACTTCCCGGGCCTTGTGCGCGGGCAGCACTTCCGCCAGCACCCTTTTGATCCCCACTTGGCGGGCGATGGCCTCCGCTGTCCGGCGGTTGTCCCCCGTCATCATGATCACTTCGAGGCCCAGGTTTTGCAGCTCTTTAACGGCCTGGACCGAGTTTTTCTTCAACGTGTCCGCCATCGCCAGGATACCGGCGCTTTCGCCGTCGATCGCCAGAAACACGGGCGTTTTCCCTTCGCCGGACAGGCGGGCGAAGTCTTCGTCCAGGTCGGCGACGGGGATTCCCCGGTCAGCCATCAGCCTGCGGTTCCCGATTAACACTTCGCGGCCTTGCACCCGAACGTGCACACCGTGTCCCGAAATGGCTTGAAACTCCTCCGGTTCTGCCAGCGAGAGACCGCGCTGTTTCGCCTCGGCGACGATCGCTTCTCCCAACGGGTGTTCCGATCTGGTTTCCACGGAGGCCGCCCATTTCAGCAGCTCTTCTTCCCCGAACTCTCCCCGCGGGATGATATCGGTTAGCACAGGCTTTCCTTCGGTTAGGGTGCCGGTCTTGTCAAAGATTACCACCTGCACCCGATGGGCGGTCTCCAGGCTCTCCGACCCCTTGAACAGAATCCCGTTCTCCGCTCCCCGGCCGGTGCCCACCTGGATCGCCGTAGGCGTGGCCAGACCCAGCGCACACGGGCAGGCGATGATCAGCACCGCGATAAAGATGGTCAGCGCAAAGACGAAGGTCGGCGGGGGACCAAAAACGAACCATACTATGAAGCTGAGGACGGCTGTGGCCACCACCCCGGGGACAAAATAGGCCGCCACTACGTCCGCCAGGCGCTGGATGGGCGCTTTAGATCCCTGGGCCTCCTCCACCAAGCGGATGATCTGGGCCAACACCGTGTCCCGGCCCACCTTGGTCGCCTGGAAAGTAAAGGTGCCGGTCTTGTTGATGGTCGCTCCGATCACTTCGTCCCCGACACTTTTTTCGACCGGGATACTTTCACCGGTCAGCATCGACTCGTCAAGGGCCGACCGCCCCGTAGTGATGATCCCGTCCACCGGCACCCGTTCGCCGGGGCGTACCACGATCTGATCACCCACGGCCACTTCGGTGATGGGGATATCCTCCTCCCGGCCGTCCCGGATCACCCGGGCGGTCTTAACCTGGAGACCCATGAGCTTGCGGATCGCCTCCGAGGTTTTGCCTCGGGCCCGCGCCTCCAGCAGGCGGCCCAGCAGGATGAGGGTGATGATCACGGTGGCTACGTCGTAGTAGAGCTGGTACGGGAATCCCAGCCCGGTGAGAAAGTTCGGAAACAGCGTCATAGCCGCGCTGTAAGCCCAGGCCGTGGTCGTTCCCAGGGCGACGAGCACGTTCATGTTCGCCGTGCCGTGACGCAGTGCGGCGTAGCTGCCCACGTAAAAACGCCAGCCGGAACCGAACTGCACGGGCATGGTGAGCAGAAACAGTACCAGGGGCGCGGTAAGAATATCCGGGGCGAATTCGCCCCAGGGCGGGTACATGTGGGGCAGGCTGCCGAGCAACACGATGGTGGTAAAAACGGCGCCGATGACGAAGTCCCGGGTCAACCGGCGCAAAGCACGCTCGCGGGCCACTCGTTCCCGATCTTCATCCGCCTGCTGTTCTACCGCCTCGACCTCGAAACCGGCGTCACGGACGGCCTGCTTCAGGGCAGCCGGAGAAGCGATAGACGGGTCGTACTCCACGGTGGCTTTTTCCGTGGCCAGGTTGACGTCGGCCCGGTACACGCCGTCCGCCTGCTTTAGAATCCCCTCCAAACGGCGGACGCACGAGGCGCACGTCATGCCGCGGACGGGCAGGATGATCCGCGCGACGTCGGCCGGGCCCCCAATGTCTTGTTCTGAAATGCCGCCGGGTTTGTCAGCCATAGATTGTTCTTTATCTCCCCGACTATGATTTCGACCACGATCCATAGCGTTTCCCCATATCTTTTATTTCAACCGGTTTCGCCAAATCCCTTTCCGTTGGAAGGTGTAACCAGTTAGGCAGTGTTTCCCCGGCGGCTGGCGGGTTTTGCGTGTTCACAAGGTTGACGAACTCCGCTATAATGAAAAAAACCGCGTTGCCGTTTGGCGGTGGTGCCTGCGCTATTACCGCCCGCGCCGGTAACCGTTCCCCGGCACGAGCCGGGTTAAAAACCCGGCGAACGGGTGAACAAAGGGCAGAAAGGCCAGGGACGAAATTACATTGAACAAGGTATGCGCCAAGGCCACCTGGCCAGGAAGGTCCGGACTGACCAACCGGACCAGGGCGGCGAACTGAAACGCCAGCGGCAGGACCGCCGCCGCCCCGGCAAGGTTGATCAGTAGATGGGCCACGGCCACCCGTTTTCCGGCGGCCGAACTGCCCAGGCTGGCCAGAATCGCGGTGAAGCAGGTGCCGACATTGTTTCCCAGGATAAAGGCCACCGCGGTGGGCAGGTCGATCAGTCCCTCGCGGGCCAGGGCGATCGCCAGGCCGGTGCTGGTGGCCGAGGAGTGCAGAATGCCGGTGAACAGCGCGCCGGCCGCGGCGGCGCCCAGGCGGTTGTCATGGAGGCCGGAAAGCAGGTTACTGAACCACGGTTCGTGCGCCCACGGGGCAAAGGCCGTTGCCAGCGCGTCCAGACCCAGAAGGACCAGGCCGAAGCCAGCCAGGGCTTGGCCCAGCCGGGAAACAGGGCCCCGACGTCCGGCGATCCAGAGCAGCCCGCCGACCGTGGCGGCGGGCAGGGCGGCGCGGCCGAAATCTAGGGACATCAGCTGTACCGTAAGGCAGGTGCCCACGTTGGCGCCTAGAATAATACCAATGGCCTGGGGCAGGGTCATAAGCCGGCTATGCACGAAACCGATGGTAAACACGGAAACGGCCGTGCTGCTCTGGACAAGCGCGGTCAACACCAACCCGGTCAGCGTGGCGGTTAACGGGGTTCCAGCCAGCCGCAACAAGGCCCACCGTATTTTTTCCCGGGCCAGGTTCTCCAGGCCGCCCTGCAGCAGCTGCAGTCCCCAGAGGAGTAAGCCCAGCCCGGCGAGAAATACCGGTATGCCCGCCAGTTTCCATTCCCCCCGGTTTCATCTTCTGCTTTTTAAACACTATGAAGGGGAAGTGCCTTAATTACCGGGAGCGGCGTGGAGAGAACCGATAACCCGGGCCGGACCGACGGCTGATGACCGCTTCCGGCGAATACTTGGGAGGAGGTAGGAGCCAGGTGTCAGCGGAGTTACTGCAGTTTATCCGGAACTACAGCCACGATTTTCAAAATCACCTACAGGTCATTTCGGGGCTGGCGCAGCTGAATAGAACGGAGCGTATCCGGGAATATATCGGACAGGTATCCGGACAAATCAGGGAAATCGGCAAAATTGCTCGGATTCCCGCCCCGGAAGTGGCCGTTGCGCTGCTCGCCTTTCATCAACAGGCGGCGCGGTACGGGATTCCCCTGTTTTTTGACGTGAAAACCAAACTGGACGATTGGCCGGCGGCCGGGGATGAAATCAGAAGCCTCCTGGTGCAGGCCTTTGAAGACATCGGCGCCCGGCTGGCCTTCCTAGAAGGGACCGCTGAACTGGTAACCGTAACCATCGTCGGTGCCGAGAACAAGTACATTTTCCGGATCGAACTGCCGACCGCCGGCGACGTGTCCGTCAAAGACCTGGAGGACAGCCTGGCCCAGGTGAACGCGAGCCTGGAACCCCTCGCGGGCCGGGCCAGCATCCTGGTGGAAAAAGGAAACACCAGGATTTTTCTGGTCTTCCCCCGACAGGAGGGGTGACCTTTTGTTCAAGGATTACGCGAAAATCCACGTTAAGGCCGGTGACGGCGGTAACGGTTGTGTGGCCTTCCGACGCGAAAAATACGTGCCCCACGGCGGCCCATCCGGCGGGGACGGCGGTCGGGGCGGACACGTCATCCTGCGTGCCGACGGGGGCTTACGCACCCTGGTGGACTTCCGTTACCGCCGCCACTACAAGGCCGGCCGGGGCGCGCACGGCCAGGGCAAGAACATGCACGGCCGGAAGGGGGAGGACCTGGTGGTCCGGGTACCGGTCGGCACGGTGATCCGGAGGGCCGGGGACGGGGAGTTACTGGCGGATCTGACCGCGGACGGCCAGGAATGCCGGGTGGCCCGGGGTGGCCGGGGCGGGCGGGGGAACGCCCGCTTTGCCACGCCGCAAAAGCGGGCGCCGAATTTCGCGGAAAAAGGCGAGCCCGGGGAGGAACTCTGGCTGGAACTGGAGCTGAAACTCTTGGCCGATGCCGGGCTGGTCGGCTTCCCCAACGCCGGCAAGTCTACTATCATTTCCCGGGTATCAGCGGCCCGGCCCCGGATCGCGGACTACCAGTTCACCACGCTGGAGCCACACCTGGGCGTGGTGCGCGTGGACGAGGGTTCCAGTTTCGTCCTCGCCGATATTCCGGGCCTGATCGAGGGCGCCCACCAGGGCGCCGGGCTGGGGCACCGCTTTCTGCGGCATGTGGAGCGGACGCGGCTGCTGGTGCATGTGGTGGATGCCTCGGGCCGGGAGGGCCGGGACCCGGTTGACGACTTCCACGTCATTAACCGCGAATTGGCGGCCTACGACCCCCAACTGATCTCCCGGCCGATGCTCGTTGCGGCGAACAAGATCGACCTGCCGGGGGCGCGCGAGAACGTGGAACGCCTGGCGGCGGCCCTCGGGGAGCGGTACGAGGTTTTCGCCGTTTCCGCCTTAACGGGTGAAGGACTCGACCGCCTCGTTTTCCGCGTGCACCAGCTGCTGGAAGAAATCCCGGCCACACCTCTACACCTGCCGATTTCCAAGGACGAGACCACCGGCGAGGCAACCTTCACGATAGCCAAGGACGGGGAAACTTACCTTGTGTCGGGCAGGGAAGTGGAGCGCCGGGTGGCCATGACCGACTTGGACAACCCAGAGGCTGTATGTTATCTGCAGGGCTGGCTGAACCGGATCGGTATCGAGGGCGCCTTGCGGGCGTACGGCATCAAGCCGGGCGACACCGTGCGGATCGGGGCCTTCGAGTTTGAGTACGCCGAAGACCCTACAAGTTGATGGCTAAATATGCTATCCTTAAAAAAAGTTTTCGGAGCACAAGATGGGTGAAATCAAGGGGTATGCAAAGGGCGAATTTTAAGGGTTGCCGGCGGCTCGTAGTGAAAATTGGCACCAGTTCGCTAGCCCACGAAACCGGCAAGCTGAACCTGGCCATTATGGAAAACCTGGTGCGCCAGCTGGCGGACCTGCACAACCAGGGAAGGGAAGTGCTCCTGGTCACCTCGGGGGCCATCGGGGCCGGTGCGGGTAAGCTGGCGCTTCGGCGGTTCCCCCGGACCATTCCCGAGAAGCAGGCGTGTGCCGCCGTGGGGCAGGGAATACTCCTGCACATGTACGAAAAGCTTTTTGCCGAATACGGCATCACTGCCGGTCAGGTGCTGCTCACCAGGGAGGACTTCGCGATCCGCCGGCGGTTTCTCAACGCCCAAAACACCCTTCGTGCGCTCCTGGACTTCGGGGTGGTCCCCATCATTAACGAAAACGACACCGTGGCCGTGGACGAGATCAGGCTCGGTGACAACGACCACCTCTCCGCGCTGGTGGCCGGGCTGATGGGCGCGGACCTGCTGTGCATGCTCACCGACACCGACGGCCTGTATACCGCGGACCCACGTGAAAACCCCGATGCCCGCTTGATTTCCTGGATTGAGGAAATAACGCCCGAAATCGAGCGGCTGGCCGGTGCTGCCGGCAGCCGCCTGGGAACCGGTGGCATGGTTACTAAGCTCCACGCCGTCCGGATCGCTACCCATGCCGGGGTCACCACCGTGATCGCGCGGGCGTCGGTGGACAACATCCTGCGCCGGATCCTGGCCGGGGAGGAACTGGGGACCGTTTTCCGGGCCCTGCCCCGGCGGATGGAAATGCGCAAGCAGTGGATCGCTTATGGTGCTGCCGTGGCCGGCCGGATCGTCGTGGACGCGGGTGCGGCCCGGGCGCTGCGCGAGAAAGGTAAAAGCCTATTGCCCTCGGGCGTAATGGCCGTAGAGGGCGGTTTTGAAATGGGCCAGACGGTCAGTATCGTTGACCCGGAAGGCCGGGAAATCGGCCGGGGCCTGGCCAACTACTCGGCCGCGGAGATTGAGCGGATCAAGGGCCGCCAGACCGCGGCGGTTCCCGAAATCCTGGGTTACCGGCACTACGAGGAAGTGGTACACCGCAACAACATGGTTATTGAGCCTTAAAAGGGGGAAGAGTTCTTGGACAAACTGTGGGCGCCCTGGCGGAGCCGTTACGTTACCGGCGCGGCGAAAGACCCGAACCCGGAATGCATTTTCTGCCAGAAACTGCACGACGACGAAAGCCGGGATGTGGAAAACCATCTTCTGGTTCGGACTGAGCGTTGCTTCGTGATTCTGAACCTTTTCCCGTACAACAACGGCCATTTGCTCATTGCTCCAAACCGCCACGCCGGGGATATCGAGGAACTGGCCGCCGACGAGATGCTGGAACTCTTCGAGGTGACGCGCTGGATGGTGCAGGTGCTGCGCCGGGCCTTCAATCCGGACGGCTTCAACATCGGAATCAACGTAGGCCGGGTGGCCGGCGCCGGCATCCCGGGCCACTTCCACATCCACATCGTGCCGCGCTGGAACGGGGACACCAACTTCATGCCCGTGCTCGGGGACGTGAAGGTGATTTCCGAGGGCCTGGACGACACCTACCACAAGCTCCGGGCGGCCATTGCGGAAGTGGAAAGTGAAAAGTCGAAATAAGGAGGAGAGAATGATGAGTGACCAAATCACGCAAGCGGTGGTCGAGAAGGCGGCTCGGGCCCGGGAGGCGTCCCGGACGCTGGCCTACATGTCCACCGACATCAAGAATCGGGCGCTAGAGGCCATGGCGGCGGCCCTGTTGGACAACACGTCGGCCATCCTGGAGGCGAATGCTCGGGATATTGCTGCCGGCGAGGCCCGGGGCCTGTCGCGCGCTCTGCTGGACCGGCTGCTGCTGAATGAAGCCCGGATCCGGGACATGGCCGACGGACTGAGCGTAATCATCAACCTGCCCGACCCGGTGGGCGAGATCTTCGACATGGTCACCCGGCCCAACGGCCTGCAGGTCGGTAAAATGCGGGTTCCACTGGGGGTGGTCGGGATGATCTACGAGGCCCGGCCCAACGTCACCGTCGACGCCGCTGGACTGTGCCTCAAGGCCGGGAATGCCGTGCTGCTCCGTGGCGGGACCGAGGCGATTCATTCCAACATGACCATCGCCCGGTTGGTCGCGGAAGCGGCCACCGAGACCGGCATCCCGGCCGGCGCTGTGGAATTTATCGATATCACCGACCGGGCGGCGGTGAACACCATGCTGAAATTGAACGATTACCTGGACGTGGTGATTCCCCGCGGCGGCAAGGCTCTGAAACAGGCCGTGATCCAGAACGCCACCGTGCCGGTGATCGAAACCGGCATGGGCAACTGCCATGTGTTCATTGACCGGGAGGCCGACCTGGAGATGGCCACGCGCATCGTGGTAAATGCCAAGTGCCAGCGGCCTGGCGTGTGCAACGCGGCCGAAACGCTATTGGTGGACGCCCCGATCGCCGAAAAACTACTGCCGGGACTTTTGGCCGAGCTCAGGGAACAGGGCGTGGAGATCCGTGGCTGCCCGCGGACCAGGGAGTTGGCCGACTGGGTGGTTCCAGCCACCGAAGATGACTGGGACACCGAGTACCTGGACATGATCCTCGCGGTCCGGGTGGTGGACGGGTTCGACCAGGCGGTGGACCACATCTATCGCTGGGGCACGAAGCACTCGGAGGCCATCGTCACCGAGAACTACACCCGGGCGCGCCGCTTCCTGCGGGAGGTGGACGCGGCCGCGGTGTACGTCAACGCTTCGACCCGGTTCACCGACGGAGGCGTGTTCGGTTTCGGCGCCGAACTGGGGATTTCCACTCAGAAGCTGCACGCCCGCGGGCCGATGGGCCTGAAGGACCTGACGTCCACCAAGTACGTCATCTTTGGGGACGGCCACGTGCGTTAACCAACGGGAACACCCCTGGCGCACCGTACATATCCTGATTATACGGGATTATGCGGGGGTGAGGCTGGGGGGATCTGAATTGCTGGTTTTCATTGATCCGGGACACGGAGGCGACGACCTGGGGGCGGTTTCCGGGGACCTCGTGGAAAAACACTTGACCCTGCAGATCGCCCGGGAGGTTGATACGGCGCTCCGGCGCGGTTACGTGGTGGAGACCGTGCTCACGCGCACGGCGGACACCTCCGTGTCCCTTTATAAACGTGTACGGCGGGCTAACGACGCCCGTTGCCACCTGTTTTTGTCGCTGCACGTGAACGCGGGGGGCGGTACCGGTTTCGAAAGCTACATCTACCCCCGGGCATTTGAGCCGACCGTCAATATCAGGCGGGTGATTCACGCGGAGGTCGTATCGTTTCTCCGGCCGCTGGGGATAACGGACCGTGGCATGAAGACGGCCGATTTTTACGTTCTGCGGGCGACGGCCATGCCGGCGGTCGTGCTGGAAAGCCTGTTTCTCGATCACCCCCAGGATGCGGCCCGGTTACGCGATCCGGCCTTTATCAGCGGGTACGCTCGGGCGGTGGCGCGCGGGGTGGGCGAAGCGCTGCGGTTGCCGGTGAAGGACGCCGACGCGGAAAAGGACGCGCTGATTGCGCAATTGCAGGCCGAGGTGGACCGCCTGCGGCGGGCCCTGAAGAATATCCGAAACGAAGCGGAGAACGCCCTGTGATGCCTCAGGCGCGAAGCGACTTGCATTTTCCGGGATTAGCCATTATAATTGTCCCAACCGATGTAGGCAGGTATGTACTATGAAACTCGGAGTAATGGGCGGGACCTTTGATCCCGTTCATTACGGTCACTTAGTGGTGGCCGAGGGAGTTCGTTACGAGTACCGGCTCGACAAAGTGGTTTTCGTTCCGGCGGGCCGGCCGCCACATAAACTCAACTACCCGATCTCTGATCCTGAGCACCGCTTGGCTCTGACGCGCCTCGCCGTGGCTTCAAACTCCTTTTTTGAGGTTTCGGATCTTGAGATTAAACGACCGGGTCCGTCGTATACTTACGACACCATCCGGGAAATGCACCGGATCTATCACCCGGAGGAAATATACTTTATTACTGGTGCCGACGCGGTCCTGGAGATCCTGTCTTGGCATCGGGTCGAGGAATTGTTGAAAATATGCCGGTTTATCGCTGCAACCCGGCCCGGGCACAATCTGGACAACCTCACCGGAAAACTGCGGGCGTTACCCGCGCAACTGATTGACCACATTGTGCCGGTGGAAGTGCCGGCCCTGGCGATTTCGTCCTCCGACATCCGGCGGCGGGTCCGGGAGGGCAGACCGATCAAGTACCTGTTGCCGGAGAGCGAGGAGGCGTATATCGCCGATGCTGGTCTTTACAAATGAGAATTGCATTAGGAGCAATCCTTTTGCAAATAATAGCGCACAAAGCGAGGTGAAAAGGTTTGGTACGCACTCTGTATGTGGGCAATCTGCCCTGGGCCACCAGGGCCGAGGACCTGGAAGAAGCCTTCAGGGCCTACGGCGAGGTGCTGTCCAGTCGGATCATCACGGACCGTCAGACCGGGCGTTCCCGCGGTTTCGGCTTCGTCGAGGTGAAAGACGAGGACGCCGAGGCCATGATTAACGCCATGAACGGTACCGAGTTAGGCGGTCGGGTGATCACCGTAAACGAAGCCCGGGCCAGAGATGAAAACGAAAGGCGCTATTAGGGCGTAATTCCGCTGCGGCAGGAAAGACCTTGGAACCGAGGAGTGGTGGCATGGCCTTGAGTCCCCGGGCTATGGTGGAGGCTGCGGTACGGGCGGCGGAGGAGAAAAAGGGTTTCGACATCCTGGTGCTGGACATCCATGAACTCACGGTGGTCAGCGACTTCTTCTTGTTGGTCAGCGGCCGCTCCACCACCCATGTGCAGGCCTGCGCGGAACACATCCAGGGAAAGCTTGACGAATTGGGCGTGAAAGCGCTGCGGATTGAAGGTTTCCGGCAGGGCCAATGGGTGCTTTTGGACTACGGGGACGTGGTGATTCACGTCTTTCTGGAGAGCGAACGCGCTTTTTACAATCTGGAACGTCTCTGGGGAGACGCCCCAGTAGTCAGGTTGCCGGTCACCATCTAATTGCTTGACATTTATATTGTGCTATTTTATACTGTAGCTTGTGATGGGGCTGTGGCGCAGTGGGAGCGCGCTACCTTGGCATGGTAGAGGCCGCGGGTTCAATCCCCGCCAGCTCCACCATTATTGTTGGCGGACGAAGCCTCTCATCCTGGTGGGTGGGGGCTTTCTTAGTTTGAAATTTTGAATTCTTGCCTTTGGAGGTTCCCGCTGTGGAAGAGAGGTACGTTTTCGCCGAGATTGAGGAGAAATGGCGCCGGAAGTGGGAGGAGGACGGCATTTATCACGTTCCTGATTTCTCCGACCGCCCCAAGTACTATTGCCTCGAGATGTTTCCCTACCCGTCCGGCAATCTGCACATGGGGCACGTGCGTAACTACGCCATCGGCGACGTGGTGGCTCGCTTCAAGACCATGCGGGGCTACGACGTCCTGCATCCCATGGGCTGGGACGCCTTCGGCCTCCCGGCCGAGAACACGGCCATCAAGCATGGCGTACCCCCGGCCAAGTGGACCTGGGATAACATCAACACCATGCGGGGCCAATTAAAGCTCCTGGGGGTGAGCTACGACTGGCGGCGGGAATTTGCCACCTGCCACCATGGGTATTATCGTTGGACGCAGTGGCTGTTCCTGCAGTTGTACCACCGGGGCCTAGCGTACAAGGCCAAGGCGCCGGTCAACTGGTGCCCTTCCTGCACGACGGTGCTGGCCAACGAGCAGGTGGTGGCCGGGGCCTGTGAGCGCTGCAAGACCGTGGTGGAGCGGCGTGAACTGGAGCAGTGGTTCTTCCGGATCACCGCCTACGCCGACCGCTTACTGGCGGACCTGAAGAAGCTGACCGGTTGGCCGGAGAAGGTCAAAGTGATGCAGGAGAACTGGATCGGTCGCAGCGAGGGCGCCGAGATTGCTTTTCCCATTGTGGGAATGGACGAGCAGATCAGGGTGTTCACCACCCGGCCGGATACGCTCGGCGGGGTGACCTACATGGCCATTGCGCCGGAGCACCCGCTGGGTGCGCGGGTAACCGCTCCGGAACACAGGGCGGCGGTGGGCGCTTTTGTTGAGCGGGCGCGGCGCCTGAGTGAACTGGACCGTACCACCGGTGAGCACGAGAAGGAGGGCATTTTCACCGGGGCCTATTGTGTCAACCCCTTAAACGGGGAAAAGGTGCCGATTTATATTGCCAATTACGTCCTGATGGAATACGGCACCGGCTGCGTGATGGGCGTGCCCGCTCACGACCAGCGGGACTTTGAGTTCGCCCGGAAGTACGGACTGCCGGTCCGGGTGGTCATCCAGCCCGACGGGGCCTCCCTGGACGGGGACACCATGCCCGAAGCGTATACTGGGCCGGGGCGCCTGGTGAACACCGGAGAATTCAACGGGCTGCCGAACGTGGAAGCGATCAAAAAGATCACCCAGCACCTAGAAGCGCAGGGCATGGGGCGGTACCAGGTCCGGTACCGGCTGCGGGACTGGCTGATCTCCCGGCAGCGCTACTGGGGAGCGCCCATCCCGATTGTGTACTGCGACGACTGCGGGGCGGTGCCCGTACCCGAGTCCGCGCTTCCGGTACTGCTGCCCGAGAACGTGGCCTTCAAGCCGACCGGGAAGTCGCCGCTTCTGGATTTGTCCGCCTTCGTAAACACCACCTGTCCGACCTGCGGCGGGCCCGCGCGGCGGGAGACCGACACCATGGACACCTTCATGTGTTCCTCCTGGTACTACTTCCGCTTTACCAGCCCCCGGGAGGAGAACGGGCCCTGGGACCTGGACCGGGTTAACCGCTGGCTGCCGGTGGACCAGTACATCGGCGGGGTGGAGCACGCCATCCTGCACCTGCTGTACTCACGCTTCTTCACCAAGTTCCTGTACGACGCTGGGCTGGTCAAGGTGGAGGAGCCTTTTACCAATCTCTTGACCCAGGGCATGGTGCTCAAGAACGGGGCGAAGATGTCCAAGTCCAAGGGCAACGTGGTCAGTCCCGAAGATATCCTGACCCGCTTCGGGGCCGACACCACCAGGCTGTTCGTGCTCTTCGCCGCCCCGCCCGAACGCGACCTGGAGTGGTCGGATCAGGGCGTGGAGGGTTGCTACCGGTTCCTGCAGCGGGTCTGGCGGCTGGTCACCTCGGTGCTTGAAGAGATCCGGGAGGCTCCGGACACGCCGTCCGGGGCCCTGGTCGGAGTGAACCGGAGCATGCGCCGGCTGACCCACCAGATCATCAGGAAGATCACCGTAGATATTGAAACCCGGTTCAACTTCAACACCGCCATCAGCGCGGCCATGGAACTGGTAAACGGAATGTACCAGTTCCGGGACCGGATCCCGGCCGTCGATCGCGATCCCGCGGTCATGCGCGAGGCGGTGGAGAAACTGTTACTCCTGCTGGCCCCGTTTGCACCCTTCATAACCGACGAACTGTGGGCGCGCTGCGGGCACACCACGAGCATTCACCGGGAGCCCTGGCCGGAATATGATCCAGAAATGCTGGTGGAGGACCAGGTAGAGATCGTGGTGCAGATCAACGGCCGGGTACGCGATCGGATGACGGTGCCGGCCGACATTACCCCGACTGAGATGCAGGAGGCCGTCCTCGAACAGCCGCGGATCCGGGAACTGGTGGCCGGGAAGGAAGTCAAGAAAGTGATTTCAGTACCCGGGAAACTGGTCAATATCGTGGTACGGTAGCCGCTGGGGGTGGCTGCTGTGAATCTTCCGCAACCGAATCCCCGGCAGGTGGACATCCTGCTGTTTCTCGAGCTGGTTGGCCCGGCCGACGAAGGGGACGTGGCCTACGGCCTACGGTTGAAACCGGAGGAACTGGCCTGGATACCGCACCGTTTCCGGGACATGCCCGGTGAATTCGTCGCCAGGCGGGAACTGGAAACCCTTTCGCGGATGGGTCTGGTGGTCAGTGACGGGGTAGTTTGGGAATTAACCGACCAGGGCCGGGCCGTACTCCAGGCCCTCGAATAGGAATAGGGGCAACCGCCTAGGGCTTGACCCGGAGAGATCGGCTGCTCGATCTGCTGGGTACGCCGCAGGGTGGCCTTTACCTCGATTTCCACGGGAACATGTGGGAAGTGGCTTTTCCAGTCCTCCCGCAGTTCGGCCCACACCTCCCGGTGTTGGCGCCGGATGACCTCCCCGAAGCCGAAAATGTCGGCGCCCAGCTCCCGGGCCCGATCCAGGGCGGCCTGGGCTTCGAGCCGGATCTGGTTTTCCATTAAGGGTTCCAAGTCGTCGATGGTCTCCGGCCGGTCCAGGAACAGCGCCGGGTTGTGCACTTCTTCCACCGCCCCCTTGACGTTGATCTTGAGTTTTATTTCAGGTTGACCGTCCCGGATTTCCGAGGTTAGCGTGGTCCGGGAACCCCGGATTTCAAAGGCGACAAAGTCTCCCCCCGGAAGCGGAGCCGAAAGGGAGCCCCGCCGGACTTCCCCTCGGAACCAGAGGTAACCCCGGGACTCGGTTTCGGTGAGCCAGCCGACTAGGCGGTAGCCCTGGAAGGCGGCGCTGCCGGTCGCTTGAACCTGTCTTTGCCCCCGGGCCTCCTCGACGGACAGCCGGATGGCCAGCGGTTCCATCCCGGGCCGGGCCAGGGCCTGCAGGAAGTCCAACAGGCGGACCGGGGGTACCCGGAAGCCTTTTTGTTGGGCGGTGGATCTGATGATTCGCCCGATGTTAAACGACGGCACCCGCTCAAGCATTTCAGTGGTGTTACCCACCACCTCCCGGGCGGTGCCGGGCGTGACCACGAACCAGGTGGCGAGACGCAACTGCCGGTTGCGGGTGACCCAGTCGGTCACCGGTTCCACTCCTTTCCGGGCCAGTTCCTCCCCAACCGCGATGAACTCCATCTCCGAGAAAAACAAGTCGCGCCCGATGTCCTTACTGATGATGCGGATGGCTTCGGCCACCGTGCGCGCCTCGGCCGACATCACCAGTACGGGCGGCCCCTCGCTCCCGCCGCCCTGCGCCGCACCGGGGCGCCGGGCGGCCCGATCCGGGCGCAAGATCTGGGCGGTGACCAGGAGCCTTCCGTCGCGCCCCCGGTCCACGCCCAGGGCGGCCACCACCGCCCGCTGTTCCAGCTCAAAGCTGCTCCAGCAGCTGGTCAGCAGAGTGAGAACCAGGAACAGGACCACCACAGCCGCGGTGGTACGCGCCCGTTTAGCGCCGGGCACGGGGTAACACCCCCTTTTTTCTGATCACCGCCACCAGCAGTAATCCGGCTGGAATCCCGACTATCAGCGTTAGGAAATAGGGCAGCACCGCTACCGCTTGGTAGGTCAGTTCCACGGCGTCCTCCCAGAGTATCACTGTTAGCAGCCCCAGGACCGCCCCATTAACCACGGTCACCGGGCCGTAGTTCCGGACTCCGAACACCTGAGCGGTGGCCAGGGTGGCGCAGTAATGGAAAACGGCGACTTTTATCAGTCCGCCCGCGATCCAGGACAGTAGGATCAGCGGATCCAGGTTGGTGATGAAGGCGGCGATATCGATCTCGCGGGCCAGAATAAGGGCCGGAAACAGTTTGTTGGCCGTTAGCGGACCCAGAGTGCTGATCACCACCAGGACGATCAGCAGCTGGAAGGCGCCGACGGTCAGCACCGCCCGGGCGATTACTCGGCGGGCTTGTCGGGGTTGGCTCATGTAGGGGATGAGCATGAGCATGACGAAGGTTGCCGCGAAAAACACCCCGGCCGGAACCGCTCCCCGGGCAACCGGGTTGAAGCCGTTCTCCAGGACGGGCAGCAGATTGGCCGCGGGGTGCAGTTCGGGGATGACTAGCAGGACCAGGAACAGCAGCATTATGATTACCACCGGCAGGAAGATGTCGTTCACCCGGGCCAGGACTTCCAGGCCGTGGCGAACAACGTAGACCGCTACGAGAATGGTGCTGGCGACGAACACCACCAGCGGGGTCTCGGGCATGAAGTGGATCACCAGCAGTTCCCCGAACTCCCGGATGATGAAGGCGTTGAGGCAAATGAAGAGCCCGACGAGGGTCAGGCCGACTAATCTACCCGGGATGCGCCCCAGCAGAACCTGGCTGTACTCAATGACCGTCTGACCCGGAAACCGGCGGCCGAGCCGGGCGATTATATCTCCTGCCGCCAGGCCGAAAAGGGTAACCAGCATGACCGAGAGCCAGGCGTCCTGGCGGGCCTCGATGTACATCAGGTGCGGCAGGAACAGGATGGAGGACGGAAGAATGGTGGCCACTAGCAGGTAAACGGCCTGGCGCCCGGATATTTTTCCACCTTCCAGCATCGTTTCACCCCCTTGTTCAGGATTTGCGCCGTTTCCCTTCGCCCGCGGTTTTCGGCGGCGCGGGACGCAAGACCCGGCGCATACGGTAGCGGTTCTCCCCGGTGACGGAAGCCGGGCGGGTGGTCAGGGTCCAGAGTGGGGCCCGGATGAAAATGTCTTTCAGTTCCGGGAAATCGAGCGGCGCCACGGGGGCGGTGTAAGGTACGCCGAAGGAGCGCAGGGAGCAGGTGTGGGTGACGATGACCACCAGACCTATGACCAGGCCGAAGAGACCAAGCACCCCGGCCAGTATCGCCAGAAACAGCCGGCTCAGGATGTACACGTCGGTTAGGCCGGGAGTGACGAACCCGGCGATACCCACGAAGGCGGTTACGATCACGGTGGCCGCGCTGACCAGGCCGGCGTCCACCGCGGCGGTACCGAGGATCAGGGCCCCGACGATGGTCACCGCCTGGCCCACCGGGCGCGGCAGGCGTACCCCGGCCTCCCGCAGGCCCTCGAAGATCAGGCCGAAGAATAGTACTTCCAGCGCCAGGGGGAAGGGCAATCCTTCCCGGTCGGCGGCCAGAGTGATGGTCAGGGTGCGCGGGATCATCTCCGGGTGAAAGTTCACTATGGCGATGTAAAAGGCGGGTAGGAAGATCGAACCCAATAGAAGAAGGACCCGGATGATCCGGATCACGCTCGAGTTGTAAGGACGGGAGTAGTAGTCCTCCGGGGCTTGGATGGTCTCGTAGAGGAGACGCGGAACCGTGAGGGCAACCGGGGAGCCGTCCACCAGGATTGCCACCCGCCCCTCCAGCAGCCGTCCGGCCACCACGTCCGGTTTCTCGGTGTTGCCGATGGTTGGGAATAGGGAATACGGGGCGTCCTCGATTAACTGTTCCAGGTAGCCGGAGTCCAGCACGCCGTCAATATCGATCCGGGAAAGGCGTGTTTCCACCTCCCGAACCATTTCCGGGGTGGCCAGCCCAGCGATATGGGCGACTACCACCCGGGTTTGGGAATAACGACCGATTTTCATTTCCTGCAAGCGCAGCCGGGGGTCCGGCAGCCGGCGGCGCAGGAGGGAAACGTTGGTGTTCAGGTTTTCGGTAAAACCTTCCTTGGGGCCTCGGATTACCGTTTCCAGGGTGGGTTCCTCGACCCGGCGGGTTTCAAATTCGCGGGCCGCCAGGATCAGGCTGCCGCGGCAGCCGTCCACGAACAGGACGCTATCCCCCCGCAGCACGATGGACACCGCCCGGCCCAGGTTAGTTTCCCGCCTGGCTCCCGGTACAGTAACGATGTTCCGTTCAATGAATTCAAGCAGGTCTCCGTCCGTTACCTTAGCTCCCATTTGACCCGCGCGGCGGAGCAGGGGCTGGACGACATTATCCCCCAGCATTGCGGGGTCTGCCAGCCGGTCCAGGTAAACAAGGGCGGCCGCTCGTTCCCGGGAACCGATTTTAAGCTGCAGGCGGCGGACCACCAGGTCCGGCGCCTGCCCTATAATCTCCTGGAATGCCTGCAGGTTGTCCTCTAGCTTGGGCGACAACGGGAGGTCCACCATTTTCACCTCGTTTACCACTTATTGTGTCCCAGACCAGGCGCAGTATGTTTGAGTCATTTGTTGCTGACCGAAAACAAAGATGAATAGGCCCGGGAGAATCGTTTACAGCGTAAATGGATGTTTGGCTCATCTTGACAACGACGGAGATTCTGCTACAATAATAGCGGCATCCCGCTTGTAGCGTGCTGGTGTAGCTCAGCGGCAGAGCAGCTGATTCGTAATCAGCAGGTCGTCGGTTCAAATCCGACCACCAGCTCCAGAAGAGAGTTAAGAGACCTCCGGATTTTGATCCCGGAGGTTTTTCAGTGCCAATTTACGGCCGGGCTCGGAGTGGGTTCTGGGCTTGCGGTTTAGCGAAAGATGTGGCCGCTGCCAGCGAGGCCAACATCAAGCTAAGCAGCATAGTCGCGGACATTACGGGTAGATCGAGCCTGGCGAACGGCTTTTTAAATCACCCAGCTAAAGGAAATACCAGCGTTTAGCGAGAATAGAAGCAGGAGGCGCGGCGAGGTGATCTGGGTGGTCAAGCCTGTGCAGCCGGTGGCGGGTGGCGGTGGACTGTACCTGTTCAGGGACCTGGCTCCCGGCCAGGTGGTACGCCTGCAGTTGGTGGAACCGGGCAGCAACGGGGGTATCGTCAGCCTGGGCGGTCGCCTTTACCGGGCGACCGGTGTGCTTCCCGCGCGCCCCGGAGAACGCTTCTGGGCGTTGGTGGAAAGGGTGCGGTCCGACCAGATCACCGTCCGACACATCTCACCGGCACAGCCCGGGCAGAGCGGGGTGGCCGCGGGCGACCTGGCCCGGGTGCTGGGACTGCCGGCTGGCGAGGATACCGAACGGGTGATTCGGGAGTTCCTGCGCTGGAAGCTGCCGGTGGAACGGGAGTCGGTGCTGCGCGTCTTGGCCGCGGGCCGGGAACTGCCGCAGCCCGGGTGCGAAGGCTTCTGGCCGGCCCTGGTCTGGCTGCAAACGCTGGAGCTGTCGCCGCGGGTGGGAACGCTAGGGAAAATCCTGGCCTACTTGCTGGGCTGGTCCGAGACCGACCTCGAGGGGCAGGAGCTGCTGAACCAGTCCCGGCCCCGGCCCGGGCGGGATGCTGTCCAGGCGTTGGTACTGAACGGCGGGGAGCGTCTGCAGGGCCGGTTGTACATTCTCAGTCCCCCCGCCGGAGAAGTGCCCGGCGCAGGGGTGCGGCTGGTGCTTCAGCTCCGGTCCCGGGCTTTGGGCGAGTTCTGGGTGTGTCTGGATTTCGAAGAAAACGTTCTGGGGGGACGGGTGGCCGCGCCGGAAGAAAGCCTGGCTTCCTTTTTGCGTGGGGCGGTTGCGTCGCTTGAAGGGCGTTTAGCCGACCTGGGTTACCGGGTGCGGCCCCTCATGGTGGAGACCCGGCGGGTGGACTCGGTGGCGGACCTGCTGGCCGGGAGCCGGGTGACGGGCTACGTGCCCCTGGACATTCGGGTTTGACGGGAAGGGGAGCAAGCGTGCAGGACGATGAAAACCGGCCGGAGGGCCAAGCCGCCGCGGAGAACGCCCGGCCCCGGGTGGCCGCGGCGCTCAAGTATGACGCCGGCGAGGACGCGGTGCCCCGGGTGGTGGCCGCGGGCCGGGGGCCGTTGGCGGCCCGCATCGAGGAAGTGGCGCGGGCATCCGGCGTGCCGGTGTATCGGGATCCGCAGCTGGCCTGGACCCTGGCCGGACTGGGCTTGGACCGCGAAATCCCGCCTGCGCTGTACCAGGTGGTCGCCCAGATCATCGCCTGGGTGTATTACCTCGAGGACCACTGCCCGCCGGCGCAATCCGACGCCGGCGGGAGCCGGGGCAGAGGAGGAAAGACCGAGCGTGAGCAATGAAGTGGTGATTTACACGGACGGGGCCTGTTCCGGAAACCCGGGGCCGGGAGGTTGGGCGGCCGTAATTCTCGAGGACGGTTTCCGCCGGGAGATCTCCGGTTCGGTGGCCCACACGACCAATCAGCAGATGGAGCTCCGGGCGGCGATCGAAGCGCTGCGAGTGCTTGGAGAGACGCCGCGGCGGGTGACCCTGTACAGCGATTCGGCCTACCTAACCAACTGCTTCCGGGACCGGTGGTACAAGCGCTGGGAAAGGAACGGCTGGGTGAACGCCCGGAAAGAACCGGTGCAGAACCGCGAACTGTGGGAGGAACTGTTGCGGCTCAGCCGGCGGCACCGGGTGACCTTCAGGAAGGTAAAGGGGCACGCCGGGAACGAGCACAACGCCCGGGCCGACGCCTTGGCCCGGGCGGCTATTTCCGGCGGGCCCTAGAGCAAGGGGGAGATTAGTTGCCGGCGTAAGAGGCTCCGTGGATCAGGCGGTAAGCCCCGTCCTTCATCTCCTGGGCGAACTCAGGTCCTATTTTTTCTTGGCCTTGGTGGTTCGCAGGTCGATGAAACGGTCCTTGAGCTTTTTCATCACCAGCGGCATGGTGGTGTACTCCATTTCGTCCAGGGGCAGCCGGTGCGGTTCGAAGGGGCCAAGACTACGCATGTAATCCGCAATCTGGTTACACAGTTTCCGCGCCTCGTCGAAAGCCGGGTCGTCGAACATGTCCTGCGGTCCGATCAGTTTGCCGCCGGCCAGCTGGAAGCCCAGGGCGATCACGCGGGGCGGGCCGTCGAAGCGGGTCGGGCAACACTGGGATAGCGGCACGGGCATCAGCGGCCCGTGGTGTGAGCCGCGCATCCACCCGGCCACCAGGTGCGGGTGCGCGAACGGTTCTAGGACTTCGCCGACCGCCGGGAAGCCGCTCTGGCAGCGGATGATGCACACCGGGTCGTCCTTGCCCACGTAGCGACCGGCCATCAGGTTCAGGCGCTGCGTGCTGGAAACGGCGGCAATTTGACCGGAGGCCTTGTGGAAAATCCGCTTGATGGCGTACCGGCCCGGGGCGCCGATGAACACCAGCATGTCGTAAATGTCTTCGGGTGCCGAGAACATGATCTTCTTGTTGTCGATCAGGTCCCGCACTTCGAAATTGAACCCGCCGTGCATGCTGGGATCAATCACCAGCCCGATGGTATTGAACGGGTCGGCGAAAATCTTGTACAGCGGGTAGTTCCAAGCGCCGGGCTCGGTCTTATCGGCCATCAGCACAATCATCGGTTCGCTCTTGCGCTCGACCACTTCGATTTCTGCTACTCCCGGACCGAGACCCTTGATGTTACCCGAAAAGGCGTCCCCCAGGAGGTCCTGGCCGGCTCCGTAAAGCTTGAGCTTCTTAGCCACTTCGGTGCAGGCCACAAAGGTGTCCCACGCCAGTTGGTGAATTTCACCGTTGTTGCGCCCCAACTCGTGGGTGAGCATCAGGTTGATGTCGTCCCCCACGTGAGTAACGTGGAAGTCTATCAGCAGCGGGCTGCCCGAGAGAATGCCCCTGGCCTTTTCCAACAGCTCGGGGTGCACCCCGGAGTGTCCCACAAATCCGCCGACGTCTGCCTTGATTACGGACAGTGTTATTTTCTTTTCCATCTTCATCCTCCCCCAGAATCATGATGCTTGGACTATGCCATACTATTTCTACGTTAGGTGGAAATATCCTTTAAAATGTCCGTAAGTTTACCGCCTATTCCGCCTTCTGCCGAAATTATATTTTCTTTTGCAGCCTGATCCGGACCTACTGGCAATTTGGCCCGCCCACTCCTGGCTATCCTATCATATTTTTCCTCCCACCTCAATAAATAAAATAGGGGAATTAACATTGCAATCAGTGGGCGGGCCGGGTTTCGTCCCAATCCCTGGTGGGGCCCGGCATCGGGTGGTGCAAAGTACGCGCCCGCCGCACCACGTCCCGGGCAAAATCCAGGTCCCGCCAGCCCCGCACTAGGGTCTTTTTTCCCTCCAGGTCCTTGTAAATGGTGAAGAAGTATTCGATTTCCCGGAGCCGGTGGATACTAACGTCTTCCAGTTTCCGAATCCGGTTCATCCGGGGATCCTTTGCGGCGGCGGCCAGAATCTTGATATCGTGACCCTTCTCATCGGTCATTGCCAGGGCGCCCAATACCCGGGCCTCCACTAAGCACCCGGGAAAGGTGGACGTGGAGATCATCACCATGATGTCCAGTTCGTCGCCATCCTCGGCGATGGTATGCGGGATGAAACCGTAATCGGTCGGGTAGTGCACCGGCGAATACAGGACCCGGTCCAGGCGCACGACGCCGCGTCGGCGGTCATATTCATACTTGTTGGAGCTGCCCCTGGGGATTTCAATTACGGCTTCCACTACCAGCTCCCGGGAATCCGGCTTGGTGGGCAAAGTTCCTCACCTCCAATGGCTATCTTACCCCGGCCTCCCGGGAGACAACCGCGGGGGTGAAGCTGCGGCCGGTGCCCGAAAGGACGCCAAGGGAAAAGTCCGGGTAATTTTGTGGTACAAGAAGAAACTCAAGGAGCGGGGCGTCCGGCCGGAAGTAGGATCTGCGGCGGGCATATCCCGCCGGGCTCCGGCATACTCTGCCGCGAGATCGGTTTTGGGGAGGCGGTCCATGCGGGGTCTGGGGAAAGGACTGGTCCGTAACGGCCTGGCGCGGCGCGTGGTGCTATTGCTGGCTTCCGGCGGGGCGCTTCTGGGCACACATAGTTTCCAGGAGCTTTCCCTGCCCAGCATTAGTGACGGGGCGGCGACGGGAGTATTTGAGTTTGGGCGCACAATTCACGCCGCGGGGGATACGGGGGTGGCGGGCTTTCTGCCCGCGGTTGTCGGGTTGATGTTTTGCCTGGCCCTGTTGGCCGGCGCGCTCTACCACGAATTTTTGATTCTGTTCACGGATTGGCGGGTCGCAGGGTGGGCGTACCTGCTGGGACGGGCTGCTTTTATTGCCGTGCCGTTGGTGGTATTGGTGCATGTGGTTGCCCAGTGGCTCGCCGTCTTCCTATCCTTCTTACTGTTGTGGTTTGCCGTGCTCTTATTATTCTCTGCCTTGAAGAGGGCGCGGTAATCCGGGAAAGGATCTCCCCCGGCTGGACTAACCCCCCGGCTGCTCACCGCGTAGGATGTTCAGCATCCAGTCCAGGATATCCGGGGCCGTCCCCGCCAGGTCCAGGGTGCAGGCCTCGCCGGTTCCGGTTTCCAGGAAGTGGCCGTGCCGGGCGGCCTGATCGGTGAGCAGCAGCCGCAGGGCCTGCATGCGCCGACGATACAAATCCACGTGGCTCACTTCGGTCTCGGTAATCCTGAATTCTTCCCGGATCAGGTCCGGTTCGAACAGGAACAGCATCAGCAGCAGGTGCGGCGGGCCCTCCCACCACACGTGGTACTTCAGCTCCCGGGCCAGCGCCTTGACGGCCAGGTGCTCGGCCGACAGCCGGAAGTGTTCCATGCAGCCGGATGCCCCCAGCCACTCCCGGAGGCTCCACTCGCGTGCAGCGTACAGACCGAGACAGGCCGGCGGGGTTTGCAGCAGGAAGAAGGACGCCTGCAGTTGGGGCTCACCGTTAGCCATCCGAGCCATGGTCACCCGGCGCCCCACCGGGTAGGCCCGGCAGTTGCGCGGCCGGAGGGAATAAACCCGGCAGAGCCCTCGGCCGTCGAGAAAGGCGCAGGGGCCCTGGGCGACGTGGCGCAGGCGGGCGAACGGCCATCGAGATTCGGGGTCGATCTGCAGCTCGGCGTAGGCGTCTACGAAGTCGGCGGTGTTCATGCCGAGTCCACGCGCCATGACCTCCAGGTCCCAGGGATCCAGGTGAATGTCGGCTTTTTGACAACAACGCCCCATACACTCATCCTGGCAGGCGAAACAAAAGCGGTCGTCCCAGTCCAGCCGCCGCAACTCCCCGTTTCGCAGTTTTTCCAGCACGTCTTTCCGCCAGCTCAAGGTCCCGCCACCTTTTAAAAACAATCTGACCCATGATAACCCACAGTGCTGCTGGCGTCCAAGCGGTTCCGTGCCCGGTGCCACGCTTGCGGCTCTCAGCTTGTTAAGAATTATATCAGAGTTTCGATGCTGATCAATAGTGCTGCCCGGCATGCAGAAGAAGGTGCTGATGGAGTATGACGCTCCAGGTGACAAGGGCAAAACAAAAGGACTTGCGCCCCACGGTTGCAAAATGGCTGCAAGTCCCTCTCACATCGGAGTTCGGCAAAACCCCGGAACCCTTGATATTACTGGTTACTGGTGGGCGCGGGAGGTTTCGAACCTCCGGCCTCTTGAATGTGAGTCAAGCGCTCTCCCCCTGAGCTACGCGCCCATCGCAAGTCTAGCAAGTCTAATTGTAGCATGAACCGCAGCATCGTGCAAGTCCTCGCGCAGCGCAGCGCTTGTTTTACTCCCGGGGTGCCACGGAATGCTTTGCCACCCCGCTCTCGGGCGGCGGTGCCCGGTCGTTATGGGTTCGGCTTGTCCTGCTGGCCCTGGGGCTCGGATTTTTCATACAGGCTGCTGAGAATCACGAAATCCACCCGGCGGTTTTTCTGACGGCCCTCGGCGGTGGCGTTGGTGGCCTTGGGGCGGTACTCGCCATAGCCGGTGGCCGAGAGACGCTCGGGCGGGAAGTTGTGCCGGGCGATCAGGTATTGCACCACGCTGGTGGCCCGGGCCACCGAAAGCTCCCAGTTGGAGGAAAAGCGCGGCGTATTAATCGGTACATTGTCCGTATGGCCCTCAATCCGGATGTAGTTCGGAGTTTGCAGCAAAATCAAGCCCAGTTTGTCCATGACTTCCCTGGCCTGGGGCGTGAGTTTGGCCGAGCCGCTGCTGAATAAAACCGTGTCCTGAACACTGATGACCAGTCCTCTTTCCTCGGTGAACATTTCGATTTGCGCGGTCAGGCCGGCTTCGTCCATCAACTCCTGCACCTGCTGCTGTACGGAAGCAATCTGGGCCAGAAAAGCGGTGTCGTGGACCTGGGATATTCCCCGGTCCAGTTCTATCGGGTTGTAACTATCCGGGCCGATGGACGCGTCGGGCGCTTCGATCAGAACGGTGCCCCGACCGCCCAGGGAGTGCTGCAGCGCGCGCGCCAGCGCCGCGAACTTTTCGGCATCCACGCTGCTGAGGCTGTACATTACAATGAAGAAACACAGCAGAACGGTAACGAAGTCGGCGTAAGGCAGGACCCATTTTTCCCGGTTGCTACCTTTCCCCACGAGGTATCTCCTCCGCTGCGTTTATTCGGCGGCCTTGGTAAGCTGTTGCTCCTGCGCTGCCGCCAGCGCCGCGCGGGCATCCGGATTCAGATAGGCGTTCAGGCGTTCCCGGATAATAATCGGGTTATTGCCGGACTGCAGGGCGACCACACCCTCCCGGATCAGCCTGCGGAGCATTATTTCTTTTGCGGTGAGGGTTTTCAGCTTGGACGCGATGGGGAAACAGACACAGTAGGCGAAAACCACGCCGTAAAGGGTGGCCACGAAGGCACTGGCGATGGCCGGGCCGAGGCTGTCCGGGTCCTGAATGTTGCCCAGGGCCACGATCAGGCCCATAATGGCGCCGGCAATACCCATGGTGGGTGCGAAAGAACCGGCGGACTCGAAGAATTCGTGGGAAACCCGGTGTCTTTCCTCCAGGGCGTATATTTC
The DNA here is from genome assembly GCA_001899445.1 of Candidatus Desulfopertinax cowenii. Classification (GTDB taxonomy): domain Bacteria; phylum Bacillota; class Desulfotomaculia; order Desulfotomaculales; family Desulforudaceae; genus Desulfopertinax; species Desulfopertinax cowenii. Next base: position 371,427 of record MPOA01000006.1, on the reverse strand, counting down.
GGTTTCCAATACGCCGCTCACCACTTCCGGTTCGGCACCGTCGATTACTAGTTGAAGACCTTTGCGGAGAAAAGAGTCTTCCACGTTCTCCAGGTGGTTTTCAAGGTAGAGCAACCCCTCCCGTCGGGCCTTTTCCGCCAGGGCTACGATCTCCTCGATCATCTCCGTCGGGCTTTTTATTTTGTGCCCCACCAGCATACGCAAACTTTTGAACACGTTGGGGATGTCCCACTTGCTCAAGGTGGCGAAGGCGGCGCTCATTGTGCAGCCGAAAACAACGGCTATGGCTGCTGGCACCACCAGCGAGGCCAGGTGCCCGTGTTTGAGAATAAAACCGAGAACCACGAAGGACAAGGCCGCAATAATACCAAGGATGGTAGTCGGATCGATAAGGATCGCCCCCGTCTGACAAGTTTCTCCAAAAAAACTCTCTGCAACTCTTCGGTTGTTATTTCCCTAATTCCTTCTTCAGGGGGCAACAAACTCCTACAAGTGTCCCGAGCGCAGGATTTTAAGGACCAGCCAGGCGCCGAGCACTGTGCCCGCCACAAAACTCAAATCCGCGGCGGCCACGATCCCGAAGAAGAACAGTTCCTGCTGGGCGAACAGAACTGTCCCCAGGAACAGGACGATCACCAGCAGGGTGAGAATTGCCCGGTTGATCAATACTGAAACGCTGTGGGACAGCCGGTCCAGGCTTGGATTTTCCTGCCTGATGCGGAGGTTGCCCCGGGAAAGCTGCTCCAACACCTCGTGTACCTGAAAGGGTAGCTGGGCGGCAACGTGCGCATACTCCGGCAGGCTCTCGCGCCACAGGCGGCGCAGGCGCGCGGCGCTGAAACGGTCGGCGATCAGACGCCGACCGAGGGGCTTGGCCACCTCGACGATACTGATTTCCGGGTCGAGCATGCGCACGACTCCGTCGGCGGTGATCAGCGCCTTAATCAGCAGGGTCAGCTCGGAGGGTAGCCGTACCCGGTGGCGGTAGGCGAGCACCAGGAAATCCTGCATTGATTCCGAGACGTTGATCTGGTTAAGGGGGACATCGTAGTATTTCTGCTGCAGCCGCTGGATGTCGCGCCGCAGTTCGTTCAGGTTCGCCGTTTCGGGCACCGCTCCCGTGCGCAGCACCGCCCTAATAACCATATCGGCATTTTTGCGAATCAACCCAAGCATTATTTGGCCCAAATATTCCTTGTGTTCGGGGTGCAGGCGGCCGATGATCCCGAAGTCAAGAAACACAAGGCGTTCTCCGGGCAGCACGGATATATTGCCCGGATGCGGGTCGGCGTGGAAGATGCCGTCGATCAGCATCTGCTTCAGCAATACGTCCGCCAGCGTCCGGGCCAGCTGGGCGCGGTTCATGCCGGCCGCGTCCAAGGCCGCTAGGTTGGAAAGCTTGATGCCCTCCACGTATTCCAGGGTGAGCACCCGTTGGGTGGTGTGGGACCACTGGACCCGGGGGATGCGCACCCGGGGGTCGTTCTCTAGGTTGCGGCGGATGGTATCTGCGTGCCGGGCCTCGGTTCGGAAGTCGGTTTCCTCGACGATGGTGTTCTGAAACTCGGCGGCCATGTCGCTGAAACTGTAGATTCGGCCCCAGGGCGTGTGCCGGTCGGCCAGGCCGGCGATGTTCTGCAGGATCTGGAGGTCCAGGTCGATCTGTTCCTTGACCCCGGGGCGCTGCACTTTGACCACTACCTCGGTGCCGTCCGGCATGGTAGCCCGGTGCACCTGGGCAATGGAAGCGGCCGCGAGGGGCTGGGGATTAAAGTAGGCGAATAAGGCTTCAAGGGGTTGTCCCAGCTCGCTTTCCACCACCCGGCTAATCTCAGTCACGGGGACTGGGGGCACGTGGTCCTGTAGTTTTTCCAGCTCCGCGACGTACTCCGGGGCCAGGAGGTCGCCCCGCGTTGAGAGGATCTGGCCCAGTTTGATAAACGCTGGCCCCAGTTCCTCGAGCACCAGGCGTAATCTTTCGGGGGTAGAGCGTTTCAACACTTCGCGGGGCGGGCGGCCGATGGCGCGCCGCGGCAGGGCGATCAACTCGGCTAGGCCGAGCTGGTTCAGTACGTAGTCAAAACCGTGCTTGGTCAGAATCCGCGCGATTTGGCGGTAGCGTTTCACTAAACGGTAACGGCGGCGTAGCCCCGTAAGCAGCACGATTTTCCCCTCCTTCGCATAACATATCTTTTTTGATTATAGTTTATAGAATTTGGTGGTTGGGCGACCAGGGCTAAAGTTTTGACCAAGTTTGACGATTAAATATTTACTTCATGGGGGGGTGTGGACCCCCTATTTTTGGAGGTGACGACGTGACCTACGCCGAAACTGAAAAGAAGGAAGAACAGCTGGTGGTTTTTCAGCTGGACGGTCAGACCTACGGGGTGGATATCGCCAAGGTATTTGAAATCATCCGCATGGAGACAATCACCACGGTGCCTAAGGCGCCGAAGTTTGTCGAGGGCGTAATCAAGTTGCGCGGCAACATCATCCCGATCATTGACCTGCGCAAGCGGTTCGGGATGCTGCCGGCCGAATCTACCGCGAACAGCCGGATTATGATCGTAAAGATGGGCGGAATTACTATTGGAATGATCGTTGACGCTGTGTCCGAGGTGCTGCGGGTAGCCCGGTCCGAAATTGAACCGCCCCCGCCGGTAGTGTCCGGGGTGGACTCCGCCTATCTGCGCGGGATTGCGCTGTGGCAGGGCCGCCTGATCATTCTGCTGGACCTGGAAAAAATACTGGCCCAGAAGGAGCGACAGCAGCTGAAGCAAGCGAAAAGCGAACTCACCGTGGACAAATCGGCCTGAGGGAGGGCTATTATGTTTTCGTCCGAGGAGATCAGGGTTTTTCTGGACGAGCTGGAAGAGAAAATCGACATTCTAAACGACGGCTTCCTGACCCTCGAGCGGGAAGGGGAAACCCCGGGAATCATTCAGGAGATATTCCGCGCGGCGCACACCATCAAGGGCTCGTCGGGAGTGATGGGGTACGACAAGATGGCCGCGCTTACCCACGAGATGGAGAATCTCTTTTCTCTATTGCGCGAGGGCCGGTTGAAGGTCACGCCCCAGATGGTGGACGTGTTGTTCGAGGCCCTGGACACCCTGAAGCTTTTGCGGGACGAGGTCACCGGGGGGACGGAGGGCAGTACCGACATCCAGCCCGTGGTGCAGAAGCTGCTGGAGTTTCAGGATAATGTGCCGGCGGCCGATGCGGAAGACCAAATCAGACCGGAAACCGCAGCGTCCGGCCCGGAGCGGGAAGTGGCGGAGGTCGTGCCCCTGACGGAAGCCGAGCGGGAGGTGATCCGGAAGGCCCTGGACCATGGATTTTCGGCTTACCGTCTTCGGGTTGATACCGACCCCGGCTGCCAGATGAAATCGGTGCGGGCTTTCCTGGTTTTTCAGGAACTGGAGAAGGCGGGGGTGCAGATTATCCGGTCGGTTCCGCCGGCCGAGGAGATTGAACAGGGCAAGTATGATGAAGGGTTCGAACTGATCGGGTTGTCCCAGGACGACGCCGACCGCCTGCATGGTCTGCTGAGCAACATCGGTGAAGTGTCCGGCGTCACAGTCGAACCGATTACCCGGTTGGACGATTCCCTAAAGGACAGGGTTTTCGCGCCGGCGGAACCAAGCCGGAAGCCGGAACAGCCAAAGGCTTTCCCGGCGCAACCGCAGCCGGACGTTCAGAAGAAAACGATTCGGACCGTGCGGATCGACGTTCAGAAACTGGACAGCCTGATGAATCTGGTTGGAGAACTGGTAATCGAGCGGATCAGGCTGGAACGTTTTGCCGACATCCTCGAATCCAAATACCGTTCCGAGGAAATGATCGACACCCTGAACGAAATTTCCGGTCACCTGGGCCAGATCACTAGCCAACTGCAGGAAGAAATCATGATGACCCGGATGCTCCCGATCGCCCAGGTCTTCAACCGCTTTCCCAGGATGGTCCGAGACTTGACCCACAAGCTGGGCAAGGAGATTAACCTGGTGATCGAGGGCCGGGACACCGAGCTGGACCGCAACGTAATCGAGGTCATCAGTGACCCGTTGATCCACCTGATCCGCAACGCCATCGACCACGGCTTGGAGACGCCAGCCGAGCGGATCCGAATGGGCAAGCCCCGGGTCGGCACCCTGACTTTGCGGGCTTTCCACCAGGAGAGTCACATTGTGATCATCGTGGAGGACGACGGACGGGGCCTGGACCCGGAGAAGCTCCGGGCAAAGGCCTTGGAAAAGCAGTTATTTGACGCGGAAACCATCCGCCGCATGAGCGACCAGGAGGCCGCGAACCTGATTTTCCAGGCCGGTTTTTCCACGGCCGAGAACGTCAGCGACATTTCGGGCCGGGGGGTCGGCATGGACGTGGTTAAGGCCCAGATCGAACAGATCAACGGGATCGTGGAGATACAGAGCACACCGGGGCAAGGGACGACCGTCACCATCAAGCTGCCGCTGACCCTGGCCATCATCCGGGCGCTGATGGTCAGCCTGGATAACCACGTGTACGCTTTCCCGCTGAACAACGTGGTGGAAACCGTCCAGGTGGGCGCGGACGAGATCCAGCTGCTGAAGAACAGCGAAGTAGTGGTGGTCCGGGGCGAGGTGCTGCCCCTGGTTCGGCTGGGTCGCCTCTTCCGCCAGCGGGAGGCTGCGGGAAACGGAAAGCTGTACGTGGTCACCGTCGGGATGGGCAAGGACCGGGTCGGCGTGGTGGTTGACCGGCTCATTGGCGAGCAAGAAATCGTCATCAAGTCCCTGGGGGATTTCCTAGGGCACATACCCGGTATCTCGGGGGCGACCATTCTCGGGGATGGGAAGGTGGCCCTGATCGTGGATGTCCGCGTGCTTCTTTCCGAGATCGTGAAGAACCGTGGGCGCCGGGGCGTGGTCCATGCCGCCGGTTAGAGTGTTCCTGGTCGATGATTCGGCCGTGATCCGAATGTTCATCGCCCGGGAACTCCGCGAGCGTTACGGTTTTGAAGTGGTGGGCACCGGGGTTAACGGGCGGGATGCGCTGGCCAAGATTCCGGCGGTTCGCCCCGACGTGGTCATTATGGACGTGGAGATGCCGGTATTGGACGGCCTCCAGGCGCTGCGGGAAATCGTGGCCACGAATCCGGTGCCGGTAGTCATGCTCAGCGCCCACACTCGGGCCGGAAGTAAGGCGGCCATCGAGGCCCTGGCCCTAGGCGCGGTTGACTTTGTGCCGAAACCGGCCCGGGCTTCCGAAATGCCGGCCATCTTGGCGGAACTAGCGGCGAAGATCAACACGGCGGCCGGGGCCTCTTTGCCGCAAACCAAAACCCGGGTAGTGCCCGTGACCGCCCGCCGGCCGCAGGTGCGGCCGGAGCGGGCGGTGAGGCGGCGAATTGAGCTGGTGGTGATTGGTTGTTCCACCGGCGGACCCAACGCTCTGCAGGTCCTACTGACCGCCCTGCCGGCGGAATTCTGGGCCGCAGTGGTGGTGGTGCAGCACATGCCGCCCGGCTTCACGGCCTCCCTGGCGGAACACCTGGATGCGCTCTGCGCGCTGGAAGTGCGCCACCCCGCCGATAACGACCCGGTTGTCCCCGGCCGGGTGCTGATTGCCCCCTCCGGGAAGGCTTTTCGGTTCAAACCCGGCCCCGGTGAAGTCCGGGTGGGGGTGACCGAAGACCCGACCCCGCTGGCCCCGGGCAGCTTTCGCCCTTCGGTGGACGCGGTGATGTCCCAGGCTGCGGCCGTGTACGGCGAGCGGGCCATGGGAGTGCTACTAACCGGGATGGGGCGGGACGGCGCAGAGGGGATGAAGGCCATTCAGATGGCCCGGGGGTACACCATCGCCCAGGATGAGGGCAGTTGCGTGGTTTACGGGATGCCCCGGGCCGCGGTGGAGATCGGCGCCGTCTGCCGCGTGCTGCCGCTGGCCGAAATTGCCGCCGAGATTCTCCGGCAAGTGTAAAGTCGCCCGAGATTTAAGGCGATAACAGTTTAGGGATGGTTTTCGGCCCAAAGGAGTTGGTAGCCGTGAAGATAAACAAGGCCGGGGGAGTGGACCTCTCTAGGCTTTACGGCCGCCTGGCCGCGGGCCGGGAGGCCGGGGAGCGTCCCCGGACGGGCGAGTCGCGGGCGGCGGACAGCGTCGAGTTGTCCACCCAGGCCCGGGAACTGCAGGTTTACCACCAGAAACTAGCTGAACTGCCCGCTTTCCGCGAGGAGGTCGTGGAACGCCTGAAGGCGGAAATCCGGGACGGCACCTACCAGCCGGATCCCGGTAGAATCGCCGCCGGAATGCTGCTGGAGCGGGAAGTGGGGATGATGCCGGACGAAAGGTGAGACGGTGGAACAACTACTTGAGCGGTTAAATGCCTGCTTGAAAAAAGAATTGGCTTTGGCCGGTGAAATACACGCGGTGGTGATGGCCCAGCAAGCAGCCCTGCTTGAATCGGATTTGGCAGGGCTTGAGAAGTCTTTGGCCCAGTTGATTGACCTGGAGAAGGATTTGCGCCGGATCGAGGAGGAGCGTTGGCTCTTGAGCGGGAAACTGGCGGAAGCGCAAGGACTGGCACCGGACGCACCGTTGGGCCAAGTCACGGCCACCTGTTCCGACCCACGGCGGTCACAGTTAGAGGCCACCGGCCGGGAACTACGCCAAGCTTTGGAGACCATTAAAGCGGCCAGCGAGACCAATCGGGTGTTAATTGTGAACGCTCAACGCCTTAATCAGTACTTATTACGGATACTTTCCGGTGAAGGGCAGACTTACTCGGAGAATGGCCGGGTGACTTCGACCGGGAACAATCCCAAGCTGGTAAACAAAGAAGTCTAGCGTCGAGGGGGTGTTCCTGATGACTTCGACCTTTTTCGGCATCGAACTGGCTCGCCGGGGACTCTTGGCTCACCGCCGGGCCCTGGAGACGACCGGGCACAACATTGCCAACGTCAATACCCCCGGCTACAGCCGTCAGGAAGTGGTTTTGAGCGCTTCTAACCCGCTGTCCAATCCAGCGGTACAGGCTATCATGCCCGGCCAGATCGGTACAGGTGTTGGTATCGAAGAGATCCGGCGGATCAAGGACAACTACCTGGATCGTTTGATCCAGAACACCACCAGTTCCGTCGGTTACTGGGAAGACCTGCAGAGGGGGCTTGCACGGGTGGAGGCCGTTTTCCCCGAGCCGTCCGACTTCGGGCTCCAGAGTCTGATCATGAACTTTTTCGGTGCCTGGCACGACCTCAGCCAAAACCCGGGAGACCCCGGAGTGGAGGCCGTGGTGAAGGGTGCGGGGCAGGCCTTGGCCACCGGGATACGGTTTGCCTATAATGAAATACATCAGCTCCGCGAGGACATGATCGGGCAGCTGGAAGGATACGCCTGGGAAATCAACAGTCTGGCGGAGCGGATCCGTTATCTTAACGAGGCGATCGCCCGGGTGCGGGCCGCCGGGGGGCAGCCTAACGATCTGCTTGATGCCCGGGACGCCCTGCTTGAAGAATTGGCGGGGTATGCGGCTATCACCGTGGTCGAAGACCCGGTTACCAGAACGGTTAACGTGGACTTCGGCCTGGCGGTCGACCCGGACCAGCGCCTAGTGTCCGGGGCCATTGAGGCCCGCCGGGTTGAACTGGCGTTGGACGCAAGTAACAACCCTATCGGGTTAAACTGGGAGGGGACCCCTGACCCGGTGGTGGTGGATAGGGGTAGGGTAAGCGGTGCACTGGCGGTGATCACGTCCATCGACGACTATGCTGCCGACCTGAACACGTTGGCCGGGGAACTGATCAGCCTGGTTAATGATGAACTTGTTGGCGGACTCGGTGATGAGGCTCAAGCAGAGTTTTTCGCGCCGGTAAATGAGGGTGAGGACGCCGCCGGGGTGATCCGCCTGGGTGACAACGTGGACACCGTTTTGGACACGGTGACGAGCGCGGAAGCGCTGTCGGTGGCCCAACTGGTGGAACAAAAGGTGATGCCTGGCGACACCACCATTCTGTACTATTACGGCGGTATCCTGGCAAAAATCGGTTCCGACCTGAACAACGCCACCCAGGGGCTGGCCAACCAGGAGATGGTCCTGGCCCAGAGCAAATCCCTGCGGGAGTCGGTGTCGGGGGTTTCCCTGGACGAGGAGATGACCCGGATGTTTCAGTACCAGTATGGTTACCAAGCCGCGGCCCGGCTAACGACCGTCCTGGACGAACTGCTAGATACCCTGATTAACCGGATGGCTGTTTAATTTGAGGAAGGAGAGGTGTCTTTGCGGATCTCCGATAACATGTTCTACAACCAGTTGCTGAGCGGGTTGCAGAAACGGTCGCGCGGGGCCATCAGGATTCACGAGCAGATTTCCTCCGGGCGCAGGATTAACCGCCTGAGCGACGAACCCCAGGCCTTGGGACGGCTCTTCCAATTGGAGGCAATGATCGACCAAAGCGGCCTGTACCGGCGGACCATCGAGAGCCAGATCAACCGGCTGAACCGGGTGGACAATGTTCTGGGGCAAATCGGTGATATTTATCAGCGGGTCCGGGAACTGGCCGTGCAGGGGGCCAGCGATACCTTGAGCGGGGAGGACCTGGCCGCGCTTGCCCGCGAGGTCGACCGGTTGATCAACTCGGCAGTGGCCGCGGCGAACAGCGTCCGCGGAGAGGCGGCCCCGGAGGCGCTTTTCGAGCGCCGGGTGGACCCGGCAAAAACCCCGCCGGAATGGGTACACTATGTAGGTACGTTTCCCCCGGGGGGTGGCGGGCCGAGCCCGGCCACGGACGGGTGGGCCAGTTTGCTGACCGCGGAATTGCTGGTCGAGACCGTTGATCATGTCGAACTTTTTGCGGTGGTGGAGGACCCCGCCGACGCCAGATACCGTCACGCCCTGTTTTTTGACCGCCTTTTTGAACTTAGAGACTGCATGCAGGCCGGGGACACCCAGGGCATCCGCGACATCCTGGGCGGGATCGACGAAGACCTAGAAAAAGTGGTAAGTTTCCGGGCTCAGTTGGGGGCTAAGACCAACCAGTTGGAGATGCTTACCGATCAGATTTCCTTTCATGAGGCTCAGCTCACCGAATTGAAGTCTATCCTCGGAGACACCGACCTGGCCAAGGCGTCCATTGAATTGGGCCGGGAGGAGTTGGTTTACAAGTCGTTGCTGGCGGCAACCACCCGGCTGTTGGAGGTCAGCCTGCTGCATTTTCTCCGGTAGGGTTATCAACTCATAAGGTGGTGGGGGTGTTTATTTCACTCCCGCATGTGGATCGTTCGTGGGGGTCGGGAGTGGTAAGGCATGAAGATCGGGGCTGGCGGATTGCAGTCGCTGGCGCAGTTTGAGGCCCTGCCCCGCCGGGGCGAGGGGGCGGACCGGGTGGCTTTAGCGCGCGAAGTAGCGACCACCCCGGTACCAACTGACCTCCGCGCGCTGGTCCGGGCGATTGAACACCTCAACCGGCTGGCAGAGCTGTTTAACCAACAACTGGTTTTCCGCTTCAACCAGGACCAGGAGGGGAAGCGACGGCGAATTCGCATCGTTGACCGGGCCAGCGGCAAAACACTCCGCGAAGCGGATCCGGAAGAGCTCCCCGACCTGGCGCGTCATCTCTTCGATTCCGCCGGACTCATCATCGACGCGAAAAAGTAATCACCTTGATCGGTCGATAAACGCTCCCCCGGCGTCGGCGGTAGGATTCTGCGGCGTGTAAGTGCGGAGGGCCTCCCGTCCGCGCCAAATTTTTTCCAGCTTTTCGCGGGCTGCCTCGCGGTTGTTTTCCAGGACTTTGAGGGTTACGGCATCTATCCGGGCTGTTTCCTGAAAGAGGCCCTGAGTAGCCGCATCCAGCTCGCGCAGGACTTGGACTTGGGGTTCCTCGCCGGCCGGGGAGGAGCTGCTCCTTGAACGGGCCTTTTGGATTTGATCGAAACGATCCATCTGTCGCTGGCGTTCATCCGCCAACGCCAGGAAATAGCCCACCGCCTCCCTATCAGACAGGCTGGCCGCCGTTTCCTTTTGTTTTCTAGAGATTTCTAACATCTGCTTGGCGATCGCCAGTTGCGCCCGCGCCAATCGAAGCGGCGCGGCGGTTGCCAGCGTGTCTCGGTCTTCCGGCGCGGACCCGGAAGGGCTTCTGCCGCCTACTCGCGGGATCTTATCCGGCACTGCGGCCGCTCCCCTGCGAGGCCTCGTCTGGCTTTGCTTTTAGGGCCTGCACCCAGGCCTCCCGTAGTTCTCTCATCAGCCGCGCGACGATCGCCAGAACGTCTCGGTCTTTCTTCACGTTGGCCTGCACCAGCAGATTATAAATGTAAGCATACAGGGCGTCCAGGCTCCGGGTGATTTCGTAATCCTCATTCAGGGCGGCCCGGAGGTGGGTGACGATATCCTGCGTTCGGACCAGGGCCTGGTGGGCCCCTGGAATATCCTTCTTGGTTAGCGCCTGGTCTGCTTGCCTGATGAACTTCAACGCCCCGTCATAAAGCATGACCACCAGTTGCTCCGGTTTGGCGTTCAAAACGGCATTCTGCCGGTATAAATCGTAGGGGTTGGCCACGATCATAGATCATCCCTTCTCCTGGTTATTGATTCTGATTTTGCCAGCCGCTTGTGTATTGCATCAGCCAGGCGCTCTGGGCGTTCATTCTGGCGATGGCCTGCTCCAGCGCCGCAAACTGCTGCCAGTAACGATCTTCCAATTGTTCCAGCCTTTCTTCCATTCGGGCGATGCGGTCGTTCACTTCCCGGATTTGCCGGCCGAGGGAACTGGGGTCGTACGACATGGTGGTTGTGTCGTGACCCGCTCTTGCGGTCAGGCGCTTAATGCTTGCGTCCAGCGTCTGATCCAGCCGCTGGGCAATGCCCTGCTCCTCGTAGGTTGCGCCGATCTTATTGAACAACTGGGCCACCGCTTCGGGATCCTCGGCAATGGCTGCGCGCAGCTTAGCCTCGTCGATCACCAGCTTGCCCTGGTCGGAGAAACTGCCGACGGTGATTCCGATGTGCGCCAGATGACTAAACCCCTCTTCCAGTCCGGAGACCGGATTGTATACGTCGTTGCGCATTTGGGTGACGGTTTCAGAAAGAATGGGGTCATGCCGCAGGAGCCCGCTGCGGGCCTTTTCCTCCCACTGGTCGATTTGGCGCTCGGTTAACTTCTCTTTATCGTCTTCCAGCAGGGGGGGGTAGCTGTAATAACGCGGTTCCCGCAACTCGGTATTGAGGTGATCCAGGAGGGCATTGTATTCGTCGACAAAGTTTTTGATCTGCTGGAACACGGCTTCGGTATCGCTGCTTACGGTGATGGTGGCGGAGCCTACACCCTGAACACTGAAGTTAACCTCGTTCACGGTGAAATTGTTGGCCGCCCGGGTTATTTCCAGACCGTTGAGAGTAAGGCTAGCGTCAGTGCCGCCTGCTTCTACGGCCGCCTCCAGCCGCAGGGCCTGGGTCAGGAAGTCACCGTTCAGAAACTCGATTTCGTCCCCCAGAGAGTTGTTGTCGCCGGTGTGCCGCGTGGCAATGGAGACCTTGTCGGCGCTGGCTTCGTAGAAGGCCGAAAGACTCAAGGTGCTCTCGGAAATGCGTTTCAAAACCTGATTCAGGCTTTCAACCTCGGGATCGACCACAAAGGTTTCGCTTTTTTGACTGCCGTCCTGGCTGTAAGTCGCAACCGTAAATCTAATGAATCCATCTGGATCCTCGGTCCAGGGCACGGCGAAAAGGTGCTTCTGGGAAGCCAGGGTGGCGTCCGGGTCGATCTGGTTTCCGGGATCCAAGGAAATGTTTTCCGTGCTGGTTTTGTAGGCGGTGGTGGCCAACTGGTGCACCGCGACCTCGTAAGTGGCGCTGGCGGCCGTTGACGGAACCGTGGCGGTTACCACCGACGAGTTTGAGGACTCGGCCATCTTGGACAGAAAAGGTGCGTTCAGCTGCAAAGGAGAAACAATATTACGGTGGAAATGCAACAAGGCAGAATTGATGCTGCGGTAGTCCTCCCGCTGCCATTCCAAAACCTGGCGTTTTTGCTGCAGCTTATCCACTGGTTTACGGTGCGCCTTCATCAAGCTCCGGATGATTTCGTAAGTGTCCAGCCCGGTAGCCAAGCCGCCGATGCGCAACATGCTCAATTGTATTTCCCCCTTTCCCCTGGCCGAGATAAGATAATAATTTCTAGCGTTTTTCGTCCACGAAGATCCCGGCCAATTCCCACAAGCGGGCCACTAGGTCCAGGATTTTTTCTGGGGGGATCTCCTTGATGACCTCTTCCGTTTCGACGTCGATCACCTGCACCATTATTTTCTTAGTCGCCTGATGAATGGTGAAGCGGAAGTGCCGGTCGCGGATTTGCAGGGTCTGGTTGGCCTGCTCGATGGCGGCGATCAGCTGCTGATTCAGGGACTCCCCGGACCGCTCCTCTTGGGCCGGCCTTTGGGGCGAATTTTTTAAGGGTTCTTTGGGTGGTAATGTTTGTTCCCGCTTCTGGACGGCCTCGCCAGGGAGTTTGTTTAGGGTTATTGGTTCCACCCGCATGGGCCCTACCTCCCGAACCCTAACTTATATTTTGGTTATCGGACCGGTGGGGTAGAATCTTTAGCGTAGACGGTAGGGATTGGTGCTTAAGCACGGAAGCCACCCGCACGGATGGCTTCCCGGCTTTACTCGGCAGTGTTTGGTCTATCCCCGGCCGTTTAGGCCAGCAGCTGCAGGACGTTTTGGGGCTGCAGGTTAGCCTGGGCCAGCATGGCAATGGAGGACTGCGCCAGAATATTGTACTTGGTGAATTGCATCATTTCGAGTGCCATGTCGGCATCCCGGATCCGCGACTCGGCGGCGGTCAGGTTCTCGGCGGTGATCCCCAGGTCGGTGAGCGTGTATTCCAGGCGGTTCTGCACGGCGCCCAGCTTGGCCCGCTCGGTGGAAACCGTGGTGATGGCGGTGTCTAACGTGGCGATGGCTGCGTTGGCACCGGTCACGGTACCGATGTCCAGTGCACCTGTGCCGGTGGTCTCAACCCCAAGTCCCGTGGCCGTCAGGTCTGCGATCGCAAAATTGATGGTTTGCCCCGTGTTCGGTCCCACCTGGATGGTGATTCCTGTGGCACTACCATCCAGCAGTTTCTGGGCGTTGAACTCTTTCTCGGAGGCAATCCGGGTGATCTCCTGGCTCAACTGCTTGAATTCCTCATTCAACAGTGTCCGGTCCTCGCTTGTCAGCGTCTCGGTGGCCGATTGCACGGCCAGTTCTCGCATCCGCTGGAGCATGGAGTGGATCTCCTGGGTGCCACCCTCGGCCGTCTGGATCAGGGAGACGCCGTCCTGGGCGTTCCTGGCTGCCTGCTCCAGGCCTCTGATTTGCGCCCGCATTTTTTCCGATACGGCCAGGCCCGCGGCATCGTCGGCGGCCCGGTTGATCCGGAAACCGGATGACAACTTCTCCAGCGCCCTGTTGGCCATGGCCTGGTTGATGCCCAGCCAGCGGTGGGTGTTCAAGGCGGCGATGTTGTTCTGAATCCGCATGCTTTCCCCCCTTAAAAATTAATTTGGACTTGAGCGTTTCCGCGGAACCGCAAGGGACGGGGCGCGCATCTTTCATGCTCCCGGGAGCCCTTGCCCCGTCAATGATTATTTCGGTGCCTGCCCGCCGAACTTTAGCCCGGGGGCAAGATTCTTTCCAACTGCGTGCGGAAATGTTCCGCGCTGGTCCTTAAGCTAGCGGCGAAGTTGGCTAGCAGGCAGATAAAACTTTTGATTTCATCAGGCGTGCCCGCGTCCAGCACCGGCTTGCGGGAGGTGACAAGGAGTTCCAGGTTTTGCACCGTGCGCTTGACGGCGTTTTGGTAAGCGGTGTTGTTTCGGGCCGTATTCAGCTTGTCCACGGCCGCGTTCAGGCGCCGGACCAGAGCCGGGGTCACGAACACGTTATTCCGGGACAGGGTGGTTAGTTCCCGCTCCGCCGCGGCCGCCAAGGCTTCAAGTGCTGCCAGTTCGCGGCCCAGGATTTGCAGCGGTTCCCGCAAGCGCCCGGCGATCTGTTCCCGGGACGGCGTGTCCCGGCCGGGAGGTGGCGGTTTGAAGCGGCGGTGCCGCTGTTCCCGGGCCCAGCGCGCGAAATCCAGCGCTCGGGTGCCGGCGATCACCAACCCCCGCGAAGCGTTATAAACCCGGACGCCGGCCCGGGTGACCCCGGCCACCCGGGCCTCCAGTTCCCGGTGCATGGCCAGCAGGGAGTGGGTGGTATAGACGGTGTCGCCGGTGACGCTGGGGCGGGGGAAATACTCCCCGATGGCGGGGGAGGCGCGCCGCCCGGCGTAGTACCGGTCCGGGTCGGGAAAGGAAAGGTCCTGGCCCAGGAGGACGATCTCCGGGCACCCGAGACCGCTAGCGTACTGCAGGGTGGGAATGGCTACCGAACTGGCGTCCGGCAGCACCCCCTTGTCCGACCCCAGTTTTTCTCCAATCCAGCGCGGCAGGTGCTCCTGGTCGGCAAAAGCCGACAATTTGGGACCGGCGAACTCCTTTACAATCCGCGGATGCAGCGAGGAGCAGAAAACGAGGGTAACCGCGGGCAGGTCCAGGCAGTCCTTAAGGGCGTGGTAGTTTCCTTCCCCGGGATCGATGGAGACCACGTAGTCCGGGCGGATGCCGGCCCGCACCAGCGGCACCAGGCCGGTGCCCGCCGCGATTATCGGCACCTTCCCCACCAGCTCTCGCAGCACCTCCAGGTGCTCGTCAAGCGAAGGACCGGCGGCCACCATGACTGCCGGCGTGTCCTTTAAAGCGTTCTTTAAGGTGACGATGCCGGGATTGGCAAATACTTCTATCAGGTTGGCGATGCTGTTTTCCAGCCACTGAGCTTTCCAGCGTTCGCGCGTTTTGAGCCCGACCCGAATGTATCTGGCGACTTCGGTAACGCCGTTTGCCCACCGACCGTATTCTTCCGGGAAAAGGTGGCGGTAAACGGGAAGTTCGAGCACCTTTATTGTGCCGGTGAAGGCACCGCGCATGAGGGTGCGGAACAGGGGGCTCCCGACTGAGGTGTCCACCGCTTGTTGGATCAGCACCCGTTTGTGCTTGATGATAGGCCGCATGTCGCGCAGTTCCAGCAGGCGGCGCCACCAGCCGGGGTCGGGTTCAAAGACTACCGCCTGCGCGAAAGGGTCTCTCTTCAGCAACGCTTCCAGGTGATAGCCGAGCCCGAGGCCAAAAACAAGGTAGACCACTTGCCCGGCCGGGGGTGATTCAACAACCGCCCTGGCTGCCCAGGCCGCGGCTTCCCGGCGGGGATCATAGCGGCTGTAAAGGGGGCGGCCTCGCCACACCGGCACCGGGTCGCCGTTTCTGGCCGTAATCACCTCCAGGTCACAAACCGGGGACCTCGCGCGCAAGATTTCGGCCAGGGCCGGATTGCGGTGCTGGAGGGCGCGCAGGTTCTGCTCCCAGAGGGTGTTGGTCACGTGACTTCACCAGCCGCCAACTCGATTTGGACCAGCCGGTCGTGCAAGCCCTCCAAGGTGCCCTGAAGTTCGTACAACAGAAAATCGCCCAGGGCAACGGACTGGTTTTCTTCCGTTATCCGCAGCAACTCCCGGAGGGCGGCGGTGAGGCGTTCAGGCCAGCCAGCGAGATCAAAGTCGCGATCGGCAAGCTGGCTGCTCACCGCCTGCAGCCAAGCCAGGGCCTCTGCCAGTTGGGCCAGCGAGCCCAGGGAGCCGTGTCCGGCGTAAAAGGTGTTGGCCAGGCCGGGCAGCTCTTTCGTCCAGTGGGCGATAAAACGGCGGGCTTCGGCCAGGGTGACTGCGGTCAGCTCGATCTCCGTGTAAAACACCAGCGTAACCGGGGTGCCGGCCTCCAGACTGCGCAAGTGGTCACCTATTTCAGTATAAAAAACCTGCTCGTTTGCTTCGGCGCGGTAAAGGAAAAGCTCTTCCTTCAGGTGCTGGATGATCAGGGTTTCGAGCTGTTCTCCTGCTTCACCCGCGGTCAGCTTTATTCTTTTCACCAGGGATGTCCCCCCCCACACTTTTTTTTCGACAATTCGGACGGATCACTTGAACCCGGCCAGAAAGAGTTAGCGCCCTTTTTCAAATTCTCTGGGCAGGCAGGGATTACCTGGCTTATGCAGAAAAATATGTTGAAACGTGGAGTTTTGTCCAAAATCGTGAAGGCGCCAAACGGAGGATAAGCATATGCTAAACGGCAAATCCGTGCTCATCACCGGTGGAACGGGATCATTCGGGCAAAAATTCGTGGAAATGGTACTAGACAGGTACCGGCCACGCAGACTGATTATTCTTAGTAGAGACGAGCTAAAACAATACGAGATGCAGCAGGCGTTTAATCCGCTAAAACACCCTTGCTTGCGTTTCTTCCTGGGTGATGTTCGCGACAAGGCCCGGCTTTACCGCGCGTTTTACAATGTTGATATTATTGTGCACACGGCTGCCCTTAAGCAGGTGCCGGCAGCCGAATACAACCCCTCTGAAGTGGTTCAGACCAACATCATCGGCACGCAAAACGTGATTGATGCCGCTATTGACAACGGGGTTGAGAAAGTCGTTGCGTTGAGTACTGACAAGGCAGTTCATCCGGTAAACCTTTACGGAGCAACGAAACTCTGTATGGAAAAACTGATCGTTGCCGGCAATTCTTACGCCGGGGGCCGTACAAAGTTTAGCGTTGTTCGTTACGGCAACGTGGTCGGCAGCCGGGGAAGTGTCATTCCCTTGTTTATCAAGCAACGGGCAACGGGTGTTCTTACTGTTACCGATGAACGGATGACCCGCTTCTGGATTACTCTGCAACAGGGGGTGGGTTTTGTCCTGAATTGTATCGAAAAAATGAAGGGTGGGGAAGTGTTTGTTCCCAAAATCCCCAGTATGCGCATCATGGATCTGGCTCGGGTGATCGGTCCCGAATGTCAGATTCGCCTGACCGGCATCCGCCCCGGGGAGAAGGTCCATGAGCTACTTATTTCGGCGGACGAAGCTCGTCACGTTATCGATGTGGGTTCTTTCTACGTGATTCAACCGGCGTTTCCGTTTTGGCGTGCCGGTAACTGGAGCGGGGGCCGACCGGTTCCGGATGGTTGGGAGTATTCCAGTAGCAGCAACGAACAATGGCTTGATGCGGACCACCTAAGGCAATTAATCGGTTCATTCCTTGCTTGATTCTGGGGTGTGTGCTTCGGTGCTTCTGTTCGGGCACCCATGCTTATGGGGGAATAGTCGCTTTGAAGATAATGGCCATTGTCCAGGCCCGGATGGGTTCGACGCGATTACCGGGAAAGGTTTTAAAGCCTATCCTGGGTAAGCCGATGCTCTGGCACGTGGTTAAGCGATTGTACCGGGCGCGTAGGGTGGACGAGGTGGTTGTCGCTACGACTACAAGGGCGGCAGACTATGCGATAGTGTCCCTTTGTGAAACGGAAGGATGGTTGTCGTTTCGCGGCAGTGCTGAAGATGTGCTGGATCGGTACTATCAAAGCGCCTTGCGCTATAAGGCTGAAGTAATTGTTCGGATAACCGCGGATTGTCCTCTTATTGATCCTAAAACGATTGATCAAGTGATCAAGGAGTTTGTTGAAGCCCGACCCGCAGTGGATTACGCCAGTAATACGTTGCCACCGCGTACCTTTCCACGTGGTCTGGATGTCGAAGTTATGTCGATGGCTGCCTTGACCCGGGCGTGGCTGGAGGACACAAATCCGGCTTGGAGAGAGCACGTTACTCCTTATATCTACCGGAATCCGAAAAGGTTCAGACTGCTGGGCGTATATAACAGCGCGGATTTTTCGGGTCTGCGGTGGACCGTTGATACCTTTGAAGACCTGACTCTGGTCTGCAAGATATTCGAACATTTTGGGGACAATGCCTTTTCCTGGGATGCTGTATGCCGACTACTTGCCGCCCGCCCCGAATGGCGGGAAATCAACGCCCGGGTAGAGCAAAAGGTGGTGCCGTGAGCAACCAAGAGACCAAACATATTCTCATTCGGGTTGATGCAGGTGCTCAGATCGGTGCTGGTCATGTAATGCGCTGTTTGGCCTTGGCTCAGGCTTGGCGGGATACGGGAGGCCGCGTAACTTTTGTTATGGTGGCTCCGCCGCCTTCTATTGCTTCCCGTTTGGCTGCTGAAAAGATAGAGCTGGTCACACTTCCGGTGGGTCCAGGCAGTGTCGAGGATGCGCGCGAGATGAGCAGTTTGGCCCGGGAACGGGATGCTTCCTGGGTAGTGGTCGACGGATACCATTTTGGGGCGCTTTACCAACACATTATTAGGGCTTGTGGATTACGTCTATTGTTTATAGACGACAACGGCCACGCGGAGCACTATTCCGCAGATATTGTCTTGAACCAAAACGCTCACGCCCGGGAAGTCCTATACATGAATAAAGAACCCCACACTCGTCTCCTGCTCGGCACGCGTTACGCGCTTTTGCGCCGGGAATTTTCAAGGTACCGCGGATATACACCGCGCATCCCGGGTTTGGCTCGCAGAGTGCTGGTTACTCTGGGGGGCGGCAATTTCAACGACCTCGTCTTCAGAGTGGTCAACGCTTTGCAGAGAGTACAATTAAACGGGTTGGAAGCAGTAGTGGTGCTTGGGGGGAATGGTCCCGCCGACGAGAAAATCCGAGCTGCGGCGGCCTGGATAAAGGATGGCGTACGCTTGGAAAGCAACGTCACGGATATGCCGGATCTTATGGCCTGGGCGGAGTTAGCCATTTCGGCCGGCGGAAGCACCTGCTGGGAGCTCGCTTTCATGGGTTTGCCCAGCCTTGTCCTGGTTGTTGCCGAAAATCAACGGCCTATCGCAGAGCGGTTAAATTCACTAGGTGTGGCGGTAAATTTGGGCTGGTACGAAGATATTTCAACCGGTGAAATCGCCGACGCCCTGAACGCACTGTTAACGTCATTTGAAAGGCGGATGAAAATGGCCAAGTGCGGCCAGAACTTAGTAGATGGCAAAGGATCCACGAGAGTACTGAAGAAAATGCTGGGACAACTGTTGAGTTTGAGGCCGGCCCGAAGAGAGGACTGCAAATTGCTGTGGGAATGGGTCAACGACCCCACGGTACGGGACTTTGCGTTTTCGTCTGAATCGATACCGTGGGATGATCACGTGGAATGGTTTTACTCCAGGTTGGCCCAGTCAGACTGTTTTATATTCATCGCGGTAGATGATAGAGATCTGCCTGTGGGGCAGGTACGCTTCGATCTGCAGGGCGGACACGAAGCGGAGATTCACGTGAGTGTAGAAAAGCGTAAACGCGGCCTGGGTTTTGGAACTCTGATCATTGAGCGGGGAGTAGAACAGTTGTTTCGCAAGACAATTGTACGAACTGTGCACGCCTTTATCAAGCCTGATAACCGGACTTCGATTGCGGCCTTTGAAAGAGCCGGATTCAAAAGATTGGGCTTGAGAAAAATAAAAGGGCACAATGCCCTGCATTACGTGAGGGTTCGCCGCCTTGAAGAGTAGCAGCTGGCACCCTTCGGGGTGGAAATATTGCGCGATTGATCCCCCCATTTTTTAAGGAGGAAACAGGTGATCTCACACATTAGCATTGGGAAACGGCGTATCGGTCTAAACGAACCGGTTTATATTGTGGCCGAAATATCTGCCAACCATAACCAGGATTTTGAGCAGGCCGCCCGTCTTTTGCAGGCCGCCAAGGATGCGGGGGCGGATGCCGTTAAATTCCAGACTTATACTCCAGATACAATGACTATTCGCTCAGACAGAAAACATTTTCGGATAGATGGATCGCTATGGGACGGCTGGACACTATACGACTTGTATGCCAAAGCATACACTCCCTGGGAATGGCAACCCAAGCTTAAAGAAATGGCAGAGAAAATTGGCCTTGATTTCCTTTCCACGCCTTTTGACCCGATGTCGGTAGACTTCTTGGATAGAATGGGCGTAACAGCCTACAAAGTAGCGTCCTTTGAAATTGTGGACCTCCCACTGATAGAAGTATTGGCAAACACCGGCAAACCGTTGATTATTTCGACTGGAATGGCTACCTTGGGTGAGATTGAGGATGCGGTTCAAGCGGCTCAAAAAGGCGGGACGCGGGAGATAGCCTTACTTAAGTGTACCAGTGCCTATCCTGCTCCACCAGAAGAGGCGAACTTGCGTACTATCCCCCATCTGGCAGAGGCTTTTGGCCTGCCGGTTGGCCTTTCGGATCATACACTGGGTATTGCTGTACCAGTCGCCGGGGTGGCTTTAGGCGCCTGCATTGTGGAGAAGCATTTTACCTTGTCACGGTCCAATCCAGGACCTGACAGTGCCTTTTCCCTGGAACCGCCTGAGTTTAAAGCCATGGTAGAAGCCATTCGCACGACCGAAAAGGCTCTGGGTAAGGTCTATTACGGTGTGAGTGAAAAAGAAGAAAGTAGTAAGGTCTTCAGGCGTTCGCTCTTCGTGGTTCGGGACATGCGGGCGGGTGAGGTTTTTACCAAAGAGAACGTTCGTTCCATTCGCCCCGGCTACGGTTTGCCGCCGAAGTTTTTAAAGGATGTCCTGGGGCGGCGGGTGGCGCGTGACGTTACCTGTGGAACGCCTTTGAGTTGGGAGCTGATCGGTGAACGACTAGATTAGATTAAAATCGGACAGCGCGAGTGACTGGTTATATGCTGCAAACGTTGCATACCGTTTTAATTACCCGGTACACATCTTCGTTCGTCATCGCCGGAAACAGCGGCAGGGTAAGAGCAGCTTCGTAGTAAGCTTCAGCCCGGGGACAAAGGCCCTGAGCGTAGCCGAGGCGCTGATAGTAAGGTTGGCGGTAAACGGGAATGTAGTGGACCTGAGTGGAGATTCCGCTCCGCCGCAGTGAGGTGCAAACCTCGGTACGAGTTTTTTTAATCTGTTTCCAATTGACTTGGGTTACGTAAATGTGATAGGCAGAATGCCGATCCGGCTTTTGGGCAAGCGGTTGAATTGCCGGTGTTTTGGCGAAGGTTTGATTATATAGGGCGGCAATTTCACGTCTCCTTTTCAGGAACTCGTCCAGTTTCCTCAGCTGAGATAACCCCAGGGCACAGTGAAGGTCCGAGAGACGGTAGTTGTATCCGAGATGCAGCATCTCGTAGTACCAGGGATCTGGTTGCCTCCCGGGGTTTAGACCTGATAGTAACCGGGGGTCACGGGTGATACCGTGTTCCCGAAACATTCGGAGTTTACGGTATAGGTCGGGGTTGTTAGTCAACACCGCCCCGCCTTCTCCCGTAGTGACGTGTTTCACCGGGTGAAAGCTGAATACGGTCATGTCGGATAAACTGCCGATGCGCTGACCTCTGTAAGTGGCGCCAAGAGCGTGGCAAGCGTCTTCTATTACGTAAAGATTGTGGTGACGGGCGATACGGAGAATCTTGTCCATGTCACAAGGTTGACCGGCGAAGTGAACAGGCACGATAGCCCTCGTTCGATTGGTGATTAACCTCTCGATTTGCGTGGCGTCTAGATTGGCAGTATCCCTTTCAATATCACAAAAAACGGGTCTTGCGCCGAGATACAGCGCGGCGTTAGCAGTGGCAACGAAAGTGATGGGCGAGGTGATAATTTTATCGCCTGGTCTAAGCTCAATGGCGGCGTAGGCAGCGTGCAGGGCAGCAGTGCCGCTGGAAAACACGACGGCGTAACGGGTACCGCAGTAGGTGGCCAGAGCTTCTTCGAATTCCGCTATCTTAGGACCCTGCGTTAGCCAACCTGAACGCATAACCTCTACCACGGCTTCAATGTCCTTTTCGTCGATGGAGTGCCTACCATATGGAATAAAGTTCATAATGTGCCCCCGGAAAACACTTTTTGACCCAACTTTCGCCAGTAAATAGTTAAACAGTTGCCTTTTCTGCCTTTCAGCTATTCGCTTCTGGGGATATTTCGTCTACCAGTTCTACCTCTGGTACTTTGCAACCACCTATTCCCGGCCCGGCGTTCAAATCCCTTCTGGTGGGGCTAATAAGGTACGGTGCCGAATGAGCCTAGTAGCGAAGGAAAAACGTTGATTTTTGCGGGAAAAAATTTGGGTCAAAGGCAGGAATTTCATAGAACATTGTCAAACACCTATCGAACGAGGGAAACATGTGCCAATGTGTCGAAAAAATGGCAACCTGGGTGAGGGGAGGTTGTATAGGTGCTGGGCAAGGACCCGGTGATGTCGTTGCTGGCGCGGGCGCTGGACGGTGAGGCCCTAAGGCAGCGGGTGATCGCGAATAACATCGCCAACCTGAACACTCCTGGGTTCAAACGGTTGCGGGTGGACTTTCAGGCGTTTATGAAAGCGGCTGGGGCCGGTTCCGCAGGTCCCCTGAAACGGACCGACGTCCGGCACCTCCCGGGCCGGTTCGAGAACGGGGGGCAGCCCGGTGTGGAGCAGGTTCGGGAGACTGCCGTGCGGGCCGACGGCAACAACGTCGATCTGGACCGGGAGATGATTGAACTGGTGGAAAACGCTTTGGGCTATCGAGCGGTGAGCCAGTTCTGGACCAGCAAGTTCAAGGTTTACGCGCAGGTCATCAGGGGCGGGAGGTGATTGATCCTTGAATTTCTTCAAGAGTTTTGCGATAAGCGGTTCGGGGATGACGGCCGAGCGCCTGCGGCTGGACCTGATCAGCAACAATATTGCCAACGTGCACACCACCCGGACGCCGGAGGGTGGTCCCTACCGGCGGGAAGTACCCGTTTTTGCGCAACAGCTGGAGCGGACCCGGCGCGGGCTTGAAGGTGCGGGTGTGCGGGTGGAGGCCGTGGTGAAAGATCCTAGCCCGCCACGGGTGGTGTACCAGCCCGGGCACCCAGACGCGGATGCCGCAGGTTATGTGGCCTACCCGAACGTGGATGTGAACCGGGAATTCATCGACCTGATCAGTGCCAGCCGGGCCTACGAGGCCAACGCGGCGGTGCTGGAGGCCGCCAAGCAGATAACGAGTCGGGCCTTGGAATTGGGCCGCGGTTAGGGATAAGGGGGAAGTTTCGTGGTCAAGGAGATTACCCTTAAAGCCCCGTGTTGTCCGTCGATTGAGTCCGCGGGCGGCGCCAAACAGTCCGGCGTGAACTTCGGAAAACTGCTGAACGAGGCCATCGACCAGCTGAACGAGAGCCAGGTGCGGGCGGACGTGGCCGTACGGAAGTTCCTGGATGGGGAAGTGCAGGACGTGCACCAGGTGGTCATTGCTTTACGCGAGGCCGAGTTGACGATGCAACTGGCCGTGGAGGTACGCAACAAGATCCTGGAGGCTTACCGGGAGTTGTCCCGGATGCCGCTGTAAACAGGAAAACGGACGGGGCATACCCCGCCCGGTGGGGGTGAACCGCGGGTTTCTGGAAGCGGGGCTTAAGTGTGGCGTTGACTGGTTGGTCCGGGAGGTAACTTGATGGAGAGGCAGGCCGTACTGGTCAGGATGAGCGAGCGGTGGCGGACTTTGAGCACCACCCACAAGGTTTCCCTGGTGCTACTGGTAATCGGCGCGATACTGGCGCTCTACTACCTGGGCCAGTTTGCCCGCCAAATGAACTATACTACGCTTTTTACCAAGCTGGACCCCCGGGAGGCGGGAGCGATCATTGAACAGCTTGAGGGGATGCGTATCCCCTATATCCTGAGCGACGGGGGCACCACCATCCAGGTGCCTAAAAACCGTGTGGACGAGGCCCGGATCCACCTGGCCACTGCCGGGACGCTGGGGGGTGGTGCCGGCTGGGAGCTGTTCGATCGGAGCAAGCTGGGGATCACCGAGTTTGAACAGCAGGTTAATTACCAACGGGCGCTCCAGGAAGAATTGCGCCGGACAATCGTTCAGTTGGACGGGGTGGAGGCGGCGCGGGTACACTTGGTCCTGCCTGAAAAAAGCATCTTCGCTGAGGCGGCAGCACCTCCGTCGGCTTCGATTGCCTTAAAGCTCCGACCGGGGTTTGAGCTGAGTCAGAGTCAGGTGCGCGGGATTGTGACGCTGGTGGCCGGCAGTGTAGAGGGCCTGGCGCCGGAGAACGTGCACCTCGTTGATATGCGCGGTCGGCTCCTGAGCGGGGACAGCCACCAGGACCCGACGGCGGGAGTGGCGCTTACCAACCAGGAAATCAAGCGCAATTACGAACGTAGGCTGGAGCAGCGGCTGCAGCAGATGCTGCAGCGGATCGTCGGCCCGGACCGGGTGGTGGCCATGGTGACCGCGGACTTGGATTTCAGCCAGCAGCAGTCGGTTTCCACGATTCCGTACGGGGAATCCCAGGTGGTCAGCGAACAGACGATTCGGGAGGAAAGCGAGGGTGCCAGTACCGGCGGAGTGCCGGGCACGGACACCAATATCGAGGGGCCGGCCACTTACCCGCTGGCCCACGCGATGCAGAACGAATCGTATTCCCGTGAAGAGACCATCACCAACTACCAGGTAGGCACGCGGCAAGAGACCGTGGTTCAACCTCCGGGAGAACTCCGGCGGCTTTCCACCTCGGTGGTGGTAGACGGTAATGTTACCCCAGAGCGGGCGGAACAAATTCGAAACGTGGTGGCCGCCGCTTTGGGCTTCAACCCGGAGCGGGGTGACCAGATCGTAGTGGTACCCATGGCTTTCGACACCACTTACCAGGAACAGCTGGAGGAGGAACTGCGCCGGGCTGAGATGCTGGCCGCCGAAAGGGAGCGCCAGCAGTTGCTCCTGTATGCCGCAGTTGCCGGAGCCGCATTGCTCCTGCTCTTGATTGCGGTGGTGACGGCCCTGGTAATGAGCCGGCGCCGGCGAGCATCACCCGCGCCGGAGGTGGAGGACGTGATTCCGGTTGCCGTGCCGGCGGCGGATACCGCGTCGTCTCAGCTCAGCGAGAAGCAGGCTAGCGCCCGCGAGTTGGCTAGGCAGAAACCGGACGAGGTTGCGCAGATCATCAAACTCTGGCTGACTGAGAAATAGGAGGAAGGATGCCTGGTGGCAGCAACTACCAAGCCGGGATTGCGCAAAGTAGCCATATTCCTCATCGCAATGGGTGCGGACTTGTCGGCTCGGATATTGAAACACGATTTTTTCGACGAGGAAATCGAGGAAATCTCCTTCATGATCAACCAGATGGAACGGGTACCGCCCGAAGTACGCGATTCCGTTCTGGAAGAGTTCACGCAGCTGTATGAAGCCCGGCAGTATCTTATCCAGGGGGGGCCGAAGTACTGCCGGGAGATGCTGGAGAAAGCGGTGGGCCGGGAGAAAGCGGACAGTATCCTAAAACGGCTTACCGCAGCGCAGCAGACGATCCCGTTTTATTCCTTGCGCAAAACCGATCCTAAGCACCTCTTGAGTTTCATCCGGGAGGAGCACCCGCAGACCATCGCCATGATCCTGGCCTACCTGGAACCGGCGCAGGCCACCGCCATCCTGGGCGCCCTGCCGCCCGAATTGCAGAGCGAGGTGGCCCGTCGGATTGCGATCATGGAGCGGGCTTCTCCCGAGGTGGTCCAGGATGTGGAGCGGATGTTGGAGCGCAAGTTATCCGTGGTAATGACCGAGGAAGTACTGGACGCCGGCGGCACCCAGACTCTGGTTCGGATCCTGAACATGGCCGATCGGGCGACGGAGAAGGCGATCCTGGAAGAACTGGAGCGGGACGACCCGCGCCTGGCCGAGGAGATCCGCCAGCAGCTGTTCGTTTTTGAGGACATTGTCAAGCTGGATGACTTATCCATCCAGCGTATCCTGCGGGAGATTAACCAGAAGGACCTCGCCCTGGCTCTGCGGGGGGCGAACGAAGATGTGCGGGAAAAGATTTACAAGAACCAATCCCAGCGGGCCTCTCAGATGCTGCGGGATGAAATCGAGTTCATGGGTCCGGTACGTTTGAAAGAGGTGGAAGAGGCCCAGCAGCGGATCGTCAAGGTGATCCGCGCTCTGGAGGAGGCTGGAGAGGTGGTGGTGTCCCGCGGTGGCGAAGATGTTCTTGTCGTCTAGCATGGTCGGCAGGCGGATTCTGAAGAGCGCGGCCGTGGGTGAGAGCCGCCTGTTTCGGCTTCCCTTGAAACGGCCCAACGGGGGGGCGCCGGAAAAGCAGCCGGAACCTACCCCAGAGGAACTGCTGCGGCAGGCCGTGGTTGAGGCGGAAGAAATCAGGAAGCAGGCTTACGAGGAAGGCCAGCGGCGGGGATATCAAGAGGGAATTGCCCAGTCCCGAACCGAGGCCGAGAAAATCAGAAATGCGGCCCGGAGCGTGCTGCGCGAGGCCGAGGATGTCCGGCGGCGTATCCTGGATGAACTGGAATCCGAAGTCCGTATGCTGGCCGTGGAAATCGCCGAAAAACTGGTGGCCCGGCAGCTGGAACTGGATCCGGCTTCAATCGCCGCCGTGGTGCACGAAGCGCTGGAGGCAGTGCGGGAGCGGGAAAACGTGGTGGTCTATGCCCACCCGTCCCACGTTGAGCACCTGCGGAAGGCGGCCCCGAAGCTAAAGGAGCTTCTTCCCGCGGGGGCGGCCCTGCGAATCATCGGTGATGCCGAGTTGGACGAGGGCGGTGTCCTGGTGGAAACCGAACGGGGTTTGGTGGACGCCACCACGGACGTGCGTTGGCGGGAGATTCTGAAGGCCCTTAAGTAGGTTGTCGAGTGGCCTCAAGGGTGTGATTCAGGTATGAGCGGCAAGGTTCCCCAACTGGATCTGCAAGCGTGGCGGGTGCGGGTGCGGGCCGCCCGGCCGTACCGACTTCTCGGGCGGGTTACTAAAGTGGTCGGTCTGACCGTGGAGGTCGAGGGCCTAAACACCTTCATCGGGGAGATCTGCGACGTGCATGTGCCCGGAGAGGTCCGGCCGGTCCAGGGGGAGGTCGTGGGTTTCCGGGGTCAGACTTCCCTGCTGATGCCGCTGGGTGAATTGCGGGGCATCCGGCCCGGGTGCCGCGTGAAGCCGCTCGGGCGGGCGCTCACCGTGACGGTGGGGGAGCATCTGCTCGGGCAGGTGGTGGACGGTCTAGGTAAGCTCATCGCTCCTGGGTCAGCATTGGTCGCCGGACAAGAAGGGAGGCGCTCTAGCACACCTCCGTCTGAAGTGGGCGACGGCCGGAGAGAACTGCAAGGCACGCGCGGGGAGGCGCCGGAAGAGTATCCCGTGCACAATGCGCCGCCCGATCCCTTGACCCGCCGGCGGATTAACCGGCCCCTGACCACCGGCGTGCGGGCGATCGACGGTTTCTTGACGTGCGGCCGCGGGCAACGCCTGGGGGTGTTTTCCGGGAGCGGCGTGGGCAAGAGCGTGCTGCTGGGGATGCTCTGCCGTTATTGTAGCGCCGACGTGAACGTGGTAGCCCTGGTAGGCGAGCGGGGCCGCGAAGTAAGGGATTTCCTGGAGCGGGACCTGGGTCCGGAAGGACTGGCGCGCTCAGTGGTCGTGGTGGCCACTTCCGACCAGCCGGCCCTGGTCCGGCTGCGGGCGGCCATGGTGGCCACGACGATTGCCGAGTATTTCCGGGACCGGGGCCGGGACGTGCTGTTTCTGATGGACTCGGTCACCCGGTTTGCGCTAGCCCAGCGGGAAATCGGCCTGGCGGTGGGCGAGCCCCCGACCACCCGGGGATATACCCCCTCGGTGTTCGCCTCGCTGCCCAAGTTGCTGGAACGCGCGGGTACGAATGCAGTCGGCTCGATCACTGGTTTTTACACCGTGCTGGTGGAGGGGGACGACCTGCAGGAGCCGGTGGCGGACGCGGTGCGTGGCATCCTGGACGGTCACCTTGTCCTGAGCCGGGAGCTGGCGGCCCGTAACCACTACCCGGCTATTGATATCCTGCAGAGTACCAGCCGGCTGATGCCGGACGTCACGTCCCCGGAGCATCAGCGCTGGGCGGCGAAGCTGCGCCGGCTGCTGGCGGCTTTCAAGGAAGCCGAGGACCTGGTGAACATCGGGGCCTATGTGTCCGGTTCCAACCCGCTGGTGGACGAGGCCCTGGCCAAGCGCCAAGTGCTAACTAGCTTTTTACAGCAGGACCAGGCGGAGTTTACCGATTTTGCCGAGACCGTTGCCCGGCTGCGCGACCTGGCGGGGGAGGGGGAGGCTAAGAGTGCCTAGGTTTACTTTCCGCTTGGAAGCGGTGCTCCAGGTGCGCCGCCTGCGGGAAGAACTGGCCCGGCAAGAGTTGGCAACCGCTGAAAGCCGGTGGCGGACCTGGGTGAACCGGTTGGCCGAAACCCGGCGCCTGTTGGAGAGAACCCTGGCCGTAGATCGGGGAAGCGCCTTCGATCTTGCGGCTAACCTGTACCTGGACTGTTACCGTGCTTACCTCGGAAGGCGCGGCCGGGAGGAGGAGCAGGCGGTGGTCCGGTACAGAAAGGAGGTGGAAAAGCGGCGGGAACACGTGGTTGAAGCCAGGCGGGAACGGTTGGTGTTGGAGCGGCTGAAGGAAAGGCGACACTTGGAATTTCGCGCTGCCGAAGCCGCCCGGGAAATCAAGGAACTGGATGACCTGGGCAGTCAAGCTTTTAGGTTCCGTCGCAGTACTGCCAAGGAAAGGAGGTGAATAGGTGACCGTACCGTTATTATGGATGATGAGTGCTCCCCGACTCACCATAGCTATGGATCAAACCGGAAAAGTCGTCTTCCGTGGGGATTTTGTCGGCCGGCTCTTGGCCCTGCTGGTGCGGAACACGACCGCCGGTGCATTGTCGGAGAAGCCACCACTTCTGCCCCTGGATCCCCAGGGGAATGAGGGTTTAAGCCTCGAGAGCCGGGAGGCCGGGCTGGGAGAACAAGCTGCGGCGCTGCCTTTGTCGCCCGCTCTTGTTGCCGAACAGGCGTCGGAGTTAAATCCGGTGGGGGTGCAGCGTGGAGCGTTTAGCAGCGCCGTTGGGCAACCGCCCGGTTCTCCGGTAAGTGAGGAAGCGGCCCCGGGTCCTGTTCCGGCGGAGATTCGGCTGGAAAAGCCTCATCCGCTAAGCGCTCTGAACCGGCGCCTAATTTCGGCGGAACCGGAAAACCCGGCTGGGGAAGGCCAGGTCCGGCTACAGGTGCGGGCGACGTCCGGTGTTACGGTCTCGGCCGAGGCACGAAGAGCGGTAACGGCCGGGGTGGTGGAACAGCCGGTTGTGGTGGCCAGGGAGCGTACCGTTTCGACGTCGGTTTCATCGGCCGGGGTGGTGGAACAGCCGGTTGTAACGGTTAGGGAGCTGCTGCGCGACAAGCAAGCGGTTACCGAGAGGCGACAGGCGGCGCAGTCCGCGGTTTCCGATCGCCAAGCTCCGGTGCCGGGGCGGCCGGTGGTCTCTGCTACTACATCCCGTGATCTCGGGGCCGTTGTACCGGATCGACCGGCTACTGTTTCAGGTGGACGGGCCGCAGAGTCTTACCCGGGGTTGTCGGCCGTCATCCGGGAAGGGATGCCAGGTCAGCAGGCCAATTCTATCCCGGCAGAGGTGTCCAGGGGCGGGACGCGGGCGGGAACACAGCCTGTTCCTTCCGGGGAGCCGGGGAGCGGCAGGCGGCTTGCGCCAAACGCCAACCTGGTTACCGGGATAATGTCCGGCAGTTTGACTCGTGAAGGTGCGTCATCCATAGGTCAGAGTTCCGGTGCCGCAGTTTCCAGTCCTGCCGCCGCGGTGTACAATCCAGTCCGGCCCGAACCCCCGCCGCCGGTAGCGCAGCAGCTGGCCGAGGTTGTTACGGCCCAGGTCCGCGCAAACCTTGCCGAAACGGGGCAGCCTGTCCGGGTGCAGATTGCTCTCGAACCGCCCCACCTGGGCAAAGTGACCTTGGATTTAACCTTTGGTTCGGATGGGTTAGAGGCCAAGTTCTACACGCCGGACCGGCTGGTGAAGTCGGTGATCGAGCAGGCGTTACCCCAGTTGCGGGAAGCACTGATCCGCCAGGAAATCGGTCTCGGAAACGCCTTGGTATTCCTGGGCCATGGAAACACCGGCGAACAACCGGCCCGGCTGTTCCGGGGTTCTTGGACCTGGCACCCGGAGCCGGAAGAACCCGACTCCCAGCCGGGGCTGGATGTTGTCCGATTGGCGGGTAACCCGGAGCGTGGTGGTGTAAATTGCCTGGTTTAGGCGTTATGAACTACGGTGGTGTGGATTACCTGGTTTAGGTGCTGTCAAGTATCGTGCAGGAGGGAGGTTGAACCGGTGACTGTCCAGGGAATAGAAAGCGCTTACGCCTTGCCTAAGAAAGAAACCCCCAAGGTGGCTGGCTTGTTTGACCAGGACACCTTCCTGAAGCTCCTGGTGGCGCAGCTCAAAAACCCAAGCCCGTTCTCGCCGCCCGACGCCGACAAGCTGATGGAGCAGGCGGTGCAGTTTGGGATGCTGGAGCGTCTGGTCAAGGTCGAGGAGGCCGTGCGGGAAATGAACCGGGCGACGTACTTGACCCAGGCCGCGGAGATCGTAGGCCGGGAAGTGCTGGTGCTCCACGATGACCAGCAGGTGTCCGGGGTAGTTGAGCGGGTGCTTCTCAACGAGCAGGGCGCTTGGGTGGTGATCGGCGGTGAGAGCTACGATATCGGTCAGGTTGTGGAGGTCAGGCCGTAATGGTTAAGAAGGTTGGTTCGGGACCGGTTCCATCCGCCGCCTCCGTTCAGCCGGCCGGCATAAGGAGGGGCAACCAGGCCGCCTTTCAAGAGATTATGGCCAGGGAGATCAAAAAGGTCGACCTGCAATTTTCGGCCCACGCCCGGAAACGGCTGGCCGAAAGACAGGTCAACCTGGGGCTGCGAGACCTGGAAAAGATCAGCCGGGCCGTGTCTCTGGCCGAAGCCAAGGGCGCCCGCCAATCGCTTTTGATTTACGGTGACCTGGCGTTGGTGACCAGCATTGCAAATCGGACGGTGGTGACGGCGGTGAACGGTGAGGCGGCGGCAAACAACATCTTTACCAATATCGACAGTGCGGTGATCGTTAAGTAGGCAGCCGGTCCGCAAGGAGGCTGCGGGCTGCGGATTGATCGAAGCAGCCCATCAAGCATGTTTAAGGAGGAATGCGGCGTGATTCGGTCGTTAAGTTCCGGTGTTTCCGGATTGCGGAGCCACCAGATCCGGATGGACGTGATTGCCAACAACATCGCCAACGTCAACACCACTTCCTTCAAGGCGGGGCGGGTGAACTTTCACGAAATGCTCAGCCAGGACATCCGGGGTGCTTCAGCCTCCACATTAGGGGTGAGCGCGATCAACCCGGCCCAGGTCGGCCTGGGCGTTCAGGTCAGTGCGATCGACGCGATGTTTACCCAGGGGGCTTTTTTGGCCACCAACCGGGTGACTGACCTGGGGGTTGACGGGAACGGCTTTTTTGCGCTGGGTAAGATCAAAGAAGTAGACGCGGCCGAGGCCGATTTTACCTACTACATTCAAAAAGAAGACGGCACTTGGGCGGCACGGCACTTTAAAATCGAGGAAAAGTACTACACCCGGGACGGCACCTTTTACATTGACAAGGACGGTTTTCTAGTGAGTTCCACCGGTTACGTGGTGCTGGGTAAGGTTCGGCAGGTGACCGTGGATGCGGACAGCAAGCCTACCGGTTTTGCGGAAGACGGTGGTGATCCACTTTACCGGAAGGCGGGCGACGCCGACGGTGACCCCGCAGACGACCCGGCCCCGATCAACCTGCTGGAGGCTCTAGAAGCCTCCTTCCCGGACCAGAATTTTAGCCTGGAAACCATCAAGATCGACCGGCACGGCAACGTTGTGCTTAACGGAAACACTGAAATCATTGAGGCTCCGCAGATTCAGGTGGATAATTATCCCCATCCGGAAGGCCTCGTCCGGATGGGTGAAAACGTGTATGCGATGCCAAACAACGACGTAACCATTCATTGGGGTACGCCCGATACCGGGGGGCGCGGCAAAGTTGTATCCGGGGTGCTGGAGATGTCCAACGTGGACCTTTCGGTGGAGTTTGCGAACATGATTACCACCCAACGGGGTTACCAGGCCAGCGCGCGGGTGATCACCGTTTCGGATGAGATGCTGGGTGAGTTGATCAATCTGAAGCGGTAGTAGTTTGCCGGATCGGCTGCGCTGAAACCGGACGGCCCGCGGCATAGGGTTGCTGGAGTGAGGTGGGCGTGGTAATAGTTTTGCGGGTTAGGAGCTAAAGGATTATGGCTAGTGGTTCGGAAGGGACAAAGCACCTAAACGATTCGAAACCGAAAAAGAAAAAGCGGGGCAAATTGCTTATCCCGGTGCTGGTGTTGTTGGTGGCGGCCGCCGGGGCGGCGGTCGCCTACAACCATTTTAATCCGGGGGCCCTGTCAGGTGGCCGGGTGGAGGCGGAGGAGACGACACCCAAACTCAAGTTCCTGGATTTCGGCAGTACGGTGGTAAACCTGGCGGATCACCCCGGCAACCGCTTCTTCCGGGTCGCGCTGGTGCTGGAATTCCTGGATGACGGCCTTGTTGAGAAGGAGATCGCGGAAAAAGAGCACCGGATCCGGGACGGGCTGGTGTTTTTGCTGCGGCAGAAGACGACCGCGGACCTGCGGGTGCCGGAGGCACCAAACCGTCTGCGGGAGGAGATCAGGGAGGAGATCAATCGCCACCTGGAACAAGGGGAGGTCGTGAACGTGTATTTTACCGAGTTTATTATTCAGTAGGCTGGACAGCCAACTGACCAGGCGGGTGATTGACGTGATAAACGAAGATGAAATTAGGCAGTTTTTATCCGGCCTGGACCAGGAGACTCCCGCCATCAAAAAAGTGCAGTTCCCCGAATTCAAGGAGACGGCCGGGCTAGACATCCGGATTAGCCTCAATTATCTGGAGGACGTACGGGTGGAAGTGACCGCGGAGTTGGGCGAAGTTGAGATGACCATCGGGGATCTCCTGAAGCTGAAAGAAGGTTCGATCATCAAACTAAACCGGGCCGCGGGCGAGATTATCGACCTGATGATCAACGGGGTGAAGTTCTGCCGGGGTGAGGTTCTGGTGATCAACGACCTCTTCGCGCTGCGGGTGCACTTTATTTCCCCGCCGCAGGTGTTCAACCGGGAGGGAAATCGTGAGTGAAACAGTCCTGGCTTTCCTGAGGCTGGCCGTGGCTCTACCGCTGGTGCTCCTGCTCTGCGTTGTGGTGCTCAAGTATTTGGTGCCCCGGACGCTCGCCGGGTTTGCGCATGCGCGGCGGATGCGGGTGGTGGAACAGCTGCCGCTGGGGCCAAAGACGGGCATGAGCTTGGTGCAGGTCGGGGAGTGTTACTACCTGCTGGTCTGCCACGAGGGCGCGGTCACGGTGGTTAAGGAAATGGACCAACTGCCCGCGGTTTTGAAGAACGAGCCCCCAGCCGAGATGAAGCCGCTTCGGCCCGAGGCGGTGGTGGGGCGGTTGTTACTGCGGCGGACCGGCGGTGGGCCGGCAGGATTTCCCGGCGGGACCCGCAAGGCGGGCGGCCGATGAGGCGGAAATTTCTACCGGTTTTGATTATTATGGGGGCGGTACTTTTCCTGGGGGCCCAGCAGGCAAAAGCGGAGCCGATCCCTATTCCCAGCATTGAGCTGACCATCGGGACCCCGGAGTCGCCAGGCGAAGTAGTCGCCAGTGTCCGACTGCTGATCTTTCTGACGGTCATCTCGCTGTTACCGGCTTTTTTGGTGATGATGACCTCGTTTATCCGGATCGTGGTGGTGCTGGCCTTGCTGCGCACGGCGATCGGGACCTTCCAGGCCCCGCCGGGATCAGTATTGATCGGGCTGGCGTTGTTCCTCACCGTGTTCATCATGGCGCCGGTGTACAACCAGATAAACGAAGAGGCTCTCGCCCCGTTCCTGAACGGGGAGATCAGCCAGATGGAAGCCCAGGAGCGGGCGGCGGAGCCGCTGCGGGAGTTTATGCTCCGCCACACCCGGGAAAAGGACCTGGACCTGTTTGTCCGCATGGCCGAGATTGAGGACCCGGTGCCGGAGGAATTGCCGCTTACGGTGGTGATCCCGGCTTTCATGATCAGTGAATTGCAAACGGCTTTCCAGATGGGATTCATGCTGTACCTGCCGTTTTTGATCATCGACATCGTGGTGGCCAGCATCCTGCTGTCTATGGGAATGTTTATGCTGCCGCCGGTGATGATTTCGCTACCGTTTAAACTGTTGCTGTTCGTGCTGGTGGACGGGTGGTACTTGGTGGTGCGGTCGCTGGTGGAAAGCTTTGTCTGACCAGCCACTGTTGCTGTTCGTGCTGGCGGACGGGTGGAAAGAACATTGAGGAAGGATTCTTGAGGGTCTATCCTTTGGTGCGGGGATGAGCTGGTGACCGGAAGGTTTAGGGAGCGTGGATAATGACTGATGCCGTAGCTGTGGAGCTGGCCCAGCAGGCGCTGATGCTGATTTTGCTCCTGACGGCACCGCCGCTTTTAATGGGCCTAGTGGTTGGCCTGGTGATCAGCATTTTTCAGGCCGCGACCCAGATCCAGGACCAGATGATCACCTTTGTGCCCCGGATGGTGGCCGTATTCTTGGTGTTGCTGCTGCTGATTCCCTGGTACATCCGGATGCTGACCGCCTATACGGCCGAGTTGTACAGCCGGGTGCCGGCGGTCTGATTCCGGGATGGAATACCTGCTGGACTTTGAGCAGTTGGTGGTCTTTCTCCTGGTGTTCACCAGGATCCTGGCCTTCATCGCCTCCTGCCCGGTTTTTTCCATCCGGGGGATCCCGCCCATCGTCAAAGCGGGTTTGGCCTTCGTACTTTCGTTGGCGCTGATTCCCTTCGCCGGGCCGCTTGAGCGGGTGCCCCTGGATAGTTTTCCTGGTTTTATGCTGGCGCTGACCCGAGAGGCGGCAGTAGGCCTGGGCCTGGGGATTTTCACCAGTCTGGTGTTCGCTGTGGTGCGAACGGCTGGCCAGTATATAGGCTTCCAGATCGGGTTTGCCCTGGCGGAGATCCTGAATCCGGGGCAGGAAGGGGAGCGGGAGATCGTTTCCCGGTTTCTGTGGTTCTTCGGGTTGGTGCTCTTTTTCAGTATCGACGGACACCACCTGTTGATCACCGGGTTGGCCCAGAGCTTAGAGCTGGTGCCCCTGGGAGCGGCGACCGCCCAGATGAAAACCACCCTGTTTGTGGCCAAGGCTTTCGGGGGGATGCTCACCATCGCCCTGGTCATTGCCGCACCGGTGATCACGGTGCTCCTGGTGGTCGACGTCGTCCTGGGGTTGCTGGAGCGGATGGTGCCCCAGATCAACGTGTTTATGCTTGGTTTCCCGCTGAAGGTTTTGGCCGGCCTGTTCACGCTGATGGTGATCGTGCCCGTAGTGGGTTGGGTCCTGACTCCCGTTTTCGGCCAGATGGTTCAGGATCTGCTGGTGCTGATGCGGCTCTTCGGCGGGGCTTAACGCTTTTTCATAATTTGGTAAGCTAGGTTGGTGGGTGGCGGATAGTGGCGGAAACGCAAACCGGCCAACAGAGAACCGAACAACCAACCCCACGACGACTGCAAGAGGCCCGACGCAAAGGCCAGGTGGCTAAGAGCCGGGATCTGACCGGGGCGGTGAGCCTGGCGGCCGTACTGCTGCTGTTCTTCGTTAGCCTAGAATGGTTCATCCTGGACCTGCAGCGGGCGTTCATCGTGTACCTGCAGAGTTTTTCGACGTCTAGCGTTACACCCGCAAATGTCGGTTACTTTGTGCTCCAGTCGCTCGCGCTGCTATTCGGGGTAATTACCCCGGTGCTGGCGACCGCCCTGCTGGTCGCGTTGCTGGTAAACTTCGCCCAGGTGGGCTTCCTGTTCGCTCCCAGCACGCTGGTGCCGAAGCTGGAGCGGCTAAACCCGGTGCAGGGTTTTAAACGGATCTTTTCGAGCCGCGGACTGTTCGAGCTGGCCAAGGCCACTTTCAAGATCTTGGTTATCGGTCTGCTGTGCGGCTGGCTCCTGTACTCGCGGATTGGGGACTTGTTTATCTTGGGCAAGACCACGCCTGGGCAGGGACTCTACCTGGTGCACAACCTGCTCTTGACTGTGGCGGGGGCGGCTGCTGCCGCCTACCTGCTGATCGCCGTGCTGGATCTCGCCTACCAGCGGTACGCGCACCACAGAAGCTTGATGATGACCAGGTCCGAGGTAAAGGACGAGCACCGCCAGACCGAAGGCGATCCGCACCTAAAAAGCTGGATCCGCAAGCGGCAGCGGGAGATCGCCATGAACCGGATCAAGGACGAAGTGCCGCGGGCGACCGTAGTGGTGACCAACCCGGTCCACGTGGCGGTGGCCCTGCGCTACCAGGAAGAGAAAATGAACGCCCCCGTGGTGGTGGCCAAGGGGGCCGGGCGCCTGGCCGAGCGGATCAAGGAGCTGGCCGCGAAACACGGGGTGCCGGTGGTGGAGAACCGGGAACTGGCCCGGTATCTGTACCGGCGGTGTGATGTGGGTGCGGAAGTCCCCGTGCAGGTGTACCAGGCGGTGGCCGAGATTCTGGCGATGATTTACCGGTTGAGAGCCAAACACGAGGCAGGTTAGCGGGAAGGGAGATTGAGTGTTGCCGTTACTGGCGGAGAGACAGCCCTGGACCAAACGGTACGCCGACCTGATCATTGCGGGATTGATTATCGGGATCGTGCTCCTGATCATCATTCCCCTGCCACCGGCGGTCCTGGACTTTTTCCTGATCATCAGCCTGGGACTGGCGATGGTGATCATCCTGATCACGCTTTTCGTCACCGACGCCCTGGAGTTTTCGGTATTTCCGACCCTGCTGCTGGTGGTGACGCTGTACCGATTGGCGCTGAACATCTCCTCGACCCGGCTGATCCTGAGCCAGGCGGACGCCGGCCAGGTGATCGCTGCTTTCGGCCAGTTCGTGGTCGGGGGCAGCTATATCGTTGGTTTCATCGTGTTCCTGATCATCACCCTGGTCCAGTTCGTGGTGATCACGAATGGTTCCAACCGCGTGGCCGAGGTAACAGCCCGGTTCACCCTGGACGCTATGCCCGGGAAACAGATGGCGATTGATTCGGACTTCAACGCCGGGTTGATCACCGAGCAGGAGGCGCGGGAGCGGCGCAAACGGCTGCAGCGGGAGGCCGACTTTTACGGGGCGATGGACGGCGCCACCAAGTTTGTGCGCGGGGACGCCATCGCCGGGTTGGTGATCGTGTTTATCAACATTATCGGCGGTTTGATCATCGGGCTGACGGTGATGGGGATGAATGTGCAGCAAGCGCTCACCACCTTCACCATGCTAACCATTGGTGACGGCCTGGTGACCCAGATCCCGGCGCTGCTGGTGTCCACGGCCACCGGCATCCTGGTGACCCGAGCGGCTTCGGACGCCAGCTTCGGGCGGGATGTTTCCCGGCAGTTCTTGAACTTCCCGCGGGTACTGGTGGTGGCCACGGGGATCCTGGTGATCCTGGGCCTGATTCCGGCGATGCCGAACCTGCTGTTCCTGGGCATGGGGGCGGCGCTGGGTTTCCTGGCCTACAATCTGAGCCGGGAGGAACAGCGGCGCCAGGCGGCTCTTGAAGAGCAGGAAGCCGCCCAAGCGCAGGAACAGAAACGCGAGCCCGAAAACGTATTAACCTATTTCCAGGTAGACCCACTGGTGGTGGAGATCGGGTACAACCTGATCCCCTTGGCCAGTGAGGAGCAGGGTGGGGACCTCTTGTACCGGGTGGCGGCCGTGCGGCGGCAATGCGCCCAGGAGCTGGGGATCTACGTCCGGCCGATCCGGATCCGGGACAACCTGCAACTGAAACCGAACAGTTACGTGTTTAAACTGCGCGGGGTGGAGGCGGCGCAGGGCGAACTGATGCCTGGGCGTTACCTGGCCATGGACCCCACCGGAGACCGGCAGATCCGGGGCATCGCCACTCGGGAACCGACTTTCGGGCTGCCGGCCTGGTGGATTGCGCCGGAGGCCCGGGAAGAGGCCGAAATTAACGGTTTCACCGTGGTGGACCCGGCCACCGTGCTGGCTACGCACCTGTCTGAGTTTGTCAAGCGCCAGGGCCACGAGCTGCTGGGACGGCAGGAGGTGCAGGAGTTGCTGGACGTGGTGAAGGAAAAGAATCCGGCGGTGGTGGAGGAACTGGTGCCCAACCTGATTTCGCTCGGCGAGGTGCAGAAGGTGCTGCAGAACCTGCTTAAGGAACGGGTGCCGATCCGGGATTTGGTGTCCGTCTTGGAGGCCCTGGCCGACCGGGCTCGCTCAAGCAAGGACGAGGACGCGTTAACCGAGGCGGCCCGCAAGGCGCTGGCGCGTACTATTTCCCGGCTGCACGCGCCAGACGGGAAAATCCGGGTGATCACCCTGCATCCGCGGCTGGAACAAAAGCTGGTGGACGCCGTTCAGCCCACGGCGCTGGGCGCGTTCCCGGTGCTGGAACCGGGGGCGGCCCAGAAGGTGATCCAGAACCTCGGTACCGCGGTGGAACGGGCTAAAGCCAAGGGCTACGCCCCGGTGGTGCTCTGTTCCAGCCGGATTCGGCTGCCGCTCCGGCGCTTGACCGAGCGGCATTTTCCGCACTTGTCCATCCTGGCGTTGCAGGAAATCACGCCTCAGGTGGACGTGGAAGCGGTGGGGACGGTGACCTGGGATGAAGATTAAGCGGTACGTGGCGCGGGACATGACCGAGGCCGTACGGGCAATCAAAGCCGACCTCGGCCCGGACGCAGTAATTATTTCCAGCCGAAAAGTGCGCTCCCGGGGGATTCTAGGCTACTTTTTACCCCGGCGCCTGGAAGTTACCGCCGCTCTGGACGAACCGCAGACAAGCCAAGTCCGACCGCCGGAACCGGTGGCCGCGGCGACGCCGTCTTGGATCACGCCTCCCCCCGATTCCCGGCCGTCGGTTTCGGACAAAGCTCCGGTGACGCAAGTATACCAGGAATTGTCCGAGATCAAGAGCCTGCTCAGCCGTTTTTCCCAGACGCGCCTGTTGGATCCAGAAGGTGACGAAAAGTTTTTTGAAGGCTGGCAGCGTTTCCTGGAAGACATGGAGATTCAGCCGGAATATGTCAATCAACTGATGACCGAATTGCGTCGCCAGGTTGATCCGAGCGACATCCAGCGAAACGACCTGGCCCGGATCTGCCTGCAGAACGGGATTGTTAACCTGGTGGAGCCGGCCTACACTGACCAAGGCCAGAGGCGGGTGTTGGCGTTCATTGGCCCCACCGGAGTGGGGAAGACGACCACCCTGGCCAAGATGGCCGCCCAGTATACCCTGTTTCACGGGAAGAACTGTGCCATCATCACCATTGACACCTACCGGATCGGGGCAGTTGAGCAGTTGAAGATTTATGCCGAAATAATGGGTGTACCGCTGGAGATCGCCATGACACCCCGCGACTTTCAGGATGCCGTCCACCGGCACAGGAACAAGGACTACATCCTGGTGGATACGGCGGGAAGACCTCCGCACAACACGGAAAAGGTGGCTGAACTCAAGTCCTATTTCGACCAGCTGGAGGATCCGGCGGACATCATTCTGGTGCTGAGTTCCAACACCAAGCACCGGGATTTGCTTCGCAGCGTGCGGCACTTCGGCAAGGTAAAGTATTCCAAGCTGATCTTTACCAAGGTCGATGAAACCGATACCCTGGGGTGCATCCTGAACATCATCTGCCACACCGGGTTGCCGGTGACCCAAATTACTGACGGCCAGAACGTCCCCGACGACATCCAGAGCATGTACCCCAAGAAGTTGGCCAAGCTCCTGACGAAGGGGGTGGAACCGGATGCGTGACCAGGCGTACAAACTGCGTACCCTGGCCCACCGCGTGATCCGGCCGCGGGTCCAGGTCGATCCGACGATCACCCGGGTGATCGCGATCACCAGCGGCAAGGGCGGAGTGGGCAAGACCAATCTCTCGGTCAACCTGGGCCTAGCCCTGGCCCGGATGGGGAAAAGGGTGTTCCTGTTTGACGCGGACCTGGGTTTGGCGAACGTCGAGGTGCTCCTGGGGCTCAACCCCCCCCACACCCTGTACGATGTGCTCTATCGGGGCAAGAGACTGGAGGACGTAGTGGTCACCGGGCCGTTCAACCTGCAGATCATCCCCGGGGGCACGGGTATCCAGGAGTTGGCTAACCTGGACAGTTCCCAGCGGGAGCGGCTGATCGATATGCTTTCGTACCTCCGTACCGCCGAGTTCCTGCTGATCGATACAGGCGCCGGGATATCCCGGAGCGTACTCGGCTTCGTAGCGGCCGCCCGGGAGGTGATCCTGGTGGTTACGCCCGAACCCACCTCGCTGACCGACGCCTACAGTCTGATCAAGATCCTGGCC
The DNA here is from genome assembly GCA_001899445.1 of Candidatus Desulfopertinax cowenii. Lineage (GTDB taxonomy): Bacteria > Bacillota > Desulfotomaculia > Desulfotomaculales > Desulforudaceae > Desulfopertinax > Desulfopertinax cowenii. Next base: position 331,254 of record MPOA01000006.1, on the reverse strand, counting down.
CGGTACAAAGTGCACAGTGAAATCGGACTGGTGATCAACCGGGCCGCCAGCGAACGTGAGGCTGCGGAAGCGGCGGTCAAACTGCAACTGGTCTGCGGCAAGTTCTTGAGGTTCACTGTGCGGCATATTGGGTCTATCGCCGAGGACCCGGTGGTAATCAGGGCGGTGAAAAACCAGGAACCCTTCGTCCTAGTGGAGCCCAACTCGGTGGCCGCCCGGGAGGTTGAAGCAATCGCCCGATACCTGCTAAGCGGTGAAATCCAGCCCGCCGCGGGCGCGGTGGATAGCTTTATCGGCAGACTGTTTCGTCTGTTCAGGTAAATCTTTTTTAAGGATGGTTTTGTTCAGGTGCAACTTGAGATTGGTCAAAAAATATACGTGGCCCGGGACGAGGAGGCGGAAACCTACGTCACTTCGCTTCAGGACGTGACCAAAAGGCATCTCCTAGTGGGCGTGCCCTATCATCGCGGGAATCCCCTGATCCTGGCGCCGGGCGACGGGGTGCTGGTGACCTACGTTTCCAGCGAAGCGGCCTACCGGTTTTCCAGCATCTGCCGAGGGCGGAAAATGGACCGCATTCCGCTTTACCTGTTGGAACGGCCGGAAAAGGTAGAGCGCATCCAGCGGCGCCGGATGGTGCGGGTGCCCGTCACCCTGGAGGTGCGCGGCCGGGAAAAGCTGGACTACAGCACCCCGGTCCAAGGCGAGCGGTGGTTTACGTCCGACCTGAGCGGTGGCGGCGTGTGCCTCATTTGCGGGCGTCCCCTGGTTCCAGGCACGCGGCTGGTCCTAGAATTCTTAATCCCCGCTCCCGCAGGACCCCGACAGATCATCACCCTGGGCCGGGTCAACCGGCTCGAAAAGCTGGAAGACGATGATCTGGACCGTTACGCGGTGGGCGTGGAGTTTGAGGGGCTGGCGAAGGCCGACGAAGACGCCATCGTGGCCTTCCTTTTTCGGAAAATGGCCGAGGAGCGGCGACTGCGGTGACCGGAGCATCTGCGGCGTCAAACCTGCCGTACCGGAGATCGGGAACGCGTGACGCGGTAAAGAGTGGAGGTGGCGGTGTGGCTATTGAGGTTTGGCAGCAGTACCGGGAGAGCCGGAGTGAGAGTTTGCGGGAGCAGTTGATTCTGGATCATTTGTACCTGGTTCAGTACATCGCCGGACGTTTGGCGGTGCGCCTGCCGTCCTTCATCACCCAGGAGGACCTAGAGGGCTGGGGGGTGTTCGGCCTGATCGAGGCCGTGGAAAAATTCGACCCGGACCGGGGGACCGACTTCAAGACGTTTGCCTACCACCGGATCCGGGGCTCCATCATGGACGAGGTGCGCCGGCAGTCCTGGTTGCCTCGGTCGCTCTGGCACAAGTTACAGAAGATCAACCAAGCCCGGGCGCGCTTGGAGCGGGAGACCGGGACCTCAGTTTCCGACGCCGACGTGGCCCGGAGCCTGGGTATGAGCAACCAGGAGTTCCACCGCCTGGCCAGTCACTTTTACGCGATATCGGTGATGTCCCTGGATGAGGTGCGGGTGGCCCGGGACGGAGAGCAGGTGCGCTGGGGGAGCCTGATTGAGGACACCGACAGTCCCGATCCGGTGGAACGGGTGCTGGAAGAGGAGGATTACCAAACCCTGGTGGCCGCCATCGAGCAGTTGGACGAAAAGGACCGGCTGGTCCTGGCCCTGTACTACCAGGAAGGGTTGACGCTCAAGGAACTGGGACGGGTGCTGGAAGTGACCGAGTCCCGGGCCTGCCAGTTGCATTCGCGGGCGATCGCCCGGCTGCGGGACAAGATCGGCAAGCTGGGACGGCAAAAAGGAGGCCTTTAGCGGTGCTTGAAAACCCCTGGCTGTTTACCGTGTTTTTCCTGGGCGGCATTTTCACCTTTTTCGCGGTGCTGGTCGGCGTGTTTTTTCTCTGGCTGCGGCGCCGGCGCCGGGCCTTTGACGAGGAACTGCAATTGCAGGTGGCGCGGGAGTCCGAGCCAGACATTCAGTTGCGTAACCTGGAAAATCAGATCGAAAAGCTGATCGCGGTCAATAACGAGCTGAACGAACGGCTTAAATGGATCGAAAGCCAATTGAGCGGCCTGCTGGCTCAGGGCGGCAAGAGCAACCGCAAGACAACCCTGGAGGAACAAGTGTACCGGGCGTTTGACCGCGGCCAGCCGATTACCGAACTGGCCCGTCAATTCGGACGGAACAAGGGGGAAATCGAATTGATGCTGAATTTGAGGCGGATGCGCAGAGAGGGGGAATAAGCGGATGATCAGGGGCGTCTACATTTCCGCTTCGGGAATGCTGGCCGCGCAAGCCTGGCTAGATACGGTGGCGCACAACGTGGCCAACGTGAACACCACGGGTTACCGGCGGCAGGCGGTGACCTTCGCGCCGTACCTGCAGGCCGCCGTGCTGCGGCACGAAAAGGGGCTTTGGCCCATCGGCCGTACCGGTCTGGGGGTAAAGACGGAGGCCCTCGTTACCGATCTGTCCGTGGGGCCCATGACCGAGACTGGCCGGAGTGCCGACCTGGCTCTGGACGGCGACGGGTTCTTTACGGTGGAACGGGAAGGGGGACTTCTGTATACCCGGGCCGGTTCCTTCACGGTAAACGAAGACGGCTACCTGGTGACCAGAGCGGGGGACCCGGTGCTGGGCGAGCATGGCCCCCTGTACGTGGGGGACTCGAACTTCACCGTAACTCCGGACGGCCGGGTGCTTTCGTCCGCCGGGGAGGAACTGGACCGGTTGCTCTTGACCACTTTGCCCGGCGGGGAAAAGGGCTTTGCGCGCACCCCGGACGGTTACCTGGTGGTTGGGGCCGGGGAGACCGAACCGACTCCGGACACCCGTGTGCGTCAGGGCTTCCTGGAAGGGGCGAATGTAAACTTGGCCGAGGAAATGGTTGATCTCCTGGTGGCGGCCCGGACCTACACCGCCAACCAACGCCTGGTCCGGACCCACGATGCCCTGGCGGAAAAGGCCATCAACCAGGTGGGGGCCCTGAGATAAGTCGGATTATCTATTATGGGAAATGGAGGTTTTGGGTCTGGAACCGGACGTCTTGAGAGGATTGTCGGTAGAGGAAGCGCGCAACATCCACGTGGGGATCGCCGAATACCAGGTCGCTCGAAGTCCGCACCGGCTGCTCACCCTGGGTTTGGGTTCGTGCGTGGGTGTGGCTCTGTACGATCCGGTAGCCCGGATAGGCGGCCTAGCCCATGTGATGCTGCCGGATAGCAAACAGTTCCGGAGCGGGGGCAAACCGGCCAAATTCGCCGACCTGGGCGTGGCGGTTTTGGTGAAGGAATTGCAGCGGGCTGGCAGCAGGAACGGGCGAATGGTGGCGAAACTGGCCGGGGGGGCCCAGATGTTTTTCGGCAACAACCGGGCTATGCAGATGGCCATCGGTGAGCGGAACGTGGAGGCGGTCCGTAAGGCCCTCAAGGAACTGGGGATCAAGATCGCGGCCGAGGATGTGGGGGGATCGGTGGGACGGACGATCAGCCTAGACACGTCCGACGGACTCCTGACTATCCGCACTCTCGGCCAGCCGGTTCGGGTGATCTAACCAGATGGAATTCGAGGAATTCAAGAGCAGAGTAGCCCGGGAACTGAAATTGGACCTGAACAGCTACAAGGACACCCAGCTCCGCCGGCGGATCAACACCCTCATGGTTCGGCGGAAGATCGAAAGTTACGAAGCCTATTTCCAGATGATTTCGCGGGACCGGCGGGCGTTTAGCGACTTTGTGGACTACCTGACCATCAACGTCACCGAGTTTTTCCGGGATGTTAAGGCGTTCCATAAACTAGAAAAAATGATTTTTCCGGAACTGTTGGCCGTCAACCCCACGCTGAAAATCTGGAGCGCGGCTTGTTCCAACGGGGCTGAGCCGTATTCGGTGGCGATCATCCTGAATGAGCTGACTCCGGGCAAACGCCACTGGATTGAAGCTACCGACCTGGACCCTAACGTGTTGCAGAGGGCGGTACGGGGCGAGTACCCGGCCGAACTGCTGCGCAACGTTCCGGCCACTCGTCGGGAACGTTACTTCCGGTCCGAAAACGGGCGGTACATTCTCGACCCGGAGATCAAAAAGCGGGTGGTCTTTCGCCGGCACGATCTGCTGGCGGACCCGTACAGGCCCGGGTACGACCTGATCATCTGCCGGAATGTGCAGATCTACTTCACCAAGGAGGCCCAGTGGCGTGTAAACAGCCGGTTCAGCCGGGCGCTCCGGCCCGGGGGAGTGCTGTTTCTGGGGGCGAGTGAAACCATTTTTAAAGCCTCCGAGTTGGGACTGGAACGGATCGCGATTTCTTTCTACCGCCGGGTGCGCACGGCAACAAAACTTAAAACATGAGGTGATCAGGCTCGGTGAAGATTTCGAGCACCAAAATCGACATCCTGCAGGAAATCGGAAACATTGGAGTGGGCAACGCTGCTACCGCGCTTGCGCACCTATTGCAGACCAAGGTGAACATGCGCGTGCCCCGGGCGACTTTTTTGGACCTGAAGGAAGCCATTACCTTGATCGGGGGGGTGGAAAAGCAGGTGGTTTGCGTCAACCTGCGGGTTGAAGGCGACGTTCCGGCGACTATTCTCTACATTTTTGACCAGCCTAGCGCTTGTGCCCTGGTGGATTTACTGCTGGGCCAGAAAAGAGGGACGACCACCGCCCTTGACGAAATGGGTTATTCGGCAGTGATGGAAATCGGCAATATTATGACCGGTTCCTTTACTGGGGCGATCGCCGAGATGACCGGATTGCAGCTTGTCCCATCGGTTCCGGCACTAGCGCACGACATGCTGGGCGCGATTTTCGCCACCGCGGTGGCGGCCAGCGGTTATGCCGAAGACCAGGTGCTCTGCATCCAGACTAGTTTCGTGGGGATGCAGAACCAGGACCGGATGGACAGCCATTTTATAATGCTGCCGGAAGTCGAGTCCCTGGACCGCCTGTTTGCAGCGCTGGGGGTTGTCACCGAAACCCAGGTTTCCGGGGTTGACTGTAACAGAATGTAATCATTGTGATGAACAGGAGGGATAAGTTTTGGCCAAGCGGATTCTGGTGGTGGACGACGCGGCTTTTATGCGGATGATGATCAAAAACATTCTGACCAAGTACGGCTACGAAGTGGTGGGGGAGGCCGAAAACGGTGCGGTGGCTGTTCAGATGTACCAGGAGCTACGGCCCGACCTGGTAACCATGGACGTCACCATGCCCGAAATGGACGGGATCGAGTGCGTAAAAGCGATCCTGGCCCAGGACCCCAAGGCCAATATTGTTATGGTCAGCGCGATGGGACAGCAGGCGATGGTAATGGAGGCCATCCAGGCGGGAGCCAAGGATTTTATCGTGAAGCCATTCCAGCAGGAGCGGATCCTCCAGGCGATCGAGCGGGTGCTGGTGCGGAACTAACGATCGGCGCATCAGGAACGGTTATCCGGGAGGGGAGAGCAAGTGAAAGAAATCCTGACCCAGGGAGAAATCGACGCCCTGTTATCGGCCCTAGCCGCCGGCCGGGTAAAGGCCGAGGATCTGCGGGAAAGTGAGCCGCAAACGGCTTACAAGCCGTATGACTTCCGGCGGCCGAACAAGTTTTCCAAGGAACAGCTGCGTACCCTGCAGACCCTCCACGATAGCTACGCCCGGATTCTGTCCAACTTCCTGTCCGGTTACTTGCGTTCGAACATCGTGGTGCGGGTGGCCTCGGTGGACCAGTTTACTTTTGACGATTTTGTGCGGTCCATTCCGATTCCGACCGTACTCACCATTTTCACGCTTAAACCGCTGAAGGGGATGGCGGTGATGGAAACCAACCCCCAGTTCCTATTCCCGATCATCGATCTCCTGTTTGGCGGGCCGGGGGAAATGCCCAGGAAGGTCCGGGACTTGACGGACATTGAACTATCGGTCGCCCGCAAATTAAATGTCAAGCTCCTGGAACACTTGAAGCTGGCCTGGGAGGATATTTACAAAGTAGACCCTGAAATAGAATCGATTGAAACGAACCCGCGGTTGCACCAGATCATCTCGCCCAACGAGATCGTGGCGGTGATCACCCTGACCACCGTGGTAGGTGGCTTGGCCCGGGGCTTGATCAACATCTGCCTGCCGCATATCGTGCTGGACCCCATGCTGGCGCATCTGTCTTCTTTCTATCGTTTTGTGCACAGCGCCCTGCAGGCGGATGGCACCGAAGGCCGACGGCTGGCGTACTGGGTGGAGCGGGTGCCGGTGGACCTGAGCGTGGTGGTGGGGGAGAGCGAAATCACGGTCCAGGACCTGTTGCAGCTCCAGGTGGGCGATGTGGTGCCCCTGGCGCGGCGGGTGAGCCAGGATCTGGATCTTTACGTCAGTGACCAGCTGAAATTCAAGGCTCAGGCAGGAGTGCTCGGCCGCTACCTGGCGGTGCAGGTAACCTCCCTGGTGGAAGGGGACGAAAGTATTGACTGACAGGATACTGGCCCAGGAGGAGATCGACGCCTTGCTCAAGGCCGGCAGCCAGGATGCGGAGAAGGGTTCAGCGGTCGACCCGGAGCCCGGCGCACCGGCGGAGCCGGAAATAGCACTATCCACGAAGGAAAAGGACGCCCTAGGGGAAATCGGAAACATCTGCATGGGCTCGGCGGCCACCACTTTGTCCACCCTGTTGAGACACAAGGTGAACATCACCAGCCCGCAGGTCCACGTCAAACGCCGGGAGGAGTTGCTGGTCCAGTTTACCGTGCCGTACCTGGTGATCGAAGTCAAGTTTACCGCGGGCTTGAGCGGCTCGATTCTGCTCGTGCTCCGGGTGCAGGATGCAAGCATTATTGCCGACCTCATGCTGGGCAACGACGGTACCTCGCCGCCGGAGACCCTTGGGGAGATGGAGATCAGCGCGGCGGCGGAGGCCATGAATCAGATGATCGGCTCGGCGGCCACCGCCCTCTCCGGCCTGGTTCAGCGCACCGTGTCCATCTCGCCGCCCAGCGCCCAGGTGTTTGAATCAGCTGAAGAAGCAGAGGCGGTCATCAGTCGCCTTAAGGAAAACATGGTGGTTGTTTCCTTCCACATGCGCGTAGGGGAACTCATTGACACCGAACTGCTCCAGATTATGACCGTGGAAACGGCCCGGGAAGAGGCGGCCCTGCTGTGGCAGAGACTAGAATCCGAAACCGCGGCCCCGCTTAATGCGGACGACGGGGCGCTGGCGGATCAACCGCGGGCCGGGGAACCTGAACCGGGATTGCGGCCGAGTCTGGGGAGTCCGCCGCATGCACCCGAACCATGGCCGGCACCGGAGACAACACCCGGACTGCCGCCGGGACTGCCCCAGGAGAAGCTGGACTTGATCCTGGACCTGCCGCTTAAGATCACCGTGATCCTGGGACGATCCAAACGCCCGATCAAAGAGGTGCTTGGGCTGGTGCCGGGTTCGATTCTGGAGCTGGCCACGTTGGCCGACGAACCGGTCGAAGTGTTGGCGAACGGTGCGCTGGTGGCGTTGGGCGAGGTAGTGGTGGTTAACGACAACTTTGGGGTGCGCATTACTTCGATTGTCAGTCCCCGGGAGAGAATTCAAAACCTCCGGCGAGAGGGTGGTGGTCACTTGTTGATGTCGTAGCGGAAAATATTGACTTTGACAATTTTAGCGCGGTAAACTGGAATATAGGAGATAATTGTTCAAATATTTTAATCAATTATTAATTAAAAATAATTAAATTAAAAACGATGAAGAGGAGCTATTCGTTCTATGGCCAAAGCCGGCACCAAGGCGAAAGCGGCCTCCCCGGCTGCTGTCAGGACCACCCAACCCCTTTCGTACGCCATCGCGTTCTGGGGCCTGATGGCGATCTTGTTTCTTAGCCCCTATTTCCGGGGTCTCTTCTTTGCCTCCGAGCAGTACTGGGCCCTGATCATCGCCGCGGCTTTGTTCTGGTTTGTCTGGTTGGCCAAAGTGTCCACTTACGAAAACCGGATGTTCGAACACCCGCTGGACTACCTGATGCTGGCCTTGCCGGTAATCTACTTTTACAGTGCCTTCTTTGCGGTGAACACCGGGATGGCGGTGGATGAAATCGTCCGGGCCACCCTTTATTTCCTGGTCTTCTGGATCGCGGCCCGGGTGATCACCTCCGTGCCGGAGGCGCACCGCCTTTTTCACGTGGTTTACCTGAGCGCGATCGGGGTGGCGCTTGCCGGTCTGGCGACCGCCACCGGCATCATTGAAATTCGCGACGGCTTTTTGGGCGGTCGGATATACTCTTCTTTCCAGTACCCGAACGCCCTGGCCAACTACCTGATGGCCGTTCTTTTCCTGGGCTTCTACCTCTGGCAGCGCCGGGTGCTCAACCCGGGTTCGAAAGGTCAGCATCCCTTCGCCCAGATGGGGGTGCCGCCGTGGCTCCGGGAGCTTGATCCCTACCCATACTACTACGCTCTGGGAAACTTCCTGCTCCTGACCGTGTTTTTCGGCACGAAGTCCCAGGGGGGGTTCATCATTTTCGGTCTCCTGTTGCCGCTGTTCCTGGTCGCACTGCCGGCCGACAGGCGTTTTCCGGTGGTGGTGCACCTGTTCTTAGTTGGGGTTCCGGCGCTCGTGGCGATCAACCGCTTTCTCGCTGCCCTGCCGCCCGAACGGTTGGAATTCGCGTGGTTGTGGGTACTCGTGGGCCTGATCCTGGCCGTGGCGGGGCAGTTGCTTTACGGACTGCTGCGCCGGTCTGCCTGGCAGCGACAGATCGAGATGCGCGGTTCGCTCCTGGTCCTAGGCGGGCTTGGCGTGGCCCTGACCGCTGTTGGGATTTTTATCCTCACGAACTGGGAAAAGGTGCAGGCGGCGCTCAAATGGCACAACCTCGAACACCGTATCTACTTCATTGGCACCGCCTGGCAGATGGTGCTGGAACGGCCGCTCACCGGCTGGGGCGGCGGCGGCTGGGCGGAGGCCTACCAAACCTTTTTGCCTTATTTCTTTACCAGCCGACAGGTACACGGCCACTACCTGCAGGTGGGGGTGGAAACGGGGATCGGTGGGATGCTGCTGTTCCTGGCCATTTGGGTGGTCTTCTTCTGGACGGCCTACCAGCTCTACCAGGAATCCGGCGGCGATCCGGACCGGCGGGCACTGCTGGTGGCGGTTAGCGTGGCCTGCCTGGCCGTCGCGGCGCACTCGGCCCTGGACTTTAATTTCTCGCTCGGCGCCTTGGCGCTGGTGGTCTGGGCGTTATTCGGCGCCCTGGTGGGGTTTAAGCGGGAGGCATGGGCGGCCGCCGCGGTCGGGGAGTCGCCCCGCCGTAAAAAGCACAAGCAGTCGTCCTACGTGCCGCCGGCCTATGCCCGGCTAACGGCCGCCGGGATCTGCGCCGGACTAATCATCTGCGGGGCGCTGGCCTTGTCCGCGGCCTCGGCGAAAGCGGGTCAGGGGGTGGCGCTGCTCCGGCAGGGCCGGCTGGCGGCGGGCATCGAGGCCCTGCAGCAGGCGGCGTTTTTCAACCCGGCTAACGGCGGCTATAACTACATGCTTGCCCAGGCCTACCAGGCGCGGGGCGACTCCGACACTGCGCTTTCGGAGATTGAGCGGGCCATCCGTAAGAGCCGGTACAATCCGGCCTACTACGAACTGCGGGCTTACATCCAAAACGCTCGTGGTGAATACGCGGCGGCAGTAGCCAGTGCCGAGGAGGCGGTGGCGAAGGCGCCGCTTTCCCGGAACCGCTACGAAAACCTGGCCCAGGCCTACTTCCTGGCCGGTTACGGGGCGATCAGCGACGGTAACCGGAAGCAGGCCCGGGAATACTTCAAAGCCGCCCTGGCGGTGCCTGAACGAATGGAAACGGTGATGGATGGGCTGAACGAAACCCAAAAACGGTTATGGTCCGGGGCCCCGTTGGCGGTAACCCGGGAGATGCAATTCCCGCTGGGGGCGTCCCATTACTTCCTGGGGCAGTTCGACGCCGCGGCCGCTATTCTTGAAGAAGCCACCGAGACCGGAGATGAAGCCTCCCGGGGCGAGATTCTGGCCTGGTTGGCCGCGGTGGCCGCGGCGCGCGGCGATTCCGAACGGGCGTCCGAACTACTGGCCCAAGCCGGGGAGCTGAACTCCGACGTGGCGCAACTGTACGCCGAACTCCGTGAATTACCGGTGTTGGGAGAGGAAGGTTTGGAGAAATGATCCGGCGGGGACAGGGGGTGATCAAGAATGAGGCCCAACCTGACACCGGGCCTGCGGGTGGCGCGCGTTATCGTCGGGCTGATTCTGCTGGGCCTGGTACCTCTGGCCTTTGTCGGGCCGTGTTCGCCGCTGGCCTGGCTGGGTTTGGTCGGGTTGGTGCCGCTGGCGGTTGGCCTGACCGGTTACTGACCGGCCTGCCGGAACAACGAGCCGCGTGACGGCCCGTAATTCAGCCGCGATTCCATTCTGGGGGCCTGATTGGACAAAGCGCCTGGACGGTTGTGATGTGCGGGTTGAAGAATTTGGGGGTTTGTCTGGTGAGGACAATACTGGTCACAGGCGGAGCCGGGTACATCGGGAGCCACGTGGTGAAGGCTCTGGGGGCGCAAGGTTACCAGGTGGTGACCTTCGACAACCTTTCCACCGGACACCGCCAGGCGGTGCTTTATGGGGAATTGGTGGAGGGTGACCTTTTAGATAAAGGCCGGTTGGACGAAGTGCTGGGCGCCCGGCGTTTCGACGCGGTGATACACTTCGCGGCCCACATTTCGGTTCCCGAATCCGTCACCCAACCGCTACGGTACTACGCCAACAACGTTACCGGAACCTTAAACCTGCTGGCGGCGATGAAGAAGCACGGCTGCGGCCGGCTGATATACTCTTCCAGCGCGGCGGTGTACGGCATCCCCGAGGTGATTCCGGTACCTGAGGAGGCACCGCTTGCGCCGATCAACCCCTATGGACGTACGAAGGCCATGGTCGAGCAGGTGCTTCGGGATTTGGCGCACGCCGGGGACCTTGCGTATACGTCCTTGCGCTACTTCAACGTGGCCGGGGCCGATCCTGCGGGCCGCATCGGCGAAGGCAAGGACTGGGCGCCCCATTTGGTCACCGTGAGCGTGCGGGCGGCGCTGGGCCGGCGCCCGGGGGTGACCGTATTCGGCACCGACTACCCGACACCGGACGGCACCGGCGTCCGCGATTACATTCACGTGGAGGATCTGGCCGCGGCCCACGTGCTGTGCCTGGAACACCTGCTGGAGACCGGGGAAAGCGCGGTGTACAATTGCGGGTACGGGCGGGGTTATTCGGTGCTAGAGGTGATCGGTGCGGTGAAGGACGTGACCGGAGTGGATTTCCCGGTGGAACTTGCCGGCCGGCGGGCGGGAGATCCGCCGGCCCTGGTGGCCGACAGCTCAAAAATCCGGGGCCGGTTGGGCTGGCAGCCCCGGTTTGACGACCTCCGACAAATCATCGAAACCGCCTGGCAGTGGGAACTGAAACGAATTTAAAAAAAGGGCCAAATTTAAAAAAAGGACCAGGCTACTTTTTTAGCAGACTCCTGCCGAGATTGCCAGAAAAGGGGACAGGCTACTTTTCTGGCAGTCTACCTTTTAGAGTGCTAAAAAAGTAGCCTGGCCCTTTTTCGGCGAGGTGGTGCAGAAAAACCAGGATGGCGGCGCGGGTCAGGCACTGGTCTGCGGCGGTGGGACGCGGCCTGTTCGCCACCAGGATGGTCCGGCCGCGGCCGGACAGGGCGCGGAAGGCGTCCTCATCGGTGACGTCGTCGCCGATGTACACGGGGAAGGCACCGGGCCACTGGGCGAGCAGGTGTTTGACTGCTGTGCCTTTGTTTACGCCCGCCGGTCGCACCTCCAGCACCTTGTTCCCCGGGATCATCTCCCAGTCCGGAGGGGGGCAATGTTGCTTCTGCAGGATCTTAAATCTTTGCAGGACCGGCGTTACCTCCAGGGGGTTGGCCAGGCGGTAATGGAAGGCCAGGGAGAGGGCCTTCGGTTCTACCAGGAACCCGCGCCGGTCGGCGATCAGGGCCTCGGCCGCCCGTGCCAGCCGGTCAAGCTGACGCCGGTCGGCTTGGCCGGCCAGGGTGTAGGGTTCGGAGCCAGGCACCTTGATGAGCCCCCCGTGGCAGGCGGCCAGGTACAGGTCCCGAACCGGCAGGAGAGACTGCAGGTCTTGTAGGTCCCGGCCGCTGACCACGGCTACGCGCAAGCCCTCCAGCCCTACCAGTTTCTGCAGCAGTTGCAGGAGTGCCGGCGGGGGGACGGCCTGATCCGGAGTCCCGGCGATGGGGACCAGGGTGCCGTCATAGTCCAGGAACATAAACAACCGCAATTGAATTCCCGCCATCCTTAAATTCAACCCAGTTTTAGCCCAGGCTGGGTGCCGAGCGGCTCCACGAAAGGGGTTGTACCCTTCGAGGACGGGTTTCGGCTAGACTATCCAGGACGCTCTGCCACCAATGGGACAGGTCGTATTCCTCTACGTTTTGCCGCAGCAGCTTCATTCTTCGGGATTGTTCCTCCGGCGTCATCGCCAGGGCGAACCGTAACTGTTCGGCCATGTGGTGTGGGTGATATGGGTTGGCCTTTACCGCCTCGGTCAGCTGTTCGGCGGCGCCTGCGAAGGGGCTGAGCACCAGCACCCCTGCATTGTCGATCCTGGAGGCGACGAATTCCTTGGCGACCAGGTTCAGACCGTCGCGCAGCGGGGTGACCAGGGCCACATTTGCCGCCAAGTAGTGGGCCACCAGGTATTCCGGGTTCAGGGAGCGGAACTGGTAGCGCACCGGCACCCGCCACTGTTCGCCGAACCGCCCATTGATCCGCCCCACGGTTTCCTCGACTGCCCGCCGCAGTTCGCGGTAGTCTTTCCATTCGGTGCGGCTGGGCACGGCCACCTGTAGGAAGGTGAAGTGATGCCGGCACTCGGGGAATTTCTCCAGAAAGATTTCAATCGCCTGAAGCCGTTCCAGAATCCCCTTGGTGTAATCCAACCGATCTACTCCCAAGACCAGGAAACGGGTGCCGACGGCGCGGCGGATGGCGGCCGCCCGCTGCTGTACCCGGGGATCGGCGGCCAGGGCGCGGAAACGGTCGGCGTCGATCCCGATGGGCAACGCGCGTACGCTGATTTCCCGGCCTTCCCAGTGGATAAGCCGGTTATCGTTCGGAGTCTTGACGCCGAGGAGCCGGGATGCGCAGTGCAGGAAGTTGTCCACGTACACGGCCGAATGAAAGGCCAGGCTGTCGCAGTTCAGGAGTCCGCGCAGGATCTGCCGGGCCCAGGGCAGGATACTGAAGATGTCGTAGGACGGAAACGGAATATGCCAGAAAAAGGCAATCCGGGCCTGCGGCCGTGCCCGCCGTAGCATTTCCGGCACCAAGGCCAGGTGAAAATCGTGGATCCAGACCACGTCGCCTTCCCGCCACTCCCGGGCAGTCAGGGCGGCGAACCGGCGGTTTACTTCTTGGTAAGTCTCCCATTGTGCGAAATCGATAACGCACCGGTCCACGAAACTGTGGGCCAGAGGCCACAGGCACCCGTTAGCGAAGCCTAGGTAATAGTCCCGATATTCCTGCGGGGAAAGGGTCACCTCCCGCACCACGTACCGGGGGTTGTTCCTGGGTACCGGCCAGGTGCCGCTTTCTCCCGGTTTGGGCGATTTGCGGCCGCACCAGGCGATCCAGGTGCCACCGGTGTTTTCGATGATGGGCTCCACCGCCGATACCAGACCGCTCACCGAACGGGAAGCCGAGGTTCCGGCGGCCGTGTCCTTGATTACTACGGGGCCGCGGTTGGAAACCACGACTAGGCGTTCCAAAGTCTTTAGAATCGTCATTGCTGTCACCTCCCAGTTGTGAGTTCCGTTAAAGTGCCAGAGGTGTGTCTCCGCTTTCCCGCCTGGCAGGATAGGTCCCAAAATCAAAAACCTGCCGGGGGAGCCCCGGCAGGTTTGTACGGGAAAAACGAGAGCAAAAATTGTTTAGTTAGTCAAGCTGCTGTAATTAAACCGAAGAAACGGAGTCCCCCTTGTATATAATACCATAACTGCGGTAAGGATACCAGTTATTATGAGCAAAGAAGAAGAAAAGGATTAGGGACCGGGTACACAAGGATCCTGATCCAAACGGTTAAGAATTCTGCAGCACGGTTTTGATTAGCATCAGTTCGTCCCAAAGCCCCCGGGTGATCAGGAAACGTTCCCGGACGGTTTCCCGGCCTCGACGGCCCTTCTCCCGGGCCATAACCGGGTTCTCCAGCAGGAAGGCGATCCGTTCGGCCATTTCCGGGACGCTTGATTCCCCTGGGGTAACCAGGTAACCGTTGTAACCGTCGGCGATCTGGGCGGGAATGCCGCCAGTGTCGCCCCCGATCACCGGCTTACCCTTCCAGAGTCCCTCGGTCACGGTTAACCCAAACCCTTCTTTTACCGAGGGCTGCAGGATTATGGTGGAAGCTCGCTGGAGGGCGTTGATATCCACGTGGCTGTCAGGGGGGAGGTTGAGCACCCGGACGTCTTCCAGGCCGTTGATCTTTTCCTCGATTTCGGCGAGGATCAATTCGTTTTCCGGGTCGTCGCTGGCGGTTCCCCCCACCATCAACAACTGACATAGGTGGTTCTTACGGACCTCCCTGAAACTGTCAATGGCGTAGGCATGCCCCTTGAACGGGTCAAAGCGAGAAACCAGGGTGATCAGGGGTTTCTCCTCCAGGTCCCCGATGCCGTGCCGGTCCAGGACGGCCTGGATTTCGGCGTCGGTCAGTTCCCGGTTCTTATCCGACAGCGGGTCGATGTACGGCAGGATAATGAACGGCCTGATGTCCCACGTGCAGTACCTGGTGGACGAATAAATCGCCGCATCGTAAAGCTCGATCAGGGAGCGGACCGGGTTCATCAGCAGGCAGGCGTCCCGGGAGGTTTGGATGTGGCACCGCCAGAGCCACTTTTGGCGGCGGCGCACCTCTTCGGGGACGAAGGTGATTAACCCCGCCGGCTGGGGATCGTGGACGAGTACCACGTCAGCCAGTTCGTTGACCAGCGGGTAATTCCGCCGGTTGGTATCCCAGTACACCTTGGCGCCCAGGAGGTCCAGTGTGCCCGGCTTGCCCTGCAGGAAATTATGGACCGTCTTGGTATAAGTGAAAAAAGCCTGGTCGCCTTCAATAACGTCCCAGGACACGTCCAAGCCCAGGGAACGTTCCAACGGGATCAGGGAGAGGAGCATTTCGGCCACTCCGCCCCCGAAACGGGCCGAATTGATCTGTTGCAGTTTCAGGCCCTTGAGTTCCTCGCCGAATTTTAACAGTTCCTCAATCTTCTCTTCACCAACCAGAGGTGTGTAGTCAGTTATGCTGACTTCCCTGTCCTTAGTCATTCGATACATTCCCCCCTACAGTTTTTCCGTCCCGCAGCCACGCGGCGGCAGTTTCCGGCGGCAGTGGGTTGATGTAGTACCCGGTGCCCAGTTCAAACCCAGCGGTAATGCTGAGACGGGGTGAGATTTCAAAGTGCCAGTGGAAATGTTCGCCTCCGGCTTCACCATGCGGGGCGGTGTGCACCACCAGGTTGTAAGGCGGGGCGTTGAACGCCGCGGCTAAACCCCGGAGTACAGCCAGCAGCGTAGCGGCCAGTTCCCGCTGCCCGGCGGCCTGAAGCGCGGTGAAATCCGGGGCGTGCTCCCGGGGAGCGATCCAAACCTCGCCGGGGAAGCGCGAGGCGAACGGGGCAAAGGCGACGAAACCTCCGCCGTCGTGCACCAGCCGGCGCCCGTCGGCCAGTTCCTGGGCGACCATATCGCAGAGCACGCACCGACTGGTGGACCGTCGGTAAACGTGCATGCCTGCCAGTTCGCGGCCGAGCTCAGCCGGGACAAAGGGGATGGCGATGATCTGGGAGTGGGTGTGCTCCAGGGAAGCTCCGGCCGGCCGGCCCACGTTCTTGAATACCTGGACGTACCGCCACCGGGGGTCGCGCGCCAGTTGCCGGGAACGTTCCATCCAACAACGAAGCACTTCGGCCACCTGCTCCGGGTTCTGTCCGTCCAGGTCCGGGACGTGCGCGGGGGTTTCAACTACGATTTCGTGTCGTCCCAGGCCGCTCATCCACTCGTACAAGCCCTGGCGGCCGGTTTCTCGCGGCAGGTTGCGGACCGCCGGAAACTTGTTGGGCACCACCCGCACGTGCCACCCCGAGGTATCCGGCACGCGGTCGCGTTTCCCATAGGCCAGCACCTCGGGCGGCGTGTCCGCCTCGTTCCCGGGACATAGGGGACAGCGGCCCTGCTTGCGGGGCTGACGCTCCATCCGGAAGTCGGACGGCCGCCTGCTCCGCTCCGGGGCAACCACGACCCAGCGGTCCACGATAGGATCCCTTCTCCACTCAGGCACCGTTTCCTCCCCTTGCGGTAGAACCGGCCGGGCAAGCCCCGGCTAAAGAATATTATTCTTTGGTTATTTTAATCTATCCATTAACGGCGGTGCAACCCGAGTCAGGGCCCGCACAGTCCCGCGGACTCAAGCCTTAAGTACCCCGGGTTGCGCTGGTTGGAATGCGCACCCCGCGCGTTTCACCGCGGTGTCAAAAAGGCGTTCCAGGGCCGGCGGGAACCTGCTAAATTTGTGAACATTACGCCGGCAGCAGGATCTGGCGACTTCTGCGACCGGCATTTTTTGCCCTTGCCGGGGCTGGGGGCGTAGTGTTAGTATTGGTTTTGAGGTCTTGCTAAATGTCTGCAGGAGAAACAGTCGCGCGCGCCACCGTGGTGGTAATAATCATGCTGGCCCTTTCCCGCGTGCTGGGTTTAGGCCGGGAGGTGGCCATTGCCCACCAGTTCGGCGCGACGTACGTCACCGATGCCTACCTGGTGGCTTACACGGTTCCTAACATTTTCTACGCCGTGGCCGGTATCGCCCTAGCCACCGTGATCGTCCCCATCTTCACCGAGTACGTCACCCAGAACCGGCGGGAGGATGTCTGGCGGCTCTGTAGCCTGGTTACCAACGCTCTGATCGTGTTCACCACGGGCGGGGCGGTGGCCGGGCTGTTCCTGGCGCCGGTGATTGTCGGAGTCCTAGGCACCGGTTTTGCCCCGGAAACCTTCCGGCTCTCGGTCCAGCTGACTATGATCATGCTGCCTTCGATTATCTTCTTCAGTCTGGCCGGCCTGTTCATGGGCATGCTCAACGCGAACAACGTGTTTGGCCTGCCGGCTTTCGGTTCGGCAGCCATGAACATCGTGATCATCTTTGGTGCTTTGGTCCTGGGCAATTATTACGGGATCTACGGCCTGGCTGCCGGCGTGTTAGGCGGCGCGGCCACCATGGCGTTTATTCAGGTACCGGTCCTGCGCCGGGTCGGGTTCCGCTATTCCCTTAAACTGGACCTGCGCCACCCCGAGGTGAAACGGGTGCTTTACCTGATGCTGCCCCTCACCTTGGGTCTCTCCGTTAACCAGGTCTACCTGATGATCGACTGGGTGCTGGCCTCCGGATTGGCCGAGGGTAGCATCGCCGCCCTGAATTACGCCAACAAGCTGATCCAGCTTCCCCAGAGCTTGTTCGTGCTGGCCGTGTCCACGGCCATCTTCCCCACTTTAAGCCGGCACATCGCGGAGGGGCACCTGGCGGAAATGGCGTGGACCTTACGGCGCGGGGTAAAAGTGGTGTTCCTGCTGATCGTGCCGTCCGTCGCCGGGATTGTGTTGCTCCGGGAGCCTATTGTGATGCTATTGTTCCAGCGGGGCGCCTTCGACGCTCGGGCGACGGAAATGACTGCCGTGGCCCTGCTGTTCTTCGCCGTCGGCTTGGTGGGGCATTGCCTGGTGATGCTGGTGAGCCGCGGCTTTTTCGCCATGCAGGACATGAAGACGCCGGTGTACGTGACCATCGGCACCCTGGTGGTCAAGCTCGGGGCGAGCGTCGCCCTGGTCGGGTATCTGGCTCACGCCGGGCTGGCCCTAGGAACATCGGTCACCGCGCTGTTGAACACCGTGATCCTGATCTGGCTCCTGCAGCGCCGGTTGCCCGGACTGATCACGACCGATCTCCTGCGTTTCGGCGCCAGGGTGCTGCTGGCGGCCGGACTGATGGGCGCCGTCGTGTATGGAGTTGATACGGTCCTGTCCTGTTTATTGGGGGATTGCGGGCTTGGGCTCCTGCTCCGGGTGGGACTCGATATTTTGGCGGGAGCGATTGTTTACTTTGTGGCAGGGATTTTACTGCGCCTTGACGAATTGATAAACATAGTAAACTACGCGCGGCGGATTCTGGCCGGAAAAATTGGCGGCTTCTGGATTCGGGGCTGAACAATAGTTTCGCAAATATGATTGAAACAGGTGGGGCTTTTTGTTAGAATATATTAATAAATTCGGACAAGTCAGGCCAGATAGCAGGCTCAAGGATGAGCATGGTTTGGCGTTTTGGTTTTAATCAATTGATTGACCGCGGTTTCAATAACCGCGTGCGCTTTCGCACGGCCTTAAGAAGCGCCTAATGCTTAGATGTTGGGGGTGAGAGAAAAGAGCAACCGGGCGTGGTTTGGACCTTCTATGCTTCAAACTCTTCAAGAAAGAAGGGGCGGGAATGTCGAAAGCAAATTTTGAACCGAAAATCATCGGCTTTCTATGTAACTGGTGTAGTTACGGCGGAGCGGATCTGGCGGGCGTGTCCAGGCTTCAGTATCCCCCTAACGCTAGGATCATCAGAGTAATGTGTTCGGGACGCGTCGACCCGCAGTTCGTTTTCAAGGCGTTGAGCGACGGGGCCGACGGCGTCCTGGTGGCTGGTTGACACCCGGGCGACTGCCACTATGTTAGTGGCAATTACCGGACGATGCGGCGCTACCGGTTGATGAAGAAGGTCCTGGAGCAACTGGGCGTCGAGGACGAGCGAGTTCGGTTGGAGTGGATCTCTTCGGCTGAAGGCACCAAGTTCGCCAAGGTGATGGCCGAATTCACCGAACAGGTTCGGCAGCTTGGGCCATTCAAACAGGACCAAAAAGCGGCTGCCGGTGGGGAGGGTTAAGATGAGCAAGTTAAAGTTAGCTTCCTACTGGGCTGCGGCGTGCGGTGGTTGTGACGTGGCCATCCTGGACATCAACGAGAAAATCATAGACTTGGCTAACGTAGCCGACATTGTATTCTGGCCGCTCGCCGTGGATTTCAAGTATGCCGACGTTGAAGCGTACGCGGATGGGTACATCGATGTTTGCCTATTCCACGGCGCCATCCGGAACTCCGAGGGCGAGCACATCGCCAAACTGCTCCGGCAGAAATCTAAGGTGCTGGTGGCCTTCGGCAGCTGCGCGATTGCGGGCGGTATTCCGGGGCTCGCCAACTTCAAGCGCCGGGACGACATCCTGGACCGGGTTTACATCCAGAGCGATTCCACCCAAAACCCCGAGCGGGTTTTCCCCGTGACCAGGTACCAGGTGCTCGAGGGTGAGCTGGAACTCCCCGAATTCTACAAAGAAGTCAAGTGTTTGGCCGACGTCGTGGACGTGGACTACTTTATGCCGGGTTGTCCGCCGACGGCGACCCAGGTCTGGGCGGTTATCCAGGTCATCGCTTCCGGTAACCTGCCGCCCAAGGGTGCGTTCGTCGGCTGTTCCAACAAGACCATGTGCGACGAATGTGAACGGGAGAAGACCGAGAAGAAGGTCAAGAAATTCTACCGGCCCCACGAAATCATGGTGGATCCCAAGAAGTGTCTCCTGGAGCAGGGCCTGACCTGCATGGGCCCGGTGACCAGAGCCGGCTGTGGCAACCAGTGCACCAGCGCCAACTTGCCGTGCCGCGGCTGCTACGGGCCAGTTGACGGCGTGATCGACCAGGGCGCCAAATACATCTCGGCGCTGGCCTCGGTCGTGGACGCCGACACCCCCGAAGAGGCCGACCGGATAATCAGCGAGATAGTCGATCCGGCGGGCACTTTCTACCGCTATGGTCTGCCCGGGTCGCTATTAAGGAGGGCAAAGTAAGTGAAGAGGATTACCATTGATCCCATCACCAGGCTTGAGGGTCACGGGAGGATCGAGATCTTCCTGGACGATTCGGGGGCCGTTGAAAACTGCTACTTTCAGATTCCGGAGCTACGTGGTTTCGAGAAGTTCTGCGAGGGCCGTCCGGCTGAGGAAGTCCCGCAGATTGTAAGCCGCATCTGTGGCGTCTGACCCAGCGCGCACCATTTGGCCTCGGGTAAGGCCATGGACATGGTGTTCGGTGTGGAGCCGACACCGGCGGCAAAGAAGCTGCGGGAGCTATTTTACAGTGCGCACTTTGTGCACAGCCACATCGCCCACTTTTACGCCCTGGCGGCGCCGGACTTCGTGCTGGGCCCGGACGCCGACCCGGCCGTCCGTAACGTCTTGGGCGTGATCGAGAAAGTGGGCTTGGAGATCGGCGGCGAGGTGATCAAGCACCGGGCGTACGCGCAGCAGATTCAGGCGATGCTGGGCGGCAAGGCTACCCACCCGGCCTGGACGCTTCCCGGCGGCGTGAGCAAGGGACTCACCGGGGAGGAGCGCAAGCAGGTCGAGGAGATGGCCAAGTCCTGCGTGGAGTTCGCCAAGTTCTCCCTGAAGCTGTTCGACGACGTGGTGTTGAAGAACCAGGCCTACGTGGAACTGATCCTGGGCGACACCTACAAGCTGGTCACCAACTACATGGGCCTAGTGGACGAGAACAACAAGATTAATTTCTACGACGGCAAGGTCCGCGTGGTGGACACCGAGGGCAAGGAACTGTTCAAGTACTCGCCGCGGGAATACGTGGACTACGTGGCCGAGCACGTGGAGCCTTACAGCTACTTGAAATACCCGTACCTGAAGAAGTTTGGCTGGACCGGTTTCACTGAGGGGCCGGGTACCGCGATCTACCAGGCGGCCCCGCTGGGTCGGATTAACGCCTGCGACGGCATGGCCACCCCGCTGGCGCAGGAGGCTTACGAGAAGTTCTTCTCGACTCTGGGCGGTCGTCCGGTGCATGCCGTGCTGGCCACCCACTGGGCGCGGCTGGTAGAGCTGATGTACGCGGCCGAGCGTCTGCTGGAACTGGCGCAGGACGAGGAGGTTACCAGCCCGGACATCCGGAACATCCCGACCGGGTCGCCGGAGGAAGGCGTCGGCATCGTGGAGGCGCCGCGCGGTACTCTGACTCACCACTACGCCACCGACGCCAACGGCATCGTGGTGAAGGCCAACCTGATCGTGGGCACCACCAACAACAACGCCCCGATCTCCATGGCCATTAAGAAAGCGGCCAGCTCGGTCATCAAACCAGGGATGGAAATCACCAACGGAGTGTTGAACATGGTAGAGATGGCCTTCCGGGCTTACGACCCGTGCTTTAGCTGCGCGACCCACGCCATCCTGGGCGAACTGCCGCTGAAGGTCAACATTTACGACCACAAAGGCGAACTAGTGAAGACCCTCAGCAGGGAGTAAACTAGGCGCTTGCTGCAAGCCCTTCCGGTTCTCCGGAAGGGCTTTTCAGTTCACGCCGGAGGATAAGGGCGGCTAGCGGCGAATACTAGGTACAGGAGTTAGGGTTTAGAATGCGGGCGCCAGGAGTCAAGATAAGTTAAGTTAACAGGTCGAGTGCCTGGCACCCGGATAGAACCGGATAGAAAGGGAAGGTATCTTGGCTGACTGTAAGATCGTGATCCTGGGATGCGGCAATATTTTTGCCGGCGATGACGCCGTTGGGATCGAGGTGCTGCGGGAACTGGAGAAAGAACCGCTGCCGGCCGGAGTGACCCTGTATGAAGCCGGTGCCCCGGGGCTGGGGATGCTGGACCTGATGTTCGGGAGCGACAAGGCGGTGATCATCGACGCCGTGCTGGCGGAAGGAATACCGCCCGGACAGGTGCTTCGCTGGCGGGAGGAGGACGTACCCCGCAAGGAGGCGCCGCCACTGTCGGTGCACGACATCGGGATCCGGGACGCCTTGGAATTTGGGCGAAAGTCCATGCCGGAGGGCTTACCGGACGAAGTGGTGATCATCGGGATTACGGTCGCCAACGTGGAACCGTGGCACATGGGTCTGGACCCCGCAGTGTCCGGGGCTGTCCCGCGGGCGGTCGAGGCCGTGCGCCGGGAAGTGCGGTGCTGGCTGGAGGGGGCGGGCGAGTGCACGAAGTCGGACTGATCCAAACCGTGATGAATGAAATCTCCCGCGTGGCCGGGGCCAATAACATTGAGCGGGTAACCAGGGTGCGTTTGGTGGTTGGCCGGTTGAACGGCGCGATTCCCGACGCGTTGGAGTTTGCGTTTTCTGTCCTGGCCCCGGGAACCATGTTCGAGGGTGCCCGGCTGGAGATCGAGTCCGTGCCCGTCACCTTGAGGTGCCCGCAATGCGGTGCGGAGTCGGAGAGCGAGGAACTGGCGTACTTCTGCCCGAAATGCGGCGGCCGCGCCGAAATCGTTTCCGGGCAGGAGCTGTACATAGATTACTTTGAAGGCGACGATGGAAAGGAGGATGCCGGTGAAGGTAGTGATGGCCCAGAAGATTCTGCGGGCGAACGAACAGGTGGCCCGTGAAAATCGGGAACGGCTTAAGCATCTCCCGACCGTCAACCTGATCAGCTCCCCGGGAGCGGGGAAAACCACCTTGCTGGAGAGGACGATCCAGGCCCTACGGGGTGAGGTCAACGTCGGGGTGATCGAGGGGGACATTTACACCACCCGCGACGCCGAGCGGATCGCCGGCCAGGGTGCCGCGGTGGTACAGGTAAACACCGCGGGGCTTTGTCACCTGGACGCAAACATGGTGGGCCGGGCGCTCGACCAGTTGGATCTGGCCGGTCTGGACCTTCTGTTCATCGAAAACGTCGGCAACCTGGTCTGCCCGGCGGAGTTCGACCTGGGCGAGGACTACAAAGTCGCCCTTTTGAGTGTGGCCGAGGGGGGCGACAAGCCGGTTAAGTACCCGCTGGTGTTCCGGGAGTCCCAGGCGGTGGTGATTAACAAGAGCGATTTGCTTGCGTATACCGATTTTGATATAAATAAGGTGCAGGAGGAGATCCGGACGATCAATCCGGACATCCTTATTTTCGTGACTTCGGCCGCCACCGGCGAGGGGACAGAGGGGTGGTACGCATGGCTCAGGGAGATCGTGCGGAAAAAGCGGTCCGCTACCGGATAACGGTCCGGGGCACCGTCCAGGGCGTCGGTTTCCGCCCCTTCATTTATAATCTGGCTCGGTCCCACGGTATCCGCGGCAGCGTGCTGAACGCGGGCCGGGGGGTGATCGTGGATGCCGAGGGGTCGGCGGTGGCCGTACACGGTTTCCTGGAAGAAGTGCGGGGGAGGCCGCCGCGGCTGGCCCGGGTGGAAGAAGTGACCTGGGAGTCCCTGCCCCCGGTGGGTTATACCGGTTTTGAGATTATCGCGAGCCAGGGCGGCGAGGAGGTCGAAGCCCTGGTGCCTCCGGACGTGGGGTTGTGCAGGGCTTGTGCCCGGGAGACCTTCGATCCGGCCGATCGGCACTACCGCTACCCGTTTACCAACTGCACCAACTGCGGGCCGCGGTTCACCATCGTTCGGGAACTGCCCTACGATCGGCCCAAGACCTCGATGGCCGCCTTTCCCATGTGCAGGGCTTGCGCTCGGGAGTACCACGATCCGACCGACCGGCGGTTCCACGCCCAGCCGGTGGCCTGCCCGGCCTGTGGCCCGGCGGTGGAACTGGTGGACGGCCGGGGCCGGCCGGTGCCGGGGGAGTGGACGCAAGTCTGCTGGGATTTACTGGCGCAGGGGAAAATCCTGGCGTTGAAGAGCCTGGGTGGTTTTCACCTGGTTTGCGACGCGAAGAATCCCAAGGCGCTGCGGGAGTTGCGCCGGCGCAAGGGCCGCGACGCCAAGCCGTTCGCGGTGATGGCCCGGAACCTGGAGACGGTGGCGCGCTATTGCCACCTGGACCAGGTGGAACGTGAACTATTGACTTCCCCGCAGGCGCCGATCGTGGTGCTGCGACGTCGGCCAGAGGTCAGGCTGCCGCGTGAGCTGGCCCCGGGACTGAAGACCCTGGGGGTCATGTTGCCGTACACCCCGCTTCATTTCCTGCTGTTCGGCGGGTCGTTTGACCTTCTGGTCATGACCAGCGGGAACTACAGCGAACTACCCCTGGCCAAGGACAACGACCGGGCCTTGGAGGAATTGGGCGGAATCGCCGACTATTTTCTCCGGCACAACCGGGAGATCGTCAACCGTTGTGACGACTCACTGGCGATGGTGATGGGCGGGGAAGTGCAATTGCTGCGTCGCTCGCGGGGCTACGTGCCGTCCCCGGTGCCAGTTCCCACCGGGGACGGGCCGGTAGTGCTGGGGATCGGCGGCGAAATGAAGAATACCTTCTGCCTTCTCAAAAAGGGACGGGCTTTCGTGAGCCAGCACATCGGCGAGCTCGACAGCATTGAGGGCGAAGAGAACCTGCTTTCCAGCCTGCTGAACTTCCAGCGGCTGCTGGACATTGAAGCCGAGATCGTCGGTTACGACATGCATCCGGAATACCGTTCGTCTCGCCTGGCCGAAAAGGTGCCGGCGCGGGCCCGGTTCGCGGTGCAGCATCACCACGCCCACCTGGCGTCCTGCCTGGCGGACAACGGCCTGGAGGAGCGGGCGATCGGGGTGATCCTGGACGGCACCGGGTACGGCCCGGACGGTACCCTGTGGGGGTTCGAGGTGCTCACCGGGGATTATCTGGATTTCACGCGGGAGATCCACCTGGCGCCCGTGCCCCTACCGGGGGGTGAGGTAGCGGTACGCCAGCCCTGGCGGACGGCGGTCGCCTACCTGTTGACTTACCTGGGTGCGGAGGGCGAACGGGTGGCCGGGCAGTTCTTGGGTGTGCGGGGCCGGGAACTGGACATTGTGTGCCAGATGGTCAGGCGGGGATTCAACGCCCCGTTAAGCGCCGGCTGTGGCCGGCTGTTCGACGCGGTGGCCGCACTGACCGGCGTATGCACGCGCAGCACTTACGAGGGGCAGGCGGCCATTGAACTGGGTGAACTAGTCCTGGACGGCGGCCGGGGCCAGGAACTGCCACCCTATCCCTATTCAATTAAAGATAGAGTGATCTCGGCGGCCGGCATTATCGCTGGGGTGGTGAAGGACCTGGAGCGGGGTATGGATGCCGCGCACATCGCCACCCGTTTCCACAACACCGTCCTAGAGATGGTGCGAGAGGCGGTGCGTCGGGTGGGGATGGCCACGGGGCTGAAAACCGTGGCCTTAAGCGGCGGCACCTGGCAGAACCGTTACCTTTTCCGGCGCGCGCGGGAGACTCTGCCCGAAGACGGGTTTCGGGTTTTGGTCCATAGACAGGTGCCGGCCAACGACGGGGGCCTGTGCCTGGGACAGGCCGTGATAGCGTACCGGAGGTGGAAGCAATGTGTTTAGGGATTCCGGGTCTCGTGGTGGAAGTGAAACCTGAGAACGACAGCGCCGTGATCGAGATTTTCGGGGTGCAGCGGGAGGTCAGTACCTTCCTGGTGGGTGAGGTGCAGACCGGCGAGTACCTGATCGTGCACACCGGCTACGCCATCGAGAAGCTCGACGTGGAAGAGGCCAAGATCCGGCTCAAGCTGTGGGAGGAGATTTTGAAAGATGCAAATCCTGGACAGGTTTCGTGACCCGGAGACCGGCCGGGCCCTGCTGGCGCGGGTGTCGGCGCTGGCGGAACAGGCGCAGGAGAAGCTGGGGCGCCGGGTGGTGTTCATGGAGGTCTGTGGTACCCACACGGTGGCCATCTCCAAGGCGGGCCTGCGGAGTCTCTTGGACGGGAAACTGGAACTGCGCAGCGGTCCGGGCTGCCCGGTCTGCGTGACCGACTACGGGGATATCGATGCCATGGTAGCCTTTGGGCGCCTGCCCGGAGTGACGGTGGGCACCTTCGGTGACATGGTCCGGGTACCCGGCAGCCAGACTTCGCTGGAACAGGAAAAGGCCCGGGGGGCGGACATCAGGGTGTTTTACTCCCCGGCCGACGCCGTGAAGTGGGCCGAAGCCAACCCGGACCGGGAAATGGTCTTCCTGGGTGTCGGTTTCGAGACCACGGCGCCGGCTATCGCTCTAAGCGTGGCCCAGGCCCGGGCGCTGGGACTGAAGAACTACAGCGTGTTTTTGGCCAACAAGGTCGTGCCCCCGGCGCTGCACGCCCTACTCGTCGATCCGGAACTTCGGCTGGACGGGTTCATCCTGCCGGGTCACGTCTCGGCGATTATTGGGCGGCGGGCTTACGACTTTATCGCTGAAGAATACGGGTTGCCGTCGGTGATCAGTGGCTTTGAAACGCTGGATATCCTAGATGCGCTGTACAACCTGCTGCGGCAGGTGCTGGCCGGGGAGGCCCGGGTGGAGAACGGGTACACCCGGGTAGTGAAGGAGGCGGGCAACCTCCGGGCGCAGGCCCTGCTGGACCAGTTTTTTGAAATCACCGACGTTTCGTGGCGGGGCTTCGGGGTGATTCCGGGCAGCGGGCTGCAGTGGAAACCGGAATACCGCGATTTCGATGCCCGGGTCCGTTTTGCGCCCGAGGTAGCCGAGCCGCGGATCCCTAAGGGCTGCCGCTGCGGGGATCTCCTGAAGGGCAAGCTCACCCCGCGGGAGTGCAAGCTGTTTGCCACCGCCTGCACGCCCACCCACCCGGTGGGTCCGTGCATGGTTTCGACCGAAGGCGCGTGCGCTGCCTTCTACCAGTACGAACGGAGAAGTTCTTAGGATGCCGCTGCAAAACGGCGTCTGACCTTGTCAGGCTTGCCGGCCGGTGCTCACGTACCCACAAGTACGCTCCGCCCGACTTTGCCTTCCGCGCCATGCTTGTTTTTTCGCGGCCTCCGGGCTACAGTACATATGGGTATGGAAATCAAGTACCTTGCTGGTATGAAAATGGCAAGACAACTTTTTGTCCCAGTGTTTCTTGGGGAACCGCTTTCTAAGATAGAGATGGGTTAATAAGTAGAGGGGGTCTTGGGGTGCCGACGGGCAATAAGAGTGAAGATGTAATCCTGCTGGCGCACGGCGACGGGGGGCGGCTGACCCACGAACTCGTCACCGGCCTGTTCCTGCGCCACTTTGAAAATCGGCTGCTCCGGGAGTTGACCGACGCGGCCGCGTTTCCGGTCGGGGAGGGCCGGATGGCGGTGACCACCGATTCCTTCGTGATCGACCCGCCCTTTTTCCCGGGCGGCGATATCGGCAAGCTGGCCGTTTGCGGCACCGTGAACGACCTGGCGGTGAGCGGGGCCGAACCCCGCTACCTTACGGTGGCCTTCTTGATCGAGGAGGGTTTTCCGCTGGCCGATCTGGACCGGGTGGTGGCCTCGATGGCCCAAGCCTGCCAGGAGGCCGGGGTACAGGTCGTGGCCGGTGACACCAAGGTGGTGGGCCGGGGCCACCTGGACAAGATCTTCATCAACACCACCGGCGTGGGCCTGATCCGGCCCGACGTGGACCTGGGCTACCACCGCCTGGCGCCCGGGGACCTGATCCTCGTTAACGGGAACATGGGCGACCACGGCATGGCCGTGCTGGCCGCGCGGGAGGGTTTCGGTTTCGCGGACCAGGTGGTCAGCGACTGCGTGGCACTGCACCGGATTACGGGTCGGCTGCTCGACGAACTCGGCCGCGGCGTCCGGTTGATGCGCGACCTGACGCGGGGTGGGCTGGCCACCTCGGCCAAGGAAATCGCCGTTTCCGCCGGGATGGACATCTGGTTGTCCGAGTCCGAGATCCCGATCGGACTGGCTGTCCAGGGCGCGGCCGAGATGCTGGGCGTGGACCCGCTGTACTTGGCGAACGAAGGGAAATTCCTGGCGGTGGTTGCGCCCACGGAGGTCGAAAAGGCCCTGACGCTTTTGCGCGCAGATGAACTGGGCCGGGAGGCCCGGATTATCGGCGAGGTTAAGGCCGGCGGGGGTAACGTGTTCCTGAAAACGGCGCTCGGAGGGACCAAGTACCTGGATCTGCTGGCCGGCGCTCCCCTACCGCGTATCTGCTAGGAGGCCACCGCTTATACACGAGTGCGCTACATTATTCAAAGATTGATCAGTTCGGACAACTGGAGGACCAAAGAGAAAACGCGGGGGACGAGTTCCGAGATGCCGCTTTGGGTTAGTAGTTCAACTTGCGGTAGCTTGACAGAACACCGGTACCTGGTATTAACATAAAGATAAGCATTTACCATTCTAGAAGCCTGTTCCAGCCCGGACCTTTCCGGAAGCTTGCCAAACTGTTAGAAGTCTCAGCGACTGAACACGAGGAACAAAACCTGCTTTCCTAGATCCAGTGACACCCGCAATCACCTGAAAACCGGGCATTGTGGGTGTCCTGTCTGTTTAAGGGACTTAGCCTAAAGTGCCATTCTTTTTTGCCGGCTCCCGCCGTGGCCGTGGCGTTTTTGATCGCGTAATACGGAACCTGGTCAACGGTGTGGTACGGTTGGGCACACCCGGCGCATAAGCTTCTGGAAAGGAGTGTGCTCGTCAAGATGAAAGTGCTTCTCATCGCTCCGGCTTGGCGGAAAAGTACAGGGAATAAGACCAAGACTATCTTCCCGCCGCTGCACCTGGCTACCGTGGCGGCGCTCACCCCACCCGGAGTCGAGGTCCGGATTCTGGACGAAAGTATCGAGGATATCGACTTCAACGCCCGGGTGGACCTGGTGGGCATCACCGCCCTAACCGCGCTGGCGCCGCGGGCCTACGCAATTGCGGACGAATTCCGGGCCCGCGGTGTGCCGGTGGTGATGGGCGGCATGCATGCCTCGGCGATGCCCGAAGAGGCGCTGAAGCACGTGGACGCCGTCGTGGTCGGCGAGGCCGAGGGCCAGTGGCCCCAACTCCTGGAGGACTTTCAGGCGGGGCGGATGAAAAACGTCTACCGCACAGAGAAAAGGCCCTCGCTCGCCGGGCTGCCGGTACCCCGACGGGATCTCCTCGAGTTGGACCGGTACCTGATACCACACACCGTTCAGACCACCCGGGGTTGTCCGTTTGCCTGCAGCTTCTGCGCGGTAAGCCAGTTCTTCGGGCGCACCTTCCGTCACCGGCCCGTGGAAGAGGTGATCCGGGAGGTGGCTTCCCTGCCGGGGAGGATCGTGGGCTTCGTGGACGACAACATCATCGCTTCAAAAAAATACGCCCGCGAACTTTTCCGGTCCTTGATTCCCCTGCGTATCCACTGGTTTAGTCAGGGCAGCCTCGACCTGGCGGATGACGAGGAACTGCTTGGTTTGGCGGCCAAAAGCGGTTGCGTAGGTATGTTCATCGGGTTTGAGTCGCTGGTACAGCAAAACCTGGAGAAGATCGGCAAGCGCGTGAACCGAGTGGAACGCTTCCGCGAGGCGATTAAGAAGATTCACCGCTTCGGCATCGCCATCGAGGGCGCCTTCATCTTTGGGTTGGACAAGGACGACCCCGGGGTGTTCAAGTGTACGGTCAACTTCGCCCGGAGGTGCCGTCTCGAGGTCGCGCAGTTTTCGATCCTGACCCCCCTGCCGGGGACAAAACTTTACCGGGAGATGCAGGAACAGGGCCGCATCACCAACCGGGACTGGTCTCAGTACAATTTCGCCCGCGTGGTTTACGAGCCCCTGAGCATGTCCGCCGAAAAACTTCAGCGGGGTTTCGAGTGGGCCTGGCGCAAGTTTTACTCCTATCCTTCTATCCTCCAGCGCCTGGGCTGGTGGCCCCGCCGGCACCATGGCATTCTGTGGGCGATAAACGTGCAGTTCCGGCAACGGGTGTGGCGGTACGTATAGAATGTCGTGCGTAAGCCGGTGGAAATCCTGCCCGAAGTCGTTGATGCGGCCAGCGCGTAATTCAGGAGTTTGCCATACACCGCCCGGTTCCTCCGTTGGTGTGGCCGTTAACACAAAACCACGAAACTGATCCTGCCTGGTCGGGTGCGGTTTTGTACCGGTGCATCATTGATAAAAAAACCACGGGGTTTCCGCTGCTCCTGCAGCGGATCGAAAACCTCCGTGGTTCTTCTTTTAAAAGTCAATCGTTAGTGCCTGATGGTGATTTCAGTCACCGTTTACCGTATTGCTCCAGCTAAATTCGCCATTCCGTTCGAGATTACTGCTTAGGCCACGAATAAATCGCATTAATCGAAGGCGTTGATTACCAAACCGGTGCTCAACTTGGGGAAAAAGTAAGTGGATTTTTGGGGCATGCGTTCCCCTTCCTCGGCTACGGCGACCAACTCCTCGACTCCCGGGGGGTTGAGGAAAAAGGCGTAATCGAATTCCCCGGCGTCGACCCGGGCCAGGGCGCCCTCTTCTTCGCGGGTATACTTCAGGTATTCTTCTCCGGCCCATTGGGCGCGGCCGAGCCCCAGGACTTTCTCAAAAACCAGGTGGTGCAGCACAGAAACGTCCAACTGCCTCCAACTCGGGGAACGGTCAGCCGGCATCAGCCGGTCTAGATCGGTACCGGTTTTCAGCGAAAGTAAATAGAATTGCCCGGTTCGGGCGTAAAGGCCGAAGGAATGTTTCGGCCGGCGTCCCAGTTCAGAGAGGAAGGCGGGCAAATCACCGGCGGCCGGGATTACTTCAAAATACTGCTCCAGCGCGGTCAGGAAGTCCGGAAGCGCCGAGCTGCGGGGACTCTTGACCAGCCGGTGGGTCGGCAGAATCACCAACCCGGGATCGTAAACGCTGACCAGCACGATCAGGGCGCAGTTCTGCAGTCCCGGTGCGTTGCACGCCTCCTTGTAGGCCAGTGCCGTTTCGTACCGGTGGTGACCGTCAGCGATAAACACCGGGTACCGCTCCAGGATGATCAGCACCCGGTTGATGGTCTGCGGGTCGGTAACCGGCCAGAGTCGGTGGGTTTGTCCCCCTTCGTCGCGGAACTCCACCGCGGGCCGGATTCCAGCCGCCGCCGCCAGGATTTGCACCGTTTCCAGTTCCTTTTCGGCGTAAAGTCCAAAAATGGGGCTGAAGTTGGCCCGGCAGGCGCGGAGGAGATTATAGCGGTCCCGCTTGGCGTGGGGCAGGGTCTCTTCATGGGGCCGGACCGTGCCCGTACTGTAGGGTTCCAAGCGAATGGCGCCGAAAAACCCCCGGCGGCGGTAGCTTCGCCCGCCTCGTTCGAACTCCTGTTCGTAAAGATACAGCGCCGGCTTGTCTTCCCGCACGAACACCCCGCGGGCCCGCCAATCCCGAAAAGTGGCGGCCGCCCGGGTGTAGCGGTTATTTTGGGTGTTATCTTCCGGGTAAACACGGTTGTATTCCAGGCGGATGATATTGTAGGGGTGCCGTTCGTAGTAGCGGTTCTGGGCTTCCTCATCGATTACGTCATAAGGGGGAGTGACTACAAGGGACAGGTCGTCCACGAACATGGGATTGTAGCGCAGTCCCCGGATCGGGATGATTCGTGCCAAGTTGGGGCCTCCTCATTAGGGTGATCTCAATTACGACCACGTTCGCCCGGATTTGGAAATCCGACCTGGATAATTCTAACCCGATTATAACCCAAAACCGACGTTGGCGAAAGATGCCGCCATATTGGATCGCCGGGCATATTTTCCGGCCGCCCGGCGTATCAATTACTGTGCGCCGGGGGTGCTGTTCGGGAAACCGTAAATCCGTAAATTTGCCTGGGAGGGGTCCGCATGCGTTGGGTAGTGATGTCGCGGCGCCGGTTCTGGCTGGGACTGATCGTTTTGGCGGTACTTGTCCTGGGGTACTGGGGTCTGCATGGGTATGTCCGGGGCGCCGGAGTGGAGAAGGAAGCGTTGCTGGCCGAAGCCCTGAAAAACACGCGGGCCGCCCAGTCTTACCGGTACCGGATCAATTCTAGGCTCGAGACCAGGGGGGAACCGACTAGCTATTTCAGCCAGATCGAGGGAGCCGCGGTGCTGCCCGACCGGGTGTACATCAAGGGCACCCTGATCAACAGCCCCATCGAAATGGTCCAGATCGAAGATACCACCTACATGAAGGACCAGATCACCGGCAAATGGCTGATTCTCAAGGGCAACCGCCTGGCCCAGTCCGAACTGTTTATCACCGAGTTGAACCCCCTGGGCGTTCTGAACTTCAAGGACGTGCCGGAAATTACTTACGAGGGCCGGGAGGGAGGTTTGGGCCGGGCGCACGACATCCTGGCCATCAAACCGATGGTGGTGAACCCCTTCCTGGAGATGCAGTTCACCGACTTCGACTATCGGCTGTGGATCGACTCCAAGGAACAGCGAATCACCAAGGCCAGCATTACAGCCCGAAGCAAGAGCGCCAAAAATCAACAGCTGCTGATCGACATCGAATTCTGGGATTACGGCAAGGACATCGCGATTGAGGCGCCGGAAACGGTACCGGAGAAAGAAGGATAACTGATTGCCCGGGATTTCAAACGGTGGCGGTGGTGCCACCGTTAATTGTTGGTGCGCCTGGCCTGGGTGTTCTTCGTAATAGGCGGCGCTATCCGGGAGTTTCCCGGAGTCGCCTGTCCCCCGGGCCGGTTCAATCGGCCCGCCGTTTTTCGGCGCGTTGACACCCCTGCGGCTTTCCTGGTATAATAGGCCAGATTTTTCGGGAGTTTTGCGGATAATAGGCCAGATTTTTTCCGGAATTTCGCCATTGACAGGGGTTGAGGTTGTGCACTCCGACCTGGACCGGGTGCTGGTCCCGGCGCATGAAATCGAGGCTAAAGTGGCCGAGTTGGGCCGTCGGATTTCCCAGGATTATGCCGGAATACGGCAGCTTCTGGCGGTCGGCGTCCTCAAAGGTTCCGCCGTCTTTATGGCCGACCTGGTGCGGGTGATTTCAGTGCCCGTTTCGTTTGATTTCATGGCCGTGGCCAGTTACGGCCAGTTATCCTCTTCGTCCGGTGTGGTCCGCATCCTCAAGGATTTGGATCAAACTATCGAAGACCAACACGTGCTGCTCGTTGAGGACATCGTCGACACCGGCCTGACCTTGAACTACCTGCTGGAAACCCTGCGCACGCGGAATCCGGCCAGCCTGCGGGTTTGCGTGCTTTTGGACAAGCCCAGCCGGCGCAAGATCGAGGTGCCGGTGGACTACCTGGGCTTTGTGATTCCCGACGAATTCGTGGTCGGGTACGGCCTGGACTACAACGAGTTTTACCGTAACCTGCCCGATGTCTGGGTCCTAAAACCCGCAGTGTACCAAAAGAAATAGGCTCCTGTATTCTGTATGCCAAGGAGGTTCTGTCCTTTGCAGGCCCCGGTCGAAGAATTTGTGTTGGTGCTTGATTTCGGCGGACAGTACACCCAATTGATCGCCCGGCGAATCAGAGAGTGCCGGGTTTATTGTGAAATCTTGCCCTACCATACCCGCGTGCAGGAGATTGTCGCCCGGGCGCCGAAGGGCATTGTTTTTTCGGGCGGTCCTTCCAGCGTGTACCAGGAAGGGGCACCGCGGTGCGACGCGGCGCTTTATGAGGCCGGGATTCCAATCCTGGGGATCTGTTACGGTATGCAGCTCATGGCCCGGCAGCTCGGCGGCACCGTGTCGCCCGCCACCCGGCGGGAGTACGGTAAAACCGAGCTGGAGGTGCTGGAACGGGATGTTCTGTTTCGGGACCTGGACGCCCGGGAACAATGCTGGATGAGCCACGGTGACCGGGTGGACGCTCCGCCGCCCGGATTCCGAATCACGGCCCGCACCGCCGATTCCCCGTGCGCAGGCATGGCCCACCCTGAGAAGCAATTGTTCGGCCTGCAGTTTCACCCCGAAGTGCGGCACACCCCGAAGGGCAACCAGGTCTTGCGGCGTTTCCTATACGACGTCTGCGGCTGCCGGGGGGACTGGTCCATGACCTCCTTCCTGGACGATGCGGTGGCGCAGATCAGGCGGGAAGTCGGTGATGGCCGGGTACTGTGCGCCCTGAGCGGGGGCGTGGACTCTTCGGTGTCCGCCGCACTGGTGCACCGGGCGGTGGGCGATCGGCTGACCTGTGTGTTCGTGAATCACGGGCTGTTACGGATGGGCGAAGCCGAACAGGTTCAGACAACTTTCCGGGACCGCTTCGGAATGCGGCTGGTGTACGTGGACGCCCGGGAGCGGTTCCTGGAGCGCCTGGCCGGGGTGGAAGACCCGGAGGCCAAGCGCCGAATCATCGGCGCGGAGTTCATTCGGGTGTTCGAGGAGGAGGCGGCTAAGCTGGGCCGGGCCGACTTTTTGGTCCAAGGCACCATTTACCCGGACGTGGTGGAGAGTGGAACGGCCACCGGGGCGGTAATCAAGACCCACCATAACGTCGGCGGTCTGCCCGCCGATATCCGGTTCAAGCTGATCGAACCGCTGCGCTGGCTGTTCAAGGACGAGGTGCGGGTGCTGGGTGAGGTGTTGGGGCTCCCGGAGGAGATCGTGTGGCGTCAGCCCTTCCCCGGTCCGGGTCTGGCTGTGCGCGTGCTCGGCGAGGTCACCGCGCACAAGCTGGAACTCCTGCGGCGGGCCGACGCGATTGTGGACCAGGAAATCCGGCGCGCCGGGCTTTACCGGCAGATCTGGCAGTCCTTTGCTGTTCTAGCGCCCGTGCGCAGCGTGGGCGTGATGGGTGACGAACGGACCTACGGCTACACCATCGTCGTTCGGGCGGTGGAAAGCGTGGATGCTATGACCGCCGACTGGGTACGCCTGCCGTACGAGGTACTGGAGGCGATCTCCTGCAGGCTGGTCAACGAGGTGGAGGGCGTCAACCGGGTGGTGTACGACATCACGTCCAAGCCCCCGGGGACGATCGAGTGGGAATAAAAGAAACTAGGAAGGGTAAGTTGCTGGCGCAGTGCATTATAGTTTTGTATTATAAAAGGGATACCAGGGATACCACACCCGTCACCAGCCGAATACGAATAATACAACTGGAAGGATGCCCGAACCCCTATGATTGACCGGTACACCCTGCCGGAAATGAAACGGATTTGGTCCGACGAGAACCGCTTCGCCAAGTGGCTGGAAATCGAAATCCTGACGGTGGAGGCCATGGCCGAGCTGGGCCAGGTGCCTCCTGAGGCTGCCTGGATCATCCGGGAGCGGGCGCGTTTCGACGTGGACCGAATCCTGGAGATTGAAAAGACCACCCGGCACGACGTGATCGCTTTCCTCACTTGTGTCGGTGAGTATGTCGGGGACGAGGCCCGGTACCTGCACCTGGGGCTGACCTCTTCGGACGTGGTGGACACGGCGCTGGCCGTGCGCATGCGGGAGGCCGGTCTCCAGATCGTCGGGCGGCTGCGAAAGTTGCACCAGGTCTTGCTGCGCCAGGCCCAGGCGCACCGGAACACACTGATGCCGGGGCGGACGCACGGCGTGCACGCCGAGCCGACCGTCCTGGGGCTGAAGTTCTTGCTCTGGGCGGCCGAGGTGGAGCGCGCGCTGGAGCGCATGGACCGGGCGCTGGATGAGATCAGTGTGGGCAAGCTGGCCGGTGCGGTGGGCACCTATTCCACGGTGGACCCTTTCGTGGAGGAATACGTGTGCGTCCGGCTAGGACTGACTCCCGAGAAGGTGGCTACCCAGGTGGTGCAGCGGGACCGGCACGCAGCGTTTCTCAGTACGTTGGCCGTGATCGGGAGTTCGCTGGAAAAGTTCGCGATCGAGATCCGTAACCTGCAGCGCACTGACCTGCGCGAGGTTGAAGAGCCGTTCCGGCCCGGGCAGAAGGGGTCCTCGGCCATGCCGCACAAGCGTAACCCTATCGTCTGCGAACGGATTTCCGGCCTGGCCCGGCTGCTGCGGGCCAATGCCATTGTCGGTCTGGAGAACGTGGCCTTGTGGCACGAACGTGACATCTCGCACTCCTCGGTCGAGCGGGTGGTCATTCCGGACAGCACCACCGCCCTGGACTACATGCTGTACCGGTTTACCGAAGTGGCAGACAACCTCCTGGTGTATCCCGAAAAGATGCGGCGTAACTTGGAACGCACCCACGGCCTGGTGTTCTCCCAGCGGGTGCTCTTGGCCCTGGTGGAGAAGGGGCTATCCCGGGAGCGGGCCTACGAACTGGTACAGAGAAACGCCATGCGCTGCTGGGAAACTGGAGCCCCTTTCCGGCGGCTCCTCGGCGAAGACCCGGCCGTCCAGGAGGTGCTGCGTCCGGAGGAACTGGACGCGCTGTTTGATTACGGTTTCTTTACCAGGCGGACCGGCCAGATTTACCGCCGGTTCGGTTTATAGTACTTTTTGGGCGAGGAACGGGAGAATCAAAGGTGGAGAAAAGGGAGTTTCTGTACGAGGGCAAGGCCAAGAAGCTTTTCCGTACCTCCGAGGCGGGCCTGTACCTGGTGGAATACAAGGACGACGCCACCGCCTTCGACGGCCGGAAAAAGGGTACGATCGTTGGGAAGGGCGTGGTCAATAACCAGGTGTCGGCGCATCTATTCCAGCTGCTGGAGCGGTACGGGGTGCCGAACCACTTCGTGGAATTAATCGGGGACCGGGAAATGCTGGTCCGAGGCACCCGGGTTTTGGCCTTGGAGGTTGTGGTGCGGAACATCGCCGCCGGCAGCCTGAGCAAGCGACTGGGGCTGGAAGAAGGCCTGGTGTTGCCTGAGCCAGTGGTGGAGACCTATTACAAGAACGACGAACTCCACGACCCACTGATTAACTACGATCAC
This sequence comes from Candidatus Desulfopertinax cowenii, assembly GCA_001899445.1. Lineage (GTDB taxonomy): Bacteria > Bacillota > Desulfotomaculia > Desulfotomaculales > Desulforudaceae > Desulfopertinax > Desulfopertinax cowenii. The sequence goes on along the minus strand of MPOA01000006.1, from coordinate 294,696 downwards.
ATCCGGGTGCTGGGGCTAGCCACCCCCGACGAGGTGGAGACAATGCGGTCCATGGCCCTCCGGGTGAACGAGATCCTGAGGGGGTATCTGTTCGATCGAGGAATCGACCTGGTGGACTTCAAGCTGGAGTTCGGGCTCTCCGAGGGCGAAGGACGGCTGCTGTTGGTGGACGAGATCTCGCCGGATACCTGCCGGCTGTGGGACCGGGCCACCGGCGAGAAGCTGGACAAGGATCGGTTTCGCCATGACCTGGGCGGAGTCGAAGAGGCCTACGCCGAGATAATGAGACGGCTCATCGGATAGGAGTGGGGCAGTTGCGCATGGTTGACGACCGGCTGCGGGAGTACTGCGGCGTATTCGGTATTTACGGGCCGGGGCTCGACGTGGCCCGGTTGACCTTTTACGGGCTGTACGCCCTGCAGCACCGCGGCCAGGAGAGCGCGGGGATGGCTATCGCCGACGGCTGGAACATCGCTCTGCACAAGGGCATGGGCCTGGTGCCGGAGGTTTTTAACGATCGGGTGCTTGCGGGCCTGAAAGGTTACCTGGCCATTGGGCACGTTCGTTATTCCACTACCGGTGCCAGCCATCCGATCAACGCCCAACCCCTGGTCTTTGACTACCGGCGGGGGTGGATCGGCTTGGCCCATAACGGAAACCTCACCAACACCGAATCGCTGCGGCGGCGCCTAGCCGCCGAGGGTGCCGTCTTCCAGACGACCACGGACAGCGAAGTGATCGTGAATCTGATCGCCCGCAGCGGCGGTTACAGCCTGGAAGAGGCGCTGGAGCAGTGCGTCTGGGAAGTGCAGGGTGCCTTTTCCCTGGTGATCCTTACCGAGAACCAACTACTGGCGGTACGGGACCCCTGCGGGTTCCGTCCGCTCTGTCTGGGTGAGCTGGACCAGGGCCTGGTGGTGGCGTCTGAGTCCTGTGCGCTGGACACCATCGGGGCCCGGTTTGTCCGGGACGTGGCGCCCGGGGAAATCGTGGTGCTGGATCGGAACGGGATCACCTCCATCCAGACCAAAAAGCGTCAAACGTTCGCGCACTGCGTGTTCGAGTACATCTATTTCGCGCGGGCGGACAGCAATATCGACGGCTTCAACGTCAACCGCGTTCGCCGCAAAATGGGCGAGCAACTGGCCCGGGAACACCGGGTGGAGGCCGACATTGTGCTCCCGGTTCCGGACTCGGGGATTCCGGCGGCCTGCGGTTACGCCGACGGGTCCGGGATCCCCCTGGAGGAGGGCTTGATGAAAAACCGGTACATCGGCCGGACCTTCATCCAGCCTTCCCAACAGCTGCGCGACCTGAGCGTGCGCTTGAAGCTCAATCCGATCCGGGAGGTGCTGGCGGGTAAGCGGGTGGTGCTGGTGGACGACTCCCTGGTGCGGGGGACGACCAGCGGCAAAATCGTGCGGATGCTGCGTGAGGCCGGGGCACGGGAGATTCACCTCTGCCTTAGTTCGCCGCCCATCACCTGCCCGTGTTATTACGGGATTGACACCTCCAACCGGAAGGAACTAATCGCGGCCGAGAAGAGCATTGAGGAAATCAGGGAATTCACCGGAGCCGATTCCCTGTACTATCTCAGCCTGGAGGGACTCCTGAGCGTGTTCGGAGACTACGGTCGGCATTTCTGTACGGCCTGCTTCGACGGCCGCTACCCGATTTCCCGGGAGACCGGTGCCGGGCTCGGAACCCGGGATATTTTCGCGTATCCCCCAAAAACTTAGGCTCTGATTGGTTTGCTGCGCACTCGGTACTGCGGGTGCGGGCGTTAAATGGCCGGTATGGGTGCGGAAAACTCGGCAAGGCGGGTGTGTACCATCAGCGAACAGGAGCGGGGTCTAACCTACGCCGATTCCGGCGTTGACATCACTGCCGCCAACCGGGCGGTGGAACTCATACGGCAGGTCGTCCGTGGGACCTTCCGCCCCGGGGTGCTGGCGGACATCGGGGGGTTCGGGGGCCTTTTCGCCCTGGATACCCAAAGATACCGGGAGCCGGTGCTGATATCCGGTACCGACGGGGTGGGCACCAAGCTGCGGGTAGCGTTCATGCTTGACCGCCACGACACGGTGGGGATCGACTTGGTGGCCATGTGTGCGAACGATATCCTGGTCCACGGGGCCGAACCCCTTTTCTTTTTGGATTACCTGGCCGTGGGCTGCTTGCAGCCGGAAAAGGTGGCGGCCATCGTTCGGGGGGTGGCCGAAGGCTGCCGTCAGGCCGGCTGCGCGCTGATCGGCGGGGAAACCGCCGAAATGCCGGGTTTTTACGATCCGAACGAGTACGACCTGGCCGGATTCGTGGTCGGCGTGGTAGAGCGGAGCCAGGTGATCACCGGGGCGGACATTCAGCCGGGGGACGTTCTGGTCGGCTGTGCGGCCACCGGCCTGCACTCCAACGGTTATTCCCTGGCCCGCAAGGTACTGTTCGAGATCGGGGCGTACGACGTTGACAACTACCTGCACGCCCTGGGGCGGACGGTGGGCGAGGAACTGCTGGTGCCCACGCGGATCTACGTCCGGTCGGTGCTGCCCCTGCTCTCCCGGTATACGGTGCGGGGCCTGGTCCACATCACGGGCGGCGGGCTCGTCGAGAACGTGCCCCGGATACTGCCCGGGGGGTTAGCGGCTCGGATTCGCCGGGGGTCTTGGCCGGTACCACCCGTATTCGGCCTGATCCAGGATCTGGGCGGGGTGGAGGAAGCCGAGATGTTCCGCACGTTCAACATGGGTATCGGGTTCGTCCTGGTGGTGCCGCCGACCGAGGCTGACCGGGTGGTGGCCGACCTGCTTGCGAAAGGCGAGCCGACCTACCTGATCGGTGAGGTGGTCCGGGGAGAGCGTAACGTGCGGCTGGAGGATTAGCGACCCATGGAAAAACTGCGACTAGGAGTGCTGGCTTCCGGTCGGGGTACCAACTTACAGGCGATCATTGACGCCGCCCGCAGCGGCCGCATCCGAGCCGAGGTGGCCGTGGTGGTGGCGGACAGGATCGGGGCCCGGGCCCGCGAACGGGCGAGGCGGGCCGGTATCCCCGAGTACTTTGTAGATCTGGCGGCCTATCCCACCAAGGAGGCCTTCGAGCACGGGATTGTTTCCATTCTCGAGCGGCACGGGGTGGAACTGGTCTGCCTGGCCGGGTACATGCGTATCCTCACCCGGGTGATGTTGGAACACTACCGTAACCGGATCATCAACATTCACCCGTCCTTGCTCCCGGCCTTTCCGGGGCTGCACGCCCAGCGGCAGGCGCTGGAGTACGGGGTGCGCTTTGCGGGCTGCACCGTGCACTTTGTGGAGGAGGAGGTCGACGCCGGACCGATTATTCTCCAGGCGGTGGTGCCGGTACTGCCGGACGATACGGTAGAAGCCCTGTCGGCCCGGATTTTGGAGCAGGAACACCGGATATATGTCGAGGCGATCCAACTGTACCAGGCGGGACGCCTGAAGATTGAGGGCCGCCGGGTGCGGATCCGGCCGGAATAAACGCAAACTACCCATTGGGAGGCGATTGTATGGCGGTGCCGCGGGCGCTGGTGAGCGTTTCGGACAAGCGCGGGCTGCTGGAATTCGTGCAGGGCCTGGTGGATCTGGACATCCAGATCGTTTCCACCGGGGGGACGGCCCGGGTAATTCGGGAAATGGGCTTTCCGGTGCTGGAGATATCGGAGGTCACCGAGTTCCCCGAGATTCTCGGGGGCCGGGTGAAGACCCTGCATCCGCGGATTCACGGGGGCATCCTGGCCCGACGCACGCCCGACCACCTGGGGCAGCTGGCGGAGTTCGGCATCGTGCCGGTAGACCTGGTGGTGGTGAATCTTTACCCGTTCAAGGAAACGATCTCTCGCAAGGACGTCACTCTGGAGGAGGCGGTGGAACAGATCGACATCGGCGGCCCGGCTATGCTCCGGGCGGCGGCCAAGAATCACCGTTACGTGCTGGTCGTGGTGAATCCGGATCGCTATCCCCAGGTTTTGGCAGCCCTGCGCGCCGGGACGGTCGACGACCGGCTACGCCTGGCCCTGGCGCGGGAGGCTTTCGCCCACACTGCCCATTACGACGCGGTGATCGCCGGCTACCTGGGCGAGTTTATGGACGAGCAGGAACCGTTTCCGGAGGTAATGACCCTACCTTTCGAACGGAAGCAACTGCTGCGATACGGGGAAAACCCGCACCAAAAGGCTGCCTTCTACCGGGACGCGCGCGTGCGCGGTGCTTCGGTTACTTCCGCCGTGCAACGGCACGGCAAGGAACTCTCCTACAACAACATCCTGGATCTGAACGCGGCCCTGGAGCTGGCGCGGGATTTCACCGCTCCGGCCGCCGTGATCATCAAGCACAACAACCCGTGCGGGGTGGCCTGCCACGAGTCCTTGGCCGAAGCCTATCGCCGGGCGTTCGCGGCCGACGAGGTGTCGGCCTTCGGCGGCATCGTGGCGCTGAACCGTGCGGTGGACAGGGAGACGGCGGCGGAGATGTCGAAAATCTTCCTGGAGGCGGTGATCGCTCCCGAGTTCAGCCCGGAAGCCCTCGAGATCCTGATCCAGAAGAAGAACCTGCGGCTTTTGGAGACCGGGGAGCTGACCCCTCTGACCGCTGACTGGCTGGACGTGCGCAAGGTGAACGGGGGTTTGCTGGCGCAGCAGGCGGACCGACAGTTGATTCCCTACACTGACTTCCGGGTGGTCACCCGGCGGGCGCCTTCCCCGGAAGAACTGGCCGAACTGGCCTTCGCCTTTAAAGTAGTTAAACACGTCAAGTCAAATGCCATCGTGGTCACCCGGGACCAAGCCACCATCGGCGTGGGGGCCGGGCAGATGAACCGGGTGGGCGCAGCGCGGATCGCGCTGGAGCAGGCGGGGGAGAAGGCCCGCGGCGCGGTGCTGGCTTCGGACGCCTTCTTCCCGTTTCCGGACACGGTGGAACTGGCGGCGCGAGCGGGCATTGCAGCGATCATTCAGCCGGGGGGATCGGTGCGGGACCAGGAGTCGATTGAAGCGGCGGATGCGCATGGGATGGCGATGGTGTTCACCGGCGTCCGCCACTTTCGACATTAGAATCGAGAATTAATAATGAAACCCAGAGGAGCCTGCTTGGAGGGATCGGTGTTGAAAGTAATGGTGGTTGGTGGCGGGGGCCGGGAGCACGCCCTGGTGTGGAAACTGAGCCAAAGCCCCCGGGTCAGTGAGATCATCGCCGCGCCGGGCAACGCGGGCATTGCCCGACAGGCCGAGTGCGTGCCGGTCGGCGCTACGGATATCCGGGGGCTGCTTGACCTAGCCCGTTCGCGGGACGTGGACCTGACTTTTGTTGGTCCGGAGGCGCCGCTGGTGGAGGGACTGGCAGACGCTTTCCACCAGGCGGGACTCCGGGTCTTCGGGCCCGTCCGGCGGGCGGCCGCCCTGGAGGGGAGCAAAGCTTTTGCCAAGGACCTGATGTCGAGACACGGCATCCCGACGGCGGCGCACCGTACTTTCGAGGACGCCAACGCCGCCCGCGATTATATCCGGAGTCTGGACGGGCCCTGCGTGGTTAAGGCCGACGGGCTCGCGGCCGGCAAGGGAGTCATCGTGGCCGACACCGTTGAGGAAGCGGTTGCCGCCGTGGACGAGATCATGGTTAAGAGGGCTTTCGGGACGGCCGGAGACCGGGTCGTGATCGAGGAGCGGCTGGCCGGCGAGGAGGTCAGCGTCTTGGCTTTCACCGACGGGGAAACGGTCCTGCCTCTGCTTCCGGCCCAGGACCACAAGCGGGTTTTCGACGGTGACCGGGGACCGAACACCGGGGGGATGGGCGCCTATGCGCCGGCGCCGGTGTGCACCCCCCAGATATACGACCGGGTGGTCCAGGAGATCCTAGAGCCGGCGGTACGTGGGCTCCGGGAGGAAGGGATCACCTATCGGGGTGTGCTCTACGCGGGGCTGATGCTCACTCCCGACGGTCCCAAGGTGCTAGAGTTCAACGTCCGTTTCGGGGACCCCGAAGCCCAGCCGCTCCTGGCCCTGCTGGAAACCGACCTGGTGGACGTTGTCGGGGCGGTGCTTGAGAACCGCCTGGCGGACCTCAGCCTTACGTGGCGGGCGGGCGCGGCGATGTGCGTGGTACTGGCCTCCGGAGGTTACCCGGGTGCCTACGAGAAGGGCCGGGTGATCCGGGGCCTGAACGAAGCCGAAAAAACCGGGGCCGTTGTTTTTCACGCCGGCACCGCCGAGCGGGACGGGAAACTGGTGACCGCCGGGGGGCGGGTGCTTGGGGTGACCGCCGTGGCTGCCGAACTCTCGGAGGCCGTCCGGCGGGCGTACCAGGCCGCGGAGTTGATCGATTTCGAAGGAATGCACTTCCGCCGGGACATCGCCCGCAAAGCGCTTCAGAACTGTTAGCAGTTCGCGGCTGAAGGCGCCCGCTCGGATGCTGATGCCGGCTGATTAGCTGGCAAGCGCAGATCGAACAGCTGCCGACAGGTACCTAAAAAGGTGCTGATGCTGACTGATCAGCCGGCAAGCTGATCCTCGATCTGCTGCTTTAACGGACAATTTTCTCGCTTTTTCACCTCGCCGTATAGTACAATGGTTTTGTTGACCGAACCCAAGGAGGTTCTTGTCCGTGTTGAAGACGGTGGAATCCCGGGACCCCGTGCTCGCCAAGTACTTGAGCCGCGCCTTTACGGTCCCGGACGAGGTTGCCATCCGGGTGGACGAGATTGTCCAGGCGGTGCGCCGGGACGGCGACCAGGCATTGTGTGCGTATACTGCGCGTTTTGACGGGGTGGAGCTGGCTCCGGCCGAACTGCGGGTCTCCAGGGACGAAATCCGGTTGGCCTACCGCAAGGTGGACAGCGGTTTTCTGGAAAATATCCGCCTGGCCCGGGACCGCATCCTGGATTTCCACCGGCAACAATTGCCGCGTTCCTGGTTCACGGCCCGGGATGCCGTCTGGCTCGGCCAACTGGTCCGGCCCCTGGAGCGGATCGGGATTTACGTGCCGGGGGGCACGGCTTCGTACCCGTCTTCGGTCCTGATGAACACAGTTCCGGCCGTGGTGGCCGGAGTGAAGGAGATCGTCATGGTTACTCCCCCGGCCCGGGATGGTGGGGTGCACCCCTACACCCTGGTGGCCGCGGCCGAGGCCGGGGTGGAGGAAATATACAAGGTGGGCGGCGCCCAAGCGGTAGCCGCGCTGGCCTACGGTACCGGGAGCATCCGGCGGGTGGACAAGATCACGGGGCCGGGCAACATTTACGTGACGGTGGCCAAACAGCAGGTGTTCGGCCAGGTGGACATCGACATGCTGGCCGGGCCTTCCGAGGTGCTGATCATTGCCGAGGCCGGGGCGGATCCAGTCTACGTGGCCGCCGATATGCTCTCCCAGGCCGAGCACGACGTGCTGGCCCGGGCGGTGCTCCTCACACCGAGCTGGGAACTGGCCGCCCGGGTGCGGGAGGAGGTGGCGCGCCTGCTGGAGGGATTGGACCGGCGCCAACTCCTGGAGCGGTCCCTGGCCGACGGAGCGCTGATCGTGGTCACCCGTGACCTGGACGAGGCTTTCGGCCTGGCCAATTGTTTCGCGCCCGAACACCTGGAGCTGTTGGTGTTCGATCCGGTCAACTGGCTGGACAAGGTTAAAAACGCCGGCGCGGTTTTCCTGGGCCCCTATTCCCCGGTGGCCGTGGGGGATTATCTCGCCGGGCCGAACCACGTACTACCCACCGGGGGAACAGCGCGGTTTTTCTCCGGCCTGGGCGTGGCCACCTTTCTCAAGCACATCAACGTTGTGCACTGTTCACGGCGCGGTCTGGAACAATTGGGGCCGAAGGTGGTTGAACTCGCCGGGGTCGAGGGCCTGCCGGCCCACGCCCTGTCCGTCGGGGTTCGGCTCGCGGAGCAGGAGGATTGATCAGTTTGCTGGAAGTCAAAAAGCTGGTGCGCCCCGAACTGCTGGCACTGGAACCATACCACGTGCCGTCTCATTCCGGGGTCATCAAACTGGATGCCAACGAAAACACCTATGACTTTCCGCAAGAGGTGCTGGAGGATGTTTTCCGGGCCGTTGACGGCCAGACCTTCGGGCGCTACCCGGACCCGTCCGCCGAAGTACTGCGGACGGCGCTGGCCGAATACACCGGCGTGGCTCCGGACCGGATCGTGGTGGGAAACGGTTCGGACGAGCTGATCCTGACCCTCATGCTTGCTTTCGCCGCTGGGGGCAAGGTGGTCATCGCCACCCCCACCTTCGGCATGTATGCGATTCACGCGACCATCGCCGGGGCTGAAGTAGTGGCCCTGCCGCGGAGAGCTGGTTTCTCCGTGGACCCGGAAGCGGTGCTCGCGGCGGCCGGCCGGCCCGGGGTGCGGCTGGTGGTTTTGTGTTCGCCGAACAACCCGACCGGAAACACCATTTCCCCGGACGTGACCGCCCAAATCCTGGACGGTACCGGGGCGGTGGTGCTGCTGGATGAGGCCTACTACGAGTTTTGCGGGGAAACTGCCGTTCCGTTGCTGGCACGCCACCCGCACCTGGTTATCCTGCGTACTTTTTCCAAGGCGTTCGGCCTGGCGGGCCTCCGGGTGGGTTACATGCTGGCCGGCGAAGAGGTGACCGGGATGGTGAGGCGAATCAAGCAGCCCTTCAACCTGAACGCTTTTTCCCAACTGGTCGCGGCCCGGCTGCTCACGTGGCGGCCGGTGTTCGAGCGGCGTATCCGGGAGATCTGCCGTTCCCGGGACGAACTCCTAGCGGCGATGCGGCGCATCCCGGGAGTCACGGTATTCCCGTCCCGGGCGAATTTCATCCTGTTTCGGACCCTGTTTCCGGCCCAACAGGTCTACGAAGGCCTGCTGGTGCGGGGAGTGCTCGTCCGCCTGCTGGACGGCCCCGATTTGCCGGGGTGCCTCCGGGTTTCGGTTGGACAGCCCGACGAGAATGCGGCCTTTTTGCAGGCATTAACCGAAGTAGTCGAAAAGCGAGGGTGACCGATTAATGATCAGAAAGGCAGAAATCAGCAGGCAGACCGGGGAGACCGAGATCCGGGTCCGTTTGCAGCTGGACGGTACGGGGGAGTACGTCCTGGACACCGGGCTCCCCTTCTTTGAACACATGCTGGCCCTGCTGGCCAAATTTGGGCAGTTTGACCTGAACGTGCGGGCCCGCGGGGACCTGGAGGTGGACGCCCACCACACGGTTGAAGACGTGGGGATCTGTCTGGGCGAAGCCCTGGCCCGGGCTTTGGGCGACAAAGCCGGTATCCGGCGCTTCGGCCACGCCATCGTGCCCATGGACGAGGCGCTGGTACTGGTGGTCGTCGACCTGAGCGGTCGAGCCTACCTGGCCTTTGAAGCGTCCCTGCCCGCGGCTCGGGTGGGCCGGTTTGACACCGAACTGGTGGAGGAATTCCTGCGGGCGCTGGCGTACAACGGCCGCTTCAACCTGCACGTCCGCGTGCTGGCCGGGAGCAATACCCACCATATCATCGAGGCTATCTTTAAGGGGTTGGGTATTGCCCTTGGGCAAGCGGTGGGTAGCAATGCCTACCGCGGTATTCCGTCCACTAAGGGCGTAATCAACTAGCGCGACGCGACAGCTCCAAAGACCGGTTCTTGCGGGTGAAAGAGTGTTTATTGCAATCATCGACTACGGAATGGGCAATCTCCGGAGTGTCCTCAAGGGACTGGAGGCGGCCGGCTGGCCGGCCCGGATTACGGCCACACCCCGGGACGTGGACCGGGCCGCGGGGGTGGTGCTCCCGGGGGTGGGCGCCTTCGCCGACGCCGTGCGGAATCTCCGGGCGACTGGCCTGGACGAGGCGATTATCCGGGCGGTGGCGGCCGGTAAACCGTTCCTAGGAATTTGCCTTGGGCAACAGCTGCTGTTTGAGGCCAGCGAGGAGTGGGGCGTTACTCCGGGGCTCGGCGTGTTTCCCGGCCGGGTACGGCGGCTGCCGGCGGCGGTGAAGGTGCCGCACATGGGCTGGAACGAGGTGTGTTTCCGGCGTCCGTCACCCCTGTTCGCGGGTATCGCGGACGGGGCCCGTTTCTATTTCGTCCATTCCTTCTACATCGCTCCGACGGAAGCGGCAATCGTGCTGGGGGAGACCGACTACGGAGTGCGGTTCGCGTCCGCGGTGGGGCGCGAAAACGTGTTCGGGATCCAGTTTCATCCGGAAAAGAGCAGCCTCTTGGGCTTACAGGTGCTCCGGAATTTCGGGGGGATGGTGAAACAATGCTGATCATTCCGGCCATCGACCTGCGGGAGGGCCGCTGTGTCCGGCTTTTCCAAGGGCGGGCGGACCAGGAAACGGTGTACAGCTCCGACCCGGTGGCCGTAGCGCGGGGCTGGGAGAAGCAGGGCGCCCGTTGGCTGCACGTGGTGGACCTGGACGGGGCGTTCTCGGGCCGGCCGCGAAACGACCGAATCGTCCTGGAGATCGTGCAAAACGTGGGGGTTCCGGTACAGGTGGGCGGTGGGATCCGCAATCTGGAGACGGTGAGGTACTACCTGGACCAGGGGATTGCGCGGGTGATCCTGGGCACCGGTGCCGTGGCCGATCCTTCCTTTTTGAGGGCGGCCACGGCGGCCTTCGGGGAACGGATTGTGGTGGGTGTTGACTGCCGGGACGGGCAGGTATGCGTGAGCGGGTGGGAGAAGACAATCCCCCGGGACGGGCTAGCTTTTCTTGAGGATCTGGTTCGCTACGGCGTGCGGCGGATCGTTTTTACCGACGTAAGGCGGGACGGGACCCTGGAGGGACCTAACCTGGAAGCAATCAGGCGTTTCGCCACCCACACCGAACTTAAAGTCATCGCTTCGGGAGGGGTTTCCCGGCTGGAGGACGTTCACGCCCTGAAACAGCTGGAAGACTTGGGCGTGGACGGCGTAATCATCGGCAAAGCACTGTATGCCGGGGCGTTCACCTTGGCCGAAGCCTTGCGCGTGGCGGAAGGAGAGGGATAATGTTGGCCAAGAGAATCATTCCGTGCCTGGACGTGAATAACGGGCGGGTAGTGAAGGGCGTGAACTTCGTGAACCTGCGGGACGCGGGCGACCCGGTGGAACTGGCCGCCGCGTACGACCGGGAAGGCGCCGACGAGGTGGTGTTCCTGGATATCACGGCTTCGGCCGAGGGGCGGGACATCGTACTCGACATGGTCCGCCGGACGGCCGAAAAGGTGTTCATCCCGTTCGCCGTGGGGGGCGGGATCCGGACGGTGGATGATATCCGGTTGATCCTGCAGGCCGGTGCCGACAAGGTGTCCATCAACACCGCGGCCGTTAAAAACCCGGACCTGGTTGCCGAAGCCGCCGGAAAGTTCGGCACCCAGTGTATCGTAGTGGCCATTGACGCCAGGCAGACCGGGCCGGAAAGGTGGGAGGTCTACATCAATGGCGGGCGCACGTCGACCGGGATTGATGCGCTGGACTGGGCCCGGCAGGTAGAAACCCTGGGAGCCGGTGAGATCCTGCTCACCAGCATGGACCGTGACGGTACGAAAGACGGATACGACATTCCGCTGACCAGGGCGGTGGCGGACGCCGTGCGGATTCCGGTTATTGCCTCCGGCGGAGTGGGTACCCTGGAGCACATCGCCGCGGGTCTGACCGAAGGCGGTGCGGACGCGGCCCTGGCCGCCTCGATTTTCCACTTCGGCGAGTATTCCATCCGGGAGGTAAAGGAATACCTGGCGGTCCGGGGGATTCCGGTGCGCCTGTAGTGCCGGGGAGCCGCGCCCGGCGCTGGGTTGATATTTAAAACATGGGTGGTGCATGGACTGGGCCGTTTATTGATCAGTTGGTAAGTGGGTTCCAAGACCCTGGGAGGTAGTTTGTAGTGGGTTTCAACGTGAAGAAGTTGAAGTTTGACAAGGACGGGCTAATTCCGGCCATCATTCAGGACACCCACACCCACGAGGTGCTGATGGTGGCCTGGATGAACCGGGAGGCCGTCGAGAAAACCCTGACCACCGGCGAGACCTGGTTCTGGAGCCGTAGCCGGCGGAAACTGTGGCACAAGGGGGAGACTTCCGGGCACGTGCAGCAGGTGGACGAAGTTTACCACGACTGCGACGCCGACACCTTGCTGATCAGGATTAACCAGGTCGGCGCGGCCTGCCACGAGGGCTACCGCACCTGCTTTCATTACCGAATCGACCCGGTCGGCGGCGGCGTGGCGGTGGTGGGGGAGTTGGCCTTTGACCCGGACCGAGTTTACGGCCCAGGGGCGGTCAAGGATGTTCCGACGGTCCCGAAGCAGAGCCGGAAGCGCGTGCTGACCGAGGAAGAATTCCAAACCACCTGTGGCGTGCTAGAAATGCTGTACTCGTTGATCCAGGACCGAAAAGAAAAGCGTCCGGCGGGTACTTACACCACCTATCTTTTTGACAAGGGACTGGATAAGATTTTGAAGAAGGTGGGGGAAGAGACCACCGAGGTGATCGTAGGCGCCAAGAACAACCAGCGGCAGGAAGTGATCCACGAGGTAGCCGATCTGTTTTACCACGTCTTAGTCCTGCTGGCCGAGAAAAACGTGCACCTCGACGACGTGCTCCGGGAGTTGCAGTCCCGGAGAAAATAGACCGCGGAGCAACAAGCCCCGCGGTTTTTTAATTTGCCGTCTAGTAGCCTGTGTTAGAATTGCTCTCCTCCAATGATGCCAAGTCAAATATCAGCTCCACGGGAATCTGTCGCAGCTTGTAACGCTCCCGGCCGTGTTTGGTTTGGAACTTACGCCACATCAGGTTCCGTAGCAAGATTTCTTTCGGCATCTGCTTCAGACCTCTTCGGGTGTGTGCCCGGTGTTCTCCTCGACCTTGTTAAATATGGGCGGGCAACAAGGGGGCATCCGTAGCCTGGTTGAAAAGGTCCGCGGCCAGGATGATGCCGGTCTCGGCGTTCACCTGCGCCTTGGGCGTTGGTTAGCCTAGACGAAGGCCACAGGTTTGCGGGTTTGAAAGGCCCGAAATTGGCCCGACGCTTTCAAATTTGAGTTATAATAGGACAGACGCAGTAAGTATGGGAGGCATTGACATTGGAGTTTCTCGACGAACTCAATCCGGCCCAGGCCGAGGCCGTGTGCCATCTGGGCGGACCGCTGCTGGTCCTGGCCGGGGCCGGCAGCGGCAAGACCCGAGTGCTGACCTGCCGGATCGCCTACCTGTTGCAGGTCCGTGGAATCGAGGCCCACCGCATTCTGGCCATCACCTTTACCAACCGGGCCGCCCGGGAGATGAAAGAACGCGTCGCCCGGCTGGTGCCGCGGGAGGTCGGGGACCTTTGGGTGATGACCTTTCATGCGGCCTGTCTGCGCATTCTGCGCCGGGAAATCGACAAACTTGGCTACAACCGGAACTTCGTGATTTACGACGAGGGCGACCAGCAGACGGTGCTCAAGGACTGTTTGAAAGAACTGAATCTGGACCCGAAGAAGTACCCGCCCGCTCTTTTTTCGGCGGAGATTTCCTGGCAGAAAAACACGCTGGTTGGCCCGGCGGAGTACGCTGCGGCGGTTTGCGATCGGCACCAGGAGTTGGTCGCCCGGGTATACGCCGCTTACCAGGCGCGGCTGGAGCGGAACAACGCCCTGGATTTCGACGACCTCCTGGTGTGTGCGGTGCGCCTGTTCCGGGAATCACCCTCACTCCTGGAACACTATCGCCGGCGCTTCCGGCACGTGCTGGTGGACGAGTACCAGGACACCAACCACGCCCAGTACGTGCTGGTGAACTTGCTGGCCGAGAAACACCGGAACCTGACGGTGGTCGGGGATCCGGATCAGGGCATCTACGGCTGGCGCGGCGCGGACATCCAGAACATTCTGAACTTCGAGCGCGATTACCCGGACGCCCGGGTCATCAAATTGGAGGAGAATTACCGGTCCACAGGGAAAATACTGGAGGCCGCCAACCACGTAATCCGGCACAACCGGCACCGCCGGGAGAAGCGGCTCTGGACGGCAAAGGGCGAGGGCCGGAAACCGGTTCTTTATCAGGCCGAAGACGAGACGGCCGAGGCCCGGTTCGTGGCCGGTCAGATCCGGCGGCTTATCTCCGCGGGACGCGCCTACCGGGATTTCGCGGTTTTTTACCGCACGCACGCGCAGTCCCGGGTGCTGGAGGATATGCTGCTCAAAAACGGCATCCCGTACTCCATTGTTGGGGGCCTGCGGTTCTACGACCGGCAGGAGATTAAGGATATCCTGGCCTACCTGAAGCTCATCGTCAACCCGGCCGATCGCCTAGCGCTGACCCGGATCATCAACGTGCCCCGGCGCGGGGTCGGGAAAGCCTCGCTCCAGAAGTTCTTCGCCTACGTGGCGGCAAACGCCCTCCGGCCCGCGGACGCTTTGCGGGAGGCCGACCGGATCCCCGGACTTAAAGTCCAGGTGCGGCGGGCGATGCGGCAACTGGGCGACAATCTGGCCGCTTGGCGGAACAGGGAAACCGGAGTGACCGAGCTGACACGGCAGGTGCTAGAAGAGAGCGGTTACCTGGCGGCCCTGGAGGCCGAACGGGGGGAGGAGGCCCGCACCCGCATTGAAAACCTAAACGAGTTGCTGTCGGTGACCCGGGAATTTGACCAGCGGCGGGGCGGCACCCTGGAGGAGTTTCTGGGCGAGCTGGCGCTGTACACCGACCTGGACCGGTTTGACGTGGAGTCGGCGCAAGTGGCGCTGATGACCCTGCACACTGCCAAGGGCCTGGAGTTTCCGGTGGTGTTTCTCACCGGGATGGAGGAAGGCGTGTTTCCCCACGCCCGTGCTTTTTCGGAGCCGGCCCAGATGGAAGAAGAGCGGCGGCTCTGCTACGTGGGAATCACCCGGGCGCGGGAGCAGCTGTTCCTGACCTGTGCCGAACGGCGCCTGCTCTACGGGAACGTGTATTACAGCGCGCCGTCCCGGTTTCTGGCGGAGATTCCGCCGGAACTGTTCGCGGACGCTGACCCGGAAGCGGATCCGGCCCCGTCCCCGGCGCCGGAGAATCCCGGGGCCGCCCCGCTCGCCTTCCGGTCGGGTGACCGGGTGTGGCACAAACAGTGGGGCGAAGGCATAGTGGTGCAGACCAACGGCAGCGGCCCGGACGCTCAAGTGAAGGTGGCTTTCCCGGAACGGGGCATCAAGACCCTGCTGGTGCGTTACGCGCCCCTGGAATTGGTGCGCGGCCAAGTTGGGAAGGTTTTCCACGCGCCTGGAAGGGGCAAACTAGGATAAGATGACCCGTTTACTCGTGGTGGCCGCGCTGACGGCCCTGATCCACTTGATCAACACCCTGATCTACGGGGTGCGGCTGTCCGGCATTCAGACCCGGCGCCTGGCCACGGCGATATCGCTTTTCAACGTCATTTTTTTGGTGTCCAGTACGGCGCACATGATCCAGGCGCCGCTTTTATCCACGATTGTGGAACGGGCGATCAACCTTAGCCTGGGCGGGGCAGTGCATCCGGAGGAGGTGGACGACCCGGTGCAATCCGCCTTCTACCAGGCGCAACTGGAGATCCTGGCCGACGACCTCCGGCTGGTAATCCTGGCGGCCACGTTTGGAACGGTTATCGGGGCGCTTTTAATCCCGGTGTTCGTGCAGTTGTTTTCCCGGGCGATCATAGTGTTTGACGAGGTGGGCTCGGTTCCGCGCCTGGTGGCCATGGCCGTGTTCTCGCCCCGGAAGGTCTGGCGCAGTCTGGCGGGGGTGCATCTGCCCCGGGCGGCGACCATCCGGAGCGCGACTCGGGAGCGTCTCCCCATCCCGAAGGGCTTCCTGGTTGCGAACGTGATTGTCACCGGGATTTACACGACCGGGGTACTCTCGGCGCTGTACGCCGGGGCGCTGTTTCCCCAGTACCGGTCTACGGCGGTACTGCTCTCGGCCATCGTCAACGGCTTCGCCACCGTGCTGGTGGCCACCATTGTCGACCCGACCGCGGCGCGGATCACTGACCAGGCGTTGCGGGGCGAGCGGAGCGAGCGGGACGTGAAGCTGATGGTGATGTGGCTGGCCGTGACCCGGTTTCTGGGTACCCTGCTGGCGCAGGTGCTGTTCATCCCGGCCGCGTTGCTCATTCGCTGGGTAGCCCAGTTGCTTGCCGGGACCGCCCCGTTTCCCCGTTAACAGGACGTGCAGGCCTAAGGAGACCGTTTGTAAAACTTAAGTCCTTGCGTGGCGATGGTAACGGCAGCCGGCTGAAGCGGTGCAAATTTCAATCGCAATCCGCTAAACCGGCGTGACTTGCTATTCACTAGTTTGGGAGGTGCTTCAGAATGATGCTGGATGAGGCGCGGGCGCGGGCGGAGGAACTGCGCCGCCAGATCGAATATCACGATTACCGCTACTACGTGCTGGACGATCCCGAAATCGAGGACGCCGAGTACGACGAGTTGGTGCGGGCGCTGACCAAGTTGGAATCGACCTATCCAGAACTGGTGACGCCCGATTCCCCAACCCAGCGCGTCGGCGGGCGGCCGCGGGAAGACCTGCCCGCGGTGCGGCACCGGGCACCGATGCTCAGTTTGGCTAACGCTTTCACGGAGTCTGACCTACGGGATTTCGACCGGCGGGTGCGGGCGGCGCTGCCCGGGGAGCCGGTGGAATACCTGGTCGAGCTGAAGTTCGACGGCGTGGCCGTTTCGCTGACCTACCAGGACGGCCGGTTTGTCCGGGGCGCCACCCGGGGCGATGGGGAGACCGGCGAGGATGTCACGCCCAACCTGCGTACCCTGCGTTCTATGCCCCTGCGTCTGCGCTGCCCGGCGCCCGCAACGCTAGAGGTGCGGGGCGAGGTTTACATGGCCAAGCAGGCCTTCGCCAGCCTAAACGAGCGGCGGGAAGAGGCCGGCCAGCCGCTTTTCGCCAACCCGCGCAACGCGGCCGCCGGCTCCCTGCGGCAACTTGATCCCCGGGTTACCGCCGAGCGTCACCTGGACATGTGGGTATACGGCGTGGGCTACGCGGACCGGCTGAGCTTCGGCCGGCACAGTGAGGCCCTGGCCTGGCTCCGGGAGGCGGGCTTAAAGGTCAATCCCCACCTCCGGACGTGCACGTCGCTGAAGGAAATCCTGGAGTACCTAGAAGAATGGCGAGACAGGCGGTTTGAGCTGCCCTATGTCATTGACGGTCTGGTAATCAAAGTGGACCGGCTCGACCAGCAGGAACGGCTGGGTGCGACGCTGAAAAGCCCGCGCTGGGCGGTGGCCTTTAAGTACCCTGCCGAACAGGCCGAAACGACGGTGGAGGACATCATCATCCGGGTCGGGCGGACCGGGGTGCTGACCCCCACCGCCATCTTCAAGCCGGTGCGGCTGGCCGGGACGACGGTGATCCGGGCGTCCCTGCACAACGAGGACCTGATCCGCGAAAAGAATATCCGGATCGGTGACCGGGTAGTGATTCACAAGGCCGGTGACATCATCCCCGAGGTCCTGCGGTCCAGGCCTGAGTTGCGCTGCGGCCGGGAGCGGGAATTCACCATGCCCGAAAACTGTCCGGAGTGCGGCTCCCGCGTGGTGCGTGCGGCGGGGGAGGCCGGGGTGTACTGCCACAACGTGGCCTGTCCGGCCCGGCTCCGGGAGAACCTGCTGCATTTTGTTTCCCGCGGGGCCATGGATATTCGCGGCCTGGGGCCAGCCGTGATTCAGCAGCTTCTGGACCGCGGCCTGGTAGCGGACCCGGCCGACCTGTACACGCTGACGCGGGATGATTTGCTAGGCCTGGAACGGATTGGTCCGAAGTCCGCCGAAAACCTGTTGGCCGCGATTCAAGCGAGCAGGCAGAATTCCCTAGCGCGGCTGATCACGGCGCTGGGGATCCGGCACGTGGGTGAACGGGCGGCGCAACTGCTGGCCGAGCGCTTCGGTTCCCTGGACCGGTTGATGGCCGCCAGCCGGGAGGAGCTGGAGGCGGTGCCGGAAATCGGACCCAAGATCGCCGATAGTGTTTTGAACTTTTTTAGCCGCGACCAAAACCGCCGGGTGGTGAAAAAGCTGGCCGCTGCCGGCGTCAACACCGTGGCAAGAGCGTCCGCTGTCCGTACGGCGGGGCCGTTGGCCGGCAAGAGCTTCGTCCTCACCGGTACCCTGGAGGAGTTTACCCGGCAGGAGGCCGGCAAAATCATTAAGAACCTGGGCGGCCACGTCGTTTCCAGCGTGAGTCGTAAGACCGACTACGTGGTTGTGGGCCGAGACCCGGGACAGAAATACGACAAAGCGATCAATCTGGGAGTGAAAATATTGCGGGAATCAGAGTTTAAAAAGCTGCTGGCCGAGTGCCAAGCCGGGCCGGGGTGATAGAGTAATTTTGTCATTAAGTCAAACTTTCCAGGTGCTGCCCCACAAGCGCTGACGCCTGGTGATCACATTTTCCTGCTATAAATGCTTTTTGGCCGGGGCATTCTGAGTCCCAAGAAAGGGGGAATCGGAGTGCCACGGTCGGCCAGAAAGAGAATTCACCAGGTTTTCTTTATTTTTTTTGCTATTTTGCTCATTTTGGGTTGCTTTACTCCTTTTTCACGTAGTTTTTTTGGTTTACCTACTCACCGCCACGTGCTGGTGGGAGAACCGTTGGCACCTTCATTTCATTTGCCGACCACCCTGATTTCAGCGTTGCAATGGCAGGTTTACCGTCCAGAATTTGCCGAGGCGTTGCATCCTGACCAATTGCCGGTGGTGCAGCAGGCCGGGGACTATTTCGTCAGCCTGAAGCTTTTCGGACTGATTCCCCTTCGGCACATGACGGTGACCGCGATTCCCGAAGTGAAGGTGGTGCCGGGCGGGCAATCAATCGGGGTGCTGCTGCACTCGGAAGGGGTACTGGTGGTGGGTGAAGCTCCCATCCGGATCCGAGATCAGGAATTCAGCCCGGCGCGCCAGGCCGGCATCCGAGAGGGAGACATCATCCTAGCTATTAACGGCCACCAGGTACTTAATGAAGCGGATGTCCGAGAAATAATTAATGAGGTCGGCGGCGCCGGCGAAAAGCTGGAGGTGCGGGTAAAGCGGGACGGACGTGAGTTCCGGGTGCGCATAACCCCCGGTTTTTGTGAAAAGACCGGCCGGTACCGGGTGGGACTGCTGGTCCGGGACAGCACGGCGGGTGTGGGCACTCTGACTTTTTACGAACCCCAAACCCGGTCTTACGGCGCCCTTGGACACGTTATCTCCGACGTCCAGACTTCTCGGAGCCTGGAATTGACCGATGGCAGCATCGTCGAAGCCAAAATCCAGAGGATCCGCCCGGGAACGCGGGGCCGGCCGGGGGAAAAACTGGGTATCTTTTCGGACCGTGATCTGCTCACCGGTTCGATTGACCGGAACACGATCTACGGGATTTTCGGGACCTTGGACGGAGAACTGGTCAACCCCCATTTCGACTCGCCGGTTCCGGTTGCCCTGCTGCATCATATCCGTACGGGTCCGGCGGAAATGCTAACCGTGCTCCACGGGCAGGAGATCGAACGGTTTGCGCTGCTGATTGAGGAAATCCGGCCAAAAGCTGTTGGGGACGGGAAGGGTCTAGTAATCAGGATCACCGACGAACGGCTGCTTGAACAGGCCGGTGGCATTATCCAGGGAATGAGCGGGAGCCCGATTCTGCAGGAGGGACGCCTGGTCGGGGCCGTTACGCATGTGTTTATTAACAACCCGAAGCGGGGCTACGGCGTACCGGTGGAATGGATGCTCCGGGAGTGTGGCTTGCTGGAGCCGGCGGATGGATTAATGGACGAATGGCGCCAGGCCAGTTAAGAGCAGCATAAAGGACCATAGTATCCCATTGACTTAAATTAGGACGACATTGCTTTTCGTGACTAAGTATTATTGCAAAATTCAAGTATCCTGGAAAAACTTTTATCTCTGGAAGGATATTTTTACCTGCTCGTCGAACTCACTATCAGGTCCGATACCGAACGAATTTTAGTTGGGGGGGCGGGCGCATACATGGCTAGAGAGACGATCAGTATTCTAATTGCTGATGATAACCGGGAGTTTTGCGAAACCCTGAAGGATTTTTTTCAACAACGAGATGATTTTGAAGTAATTGGGGCTGCCCACAATGGTGCGGAGGCCGTCGACTACATAGAACAAGCCAGGCCGGACGTGGTGGTGCTAGATATCATAATGCCACACCTGGATGGCATCGGGGTACTGGAAAAGCTGGCAGCGAGCCCAACCGGGCACCGGCCGAAAATCATCATGCTGACCGCGTTTGGGCAGCAGAACATTGCCCAGAGAGTGGTCGAGTTGGGCGCGGATTACTACATCCTCAAACCGTTTGATTTTTCGGTGCTGGCTACCCGGATTCGGCAGTTGGCGGACGGGGTGAGCGTAAAACCCCCTTATGTAGCCGCGGTCAAGGAAAAGAACCTGGACGTGGCCGTTACGAACATCATCCACGAGATGGGGGTTCCGGCGCATATTAAGGGTTACCATTATCTGCGCGACGCGATCTTGATGGTGATCGACGAGATCAGTTTGTTGGGAGCGGTTACCAAGGAGCTTTATCCGATGATCGCCCAGAAGTACAACACCACGCCCAGCCGGGTCGAACGGGCCATTCGTCACGCCATTGAACTGGCCTGGGACCGGGGCAACGTGGAGATGATGAACAAGTTCTTTGGATATACCATCAACCTGGAGCGCGGAAAACCGACCAACTCGGAATTCATCGCCATGATCGCGGACAGACTGCGGATCGAAGCCAAGGTTGGCTGAGGCACGGTTCGATTACAATTAAAAATTACAATTAAACCTGACATGATACGCCAGGTTTTTATACACCCGGCATCCCACTTGCTAGGATTTCAGGTTCTTTAGGTACATTTGACCCGTTTTGGAAACAAGAATCTAGTAACTACGAAGCTTTCCGGGTTAGGGGTCGTCCGCTATCCAAACGCTATCCAAAATGGATAGATATACGTCCCGGGAAGCTTCCCAGCCCGAGCTGGACCTGAGCATACCGTGCATCCTGGAGGAGCTTTTCGGCATTCCCAAGGTACTCACGGTAACTGCCGGTCGAGGCCGGAAGACCCGAATACTTGGAATTCCCGTGGCACAAGGCTTCCCGGACACGACCACGAGGCGTACCACCACATTTTCTCTGGGGGGTGATCACAACTCGACTACCTGGGATGGCACTCTAAGGCCTACGGCCCTTGAAGGTCCGGTAGACTTCACCCTTGAGTTCGGTGCGACGATGAACTCCTTGCTGTTCACCATCAGGCGGACGGCCTTGAGCTGATCAAGATCCCGTTATTAATCATCTTTAAACATGGCATCATTCTTTTTGTTAGAAATGTAGTGCATAAAGAAATTAATTCCCAAAAAACCAGTAAAAAAGATAATTCCTTCTATTGCAAGTTCAATCGGGGAGTCATTTCCAAACCACCACCTATTCACAATAACTGTATATATAATGGCAGCTATAATAGATGAGGGCAAAATTTGTTTTATTATTTTTTTATTATCCTTATAAGCAAGGAGGCCGGAGCTTACACGACTAATTGCTATATATAAACTTACGCCAAAAAATAACAACGCTAAGCTCCATAATTTTGAAATTGGCTCTTGGAGGATAAACTGCCTATATAGCAAATCTAAAAGAATTCCAAAGTACAAAATAGTGAATCCAATATTGTTTTGCTTGTTTGCCTCTTGAATTATCCGTTCATCTTTAATGTATTTTCCCATTATTCATTCACCTCTCTCCAAAATAAATCATTTAACGTTTTATTAAGGGAATGACAAATGGCTAAACATAATTTTAAAGATGGGTTATATTTGCCTTTTTCAATTAAATTGATAGTTTGTCGGGTAACTCCCACATAATCAGCCAACTGTTGCTGTGTCAGGTTGCGTTCTATACGTGCTGACTTAACATGATTTTTCAAGCCCCCTCCCACCTTTTATAAGATATTATGTAAATATACATGGCAAGTGTAATATATATTTTACAAAATGTCAAGTATATATTACACGATTTGTGTCATCAGCCTGGCATGCCGACAAACCTTATTCTTGATTCCGGTGATTTTCTGCGCTAGGCCGAAGTCCGAAAGGCGACATCTGTCTACGAAGTCACGCTTTGTTTCTCCGTTTGAATGGAAGTTTGACAGCAAAACGCCCTTTCGCTTCCACAAACCCAGTAAAATCAAGAGTTGTTCTTTGAAAAATGCGCAAATGTAGTGCTACGGCTACCAGTTTATGTCTTTTCTTTCTGTAATGTATATGGTATAATAATCGTGCTATGTATCCAAGAGTTAAGACCTTCACCAACAAGGACGGCTCCCAGCGCAGTTACCTGCTGATCGTCGAAAGCGTACGCGAAAACGGTAAGGTGCGCCAGAAGACGGTGGCCAATCTGGGTCGGCTGGAAGAGTTCCAGGAGCAAAAGCTGGACCGACTCATCGAAGGCCTGGCCAAGTTTTCGAAAAAGCGCTGGATCCAAGCCCAGGCGGCCGACTTTCTGGTCCAGTCGGCCCGGGAATGGGGCACCGAACTGATCTTCGGACACCTCTGGACCAAACTGGGCTTAGCTCGTCTATTAAAGCACCTTCTAAACCAGACCGAAAGCAACAGCCGGCTGGATGAAGCGGTCTACGCGATGGTCTTGAACCGCATCTGTGACCCGCTCTCGAAGCGGGCGGTCCACCGGTGGGTCAAGAGCATCCAGCGGCCTGCTTTCGCCGACCTTGAACTGCAGCACTTCTACCGGGCACTGGACTTTCTAATCGATCACAAGGAAACCATTGAAAACGCTTTGTTTGCTGAAACCAGAAACCTTTTCAATATAGAACTGGACATGGTCTTTTGGGATACCACCTCCACCTACTTCGAAGGCCGGGGTCCGGAAGGACTGGGTACCCACGGTCATTCCAAGGATCAGCGTTCGGATCGCGTCCAGATCGTCGTGGGCCTCTTGATGACCCGCGAGGGCATCCCGGTGGCCCACCACGTGTTTCCCGGCAACACCGCCGACATCAATACTTTCAGGGCCGCCATCAAGGATGTCCGGGAGCGCTTCCAGTTGCGGCGGGTGATCTTTGTCGGCGACCGCGGCATGGTTAGTCCGGCCCTGCTGGACGAACTGGAGTTCGCCCAGATCGAATACATCGTCGGCGTAAAGATGCGCCGGAGCAAGGCCGTGAACGCCGTCTTGAAGACCGGCGGCCGGTACAAGGTCGTGAAAGAGAACCTCCGGGTCAAGGAAGTTTGGCACGACATCGATCGCTACGTCGTCTGTTACAATCCGGCCGAGGCGGAACGCGACCGCCTGGCCCGCGAAGACATGGTCGCCAGACTGGAAGCCAAGCTTAAGGCTGATGGACCCAAAGCGCTCATCGGCCACCGTGGATACCGGCGCTACCTGGATCTAAATGGTGCGGCCAGCATTAACCGCAAGGTGCTGGAGGAGGAGGCGCGTTACGATGGCAAGTACATCTTGCGCATCAACGCCGCCCTCTCCGCGGCCGAGGCCGCCGAAGCATACAAGGAACTGTGGCGGGTGGAGCGTGCCTTCCGGGAACTCAAGTCCACCCTCGACCTCCGGCCGGTCTACCACTGGAAAGACCGGCGGGTGCGGGCGCATGTGATGGTCTGTTTCCTGGCACTGGTTCTGGAATCGGCACTGCAGCGCAGTCTCAAATTAGCAGAAAGCGAAGTCGAGTACACATCCCTCATCCAGGACCTACAACAACTGCGAGCGGTGGAACTCACCTTTGATAACCAGGCCTACCTCTGTCGTAACGGGTTGGAGGGTAAGGCCTATGAAGCGTTTCGCGCTTTGGGTATCCAACCGCCGCCGCGGGTGGCGCTGTTAACACAAACCAATCATCCAGAGAATGGCAAAATGTAGTGGTACGTCACTTTTTCGCGCCCGCAAACCCTTGATTTTTAAGGATTCTTATGGTGAGCGGTGTCAAAGTCCAGTTGAACAGGCTCAAGACTCTCCCGCCAGCAGCGTAACCGGAAACTGGCCAAATACCCCGGCAAGCGGCAGGCGCTTGTCCCCTGCCGCAGCGGTCGCTGCCTCCCCGGTCAGGACGTTGCGCCAGCGGCCCGGGGCGTGTCCGGGCAGGAGCAAGACGCTATTATCCCAGACCTCTTCACCCAGGGGGAACCCGATCCGCAGCGCTTCGGCCCGGGTCTCCTTTTCCGCCGGCGGCCGGGCGGCTTCCAGGAGCCGCACGGGTAGCCGGGGAACCGCCACCAGCGCCCAGACGCCACCCAGGCGCCGCGCGAAGGCGCAGACGTGTTCTTCCCCGCGCCCGGTGGCTTCCAGGGGTATGTACTCCCCGGCCACGAACAACTCCTGGTGGGCGCGGCGGAAGTGCAGTGCTTTGTAAGTCAGGTACAGCTTCACCCGGCCGTCTTTCCAGCCGGTGAGCATTTCCTGCAGCAGCGCCGGGCGGTCTTTCTTTTCCCGCTCTTGCAGCGCCGCCAGCAGCGCCGCCCGCGTCTGGAAATCCACCGGACGCCGGTTGTCCGGGTCAACGAGGCTGAAGTCCCAGAGCTCCGTCCCCTGGTAGAAGTCGGGCACCCCCGGCGCGGCGATCTTCAGCAGGACCTGCGCCAGGGAGTTCAGCGCCCCGTAGAAAGAAATCGGCTGCTGAAACCGCACGAAGTCCGGCAGGAACCGGTTTTCGGCCCCGGGTTCCAGGATCGCGGCCACGAACTCCACCAAGGCGTTCTCGTAGTTGGTGTCGGTGTCAAGCCAGCTGGTGTGGACCTTGGCCTCCCGGGCCGCCTTGACCACGTAGTTTTGCAGTCGTTCTCGGAAGGCGGGTACTTC
This sequence comes from Candidatus Desulfopertinax cowenii, assembly GCA_001899445.1. Taxonomy (GTDB): domain Bacteria; phylum Bacillota; class Desulfotomaculia; order Desulfotomaculales; family Desulforudaceae; genus Desulfopertinax; species Desulfopertinax cowenii. Next base: position 269,924 of record MPOA01000006.1, on the reverse strand, counting down.
TCCTTCCCGCAACGGCCAGGCCCCGACCAGGGTCTGATAGAGTAACAGTTCGGTGTTGTCGTCCGGAACGGGCTGGCCGTGCACCACCGGTTTCCGAGGACGGTTCCAGCGGCGCCACCGGTCCAGCCGCTCCCCCCACAGCGCCGGGATCTCCGAGAGGACGTCGATCCGCGTGCGCACGTCCTCGCTGCGCTTATTGTCGTGGGTGGACGTGGCGTTCAAGGAGTGGGGCCAGCTTTCCCGCTTGGCCCGGTTGCGCTGGTGGAATTCCGCCACCGGTACCCCCATGTGCCGGGGCTCGCCCCCCACCTCATTGAGGGAAACCAGCCGGTTGTAGACATACAGGGCGGTATCCTCGAAACCCTTGGCCATGATCGGCCCGGTGAACTGCTGCCAGCGCATGACGAACGAGAGCCAGCTTTCCCGGTCCGCCGCGGGCAGGTTAGCCGGAAACTCCAGTAACAGCACCCGGCGCAAAAACTCCAGGGCCGGGCCCCGTTCAGACTGCCGCCGCCGGGCGGTGGCGACGGCGCCCTCGATGTATTGCCGGTCCCGGGCGGCTATCCGGAAGTCGCGGGTGTAGGTCCGGTACACGGGCAGGCACACGGTTACCTCCACCAAGGCCGCTTCCAGTTCGTTCAGGGTCAGGTCGCGCCCGTGGCGGTCCCGCTCCGCCAGTCGGCCCAGCCGCCGAGCAAGGGCGCGCATCTCCCCCGCGAACAGTTCCCTAGCCATCCGCCGTTTGTGGGACTCAACCACCGCGGCGAAGTCGGTCTCGGTGCCCCCTAGCCGGGCGTATATCTCTTCCAACTCTTTTTCCGCGCGCCCGTCCACGAACAGCCCGTTCACCAGGTTCATAAAATCGTAGCCCGTCGTGCCGTGGCACGGCCAGTCGGGTAGTTCCTCATTCCCACCCAGGATCTTTTCCACCACCACGTAAAAGCCGTTACGCCCTTCAGCCCTGGAAAGCCGGCCCTGGAGCCGGCGCAGGTAGGATTCCGGGTCGTGCAGGCCGTCGATGTGGTCGATGCGCAGCCCGGTGATCCAGCCTGCTTTGGCCAGCCGCAGGATACGCCCGTGGGTGGCGGAAAACACCTCTTCATCCTCCACCCGCACCGACACCAGGTCGCTGAGGTCAAAAAACCGCCGGTAGTTGAGTTCCTGGTTTGCCGCCCGCCAGAAGGTGAGCCGGTAGCACTGTTCGGTCAGCAATCCGTCCAGGCGGTCAAAACTGCGGGGGTCGCCCCGGCGGCCGTTCCAAATTTGCAGGTTTTCATCAATAAGCGATTTTGCTTCCGGGTAACTGTTATACAGCTGCCACAGCCTTTCCGTAACCTGCCGGAAGGCCGCCGTCGGGCGGCCGGGAAGGCGGCCGGCCAAGTTGGCCAGGTCCACGAACTGCAGCAGCACCGGGTGTTCCGGCCCGAGGGCCGCGGCGGCGGCATCCAGCCGGTGGGCCAAGATCCGGCCGTGGGAGCGGGGGTTGACCGGCAAAGTCCGTTCGCGGTAGCGAAGCACAAAACCGTCCTCGGTCAGCGCCAGAGTCAGTTCCCGGTTTTCCAGCACCCGGCCGTAACGGTCGCCAAGAATCGGGAGTACCACTTTACCGGCTAAGCCCGAACGGGCCGGCTGCCAGTCGATGTCGAAGTAACCCGCGTACGGCGACTCCGGGCCGTGCCGGAGCACATCCCGCCACCACGGGTTCTCGCCGCTGGCAGCCATGTGGTTGGGCACGATGTCCAGCACCAGCCCCATCCCGTGCTCCTGCAGTTCTTTGGCCAGCGCGGCGAATTCCTCCTCGTCCCCTAACGCCGGGTTCAGCCGCGTGGGATCGGTGACGTCGTAACCGTGGGCGCTGTCCCGCCGGGCCTGGAGCAGGGGCGAAGCGTAAAGGTCGGTGATGCCCAGCGCATGGAGGTACGGCACCAATGCCCGGGCGTCGGCCAGGCGGAACTGCTGGTTGAACTGGAGCCGGTAGGTGGCCGCCGGAATGCGTTCCGGATACATCATCTCAGGTGCCCCTTCGCATCCGCAGTTTTTCGCCCAGGGAGTCAAAATGGTTGACCCATACCCGGCTACTCTCGTCCCCCTGCGTGGCATCGCCCCGGAGAATCGGGTAAACGGTATTCAAAAGCTTGTAGTAGATATTTTGCACCTTCCAGAGATCCACCTCAAACGGCAGGGAACGGGTAGTACCGATCATCGCGTCCAGGTTCTGGAGCAGCATCAGATCCGCGGGGCTGTCCGCCAGCCGTTCCGCCATCCGTTCCAGGGTTCGTTCCAGCGCGTACCTGAGTTCGTTGCCGTGGAGTTGAACACCAAGCGTTTCGGCTTCGTGCAGCAGGGCGGTGATGCGTTCGAGGTCCGGCACCTCCTCCAGAAAAGCCTGGCGCAGACGGGTGTTCAGCACGAACTCGGCGGCGGTGTGGAGGGTCTTGGGCTGGGGAATGCCCAGGTGTTTTAGAAACCGCATTAAGGAAACGTGACGTTCATAGAACCGGTGACAGTCCGTCTCTACCTCCGAAAGCGTGGATTCGAGAATCAGTTCCAGGATCTCCCGCTGCTTGTCCCGGAAGAGTTCGCGCAGGGAGTAGGTCATGCCGGAGAAGTACTGGTCCAGCAGCCGGATCACCTCGGGAAGGTCGGCGCGCTCAAAGGCCGCCGTCACCCCCTTCACCATTTCCTGGTAGGCTTCCTCCCCGCGGTACACCCGGACACCGCCGTTCAGGTTGTGGTAGCCGAAGTACAGCGCCCCGTAGCTCAGGGTCTCCGACTCCCGCGTGATCAATGAGGTGAACCGTGCCCGCCCGACCGCCAGCTTGGCCTTCCCCGTTATCGTGTCCCGGCGGTCCTCCTGGTCGACGGTGTAGCAGTAGATGCACGACTGGTCTTCGTACCGGTCGAACAGCGAAGTGATGGCGTAATGGGCGCCTACCTTGGGCAGATCCACCACCGCCGGCTTGACGAACTTCTCGTACACGTGGGCGCCGTTCCGGTGTTCAGGAACGTTGCTCTTCGCCCGTGCCAGCCGCTCGAGAAACTGGGGCTCCAGTTTGCTGTTGAATAGTTCCTCGGCGAGCTGGATCACCCGGCCGGCGTACTGGATTACCTGTGTGGTTTCGATCCCCGAGATGTCGTCAAAGAACCAGCCGCAACTGGTATACATCAACATGGCGTGCCGCTGCAGTTCGAGCAGTTTCAGGGCCGTGACCTGTTCCTCCGGCGGCAAAATCTTGCGCACGGCATGAGCCTGCAGAAACCGTTCGACGTTCTCCGGCGAGCGGTTCAGGACCACCGCAATATACCCGTTCCGTGCTTCCCAGGGATCCCGGAGGAAACGGCGGGCGTGTTCCTCGTACCGGAGGGCCAGCGTGTCTCGGAGCCAGTCCAGGGCGTCCCGCAGCGGCGCCCGCCACTCCTGGTGCCACCCCGGGTGCATGCCGGAGTTGCAGCCGCAGTTGTTACGCCACCGTTCTACCCCGTGGGCGCAGCTCCAGGAAGAGTTTTCAATAATCTCCACTTCGTGGGTGGGCGGGTGTTTTTCCAGGTATTCCCCGTAGTTGGTAAGCCGCGCCAGGTTATTGGCCTCGATGTGGTGCAGGGCATAGGCCAGCGCCATATCCCCGTGCCGGTGGTGGTGACCGTAGGTCTCGCCGTCGGTGGCGATGTGGACGAGCTGGGGCCAGCTGCGCGCGTCGTCAAAACCGCCCAGCAACCGCTGGACCAGGTGTTCCCCGTTAGCGAGCAGCTCTTCGAAGGCGATGGCTCGCGAGATGGGACCATCGTAAAAAAAGATGTCGATCGTCCGGTCCGAGTCGGGCAGGTGCAACCGGTAGGGCATGGACGGATCAACGCCTCTGGATTCCACCTCCCGCCAGTGCTTGCTACCCAGCTTGCGCATCCGCCGGGCCTGGTGCGGGGCTAGGAGGGTGAAGCGGATGCCGTGTTCGGCCAGGACTTGAAGTGTTTCGAGGTCTACCGCGGTCTCCGGTAAAAACATTCCCTCCGGCCGCCGGCCGAAACGGTACTCGAAATCCTGGATTCCCCAGATCACCTGGGTGTGCTTGTCGCGCCGGTTGGCCAGGGGCATGATCATGTGGCTGTACACGAGGGCCATGGCCGAACCGTGACCGGAAAAGTGCTGCTGGCTTTCCTTGTCGGCCTGGATGATCGCCTGGTAAGTGTCTGGTGCTTTGGTCTCCATCCAGGAAAGCAGCGTAGGGCCGAAGTCAAAGCTGATCTTGGCGTAGTTGTTGACAATCTTCATGATCCGACCCTCGCCGTCCAGGATCCGCGAAGCACTGTTCGGGGCGTAGCACTCGTCGGTGATCCGCTCGTTCCAATTGTGGTACGGATAGGCCGAATCCTGGAGTTCGATATCCTCCAGCCACGGGTTTTCCCGCGGCGGCTGGTAAAAGTGACCGTGGATGCAGATGTAACGCTGCATCAAACTACTCCTCCTCCATCCGGGCGAACAACAGGCAGGTCTCGGGGGGCAAGGTGATCCGGGCCTCCCCCGCGGATTCCAGTTCCAGCGGGACCGGGCTGCCTTCTCCCAGCCACCGGGCTTCCGCGGTATCCAGGAGCTTGCGCCAGCGCCCTGGCGGCACGGGCAAAGTGACGGTTACCCCGGTGGTGCCAAAGGAAAAGATGATCCACACCTCGTCGTTGCCGCACCAGCGGCGGACGGACAACACTCGTTCCCGCTCGTAAACGCCGACTTCCACATTCTCCCGGTTCAGTTCCGCCAGAGCCGGCAGTTCCCGGCGCAGGCGGATCAGCTCGCGGTAAAGCTCGTAAAGTGCACGGTGGCGCCCCTGGCGGCGCAGGTCGTGTTGGAGCCGGGACCGGAGAAAGGTCGTCTCGTCTTGGGGGTCGGGTACCTCGTCCCAGCTGAAGGCGGCGAACTCCTCCCGGCGCCTTTTCCGGACCGCCTCCACAAGTTCCCGATCCGAGTGGCTGGTGAAGTACTGGAAGGGTGCCGTCTCCCCGTATTCCTCGCCCATAAACAGCAGGGGCACGAACGGTGAGCACATCACCGCGCAGGCTGCCAGCTTCAGTCCAGAGAAGGAGGTCAGCGTGCTTAGCCGGTCACCCCCCGCCCGGTTTCCCACCTGGTCGTGATTCTGCGCGAAGACCACGAACCGGTGTCCGGCGCACTGGTGCGGCATGTTGCCGTGGCGCCGCCGGCGGTAGGCGGAGTACTGCCCGGTGTACACGTACCCGTTCCGGAAGGCCCGGGCCAGGTGTTGCAACGTGCCGAAGTCCCGGTAGTAGCCGTTCCGTTCCCCCGTTAACAGGGCGTGCAGGGCATGGTGGAAGTCGTCGGCCCACTGGGCGTCGAAGCCGTAGCCCCCCGCCGCCCGCGGCCGGATCACCCGGGCATCGTTCAGGTCACTCTCGGCGATTACCAGCACTCGGTAGCCCAACCGTTCTGCCCGTTGGTGCACCGCGGCGGTCAGCTCTGCCAGGAAGGGTTGTGCCGCCTGGTCCATAATGGCGTGAATGGCATCCAGCCGGAAACCGTCTATATGGAAATCCGTTAGCCAGTAAAGTGCGTTTTCAATGAAGAAACGGCGCACCTCATCGCTGTCGGGCCCGTCGAAGTTCAGCGCCGCGCCCCACGGGGTGCGGTAACGGTCCGTGAAGTAGGGCGCGAAGTCTTCGAGGTAGTTCCCCTCCGGTCCCAGGTGGTTGTAGACCACGTCCAGAATCACCGCCAGCCCCCGTGCGTGGCAGGCGTCCACCAGCCGCCGCAAGCCCTCCGGGCCGCCGTAGGAATTCTGCACCGCGAAGGGATAGACGCCGTCGTAACCCCAGTTCCGGCTGCCCGGGAACTGAGCGACCGGCATCAGTTCGATGGCGGTGACGCCCAGTTTACGCAGTTCATCCAGGTGAGGGATCACCGCCTCAAAAGTTCCTTCGGGCGTAAAGGTTCCCACGTGGAGTTCATACAGCACCAAGTCCCGGTGGTGCGGGCCGAACCAGCAGTGGTCCGACCAGGCAAAGGCGCGTGGGTCGACCACCTGCGACGGGCCGTGGACGCCCTGCGGCTGGTACCGGGAAGCGGGATCAGGCCGCTCTTCCCGCCCGTCCAGCCGGTAGAAGTAAAGGCTGCCCGGCTCCACCCCGGCCGCCACCCCGTGGTGGTGACCCCGCTTGCCCCGCGCCAGCGGAATCACCTGCTCCCGCGGGGCGTCTAGGTGCACCGCAACGTTTCTGGCTCGCGGCGCCCACACGCGGAAAGCGCAACGGCCCTCCCCCAGGTAAACGGCACCCAGACTCAACTGCTCAATCATCCGGTCCGCCCCCTGCGCAAAGCATTGATCTCCCGCAGTGTCTCCAGCACCTCCGGCAGCTGGATGAACTCTTCAAAGGCGTAACGCGCCTTGCGTTGCCAGTTCGGGCGTTTCGCCCCCGTGCCTGGCACGTTCTGGGGTTTCGTCTCCAACCACAGGTCCTCCAGGTTGACTAGGACCACCCGGGCGCGGCTGGCAGCTAGGTTCGCCAGGCAGGCCCGCAGGACAGTCCCCGCATCATCCGGGGGTACCTCCGGCCAGCCCTGGCAGTGCAGGAAAAGGCGCAGGGTCAGCCGGTCCACGACGTCTTTCCCAGACCAGAAGGCGGCGAAGGGCGGCATATCGTGCGTGTTCAAGCTGGCCAGCGCGTCCGCAGGCACGGGGCGCAACGCCCGGCGGGAACCCGTGGTGTACTCGAAGGGTAGGATGTACATCCGGTGGACCTTGTGCCGGGCCATGGCCCGCCGGACATAGCCCGGCACCGTGCCCAGATCCTCACCGATGATCAGCGTGCGGTACCGGTGAGACTCCAGGGCCAGAATGGCGTAGAACTCTGCGGCGCGGTAACGCACGTAAACCCCGTCCCGCGCCGCCATCCCCGCGGGCACCCAGAAGAACCGGTGCAAGCCCATCACGTGGTCGATGCGCAGACTGCCGGCGTGCCGGAGGTGGTGGCGCAGGCAGGCGATGTAGTAGCGGTAACCTTGCTCCCGCAGCCGCTCCGGATGCAGGGGTGGGAACCTCCAGTCCTGCCCCTGATCGAAAAACGGATCCGGCGGCGCGCCGCCGCTGACGCCTAAGGCGAAAGCAGCGCGCTCGCGCCAGGTGTCGTACCCGTCACGGTGCACCCCGAGCGGCAAGTCCAGGTAAAGACCCGGCCCATGCCGACGCGCCTGGGCCGAAAGAACCTCAAACTGTTCGTGGATCAGCCACTGTGTATACAGGTGATAACGTTCCGCCTCCGGGTCGTAGTCCCCGGGCTGGAGAACACCGTCCCGCATTCGGTCCGGCCAGGTCGACCAGCCGGTGCGCTGTCGCTCCACCGCGGCCCGGAACCGGGCGTAATCCCGTGCCGCCGGGTGCGCCGCGGCCCACCGCAACAAGGCCGTCCGGCGCCAAGATTCTTTGGCGAAAAAGTAACGCGCCAGGTGTTCGAGGAACCGGCGTTTCAACGCCATTCCCCGACGGTAATCCACCAGCGGTGCGGCCCGCAGCAAGGCGATTTCCTCCCGGAAACCCGGGGAATCCAACAGCTCCCGGGCCGCCGGACACCCTTCCAGTTCCGGAATCCGGGCCGCGTCCAGATAAAACTCGTTCCAGAACAGACGGCTGACCGGTGCGTAAGGACTCGGGTCGAAGGGCTCGTCCAGAAAGGCGGCCAGCAACGGCAGGGTGCCCACCAGGCCGCCCCCCATCCCCTGGACCCAGCGCAGCAAGGCCTCCAGGTCGCCGAGGTCGCCGGCGCCCCAGCTCCGCCCGGAATGGAGCGCGTAAAGCGGAAGAAAAACTCCCCAGCTCCGGCCACCCGTTTCCAGGGTGGGAACGTAAGCGTGCCGCGGGGCAATGATCACCAGAGTCTCCCACACGCCGGCCGACAGGCCCAGTGTCAGCCGGTGATAACCCCACGGCAATCCCGGGGACAGGATGAACTGCCGGACCTCGCAATTCACGCCCTCCACCGTGGCCGTCCGGAGCACCGGCAGGTGGTCCAGGTCAAAGGACCAGGTTCGCACTTCCCCGCCCTCCAACTCCAGCCGACAGGCGACTGTTCCGTCCCCCCGCCCCATAGGCAATCGCAACCTGAGGTAGACGTGTTCCCCGGCCCACCCCACAGCCACCGGCTCACAGGCACGTCGCCACTCCGCCTGCCGCCGTTCCCGCAGCGCGTCCGGAACGTCGGCGGGGCGGGCCACCGGCGCCCCCAGTGCTCCGAGTACCGCCAGCAGCGCCTCCGGCTTGGCCTGTTGGCGACGGCCGGAAAAATCACGATACGATGTCTGCACCCCGTACAACCGCGCCAATTGGTGAAGCGAATTGATCGTGTCTAAACCCATGACATCAACCTGCAGCTTCCAAAAAGCTTAAAGTACCCTTTAGCGTGCGGTTTTTAGTGTGTCCGATGAGTTACGTGTTATCCGTCCGGGCACGGTTCCGTGGTCACCAGGCAACCCGGAGTGCAACATGATTTCCGGTTCGGTCTTATTGACACCCGTTCTTCGGCGTGTTAAAATGTGACTCGGCAACAATATACGGAGGGATACCCGAGTGGCCAAAGGGGGCAGACTGTAAATCTGCTGGCGCAGCCTTCGCTGGTTCGAATCCAGCTCCCTCCACCATAGTAACGTGGGCCATTAGCTCAATTGGCTAGAGCAGGCGACTCTTAATCGTCAGGTTCGGGGTTCGAGTCCCTGATGGCCCACCAAAAGGAGTTTCTTTTTGTTGGAACTCCTTATTTATTTTTGACTATTTTGTTCAAGTTAATTGTCCTCCCTCCAACTGGCGTTGTACCACTTCAAGAAAGGCTTCCGGTTCGGCTGGGAATGCTATCCGGCCCCGGATCCGCCGGCGTCCGAAAACTAAACTGGTATTTTCTAGGCGTTCACGGAGCTTCGAAAGAAAAACCGTTGGTCGGCGGTGGGTCAACGTAAAGCTGATCAGGGAAATTGAAGAGTAAGGAAGTAGCTGGGCGAAGCCATTGCGCCCGGGTTGCCGTCCAGGTTGTCGGAAGATCAGTTAGACAACAACCATGCCGCGGGCGGCGCCACTTAGGATGAAAAGCGGAACTCTAGATTTTCGGAGTAGTGTAGAGAATGTAGCGCAACATGAGCCAGAAATGACTGAAACTTCCCGCCATCACCAAGAGGTGAAATATTTCGTGAAACCCGAATACACCGGGTAAGATGTTCGGGCGTTTCAGGCCGTAGATGGCGGCACCGGCAGTGTAAAAAAGGCCGCCGGTGACCATCCAGGCCACCCCTCCGGGCGGCACGGTCTGGATCAAAGGCCAAAAAGCGATTACGATCAGCCAGCCCATAAGCAGGTAGATTCCGGTCGAGAGCCATCGCGGTGCCTGTAACCACAAAAGTTTTAATGCCACGCCGGCAACGGCCAGCACCCAGACTGAAACCAGGAGGCTATAGCCCCAGCCCCCACGCAGCGGAATCAAACAGATAGGGGTGTAGGTTCCGGCGATCAGGAGAAAAATCATAATGTGGTCCAGGCGCCGGAGGATTTTGGTGCCGCGCTCCGAGAGCAGGAGAAGGTGGTATAGCGAACTTGCCGTGTAGAGCAGAATCAAGCTTGCCCCGAAAATGGCGAAAGCAACCACGTGCCAGGCCGTACCGTAATGAACTGCAAAATAAATCAACAGTACCAGGGCAACGACAGACAGCAACGCACCGGCCAAATGGGTAAGGCCGCTTATCGGATCTTTCAGGGAGGCGATCATTTTTTCGAACCCACTTTACCTTTGTATTGGGAAAGCTATGAAATACCGTTAAACAACAACCATTTGAATAAAAACCAGACCCCGAAGGGCCTGATAGCACTTGTTTTGCATGGTGAACATGAGTTTTAACTTTGGTCGGGATGGGGAGATTTGAACTCCCGACCTCCTGCTCCCAAGGCAGGCGCGCTGACCAAGCTGCGCCACATCCCGTATTCATACGTTCAAAGCAAGACAATTGTAGCACGCAAATGTGCTGGAGGTCAAGGATCGGGAGCCTTGGCGTCAACTGGCCTGTGATATCCAAGTTCCGATAACAATAAGGTAACGAATCTAAATTAAAGTGATTCCCAAATTTAATGAGGGTTCCTTAACCGTTCCTGATCCCGAAGAACCCCTGGAAACGCTTAATCAAGCCTGACTGGGTTTACCGTCTTTGTGATATACTTTAAGCGTAGACTATCAACTGGTAAGGGGGTGGTTGAATATGCTGAGCACAGCGGTCAGGAGAATGATGCTCATGGGTATCGGGGCGCTTTCGCTGACCAGGGAACGGGCCGAAATGATGATCAAAGAACTCACGGAGAAGGGCGAGGTCGACCAGGCCGAGGCCAAGACGTTCGTGAGCGAGTTGATCCGCCGCGGAGAACAGGAACGGATGGCGCTGCAAAAGACGGTGCGCCGCGAGATGTCACTATTGCGCGAAGAACTGGGGTTGGTGAACAGGCGGGACCTTTCCAGAATCGAAGCCCGCCTGAAACGGATCGAGAAACACCTCAACCTGCCACCGCTGTCCGTGGAAGATGTACAGGTTGGGAACCAGGCGGAGGAGCGCCTGAAACGCATCGAGGAACATCTGAACCTGCCGCCGCTGTCCGCGGAGGAAACGCGCCGGCCGGGGCAAACCGATGAAACAACCCCTTCTGCCTGATAACTGGCATATTGGGGACCACTTCCCGAGTATAGTATTGTATCAACCCACGCGGGGGAGGTTGGTCCCATGCTTTTTTCCCGCAGATTAGCGGTGCTGGTGGCTGTTTGCGTGTCATTTTTCGTCCTTCCTGTTGGGGCTTTGGCTCAGCAATCCGGCTCCCAGGAGCCCAAGTCCCAGGAACCCCGCTATACGCAGCAGATTGTGCTGATCGTGATTGACGGCTTGCAGGCGGACGCCCTGCAAAAAGCGCAGGCCCCGAACATCAACGGCGTGGCCTCCTCCGGCGTTCGGATCAACGTTTGCTCCCCGGTCTGGCCATACAGGCTGGAAACTGCCGCTGCTTCGATCCTAACGGGGACCGAGCCGGCCGCCCACCAGTTTCTGCAGGCGGGCGACAAGCTCAAACAGCCCACGCTTTTCGAGGTGATCAAGAAAAACAAGCTGACCAGTGGTTTCTATGATGCTTCCGGACGCCTGGACGGCCTGGCCGCGAACGCCGATAGTCATCTGAAAATCAGGGGTGACGATAAAATGGTCGAGGCAGCGATTAAGGAAATGGAAACCAAGAAACCGTATCTGAACGTGCTGGTCTTCGCCGACGCCCGAAAGGCCCTGGATGAATCCGGCCGGAACAGCCAGGAGTACTACCGGGCTGTCAGCAACGCCGACAATTTGGTCGGCCGCGTGCTGCACTTCCTGCACCGGCAGGGCGTTTATGACCAGACCCTGGTGGTTATCACCGGGACCGACGGGCAGCCTCCGTTGGTCATCAAGGGAATTCAGTTCAAGGGTGGAGCGGTGTTGCCGCCCGCCGCCCTGGTGGATATTGCGCCCACGCTGGCCTACATCCTCAACGTGGAGATCCCGGCGCCCGACGGTTTGGTGCTGTGGAACGCTTTTGAGCCCGGCTCGCTGGAAAACGGCTTCTATCTAATGGAGCAGCGGATCACCGAACTGAGCAAGGCCCAGGCCGAGTCCATCCGACTGATCCACCAACTCCGGGAGGAGCAGCAACTGGTCCACGAAGAAAAGCAGGAACTGGTGGACAAGGAGGCCGATATCACCAGGGCGATCCGGGAGCGAGACGAGGAAATTGCCCGGCTGGAAACGACGATTTCCTTTCTGAAATATCTGATCGGCGTGCTGGTGATTGTTTTTGGCCTGGGGTACCTGGTACAATACCGGGTGCTCAGGAAGCGGTTCCTGATGTTCTAAAGTCAGGGCGGTCTCCGAAAGGGGCTTTATTATTTCCACCGTTTTTCGAGCGGGGTCCTGGACCGGTGGGCTAACGGCCGGCGGAAGGTTATTGGCGACCGGAGGCGAATTAAAAAGAGCCAGGAGGTTTAGGAGTTGAAACAATGAACGATTCCAAGAAAACCGCTGGCCCGGAGCGGACCGGGCCGGGTGGAGGAGTGGAAGGCAAGCGCCACACCGTCCTGAACCGGGCGTGGGAAACCGGACCCTGTCCCCTGGGGACCAACGGCACTTGCTGCCGGGCCTGCGCCATGGGACCCTGCCGGGTGGTGGAATCCGGAAAGGGTACGAAGGTCGGAGTTTGCGGGGCGACGCCGGATACCATCGCCGCCCGGAATGTCTGCCGGATGATCGCCGTGGGCGTTGCGGCGCATTCCGACCACGCCCGGGAGGTGACGCAGGCCCTTTGCGCCGTCGCCCGGGGAGAGGCGCCCGGGTTGGAGATCCGGGACGGGGAAAAGTTACGCCGGCTGGCGGGGACCCTGGGATTGGCTGATGCCGATAAGAGTCTCGGGGAGTTGGCCGCCGAAGTCGGGGCGCGCCTGCTGAACGAGTTCGGCCGTCAGGACGGCGAGCTGGTCTTCGCCGCCCTCGCGCCGGCGAAGCGCTTGGAACGCTGGCGACGCTTGCGGGCGGTGCCCCGCGGGATCGACCGGGAGGTGGTCGAAACGCTGCACCGCACCCACATGGGGGTCGACCAGGATACGTCCAGCTTGGTCGCCCAGGGCACGCGGACGGCCCTGGCGGACGGCTGGGGCGGTTCCATGATTGCCGCCGAGGTGCAGGACGTGCTGTTCGGCACCCCGTACCCGGTACGCTCCCGGGTAGACCTGGGCGTGCTGAAAGCGGACCAGGTGAATATCGTGGTGCACGGCCACGAGCCGCTCCTGCCGGAGGCGCTGGTCCGGGCGGCCCGGGAACCGGAACTGGTGGCGCGGGCGGGGCAGATGGGCGCGTCCGGGATCAACGTCGTGGAGATGCGCTGCACTGCCGACGAACTGTTGATGCACCACGGGGTGCCGGTCGCCGGCCATTTCCTGCAGCAGGAGTTCGCGTTGACCACCGGGGCGGTGGAACTGATGCTGGTGGACATTCAGTGCGTGATGCAGGGTCTGGTGGCGATGGCCGCCTGCTTCCACACCCACCTGGTGACCACCTCGGAAAAGGCCCGGATCAAAGGAGTGCACCACGCGGAGTTTTCGCCGGCGACCGCCCTGGACGCGGCGCGGGGATTGGTCAAGCTGGCCGTGGACAACTTTCCCCGCCGCCGGACGGTGAATATCCCGGCGAAGGCGGTGGATGTGGTGGCCGGGTTCGGATACGAAAGTATCGGCTACGTCTTGGGGGGCCGGTTCCGCGGCTCCGTCCGGGTACTGAACGAGAACATCATTAACGGCTGGGTCCGAGGGGTGACCGCGGTGGTTGGCTGCATAAATCCGCGGGCCGGGGCCGGCAAAAACCACGGGGTGCTGGTGCGGGAGCTGATCGCCAACGACGTGCTGGTGCTGGTTACCGGGTGCGCGGCCATCGCCTGTGCTCGGGAAGGACTTCTGTTGCCCGCAGCGGCGGCTACGGCCGGACCGGGGTTGCGGGAGGTCTGCGTCGCCTTGGGGATCCCACCGGTGTTACATTGCGGTTCCTGCGTGGACAACAGCCGCATTCTCAAGGTGGCGGCGCAAATGGTCCGGGAGGGCGGACTCGGGGAGGACTTGTCCGACCTGCCGGTGGTCAGTTGTGCGCCAGAGTGGATGAGCGAGAAGGCCGTCACTATCGGCCAGTATTTCGTCGGAAGCGGCATACCGGTGGGTCTGGGGGTGTATTTCCCGGGGGTGGACAGCCACAAATTTACCGACCATATGCTTGCGGGGCTGGAGCGGGATTACGGGGCGGCCTGGTTTTACGAGCCCGATCCGCAGGCCATGGCCCGCAAGGTCCTGGAACGCATCGATGCCAAACGGCGGGCGCTGGGGATCGAAGGCCAGCGGGAACGGGTGCTGTACGACATGGAAATGAGGAGGCGTTTGGATGTCTAGGTTGATCGCCGCGGCGGCCATCAGGGGCGCCCACGGGGTGGTGGCCCGGGCCGGGGAACAGCTCCGACAGGCCTTGGAGCAATATGGTCCGGACCGGCGGGTGGGCTTTCCGAACACCGGGTACTATCTGCCCGTGATTTACGGGGTGACCGGGACACAGGTGGAAAAGCTGGGCGATCTGGAGGCAGTGCTGGCGTTTGCCCGGGAACTCTTGCCGCCGGTGCCCGATGAGCGGGTCTGGTTGCCCTACCTGGGACCGGCACTGGACGCGGGGATGGCCACGCTGTTTGCCGGCGAAACCATTGAGGCCCTGAGGTACCTGGCTGATCCCGGCGCCTACCGGGAAGAGTGCGCGCCGGTGCCGGACAAGCTTTGGCTCGGGGCCGCTGACGACGCGGTTCTACGCTGCCGGGGCCTAGAGTTCGTCGACGGTTCGGCGCCCGGGTTCGCGGCCTGCGTGGGCGCGGCGCCGTCGAGCAAAGTCGCGTTCCGGATTGCCCGGGAATGCCAGGAGAAAAACCTGTACGTGTTCATGTCCGCATCCGCCGATGGCCGCAGCATGGCCGAGCAGTTGGCGGCCGAAGGGGTACAGCTGGGCTGGGACACCCGGCTGGTGCCTTTCGGCCGGGATACGACCGCCACCGTGTTTGCACTCGGGTTCGCGGTACGGGTGGCATTGTCCTTCGGCGGGATAACCCCGGGGGATTACCGCCGGCTGCTGGACTACACTAAAAACCGCGTATTCGCCTTCGTGCTAGCGCTTGGTACGGTGGACGACGAAAAATGCGCCCACGCGGTCGGGGCGATCAACTTCGGGTTTCCGGTGATCGCGGACACGGACATCCCGGAGATCCTGCCCAGCGGCATCTGCACCTACGAGCACGTGGTAGCGAACGTGCCCCATGACCGGCTAGTGGGCCGCGCCTGCGAGGTGCGCGGGTTGAAGATTACCGTGGAGAAGGTCCCGGTGCCGGTGGCCTTTGGTCCCGCGTTCGAGGGCGAGACCGTCCGGCACGGGGACATGCACGTCCAGTTCGGTGGGCAGAAGACGCCGGGTTTTGAACTGGTCCGCACCGCGAACGCCGACCAAGTGGAGGACGGGAAGATCACCCTGTCCGGACCGGACGTCGACGCCGTCGAAACCGGCGGCGCGATGCCCCTGGGAATCGTGGTGGACGTTTACGGCCGGAAGATGGAGCCTGACTTCGAACCGGTGCTGGAACGGCACCTGCACCACTTCATCAATTACGCCCACGGGGTGTGGCACATCGGCCAGCGGGACGTGAACTGGGTACGCATCAGCAAGGATGCCTATAGACAGGGATTCCGGTTGCGGCACCTGGGAGAAATCCTGTATGCTAAACTAAAATCCGAGTTCGCCAACATTGTGGACCGCGTGCAGGTGCGCCTTTATACGGAAGAGGAGCAGGTGCTGACGCTGCGGAATATGGCCCGGGAGTACTACGCTGGGCGTGACGCCCGGTTGGCCGCACTTCGTGACGAAACGGTGGACACCTTTTATTCGTGCACGCTGTGCCAGTCGTTCGCGCCGACCCACGTTTGCATAGTGTTGCCGGAGCGGGTGGGGCTCTGCGGTTCGGTCAGCTGGCTGGACGCCCGGGCCGCCTACGAGATCGACCCGCACGGCTGCAACCAACCCGTGCCCAAGGGAGAGGTCCTGGACGCGGCGGGCGGGGAGTGGGCCGCGTGCAACGAGTTCATCCGTACCCACTCGCGGGGTACCATTGAACGGGTAAAATTTTATACGATCATGGAGTACCCCCTGACCTCGTGCGGCTGCTTCGAAGCGATCGTGGGCGTGGTCCCCGAGTGCAACGGTTTCCTCGTCGTCAACCGGGAATACCCCGGAATGACCCCGGCCGGAATGACCTTTTCCACCCTGGCCGGCAGTATCGGCGGTGGGGTGCAGACCCCCGGGTTCATGGGCATCGGCAAGGCTTACCTGGGGTCCCGCAAGTTCATCCGTGCTGACGGCGGCTTGGCGCGGATTGTCTGGATGCCGTCCGCCTTCAAGGACCAGATGCGGCCGGTCCTGGAAAAGCGGGCCGAGGAAGAGGGTTTGGGCCGCGACTTCGTGGACCGGATCGCCGACGAGAACGTGGGGGCGGAGCCCGAGGACATCCTGGTCTTCCTGGAGAAGAAAGCGCACCCGGCGCTCACCCTGGATCCGTTATTCTAACATTGCAGAAGGAGTTCGTTGCCGTTGGCACTGACCGGACTGGCTATTTACAAACTCTTGCCCAAGACCAACTGCAAGGAATGCGGACAGGCCACCTGCCTGGCGTTTGCCATGCAGCTGGCGGCCGGCAAGGCCACGCTTGACGCCTGCCCGCACGTATCCGAGGAAGCGCGGGAGGCCTTAAGCGCTGCCTCTGAACCGCCAATCGCCCTGGTGCGGATCGGCACCGGCCCGCGGGCGCTGGAGATCGGTAACGAAACCGTGCTTTTCCGGCACGACAAGCGGTTCGTCTATCCCACCGGCCTCGGCGTCATGGTTTCGGATGCGCTGGCCGAAGAACAGCTGGTGGCGCGCATCGATGCCGTCAACCGGCTGTCTTTTGATCGCCTGGGGCAGATCCACGAGATCGACCTGCTAGCGCTGGGTTACGATTCCGCCGACCCGGATCGTTATCTCGATGCTTTGCGGCTGGCGTGCGTTCGCACGGAGCTGAACCTAGTGCTGATGTGCGGCGACCCAGAGGTCGTCGGACGGGCACTGGAGGTGGCCGGGGACCGCAAACCGCTTTTGTACGGCGCGGACGGGGGGAATTGCGAAGCCATGGTGGACCTGGCCCGCCGCTACGGGCTGGCCCTGGCGGTGCGAGGCCGGGACCTGAACGACCTGGCTGTCCTGGCGGAAAGGGCGCTCAAGCTGGGCCACAAGCAGCTGGTACTGGATTCCGGCGCCCGGGAGCCAGGCCGG
Organism: Candidatus Desulfopertinax cowenii; assembly: GCA_001899445.1. GTDB lineage: Bacteria > Bacillota > Desulfotomaculia > Desulfotomaculales > Desulforudaceae > Desulfopertinax > Desulfopertinax cowenii. The sequence continues at coordinate 253,015 of MPOA01000006.1, read as the reverse complement.
GTGTTAGCCGACCAGACCCAGATTCGGCGGCTGGCCATTAACAAGCGGTTCCGCCCGTTCGGGTTCCCCACCATCTGCCTGGCCACCGGGGAGGACGCCGTGCTGGATGCGGCCGTGTACGTCGGGAAGTACGCCGCGGTGGTACTCTTAGACACCGCCGACCTGGCGGAGATCCTGCCCCTGATTACCTGGCGGCTCAACGTATACACCGACCCCCAGAAACCCATTGCCATCGAGGCCAAGGTCTACGAGATCGGTAACCCCGGGCCGGAGGCGCCGGTATTCCTAACCACGAATTTTTCCCTAACCTACTTCTGCGTCATGGGCGATATCGAGGCCGCCCGGGTGCCGGCCTTCATCCTGCCGGTCGACACTGACGGCACGTCGGTGCTTACCGCCTGGGCGGCCGGAAAGCTGACCCCCGAAAAAGTCGGAACCTTTTTGGAGAACTCGGGGATCGGTGCCCGGGTGAACCACCGCCGGCTGATCATCCCGGGCGGGCTGGCCGTAATGAGCGGCAAGCTGCAGGAGATCACTGGATGGGAAATCATGGTAGGACCGCGTGAATCTTCGCTCATTCCGGCTTTCCTGAAACAGTATTGGTTGCAGTAACCGGTCGCAACCGGATTGGGAGGTGGCGGCGGTTGCGTTTCCTGCCGGATAACCTGGAAATTGAGGTCGGGGAAGCGGAAACCATCCTGGAAGTTGCTTCCCGGGCGGGCATCACCCTGCGCGGTGCCTGCGGGGGCGACGGCACCTGCGGCCGTTGCCTGGTGGTGCTCCGCGAAGGCGCGGTGCGGGACCGGGGTGGCGACATCGTTGCCGAGCCGGGTGCCGTGGTGCGGGCCTGCCATTCTTTTCCGGTGGGGGACCCGGTAATCGAGGTCCCGGAGACCTCCCGGTTGCGGGAACACCAGGTGCTGGCGGAAGAAGAGGAAGCCGGGATACTCCAAGCCGGTGCGGAGACCACGACGGGACCGGCTGACCCGTTGTTGCGCCGGGTACGGGTCTCCCTGGCCCCGCCGGAGCCGGGGGAGACCCCGGACGACTGGGGCCGGTTGCAGGCGGAATTGGCCCGCGTTACCGGTATGGCGGTCCGGGCCGATGTTGATGTTCTGCGGGAACTGCCGGCCGCCCTGCGGGAAAAAAATTGGGCGGTAACGGTTGATTTAGGACTGGACGAAGCTGGGTCCGGGGCCGGGATCGTGATGGTGCAGGCGGGTCACGCGAGGGTACCGGTGTACGGGGTGGCCGTTGACCTGGGCACCACCACGGTGGTCGTGGAACTGGTCGATCTAGAAAAGGGCCGGACGGTGGGGGCGCTGGGCACCTACAACCGGCAGGCCGCGTATGGGGATGACGTGATTTCCCGGATCATCTACGCCGGGGAACGGTCTGGGGGGCGGCGCCAACTTCAGGAGGCGGTGGTGGATACCGTTAACACCCTGATCGACGACCTGCGGCGCCGGCACCGGATCGACCGGGAGGCAATCCGGCTGGCCGTCTGTGCGGGCAACCCCACCATGAGCCACCTGTTTCTGGGGGTTGACCCGGCCTTCATCCGGCTGGAGCCCTACGCCCCGGCGGCCAATTTCTGGCCCCCGTGCCGGGCGGGCGAACTGGGACTGGTTATTCATCCCCGGGCGCCGGTGCACGTGCTCCCGGGCGTGGCCAGCTACCTGGGCGGGGACGTCACCGGGGGGGTGACCGCTTCCGGGTGCGGTGCGGGCGGCGAAATCGTTCTGTACGTAGACGTCGGCACTAACGGAGAGATGGTCCTGGGCGACGGGGACTGGCTGGTGGGCTGCTCTTGTTCGGCCGGCCCGGCTTTCGAAGGCAGCGGGATCAGCTGCGGGATGCGGGCTACCGACGGGGCCATCGAGTGGCTGGGCGTTACTCCGGGCGGGTTCGAAGTGATTTGCCGTACCATTGGGGGCGAACGCCCGGTCGGCATCTGCGGTTCCGGACTGATCGCCGCGCTGGCCGGCCTGGTTCGTGCCGGGGTGGTCGACCGGGCGGGGCGTTTCGCGGCGGAACTGGAGACGCCCCGACTGCGACGGACCGAATCGGAGACCGAGTTTGTGCTCGCCTGGGCACGGGAAACCGGTCACGGTAAGGATGTCGTTCTGACCGGGGCGGACATTCAGAACCTCTTGCGGGCCAAGGCGGCGGTGTACGCCGGCATCCGAAGCATGCTGGCTGCCGTGGGCCTGGAACAGGACCAGATTGTCCGCATCCTGATCGCCGGCGGTTTTGGGCGGTTCCTGCCCCTGCGGGACGCGGTGGCCATCGGGATGCTGCCGGACGTGCCCCTGGAACGTTACGCTTACGTGGGCAACGCCTCCCTGCGGGGGGCGCGGGCGGCGCTGCTTTCGGGCCGCCGGCTGGCCGGGATCGGGGAGACGGCCCGGAAGATCACCTACCTTGAATTGGGGGACGAGACACGGTTCATGGACGAATTCATGTCGGCCATGTTTATTCCGCATACCGACCTGGACCTTTTTCCGTCGGTGCAGGGGGAGTGGGCACAGTGAACACAATCCAGATCGCGGTGGCCGGCAAGGGTGGCGGCGGCAAGACCACCTTCGCGGCCCTGGCGATCCGGGAACTAGTGGCCGCTGGGCGCGGGCCAGTGCTGGCGGTGGACGCCGACGCCAACGCCAACCTGGGTGAGGTCCTGGGTTTGGCGGTGGAGGAAACAATCGCCGACATCCTGGCCGAATTGGCCGAGGACCGGCGCTCCCGGCCCGGGGGGATGTCCAAGGCCGAGTACCTTAATTTCCGCATGTACCAGGCGCTGGCCGAGAGCCCGGATGTTGATCTCCTGGTAATGGGGGGTCCCGAGGGACCCGGGTGTTACTGTTACGTCAATAACCTGCTGCGCGGGTTCATCGAGCAAAAAGCGCGGGATTATCCGTTCCTGGTAATGGACAACGAGGCCGGTTTGGAACACCTGAGCCGCCGGACCACCCGACAGGTGGACCTCTTATTCGTGGTCAGCGAGGCCACGGTACGCGGCGTCCGTTCGGCGGGCCGGATTCACGGGCTGACGGAACGGCTTGACTTGGGCATTGGGCGGTCCTACCTGGTGGTCAACCGGGTGCGGGACGGGGCGCTTGGGGCACTGGAAGCGGAAATCGGGGAGACCGGTTTGGAGGTCGCCGGCTGGCTGCCTTACGATCCGGCGGTGGAGTCCTGGGACCTGCGGGGCAGGCCGCTGGTGCAGTTGCCGGACGACTCACCGGTGGTCGCCGCCGTGCGGGAGATTATTAAGCGGACCGTTTTGGGAGTAAAAGGCGCCACGGGAACAGCGCCGGCGTCCGGGAAAACGGAGTAACGGGGAGAAATGCTGCATGTCCGTGGAAATCGTACGGGAAAGATGGAAGGGCAAGGTATACGAAATGATGCTGGGCCGCGAACCCCACACCGTTCGGGTGGGGGGTGATACGTCCCTGCCGTTCATGCACTTCGAGGGGAAGACGGCACGGCCGGTAACCGCACTGGAAGTGCAGGACGTGGAACCGTCCGACTGGCCGGAGGTACTGCGGGCGCCGTTTGCCGAGGTGCTGGGTGACCCCGTGGCCTGGGCGTGCCGGTGTGTGGAAGTTGGTGCCGACCTGGTGGCCCTCCGGCTGGCCGGCGCCCACCCGGAAAGCGGGGATGCCGGGGCCGAGGCGGTGGCCGCCACCGCCCGCGCGGTGGCCGGGGCGGTGAGCGTGCCCCTGATCGTGCTGGGCTGCGGCGTGGAGGAAAAGGATGCCCGGATCCTCCCGGTGGTGGCCGAGGCCCTGGAAGGGCAAAACTGTCTGCTTGGCCAGGCCACGATGGATAACTACAAGGCCGTGGTGGCCGGCTGCCTGGCTTACGGGCATAGCGTGGTGGCTACTTCGCCCTTGGACATCAACCTGGCGAAACAGTTGAACATCCTGATTACCGAGATGAACCTGCCGCCTGAACGGATCGCCATGGACCCGTCCATTGGACCGCTGGGTTACGGGATCGAATACGCGTACTCGATCATCGAACGAAAACGGCTCGGGGCGCTGACCGGCGACCGGATGCTGGCTCAGCCGGTGATCTGCCTAGTGGGCGAGGAGTCCTGGAAGATCAAGGAGGCCCAGGCCGAGGATGTTCCAGAGTGGGGGGACCAGACCCGGCGGGCAGTGCTCTGGGAAGCGATGACAGCCGTCACGCTGGCCCTGGCGGGCGGTTCCATCTTCGTATTTCGGCACCCAGAATCCCTGACCCGATTCAATAGAAAAATTGACGCCCTCATGGGCCAACAGGTATACTAATCTCCAAAACTTGAATTCCAACTCCTGAATTCTTAGTTCTTTGAGGAGGTAACCGCTTGATCCTCATCGGCGAAAGAATCAACGGTATGTTTCGGGACATCCGTGAAGCTATCGAAAAGCGTGAACCCGGTCCCGTCGCAGAATGGGCCAAACGGCAGGCGCAGGCCGGGGCGCACTACCTGGACATCAGCACCGGTCCAGCGGTCGCGGCCGAGGAACAGCCGGCGATCGTGGAATGGCTGGTGCGGACCGCCCAGGAAGCGGTCGGATTGCCGTGTTGTCTCGATACGGTGAACCCGGGCGCCATGGAGGCGGGGCTCCGGGTGCACCAAGGCAAGGCGATCATCAATTCCACCAGCGCCGACCAGGAGCGGATGGACCAGTTTTTCCCGCTGGCCGTCCGATACGGGGCGGCGATCATCGGGCTGGCCATGAACGAGCGGGGCGTACCCAAGGATGCCGGCGACCGCCTGACCCTAGCGATGGAGTTGGTGGCCAATGCCGACGCCCACGGAATCCCGATGGAAGACCTATTCATTGACCCGTTGATTCTGCCGGTGAACGTAGCCCAGGAACACGCCATAGAGGTGCTGGAAACCATCCGGCAGGTAAAGCTTCTGGCCTCACCGCCGCCGCGGACCGTGGTGGGGCTGAGCAATATCTCGCAGCGGGCACGGGAGCGCTCCTTAATTAACCGCACCTACCTAGTGATGGCGATGGCCGCCGGTCTCGACGCGGCGATTCTCGACGTGGGTGACGCGGCCCTGCTAGACGCGATCGCCACCGCGAACATCCTGTTGAACCGGGAGGTTTACTGCGATTCCTTCCTGAAAACTTTCCAGAAGCGTTAGTCCAAGGCACGGGGTGAGGCAGGTTTGGCAGTCAACCGAGTGGGAGCGGTCCTGGTGGCCGGGGGCGGCGTTGCGGGAATCCAGGCCGCTCTTGATCTTGCCGAGGGAGGGTTCCGGGTTTACCTGGTGGACGAGGCTTTCGCCCTGGGTGGCAAAGTTCCCCTCCTGTCCAGAACTTTCCCAACCAACGAGTGTTCGCTGTGTTCTTTTTCGCCGTGGCTGGCGGAGTGCGCCCGGCACCCAAACCTCACCATTCTCACCAACACGCGGGTGGAGGATGTTGCCGGGGAGCCCGGCCGGTTCCGGGTGATATTGCGCCGTCTCCCCCGGGGTGTTGACCCGGAGCAGTGCAAAGCCTGCGGCGAGTGTGCCGCCGTCTGCCCGGTTGAAATCCCAGACGCCTTCAACATGGGCTTCAGCACCCGCAAGGCGATTTTCCAGCCCTACCCTCAGGCTTACCCCCGGGCCTTCGCCATTGACCGGGGAGCCTGCCTTGAGTGCACCCTGTGCGTGGCGGCCTGCCCCGCGGGGGCGGTGACGCTCGACGAACCGGAGCGGACCCGGGAGATCGAGGTGGGGGCGGTTATCCTCTGTCCCGGTTACGAACCGTTTGACCCTACGCCCCTGGAAAACCTGGGGTACGGCCGGTTTTCCGACGTGGTCACCGGCCTGGAGTTCGAACGGCTTCTGAGCGTCGGGGGACCCTTCGGGGGCCGGCTGGCGCGCCCCTCGGACGGCCGGGCGCCGCGGAGCATCGCCTGGATCCAGTGTGTCGGTTCCCGTAACCGGGCGCTTGGCCGAGAATACTGTTCGGCGGTCTGCTGCATGGCGGCGCTCAAGGCGGCGGTCACGGCGCGGGAACAGGCCGAGGGACCGCTGGAGACCGTGATCTTCTACCAGGAAATGCGTACCTTTGGCAAGGGTTTTGAACGGTACCGCCGGCGAGCTGAGCAGGCGGGCGTGTGTTTGTGGCGCGCCGGGGTTGATTCGGTGCGCCAAGTTGAGGACGGCGGACTGGAACTGCGTTACGCTGACGAGCAGGGCGCGGGCCGCCGGGTTTTCGACCTGGTGGTGCTGTCCGTCGGAGTACAGCCTCCGTCCGGGGCGGTCGAACTGGCGCGGCGGCTCGGACTAAAACCGGACCGGCATGGTTTCTGCACCCCGGCGGCGCCGGGCGGCACCGCCGCTGTTCGGCCGGGTGTGTTTGCGGCCGGGGCGTTCGCGGGTCCCAAGGATATCGCCGGGGCGGTAATCGAATCCAGCGCCGCGGCGGCCGAGGCTGCCGCCCTGCTGGCCGGTGCGCGGGGTGCGGAGAAGCGCGGCGAGACGCTGGCACCCGGGCGGGACGTGCGGAAAGAAGTGCCGCGGGTGGGCGTGGTGGTCTGTCGGTGTGGGACCAACATCGCCGGGGTGGTGAGCGTTCCGGTGGTGGTCCGGTCGGCGGAAAAGCTGGACGGGGTGGCGCTGGCCCTGGAAATGACCCACGCCTGTTCCGAGGACAGCCTGAGCCGGATCCGCGACGTGGTCCGGGAATACGGCCTGAACCGCCTAGTGGTGGCAGCCTGCAGCCCGCGCAGCCACAAACCCCTTTTTCAGCAGGTGCTTCGCGAAGCCGGGATCAACGCCTACCTGTGCGAGATGGCCAACATCCGCGACCACTGTGCCTGGGTGCATACCAATGCCCGAGTGGCAACTGCCAAGGCGTGCAAGCTGGTGGCCATGGCGGTGGCCAAGGCCCGTCTGCTGGAACCGGTGATCGACGTTACGGTGCCGGTGGTGCCTGCGGCATTGGTGGTGGGTGCCGGTCCGTCCGGGCTGGCCGCCGCCCTAGGGCTGGCTGAACAGGGTTTCGAAGTGCACCTGGTCGAAAAAGAGGCGCAGGCGGGGGGCGGCTACCGGCCGGGACCGGGCGACGGCCTGCCAGACGCCCAATCGGTCCGGTCCCTGGCCGAACAGACATTACAGCACCCGCTGGTCCGGTTTTACCCGGACAATGAACCGGTGGCCGTGGACGGTCACGTCGGGCAGTTTCACACCCGCCTGCGGGGCGGGCAGACCGTAAGGCACGGCACGGTGGTGCTGGCCACCGGAGCACGGGAAGCACGGCCGGATGGCTACCTGTACGGGGAGCACCCGGCGGTGTGCACGCTCACCAAGGCTGAGCGGCAGCCGGACCCGGACGCGGGCACAGTGGTGTTCATCCAGTGCGTCGGGTCGCGCAGCAAGGAACGACCCTACTGCAGCCGGACCTGCTGCCGCCGCAGCCTGCAGCTGGCCCTAAAAATGAAAGAGGTTGATCCCGAGCGTAACATTTATGTGCTGTTCCGGGATCTTGTCGTTTACGGCGCCGACGAAGAACTATATACCTGTGCCCGGTCCCGTGGGATTGTGTTCATCCGTTACCAGCCCCGGGGGGAACCGGCACTGGCGCCCGCCGGAAAGCAGGTGACGGTTGCGATAACCGATCCGGTACTGAAACGTCCGATCCGGATCGCGGCTGACCTAGTGATCCTGGCCGCGGCCACCGAGGCCTCCGGGGACAGCCGGGCGTTGGCGCACCTGTTCAAGGTACCCACGGACCGGGACGGGTTTTTCCTGGAGGCGCACACCACCCTGCGGCCCGTGGATTTCTCCGCCGCGGGTGTGTTCATGTGCGGCGACGCCGCCGGGCCCAAAACGCTGTCTGAGAGCCTCCTGGAAGGGCGCGCGGTGGCGACCCGGTGCGCGGCCGTCCTGAGCAAGGGAGAGGTGCGCGCCCGCGGGGTGTACGCCCGGGTCAGCCCAGACAGGTGCGCGGCCTGTCTGCGCTGCGTCCGGGTCTGCCCGTTTAACGTTCCGGTCATCGTGGGGAACACATCCCGGATCGAGCCGGTGCAGTGCCAGGGGTGCGGGATCTGCGTGGCAGAATGTCCTAACAGGGCCATCCACCTGATCGGTTACCGCCAGGAGCAGCTCCTGGCGCTCCTGCGGGCCGGTTTACGGGAGGTGGCCGGATGAACCCGAATCCCAGGATAATTGCTTTCTGCTGCTGTAACTGCGCCTATGCCGCCGCTGACCTAGCCGGGTCGCTGCGGGTGGCCTACGACCCGGAGATCACCATCGTGGCTATTCCCTGCACCGGGGCCGTGGAACCCGCGGTGGTGCTGTCCGCCTTCGAAGAGGGCGCCGACGGGGTGTTCGTTGCCGGTTGCCTGGATGGCGAGTGTCGCTACAAGTCGGGAAACCTGCGCGCCCGGGAGCGGGTACAGACCCTGCGGGCGGCGCTGGAACACATCGGCCTGGAGGCCGAAAGGCTGGAGATGTACCAGGTATCGGCGGCAATGGCGGCCAGGTTCGGGGAAATCGCCGGCGAGTTCGCGGCCCGGATCCGGGGGTTGCCACCTTCGCCGGTGCGGCAGCGGGGGAAGAGCGGGGTGAGCGGCGTTGATCGTGGCTGAAGCGAAGTCCTTTGCCGAAGTAGCGGAAATGGTCAGCTCTTTTCCCCGCCTGCTGGTGGCGGCTTGCGCGGGGTGCACGGCCATCTGCGGCGTGGGCGGCGTGCGGCAGGCCGAGGAACTGGCGGCCGCGCTCCGGATTCATTTCCGGATCAGGGGCGTGGCGCTGGAAACCGAGGTGGCCGGTGTTACCCGGCAGTGCGAGCCGGAATTCATCGAGGAGCTGGCTGCGGCGGTGGGCCGGACCGGGGCGGTACTTTCCCTGGGCTGCGGCGTGGGGGTGCAGTTTCTGGCCGATCGTTTTCCCCAAGTACCGGTTTTTCCGGCGTTGAACACCCGCTTTGTGGGTGGTTTGGCGGCGCCGGGCACTTGGGAGGAAAGATGCCGGCTGTGCGGGGACTGCATCCTGCACCTGACCGGGGGGATCTGCATCCGGGCCCGGTGCGCCAAGGGCATCCTGAACGGGCCGTGCGGGGGGTCCCAGGATAGCCGCTGCGAGGTCGGAGATGACGTGCCCTGCGCCTGGAGCCTGGTTTGGGAGCGATTGTCCGCCCTGGGCCGGTTTGAACTGCTGGCCCAAATTCGGCGTCCCCGGAACTGGGCGAACGGCAATGGCGGCCCGCGAAGTTCGGGGGGTGCGAGTGGGTGAACGCCGCAAGTAATTTCGCGCGCTTGCTCCGGGACGGGCAATTCGTGGTGACCGCCGAGGTCGGCCCGCCGAAGGGAGCGGCCGCGGACCAGCTGCTGGAAAAGGCCGCCTACCTCAAGGGCTACGTGGACGCAGTCAACATCACCGACTGCCAGACCGCCGTGGTGCGGCTCTCCAGCATCGCTGCGGCCGTGCACCTGCGGTCGGCAGGCCTGGAACCGGTGGTCCAAATGACCGGGCGCGACCGGAACCGGATCGCTATTCAAAGTGACCTCCTGGGCGCCTGGAGTCTGGGGATCCGGAACCTATTGTGCCTCACCGGAGACCACCAGCGGTTTGGCAACCACCCGGAGGCCCGGGGCGTTTTTGATCTTGATTCGATCCAGATGGTGGCGATGGTGCGGCGGATGGGCGAGCCGGGTGAATTCCTATGTGGCGAACCGATCCGCGGGGAGCGCCCCCGTTTCTTCGTCGGGGCGGTGGAGAACCCCTTCGCCGGTTCGTTGGAGATGCGGGTGCTGCGGCTGGAGAAGAAAATTGCAGCTGGGGCCGAATTCATCCAGACCCAGTGCGTCTTTGACCTGGAACGGTTTCGGCGATTCATGGTCCTGGTGCGGGGGCGTGGACTCCACCGGCGCTGCCGCATCCTGGCCGGGGTGACGCCGCTGAAGTCGGTGCGCATGGCCCGGTTCATGCGCGACCAGGTGGCCGGGATCACCATCCCGGACGAAATACTCGCCCGCTTGGAATCCGCCGCCGACTTGGCCGCGGCAGGGGTGTCCCTCTGCGTCGAGCAGATCCGGGAACTGCGGGAAATTGAAGGCGTGGCCGGGGTGCACATCATGGCCATTGCTTGGGAAAAAATCGTGCCCGAAATCGTAAAACGGGCAGGACTGTACCCCCGCCCGGCCCTTCCAGTCTGAGCAACCCTGAAAGTGCTGCTCCTCGATACCTTGCGTTTTCCTAGTGCCGCAGGCGCACCGCCGCGCGCATCTTCTCGCGGGCCGCATCGCCCACCGTTTCCCGGAAGTGCATGTATAGGATGATGTCCAATAGGCGATTGGAGAAGCCCCACTCGTTGTCGTACCAGGCCAGGACCTTGACCAGCGTTCCCTCGATAACCATGGTGGAAAGCCCGTCCACAATCGAGGAATGCGGGTCCCCTGTGTAGTCCACCGATACCAACGGCAGTTCGTTGTAGGCGAGAACGCCCAGCAGGTCGCCCTCGGCGGCCGCCCGCAGGGTATCGTTGACCTCTTCCTTGGTGGTTGACCGCTCCACCTCCGCCACGAAGTCGATAATTGAAACGTTCGGCGTGGGTACCCGCAGGGCGAGCCCGGTAAGTTTTCCCTCCAGTTCGGGAATCGCCCCGGCCACGTTCTTGGCCGCGCCGGTGGTGGTCGGGATGATAGACATGGCCGCCGCCCGGGCGCGCCGCAGGTCCCGGTGGGACAGGTCCAGCAACTGCTGGTCGTTGGTGTAGGAGTGGGTGGTGGTCATAAAACCGCGTTTGACACCGAAGTGGTCGTTAAGCACCTTCACCACCGGCGCCAAGCCGTTAGTGGTGCAGGAGCCGGCGGAGATGATCCGGTGCCGGTCCGGATTGTATCGTTCCTCGTTCACTCCCATGATAATCATTACGTCCTCGCCGTTGGCCGGTGCGGAGATCAATACTTTGTGCGCCCCGGCCTGCAGGTGTTTGCCGGCACCTTCGGCCTTGGTGAACCGACCGGTGCATTCGACCACCACGTCCACCCCCAGCTTGCCCCAAGGGAGTTGGGCCGGGTCCGGCTCGGCGTAAACGGCAATTTCCTGGTCGTCAACCCAGAAGCTGTTTTCGGTTACCCGGACGTCAGCCTCGAAGGTGCGGTGCACCGAATCGTATTTCAAAAGGTGCGCCAGGGTGGCCGCGTTGGACAGGTCGTTGACGGCCACCACCTCCAGATCCGGATGACCGTGAACAATGCGGAAGAAATTGCGCCCAATCCGGCCGAAACCGTTGATTCCCACGCGAATAGTCATCCCTTGGTTGCCCTCCTTGCACTTTGCGCTGATCTCGGGCTATTATACCCATGCAAAACCCGATTATACCGGCGGGCGCGGGTACGCTTTTCAGTCCGGACCGGTTTTCCGGGTCTTTAGGATCGGCGAAAGGGAGAAAGACTGTGGGCAGAACGCGAAACTACCGGAGGTGGTTTCTTACCCGGGTCAAGAAGGCGATTAGCGACTACAGCATGATCTCCGACGGTGACCGCGTGGTGGCCGGGGTTTCAGGGGGGAAGGACAGCACCGCCCTGCTGTTTATTCTCGCTTACCTGAAAAGCTATTCGCACCTGAGGTTCGAACTGGAGGCGGTGATGCTGGACCTCGGGTGGGGAGAAGTGGATTTTGGGCCGCACCGGGAGTTGTGCCGGCGCCTCGAGGTGCCGCTGCACATCCGCGCCCACCCGGTGGCCCAAATTATCAGCGAAAAGGCAGACATGAATCCGTGTGCGCTGTGCGGAAAGCTCCGCGCGGGCATCCTGAACAATATCGCCCTTGATTTGGGGGCAAGCCGGGTGGCCTTGGGCCATCACCTGGACGACGTGATCGAAACCTGGTTTTTAAACCTGATCTTTACGGGCCAGATGAAGACGTTCCTGCCTAGTACTTACCTGAGCAACACCGGCCTGACCCTGATCCGGCCCCTGGTGTACCTGCCCGAGCGGGTTACGGTCGGCCTGGTCCGGTCCGAAGAGCTTCCGGTGATCACGAACCCGTGCCCGTACAACGGGTTCACCAAGCGGGATGAGATGAAGCGGATCGTGAGGGAACTGTCGGCCCGATATCCAGATTTCCGGGAGCGCTTTCTCACCGGCCTACAGAATGTGAGTCTCGAAAACCTCTGGAAACAACGAGGCGGCTTTCGAAGCCGTCCGCCGGGGGACGGGGTGCCGGCCCGGGGTGAACAGGGAAGCTGAAGTGGGGGGAGAACTTGAGCCGCGATCCGGTTAAATGCGCCATTTTTACGGGGCAGGAGAAAAGATGTGAACTGGCGAAACATTGCCCGAAACAACCGGGGCCCCTAGGAATGGTTTTACCAGGCTGTGGACCGCATGGTGTTTGAAGCCAAGGTGGTGGGAGGAATCAGATGCCTAATCCGAAAGAGTTGCGTCTCCCCGAGGAACTGTTGCTGGCCGGGGCGGGTGTAAAGAGCGGTCTATTTGCGGCCCTGCGTGATGGTCCACGGCCGCTGGCGGAGGTGGCGGAAGCGATCGGTGCCCACCGTGGGGCGTTGGAGCGGGTCGTCGATGCGCTGGCGCAGTTGGGATACCTGGAGCTAGCTGATGGTTCTGTCGGCCTTACGGTGGCGGCCCGACGGATGTTTTATGACCCGGAGAGCGAGGAGTACGCCGGGTTTGCGTTTATGCACGCCTACTCCCGACTGCGAACGTGGCTGGCCCTGCCGGAGGTGATCAGGACCGGGACGGCGCCCCCGAAGAAGCACAGCCCGGAACGCCTCCGGTACCTGATGGACGCCATGCGGGAGCACGCGCGCCAGGTGGCCCCGGCGGTGGTGAACCTGTGCCTGGAGGGGCTGTCTTTACCGTTGCGGTTACTGGACCTGGGCGGCGGACCGCTGAACTACGCCGTGCCCTTTGCCCGGCGGGGTGTTGCGGTTACCGTACAGGACATTCCCGAAGTTGTGGAACTGATGCGTCCGGCAGTTCCGCCCGGTCTTGACATCCGGATGGTCAGCGGGGATTTCAACGCGGCCGTGGCCCCCGGACCGTACGAGGTGGCTTTTCTGGGCAACATCACCCACATTTACGGCCCCGACGAAAACCGGGCGTTGTTTGCCAGGGTGGCGCACGAGCTTGTGCCCGGCGGGCGGATCGTCATCCTCGACTACGTGCGGGGCTTGAGCACACGGGCACCCTGCCTGGGCTTGAACATGCTGGTTTCCTCGGTTTCCGGCGGGGTGTGGAAGGTGGAGGAGTATACCTCCTGGCTGACGCAGGCCGGTTTTGAGCCGCCGGTGGTCCGGAGCATAGATGACCGGCAGGTGTTAGTGGCGCATCGGAAACCGTAACTGCTGCCGAAGATGAAGATTATTTAGCCCCGGGAGGAGGAATCTGCCCGATGCTGGCAGTTGGTATCGACGTCGGCTCGCTTTCTGCGGAGGCCGTAGTGATAGAGGACGGTAAAATGGCCGCTTACAGCATTCTGCCCACAGGAGCGGACAGCCGTCAGGCCGCCAAAAAAGCGTTCACCCGGGCTTTAGAACGGGCGGGTCGCTCCCCGGATGAGGTGACCTTCACCGTGGCCACCGGTTACGGCCGGGTCAGCGTGCCGTTCGCCGACCTGCAGGTCACCGAAATCACCTGCCACGCCCGGGGTGCGTTCCACCTGAATCCGGACACTAGAACGGTCATCGATATCGGTGGTCAGGACAGCAAGGTGATCCGACTGGATGGCGGCGGTACGGTGATCGACTTCGTCATGAACGACAAGTGCGCGGCCGGAACAGGCCGGTTCTTGGAGGTAATGGCCCGAGCACTGGAGACAGAAGTGGAAGCGTTGAGCGACCTGGCCGCGGGCGCGTCAAAGGCGGCCAGCATCAGCAGCCTGTGCACCGTGTTCGCGGAGTCGGAGGTGGTGTCCCTGATTGGACAGGGCGTGCTCCGGAAGGAGATTGCCCGGGGGCTTCTGGAATCGGTGGCCGAACGCACGGCGGTCCTGGTGAGCCGCGTAGGTTTGGAGCCGGAGGTGATTATGACCGGCGGGGTGGCCAAAAACGCGGGCGTGGTTCGGGCACTGTCCGCCAGGCTCGGGGTGCCGATCAGGGTTCCGCAAGAGCCGCAGATTGTGGGCGCCTTGGGCGCGGCGCTGATTGCCTGGACCCGGGCCGTTAAGAAATCGCCACAAAAAACCAGAGGAGCATCGCCCCAGCGATAATCAGCTTGATCACGGTGCTGCCGATGAACCCGATCAGGGTGCCTACTCCCACGCGCAGCGCCTGGTGGATGGAACCCCGCACGAGCAGTTCAGCGCCGAAGGCGCCCATAACCGGGCCCAAAATTATGCCGAACGGACCGAGCAATACGACCCCCAACAGTAATCCGGCGACGCCTCCCCAGATGGCGATCCGGGAACCGCCGTAACGGTGCACGCCCCACACGGTGGCCGCGTAATCCACGAAGGCGGTGAGGGCGACAGCCGCCCCCTGGCCGGCGTAGAAGATCCAGGAGAGGTTTTCGAACCCGGTCATCAGCCCGTAGATCAGCATTCCCACCCAGATCAGGATCACTCCGGGCAGCACCGGAAATATGATGCCGGCAAACCCCGCGATGAAAAACAACAAGGCCACCACCAGCGCGAACGTCGACACAACTCGATCCCCCTACCGGTGATTACTGTTTTTTGTTATCGTTATTGTAGCATGTAGGCGGCGGTGGTCTGAAATAATTTCCTTTGGGGGATGACGATGATCGTCGGGATTCTGACCGTGGAACTGTTCCTGGGTGAGTCCGGTTCGCTGAAGGAGAAGCGCAGACATATCAAGAGCCTGATCGCCAGGCTCCACAACCGCTACAATGTCTCAGTGGCCGAAGTAGACCGGCAGGACAACTGGCAACGGGCCACGCTGGGCATTGCGGCCGTCAGTAACCGTAGCATGCACCTTGACCAGATCCTCGCGGAAGTGGTCAATTTCATCGCCGCCCAGCGGGGGCTGGAGATTGTCCATTACCAAACGGAGATCATTTAAGCATTAAGTAGTTTGCAAGCAAGCGTTAATTGTTTAAGTGTAAGTGGTTTTTCATCATCAAGAAGGATTCCCCCTTGCCCAGGTTGAAGAGCAGTTCTGAAAAACACAGCGAACGAAGGGATGTATTAGAGTGGTGCCCCAGCTTGTCATCGACGGTTTGACCCTGCATTTCGGTGGGGTTGCCGCCCTTGCCGGGATTTACCAGGAAGTGAACCCGGGGGACATTCTGGCCGTCATCGGGCCTAACGGGGCCGGAAAGAACGAGGTGATTGTGGAAATCGGAACGAGGGATTTGGGGGCTCTGATCGACGCTCGCACTTGGGAGTGACGTATTCAATGCGGGAGGGATCGTGTTGGGCAAAAGGGTCTTGCTGGCCATCGACCTGTTGCACGACTTCATGGCTTCTGAGGGCGCCCTTTACTGTGGGGATGCCGCCCGGGAGATCATCCCGGTGGTAGGGGCGAGGATCAAGGAATTCGCCGCGGTCGGGGAGCCGGTCATTTTCGTGAAAGATGCCCATGCTCCGGAAGACCTGGAATTTGAACGCTTTCCGGCGCACTGCGTCCGTGGCACCCCCGGCGCCGAGTTGATCGCGGAAATTGCCGACGCGGCCGAGATGGCCCCCCGGGTGATCCACCTGGAAAAGACCAGGTATAGCGCCTTCTACGGCACCGATCTGGACCAAATCCTGAAATCCCTGGAGGTCGACGAGGTTCACGTTGTCGGCGTCTGTACCAACATCTGTGTTCTATACACGGTGGAGGAGCTGTGTAACCGGGACCTGCGTACCGTTGTTTACCGGAACGCTGTGGCGAGCTTCGATCTCCGGGCGCACGAGTGGGCGCTGCACCAGATGGAGTCGGTACTGGGAGCAAAGATCAGATAGCGGCTTTGCCTTCAAGGTTCCCCGCCGGGGGATCTTGTTTATGACCGGAGGTGTGTTCGACATCATAGATTACCACGTGCATCCGGACTTCTCCATCGACGCCGAAGCCCACAGCATAGAAGCGTACTGCCGCCGGGCGGTGGAAATAGGACTGAGAGGAATTTGTTTCACCCCGCACTTCGAGGCCGATCCGGAGCGCCGGAGCCGGGACGGGGTGGTGCGGCTGCGTGGCCGGCTGCACCCCATGGACGATCCGGTCTGGCTCGAGGAGTATTTCCGGGAAATTGAAACGGTCCGCCGGCGGTACGGCAACCGCCTAATGATCGGTGCCGGTCTAGAGGTTGGTTACGAGTACGGACAGGAGGAACTGTTTGCCCGGGTATTGGAAACCTATCCCTTTGATTACGTGATCGGGTCGGTGCACTGCCTGGAACACGTCGCCATCTCCAGTTCCGAGGAAAGCGGCCGGTACTTCCGGGACAAAACGCCCGAGCAAGTAGCCGCGGACTATTTCCGGAAGCTGGCGGCTCTGGTGGACTCCGGCTTGTTCGATTCCGTGGGCCACCTGGATCTCTACAGGCGACACGGATGGCGGTACCTGGGCCGGGCGATGGACACCCTGCACGAAGGCTGGGTGGAACCGATTCTTGCCCGGATGGCCGATCGGGGCCTGGGTTTGGAAATCAATTCCTCCAGCATCCGCCTGGGCCACGCGGAATGCATCCCCGGCCTCGACCTTTCGCGGTTGGCCCGGGATCACGGTGTACGGTATTTTACCGTGGGGTCAGATGCCCACCGCCTGTCCGATTTGGCCTCCGGACTGGACAAAGCGTTAGCGCAACTGGCTAAACTAAAGCTTGGGGTAGCTACTTTTCTACGGCGGGAGGTAGTAGCGTTGGACAAACCCCGAATTCCGAACTTAAAATAGAGCCAGGAGGAGACGCGCATGGCGGAACGCAACGGTCAGGCAGTGAAGCAATACCGGGAAGGAAACATCACGGCGGCTTTCGGTACCGACCTTTTTATCCACGGTGTCACCTTTGTGCCCAGCCTGTTGCTGAAATGGTACCGGTACATGGGCTTGACGGAGTCGGAAATGATGCTCCTCTTGCACCTCCTGCGCCTGCGCACCGAGGAAAAGGAACTCTACCCAACGGCAGAAACGCTCGGAGAACTATTATCCGGCGGCAAGGCCCAGGCCGAGCGGGATCTGGAGAGCCTCCGGAAAAAGGGAATCATCACCGTAACCCAGTATTTCCACGAGGAGGATCAAGCGGTTTCGGAAGGGTACGATTTCGAGCCTCTGTTTGAGAAGCTGTCGGAAGTGTGGGCGCGCAGCAAGGTGCACGAAATAGAAAAAACGCAGGCCATCCTGGAGGGCGGTAACGCTTCGGGGTTGGAGGACCAGGAGCTGGGACGGCTTTACGATGAGTTTGCCAAGGAGTTTGGGAGACTGCTTTCACCGATCGAGGCGGAACAGGTGTCCCGTTGGTACGCCGATCTGGGGTCGACCCTTGTGCGGGAGGCGCTGCGCCGGGCGGTACTGATCGGTAAACATAACTTCAAGTACATCGACAGCATCCTGATTGAATGGCATAAGAACAACGTACGGACCATCGCGGAAGTGCAGGAGTACGAGCGGAAGTTTCAGCAGCGCCGCGGTCGCAAACCACGAAAGATGGGCGACGTGAAGCGGGATCGGGAAAGGGAACGAGCCCTGATCAAAGCGCTGTACATTAGCTGAGGAGCCTAATAACGTGCCAGCTTGTAGCACTTGCGGTGATCGTGGCATCTATATGGTGGGCGAGACGGCAATCCCCTGCCCGTGCATGCGGCAGAAAGCGCTTTCAAACCGGCTGAAGCTGGCCCACCTCACCGGGATGATGCGGCAGCACACCTTTGACCGGTTCGAATTCAAGTACTATTCCCGGCAGCGGATGGAAAACAGCCGGTCGTACTATGAGACCGCCCGGCTGACCTTTGGAGCGGCTAAGGAATTCGTGGAACGGGTGCTCGCCGGGAGAGCGGCCGATGGACTTTACATTACTGGTTCAGTCGGCACCGGAAAGACTTTTCTGGCCTGCTGTATCGCCAACCGCCTGCTGGAAGAGGGGGTCGAGGTCCTCTTCCTGGTGGTTCCGGACTTCCTGGATCGGATCCGGGCCACTTACGACCTCCAGCGTCCGGAGTATACCGAGGTGGACCTGACCGACGCCGCTAAGGCGGCGCCGGTCCTAATCCTCGACGATCTTGGCGCCCACCACTACACCGAATGGGCTCGGCAGAAAATATACTCGCTGGTCAATCACCGTTTGAATCACCAGCTGCCGGTGGTGGTCACCACCAATATCAGCCTGGAGGACCTGGGGGAATACCTGGGGAAACGAACTACTTCGCGGCTTTTTCAGATGTGCCGTCCCTGCCGCCTCCTAACCGAGGTCGATATCCGTATCGCCCGCCGCCTGCGAAAGGAGACAGCGACCTAGGTTTCGGCCGGTCAACAGTTTCTATTTGTGGAACCGGGTTCAACTACCCGGTTATATTTATTCCCAAAATGGAGATAATTAACTGTGCAGTTTATAAATGGCTGCATAGTGCTCTCGCTGGTTATGCAGAATACGTTTTCGGAAGGAGGAGGATGCAAAGTAGTACCGGTTCGGAAGGAGGAGGATGCAAAGTAGTACCGGCGAGAATCCTGGTTCTGATTCTGACGCTGTGGCTGGCTCTGGTTCCGGCCGCACCCGCAAATGCGCACGTGTATTACACGGTCCGCAACGGGGACACACTCTATGACATCGCCAAACAATTCGGCGTTTCCGTCGGGGTGCTTAGTGCCGCCAACCGGTTGCGCGGTGACCTGATCGTGCCCAACCAGGTGCTGGTGATTCCGGAGCACGTCCTCCGGTATTCCCGGGGGGATATTTGCGAAAAGGACCTTCTGCTTCTGGCCCGGATCATTCACGCCGAGGCCCGGGGAGAAAGTTTCACGGGGCAGGTGGCCGTTGGCGCCGTGATCATGAACAGGCTGGCCAGCCCGGATTTCCCGTCCGATCTCCGGGAAGTGATCTACCAGCGCACAGGTAATGTATACCAGTTTTCGCCGGTCGGTGACGGGTCGATAGTACTTCCACCCGATGAGCGGGCATTTGAAGCTGCCCGGCAAGCGCTGACCGGTAACGATCCGACCCAGGGTGCGTTGTTTTTCTACAACCCGGATACGGCAGATGATACCTGGATCCGCACGCTGCCGGTGATCACCAGGATCGGAAACCACGTCTTTGCCAGCCAAGTTTAGGCGTTTTAAACACCATTTTTTAGCAGAAAAAGGACTGGCAGAGCTGGCGAATGTGCTATGAAGTACCGAATCGGTGCAGGATACCTGTAGATTGCGCAGGAAGGTGACCGGGTTGCAGAACTTAACGCCCCTTTTTCGTCCGGTGTCGGTGGCGATTATCGGCGCTTCCGGCAAGCCGGGCAAAATCGGGAACATCATTTTAAAGAACGTGATCGCGTGCGGGTACTCCGGCCGCATCTTCCCGATCAATCCGAAGGCTGACGAAATTGAAGGTTACCCGGCATACCCCTCGATTACCCAGGTGCCCGAGCCGGTGGACGTGGCCGTGATCGCCGTTCCGGCACGCGGGGTCCTGCCGGTGGTCGAGGAATGCGGCCGGGCCGGTGTAAAGCACCTGATCGTGATCAGCGCCGGATTCAAGGAAACGGGTGCCGAAGGGCTGGCGCTGGAAAAGGAACTGGTGACCATCGCCCGGCGTCACGGGATGCGGGTGGTCGGTCCTAACTGCGTGGGGATAATGGACACCCACACCCCGTTGAACGCGTCTTTTGCCGCCGGTTTTCCGAAGAAGGGGAAAATCGCGTTTATTTCCCAGAGTGGCGCCATGCTGGTGGCGATTCTGGACTGGAGCCTGACCAGCAGTCTCGGTTTCAGCAAGTTTGTCAGCTTGGGGAACAAGTCCGATCTGGACGAGTCCGATTTTATCGCCGCGGCTGCTGACGACCCCACCACCAAGGTCATCCTCTGCTACATCGAAGACGTTTCGGACGGGATGCGCTTCCTGGACGCAGCTACCCGGGCCAGCCGCAGGAAACCGATCGTGGTGTTAAAGTCGGGCACCAGCCAGGCCGGGGCACAGGCAGCTTCGTCCCATACCGGGGCACTGGTTGGGAGTGACCTGGCCTACGAGGTGGCCTTCCGCCGGGCCGGGGTGATCCGGGTCCGGAGTATGTCCGAACTGTTTGACCTAGCCTTTGCCTTTGCCAAGCAGCCGGTCCCTAAAGGGGACTGCCTGGCCATTATCACCAATTCCGGCGGCCCCGGGATCGTGGCCACCGATACCGCCGAGCAGAAGGGTCTCTCCATCGCCCGGTTCAGTAAGGCCACCCTGGATGCTCTGCGGGCGGAGCTACCGCGGGAAGCCAGTATTTACAACCCGGTGGACGTGCTGGGAGACGGCCGGGCCGATCGGTACCGCTTTGCGCTGGCCAAGGTGCTGGAGGACGAGAATGTGGATGCCGCGGTGGTATTGGTCTGCCCGACCGCGGCCGCCGAGCCGGGGGAGACCGCCCGGGCGATCGTGGAGGTGGCCCGGCAGGTTCCGGAAAAGCCGGTTTTCGGGGTGTACATGGGCGGCGAGATCCTGGAGGAGGGGGCCCGCATCTTGTCCGAAGAGGGCATTCCGTGTTACACCTTCCCCGAAGTGGCCGTGAACGCCATGGGCGGGCTGGCGCATTACACCCGGGTGGTGCAAGCCAAGGAAGACGAACCCCTGCCAGAATACGGTGGTGTGGACCGGGAGCGCGTTCGCGCCGTTTTCAAGGCGGCGAAGGAAGACAACCGCTTGGTGCTGCTGGGTAGCGAGGGGGCGGCGGTGATGGAAGCTTACGGCATTCCCGTGGCACCGACGAAGCTGGCCACTAGGGCCGAGGAGGCCGTGGCCATCGCCGAGGAAATTGGTTACCCGATTGTGTTGAAGGTGGCGTCACCGAAAATAATCCACAAGACCGACATCGGGGGCGTGCGCATGGGGTTGGACACTCCCGGCGAGGTGATGGCCAACTTCTGGGCGGTGATGAGCAACGTGCAGCGTTCCCTGCCGGATGTCATCCCGCACGGCATCGATGTCCAGCGCATGGCGCCCAAGGGCACCGAGGTGATCATCGGCGTGACCAGAGACATCCACTTCGGTCCCCTGATCGCCTTCGGCCTGGGCGGCATCTACGTCAACCTGTTAAAGGACGTTTCCTTCCGCCTTGCCCACGGGCTATCCCTACGGGAAATCGAAAAGATGATCACCGAAACCAAGGCCTTTTCCCTGCTGCGCGGTTACCGGGGACAAAAACCCGCGGACGTTGGTGCCCTGGTGAACATCATTGCCCGGGTGGCTCGGTTGGTCACCGACTTTCCGGAAATCATGGAAATGGACATCAACCCGGTGTTCGCGTACGAGTCGGGGGCGCAGGCCCTGGACGTGAAAATTACCATTTCGTGAGGTGGCGAACGGTGAAAAGCATTTATTTGATCGGTGCCCCCGGGAGTGGAAAGACGGCCGTGGCGCTCGGGCTGGCGCTAAAGCTGCGCCAGGAGGGTTTTAATCCCGGCTATTTCAAGCCGGTGGGCAGTACCGCCGGGGTGCTCGACCGGCGGGACGAGGACGGCGTCCTGATGAAGACCGTCCTGGGAATGACAGACGACCTGGAGACCATTGTATCCCTCACCGCGGGAAATTTCTACGTATCGGGGCAGCGGGACCCGAAAAAGTCCCGCGACCAGGTGTTGAAATCCTACCAGCGGATCGCCGACAAGTTCGACCCGGTGATCATTGACGGGACCAGTTTTCCCTGGGTGATGGCTAGCTTCGGCCTGGACGCCATTAGCATCGCCCGCGACGTCGGGGCTGGAATCCTGTGCACCATGCGGGTTAAGAACGATTTTGATTTCGATGCGACCCTGTTTTTCAACCGTTACGTGGTCGCCAAGGGGTTGCCCCTGGTGGGTAACATTTTTAATAACGTTCCCCGGCCGATGCTGGCCAAGACGCAGGGGGTGTACGCCCGTCTTCTGGAAAGCTTCGGGTACCGGTGGTTGGGGACGATCCCGAGCCGGCCGGAGATTCACTCTCCGACAGTGGCCGAGTATTACGACGTACTTGGGGGCGAGATTCTGGCCGGAGAGGACAAACTGGACCTCCTGGTTGAAGACGTGCTTATCGGGGCCATGACCATCGAAAGCGCCCTGGACGCCCTGCGCCGGGCGCTCAACAAGGCGGTGATCATCGGCGGGGATCGCTCGGACTACGCCCTGGCGGCGTTGGAGACGAGTACCTCGGTGCTGATTCTCACCGGGGGCCTCTATCCGCACCTCAACGTGATCACCAGGGCCAAGGAAAAAGGCGTACCGGTAATCCTGGTGCATTACGACACCGTTACCACCATCGAACGGATTTCGGAGGTTGCGCGCCGGATCCGCCCCGGCGACCAGAAGGCCATCGCCCTGGCCCTGGAAAACATTGAGCGGTACTGTGACTGGCAAAAGATCATCGAAACCCTGAAAACGTAACCGGCTCTCTGGTTTTAGAAAGCAATCCCGTCCAAGAAAATGGGTGGGATTTTTTGTTTGGCCTTCCGGTATATTGGGAACTCCGGTTCATATATATGGTTCATGTATATAGTGTTAAAGTCTGGCTATGGAAAAAGTTTCTTCCCATGAGGATTGTCTCGGGGGGGATGCGTTAGGCTTTGAACATATCTTTTGGCGGGACCCGGTATACCTTGAAATTAAAAGGGGGGAAGGCAGGTTCATGGAGAGGATCGATATTTTTCGTGATATTGCCGAACGCACTGGTGGCGACATCTACATCGGTGTAGTCGGGGGAGTACGCACGGGTAAGTCAACTTTCATCAAGCGGTTTATGGAACTCCTCGTAATCCCGAACATTGAGGACGTGTACGATAAGGAACGGGCACGGGACGAGTTGCCGCAGAGCGGAACGGGGCGCACCATTATGACCACCGAACCTAAGTTCGTGCCCAACGAGGCCGTGGAGATCCAGATCGGGCAGGTCAAGCTCAAAGTACGTCTGGTTGACAATGTCGGATACCGGGTAGAAGGAGCCCTGGGCTACGAAGAAGAGGAAGAGCCCAGAATGGTGACCACACCCTGGTTTGACGAGCCGATTCCGTTTGTGGAAGCGGCAGAGATAGGAACCCGCAAGGTGATCACCGACCATTCGACCATCGGCCTGGTGATGACCACCGATGGCAGCATCACCGACATTCCGCGCGAGAACTACGTTGAGGCTGAGGAGCGGGTGGTGGATGAACTAAAGCAACTGAATAAGCCCTTTTTGGTTGTCCTGAATACGACCAAGCCCCATGCCCTGGACACCCAGCACCTGGCCGGGGAGCTGCAGGCGAAGTACGACGTGCCGGTGCTACCGCTGGACTGCTTGGAAATGAGCCAGGGGGACGTGGTGACCATCCTGGAGGAGATCCTGTACGAGTTCCCGGTAACC
This sequence comes from Candidatus Desulfopertinax cowenii, assembly GCA_001899445.1. Classification (GTDB taxonomy): domain Bacteria; phylum Bacillota; class Desulfotomaculia; order Desulfotomaculales; family Desulforudaceae; genus Desulfopertinax; species Desulfopertinax cowenii. The sequence continues at coordinate 229,618 of MPOA01000006.1, read as the reverse complement.
GAGGTGAAGATCGACATCCCGCTCTGGGTGGAGGAATTGGAACCAACTCACTGGCTACGTGAAAAGTTTGAACTGGCCGTACACGAAGCTCTGCGGAAGGTCCAGCGGGTGCGGGATATTCGTGGGGTGACCGATCAGTTGGCCGAATACGACTTCGTTGCGGAAACGTCCCTGCGGGAGCTGAACATGGGTACCGGTTGGGCGCAGATCGAAGTCAGGGCCCGTCCGAACCTGTTCTACGAGATCGTGAGTGAGGTCAGCGGGTTCGAGGTGACCGGCGATCACGACCTCTTCCGGCTGATGCGGGACCTGGCCGTGGCCAAGCGAGAGTACGACAAGGTCGCCGCTGCGCTGCACGAGGTGCGGGAGACCGGCTACGGCGTGGTGACGCCCCGACTGGACGAAATGAACCTAGAGGAACCGGAACTGATCCGGCAGGGAAACCGGTTCGGGGTCCGGCTGCGGGCCAGCGCACCCTCGCTGCACGTGATCCGGGCGGATATCACCACCGAGATCACGCCGATCATCGGTACCGAGAAACAGTGCGAGGAACTGGTGCGGTTTATCCTGAACGAGTTTGAAGACGATCCAAGGAAGATCTGGGAATCTGAAATTTTTGGTAAATCGCTGCACGATCTGGTCCGGGAGGGAATTCAAAACAAACTGCACCGGATGCCCGAAAACGCCCAGTCGAAGTTGCAGGAGACGCTACAGCGGATCGTCAATGACGGAAGCGGAGGCCTGATTTGCATAATCATCTAAGCCCGTAACGTAAACAAGAAACCCTTCTCAAAAGAGAAGGGTTTCTATTTTTAAGAGCCCGTAATGGCCTGCGCTTCAGCCACCATAGGTTTCTTTACAGCCCGCAACAACCTTTCGGCTGCCGCGGACCTTTTTGGAAACCTGTGATGACTTTTGCTTGATTAAAGTGACTACCTTGAGAGCTACTGGCGGTCTCTCGACTACCAGTAACCCTTTTCTCAGGGATAAACCTGAGTCTTGAGCAGCCACTTTAATCTTAGCCTCGGGCAGGGAGTCTCTCTTATGACCAGGATACAGTCGTTGGACTGTACCCTAGCCCGGCGAGAAACCATCTGCCCTTACCTCCAGCCGATACCGAGCCATTTTGACCCGATATCGACCTTTGGCTTGACTACCGCCGAGCTTTGTTTTAGACCCGGCGGTAATCTCAGGCTCGGCCATTACGAGCCCTTGACCATAGTATAACCATTCGCCGCCGGATTATCAGAGAATTTTCTGCCGCTAAATTCCAGCGCCGAGATAACTATTTAGTTATTAATGAAAGCTAAAATGTACATACTATTTGAAAATTACTGCGAGGAGGCGAACGACAAGGATGATCAGCTCTTCGACTTCCCTGACCGAGTACTTCATGCAGGTGGATCATCGCCTGCCCCCGGAAGCCGCCAGAGTGCTGCGCGCCCTGGGAGAACAGGGTCGGATGAACAAGGAGGAGCTGTCCCTCACCTCCCGGGTGAAAAGGGCGGTACTGGACCACATTATTATGCAGTTGTATGCCCTGGGACTGGTGGATGTCATGGCGGAGGGCAAGAGTAAGATCTGCAGTCTCACCAAGCTTGGTTGGGAATTCATCGAGTTGAAGGAGTTAAAAGAAGAAGAACAACTGTTGATGTAGCGGGGACGGGCTCTCCCAACATCTACGTCCGCGGGCCTTTGGATCGCTTACCTTGTAAAAGGGCCGCCGGAAAATTATAATTTTTCCAAAGGGGAAATTTCCAGGAAGGGCGGTCTATTAACATCGAGTGGCTGGTAAAGAACCGGGAGCCTGTGCTGGCCCGCATGCTGGCCCGCGAGTGTGGCCTGTTCGAATTGACGGCCCAGTTGTTGGTCAACCGGGGCGTATACACCGTGGAAGAAGCCCGCGTGTTCCTAAACGGGGACCTTAATGATCTGTGGTCCCCGTATCTGTTACGGGACATGGGCCGGGCGGTGGCCCGGATCCGGGCGGCCCTGGATGCCGGGGAGAAAGTCCTGGTTTACGGGGATTACGACGTAGACGGAATGACGGCCACCGCGCTGTTGGTCAGGGTGCTCCGAGCCCTGGGGGGAGAGCCCAGGTATTACATTCCTGGTCGGAACGACGGCTATGGCCTGCACGGCCCGGTCCTGGAGCGGGCGGCGGCAGACGGGGTGGGCCTGGTGATCACGGTGGACTGCGGGGTCACCGCCGTGGCCGAGGTGGAGCGGGCCCGGGAAATAGGGCTTGACGTAATCGTCACCGACCACCACGAGCCCCAAGGCGAATTACCTCCGGTGCCCGTGGTAAACCCCAGGCGGCGAGACTGCCTGTACCCGTTCAAGGACCTGGCCGGGGCCGGGGTGGCCCTGAAGCTGGTGCAGGCGTTGCTGGACGGGCAATTTCCGCCGGAATTCCTGGGTTTGGCCTGCCTGGGCACCGTGGCCGACGTAATGCCGCTTGTCGGTGAAAACCGGCTTCTGGTTCGGTATGGTCTGCCATTGTTGCCTGATAACCCCGGTATCGCTGCGCTCGGGAACAAAACCGGGCCGGAGAGCCCCGGAGTCAGGGACGTGGCCTTCAGGATCGCGCCGCTCTTAAACGCGGCCGGCCGCCTCGGCCGCGCCGAGTTGGGGGTTGAGCTCCTGCTGGCCGAGGACGCGGACACGGCCCGGGCCCTGGCGGCAGAGTTGAGCGCCCTGAACGAGGAGCGCAAGTACCTGGAGGAAAAGGTGTCGGCCGAGGTGCTGGCCGCGCTGGGCGATTGGTCCGAATTGCCCCGGGTGGTGGTGATCGCCGGCGAGGGATGGAATCCGGGTGTGGTCGGCATCGTCGCTTCCCGGTTAGCAAGCCGTCTTGATCGCCCGGTGGCTTTGATTGCGGTGGAAGGGGAAGAAGGACGGGGTTCGGCGCGGAGCAATGCCCGGTTTGACCTGGTGGAGGCGCTGACCGCCTGCCGGGATTTGCTGACTCGTTTCGGTGGACACCGCCGGGCCGCCGGATTTACTTTGCCCGCCGGATTCATCCCTCGTTTCGCCCAGGCCATGAACGAATATGCCGCGGCCCTGCCGGCCCGGGAACCCGTTCCGATGGCGGAGATCGACGCCGTGGTCAATCTGGATGAACTGTCGTTGCCCCTGTTGCGGGAAATCGAGACGCTGGAACCCTGGGGCGCCGGAAACGAGCCGCCCTTATTGGCGGCAGAGGGCTTGTGCGTGCTGCGCTGCCGGGAAGTGGGCCGTAACGGGGAGCACCTGAAACTCTATGTCGGCCAGGGAAACACCCTGATCGACGCGATCGGGTTTAACTTGTCCGAGGCCCGCGCCCAAATGGAAAATTGTTCGGGTGTTGACCTGGCCTTTGTGCCACTGATCAACCGGTGGAACGGGCGGGAAACGCCCGAAGTCAAGGTGGTGGACTGGAAGCCGGGATCGTCCGGGTCGTTGGTGGCGGAAGCGGCGGCGGCTTCGGATCTCGCCGTTTTGCAGGCCGAACCCGAAGATGATGATGTCCTGCCCCCCTTTCTTGCCCGGGTGTTGCGTGGGGAAACGGTCACCAAAACCCGGGGTGAGGTAAGGCTGAAGAGAGTGTACGACCTGCGCCACCTGCCGTTTTGGAAGGCAGGCGCCGGACGGTTCCTGGACGGCGCCCAGCCTACCCTGGTGGCGGTGCCTAATCCGGAAATGATTGCGGAGATTGCGGCCATCATCCGGCTGGCCCGTCCGGATTGCTATGGCCGGTTGGCCCGTTTGACTCCCGCGATGGGGGTGGATGAACATGCGGCGGTGACGGAACGGTTCCGTTCCGGCGCGGCGACTATCCTGATCAGCGTGCCTCCGGACGGCTGCGCGCTGCGGCCGGCCCGGATCGTGGTCCCCGGCTTGATGTACGGCTGGTCCGATTGGAAAACCCTGGCCCGGAGCGGGGACGAGCTGGTACTCGCTTTTTCCCGTCAGGACCACGAACGAAACTGGCGTCACCTCCGGGGCCTGGCACCCAACCGAAACTGCCTGCTGCAACTGTACCGGTTGCTCCGCGATCTGGCCGGTGACGCGGATTTTGACCGGCAGGTGGTGGTGCGCGGGATGCGCCGCCGGGGTTACGATTATTTTTGTGCTGCCACCCTGGACATCGGACTGGCGATTTTGGGTGAACTCGGGCTGGTTAGGCAGCAGGGAGGTCGGCTCGAATTACCGAAAACTTCTGGGAGAAAGCTGTTGAGCCGGTCGCCGACCTTCCGGCGCGTGCATAGAATTAAGCGGGACGCCTGGCGGTGCCAGCAGTTTTTTCTCCGGGCGTCACGTGCCGATCTAGCCCGTTTTTTCGGATGTGATATAATCTCGTTGGGTGATGATAATACGCATGGCCATCAAGCCGCTCGTAGCCAGAATCCAACAATATAATCCTAACTGCGACGTTTCCTTTCTACACCGGGCCTACGATTTCGCCCTTGAGGCGCACCATAACCAAAAGCGGATCTCTGGTGAGGATTTTATCGTCCATCCCCTGGAGGTGGCCCGGATTCTGGCCGAACTGGAACTCGATTTGCAGAGCGTGGTCGGGGGTCTCCTGCACGACACCGTGGAGGACGCGAGGATCGACCTAGGCGTGATCCGCGAAGAGTTCGGGGACGAGGTGGCCCTCCTGGTCGACGGCGTCACCAAGCTGCGCCGCCTGGCTTATCGTTCCAAGGAAGAGCAGCAGGCCGAAAACCTCCGGAAGATGTTTCTGGCCATGGCGAAGGACGTGCGGGTGATCCTGATCAAGCTGGCCGACCGGCTCCACAACCTGCGCACCATCCAGTACCATTCGGTGCCCAAGCAGCGGGAAATCGCCCAGGAGACCCTGGAAATCTTCGCCCCCCTGGCACACCGCCTTGGCATTTACCGGATCAAGTGGGAGCTGGAAGACATCGCCTTTCGCTACCGGGAACCGGAGAAGTATTACGAGTTAGCGCAGCGGTTGTCCTCTACCCGGGGCGCGCGTGAGGGATACATCCGCAACGTGATTGATCTACTTCAGGAAAAACTGGCCGCCATGGGCATTGGCGCCGACATCCAGGGCCGGCCCAAGCACCTATACAGCATTTACCAGAAGATGGTGGCCCAGAACAAGGACCTGAACGAGATCTTCGACATCCTTGGCATCAGGCTCCTGGTTGATTCGGTGAAGGACTGCTACGCCACCCTGGGCGTGATCCATACTCTTTGGAAGCCGGTGCCGGGTCGATTCAAGGACTTCATCGCCGTGCCCAAGTCGAACATGTACCAGTCCCTCCACACCTCGGTCATCGGTCCGGAGGGTGAGATATTGGAGATCCAGATTCGCACCTGGGACATGCACCGGACTGCCGAATACGGGATCGCCGCCCACTGGCGGTACAAGTCGGGGGCCAAGGACGACCCTGCGTACGACGAAAAACTGGCCTGGCTACGGCAGATCCTGGAATGGCAGCACGAATTGCGGGACGCCCGGGAGTTCATGGAAACGCTAAAGATTGACCTTTTCGCCGACTCGGTGTACGTTTTCACGCCCATGGGCGACGTATTGGAGCTGCCGGCCGGTGCCGTGCCGCTCGACTTCGCCTACCGGATTCACACCGACCTTGGGCACCGCTGTGTCGGGGCGCGGGTAAACGGGAAACTGGTGCCCCTAAACTACCAACTGAAAACGGGCGACATTGTGGACATCATCAAGGCGAAACAGCCCAGTCCCAGCCGGGACTGGCTGAATCTGGTCAAGACCTCCCAGGCCAAGGCGAAGATCCGACAGTGGTTCAAGCGGGAGCAGCGGGAGGAAAATATCAACCGCGGCCGGGAGGCGCTGGAGCGCGAAGCGCGCAAGCAAGGCCTGGACATGGAACACCTACGCGGGGAAAAGATGCTGGAACTGGGCAAGCGCTACACCCTGCATACCATCGAGGACGTTTACGCCGCCGTGGCGCTCGGCGTGGTGGCGGCCGGCGCGCTGGTCGCCAGGTTGAAGGAACAGGTCCGGGCGGAGCACCCGGAAGAGGAAACGGCCGAGGTGGTCGTGGAACAAAAGCGGTGGTCTAAGAACGCCAAAGGGATCCGGGTGCTGGGAATCGATAACCTGCTAGTGCGCCTGGCCCACTGCTGCAACCCAGTGCCGGGAGACGCGATCGTCGGTTACATCACCCGGGGGCGCGGAGTTTCGGTGCACCGGGAAGACTGCCGCAACATCACGCTCTGGCGGGAAAGGGAGCAGGAACGGCTGGTCAAGGTGGCCTGGGACCAGCAGTTCGACGCCTCGTTCCAGATCCGCCTGGAGGTATCCGGGATGGACCGGGCGGGTCTTCTGCGCGATGTGATGAACGTACTCAGCGAGATGAAAATCAGCGCCAGCTGGGTCACCGCCCGGGGCAACAAGAGTAAGATGGCCACCATTGATCTAACCATTGAAATCCGTAACCTGGAGCAGCTGGAATACCTGCAGCAGAAACTGCGGAAGGTACGGGACATATTCGAAGTAAGGCGGGTGGTCTAGCTGTCCGGCCGGGGTGGGTTACGGTAAAGAAAGGCGGGTGGTCTAGGATGCGCGCGGTGGTGCAGCGGGTTACCCGGGGGGCGGTCCGGGTTGGCCCGGAAACGGTGGGGGAGATCGGCCGCGGATTCGTGGTACTCCTAGGGGTCGGCCAGGACGACACCGCGGAAGATGCGGCCTACCTGGCGGAAAAAATCGCCCACCTGCGGGTTTTCGAGGACAGTACTGGCAAAATGAACCGGTCGGTACTGGAGGTTGACGGCAGCGTGCTGGTGGTCTCGCAGTTCACCCTGTTCGGGGACTGCCGCAAGGGACGCCGACCCGGGTTTTCCACCGCCGCCGGACCGGACCGGGCGCGGGAGCTGTACGTCGAAGTGGTGCGGCGGCTGGAGGCGCTGGGTCTTCCGGTGGCGCAGGGCCAGTTTCGGGAACACATGCAGGTGGAGATCGTGAACGACGGCCCCGTCACCCTGCTGCTGGATAGCAAGAAGCTCTTTTAGCGCCGGCAGAGCTGCTGGCTCCTGGAAGGCAGGGAAGGTAATTACCGGTTTGCACGATCGAACTGGGATTCAACAGGGAGGTACTTTAATTGATTTTGGAAACGCTAGTGGTTGGGTCACTACAGACCAATTGCTATGTTCTCGGCTGCCCGGAGACCCGGGAGGCGCTGGTGATTGATCCCGGGGCGGAAGCCGGACGCATCCGGACGGTTTTGGAAAAACAGGGTTTACAGTTAAAGAAACTGGTGCTGACCCACGCCCACGGTGACCACATCGGTGCCTGCGGCGAACTGCGGGAGGCGACCGGTGCCCAGGTCCTAGTGCACCGGGAGGATGCGGGCCTGCTGACCGACCCGCACCGGAATCTTACCGCCTACCTCGGTTCGGCGCTGACCCTGCCACCAGCGGACGTACTGTTGTCCGACGGGGATGTGGTAGAATTCGGCGCCGGGATCAGCCTTACGGTGCTCCACACCCCGGGGCACACCCAGGGCAGTATCTGCCTGCTCGGTGATGACGTATTGTTCAGCGGGGACACGCTGTTTGCCGGCGCCGTCGGGCGTACCGACTTTCCGGGCGGTAGTTTCCAGGAACTCACCAGGTCCTTGGTGAGGCGGTTGCTGCCGCTTCCCGACGAGATACGCGTTTATCCCGGGCACGGACCGGCCAGCACCATGGGCGAGGAAAAGCGGGACAACCCCTACCTGACGACCGACTGGTAAACCGGGTCCGGGCACCTTGGCGCGGCAAGCCCAGCGAAGCACACCGATCTTGACCGGCGGAAATTCACGGTCGTGGTAACCGGCGACGGAGAATTTTTCTGGCCACCACTAAAGGAACCCAAGTCTTGACAGGTTCCGGGCGGCTGGCGTAAAATTTCGAGAGATGCTCCCGCCCTCGCCCATACCGCATACGTCGCCATGGGGCGGGAGTTTATTGTTGGAGATGAGGACTGTCCCATGCAGATATCCAGACCGCGGGGAACAAGCGATATCCTACCTGAGGAAGCCCGAAGGTGGCGAAAGCTTGAGAACGTTATTCACGAGCTTTGCCGCTTATACGGCTATGGGGAGATCCGCACCCCCATTTTTGAAACAACTGATCTGTTTTTGCGCGGGGTGGGAGAGGCTACCGATATTGTAGAAAAAGAGATGTACACTTTTAAGAGCAAGGGTAAGCGGGCAAATAGCCTTACACTCAGGCCCGAAGGGACCGCTCCGGTGGCCAGGGCCTATTTGGAGAATGGTCTGTACGCTTTGCCCCAACCGGTGAAACTCTATTATATCGGACCCATGTTTCGTTATGACCGTCCGCAGGCCGGACGCTACCGCCAGTTTCATCAGTTCGGGGCCGAAATCTTCGGGGCCGATGACCCGGCAGCCGACGCCGAGGTTATCGCCCTGGCCATGACGTTCTTCAAAAAGCTGGGTCTGAAGGGACTGGAATTGCACCTGAACAGCGTGGGCTGTCCCGAGTGCCGGCCCGTTATGCGGGAAAAGCTGGTTGAATACTTCAACTTACGAATTCAGGAATGCTGCCAGGATTGCCGCAACCGCCTCGTCAAGAACCCCTTGCGAATTCTGGACTGCAAGGAAGACAGCTGCCGGGAGATCAGGCGCGGCGCCCCCAGTCCGGTGGATTGCCTGTGTACCGAATGCGGCGCTCACTTCGAACACCTGCGGCGCTACCTGGACCTTTTGAATATTCCTTATCACCTGAATCCGCGCCTGGTGCGCGGGCTGGACTACTACACCAAAACAGCTTTTGAAATCATCATCCCGGGGGCCGGAGCACAGGATGCCGTCGGCGGGGGTGGTCGTTACGATGGACTGGTGCAAGAGATAGGTGGTCGGTCGGTACCCGGAGTCGGCTTTGCCCTGGGTCTGGAAAGGACGCTTCTGCTTATGCTGGACGGGGCCGGGGAGGTCGCGACGGCTCCGGGCCCCGAGGTGTTCGTGGTTACAGCCGGGGAAACCCGGGACACGGCGACCAGGCTGGTGGCCGACCTGCGGGCCGCGGGGCTGGTGGCTGACCGGGACTACACCGGGCGGAGTCTGAAGGCGCAGATGAAGTACGCCGGGAAGCTCGGCGCGCGCTACGTGGTCATCGTTGGTGAAGATGAATTGCGGGGCGGACGGGTCGCCCTGAAAGATATGGAGGCGGGCCGGCAGACCGAGGTCTACCTTGAGGAAATGGTAGACTTTCTGCGGCGGGCCGTCGGCAAATAGCTGGGGGTGTGAGGGACAGTGGAATTGGAATCGATGCGGGGACTGAAGCGCACTCACGGATGCGGCACTCTGTCCCGGAACGAGGTGGGCTCCGAGGTGGTAGTCATGGGCTGGGTCGACAGCCGCCGGGACCACGGGGGCCTTATTTTTGTGGACCTGCGGGACCGGTCGGGAATTGTGCAGGTGGTGTTCAGTCCGGACAACAAAACGGCGTTCACCAAGGCCGAGAACCTACGGAACGAATACGTGGTGGCCGTGGCCGGAACGGTGCGGGTGCGCCCAGAAGGCACCGAAAATGAAAAGCTGAAAACGGGGGATATCGAAGTCGTTGCCCGGGAGGCCCGGATCCTGAACCGGGCCCGGACCCCCGTGTTTTACATCGAGGACGGCATCGAGGTGGACGAAAACTTGCGTCTCCGTTACCGCTACCTGGACCTGCGCCGTCCCGAAATGCAGCGGGCGCTGGAGCTCCGGCACCGGGCGGCCAAATTGATCCGGGACTTTTTGGATTCCCGGGGATTCTGGGAGATCGAAACCCCTGTTTTAACCCGGAGCACCCCGGAGGGAGCGCGGGATTTCCTGGTGCCCAGCCGGCTCAACCCTGGAAAGTTCTATGCCCTGCCGCAGTCGCCGCAGCTGTTCAAGCAGCTCCTGATGGTGTCCGGGGTTGAGCGATACTTCCAGATTGTGCGTTGTTTCCGTGACGAGGACTTAAGGGCGGACCGACAGCCAGAATTCACTCAGGTTGACCTGGAGATGTCGTACGTCGAGAGTGACGACGTGATGGCCCTAGTGGAAGAGTTATTGGCCGTCGTTTGCCGGGAGGTGAACGGGCTGGAGATTGCGACCCCGTTTCCCCGGATCACCTACGATGAAGCCATGCGCCGGTTCGGCACGGACAAGCCGGATCTCCGTTACGGGATGGAACTGCGGGACGTTACGGACGTGGCCGCCGGTTGCGAGTTCAAGGTGTTCAAGGTGGCCGTTGCGGCCGGAGGCCAGGTAAGGGGTATCCGCGTGCCGGGGTGCGCGGATTACAGCCGCAAGGAACTGGACGACCTCACCAAGTTCGCGGTGCGGCACGGGGCTCGGGGCTTGGCGTATTTCCTGTATACCGACGAAGGACTGAAATCCCCGATCACCAAGTTCTTCACCACGGCGGAACTGGATACCCTGATCAATCGCCTGGAAGCGGCGCCGGGGGATCTGTTGTTGTTCGTGGCTGACGCCCCAGACGTGGTGGCGGCAGCGCTCTCGGCCTTGCGCCGGGAGTTGGGGGAGCGGCTGGGGCTCATTGACCGGTCACGGTTCGAGTTCGTTTGGGTGCATCAGTTTCCGCTGCTGGAGTACGATCACGAGGAAAAGCGGTTTGTGGCTGTCCACCACCCCTTCACGGCACCGGTGGAAGAGGACGTCGAACGCTTGCGATCCGAACCGGAAAAGGTGCGGGCTCGGGCTTACGACCTGGTGCTGAACGGGGTCGAAATCGGCGGGGGCAGCATCAGGATCCACCGCCGGGACGTGCAGGAATTGCTGTTCGGGGTTATCGGCCTGGCGCCGGGCGAAGCCCGCGAGAAGTTCGGGTTTCTACTGGACGCTTTCGAGTACGGGACGCCACCCCACGGCGGTTTCGCCATCGGCTTTGACCGCCTGGTGATGCTGCTGGCGGGGAAGCGGACCATCCGTGACGTAATGGCCTTTCCCAAGACGCAGAGCGGCACCGACCTGCTGACCGAGGCCCCGGGTGCGGTGGCGCCGGAACAGCTTGCGGAAGTGGGTGTGCGGGTGTTGGACAGGAAGAACCGGGAGCGGTCGTAATTCCCAAGGACAGAAGGGATTTTAAGTTTTAACACTTGTCAAAAGAGCGGCGCTGTGCTAGTATTGTTTTAGACCAAGAAAAACAAAATACTTTAAAACCCTACTGTGCTCGTGACCAGCCTTGAAGTTCTGAGCCAACATCGACACATAGGGAGCCCGGTCTCTGGTTGTAGCTCACAGGCCCCCGCAGGGGGGAAGTGATAAGCAATCAGGAGGGCACCCACCTGTTCTGAGACGGGGTTCAGGAAACTTTGAGGGGTCAACGGCATCGGTGGGGTTTTTTCGCTAGTGAGGCACAATGAAAATCTATTTCCGAGAGGGTGGATCGGTTGCGCAGGATATACCTGGATCATGGGGCGACCACCCCGCTGGACTCGCGGGTGGTTGACGAAATGCTTCCTTACCTGAGGAACGTTTTTGGAAATCCGTCAAGCGCGCACGCTTTCGGACGCGAGGCTCGGAAGGGGGTCGAAACAGCGCGGGCGCGGGTGGCCCGGGCCCTGAACGTGGATCTCCGGGAGATTATTTTCACCAGCGGCGGGTCGGAGGCCAACTACCTGGCAGTCAGGGGCGTGGCCCACGCCAACCGGGATCGCGGTAACCACATCATCGCCTCGCGGATTGAGCACCATTCGGTGCTGGACACCTGCCTGGACCTGGCGGAAAACGGGTTCGAGGTCACCTGGATACCGGTTGACGCCGACGGGATTGTGGACCCCCGAGACGTGGCGGCGGCCCTCCGGCCCACCACCATCCTGGTTACCGTCATGCTGGTGAACAACGAGGTGGGCACTGTCCAGCCGGTGAAGGAAATCGCTGCCCTGGCCCGGGAAGCCGGGGCGCTGTGCCACACCGATGCCGTCCAGGGTTTTGGCAAGACCGCGCTTGATGTTCAGGAATTGGGGGTAGACATGCTGTCAGTTTCGGCCCACAAGATATACGGGCCCAAGGGCGCGGGGGCGCTGTACCTACGGGAGGGCACGGCCTGGCAGCCGCTGAACCGGGGCGGGGGTCAGGAGAACAAGCGGCGTCCGGGCACCGAGAACGTGGCCGGTATCGTGGGCCTGGGGGCGGCCGCCGATCTGGCGGTGCGCAACCTGGAGGCCGAAGCGGCGCACGTACGCGCCCTGCGGGACCAGCTGGCGGACCAGATCCTGCGGCACATTCCGGGGGTGCACTTCAGCGGTCACCGGGAATTGCGGGTGCCGCACAACGCTCACTTTTGTATCGAAGGGGTAACCGGCGCCGACCTGTTGGCCGGGCTTGACGCCGCGGGAATCGCCGTTTCGGTGGCTTCAGCCTGCGCTGTCGGATCGGGGGCGCTGTCCCATGTGCTCAGGGCCATGGGAATCCCGGACGAATTGGCCCGCGGTTCGCTACGGGTGACCCTGGGACGGGCGAACACGGAAGCAGATGTGCACGTCTTTGCGGATACGCTAGAACGGTTGGTACGGGAGGCCCGGCAACGGCCTCGTCGCGAAACGGATTCCTGTTGATAGTATCCGTTGCCTGGATTGCCTTCCCGGTGGCCTTAACTTCGGTTAGGGAGACAAAATCCCGGACATACTACCCACTGGAGAGTATCCGGGCGGGGGAGGTAATCGTTGTGCACTGTCCCATTTGTAACGGAAAAGCTACCGGTAAAGTGGGTGTGGAACAGTACTACTGCTGGGACTGCTGTGTGGAGTACCGGCTGGACAAGGAGGGCGTGCGCATTTTTGAAGTGAACGAGGATGGGAGCCTGGTTGCCTTTGACCCCAACAACGACTTGGTTTATTGAACCTATAGCGGCGCCAGTTTGATCGTGCCGCGCATGGCCAACTGGTCACCCATCACGGCCAGGGCTCCGGACACGCCCTCGACTGAAAGGGCAAAGTCCACCGCTGGGGCCAAGTCCTCGGGGGTCCGTACCCGGTTGGCGGCTGCTGTGGCCACCGCGTCTGCCAGGATAGCCGTGCGGGCCAGGATGGTGACGGCGTCGGCCTTACCGTAGCTTAAGGAATGCCCCAGGGTGCCCGAGGAGGTGCAGACCCCGAGGGGGGTCATTTCCGGCGAGATCACCAAACCCAGCCGGTTACTGAAGGGTGAGGCGCCGGCGAAAATCCCGACCGTCCGCTGCCGCGCGGACTTGATAAACAGGTCACCGCCGTTTTCCACGATCACGTCCCGGGAATAACGATTTAGGAGCCGCCCGACGTACTCGGCGAGCGCGCCGGCCACGGTGGCCATGGGCCCGACCCCGGCCGGTGCCGCAGCGGCCGCCATGTCCCGGACGATGCGCGGCGCCGCGGGAGGGACGGGGTAGGGTTCCAAAGCCCGTAGGAAACCGGGGTCGCCGGCGATGTACGCTTCCAACTCCCGGCGCAGTTCCCGAACGTATCGTTCCACCCGGTGCGCCAGTTCGGGGGTCAAGCGGTTCCGCCGTACCCCGATGAAGAGGTCGGTTTCGCGCACCACCACCTGGAAATGGGTGAGATCATCTTGGCGGAACCGCTGCCGGTAGGTCCTTTCCAAGGTAACGCCTAACCTCCAGTTAAAACTTGACCTCCATCGCCCGGATGGGGCAGGCCCGGGTGCACAGCTGGCAGACCACGCATTTTCCTCCGTCGAAACGCACCGTCATGGCCGGGCGCTCAACGAACAGCGCCCCGGACGGACAGATGGCAGTGCAGGCGCCGCAACTGATGCACCGGTCCTCGTTACGGACAATCTCCTCGCTGAGCGGCTGGACGTTCACGCCCCGGGACTCTAGGAACGCGATTCCGGCATCAAATTTATCCCCGCTCAGCTCCATGATCATAGTGCCTTGCTTGTGCGGGTTGATATTCGCTTTGAGGATGTTTACCATCAGGTTGTAATCCTTGACCAGGTAATAAATCAAGGGTTTGTCGGACACCTCGGCCGGGAAACGCAAGACCACCTTTTTCGGGGTCATTATCAACACTCCTTCGGGCCTTTGATTTCAAGAGGTTTACCCACCAAGCCCGCGTGCGGCGATGGGAGCAGTTGGGCTGGCTCGGACAGGAGGAATTCGCCTCCCAGCAGCCATTCCTTCAGAATGCCGGCGATCTCCCGGGCTTTGCTGTAGCTGGACATGGATGCGGTGGGCACGTTCTGGCCGTTAATCTTGATCGTTCCGGACTTGAGTTCAGCATAGCTGACTAGACCCAGGGTTTCCGACAGCCGCTGCGGATAGGCCTTGTTGTAATCCATAACCGGGGCGTAAAGTTCCGCGTCGGACAGGGCGGTGTAGCGGAGCACTTCCTCGTCCAGGATCGGGATGGGTACGCCGATGCCCACCACCAGGGTGGCGCCGTAACCCAGGAAGCTGGCCCCGACCAACCATTGGGGGCTCATTTGCTTGAGGTCGCCCAACACGGTGAGCGTGCCCCCGGCCGCAAACACCGACCCTTTCACCGGACCCTCCCGGACGGACGGGAAGTGCTGGGTGCCGTTCCAGACCACGTAGCCGATACCGCCGCCCAGAAATATCCGCGTGCCGATGCCGATGGTGCGGAAGTAAGGATCTTTCAGCAGCGGGCTCAGTTGTCCGCTGGTTGAGTAGTGCGCGTTTCCAAGGCGAGGTTTGAGGACCCCCATATAAGTGTAAAGCGTACTGTCTCCGAGGTTGACGGCCACGTTGTAATTCTGGTATGCGTTACGCGGGTTGAAGAGCACGACTTCGTTCAGGTCATCCAGGGTGACGTAGGTTTCGATTTCCCGCCGGGGATAACAATCGGTACCGTACCCAATGACCCGGAGTTTGACCGGTTTCCCTGCTACCAGGTCGTGAATCACATGGCCGCCCCCGTACCGGAATTCGCCCGGGTGAGTACTGTTCAGCGGATCATCCTCGGGCACCGCGGTGGCGCCCAGGTAAGTGTCTACGGCGGCCAGGCCGCCATAGGCCGGCACGTCGTTTAGCGTGATCCGGTGTCCTTTGACGCGCGGGGCGCTGTGTCCGAAATTCAGGTACACACCAGAGGAACACATGGGGGCGAAAGTCCCCGTGGTGACCACGTCCACCTGGCGGGCTGTTTCGGTCAGCCCTTGTTCCCGGACCATGGACACCACCTCTTCCGCGGTGACGACCACCGCGTTTCCCTTCCGGAGCCGCGCGTTGATTTCGGCGTAGGTTCTAATACTCACCTGTCACACCTCCAGTTATCTTGTGCTTCCCCCGGAGAATTAATAGGACCTCTTCTCCACGGGAAAAGAGGTCCTATTCAACCACGGCCCCCTTATCTCCCGGGAGAAACGTTCTCCCGCAGGATTTAGCACCTGGCCGGTGCCACCGTGGTCACCGGCTGGTTGCCGGGCTTCATTGGGCCAGTCCCTCCGCCGCTCTTGATAAGAGATTAAGGCAGTATAAAATTATGGTCCTAGTCTAGCAGTTTGGTTGGTTTACTGTCAAGAAGATTTTGCGCTGTTTTTGTGTTACCGCGTCTGGGTGGTGCGATACTCTGCTGGGCCGGCTTACGAGTGTCGCTTTTCTTGACCATGCTGGCAATTGTTTGTATAATTTAGGAGCGAAACGACGGGGGTTTGCTAAAACCCCTTCTTTTTGGGGGCTGTTTTAATTAATGAACAGTAATGAAATCCGTAAGTGCTTTCTGGATTTTTTCGCGGCGCGGGAACACAAGGTTCTTCCCAGCGCTTCTCTTGTACCGGCCAATGATCTTAGCCTGCTCTGGACTTCGGCGGGAATGGTTCCGTTCAAACCGTATTTTACCGGCACGGCCGTGCCCGATTACCGCCGGGTGGCTACCTGCCAGAAGTGCCTGCGTACCCCTGACATAGAGATGGTGGGCAAAACGGCGCGCCACCACACCTTTTTCGAGATGCTGGGCAACTTCTCGTTTGGGGACTACTTCAAGGAAAAAGCGATTCCGTGGGCCTGGGAGTTCATAACCCGCGATCTGGGGCTGGCGCCCGAGCGGCTGTGGATTTCAGTCTACCTGGAGGACGGCGAGGCGTTTGAGCACTGGCGGCGCCTAGGCATACCTGCGGAAAGGATCGTGCGCCTCGGGAAAGATACCAACTTCTGGGAAATTGGAGTTGGTCCGTGCGGTCCCTGTTCGGAAATCTATTACGACCGCGGGCCGGAGACCGGTTGTGACAACCCGGCCTGCGGGCCGGGTTGCGATTGCGACCGCTACCTGGAGATTTGGAACCTGGTGTTCATCCAATTTTTCCGTGACGAGGCCGGAAACTATACGCCGCTGGCCAACAAGGGCATCGATACCGGAATGGGCCTGGAACGGGTAGCATCGGTGCTCCAGGGCGTGGACACCAACTTTGACACCGACCTGTTCCGCGGTTTGATGGACCATATCGCTAGGGTTCTGGGGGTGGAGTGCGGCCGGGAACCCGAGACCGATACCGCGCTAAAAGTGATCGCCGATCACAGCCGGGCGATCACCTTCGCCGTGGCCGACGGGGTACTGCCTTCCAATGAAGGGCGGGGCTACGTGATCCGCCGCTTGTTGCGCCGAGCGGTCCGAAAAGCGGTGTTGCTGGGGCAGGAAAAACCGTTTCTGGACGGGGTGGCAGCGGCGGTCATCGACCAGATGGCCGAAGCCTATCCGGAGCTGCAGAAGGCGCGGGAGAGCGTGCGGAAGGTGGTCCGGGTCGAGGAGGAACGTTTCCGGCAGAACCTGGTGCAGGGCACCGAGATCATTAACCGCCTAATTGCTCAAGCCCGGGCCGCGGGGCGTTCCGTTCTGGAGGGCGAGGCCGCCTTCCAGTTGTACGATACCTACGGCTTCCCCCTGGAATTGACCCGGGAGATCTGTGCCGAGCAGGGCCTGGGCGTGGATGAGGCTG
Source organism: Candidatus Desulfopertinax cowenii (assembly GCA_001899445.1). Lineage (GTDB taxonomy): Bacteria > Bacillota > Desulfotomaculia > Desulfotomaculales > Desulforudaceae > Desulfopertinax > Desulfopertinax cowenii. The sequence continues at coordinate 212,744 of MPOA01000006.1, read as the reverse complement.
GGTTTCAGGCCGCCATGCAGGTGCAGCAGGAGAAGGCGCGCCGGGGCCGGCAGGAAACGAAGTATCTGGGGGAACGGGAAGTATTTTACCGAACCCTCCGCGACGAGGTCGGCCCGACCAGGTTTGTGGGTTACGAGGCGTTGGAATGTACGGCGACTGTCCGGAGCCTGGTACGGGACAGCCGGCGGGTGGATACCGCCGGTGCCGGGGACCGGGTTGAGGTGGTACTGGACGTTACGCCCTGTTACGCCGAGGCCGGTGGTCAGGTGGGCGATCAGGCCGTGATCCAAGGTGTGAACGTGCGCGGCCGGGTTAGCGATACGGTTGCCCCGGTGACCGGGCTCCACGTGCACACAGTGACGGTGGAGGAGGGAATTCTCCACGAGGGTGATCAGGTGCAGGTTGTGGTGGACGACGCGCGGCGCCGGGAGATCTGCCGAAACCACACGGCTACCCACCTATTGCACCAGACCCTGAAAGAGGTCCTGGGGAACCACGTAAATCAGGCCGGGTCGCTGGTGGCGCCGGACCGCTTGCGTTTCGACTTCACCCATTTCCAGCCGCTTTCCGAGTCCGAGTTGGCCGAACTGGAAACCCGCGTCAACCGGGTGGTGCTGTCAAATATGAAAGTGGACGTCTTTCAAACCTCTTTTGAACAAGCCCAGGAAATGGGCGCCATCGCGCTGTTCGGCGAGAAATACGGAGATGTGGTCCGGGTGGTGCGCATTGGCGATTTCAGCAAGGAGCTCTGTGGCGGGACACATGTCGTGTCGACCGCCGAGATCGGGCTGTTCAAAGTAACCGGGGAAACCAGCATCGGGGCCGGATTGCGGCGTCTAGAGGCGGTTACCGGCAGCGGCGCCCTGGAATTTCTGAATGCCGGGCACCGGCAGTTGAGCCGGATCGCCAGGGTGATCGGGGCGTCGATGAAGGATCTGCCGGTAAGGGTTGAACGGTTGGTTGCCGAGCTGAAGAAAATGCAGCGGGAGAATGAACAGCTCAAGGACCGGCTGCGGGTTTTCGAGGTCAAGGAGATCCTGGATCAAGCCGGCATGCATAACGGGGTAAACATCCTGGCGACCAGCGTCCGGGCGCGCGACATGGCCGAGTTACGAGGCCTGGTGGACCTGTTACGGGACCGCCTGGGGCCGTCGGTGATCGTGCTCGGTTCCGTTTTGGACGGGAAGGTGAACCTTGTGGCGTCCGTGTCCCCGGACCTAGTGACGCGGGGTTTGCACGCCGGCGCGATTGTGAAGGAAGCCGCGGTGGTTGCCGGGGGCGGCGGGGGCGGCCGGCCCGAAATGGCTCAGGCCGGCGGTCGGCGGCCCGAAAAGCTGACGGAGGCGCTGGCGAAGGCCCGCGAGATGGCGCTGCGCCAAGTGGGCTAAAGCCGCCGGAGCTTTTTTTGGTGCCCGGGAGGAAATTGTTACCGGAATGGAGAAGCTAACCCAGATAACGTTGCTTGTCAAAATCAGTACGTATCCCGGGTTCAATTTTGAGGGGGTTCGGGGTGATGAGCCGCGATTTTCCTGATCAAACCGTCAGGTTTGAGCGGAAGGCAGAAGATATAGACGCTGCGCATCAAATTCTCTTGTCCGTCTACCAGGCGCTGAAGGACAAAGGTTATAACCCGATAAACCAGATGGTCGGCTATCTGATTTCCGGAGACCCCTCCTACATTACGAGTCATCGCAACGCCCGCAACCTGATCAGACGCCTCGAACGTGACGAGCTGTTGGAAGAACTGCTCAAAAACTACCTAACCCGTAAGGGCCCTACCGGAGGGTAGGGCCTGTCAGTCTTGGCACCCGGACCGATGATTTACTGCCAACTGGGAAGAACCGGGCTGCGGGTTTCCCGGCTCTGTTTCGGGTCACTTACGATTAGTCCCCTGCAGGCCAATCTCCCGGTACGTGAAGCCGCACGCGTGATGCGCTATGCGTTCGAGGCGGGCGTAAACTTCGTGGATACGGCCGAACTCTACCAGAACTATGACCAAATCTGGGCGGCCCTGCGGGGTCTGAACGATCAGGTGATCGTGGCCACCAAGTGCTACGCTTACCGCCGTGACCAGATGGAAAAAAGTCTGCATTACGCCCTGCGGGCGCTGCAGCGGGAATGGATCGACGTTTTCCTGCTCCACGAGCAGGAATCGGCCCTGACCCTGCGCGGGCACCGCGAAGCCCTGGAGTACTTGTTTGAGGCGCGGGAAAAGGGGCTGGTTCGCGCGGTCGGGGTATCCACCCATTACGTGGCCGGTGTGGAGGCTGCGGCCACGGACCCGGATATCGAGGTAATTCATCCTCTCATCAACCAGCAGGGCATCGGCATCCGCGACGGTGACAGCCGGGCCATGGTGGCGGCCATCCGGCGGGCGGTTCAAAACGGCAAGGGTGTATACGGAATGAAGGCTTTGGGCGGAGGTCACCTGTTGGACGACCCAGAGGCGGCTCTGAGATTTGTTCTCTCTCTTCCGGAGTTGGCTTCGGTGGCCGTGGGGATGCAGTCCACGTTGGAGGTGGAATTCAATCTCCGCCTGTTCTCCGGGCAGCCGGTTCCCGAAGGGCTGCGGGAGCGCCTCCGGCGGCGGCCCCGCCGGTTGCTGATCGAGGATTGGTGCCGGGCTTGCGGTGAATGTGTAAAATTGTGTTCCGCCGGGGCACTCTATAGCGGGAAGGATGGCCGGGTGGCGGTCAGGCAGGAAAGGTGCACCCTCTGCGGTTACTGTGCGGCGGCTTGCCCGGATTTCGCCATCAAGGTGATCTGAATGCGTTTTATGGGGCTTGACGTGGGCAACCGGAGGATCGGGGTGGCCTTGAGTGATGAAGAAGGATTGGTTGCATTTCCCCTGGAGGTGATCAACCGCACGTCACGGGCGGAGGACATCCGCCGGATCGCCGCCCTGGTCAAACGGCACGGGGTAAAACGGGTGGTGGTAGGCATGCCCATAACGCTCGCCGGTGAAATCGGCCCGCAGGCTCAAAAGGTACGGGTCTTCCTGGAGCGGTTGCAGGCCGACTTGCCCGTTCCCGTTGTGCCCTGGGACGAACGGTTAACCACCGCGGAGGTGGAAAAGCTATTGGTCAGTGCCGATCTAAGCCGCCGCCGGCGGCACCGGGTTATCGATAAGCTGGCCGCGGCCGTAATCCTTGATTCCTATCTACGTTTTCAAAAATCAGATCGGAATGCTTGACGTTTTGGACCATGCCCAATAGAATACTCATAATTTGGTGAAGGAGTGAGGAAATTGACTATGGCAGAAGAGGTTATCACGCTGGTGGACGAAGAGGGCGTTGAACATGATTTCAACGTCCTGGATATTCTGGATGTAGAGGGAACCGAGTACGCAATCCTGATCCCGCTGGGTGACGAGGGACAGGACGATGAAGTAGTGATTTTCAAGTTTACCGAGGACGAGGAAGGAAACGAGATCCTGATGGAGATCGAGGACGAGGAATGGGAAAAGGTTGCCGACGCCTGGCAGGACAAAGTTGGTAGGGAGCACTAGGGGGAAAAGCCGTGTCCCGGCTGCGTATCCCGCTATTCATTTATGCCGGTCTGACGGTATCAGCCCTATTGGTTGTGGCGGCCTTCCTGGGGATCGCCGCCGTTGAGGGCAGGTCGCCCGTTGTTTTTCCTGGTGTATCGGTTTACGGGGTCGAACTCGGCGGCCTGACCGAGCAGGAATGCCGGGAAAAGGTAAGGGACCTTGAGACCCGGCTTCGCCAAACCCCGATCACCCTGACCCAGGGAGATAGGGTCTGGCGGGTCGAGCTTGGCGAACTCGGGTTGCGGCTGGACGAAGAGCGCATTACCGCCCAGGCCGTGACCGCTGGGCGTTCCGGGTTTTATGTTTCCCAACTGTTCGAACGGAGCCGGATTGGCCGCAACGGGTTGCGCCTGGATCTCGAGGCCCGGTTGGAACAGGAGTGTTTCCGCCGGGTTATCGGAGAACTGACCGCGGACATCACCTGTCCGCCGGTGGATGCCAGGTATCACATAGGTGACGACGATACGGTACAGATTATCCCGCACCAGGACGGGTACCAGGTCGATTTTGACCGGTTATCCGCCGCGATCCTTGAACAGCTGCAGCGGGGTGACACCAGAACCCCGTTGGCGATTCCCCTCATTCACGTTACCCCCGAGTATACCACCCGGGACATAGAGGCCATGGGACTGACCGGGCTGCTGGCGGAATTCAGCACCGCCTACGACCCCACGGTGGTAAACCGGTCGTATAACATCAGCGTCGCGGCCAGCGTACTGAACAATCTCCTGGTGGCTCCGGGTGAAATCGTTTCTTTCAACCAGATCGTCGGCCCGCGGAGCAGCGAGGCGGGTTACCGTACGGCCCCGGTGATCATCAAGAACGAGTTTCAGGATGGGCTGGGAGGCGGGGTCTGCCAGGTGTCGACTACGCTGTACAACGCCGTGCTCCTGGCCAACCTGGAGGTACTGGAGCGCAAAAATCACTCGCTCCCGGTAAATTACGTACCCGTAGGGCGGGACGCGACCGTGGTCTACGGGGCGATTGATCTGAAGTTCCGCAACAATTCCGAATCTTACGTGTACATTAAAACGGCTGCCGGGAATGGCCGGGTGACGGTGAAGATATTTGGTGATCACCGTAATCATCCCCGGGTCGAAATCAAGAGCTGGATTACCGAGACGCTTGATTACCGTACGGTTTACGAGAACGACGAGAACCTGGAACAGGGCAAAGAGGTGGTTAAGCAGGCGGGCCTGCGTGGTTACCGGGCGCAGGCGGAACGGTGGATATGGCGTAACGGAACCGTGGAAAAGGAGCCCCTTCCCGCGAGTTTTTACCATCCGGTGCCCGAGATCATTGCTGTCGGCACCAGGGAAACCCCCGCGGCGATCGCGATGCCCGGCGGGAACGGATTACCGGATACGTCGCCGCCGGCCGAAGGACCGGAACCCCTGGTACCGGTAGTTTCGGAACCGAACCCCGGTCCCGAAACCCAGCCCTCTTTTGACCGCATAAACGGCCGGTGACCGATGACCTATTGAGCGACAGGCGGATTTTAATACTCCTGCACCTGCGCCTGTCCGCGAATTACAGCGCTTAAGAACAATGCCCGCCGCTTTTTAATCCTCCTGCACCCGGCGGCATATAGATTAAAACATAGATTTGATTCAAAAAATAACAAATAAGTTTTTACATGCCGGTTAATCAGTGTTATAATCTGCCTAACAATTCAGCACAGGGGTTTTAGGCCTTTGAGCTTGCGGCAGAGGATGAACTATGGTTTCCTGCAGCTCTTGTTGGGAGCGCTGGGCCTAGTCGCTTTCCTGGTGGGGGTGACCGGGGTCTTATTTCACGTGTTTTTAGCCCCCGTCGCCGCCCGAGAGTCGGTCCCGGTGGTGGTACAGATTCCACCCAACGCTTCGACCGTCGACATCGCCGTTGTTTTGGATGACCACGACCTGATCCGCAACCAGACGGCTTTCCGGTTGTATGCCCGGTTTACCGGTTTGGACGCCAGGTTGCAGGCCGGAGAATACGAAATATCTCCGGGATTATCAACTCCGGAGATCATTGATTTCCTGGTCCAGGGGCGGACCCGGCTGATCAGGTTCACCATCCCCGAGGGGCTTAACCTGGACCAAATCACCGTCCTGCTGGTGGAAAGCGGATTGGTTGATCAGGAAACTTTTGCGCGGTTGCTTGGCGAAATCGCTGCTAGTCACCCCCTGGGTTATGAGCTGCCCACCGGGGGGTTCAGTCTGGAAGGTTACCTTTTTCCGGATACCTACCTAATTTCCCCCGGCACCGGTGAGAAAGAGATCATCATGTGCATGCTCTCCCGCTTTGAAGAAGAAATAGAGCGGCTAGACCTGGCCGCCCGGGCCCGGGAGCGGGGGATGACCCTGCACGAAGCGGTGACCCTGGCTTCTCTGATCGAGCGGGAAGCGCGGGTTCCCGAGGAACGCCGCGTGATTTCGGGGGTGCTGCACAACCGTCTGCGGCTGGGGATGCTGCTCCAGGTGGACGCTACCGTTATTTACGCCCTTGGTGACTATGCCCGGGAAGTAGTGCTGTACGCCGACCTGAAGGTCGATTCTCCGTATAATACCTACCGTTACCCCGGGCTGCCACCAGCCCCCATCGCCAGCCCGGGGCGGGAGTCCCTGCTGGCCGCCGTGGAGCCCGAAGAGCATGATTACCTTTATTACGTGGCCAAACCCGACGGTAGCCACGCTTTTTCCCGCACGCTGGCCGAACACAACGAGAACAAGCGTCGCTACCTTCCCTAATCCTCACCCCGGGTACTAAAGCTCCCACTTTTCGGCAATCCTATTCCCAAACCAGCTAATACCGCTCGAGTTTACTGCTTAGCAAAAGCTTGCTGGAAAGGGAAAGACGGCATTAGTGGACGGTGTGCGCTACCGGCGATTAAGGTGGATTTTTCTGGTTTTTGCGGTGGCCCTGGCACTGCTCGGCTGGCGGCTAGGCGACATTCAGATCAGACACCACGGGGCTTACGCGTTGGCTAAGCTCAGCCAGAACACGGTAGAGGTGTCCCTGGAACCGGTCCCACGGGGCCAAATCCTGGACCGCAATTTGTACGACCTGACGGGACGGCAGGTTGTCTTCCGCATCGTGGTAATTCCGCAACTGATTGAGAAACCGGACGAGGTTGCGGCGGGGCTTGCCGAAATAATGAGCGTGGAGACCAGTGAGATCCGGGAACACCTGGACACGGCCGGCATCCTGCCTTTTCCGGTTTCACGAACGCAAAAGGTGGACATTATCACCCGGGGTTGGGCGGGGGTGGGCGTTTTGCCCGTAACCTTGCGGTACGGGGAACGCCCCCTGGCTGTGCACACGGTGGGGCACTTGGGCCCCTATTCCCCCGGAATGGACAAAGACCTGGAAGCACCGGGCGGGACGAAGTACGAGGCGAACGAACTTGTGGGCAAATCCGGTATCGAACGGCTTTACGAAGCCGAACTACGGGGTCTGAGCCCCCGGGCCGCGGTCCGGGCTTTCCTGGACGCCCGTGGCCGTCCACTTTCCGGGTTGGGGCTGGTAGTAGAAGCCGGAACCGCTGACGACGGCCGGCACGACGTGCGGCTGACCTTGGACCTGCGACTCCAGCAAATCGTGGAAGAAATTATGGATCGGAAAATCGCTTCCGGTGCGGTGGTGGTGATGGACATCGCCACCGGGGATATCCTGGCGTTGGCTTCCCGTCCCGACTATCATCCCGGGCGGGTGGGCGCCTATCTGGATTCCGGCGTCGCCGACGTGTTCATCAACCAGGCGCTGGCGCTGTTTCAGCCGGGATCTATTTTTAAGATCGCGGTGGCGGCGGCGGTGCTGGAGGAGAATCTGGTCGCGCCGGAGAGCACCTTTGTCTGTACCGGGCACCGGGACGAACTTGTTCCGTGCTGGCTGGCCGGGGGCCACGGCGAACTCAACTTTGCCGAGGCTTTCGCCGAATCCTGCAATCCGGTATTCGCCCGGCTTGCCCTCCAACTGGGGAGCAGGAAGCTGGTCGAGTACGCCGTACGCTTCCGGCTTGACCAGCAGGCGCTGATCGGCTTTGATGCCGCGCCGGATCCGCGTCAGGATTTTGGTTTGATTGAGCGGCCGTTCAACCTGGCCAACGCCGGGGTTGGCCAGGGACCGGTATTGTTGACCCCGGTGCAAATCACTGCCCTGGTGGCCGCCATCGGGCGGGAGGGGGTTTACGTCCAACCGCGGCTCGTCAGCGAAGTCCGGTACCGCAACCGGGCGGTGCGCGCCTTTGAACCGGGAACGCCGGAACGGATAATGTCGCTGGAAACGGCACGGAAGTTGGCTGAAATGATGGCGTTGGTGACCAGCGGCGGTCGGGGATCGCAGGCCCTGGTGCCCGGGTGGGGAAGTGCGGGTAAGACCGGGACGGCGCAAGGCCCGTACGGCGGCAACAACACCTGGTTTTCAGGGTTCGTTCCGGCACCGGAACCCCGCTACGCGGTGACCGTGCTCGTACGGAACGGCGCCAGCGGTGGGGAAACGGCGGCGCCGATATTCCGGGCCATTGCCGAAAGGATAGTTGCTGAAAGGTCGTAGTTCGAGGAAGTGTACAAATTTAGTAGGTGACCGGGGGTCGGAAATTACTTATTTTACTTTTTTAGTCGGATTGTAATAGAATAATAGCTAAACTTACTTTCAGAGAGAGACGGCAGTCCTATGCTGGTCAAGGGCCAGCAGATACGCATCCTGCACGAGGAGAGGGGTTACACCCTTCAGGAACTTCCGTCCGGGCCAAGGTTGCTTTACTACTTAAGTCATCGTTAAAAATGGTGGCATAATATTGCCAGGGAAAATGGTTTATATTACAATATTAAGGCAAACGTTTTAGGGCGTGAGGCTTGTAGGGGGAGGTGACCGTTATTATGCCAGTTTACGACTTTAAGTGCCGCGATTGCGGTCATAAGTTCACCGTCCTCGTCCACCTGTGGGAAAAGGACAAATTGTACTGTCCAAAATGTAGGAGTCAGGATGTCCGGCAGACCATTTCCCCCTTCAGTTTGTTTGGTCGAAGGTCATCCCGGGATGCATGCGGGTCAGGTGGTTTCGGCGGTGGCTGAAGAGTTTAAGCAATTGGGGAACAGGGTGTTCCCCAAAATAATGTTTATTGAAAGGGATGTCTTGAAATGATAGTGGAAATCAACGAACAAACTTTCGAAAACGAAGTTTCCAAGAGCAGCCAACCAGTGGTCGTCGATTTTTGGGCGGCGTGGTGTGGTCCGTGCCGGAGCCTGGCGCCGATAATGGAACAGGTGGCTGAGGAATACGCCGGCAAGGTCAAGTTCGGGAAAGTAAACGTTGACCAGAACCAGGCGCTGACGGCCCGCTTCGGAATCAAAGGGATTCCAACCCTGCTGTTTTTTAAGGACGGCCAGGTGGTTGACCAGGAAGTCGGTTTTATTCCGCGGAACGTAGTGGTGGAAAAGGTCAACGCCCTTTTGAGCACCAAGTAGGTACGGATGTCTCGCCGAAAAGGCGGGATCCCAGGGGGGGCGGGCCGGAGCCGGTCCTTAGCGGCGGTTGTGGGGGAAAGGAACGGTCAGCATCGGAAGGGTGTATTTTTGTTGTAATGTGGCTGGTTTTGTGTTACACTATCCTCCGGTAATGTGATTTTGACGCACGGTTTCCGAAGGAGTGGGTTCCGCCCCACTCCTTTGCGTTAATCGAGTCACGGTTGTGGAGGTGTAAACGGTGTTTTCCAGGGATGAGATCGTCCGCCGGGTTGAGGAACTGGTGCAGCCGATTGCGGATCGGAACGGTGTGGAAATCGTCGAGGTGTTGTTCGTTCACGAGAACGGGCGTTGGTGCCTACGCATCTTTATGGATAAACCCGGGGGCGTGAACCTGAACGATTGCGAAACGGTCTCCAGGGAAATTGAGCAGGTTCTGGATGAACTGGATTTCATTCCTCATTCCTACGTACTCGAAGTATCTTCACCCGGTCTGGAGCGACCGCTGAAGCGGGCGGAGGATTACGTACGGTATGCCGGCCGGTTGATCCAAATCGGCACCTATGCGCCACAGGACGGCCGTAGAAAATTCACTGGTCGGCTGATGGGAAGTAACGAAGAGGGGGTCACCATCCAGGTGAATGAGCACAAAATCACCATTCCCTGGAATAACATTTCCAAAGCGCGTTTAGCCGTGGAGTTTTAGGGGTTATTTCTTTAGGGGGTTTTCGAAAAATGAATAGCGAGTTTCTGTCAGCGTTGCGTGATCTGGAGAAGGAACGGAATATCAGTACGGAGGTTCTCCTTGAAGCCATCGAGGCGGCCCTGTTGTCGGCTTACCGGCGTAATTTCGGGAGCGCCCACAACGCCCGAATCCACATTGACCGCGAAACCGGGGACTGTAAAGTGTTCGCACGGCGGACCGTCGTGGAACAGGTGGAGAATCCCCACGATCAAATCTCCCTGGAAGAGGCCAGAATGCTAGACCCGAAATACCAGATTGACGACACGGTCGAATCGGAGATTACCCCGGGCAATTTCGGGCGGATCGCCGCCCAGACTGCCAAACAGGTGGTGGTGCAGCGGATCCGAGAAGCCGAAAGGAACATGGTTTTCGAGGAGTTCGCCAGCCGCGAAGGAGATATCATAACCGGCATCGTGCAACGCATCGAGCAGCGCAACGTGTACATTGAGCTGGGCAAGACCGAAGCGGTGCTTAGTCCGGCCGAACAGATACCCCGGGAAAACTACCGGTCCGGTCAGCGCCTGAAGACGTACATCGTCGAGGTAAAAAAAACCACCAAGGGGCCGCTGATCCTGGTATCACGTACGCACCCGGGCCTTTTAAAGCGCCTATTTGAACTTGAAGTCCCCGAACTGCAGGATGGTCTGGTCGAACTGAAGGCGGTGGCCCGGGAGGCCGGGGTGCGTTCCAAAATCGCCGTGTACTCCCACGACGAGAACATTGACCCGGTCGGTGCCTGCGTCGGGCCCAAAGGCTCCCGGGTGCAGTCTATTGTCCAGGAACTGAACGGGGAAAAGATTGACGTGGTCAAGTGGAGTCCTGATTCCTCCAAGTTTGTGGCCAGTTCTCTGAGCCCAGCCAAGGTGATCGCCGTGGAAGTCTGGGAGGACGAGAAGATTGCCCGGGTGATTGTCCCGGACTTTCAGTTGTCGTTGGCCATCGGCAAAGAGGGACAAAACGCGCGGCTGGCCGCCAAGCTCACCGGGTGGAAGATCGATATCAAGAGCGAATCGCAGATGGCTGAGATTTACCGGGAGTATCTTGAGCAGCAGGGTCTGGAACCGGAGCATTACGAGCAGACGTAAGCGGGAACGGGAGGTTCCGGTATGGCCAAAAGAAAGCGGGAGCCATTACGAATGTGTTTGGGGTGCCGGGAATTGCGGCCCAAAAAGGAAATGATCCGGCTGGTGCATACCGCTGGCGGTTCGGTGGAAATAGACCCGACCGGTAAGCGTCCCGGCCGGGGTGCCTACGTGTGCAGGCAGGAGGCCTGCCTGGACCGGGCCATGGAAGCAAGGAGGTTGGAAAAGGCCCTGAAACAGGGTGTTTTGTCGGAAACGGTTCAGAACCTCCGGAAGGAGATTGAGAGGCGTGAAAGCGGTGTTTAAGCTCCTGGGGTTGGGCCAGCGGGCGCGCAGCGTGGTTTCCGGCGACGAGGGAGTACGCACCAAGTTGGAAAGACACCAGGCCAGGCTGGTGATTGTTGCCCGGGACGCGGCCCCCGCCACCAGGAGGGATTTTTCGTTATTGGCGGCGCGTTACTCCGTGCCGTGCGTGGAGTTCGGCACCAAGGACGAACTGGGGGCGGCGGTGGGCAAGTCGCCCAGGGCGGTGCTGGCTTTACTGGAAGATAATCTGGCCCGGCGGGTGATGCGGTTGCTGGAGGCATCTGAGGCCTGACGTACGGCTTTTAAACAGTGGAGGTGATTACTTGACGAAAAAGCGAGTCCACGAAGTTGCCAAGGAACTTAATATGGGGAGCAAGGAACTGATCACTGTTTTGACTGACATAGGGATCAAGGTTAAGACCCACATGAATACCCTGAATGACGAAGATATCGGCCGTCTGCGACGTCACCTGGAAACGGCGAAACAGGGCGGCAAGGAGGCGAAAGACGGGCCGGCTCCTCAGGCGGACCGGGGCGAACAGGCCGCCGGGCGGTCCTCCCGCGCCCCAGGCGTCAAACTAAGCCAGTACGGGCCGGGCTTGGTCGACAAGGTACCGCAACGGCCGCCCGATAAACGCCTTATAGAACGCCCCTTCCGGGTGCCCACCATTCTGCCTCCGACCGGCGACCAGACCGGCGGCAAGCCTAAGGGTACGGCCTCCGCTTTTCAGGAGACCAAGCCGGCGGCCGAACCGGCCAGGGCGCCGGAACCAAAGGCGGCGGCGTCGCGGCGGGCCGAGGCGCCCCCACAGACTCCGGATGGACAACCGGTGCGGGATAGCCGTCCGCGCGCCGTCGGACCGCAAGCTCCCCATAGCGGACGGCCCCAGCCGGCACGATTCCCGCATGGCGGCCGTTCGCAGGTGGCCGGCCGGCAGCCGGGCGGATGGGCGGCGCAGGGCGCGAAACCGGCCGGGCCGGGAAGACCCCAACCGCAGCGGGCGCGTCCGGGGGCTGCCCCGCCTTTTCCGGTCCAGGGCGGGCCCCGGCCGGGTCGGGGCGGGATTCCTGCCCGGGCCATCCCCAAACCGCCTGCGGAACTGGAGGCGGCTAAACCCGACAAGACCGCCGGGCAGCAGCGGTTCGCCGACAAAAAGGAAAAGGAAAAGGAACGGCGGTCGCCGTGGGGAGGCCAGTGGGGCAAGAAGAAGTCGGCCCGGGAAGAACGGCTCCGGCGTCCCCGGGGCCCGCGGGGAACGCCGCGTGTTGTGCCACCCGCCGAGAGAAAGCCCATCATCATTAGCGACAGTCTGACCGTTAGGGAACTGGCCGAGAAAATGGGCATTAAGGCCGCCGAGATCATCAAGAAACTTATGTTCCTTGGCACAATGGCTACCATCAACCAGGAGGTTGATGCCGAAACTGCCGCGGTGGTCGCCCACGAATTCGGTTTCAAGGTGGAACTCAAGAAAAAAGAACCCGACGTCGAAGAACGCCTGGAACTGGAGCAGGAGGAGGATGACCCGGCCGCTCTGGAGCCCCGGCCGCCGGTGGTGACGGTATTGGGTCACGTTGACCACGGCAAGACCTCACTGCTCGACGCGATCCGCGGCGCGAACGTCGCGGCGACCGAGGCGGGTGGAATCACCCAGCATATCGGCGCCTACCAGGTCCAGCACCAGGGCAAGCGGATCACCTTTGTGGATACACCCGGACACGAGGCGTTTACAGCTATGCGCGCCCGGGGAGCCAGCATTACGGACATCGTCATTCTTGTGGTCGCGGCCGACGACGGGGTGAAGCCCCAGACGGTGGAGGCCATCAACCACGCCAAGGCGGCCGGGGTGCCGTTCGTCGTGGCCATAAATAAGATGGACAAACCCGACGCTAACCCGGAGCGGGTAAAACAACAGCTTACCGAACATGGGCTGGTGCCCGAGGAATGGGGCGGTGACACCATCTGCGTGCCTGTGTCGGCGACCAAAAAGACGGGTCTGGAAGAATTGCTCGAGATGATCCTGCTAGTGGCCGAAATGAACGAACTTAAGGCCAATCCGAAACGTTACGCCCGGGGAACGGTCATCGAGTCGCAGCTTGACAAGGGTCGAGGTCCCGTGGCCACCGTGCTGGTTCAGAATGGCACCCTGAGAGTCGGTGATGCCCTGGTGGCCGGCAACGCGTTTTGCCGGGTGCGGGCGATGATCGATTACAAAGGGAGACGGGTGAAAAAAGCGGTTCCGTCCACCCCAGTGGAGGTGCTCGGCTTCTCGGAGGTTCCGCAGGCCGGGGACCGGTTTTACCAGGTAGACAACGAAAAGACAGCCCGCCAAATCGCCGCGAAGCGGCAGGAGCGCAAGCGCCGGGAAGACCTTAAATTGCCAGGGCGGCTCTCCCTGGACGAGGTGTTCAGCCGTATCCAGGAGGGCACCGTCAAGGAACTACCCCTGATCGTCAAGGCTGACGTGCAGGGTTCGGTGGAAGCCCTGGTTCAGGCCCTGGAAAGACTGAGCACCGACGAGGTCAAGGTACAGTTGATTCACCAGGGTGCGGGTGCCATCACCGAAACCGACGTGATGCTCGCTTCGGCTTCCAACGCCATTATCATCGGTTTTAACGTGCGTCCGGACATGAATGCGCGTAAGGCAGCCGAGCGGGAAATGGTGGACATTCGCACGTACCAGGTGATTTACGAAGCGCTGGACGACATCAAGGCCGCGCTGAGCGGACTGTTGGAACCGCAGTACCGCGAGGTGATTCTTGGGCACGCGGAGGTGCGCCAGATATTCAAGGCCTCCCGGATCGGCACCATTGCAGGCTGCTACGTCCAGGAGGGCAAAATCGTCCGAGGCGGCAACGTGCGGGTCATTCGTGACGGCAAGGTGGTGTACGAAGGCCGACTTTTGTCCTTGAAACGGTTCAAGGACGACGTGCGGGAAGTGGCCCAGGGCTACGAATGTGGCTTGACCCTGGAGCGCTTCAACGACATTCACGAGGGGGACCAGTTGGAGTTCTTTACCACGGAGGAAATCCAGCGCGAACTGTAATAAGTGCAGCGTGCACATCCGTAATGGAGGTGTGGCCTGATGTCTTTCAGGCCGGAACGGCTGGCCGAGGTGATAAAGAAAGAGGTATCCGATCTGCTCCGCCAGATGAAGGATCCGCGCATCGGCTTTGTGACCGTCACCACGGTGGAGGTTTCTTCAGACCTGCGTTACGCTAGGGTGTTCGTGAGCGTGCTGGGCGACGACGAGCAGCAGAACGCCACGCTGAAAGCGTTACAGCGCGCGCAGGGCTTTGTGCGCAGTAAACTCGGGAAGCGGATCCGCTTGCGGCACACGCCGGAGGTGAGTTTCGCCTTGGACCACTCCATCGGGGAAGGGGTACGGCTTATTCGGATCATTGACGACCTCGGAAAGGGGCAACCCAGCAGACAAGATGGTTAACCACAACCTCACGGCGATTGGCGCCGAACTCAGAAGGGCGAGAAAACCGGTTCTGGCCGGGCACGTGTTGCCGGACGGTGACAGCATCGGTTCCACGCTCGCCCTGGGTTTCATGCTGGAACAGCTGGGGGCGACGGTCACTATGGTCAGCCAGGACCAGATACCAACCACCTACCGCTTCTTGCCCGGCGTGGACCGCATCCACATCGGCTCGGTTCCCGAAGGGCCGTTCGACTGCCTGGTGGCGTTGGATTGTTCGGTGCCGGAGCGGGTGGGCCAGGCGGTACAACCGTTGCTGTCACAGCCCGGAGTCCGGGTGATAAACATTGACCACCACGTTTCGGCGGTACCATTCGCCGACTATAATTACATTGATCCGTCGGCGGCTGCGGTTGGCGAAATTGTGTTTGATCTGGCCGAACTCCTGGGGGTTGAACTGACGGCAGACATTTCTATCTGCCTGTACACGGCCATCGTCACGGACACCGGTTCGTTTAGATACGAAAATACCAGTCCGGGGACGCACCGCCGGGTCGCCCGGTTGATTGAGCAGGGCCTGGGAGTGGGGGCGATCAACACGCAGATCTACGACGAAAAACCGCTGGCCGCTGTCAAGCTGCTGCACCGGGTGTTGGGTACGTTGACGGTGAGCGAGTGCGGCCGCTTCGCCTGGCTGAAGTTGACCAGGGCGATGGAGGCGGAGTGCGGGGCTGGTCAGGTGGAGGCTGAAGACCTCATTAATTACGCGCGTACCATTCAGGGCGTGGAGGTCGGAATTCTTTTCCGCGAAATGCCGGAAGGTCGAATCAAAGTCGGTTTTCGCTCCAAGCGACTGGTTGATGTCAGCCGGCTGGCCGCCACGTTCGGAGGCGGTGGACATCCCCGGGCCGCCGGGTGCATATTCAACGATGGCAGGCTGACGGAGGTTGAACTCCGGGTTATCGGGGTCGTAAAAAAGGTTGTCGCGGAGGCCTTTGATGGAAGGGATACTTAGCGTTTTGAAGCCGCCGGGGATGACCTCCCACGACGTGGTCAGTTTTCTTCGCCGGAAACTGGCCGTTCGAAAGGTAGGGCACACCGGCACCCTCGATCCGCTGGCCGCGGGGGTTCTGGTCCTTTGCATCGGCCGGGCGACCCGGATTGCCCGTTTTCTCCGGGACGACAAGGCCTACCGCGCCGAGTTCGTGCTGGGCGTTTCTACTACTACGGGCGACGCCCAGGGGGAGATGGTAAAGGTCAAACCGGTGGTCCACCTGGATAGAGAACAGCTCACGGCGGTGCTGGACGAGTTCACCGGTCCGATGATCCAGGTACCACCGATGACTTCGGCCCGCAAGGTCGGGGGGAAAAAGCTGTATGAGCTGGCGCGCCGGGGGCTGGAGGTGCCTCGGGAGCCCCGTCCGGTGGAAATCTACCGCCTACGGCTGGTAGCCATCCGGTCGGAGTGTACAGCGCATCCGCGGGTGATGATTGATGTAGCCTGCAGCAAGGGCACCTATATCCGCACCCTCTGCGCCGACATCGGGGCGCGGATGGGCTACGGGGCGTACATGTCCTTCCTGGTGCGGACGGCGGTGGGTCCGTTCAGCGTTGCGGTAGCCCGGACCCTGGAGGAAATCGATACTTTGGCCGGTTCGGGCGCCCTGGTCGAGGTTTTGATTCCGATTGACTCCGCCCTCGAGCATCTGCCGGTGGTGCGGGTGCGGCCTGGCGCCGCACGGGCGGTATTGTCCGGCAGACCCCTGTATCCCCCGGGAATCGCCGCGGTCCCGGCGCAGGTGAAGGACTTCGTACGTTTAAGTGATGGGGCGGACCTGTTGGCCGTGGCCAGGCCGGTTGACCGCAATGCCGCTCCGGAGCGGAGCGTTTTCCAGCCCGTCTGGGTGCGGGGCAGGCCTTAGGGAGCACAGGTTCGGAGGGATGCAAGGATTGGACGTAAGAACCACATTCACGAATTTAAAGTCCGAATATCCCGACCTGGTGGTCGGGCTGGGGAACTTCGACGGAGTACATCTAGGACACCGGGAACTGATTCTGCGGATGGTGAACAGGGCACGCCAGATCGGGGGTGTCCCGGCCATCCTCACCTTTCATCCCCATCCCCTGGTGGTGCTGCGGCCCGAGAGCGCGCCTCCGCTGTTGTTGACCCAGGAAGCTAAAGAAGAAATTATTACCAGCCTAGGTGTCCGGTTGGTACTGAGAATACCTTTTGAACCCGACTTTGCCCGGCTTTCGCCGGAGGAATTCATTCGTGACGTGCTTTACGCCGAGTTGGGCGCCGTGAGCATCTTCGTGGGTTACAACTACACCTTTGGTCACCGCGGGCGCGGTGTTCCGGCCACGCTGGCCCACTTTTCCCACCGGTACGGGTACGAGATGACCGTAATTGAGCCCGTTGAAATAGCCGGCGAAGTGGTGAGCAGCACCCTGATTCGCGAACTCTTGATGCGGGGTCGGGTTGAGGAGGCGCGGAAGTTTTTGGGTTACACGCCGTTTGTCGATGGGATCGTTGTCTCCGGAGACGGTAGAGGCCGCCAGCTGGGGTTTCCCACGGCCAACCTGGAGACCAGCGCGGACATTTTGGTGCCGGCCAACGGGGTCTACGCCGTTAGGGCCGAAATTGGGGGAAAATCATTTCCGGGCGTGGCCAACATCGGCTACCGCCCCACCTTTGTGTCCGGCAATAACGCGCGGCGCATTGAGATCCACCTTTTTGATATTTCCCGCGATCTTTACGGGCAATCCATGCGGGTGTGCTTTACCCGGTATATCCGGGGCGAGTGTAAGTTCAGTTCGGCGGCCGAACTGGTGCGGCAGATAAAATCCGACATCCGGCAGGCGCGAGGTTGCGAATAATCGGCCGCAAGTCCCGGTATATCTTGATATGAATGGCATTTACACGTTTAACAAGGTTGTGCTAAAATAAGTCGGGATATAAAGGTGGGGTACTAGTGGGGTTTCCCAAGTACGACTTTTCCGAGGACGAGATGAAAAAGTGGATCGACCACATTGCTTTCATTTGTCTCAGCGAGGAGTTTCAGCGCCTGAAGGATGAACTTGAAATGTTGTACTTGGCCTCCAGTGCCGACACCGATACCGAAGAAGCGAAGCTCAATGCTTTTTCGGACGCGCTGTATGCGTTTTTAGCCGAAAAGGAAACCTAAATAAGGAAAGCGGGGTATGCATGTAATAATCACGGAACATGCCCGTAAGCGGCTCAAGGACGCCCGCCAGGAGGACATTACCATCAAAGATATTGTAGAGGCGGTTAGCACTATTCCTGGACATATTCCGTCGGCCACCCGCTTCCGGGGGTTTTTTGCCAAATCCGGGCGCATGTTTGATTTGGTGGCCAAGGATATTCCCAGCGGCCGCCTGGTGATCACAGTGATTGGGAAGTAGGATGAACTGTTGGCTAGGCTTGGCGAGCCTCCGGCGCTTGGCTTGGCTGGCGGCAATTACTTAACTAAATGGAGGTATTTTTTGTGTCCCTAACGGCAAGTCAGAAACAAGCGATCATCGACAAATACAAGCTCCACGAGAACGACACCGGTTCCCCCGAGGTTCAGGTGGCGATTCTGACCGAGCGCATCAATCTGCTCACCGAGCACCTGAAGACGCACAAGAAGGATTTCCATTCCCGACGCGGCCTACTCAAAATGGTTGGGCAACGGCGGGCGCTGTTGAACTACCTACGCGATTCCAATCCGGACCGCTACCGTAAACTCATTCAGGAGCTTGGACTAAGAAAGTAGGGGAGCTATCCCCTGCTTCTTATTGTTCAGCAGGATGACGGGGCTGGATCATTGGTGAAAACACAACAGGAGGGTAAGCACAAGTTCATGTTAGAACGAGTTTTTTTGCGAAGAGAAACGGAAATTGGAGGTAGAAAGTTCAGCGTGGACATCGGCCGGGTGGCCGGACAGGCCTCCGGAGCGGCACTGGCCAGATATGGAGATACGGTGGTTCTGGTTACGGCCACCCGTCAGGCCCTCCGGGAAGGGTTGAACTTTTTCCCGCTCACCGTGGATTATGAGGAGAGACATTACGCGGTCGGGCGCATCCCGGGAAGCTTTTTAAAACGTGAAGGTCGGCCTGGTGAGAAGGCGGTCCTTTCGGCTCGCTTGATCGACCGATCCATCCGGCCGCTTTTCCCGAAGGGGTTCACCCAGGACGTGCACGTGGTGGCACTCGTTCTTTCGGTGGACCAGGATTGCTCGCCGACCATCACGGCAATTCTCGGCGCTTCGGTAGCGCTCAGCATTTCGGATATTCCCTTTCAGGGACCAATCGGGGGCGTGATTATCGGCCGGGTGGATGGGGAGTTGGTGATTAATCCGACTCTTGAGCAGGATCAGAAGTCGGACCTGCACCTCACCGTGGCCGGTACCCGCGAAGCGATCAACATGGTCGAGGCGGGAGCCAAAGAGATCTCCGAACTGGTGATGGTTGAGGCGCTGACCAAGGCGCACACGGAGATCAGGAGGATCGCGGAATGGATCGAAACCGTCCGGACTGAGGCGGAAACCATGGGCCTGGCGCACCCCAAGATCGAAGTCCCCGCTGTGGATGCGGACTCCGAGTTGGCTGCAGCGGTCATCGCCAGCGGGCGTGACAAAATGAAAGCGGCGGTGCAGTACTGCCGGGACCAGCGTCTAGACAAAAAGGCCTGTGATGAGTACCTAAGCAACACCAAGGACGAGATTGTCCAGGTGTTGCTCGAGCAGTATCCCGAAGAAGAGGCCACTATTCAGCGCTTTGTCGACAAACTGGAGAAAGACGCCGTGCGCGAGATGGTGATCAAGGAGAAAGTGCGCCTGGACGGTCGCGCCCCCAACGAGATCCGAGATATCAGCGTGGAGGTTGATGTCCTCCCGCGCACGCACGGGTCGGGCCTGTTCAGACGCGGTCAGACCCAGGTGCTTTCGGTGCTCACCCTGGGTGCGGTGCGGGACGAACAGATTCTGGACGGGTTGGATCCCCAGGAGACCAAGCGGTTCATGCATCACTACAATTTCCCCGGTTTCAGCACCGGGGAGGCACGTCCCATCCGCTCTGCAACCCGCCGGGAAATCGGGCACGGGGCGCTGGCCGGGCGGGCGCTGGAGGCGGTCCTGCCGTCAGAGGACGAGTTTCCGTACACCATCAGGATTGTGTCCGAAGTGCTGGAGTCAAACGGTTCGACTTCCATGGCCAGCGTATGCGGCAGTTGCCTGGCGCTGATGGATGCCGGGGTACCCATCAAGGCCCCGGTGGCCGGCATTGCGATGGGGTTGGTGAAGGAGGGTGACGAAGTTGTCATCTTGACCGACATTCAGGGCGCCGAGGACCACCTCGGGGACATGGACTTCAAGGTGGCCGGCACCGAGGCAGGGATCACCGCCTTGCAGATGGATATCAAAATTGCCGGGATCACCCCGGAAATCCTGGCTCAGGCCATGGCCCAGGCCCGGGAGGCCAGGCTCTACATTTTAGACCGGTACAAGGAGGTTCTCCCCGGTCCCAGGCCGGAACTCTCCCCGCGGGCACCGCGGGTTTTCCACATTACCATAGATCCGGAGAAAATCCGGGACATTATCGGGCCCGGCGGTAAGGTCATCCGCAAGATTACGGAGACCACCAACGTGGAAATCGACGTGGAGGACGACGGTCGGGTTTACATCACTGCACCCAATCCCGAAAACGGCCAAAAGGCCCTGGAGATCATCCAGGCGCTCACTGCCGAGGTGAACATCGGGCAGGTTTACCTGGGCAAGGTGGTTAAGGTGATGGATTTCGGCGCCTTCGTGGAGGTTATCCCGGGTGTACTGGGTCTACCGGGCAAAGACGGGTTGGTGCACATCTCGCAGTTGTCCCACAGCCGGGTGCGCCGGGTGGAGGACGTTTGCCGGGAAGGTGATCAGATTCTGGTTAAGGCCATTGGTTATGACAACCAGGGGCGCTTGAAGCTGTCCAAGAAGGAGGCCATGGAGCCCGGTTCGGCTGCGGAGGAAACCGGAGGGGCCAACCGGGGCCCCGGTGAGCGGAGGACACGGAGGAGAGGTCCCCATTCGAGGTTCAAGAAGTAACGCCCTCACAAGAGGGCTTTTTAATTTTTCCAGGTTTGGATCCTCCTCCGGCGCATATCGATTAAATAGGGGTGAGAATGGGTGCGCCTGGCGTCATTTTTGCTTTTGCCGGGAATTTTATTGCTGGTGTTGTTTGTTTACTGGACCCCGTGGCGGGCAGATGTGCCCGCCGTGCAGCAACCGGTGTACCATGGACCAGAGACTTTGAATATGGTGGCGCTGACCGTGAACGTGGACTGGGGCGAGGAGTTCGTGCCCCGGATGCTGGAGATTTGCCGGGAACACGATGTCCGGCTTACTTTTTTCGTCACCGGGCGGTGGGCCGGAAAGTTCCCCGATCTGGTCCGCCGGATGGACGAAGCCGGCCACGAAATCGGAAACCACGGATTCGGCCATCCGCATCCGGACCAGCTTTCAGTGGAATCGAACCTCCGCGACATTCAGCGGGCGGAAAGCGCCATCGAGGAAATACTCGCCCGCCGGACCAGCCTGTTCGCCCCGCCCTACGGCGAGCATGGCCCCGCGGTGCTGGAGGCGGCCGAGCGCGCCGGCTACCGGACCATTCTCTGGAGCGTGGATACCCTGGATTGGAAACTGCGGGACCCCGACGCCATCACCGCGCGGGTGGTCAACCGGGTTCATCCCGGGGCGATTGTGCTGATGCACCCGTTGGCGGCTACCGCCGAGGCGCTCCCGGTGATCATCCAGGAACTGAGGAAAGACGGATACCGGTTGGTCACGGTGAGCCAGCTGTTAGCGAAAACGGTGGTTCTCGAAGATCGGGCCGAATCTACCGCCGAAACGCCATCCGAATGACGGAGGAGTTTCCGGTTTCGAAGCGAATACACCAGGCATTACCTGATTTGGGACCGGATTTGGGTGGAGGTTGCAGACATGGTGCGCAAAGTTACTCTGAACAACGACATCCGCATTCTCACCGAGGAGATTCCGCACGTTCGTTCGGTAGCCGTTGGCGTGTGGGTGGATGTCGGTTCCCGGCACGAGGAAGACGAAGCCAGCGGAGTCAGCCACTTCATTGAACATATGTTGTTCAAGGGTACCGCTACGCGGTCAGCCAAGGACATCGCGGAGGCATTTGACCGTATTGGCGGCCAGCTGAATGCTTTCACCACCAAGGAATACACCTGTTATTACGCCCGGGTGTTGGACGAGCACCTGGACCTGGCGATCGACGTCATCAGCGATATGCTGTTCCGGTCACGTTTTGCGCCGGAGGACATTGAGCGGGAACGGAACGTAATCGTGGAAGAAATCAAGATGTACGAGGACACCCCCGACGAACTAGTGCACGACGTATTGGCGCAGACCCTCTGGCGGCAGCACGCCCTGGGGCGTCCGGTTATCGGTGACGCGGCGGTGATCCAGAACCTGTCCCGGGACCAGCTTCTAGATTACTACGACCAGCATTACCGGTTCGGCGGAATGGTGATCGCGGTGGCGGGAAACGTTCGGCACGAGCGGGTGGTTGAGCGCCTGGAGGAAGTTTTCGGCCACACCCCAGGTGGTGGTTCTCCCAAGCCCCTGGTGGCGCCGTACCCCCATCCGGGATGCATCTGCCGCGATAAGGACACGGAACAGGTGCACCTGTGTATCGGCACCCAGGGTTTGCGGCTGGACGACGAGAACATCTACGTGCTCCAGGTGGTCAGCACCATCCTGGGCGGGGGGTTAAGTTCGCGGTTGTTCCAGCGGGTGCGGGAACAGCTGGGCCTGGCGTACAACATATTCTCCTACCACAGTTCGTACCGGGACGCCGGGCTCTTTGGGGTTTACGCCGGACTGAGCCCGGAGAACGTGGGTACGGTACTGGACATCATTCTAGAAGAACTGAACGATATCCGCCGGGGGGGCGTGACGGAAGAGGAACTGACCCGAAGCAAGGAGCAGCTCAAGGGCAACTTTCTCATGAGCCTGGAAAGCGTCAGTACGCGGATGAACCGCCTCGGAAAATCCGAACTTTACCTGGGGCGGGTCCATACCCCCGAAGAAATCGTGGAGAAGCTGGCCCGGGTAAAAGTCGACCAAATCGCCGCCGTTGCTGACCAACTGTTTCGCCCGGAAAAGCTGTCCCTAGCGTCCATCGGCCCATGGCGGGATGAAGGCGCCTGGCACAACGCGCTTTCGCGTCTGGCGTAGATTCGGTTGGGCTTGCCCCTGCTGGGATATGCCCCCTCGGCAAAGACAAAGACCATCGTAGAGGAGCGTGATTGCCACGTTCGGCGGGATCAAGCTGAAAGTGAAGAAAGTAAACCCCGAAATTGGGTCCTCACTTCCCGCACCGGCGTACGCCACGCCCGGGTCGGCCGGTCTGGACCTGTGCGCCGCGGTGCCGGAGCCGGTCACCGTCGCTCCCGGGCAGCGAGTTCGGATTCCCACCGGGATTGCGGTCCAGTTACCGGCACGCGGCCTGGTGGGGCTGGTATTCGTGCGCAGCGGACTGGCTGCCCGGCACGGCCTCTCCCTAGTCAACGCCGTTGGGGTAATTGACGCCGATTACACCGGGGAAATCATCTGCCCGGTGATCAACCACGGCCACGAACCCCTCACCATCCACCCGGGAGATCGGATCGCGCAGTTGGTGTGCTTGCCCATCGCCGTGCCCGAGATTGAGTACGTGGATGAGCTGGCGGAAACCGATCGGGGTTCCGGGGGGTTTGGCTCCACCGGACGGTGAGATGGAAACAAGCTCCGTGACCGATATGGTGTTTTGTCCTTCCGGGCTTGGATTTACTGGGCGAGTAGCTGGGAACGGTCATAATCGCTGGACCCGTCCCATATCAATATATGGGGGTGGGGCGGGTGATTACGGCGACCCTGCTGTTTCTGATGATGCTGATCCTGATACTCTTCTCGATCCGGGAAAGAATCCGGCTCCGGGTTTTGTCCCGCTACCGCAGTCAGAAGCCCTGGGAAGTTGAACCACGGTCTACCCCCTTTTCCGAGGCGATCGTCAACCTGGTCGGGATGGCCGGGGGCATTTACCTCTCCCTGATTCTCTTGTTTACCTTCCTGGATGTGGTAGTGCCCGGCAGGATCCGCCTGGGCGAGGTGGAGGTAGACCCCCTGGCTGTGATCGCGATTGGTCTGGCCATCCTGCAGCCGTTTTTCATCCGACTGTGGGCCGTGATCCGGGGCCGGTTCGAGAGTTGAAAAGGGAAAGGATGTAGTGGGCTGTGCGGTTGAGCGAACTGGCGGGTAAAGAGATCGTGAACATTTTCAACGGCGCGCGGCTTGGAATAATCGGAGAATCGGATCTGACCATTGATGCCGATTCGGGGCACGTACATGCCATCATCCTGCCGCGCCGCAACAACATCGTAAACATGTGGCTGGAACGGCAGGAATTAACCATTCCCTGGGAGGCCATCCGGAAGATCGGATCCGAAGTAGTGATCGTGGAACTGGAAAACAACCAGGCTCTGCCCCGTTTGCGCCGTTCGTCTTTGTAGAACGGGCGAAGTCGGATGCTTGCGGATTCCTGCGGGCTTTAAGCGCGCGGGAATCTTTTTGGTTTTTCTAGGGTTAAGCGGCCATACTATGTCGTGTGGAACTCCCTTGGAATGGGGTATGGGGATGAGTTTCGCGACCAGACGATTACTAATGAATGAAATCTCCCGCCGGCGGGGCTCCAGGGTCATCGCCTATATCACCGGTGACCGGGGAAATGTCAATACGCGGATCGCCCCGGACGTCCTGCCGGTATTCCACCGCCACCTTAAGAGTCTCCCCGCGTTGGAGCGGCTGGACCTGTTCTTGTACAGCCGCGGCGGCGACGTGCTTACCCCGTGGCGGCTGGTCCACCTGATCCGGGAGTTTGCGTCGGAGTTTGCGGTTCTGATTCCGTTCCGGGCGTACAGCGCGGGCACTTTGATCTGCCTGGGTGCGGACGAACTGGTGATGGGAGTAATGGGGGAGTTGGGTCCTATCGACCCCAGCGTGGTCAACGCCTTCAATCCGAAGGACCCGGGAAACCCGGCGGCCAGGCTGCCGGTCAACGTGGAGGACGTTTATTCATTTCTGGCTCTGGCCCGGGAGGTAGCCGGGATCGGAAAAGAAGACGACTGCGAAAAGGCGTTCTTGCTGCTGGCCGAGAAGATTCACCCGTTGGCCCTGGGAAATGTGCACCGCAATTACCTGCTGGTACGCTCCCTAGCCCAGAAGCTACTTTCCCTTCGCCGAAAGCCTCCGCCGCCGGAACAGGTGCGGCACATCGTGGACAGTCTGACCGAAAAACTCTACGCCCACAACCACATGATTCCCCGCCGGGAAGCCGCCACGAAAATCGGGCTGGCGGTTACCTATCCCGATCCAGAACTGGAAATCCTGCTGTGGCAGTTGTTTGAGGACTTTCACCGTGAACTGCTTCTGGACCAGCCGTTTAACCCGGCGGAGGTCATGCGGGGTTTCCGTACGGACTTCGAGGTGGTTGGCGGATTGGTGGAATCGGAGGTCGGCCAGGACGCTTTCGTTTTCAGCGGCGTCGTTGAAAGACGTGACCCGGAAGGTCAGTTCAACGTAAACATTCTGCGCCAGGGTTGGCGCCGTGCACAAGGAGGAAACCACAATTGAAAAAAAAGAGTGCACCTGATGTCCGTGTTTACCGGGTGCGGTTCCGGTACCATCGCCCCAGCCGCTATTACTCCCTATCCGACTCTAGCGGGTATCCGTCGGCCGAATTCGAGATGCCTTATTCCAGGCCGGGTGAACATCGGATGATAGTAGTACGGGAGCTTCAGGAATAGCCGTTGTTTCCAACCGGCGACGAGCAGCCGTTTTTGGGCGGCCGGCACTGACATTGCTTGACATCCAGGATGGACATGCCATAATAGATAGAAAGTAAATTCGAAATAGCCAGAAAAAAACCCGAAAGGTGTGTGAATATCATTATCCGAGTAGCCGTTTGCGGCGCCGCCGGTCGGATGGGACGCGAGGTTGTGCGGGCCGTAGCTAGGGAGGACGGCTTGGAACTGGTCGGGGCCGTTGACCATCACGACCTCGGTACCGACGCTGGGGTCGTCGCCGGTATCGCGCCCCTTGGGGTGGTTGTTAGCAACGATCTAAAAGGCACGCTGGTCGGTACCCAGCCCGACGTGATGGTCGATTTCACTTCGCCCGCCGCGGTGGCCGAAAACGCACGCACTGCTATCCGGGCGGGGGTGCGGCCGGTGATCGGCACCACGGGGATGGACCCGAAAGACCTGGCCGAACTGGGCCGGCTGAGCGCGGAAACCCGGGTGGGAGTCGTGGTCGCCCCGAACTTTGCCGTTGGGGCGGTCCTGATGATGAAGTTCGCCGAGATGGCGGCCAAATTCTTCCCCGCGGTGGAAATCATTGAACTGCATCACGACCAGAAGCTGGATGCTCCGTCGGGTACGGCGCTGAAAACAGCTGAGAAGATCAGTCAGACCCGGGGTGGGGATTACCGCCAGGATGCGGTTGACGCGATGACCGCCCTTGAGGGCGTGCGGGGCGGCAGCTACAACGGCGGGATCCGCATCCACAGTGTGCGCCTCCCTGGGTTGGTCGCCCACCAGGAGGTCATCTTTGGTGGGCTTGGACAAACCCTTACCTTGAGGCACGATTCGATTTCCCGGGAATCCTTCATGCCCGGGGTAGTTCTGGCCGTACGCCGAGTTATCGGTCTGGAAGAAATGGTTGTGGGACTGGAAAACCTGATCTTCGAGTAAAGCCGGGCACGCCGCGGTGACAGGCACCACTCTTGACGGCTAGTCATATATTGGCTAGCAACCAAGGGGGAGGTGCCAAAGTGCTGCCGCTGGTAGGTTTAAGGATCAGTGTGCTGGGTGGCGACGCCCGGAGCGTTTACGTAGTCGAGGAATTTGCCTCCATGGGTGCCCAGGTGAAGGTACTGGGTATACCCGTTTCGGATCGAGGCGCCAAGGTGTCGGTTTGCCGCAACGCTGCCGAGGCCTTAACCGGGCTTGACGTTTTAGTTGTGCCCTTGCCCGGCATTGATAAATACGGCCGCCTTTACACAATGTCGGGCGAGTCTCCGGTGATCGACAAGGCCTTGCTGCAAAGTATGGGCCGGGAAGTGCCCATTTACACGGTAATGGCCGGACCGTATCTCGCCGGCGTTGCCGGCCAGTTGGAATTGCGAGTCGTCGAGTTGGCGAAACTGCAGGAGTTTGCCATCTACAACTCGATCCCCTCGGCTGAAGGGGCGATACAGCTGGCCATGGAGCGGATGCCGATCACCGTCCACGGATGCCGGGCCGTGGTGCTTGGGTTCGGCAATGTGGGGATGACGCTGGCGCGCACCTTGAGCGCCCTGGGTGCGCGGACCACCGTTATCGCCCGCAATCTGGCGGCCCGGGCCAGGGCGTACGAAATGGGCCTGGAAGCCGCTGCTCCGGAACAACTGACCGATCATCTGAAGCGAGCGGATCTGGTATTCAACACGGTTCCCGCCCTGATCCTTGACAGAGAGGCCCTGGAGTCGGTAAATCCGGAAGCCTGTATTATTGACCTGGCTTCGGCGCCGGGCGGCACCGATTTTGAGGCGGCCCGAGCGCTCGGGTTGAACGCTAGCCTGGCTCCGAACCTGCCGGGAAAGGTGGCGCCCAAGACGGCGGGTCGGATAATCGCCAATACCATCCGGTGGTTGCTGCAAGAGCACCCCCCCAAGACACACTTGCCGCACGAGGGGGTGCTTGCCCATGCAGCTGACGGGCGTTAAAATTGGTTTTGGACTAACGGCGTCGTTCTGCACCCTGGAACCGGTACTCCAGCAGATAGAACGGTTCACCCGGGAAGGGGCCGAAATCTACCCGATCATGACCCGGGAGGTGGCCACGGTCGACACCCGCTTTGGCAAAGCCCGGGAGTGGATGGATCGACTAACGCGGATCACCGGAAAGCAGGTAATGATGAGCATCGTGGACGTGGAGCCGATCGGTCCCCAGAAGCTAGTGGATGTGGTGGTGATCGCGCCTTGCACCGGCAACACGCTGGCGAAGCTGGCGAACGGGATCACGGACGGGGCGGTGTTGATGGCCGCCAAGGCGCAGCTCAGAAACCAGCGTCCCGTAGTGATCGCCATTTCCACCAATGATGGTCTCGGCTTGAACGCCCGGAATTTAGGTAGCCTTCTGAATACCCGGAATGTATATTTTGTACCCTTCGGCCAGGATAGCCCCCGGAACAAGCCCAATTCGCTCATCGCCAAGATGGACTTACTGGGAGCTACAATAGTGGAGGCACTTCAGGGGCGTCAATTACAGCCACTGATCGTAACATATAGCTAAGACTAAGGAGGTTTTCTGTTTGGCCGAATACAGCGTCTGTGTGGTTGGAGCCACCGGTGCGGTGGGACAAGAGATACTCAAGGTGCTGGCCCAGCGAAAATTTCCGCTGGCAAAGCTCCGGTTGCTTGCCACGGCACGTTCGGCGGGCAAGAAGATTGCTTACGGCGGAGAGGAACTGACGGTCGAAGAAACCCGGGCTTCGTCCTTCGAAGGCATGGACATCGCCTTGTTTGCTGGCGGCGCGGCCAGCACCGAGTTTGCGGACGCGGCCCGGAAGGCGGGCGCGGTGGTAATTGACAATTCCAGCGCCTTCCGGCTGAACCCGGAGGTACCCTTGGTGGTCCCCGAGGTCAACCCCGAGGACGTGCGCTGGCACAAAGGGATCATCGCTAACCCGAACTGCTCCACCATCATCATGGTCGTGCCGCTAAAGCCCCTGCACGATGCCGCCGGCATCAAGCGCGTGGTTGTATCGACTTACCAGGCCGCCTCCGGAGCCGGGGCGGCGGGTATGCAAGAACTGCTCGACCAAACCCGGGCGGTGCTGGACGGGGAACCGTTCACGCCAAAGGCGTTCGCGCACCAAATCGCCTTCAACCTGATCCCGCACATTGACGTGTTTCAGGAACTGGACTACACCAAGGAAGAGTGGAAAATGGTCCGCGAAACCCGCAAGATGTTCCATAACGAAAACATGCGGATTACCGCCACCGCCGTGCGGGTTCCCGTTTCTCGGAGCCACTCGGAATCGATCAACGTGGAAACTGAAAAACCGCTTCTGCCAGACCAGGCCCGCGAAATACTGTCCCGCTCTCCTGGAATTGTGATCGTGGATAACCCGGCGAATAAGAGGTATCCGATGCCCGTGGACGTCACCGATCGGGACGAGGTATTCGTCGGCAGGATCCGCCAGGACAATACGCTGGAGAACGGCCTGAATCTGTTTGTGGCCGCCGACCAGTTGCGCAAGGGCGCGGCCACCAACGCCGTCCAAATCGCCGAGTTGCTGGTGCGCGAGAACCTGCTGTAGGCGGCTTGGACGAAACAAAAAGCAAAGCAAGGAAGGTGAAAACTTGACTGGTGACTTTGGGCGGGTACTGACGGCCATGGTTACGCCTTTTGGCAAGAACCTGGAGTTAAACCTGCCGATGGCCAAAAGACTGGCCCGACACCTGGTGGACACGGGTTCGGACGGCGTGGTGGTGGCAGGAACGACCGGGGAATCGCCCACACTGTCCAAAGACGAGAAGCTGGAACTATTCCGGACGGTGGTGGACGAAGTGGGGGGCGATGCCGTCGTCGTGGCCGGCACCGGGAGCTACTCTACGGCGGACAGCATTACGCTGACCAAGGCGGCAGAAAAGCTTGGTGTGGACGCGGTGATGCTCGTCTGCCCGTACTATAACAAACCCTCCCAGGAAGGACTATACCAGCATTTCCGCGCGATTGCCGAGAGTACAGACCTGCCGGTGATGCTTTACAACATTCCGGGGCGTACTGGGGTAAACCTGTTGCCCCAGACGGTAGCCAGGCTGGCCGAAATCGACAACATCGTGGCGGTCAAGGAAGCGAGCGGAAACCTGGACCAGGCCACCGAGCTGCGGCGTGTCCTTCCCGAGAAGGTCAGCATCTACAGCGGCGACGACTCGTTGACCCTTCCTTTGCTGGCGGTCGGCGCCAAGGGAGTGGTGAGCGTGGCCGCACACCTGGTCGGGGCCAAGATCCAAGAGATGATCGACGCTTTCACGTCGGGGAATGTTACGCTGGCCGGCAAGCTGCACCGAAGCCTGTTCCCGCTGTTTAAGGGCATGTTCATCACCACCAACCCGGTACCGGTAAAGGCGGCGCTGGGGATGGTGGGCCTAGCCGTCGGTTCGCCCCGGCCGCCGTTGGTCAACCTTAACGAACGGGAAAAGGAAAAGCTCCGCGTTTTGCTGCAGGAGGCCCAGTTGCTCTAGTGAAAGACGCTCTCAAGTGGTCCCGCTAAGGAGGTGAACTATTGGCGCAAGAGACCAAACTGCAAATCGTACCTCTCGGCGGCCTGGGCGAGATTGGTAAGAATATCACGGCTGTGCGTTGCGGCCGTGACATTTTAGTTATCGACTGCGGCCTGGCGTTTCCGGAAGAGGAAATGCTGGGTATCGACATCGTGATTCCCGACATCCAGTTTCTCCTGGAAAATAAGGAACAGGTACGGGGAATTGTGCTAACGCACGGCCACGAAGACCACATCGGCGCTCTCCCTTACGTGCTCAAGCAGATTAACGTACCCGTTTACGGCACCAAGCTCACGCTGGGTCTGGTGGAGGCGAAACTTGAAGAGCACGTGTTTGACGAAGAACTGAAAATGATTACGGTCAATCCGCGGGAAACCGTGCGGGTTGGCTGTTTTGAGGCCGAATTCATCCGGGTTTCCCACAGTGTTCCGGATGCGGTCGGGATTGCCCTGCACACTCCGATTGGAACCGTGTTGCACACCGGCGATTTCAAGATCGATTATACCCCGGTGGACGGCGAGGTGATCGATCTGCCCAGGTTTGCCCGGTTGGGCGAGCAGGGCGTCCTGGTGATGCTTTCGGACAGCACCAACGTGGAACGTCCGGGTTACACCCTGTCGGAGCGGGTGGTCGGGGCCACTTTTGACGACGTGTTCGGTGATTGCCGAGAACGGATCATTGTGGCCACCTTTGCTTCTAACGTGCACCGGCTGCAGCAGGCCATCAACGCGGCGTACAAGCACGGGCGCAAGGTGGCGGTGTCCGGCCGCAGCATGATCAACGTGGTGAATATCGCGTACGAACTAGGTTACCTGGAAATTCCCCCGGGAACGCTCATCAACCTGGACGAGGCCAACCGACTGCCGCGGAACCGGGTGGTAATCCTGACCACCGGGAGCCAGGGGGAGCCGATGTCGGCCCTGACCCGGATGGCGCTCGGGGATCACCGCCAGGTCGATATCCTGCCGGGAGACACCATCATCATCTCGGCCACCCCGATACCGGGGAACGAGAAATTGGTGGCGCGGGTCGTCAACCACTTGTACAAGCATGGAGCGATCGTCATTCACGAAGCGGCATCCGGGATCCACGTTTCGGGACACCCCAGCGCCGAGGAACTGAAACTAATGCTACACCTGGTGCGGCCGAAGTTCTTCGTACCGGTGCACGGCGAATACCGGATGCTGGTGAAGCACGCCGACCTGGCCCGGGAAATGGGGGTGCAGCCCGAAAATATTTTTGTGGCCGAAAACGGACAGGTGCTGGAATTCACCCGCAAGAAGGGGCGCATCCAGGGACGGGTTTCTTCCGGCAGAATTCTGGTTGACGGTCTGGGGATCGGCGACGTGGGGAACATTGTCCTCCGGGACCGCAAACAGCTCGGCCAGGACGGGATTCTGATCGTGGTGGTCACCATTGACCCAGAATCCAAGCAGGTGCTGGCCGGGCCGGACATTGTCTCCCGGGGTTTTGTGTACGTACGCGAGTCGGAGGAATTGATGGAAGCGGCCCGAACTCGGGTACGCAACGCCCTGGACGGATGTATCGAACGCGGGGTGTGCGATTGGCCCACTCTCAAGTCGGACGTGCGGGACGCCCTGAGCAAGTTCCTGTACGAGAGGACCGGGCGGCGACCCATGATCCTGCCCATTATTATGGAGACCTGAGGTACAGGCCGGGGATAAACCACCCCGGCCCCTATTCTTTGTGGCCTGGGGGAAACCATATGGTTTGCCCCTTCACGGGCATTGGTGGTACCATAATCGCGGGGGTGTGATCGTGGTCGAGGAATGGGTGGAAATCACCAACTGCCATTCCGTTCTTTTTCCTTTTCACCTCGGTGCCGTCGTCTACGGCCGGCTACTCTGTGAGGACGTGATCGAGCTAATGATTGTTTATGCCGACGGCCGGGTGGAATACCAGGAAGTGCCCCGGGATGAATTGCTGAAACGGGGCTTCTTCTGTCC
This sequence comes from Candidatus Desulfopertinax cowenii, assembly GCA_001899445.1. Classification (GTDB taxonomy): domain Bacteria; phylum Bacillota; class Desulfotomaculia; order Desulfotomaculales; family Desulforudaceae; genus Desulfopertinax; species Desulfopertinax cowenii. Next base: position 180,850 of record MPOA01000006.1, on the reverse strand, counting down.
GAACCGCTGACTTTGCGTTACCGGCGACGAATGGGGTAGGATTGAAATGATTGGCGGGAGTGCGTGGGAATCGAACCCACCCAGGGTTTCTCACCCCGCGACTGGTTTTGAAGACCAGGAGGCCCACCAGGACCCATCCACTCCCGCGATTTGGAACCGGGGGGCAAAAACCATTCTACATTATAACACGTCTTGTAATGACGGGCAAACGACGCAAAGTTGTCGTCCGATACCGCGTTCGGAGTAAACGCCGGAGACACGAAGCAGGAGGAGTGGGTGATTGCTTAAATTTTGGCTGATTGTCCTGGCTGTGTTTGGCCTGGATCAGGGTACCAAGCTGGCAGTGCAGCGGTTGCTGGCCCCGGGACTGAGCACGGAGGTGGCCGGGCAAATCCTGCGGTTTACCTATGTGCTGAACCCCGGGGGAGCATTCGGGATCCTGGGCGACCGGCAGATGGTGCTGCTGGCGATAGGCATTCTTACGGTGGTGGTGGTGCTGGGGACCCTTCCTTGGATCATCCGGGCCGGGTACGTTTGGCCGGTGGGATTGCTTTTCGGCGGCGCACTTGGCAATCTGGCCGACCGCCTGCGTTGCGGAAAAGTGGTGGACTTTATCGACGTGGGTTTCTGGCCGGTTTTCAACGTCGCGGACGTGGCCATTGTGGCCGGCGCGGTGCTGCTGAGTTTTCTCCTCCTGCGGCGGGAAAACGGGCAACGGGGGGGACCGGATGGCCACGCTTAACCACTATGTGGCGGAACCGGAGGACGAACAGGCCCGGATTGACGTGTTTCTGGCCGACCAGAGCCCGGAGCTGAGCCGCTCGCGCATCCAGAAGCTGATCGCCGCGGGCCTTGTTTCGGTTAACGGCCAGGCGGTACGGTCCAGTTACCGGCTCAAGGCGGGCGACCGCGTTTATCTAGAGGTTCCGGAACCCGAAGCTCCCCGGATCGACCCCGAAGATATTCCCCTCGACATTTACTTTGAGGACCCGGACGTGGTTGTGGTGAACAAGCCCCGGGGGCTGGTGGTGCACCCGGCAGTGGGTCATTATTCGGGCACCCTGGTGAACGCGCTGCTTTATCACTGCCGGGATCTGTCGAGCATTAACGGGATGCTCCGTCCTGGTATCGTCCACCGTCTAGACCGGGATACTTCTGGGCTGTTGATGGTCGCCAAGAATAATGCCGCTCACCTGGCCCTGGCGGAGCAACTGCAGAACCGGACAGTGCTGCGCCGTTACACCGCCCTGGTGCACGGCTGTCCCCGGCACGAGTCGGGCACGGTGGAGGCCCCGATCGGGCGGCATCCCCGGGACCGTCAGCGGATGGCGGTAAACTACCGGTCCGGCCGCCAGGCGCGGACCCACTACCGGGTGCTGCGGCGCCTGGGCAACCTGGCCCTGCTGGAACTCACCTTGGATACCGGACGCACCCACCAGATCCGCGTGCATATGAGTTATCTTGGCCACCCGCTGGTGGGGGATTTGAAGTACGGACACGCCCGGCCCGAAATGGGCTTGTCCGGGCAGTTTCTGCACGCCGGCACTTTGGGGTTTACCCACCCGCGCACCGGGGAGCGGATGGTGTTCGAGGCACCCTTGCCGGCGGAGCTGGCCGCGGTACTGGACCGCTTAATGAAAAACGGGCTTGAATAACCCGTTGGCAAGTCCCTGGATGACTGCGGGAGAAGCCGCCGCGGAGCACCGGAACTAAAGCACCAACACCGCGGGCACGTTATTTGAAATACCGGAAAAACTCCATGAACAGGGCGGCCACGCCGGCCGCCATCAGCGGCCCCACGGGAATTCCCCCCAGGAAGATGATCCCGAACAGCGAGCCGATGATCAGGCCGAAGATGATTCCCGGGTCCATCCGCAACATCTGGAGGCCCTGACTGTTCAGGTGGGTGGCGAGCGCGCCGCCTAGGATGGCCAATAGTCCCGGGACCGAGGTCAGGTTGTAGATGATGTTCTGGTCGTCGATCTTGCCGTTAGCCAGGGGCACCATGATCGTCAACAGCAGAATCAACAGCCCGATTTCCAGCCCCTTGTGTTCGAGGAAGTCAAACACGATCTCGATCCTGGCCAGCTTGATGATCAGCAGAATGCAGGCCGCGGCTGCGATCAGGTGCGATTTGGTCAGGATACCGATCAGGAGCAGCGCCACCAGGATGAGTTCGGGAGTCACGGACATCGCCTTTCCGTTTTTGCCAAGCTATGCGCCCACTACTCCCTTTATTACCGTTTTCAGACCATTTGCTGGTAACAGAAACGGAGCGTGTCACCCCGTAGCCCCACCCGGAGCGCTTCCAGGGACATGATTTCCTGCGGGAGAATATTGCCGAGATTTACGTCCGGGCCGAACCTAAGAATCAGTTCCTGTTGTTGCTCCTTGAGCGGCGCCTCCCAGATTAGCAGGCTTGGATCGTCTATGCATTCTAGGAACACGGCTACCGACTCTTCAGAAATGCGGCCCTGGCCGTCGTACACGGTTACGTTCCGGCCGAATTCGCGACCTTCCACGATCACCCAGGCTGCGCCCGCCTGAAGATCCATACGCGCCTGGCGCGCCAGGTGGTAGCAGTTTTCCCGGCTGCTAGGCTGTTTCTTGCCCACCTCGGTTAGTACCTTCATTTCCATTTCGAGCGCCAGGGAGATTGCTTTCCGCCGCATATTCTGGTCGAGAAACAGGGTGCCGTCGGAGATTTCCACCGCTGTGAAACCCAGTTTCTTGGCGGTGTGCAGAAACGGGAGCAGTTTACCTTGGGCAATGGCTACCTCGAGGAAGGTTCCGCCGGGATAGATATCGATACCGTAGCAGCGTACCAGGTCGATCTTCTTTTGGAGGATGGCGTCCGGGTATAGAGCGGAGGTGCCGAAGCCGAGTTTGATGAGATCCACGTGGTCGCCGGCAATGTCCAGTAAATCCTTGGTTTCCCCGAGCCCCAGGCCCTTGTCTAACATCATGGTCAGACCCTTGCTCCGCGGTTTTCTGCTTCGGCCCGTAAGGGGAAAGGCTACCATTTCTCGCCAGCTCTCCATGCTGCCAACTCCTTTCGCGTTCATACTGGTGGCGTTGCCGGTAGCGCCTCGGCCAGCTTTTTGCACTTTTGACAGTAGTTTGGGTGTAATGTATGCAGGACATTGGCAACTTGTTACAGTTAGGGGCCGGAGGAGGAATTCTTGGCGAGCCGTTCAACCTTGATAAAAATGGTCACCACGACCGCGGTGGCCGCGGTGCCAGCGGCGACGATCCAGTTCGTGGGTTTTATGCCCAGGGGCAGCAGCAGGGCGAAGACTGCGGGTCCCCCGGCTACGCCTAAGAAGCGCACCCCGCCGTAGAGGGAAGTGATGAGGCCCCGCTTCGCCAAGTCGACGCTGCTGGTGATCAGGGTGGTCAGGCACGGCAGCATCAGGCCCACCCCGATCCCGATGAGAGACACGGCCGTGAAGAACAGGTAGGTGTTATCGGAGAGCGGCATAAAGACCAGGGCCCCTGCCATCAAGGCGAGGCCAGCGGTGATGAGGAACTTCATGAGCGCGAGCTCTTTCTTGATCACCGCGCCGGTGATGTAGGAGGTCACCGCCATGAACAGCACCGGAATGGCCAGGGCTAACCCCTTGACGATTAGGGATAGGTGGTACCGCTGTTCCAGGTGCTCGGACAGGAAAAACATGATTCCAAACAGGACAAACAGGGCCAGCGAACCGGTGAGAAAAGAGGATAGGAGTAGCGCGGTCTTTTGCGCAAAAATCTTCTTGATGGACTGGAAGTACTGCGCTGGAGCCTGCGGTTGTTTTTGGCGTTCCGGTTCCTTAACCATCAACCACATGGCCACCGCGGCCAGGACGGTCAGCCCGGGAAACACGAAGAAGGGCGCGAACCAGATGATCAACCCTACGGCCGCCCCGAGTACCGGGCTGACCACCTTGCCGAAGCCGTTGGCCGCTTCGATCACCCCCAGAGCCTTGCCCCGATGCTTCCCGGCGAACAGGTCGCCGGTGAGGGCCATGGCGATGGGTGCCGTTCCCGCGGCCCCGATGCCCTGGAGTATCCGGCCGCCCAGCATGATGGCGTAGGTCGGGGCGGCGTCGATCAGCGCCGCCCCGCCGGCGATCAATCCTCCTAGACCGTAAAGCAACAGCGCGGGGATGATGACGATTTTCCGGCCGAAGTAATCGGAGATGAAACCCGACAGCGGGATGGTCAGACCGGCCGGAACCGAAAACAGGGTGATCACCAGGCTGGCTTGAAAGGAGGTCAGGTCGAGGGCCCGCTCCATGGCCGGCAGAATTGGGATCAACATTGAATTGCCCAGGACCATCACAAAAGGCACGGTACTGAGCCCGGCCAAGGCGAACTTTTCTCTCGTCTCCATCAAAAACCTCCCGGCGGTTAGTTTAACTCGGCCCGGTTAGCCATATACCGGTGGGGAACGGCATATAAACAGCTTAACGGTATTTTACGGAGGCGACTAAATGGACAAAATCGTGATCGGGATGGCCACCCTCCGGTTCCTTTCGGCCACCATGGAATTCTCCGCCGCGATGCTGATGCTGTACTTCGGCCGGGTCGAAACCGCCTTTAAGATCAACGCTACCCTGGCCCTGGTAGGTCCCACCATTCTATTAGCGGTGACGAGTATGGGCCTTCTCGGTTTGGCGGGCAAGGTTTCTCCCGTGGGGATGGTCTTTATTCTGGCGGGGGTCAGTTTGATTTTCCTGGGCTTAAGTTATCTGAAAAATTTAACTTGACAAGGGCCGGGATTCAAGGTAGTCTAATAGGGATTAAGCCACCTTTAAATCGGTCCGAGAGGCTGGTAAGGTGACATAGGGGAGCCCGGCGCGGGGTAGACTATGCCTACTTGCCAAATGGTGGCAGGTAGGCTTTTTCGTGCAGGTGTGAACTATGGACTTGCGACAGAAGGCAATCATTCTTGACCGTGATGGTATTCGCCGCGCCCTGACCCGCATCGCCCACGAGATCATCGAACGGAACAAAGGGGTGGAGAACGTAGTCTTGATCGGCATCAGGCGGCGGGGTGTGCCGCTGGCGCTGCGGCTGGCCGGGAAAATCGAGCAGATCGAGGGCAGCGCGGCCCCGGTGGGATTCCTGGACATCACCCTGTACCGGGATGATCTGACGCAGCTCGGCTACCACCCGAAACTCTACCGCACCGAAGTCCCGTTCCCGGTGACGGACCGCACGGTGATCTTGGTGGATGATGTGCTCTACACCGGTCGAACGGTGCGGGCGGCCATGGACGCGATAATGGACCTGGGGCGCCCCAAGGCCATTCAGCTGGCCATCCTAATCGACCGGGGTCACCGGGAACTGCCCATCCGGGCCGACTACGTGGGTAAGAACGTACCGACGTCTTCCCGGGAGGTTATTTCGGTCCAGATCGAAGAGATCGACGGGCAAGAGCAAGTATTGATCCTGGAGAAGAACTGAATGAAGTCCTTGAAGGCGTTAACTAGGCGGTCTTCCTTTTAAGAATCGGTCCCGAGAGGCCGGCAAGGGAAGCGGATGTTGACTTGTGCTGGCCTCTCCCCGGAAAAGCGGGAGAGGTCTTTTGTTGGGGGGAAGTATCTTGCAGAGCAAGCACTGTCTCGGGCTGGCTGACATGTCGACCGAAGAAATGACTGAAATCCTGGACAACGCCGTCCCGATGAAACAGGTGATCAGCCGGGACATCAAAAAGGTGCCCACTTTAAGAGGGAAAACAGTCGTGATCCTTTTCTTCGAGCCCAGCACCAGGACGAGGATCTCCTTTGAACTTGCCGCCAAACATCTTAGCGCCGACACCGTCAACGTGTCCGTCAGCACGTCTAGTGTATCCAAGGGGGAAAGCCTGTTCGACACCGCCAGGACCATCAAGGCCCTGGGTGCCGACCTGGTGGTGCTGCGTCATCCGGCTGCCGGCGCGCCCCACATCCTGGCGCGGCTGATCGACGTGCCGGTGATCAACGCCGGGGACGGGATGCACGAGCACCCGACGCAGGCGCTGCTGGACCTGTTCACCCTGCGGGAGCGAAAGGGGGAACTGCAGGGCCTCAAAGTGGTGATCATCGGGGACATCCTGCACAGCCGGGTGGCCCGGTCCAACATCTGGGGGCTGACCAAGTTTGGGGCGGACGTGCACCTGGTGGCGCCGCCCACCCTGCTCCCGGCCGGTATCGGGCAAACCGGGGTGACCGTGCATCACCGCCCGGAAGACGCGCTGGTGGACAGTGACGTGGTGATGGTTCTGCGGCTGCAGCGGGAGCGCCAGCGGGAGGGCCTGATTCCAGGGGTCAAGGAATACGCGCGCTTGTACGGCCTGAACGCGGCCCGGCTGGCGCTGGCCCGGCCGGACGCGGTGGTGATGCACCCCGGCCCGATCAACCGGGGAGTCGAGATCACCGACGACGTCGCCGACGGGACGCGGGCGTTGATCACCGACCAGGTGGCCAACGGCGTGGCCGTGCGGATGGCCGTGTTGTACCTTTTGACGCTCGGGAGGGAAAATTAATGCGGCTGATCATCAGGGGGGGCACGGTGGTCGACCCGGCCCGGGGACGGATGTACCGGTCCGACGTCCTGGTGGACGGGGAGCGGGTGGCCGCGGTTGAGAAGCGGATTCCGGCCCGCGGGGCCCGGGTCCTGGACGCCGAGGGTAAACTGGTGCTCCCCGGACTGATTGACATGCACGTGCACCTGCGGGAGCCGGGCCAGGAATACAAGGAGACGGTGGCCACCGGCACCAGGGCCGCGGCCCGCGGCGGTTTCACCGCGGTGGCGGCCATGCCCAACACCGACCCGGTGGCCGACACGGCCGGGGTGATCCGGTACGTTCTGGAAAAAGCCGAGGACGCCGGCTACGCCCGTGTATGCCCGGTCGGGGCGCTCACGAGGGGCAGCCGGGGCGGCGAACTCTCCGAAATGGGCGAACTCTGCGCGGCGGGGGCGGTGGCCTTCTCGGATGACGGCCGGTCGGTGACCAGCGCCGCGGTGATGCGCCGGGCGATGGAGTACGCCCGGATGCTCGGGGTGCCGGTGATCTCCCACTGCGAGGACGAAACGCTGGCCGGCAGCGGGGTGATGCACGAGGGCCTGGTGTCCACCAGGCTTGGCCTGCGGGGGATTCCGGCGGCCGCCGAGGAGGTGATGGTGGCCCGGGACCTCATCCTGGCGGAGATGACCGGCTGCCACCTGCACGTCGCCCACGTGAGTACCGCGGGCGCCGTGCGCCTAATCCGGGAGGCCAAGGCACGCGGGGTCCGAGTTACGGCCGAAGCTACGCCGCACCATTTCACCCTGACTGACCGGGCGGTGGGGGATTACAACACGCTGGCCAAGGTTAAGCCGCCCCTCCGGACCGACGCCGACGTGGCCGCGGTGCGGGAGGGGCTGGCGGACGGTACCATCGACGTCATTGCCACCGATCACGCTCCGCACGCGCCGCACGAGAAGGACGTGGAGTTCGACGCGGCCGCATTTGGCCTGGTGGGGTTGGAAACGGCGGTGGGGCTGGTGTTCACCGAACTGGTCGCCAAGGGTGTGCTAGACATTCCGGCCGCGGTGGCCAAAATGAGCCTGAACCCGGCCCGGATTCTCGGTTTACCGTCCGGTGATATTGAACCGGGAGCGGTGGCCGACCTAACCGTCATTGATCCGGATGCTTCGGAGGTCGTGGATCCGGCGTTACTCGTAAGTAAGAGCAAGAATACGCCTTTCGATGGTTACCGGCTTAAGGGCTTACCCTACGCCACTGTCGTGGGCGGCAAAGTATTTTTGCGCGACCGGTAAACGGGCGCGATTACCAACGGAGGTGTTGCAATTGCAGGCGGTGCTGGCGCTGGAAGACGGGACTCTGTATTACGGAAAGGCGTTTGGCGGCGGCGGCGAGAGTTGGGGGGAAGTAGTGTTCAACACCGGGATGGCTGGCTACGAGGGGGTGTTGACCGACCCGTCCTACTGCGGCCAGATCGTGGTGATGACCTATCCCCTGGTGGGTAACTATGGCATCAATGTTGAAGACTTTGAGTCCAAGGGCAGTTTTATGCGCGGGTTCGTGGTGCGCGAGCACTGCGATCATCCCAGCAACTGGCGCGCCGCCGGAACACTGGCCGAATTCCTGGCCAGCGAGGGGGTTATTGGTCTCTCCGGGGTGGACACCCGGGCGCTAACGCGACGTCTCCGTACCAAGGGTGCCATGCGCGGCATTATCAGCACCGAACACTTGGAGCCAGAGTACCTGGTGGCGAGAGCCCGGTCCTGCCCCGATTTCAGCACGCAGGACTTCGTGCCGGAGGTATCCACCCGCGAGGTACTACGCTACGACGGAGATGGTCCGACCCTGGCCGTGGTTGACCTGGGCGCGAAGCAGAGCATCATCCGTTGCTTGCAGCGCCGGGGCTGCCGGGTCGTCACTTTTCCGTGGAACGCCTCCGCGGCCGACATCCTTTCCGTGGACCCGTCCGGAATCGTGGTGTCCAACGGTCCTGGGAACCCGGTTCGAGTGACGGAAACCATCAACACGGTGCGCGAACTGGTCGACAAAAAACCCCTTTTGGGCATCTGTCTTGGGCACCAGGTCCTGGCCCTGGCTCTGGGCGCCCGTACCTATAAGTTGAAGTTCGGCCACCGGGGGGCGAACCACCCGGTAAAGGACCTGGTGAGCAATAAGGTGTACATTAGTTCCCACAATCACGGTTTTGCGGTGGATGAACAGTCTCTCGTCGGAACCGGCCTGGTGGTTACCCACCGGAACCTGAACGACGGCACGGTGGAGGGCATCCGCCACCGGCACCTGCCGGTTATCGGCATCCAGTATCACCCAGAGGCCGCTCCGGGCCCCCGGGATTCGGAGTACCTGTTTGACGAGTTTATGGAACTTATCCGCCAGGAGGGGAGATAATGCCACGTGACCGTGAATTGCGTAAGGTGATGGTCATCGGCTCCGGGCCGATCATCATCGGCCAGGCCGCCGAGTTTGACTACGCTGGAACCCAGGCCTGCCGTGCCCTCCGGGAGGAGGGGCTCGAGGTGGTCCTGATCAACTCCAACCCGGCTACCATTATGACCGACGCCAACATGGCCGACCGGGTGTACATCGAGCCGTTGACCCTGGAATTTGTAACCAAGGTAATCCGGCAGGAAAAACCGGATGGCCTGCTGCCTACCCTGGGCGGTCAGACCGGGTTGAACCTGGCCAAGCAGGTGGCCGAGGCCGGTGTCCTGGAGGAGTACGGGGTGCGGCTTTTGGGCACGCCCCTGGATTCCATCCAGCGCGCTGAGGACCGGGAGCTGTTTAAGAATATGGTCCAGGAAATTGGCGAGCCGGTCCCGGAAAGCGCCATCGTGTCCAGCGTCGACGCCGCTCTGGCTTTCGCCCGGGAGATCGGTTTCCCCGTGGTCGTTAGGCCGGCTTACACCCTGGGGGGCACCGGAGGCGGCATCGCTTTCAACGAGGTCGAATTGCGGGAAATTGCGGTCCGGGGACTTACCCTCAGCCTGATTCACCAGGTCCTGGTGGAGAAGTGTGTCATTGGCTGGAAGGAAATCGAGTTCGAGGTCATGCGTGACGCGGCGGATAACTGCATCACCATCTGCAGCATGGAGAACATCGACCCGATGGGCATCCACACCGGGGACAGCATCGTGGTCGCGCCGACCCAGACCCTGAGCGACCGGGAGTACCAGATGCTGCGGAGCGCTTCCCTGAAGATCATCCGCGCCCTCGGCGTGGAGGGCGGGTGCAACATCCAGTTCGCCCTCGATCCCCAGAGCTTCGAGTACTACGTGATCGAAGTCAACCCGCGCCTTTCGCGCTCTTCGGCGCTGGCGTCCAAGGCCACCGGCTACCCGATCGCCAAGGTGGCTACCAAGGTGACCATCGGCCTGACCCTGGACGAAATCAAAAACGCGGTCACCGGCAAGACCTACGCCTGCTTTGAGCCGGCCATCGACTACGTGGTGGTGAAGTACCCACGCTGGCCGTTTGACAAGTTCTCGCTGGCCAACCGGAACCTAGGCACCCAGATGAAGTCTACCGGCGAGGCGATGGCTATCGGCCGGACCTTCGAGGAGGCGTTGCTCAAAGCGGTGCGCTCCCTGGAGATCGGGGTGGTGGGGCTGGCCATGCCCGAGGTCAAAGAGTTGGCGAACGACGTGCTGCGCGCCAAGCTCGCCAAGCCTGACGACACCCGCCTGTTTGCCGTGGCTGAAGCGTTGCGCCGGGGCTTTCCGGTGGATGAAGTGCACGCGATCACCCGGATCGACCGGTTCTTCCTGGATAAGATCAAAAACATTGTTGCAGCGGAAGACGTGGTGCAGGCTGCGGGCCTGGCCGGGCTGACGCCCGGGATGTTGCGCCGGGTCAAGCGCCTGGGCCTCTCGGATGCCACCATCGCCGAACTGGTCGGTGCCTCACCGCGGGAGATCCACCGGCTGCGCCAGGAGCACGGGGTCAACCCGACGTACAAGATGGTGGACACCTGCGCCGCCGAGTTCGAGGCCACCACGCCGTACTATTACTCCACGTACGAGGACGAGGACGAGGCGGAAACCCAGGAAGTGCGGAAAGTGGTAGTTCTTGGCTCGGGACCGATCCGGATCGGCCAGGGCATCGAGTTCGACTACTGTTCGGTCCATTCGGTCTGGGCTTTGAAGGAAAAGGGCATCCAGACGATCATCATCAACAACAACCCGGAGACGGTCAGTACTGACTTTGACACTGCGGATCGGCTGTACTTCGAACCTCTGGTCCCCGAGGATGTGATGAACATCCTCCACAAGGAGCGGCCCGACGGCGTGATCGTCCAGTTCGGCGGTCAGACGGCGATCAACCTGGCCCGCCCGGTGGAACGCGCCGGCTTCAACATTCTGGGCACCTCGGTGGCTGACATCGATCGGGCCGAGGACCGGGACAAGTTCGACCACCTGCTCAACGAGCTGGGCATCCCCCGCCCCCCCGGTGGAGCCGGGTTCTCGGTCGAGGAGGCGCAGAGAATTGCGAAACAGGTGGGCTTTCCGGTGCTGGTCCGGCCCTCGTACGTGCTGGGCGGCCGGGCCATGGAAATCGTGCACACTGCCGAGGAGCTGCTCCAGTACATGGCCACCGCGGTCCGGGTCACGCCCAAACACCCGGTGTTAGTTGACAAGTACCTGCTGGGCAAGGAACTGGAGGTCGACGCCATCTGCGACGGCGAGGACATCCTGATTCCCGGCATTATGGAGCACGTGGAGCGAGCCGGGGTGCATTCCGGCGACAGTATCGCGGTGTGCCCGCCCCAGAATCTCAGCGCGGAAGCCAAGCAGCAAATCGTGGACTACACTTTCCGGCTGGCGCGCTCACTCCGGATACGGGGCCTGGTGAACATCCAGTACGTCCTGCACAATGGGCAGGTGTACGTGCTGGAGGTCAACCCGCGTTCCAGCCGCACGGTGCCTTATCTCAGCAAAATCACCGGCATCCCGATGGTCAACCTGGCGACCAGGGTCTGCCTCGGGGAAACTCTGGCGGAACTGGGCTACAAGGGCGGCCTGTATGAAGACAGCCCGAACATCGGGGTGAAGGCGCCGGTCTTCTCCTTCGCCAAGCTGATGGACGTGGATGTTTGCCTCGGACCCGAGATGAAGTCCACCGGGGAAGTGATGGGGGTGGCCAAGGATTACGCCCTGGCCCTTTACAAAGCCTGTCTCTCGGCCGGATACTCCCTGCCCACCAGCGGCACGGCGCTGATGACCATCGCCGACAAGGATAAGGACGAAGCCTTGCCGCTGGCCAAAAACCTGGTCGAGCTGGGATTTGAACTCCTGGCCACCCAGGGAACGGCGGATTACCTGCGGAGCAAGGGGATTACGGTGGAGGTGGCCCGCAAACTTAACGAGGGGTCACCCAACATCGTGGACCTGATCCGGGAAAACCGCATCCACCTGGTGGTGAACACCCTGACCAAGGGTAAGATGCAGACCCGGGACGGCTTCCGGATCCGGAGGGCGGCCGTAGAGACGGGCGTTCCCTGTCTGACCTCCCTGGACACTGCCCAGATGGTAATTGAGGTGATGCGGGCGCGGCAGGCCGGCGAAACAGTCCCCCTGGTACCGCTACAGGATTATCTTAAATAGCGGTTTAAGGATCTTTGGAGGTATGTGAATTTGTCTCTCGTGCTCGATTGCCGGATTGTCTCCCACCACAAAGTGGCCCTCGACTGCCGCCGCCTAGTTCTGGCGACGCCTGAAGTGGCGGCAGTCGCCCGGCCCGGCCAGTTCCTGCACGTCCGCTGCAACGGCACCGCTGACCCGCTGCTCCGGCGCCCCTTTAGCATCCACGACGTGGACCGGGAGCGCGGGCTGGTGACCCTGCTTTACCGGGTGGTCGGGCGCGGCACCGCCCTGCTGGCCACCCGGAGAAAGAGACAGAAGGTCAACGTCCTCGGGCCGCTGGGCCGGGGCTTCCAGGTTCCCTTGGAATGCCGCCGGGTGGTTCTGGTGGGCGGTGGGATGGGCATTGCTCCTCTCTTTTTCCTGGTGCGGGAACTGGCCGTTGACCTGACGCGCGCGATATGGGTGCTACACGGGGCCCGGACGGCCGGCGAACTGAATTTCGTCAACTTCGGCGCCTTGCCGGTGCACCTGAGGGTGGCCACCGACGACGGTTCCCTGGGCTTCCGGGGCTCGGTGGTTGGGCTTTTCAAGGAGTTGGCACCGGAAGTGCAGCCGGACTGGGTCTCGGCCGCCGGTCCGACTGGGATGCTGCGGGCGCTCGGCCAGGAGATGCGCCGGCTCGGCCTGCCGGGGGAGTTCTCCCTAGAGGAACGTATGGGCTGCGGCATCGGCGCCTGCGTGTGCTGCAGTTGCCGCATCGGTAGCCCTGAGAACTGGAATTACCAGCGGGTTTGTGCTGACGGCCCGGTATTCCCCGCTGGGGAGGTGGTCTGGGAATGAGCGCGGCCACCGCGGTGGAGATCGCCGGAATCAAAATGAAAAACCCGGTCATGACCGCGTCCGGAACGGTGGGCTTTGGGGAAGAATATGCGCGTTACCTCGATCTTTCAAGCCTGGGCGCCCTGGTGATCAAAACGATTACGCTCAAGCCCCGCGCCGGCAACCCGCCGCCACGGATCGCGGAAACTCCGGCCGGGGTCCTGAACGCGGTCGGACTGCAGAACCCGGGGGTGGAGGCTCTGGTTCGGGAAGTACTGCCCCGGCTGGCCTGTTATGACGTGCCGGTGGTCGTGAGCATCGCTGGCGAGACCGTAGACGAGTACGCCCGTTTGGCGGCGCGGCTGGACGGGGTGCCGGGAATCGCCGCCCTGGAGGTCAATATCTCCTGTCCGAACGTCAAGGCCGGGGGCATCGCTTTCGGTACTCAGCCCGACATGGCGGCCGAGGTTGTGCAAGACGTGAAGCGAAACACCGGGCTGCCGGTGATCGCGAAGCTTTCCCCCAACGTTACCGACATTCGGGCCATCGCCCGGGCTGCGGCTGGGGCGGGCGCTGACGCCCTGTCGCTGATCAACACCCTGACTGGAATGGCGATTGACGTGGATCGACGACGTCCTCTTTTAGGCAACATCAGCGGCGGGCTTTCCGGGCCGGCAATCCGGCCGGTGGCGGTGCGCGCCGTCTGGCAGGTGTACCAGGCGGTGAACCTGCCCCTGGTCGGCATGGGGGGCATCATGACCGCCCGGGACGCCCTGGAATTTATCCTGGCCGGGGCGCGGGCGGTGGCGGTGGGCACCGCCAATTTGGTTAACCCCGGCGCGGCCGGTGAAGTGATCGCGGGTCTTGCTCGCTACCTGGAGGAACAGGGTATCGCAGATATTAACGAACTGGTGGGCGCGGCCCATCGCGGAGGAGGCGGGAGTCGATGTTGAGACCGGCAGAGCGGGTCATGGTTGCGCTGGACGTTGATGACGCGGAGCGGGCGGTCGCCCTGGCCCACGCGCTCCGCGATGAGGTGGGCGGCTTCAAGATCGGGATGCGGTTGTTCTACCGCCAGGGTCCGCAAATCGTTAGCCGGATCGCGCAGGCGCTCCGCCGGCGGGTATTCCTGGACTTGAAACTGCACGACATCCCGGAAACAGTGGCCCAGGGGGTCCGGGCCTTGGTCGGCTTGGGTGCCGACATGATCAACGTGCACGCTTCCGGGGGGCTGACCATGATGCGGGCGGCCCGGGAGGCCGCTGATGCAGAGGCGGCCCGGCTCGGGGTGCCGGTGCCCAAGATCCTGGCGGTGACCGTGCTGACTAGTCTGGAACAACAGAACCTGAGCCGGGAACTGGGCATCGGTCGGAACCTGGAAGAGGTGGTGGTTAACTGGGCCGCGCTGGCCAAAGCGGCCGACCTGGACGGCGTTGTGGCCTCGCCCCTGGAAATCGCGGCGCTCCGGTCTGCCCTGGGGCCGGACTTTCTGATCGTCACTCCCGGCATCCGGCCTGCGGGTGCGGAAGCGCAGGACCAGAAACGGGTGCTGACCCCGGCGGAAGCGGTGCGCCGGGGTGCCGACTACCTGGTGATCGGTCGGCCGATCACGGGCGCGGCCGACCCGGTGCAAGCGGCGCGTGCCATCGTCAGGGAGTTGGGATAGGCCGGGGTTCAACCAGCACTGTCTTTTCGTTGGTGTAAGTTACAAACCCGGGGCGGGACCCCTTGGGTTTCTGGACGTGCTTGCGATAGGTATAATCCACCGGCACCTTCTTCCCGTGACGCGCCTTGCTGAAGTAAGCCGCCCAAGATGCTGCTTCCTCGAGGGTCTCTACGCTCACTGACCGTCCCCCGGTACGGATGATCACGTGGGCCCCCGGGAGGTCCCGGGCGTGCAGCCAAATATCGTCCGGCTGGCCGAGACGGAAAGTGACCATGTCGTTCTGCCGGTTGTTCCGGCCGATATACACCGTTGATCCGTCGGAAGCCTTGAGTTCCAGGGGCCGGGGCTCCAGTTTCCCGGTCCGTTTGGCTCCCGGCTTGTCGCGGAGGTACCCGGCGGCGGCCAGTTCCTCGCGCACCTCATCCAGGTCGGCCGGGGTTTCGGCCAGGGCAATGGCGGTTTCGAGCGCCTCCAGGTAGGCCGCCTCCGCTTGCAGTTTGGCCAGTTCCGCCCGGGCGCGCTCGGCCCCTTTGCGGAGCTTGTTGTAACGCTTGAAATACGCCTGCGCGTTGTGGGCCGGGGTCAGCCGGGGATCCAGGTAGATCTCCACGGGTTTGCCGGTGTAGAAGTTTTGCAGCACCACCCGGTCGGCATTTCTCTGCAGCCGGTAAAGGTTAGCCGTCAGTATCTCGCCGCGGAGTTTGAATTCTTCCGCTTTTTCACCGTCCGCCGCCGCCCGGTGGCAGGCTTCCAGGCGCCGCTCCAGGCGCTTGCGCGCGTGCCCGATGGCGCTCAAAAGCCCGTTCCGGAGGGCGGCCGCCCGTTCATCCTGCACGCGGCAGCGGAATACACGGTCCACCACCGCGTTCATTCCCGCAGGCTCCAGTACGCTTTCGCGGTGCCCAACCCGAAAGGCCGCAAAGTCGGCGGGTGCGGCATCTTTTCCCGGGATCAGGCTGGGTTCGAACTGTCCGCGGTCCGCTTTTTCGAAGAAGCCCCGCAGCACTTTCCAAATCTGCACCAGCTCCCGCTCGCCGCAGAACTCCAGGGCCAGATCAGTTTCTATCCCGGCCCGGTAGACAATCTCGCGGGCCATCAGCGGGCTCAAACCTTCGAAGCACTGCTGCAGCACCTTCCATAGCGGCAGGTCGATGGGCATTCTCCCCAATAATTCGGTGCAGCGCTCCACGGTGATATCCAGCGGGTCGGCTTTCTCCCGGGGTGGGGCCACGTAAGGCAGTCCCGGCAACACCTCCCGGAAGCGGCTGACCGCATGCCCGTAGCGTTTGATGGCGTCCAGAATGTTGCCGGTAGCCCGGTCCACCAGGATAATGTTGCTGTGGCGGCCCATGACTTCTGCCACCAGGATCTTCTGCCGCACCTCGCCCAGTTCGTCCCGCACGGCCACCACGATCTGCAGGATGCGTTCCAAGCCGGGCTGGGTGACCGCTTCCACCCGCCCGCCCTCCAGGTGCTTGCGGCAGACGCTGCAGAAAAGCGGCGGCGAAGGCGGATTCTCAAAGCGCTCCCGGGCTAAGTGCACCCGGGCGTGCTGCGGATGGGCCGACAGCAGCAGGTATTGGCTGCGGCCAGGAGCACGAAGCTGCAGCAGCAGAGTCAGCCGCTCGGGCTGGTGCACCCGCTGAATCCTGCTGCCCACCAACTCACTTTCCAGTTCGCGGCGCACCGCCGCCATGACCAGCCCGTCAAAAGGCATACCTGACCTCCTGATTATTAATCTTCTGCCACTATACCATTATCTCCAGGTCCCGGAAAGCCTTCGGGCGTGGAAACAAAACCAAGGCGGGTTTTGTGTTTCACCGTCAACCGCTTTATGCTTTACTCCCGATCTGGATTTTAATGTACGGGCCTACTTGTGCGACAGCCTGTTATTTTGGAACGCAGACGGTGTTTTGAGGGTCATGGGCAATTAGTGAGTGTAAGATTTAAGTAGGTGATGAAGGGTCGGAAATAGAAGTGAGACCTCAAAACGGCTTCCCCCGAGGGGGGGTCCTCCCAGCCAGTGGTGATCGACAAATGACGGTTTGTGCTCGATCACCAGATGGACCGGGTGTGGTCGCTTACGCCTGCTCACTGACGGATCAACAATGGTGCTTGCCATGGACGTTGTCAGACATATACTGTAGGTAGACAAGCCTAATGAGGAGGCAGCACGTTGATTAGAATGCGGCCGGGGTGGGTTGTTGAAATCAGGGAGCGGCGGCCGGGGGTATCGGAGTTGCTGGTGGAAACTGAGGGCCGGGTGAAAAAGGCGGTGAATTACGAAGAACTTACCGGGCCGGTTGCGGTTGGGGACCGGGTGGTGTTGAATACTTCCGCGGACCACCTGGGCTTGGGCACGGGCGGCTTCCACTTCGTGATGGTCAACCTGGGGCACTTGACCTGTGCTGGCCCGGAGGCGGGGCACATCATGAAGCTGCGTTATACACCTTTTCAGGTGCAGGTGCTAGCGGTCGAGGAAGAAAACAGCCCCTTTTACAGTGCGGTAAAGAATTGCGAAACGCTCGACGGGCTGCCGGTGGTCGTGGGTACGTTGCACAGCATGCTTGGCCCGTTCGCGGTCGCGGTCAGGATGTTGGCGCCAGAACTCCGGCTGGTTTACCTGATGACCGACGGGGGGGCGCTGCCCCTGGTGTTTAGCCGGCTGGTGCACCAGTTGCGGCAGCGGGGCCTGTTGCATGCCACCGTGACCTGTGGCCACGCCTTCGGCGGGGATTACGAGGCCATCAACGTATACAGCGGGTTGCTGGCCGCCCGGGCCGCGGCGGGCGCCGACATCGTCATCGCGGTGATGGGCCCCGGAATCGTGGGTACCGGTCAGACGTTTGGCTTTACCGGTATTGAACAGGGTGAGATCATTAACGCCGTGGGCGTGCTGGGCGGAACGCCGATTGCCATTCCGCGGATCAGTTTCGCCGACCCGCGGAAGAGGCACCGGGGTGTCAGCCACCACACCCTGACCGCCCTGGGTCGGGTGGCGCTCCAGCCCGCCCTGGTGGCCGTGCCCCGGCTCGAGGAAGAAGCTCAGCGCTATATTGAATCACAGTTGTCCGCGGCTGGGATTCCGGCGCGCCACCAGGTGGTGGTCACTGACGGCGGTCCGGCGCTGGAGGGGATGAAGGCCTACGACCTGAAGGTGAGCACCATGGGGCGCGGCCCGCATGAGACGCCCGAGTTTTTCCTGGCCTGTGGGGCGGCCGCCCGGCTGGCCGTGGACGTGTGCCGGAACCGCTAAGAGGTTGGGACTACTGGTCATAAACCGACTCCGGCCCCCATAGATTTGTCTAGTAGGGGACAGGTTCCCGGGGAAGGAGCGGGTGTATGTGGCCAGGGTTCTTCGGCAGTTTTTGGTTTTTTCGCTACGCAGCCACTGGAACCTGTACCTCCTGGTGGGTTTCTTTTTTCTTGCCGGTCTTCTGACCGGAGCTTGGGGCGCCAGCGGCCTGGAGACCGCCAAGGTGAGCGAACTCCAGGAATACATAGACCAGCTTTTTCTTAACGCCGGTAATCCGGGCCCCAATTTCGGGGAACAATTTGTCGAGGTTACCTATAACAACGTCATGCTCATTGCCGCGATTTACATCACCGGGCTTTCGGTGATCGGAATCCCGGTAATGCTGGGGTTGCTGTTCGTCCGCGGTTTCGCCACCGGTTTCACCGTCTGGTTTCTGGTCAGCCAAATGGGATGGCCCGGGGTAATGCTGGTTCTGGCCTCGATCCTTCCGCAGAACCTGGTTCTAGTCCCGGCGGCCGTGTTTGCGGGGGTGGCGGCGCTGTCCTTCTCGATTCTGCTCGTCCGGCGCGGGTTCAATCCCGGGATTCGGATTTGGCCGAATTTCCTGCGCTATTCGGCGATGTTGGCCGCGGCGGCGCTGGTGGCCGTGGGCGCCGGACTGGTGGAAACGTTTGTCACGCCCTACCTGCTGGGGATTTTGCTGATCGTTCCGGAATGATGGGGGAGGGATCGGCGTGATTGTCCTGATCATTTCGCGGCTCAAGCGCAAGATACTGTTCGCCTTCCGGCTGTGCCTGCTGGTGATCATCCTGACCATCCTGGCGATCCAGATTTACGGGATGTTCAAGACGGGGGCTCACCCGCCCCTGGCGGATCCGGTGACGGCCGTTACGCCCGAAGCGCGGGGTCTATTGGAAAACGTAATAGAGTGGCTTAGGGAGTACTACCGGGGCAATCTCCGGTAGGATTTTTTTGTGTTGGAGAGAAAAAATAGTAATATGTTGTAGGTGACCCGGTTATGGAAGACTATGTGGGGCTTTTTTTGAATTACCTGCGCGTGGAACGGGGGTTGGCCGAAAATACGCTGGCAGCCTACCGGGCGGATCTGGGGCAGTGGGTGCGTTTTCTCGCTGCCCGAGGCGTCCAATCTCCGGCGCAGGTGACCCGAGGGCACATTGCCGCTTTCCTGCTGCAACAGCAGCGGGATGGGCGACGTCCCGCCACCGTGGCCCGGCGCCTGGCGGCGGTTCGTACCTTCCTGAAGTTTTTGACCGCGGAAGGATTGGTTGCCGCTAACCCGGCCGAGGATCTCGGTTCGCCCCGGCTGCAGCAGCGGTTGCCCCACGTGCTCAACCTGGAAGAGGTGGAAAGGCTCTTGCTGGTGCCCGATACCGGCAACCCGCTGGGCCTGCGCGACCGCGCCCTGCTGGAATTGTTGTACGCCACGGGCTTGCGGGTTTCCGAGGCCGTAAGCCTGAAGGCAGGTGACCTGGACGCCGCTGCCGGTTTGCTCCGCTGCCTGGGAAAAGGTGGGCGGGAGCGGGTCGTGCCGGTGGGGGACGAGGCACTACGCGCAGTCGAGCGGTACTTGCAGCGCGCAAGGCCCGCGCTGTTGAAGGGGCGGACAAGCCGCTATCTGTTCGTGAACCGCCGGGGCCGACCGTTAACCCGCCAGACTGTGTGGAAGCTGATTAAGCGCTACGCCCGGCGGGCCGGCATCAACCGGGAGATCACCCCCCACACGCTCCGGCACTCCTTTGCCACTCACCTGCTGGAGAACGGAGCTGACCTGCGTGCCGTCCAGGAAATGCTGGGACACGCCGACATCGTTACGACCCAGATCTACACCCACCTGACCACCAGGGGCTTGCGTGCTGTCTACGACCGTGCTCACCCCCGGGCTTGAGGGATTGGGAATTTGGAGGTGCTTTCTTGACTGCCATCAACCGTGCGATCGTCATTGTCCTGGACAGCGTCGGGGTGGGTGAGCTGCCGGATGCCACCGCGTACGGGGACCAGGGGAGCAACACTCTGGCGAACACCGCCCGCGCCGTGGGGGGGCTATCGCTGCCGAATCTTGGCGCCCTGGGGCTGGGAAACATTATTCCGGTTCAGGGAGTGCCGCCGGTGCCGAACCCCCGTGGTTCTTTCGGCAAGCTGGCCATGCGCTCGGCCGGCAAGGACACCACCACCGGGCATTGGGAACTGGCGGGCCTGATTCTTTCCCAGCCGTTTCCGGTTTACCCGGATGGCTTCCCGGGCGACCTGATTGCCGCCTTTGAGGCCCGGATCGGCCGCCATGTCCTGGGAAACAAGGCAGCTTCGGGCACCGAGATTATCAAGGAACTGGGCGAGGAGCACCTCCGCACCGGCCGGCCCATCGTCTACACCTCGGCGGACAGCGTTTTCCAGGTGGCTGCTCACGAGGAAGTCATCCTGGTGGAGGAGTTGTACCGGATCTGCCGGATCGCCCGGGAGCTGCTGGTGGGCGAGCACGCGGTGGGCCGGGTGATCGCCCGGCCGTTCGTCGGTGAACCGGGAAGTTTTCGGCGCACGCCGCGGCGCAAGGACTTTTCCCTGCCGCCTACCGGAAAGACCATTCTGCAGGCGCTCCAGGAAAGAGGGCTGGCTGTGGTCGGCGTGGGCAAGATCGGAAACATCTTCGCCGAGACCGGGCTCACGGAAAGTTTTCCCACCCGGAGCAACGAGCACGGGGTGGACAAGACCCTGGAGGTGATGCGCACCGGCGGGCCGGGACTTATATTCACGAATTTGATCGAGTTTGACATGCTGTACGGGCACCGCAACGATTCGCAGGGTTACGCTGCCGCGCTGGCGGCCTTTGACCGGCGGCTGCCGGAGATACTGGACCGCTTGCGCCCGGACGACCTGTTGATCATCACCGCCGACCACGGCTGCGACCCCACCACGGCCAGCACCGATCACTCCCGGGAGTACGTGCCGCTCCTGGTTTGCGGGGCGCGGACGGCTCGTGGGGTGGATCTGGGAACGCGCGCTACCCTGGCAGACGTGGCCGCCACCCTAGCGGAAATCTTCGGCCTGACCTGGCCGGTGGGGGAGAGCTTCTATCGACGGATCATTAGCCGAGCTAGAGGAGGCTCCGCGTTTTGCGGATGTACGACCTGATTCTGAAGAAACGCGATGGCGGCGAACTCTCCGCCGCCGAAATCGATTTTCTGATCCGAGGGTATGTCGCGGGCGCCATTCCGGACTACCAGGTGGCGGCGTGGCTGATGGCGGTGTACTTCCGGGGGATGTCTTTCCGCGAAATGGCCGCGCTCACCTCGGCCATGGCAGAGTCGGGGGAGGCCTGCGACCTTTCGGCCATCCCCGGCATCAAGGTGGACAAACACAGCACTGGCGGGGTGGGGGACAAAACCACCCTGGTCCTGGCTCCCCTGGTGGCGGCGTGCGGCGTGCCGGTGGCCAAAATGTCCGGCCGGGGACTGGGCCATACCGGGGGCACCATCGACAAGCTGGAGTCCATTCCCGGTTTTCGCACTGACCTGAACCTGGAGGAGATCGTGTCCCAGGTCCGGGAGGTTGGCCTGGCGGTGGTGGCGCAGACCGGAAACCTTACGCCCGCCGACCGCCTGCTGTACGCGCTGCGGGACGTGACGGCGACGGTGGACAGCATTCCCCTGATCGCCAGTAGCGTGATGTCCAAAAAGATTGCCTCCGGCGCCGACGCTATCCTGCTGGACGTGAAGACCGGACGCGGCGCGTTCATGCAGAATGAGGAGGACGCCCGGAGCCTGGCCCGGGCGATGGTACAGATCGGTCGCCGGCACGGGCGGCGCACCGTGGCCGTGGTGACCGGCATGGACGAACCCCTGGGGCGGGCGGTGGGCAACGCCCTGGAAGTGCGGGAGGCGATCGCGGTGCTGGCAGGGGAGGATCCGCCGCTGGACCTGCACGACCTCTGCCGGCGACTGGCCGGTCACATGGTGTTGCTGGGCGGCCGGGCGGACAGTCTGGACGCGGCCTGGGAACAAGTGGACGCGGCCTTGGCGTCGGGCGCGGCCCTGGAGATCCTGCGGGCTTGGGTGCGCGCCCAGGGTGGTAACCCGGCGGTGGTGGACAACCCGGACCTGCTGCCCACCGCTTCTTTCCGGCAGGAGGTGACCGCCGCTGCGGCCGGCTTCGTGCATGCCATTGACGCCCGGGCAATCGGCCGGGCGGCCCTGATCCTGGGTGCGGGACGCACCGTGAAGGGGGAGGCCATCGATCCGGCGGTCGGGGTGGTATTGTACCGCAAGGTAGGGGAGTGGGTGGAGCCCGGAACGGTGCTTGCCACTATCCACCACAACGGGAAGGGCGCGGCGCAAGCCCTCGCCCTGGTCAGGGAGGCTTATGTCCTGGCTCCCGCTCCAGTCGCGCCGGGCGCCCTGGTGCGCGCTGTCGTGACCGAAGAAGACCTTTAAGGCCATTGAATATTTAAGAATTTAAGACAAGACAGGAGGACTGAACGTGTATAAAATCGCGGTCATACCCGGAGACGGAACCGGCCCTGAGCAGGTGCGCGAGGGCCTGAAGGTTCTTGACGCCGTGGCCCGGAAACGGGGCTTTCGGCTGGAAACGGTCACCTTCGATTACGGGGGCGATTACTACCTGCGTACGAGTGAGGTACTGCCCGCGGGCGCATTGGACGAACTCCGCCGTTTCGACGCCATATACCTGGGTGCCATTGGTCACCCGGAGGTCCGCCCCGGGATCCTGGAGCAGGGCATCCTGCTCCGCCTGCGCTTTGAACTTGACCAGTACATAAACCTGCGGCCGGTGCGGCTCTACCCGGGGGTAGAAACCCCGGTGGCCGGCAAGGGCCCGGAGGACATTGATTTTGTGGTGGTACGGGAGAATACCGAGGGCTTGTACGCCGGCAGCGGCGGCTTCCTCAAGCGGGGCACGCCGGACGAGGTGGCTATCCAGACCTCGATCAACACCCGCAAAGGGGTGGAGCGTTGTATCCGGTTTGCCTTCGAGTACTGCCGCCGGCGGAACAAGCGCAAGAAGGTCACCCTCTGCGGCAAGACGAACGTGCTAACCTACGCCTTCGATCTTTGGGAGCGGGTGTTCCACGAGGTGGGCGCGGAGTACCCGGACATCGAACGCGATTACGCCCACGTGGACGCCATCTGCATGTGGATGGTTAAAAACCCGGAGTGGTTTGACGTCATCGTCACCGACAACATGTTTGGCGACATCATCACCGACCTGGGGGCCATGATCCAGGGCGGGATGGGCATCGCCGCCGGGG
Organism: Candidatus Desulfopertinax cowenii; assembly: GCA_001899445.1. Classification (GTDB taxonomy): domain Bacteria; phylum Bacillota; class Desulfotomaculia; order Desulfotomaculales; family Desulforudaceae; genus Desulfopertinax; species Desulfopertinax cowenii. The sequence continues at coordinate 157,738 of MPOA01000006.1, read as the reverse complement.
GCAACCTGAACCCCGAAGGTGTTTCCATGTTCGAACCGATTGGCGGCTCGGCCCCCAAGTACACCGGAAAGAACGTAATCAATCCCCTGGCTGCCATCTGTGCTGCGGGTATGCTGCTGGAACACCTGGGCGAGGCCGAAGCGGCCGTCCAGGTGGAGGAAGCGGTGAAAAAGGTGTGCGCGTACCATCTCAAGAGCCTGGCGGCCGGTAAGATGGGTTATTCCACCAGCGAGGTCGGCGATCTGGTGGTCAGTTACCTGTAAGTTTAGATTTAAGGAAGGTGAACCGGGTGAGTGGAAAGTTGGTCGTGGGCATCAGCGGCAGCCCACGCAAGGGCGGGAACACGGATACCCTGCTGGCGGCGCTGCTCCGGGGGGCCGCGGTGGCCGGCGCGCGGACCGAGGTGCTGTTCCTGCGGGACTACCGGTTCAGTCCCTGCATCGGGTGTGAAAAGTGCCGGGAACTGAAGACGTGCGGCACCTTCAGGGACGACATGCAGCGGCTGTACCCGGTGCTGGAGCGGGCCGACGGCCTAGTGCTAGGTTCCCCGACCCACAATTACAACGTCACCGCCATTATGAAGGGGTTTATCGACCGGCTGTATCCTTATTACGATTTCTCCGCGGACCGGCGCAAATGGGGGAGCCGGCTGGGCGGTCCGGGCAAAAAGGCGTTGGTGTTTGCGGTCTGCGAACAGCCGACCCCGGAGAACCTGGGGGTGACCCTGCCCGCGCTGGCTTTGAGTTTTCGGGCGCTGGGTTTTGAAATCTTTGACGAGTGGGGTGTGACCGGCTTTTTCGAGCGGGCAGCGGTGTTGCAGGACCCGGGTGTTATGGCGGCGGCCGCGGCCCGGGGGCGCAAGCTGGCGGAGGCGCTTGGCAAACCGGTCTAGCGCCGAGGTGGTGCCGGGCAAGGGCGTTTTTACGGGCAGGATTTCTTGTCCGGAGCATAGAATCTCTGGAGGGAGCAGAAAAAGTAATCTATTTTGGGAAATGAAAGTATGCGCTTGCTCTACCTGACCGACACCCACATTCGCAGCGGTAACCCGCGCAACCGGCGGGACGACTTTCCGGCGACGCTGCGGGCTAAGCTACTAGAAGTGGCCGGGCTGGTCCGCAAACTGGGCGTGTTTGCCGTGCTGCACGGAGGCGACTTTTTCGATCAGCCCTGTCCGGAGTTGCCAGTGGTCGGGGAGTTTGTCAGGATTTTCCGGGACATGGACGTTGCCGTCTACGTGGTTCCGGGCAACCACGACATCTTTGCCTGCAATCCCGATACCCTCGAACACACCGTGCTTGGGCTGCTGCACCAGGTGGGCTGCCTAAGGGTGCTGCAGGCCGGCGAGAAGCTGTACTTGAAAGACGGGCGGGTTACTGTCCAGCTTACCGGCACGCCTTTCCACTACAACATTGACCGCCAGGACCCTCTGCTGGACTACTGCGTGACCAAGGAAAACTGCGACTTCGCGATCCATCTGGCGCACGGGATGCTGTTGGACCGACCCTTTTTCCCGGGCACTCCGTACACGCTCATTAGCCAGATCGCTCCGTTCACCGAGGCCGACTACACGCTGGGGAGCCACGCCCACTTCGGCTACCCAGATGTGGAGTGGGAGGGGCGCTGGTTCATCAACCCGGGCTCGCTCGTCCGCCTGTCGGCGCACCCGGTTGACCGCGAGCGGACACCGCAGGTGCTGCTGATCGATTTCTCCGGGTCCGTGCCGGCCCATCACAAGATTCCTCTGCAGGCAGCGCGCCCGGGCATCGAAGTGCTCAATACCGCCACAACCCCGCTTATGGTCCGCCGGGGAAAAAAGCAGCCGCCGGTGGGGCAAAACGCGGATAACGGGGATGGCGGCCACGACTTCTCCGATATCCTGCGGGAGGTGGCATGCCGGGAAGCTTTCCCGGCGGAGGTGACCCGGGAGGCGTTACGGCTGTTATCCTGTGTCCGGGAGCGGGACGAGAACGAGTGGGACGGGCGGCATCTGCGGCGGCTGGTGATTGAGAACTTCCAATCCCACCTCTACACCGACCTGGAATTTGCTCCTGGGTTGAACGTGATTCTGGGCGAATCCAACCAGGGTAAGAGCGCGATTGTCCGGGCGTTGCAGTGGCTTTTATTTAACGAGCCCCCGGCGAACAGTTTCCTCCGTACAGGCGAAGCTTACAGCAGAGTGACCGGGGTGTTTGGTAACCAGCGCTTGGTTTTCCGCGAGTACGTGCCCTCCAAAATGGGCGCGGCGCCCGGTGTCTCGTCCTTGGGTGCCGCCGGAACAGATGCCGGTAACCCGTTCCCGGACGGCGAGCCAGCCCGGGCGGCCGAACTGCCGCGGGTGGAACTGGACGATGACGTGCACGTCTGTTTACATATTGCGTCCGAACAAGCGGAGCCGTTTCTGCTATCCTATTCCGACACGGTGAAAGCCCGGGCCATCGACCGCCTGTCCGGCGCGCTCCGGTTCGAGGCCGCCCGGCAGGAAGCGGAGCGCTTGGCCCGCCTGGCCCTCGAAAACGACGCGCGTCAGCCGGACCCCCGGTTCCTGAAACAGGTGGGCACGCTACTTTCCCAGGCGGCGGCCAGATCCCGCGAGGAGGTTTGTTTCCGGATCCAGGATATCGTAAACCAGGCGCTGGGTTCCGTGTTTGACCCGGCTCCCGAATTTCATATTTTGCTAGATGATCAGTCGGTGACACCGAAGGCCGAATTCCTAATGGTCCTGGAGCCCGGCAGTGTCAACCTGTACCACGCCGTCCAGAGCGCATGCGGCGGCGGGGTGGTGGACGTAATCTCGGTGGCGTTGCGGGTGGCCTTCCTGGAGTTGACGCAGCCCCCGCTGGGGGGCCCCCTGATCCTCGACGAGCCGGTGAAACAGGTAAGCAGCCGTTTTGCGTCCCACGTCTCCCGGCTGTTTAAAACCTTCTCTGATTCCTTCGGCCGCCAGATAATCGTCGTCACCCACAGCCAGCATCTGGCCGGCACCGCGGACGCGGTGTTCATATTGCGCTTCGAGTCCGGAGCCAGCGTGTTGTACGGGCGCGGGAGTTCGATCCGGGCGAGCAGTAAGCGCGAAAAGTCCCTGAGTTAGTCATCCGTCTGGAGTGTTGGATTTTGTCGGTACGTTTCATTTTGGGCCGGGCGGGTTCCGGAAAAACTCACTTTTGCCTGGAGGAAATTAGGCATCAACTGCGGCAGGCACCGGACGGGCCGCCGCTCCTTTTTCTGGTACCGGAACAGGCTACCTTCCAAACCGAATACGCCCTGGCCGCCACCCCTGGGCTGGCCGGTACAATGCGCGCCCAGGTGCTCAGCTTCCGGCGGCTGGCGTGGCGCGTGTTTTTCGAGGCGGGCGGCGCCGCCCGGCCGCATATCGGGGAACTGGGCAAGCGGATGGTCATCGCCCGTATCCTGGAGCGCCGCCGCCGCGAGTTGCGTGTCTTTGGCCGGGCGGCCCGGCAGTTCGGCTTTACCGGAACCCTGGCCCGGGCGCTTTCCGAGATGAAGATTTACCTCGTCACCCCGGGGGATCTGGGCCGTGCGGGGGAGTGGGTGGCCGGGCTGAGGGGCGCGCCCACCCTGGAAGCCAAACTGCAGGACCTGCGGCTGGTGTACGAAGACTTCGAAGCCCGGTTGGCGGGCCGGTACGTCGACCCCGACGATTACCTGACCCTGGCGGCGGTGCAGTTGTCCCGGAGCCGGACGGTACGCGCCGCCGAGGTGTGGGTGGACGGATTCGCCGGCTTCACGCCCCAAGAGTTCCGGGTTTTGGAGGCCTTGCTGCGCGCGGCGGCACGGGTGAACGTGGCGCTCTGCCTCGACCCGGACACCGGGAGACGCGAGGATGAAGAGCTCTTTCTCCTGCCCCGGGAAACCTACGCCCGGCTTTCCGAGTTGGCCCGGAGGAACGGGATCGAAATCGAGCCGGCGGTAAAGCTCTACTCGGGGGAGCTACCCCGGTTCAAAACCAGCCCCGGCCTGGCCCACCTGGAACGGGAATTCTTCCGCCGGCCCACGGCCGTTTACCGCGGTGCGCCCGGGCTGAGGCTGGTGGCGGCTGCTAACCGGCGCGCCGAGGTGGAGGGCGCGGCCCGGGAGATCGTGCGGCTGTGCCGGGAGCGGGGCTACCGTTGGCGGGACGTGTCCGTGATTGTCCGGAATCTGGGGGACTACCACGAATTGCTGGCCACGGTGTTCCCAGACTATGGGATTCCCTGCTTCATCGACCGAAAGCGTCCCGTGTGGCACCACCCTCTGATCGAACTGATCCGTTCCGCCCTGGAGGTAGTGGGCCGCGACTGGGCCTACGATCCGGTGTTCCGCTACCTGAAGACTGATCTGGCTCCGGTGTCCCGCGAAGAAATCGACCTCCTGGAAAACTACGTGCTAGCGCACGGAATTCATGGCGCAAAGTGGGCCGACGACCAGGACTGGCACTACTGCCGTTCCCTGACCTTGGAGCGGGGCGAGCCGACGGCGGCCGACCGAAAGTGGCTGGACTGGATCAACCGGGTACGGCGGCGGGCGGTGCGGGACTTGCTGGCGTTTCAGCGCGCGGTGGCGACGGCGCAAAACGTCCGTGAACTCACCGCGGCATTGTACGACCTCTTATCCGTGCTGGGCGTACCAGAGCGCCTCGCGGCGTGGAGCCGGGAGGCCGAGGCGGAGGGACGATTGGAAGTTGCCCGGGAACACCGACAGGTGTGGGACAGCGTGATCGAACTACTTGACCAATTAGTGGAGACGTTGGGGGATGAGCACCTTTCCCTGGAGGAATACACCCGGATCCTGGATTCCGGGCTGGAGGGGCTGCAATTGGCCTTGATTCCCCCGGCGCTGGACCAAGTGCTCGTCGGTTCCCTGGAGCATTCCCGCAACCCGGACATCCGGGCGGCTTTCGTCCTGGGCGTGTCCGAGGGCGTGCTGCCCGCGCGCCACACCGACACCGGGCTGTTCACCGACCGGGAGCGAGAAACGCTTTTCGCGGCCGGGCTCGAAGTGGCCCCGTACGCCCGGCGCCGGGCGTACGAGGAGCAGTACCTGGTGTATATCGCGCTTACGCGGAGCAGCGAGTACCTGTGGGTTAGTTACCCCCTGGCCGACGAAGAGGGGCGGGCGCTGGCGCCGTCCGGGGTTATCCCCCGCCTGCGGGAACTGTTCCCGGACCTGCGGGAGGTAGCCTTGCCGGTGGAACCCCGCGGCACCGCTGACGGGGTAGACTGGCCGTTCATCTCGGTGCCGAGGCGCGCCCTGGGATACCTCGGGGCTAGGCTGCGGGACTGGCGGGCGGGATACCGGATCGACCCGGTCTGGTGGGCCGTGTACAATTGGTTCTGTGGCCGGGCCGAGTGGCGTTCGCAGTGCGCGCGGGTGCTGAGCGGGCTGTTCCACCACAACCGGGAACGGCCGCTGGACCCCGAACTGGGCCCCAGGCTTTACGGCAACCCGCTGGTGGTCAGCGTTACGAGGCTAGAAAGGTTTCGGGCGTGTCCGTTTGCCCACTTCGCCCGCTACGGGTTACGGCTTCAGGAGCGGCCCGTGTTCCGGCTGGAGGCGCCCGACCTGGGCCGGTTCTTCCACGCGGCCTTAAAGACAATGGAGGATCAACTAGCGGCCGCCTCCCTGGACTGGGGCGCCTTGGAGGCATCGGACTGCCGGCGTTTGGCCGAGGAGGTGGTGAAGCGCCTGGCGCCGCAACTTCAGAGCGAGATCCTGCTAAGCTCGTCCCGGCACCGATTCCTGGTGGGCAAGCTGGGCCGGATCGTCGAGCACACTGCCCGGGCGCTAGCAGCGCACGCCCGCCGGGGTCGCTTCCGCCCGGTGGCCTGGGAACTACCGTTCGGCCGCGGACATGAGATTCCGCCGCTGGTGTACCCGTTGCCCTCCGGGGCGGTACTGGAACTGGCCGGGCGAATTGACCGGGTCGACGTGGCGCGGGCGGAAGGCGGCGATTACGTCCGGGTGATCGACTACAAGGCCGGTACCCCAGCGTTGCGGCTGGATGATATTTACTATGGCCTCAATTTGCAGCTCCTGGTTTACCTGGAGGCCTGCCTTACTCACGCCGAGAAAATCGTGGGCCGTCCCTGTCGGCCCGGGGGCGCTTTCTACTGCCGAATACAAAACCCGTTGCTCCGGCGGAACACACCGGCCATGCCCCACGAGATCCAGCAGGAACTGCTCAAGGCGTTCCGGTTGCAGGGTCTAGTGCTGGCCGAACCCGAACTGGTCCGGTTGATGGACGAAGCGGCGACGGGCGAGTCCGTGGTGATTGCCGCCGGATTCAGGCGGGATGGGAGCCTGCGTCGGAAATCCACCGTAGTGCAGGCGGAGCAATTCGGGCGGTTGCGTCAGCACCTAAACCGAATCATCACCGAGACCGGAGCGCAAATCCAGGCGGGAGAACTGGCTATCGCCCCGTACCGCAAAGGGGGTGCTTGCGCCTGTACCTTTTGTCCGTACAAGCCCTTGTGCGCTTTCGACCCGCTCGTGGAGCCCAACCGGTACCGCCGCCTGCGACCGGTATCCGGGGCGAAGATATGGCGCGAACTCGGCGTGCCGGAGGAGTGAGCCCGTGATCGGCAAGCTGAACTGGACAGAAGCTCAGCGGGCCGCCATAGAGGCTCGGAACCAGAACCTGCTGGTAGCCGCCGGTGCTGGTTCCGGGAAGACGGCGGTGCTGGTGGAGAGGATCATCCGCTTGCTTTGCGACCCCGTACGACCGGTGGATGTGGACCGGCTGCTGGTGGTTACTTTTACTAACGCGGCGGCCGCCCAGATGCGCAAGCGGATCGGAGCGGCTATCAATGAAGCGCTCAATAAAGACCCGGCGTCGGAGCGGCTGGAACGGCAACTGCGGTTGCTCCCCCAGGCGCAGATCACCACGCTACACTCCTTCTGCGGAGAGGTATTGCGCCGATACTATTATCTGCTGGACTTGGACCCCGAGTTTCGGGTGGCGAACGAGATCGAGGCGGCTATCCTGCGTCAGGAAACCCTGGCCGCCGTGATCGAAGAACACTACCGGGAGATCGACAAAGACCCCGCTTTCCGTTTCCTGGTGGAGAGTTACGGGGGCGAACGAGACGACCTGAAGCTGCAAAAGTTGGTGTTGCGCCTGTACCACTTTGCCCGCAGCAACCCCTGGCCCGAGGACTGGTTAGCACGGGCGGCGCACTGTGGCCTAACGGACGGCGGCCTGGACGGGGAGGGGCCACTTGCTGCCGCCTTGCGCGACCTGGTGCGCTTAAAGCTCCAGTTAATTCTGTACGAATTGCAGATGGCACTCCGGCTGACCGCCGTGCCGGGGGGGGCCACAGCCTACGGTGCCATCCTGCAGGAGGAAGCCGCCGCGGTGGAGGCCCTGGTCGCGCGTGCGGCGGGCGATGCCTGGGAGGACTTGCGCGCCGGGATACTGGGCTTTGACTTTGCCAAGCGGTTACCCCGGGTGGATGCCGCCGCCGTAGACCCGGAACTGAAAGACCGCTGCGGTGAACTGCGCAAGCGGGCCCGGGATCGCTTTCGCGAGTTGCGGGCGCACTTTTTCTCCCGGGCGCCGGGGGAACTGCTCGGGGACCTGGCGGGGATGGCGCCCGCCATGCGGCGGCTGGTCCAACTGACGGCGGTGTTCGGGGAAGCCTACCGGAGAGCTAAGTTGGACCGTAACCTGGTAGACTTCGGCGATCTAGAACACTACTGCCTGCGGGTGCTGCTGGCGCCGGACTCGGCGCCGGGGCGGCTCCATCCGTCGGCTGTAGCTGCGGAATACCGGAAATACTTCGCCGAGGTGCTGGTGGACGAGTACCAGGACATCAACATGGTGCAGGAGGCGATTCTGCAACTGGTGTCCCGGCCAGTGGAGGCGGGACCCAACCTGTTCTTGGTTGGGGATGTGAAGCAAAGTATCTACCGGTTTCGCTTGGCCGAGCCGGAGTTGTTTCTCAAGAAGTACCGGGAGTACCCTCCGGAGGACGGGGTGTCCTCGCGGCGCATCGACCTGATTCACAATTTCCGCAGCCGGCCGGGGATCGTCGATGCCGTGAACTACATCTTTCGCCGGATCATGACCCCGGTGGTGGGCGAAATGGAGTACGACCGCGTGGCCGAACTGGTCTGCGGGCAAAAACCCCCATCCTCCGGCGGCGCGGAGCCGGTACAAGTGCACCTGCTGGAACGACGACCGGCGGAAACCGACGCGCCTTCCGGGGAGCAGGACGGGGAACCGGCCGCGGATACCGACACCGATGTCATCCAACGCGAGGCCCGGCTGGTGGCCGGGATTATCAGACGTCTAGTGTCCGGAACCGGATCAACCGGGCCAGCGCACGTTCGCGATCCCGACACCGGCGGAGCCCGCCCGATACGCTACCGGGACATCGTGGTGCTGCTGCGCGCCACTGCTGGCAAGGCCAACACCTACCTGGAGGAGTTCCGCCGGTTGGACATTCCGGCCCACGCGAAAACGGGGACCGGTTACTTCGAGGCCACCGAGGTGGCCACCGTGCTGGCGCTGCTGAAGGTCATCGACAATCCCCGCCAGGACATTCCCTTGGCGGCGGTGTTGCGGTCGCCCATCGTAGGGTTGCGGGCGGCGGACCTGGCCGAGATCCGGCTTGCCCACCCGGACGGGGACTTCTACCAGGCGGCGGCCGCAACGGCCGAAAAAGGTGGGAGTTTAGGGGAAAAGCTGTCCTGTTTCCTGGCCAATCTAGAACGCTGGCGCACCCAAGCCCGGCAGGGGTCCCTGGCCAACCTGATCTGGACCGTTTACCGGGAAACCGGTTACTACGACTACGCCGGGGCCATGCCGGGAGGTGCCGAGCGTCAGGCCAATCTGCGCGCTTTGCACGACCGGGCGCGGCAGTACGAAGCCACCACTTTCCGAGGGTTGTTCCGGTTCCTACGGTTCCTGGAACTGCTGCGGGAAGGAGGACAGGACTTGGGGCCGGCGCCGGTGCTGGCCGAAACCGAAGACGTGGTCCGGGTGATGAGCATCCACCAGAGCAAGGGGCTGGAGTTCCCGGTGGTGATCCTGGCCGACCTGGGGCGGCGGTTTTATACGTCGGACCTGAACCGGGACGTGCTGTTCCACAAGGATCTTGGCCTGGGACCGCTGTATGTCGACCCGGAGGCCAGGGTGAGTTACCCCACGGTGGCCTGGCACGCGTTGCGGGAACGGTTGCACCTGGAACAACTGGCCGAGGAGATGCGGATTCTGTACGTGGGGATGACCAGAGCCCGGGACCGGCTGATTCTGACCGGGTCGGTGGCCGGGCTGGATGAGGCGCTCGCCCGGTGGGGCGAGGTGGTGGAGGCGGCGGAGGACGGCAAGTTACCGGTCCCCGCGTTGGCGGAAGCGCGCAGCTTCCTGGATTGGCTAGTTCCGGTCCTCGCGGCTCATTCGGATGCTGAGGCCCTGCGCCGGTGTGCCGGCCGGGTTTTTACCACCGGGGTGCCGGTGAGCGATCCATCCCGCTGGGAGGTACACCTGCATCGCTTTGACGCGGCGGAAGACGGGACGGGTGCGGGCCGCCCGGCGGCCGGCGAAACGTTGGAACGGCTGCGCCTCCTGGAACCGGTCCCGGCCGGCGACCCGGAAGCCGAGTTACAGGTGGCCGGTGTCCTGTCCTGGAACTATCCGCGGCCGCTGCTTTTCACGTTGCCGGCCAAGGTGACCGCCACCGAGGTCAAACGGCGTTTTGATACCCTGGCCGCCGCGGAAGAAACTGACCGGCTTTACCGCTATTCGATCACCCGTCGGCCCCGGTTTCTGCAGGTTCCGCGGGGGCTGTCTGGGGCGGAGTACGGTGCGGCGGTGCACCTGGTGCTGCAACTCCTGGAACTTGAGGGGGACCTCAGCACCGAGGGAATCAGGGAACAGATCGCGGATATGGAGTCCCGGGAACTACTGACCGCCGCGGAAGCGGCGGCGATTGACGCGTCGGCCCTCGCCCGCTTCTTTGCTGGACCGCTGGGCGGCCGGCTGGTCCGTGCCGGTTGGGTCCGGCGCGAACTGCCCTTTTACCTGATCGTTCCGGCGCGGGAGCTTTATCCGGAAGAGATGAACCGCCGCGATAGCTGCCAGGGCGTCGAGGGGATCTCGGGCTGCGGGTCCGGAGAGGAACCCGTCGTGGTACAGGGGATTATCGACTGCCTGTTCGCGGAGCCGGACGGCCTGGTTCTGATCGACTACAAAACCGATCAGGTGGCCCCGGGGCGGGAAGCGGAGTTGACGGACCGGTACCGGAGCCAGCTCAACCTGTACTCCCGGGCGGTGGAGTCAATTCTAAACGCCCGCGTCAAAGAGCGTTACCTGTACCTCTTTGCCACCGGTAGTGTGCTTGCCATTTAAGCAGAATATCCGTTTTCCCCCTAATTGATCCAGGAATATGCATAACTTGCTTGCCCCCCGAACACACTAAACAGGAGCGCAGGAAGGGGGGTGAACAACGTATGCCTGGCGAAATCAAATGCACGGTGACCGAGTGTGAGTATAACCAGAATGTGAAGTGTGATGCACCGATGATTCAGGTAGACCGTAACCACTCTGCAAACGCCAAGTCTTCGGACGAAACTAAGTGTGAAACCTTCAAGAGAAAAGCCTAAGGATTGAAAGACTGGCTTGAAAAGGCCAGTCTTTCAACATGGATCTTGCGCCCGGGCAGACCGTCCGTGTTCTGCCACGCCGGTCTGGTAAGAATCACCGGAGTCTCTCCGGATACTGAAGGAAACTTGTGCTGTAACGCAGTATTTCCTAGTCACCGGGGTGATGCGACGTGGCAGGCACTAAAAGCAACGGTGACCTTAAATCCGGCGGCCTTAAACATCATTAGCTAGTGACTGGGGAGAAACCGGTGGTGAGGGTGATCATTGACGCTGATGCATGTCCCCGCGACGTACTGGAGATTTGCCAGCGACTGGGGCGGGCCGCGGGGGTGTCGGTCTGGACGGTGGCTAGTTTTCACCACCTGATCCCGTCCGACCGGCATATCGTGGTGGGCGATGCACCTGACGAAGCCGATCTGGCGATTGTGAACGCCACCCGGGCCGGGGATGTCGTGGTAACCCGGGACCAGGGCCTGGCGGCGTTGGTGTTGGGGCGGAAAGGACACGCCCTGTCCCCGGAAGGGCGCGTGTACCGGCCGGAGAACGTGACGTTTTTGCTGGAGGAACGAGCCATCAAGGCCCGCTTCCGGCGCGGGGGCGGCCGTACCAAGGGGCCCCGGAAGCGCACCGCTGCAGACAACCAGAGGTTCGAAGCGGCCCTGAGCCGGTTGCTGCACCTCGAACCGGACTGAAGAACCAATAACTAACAGCAATTATGCGGAACTTGAACCGTACCCGGGTTGTCCGTTTTTAGTAGAGAGTTTCTTAATCGCACTTGACCCGAGAGCACTTTCTTTTGGAGTTACAAATGGGCAAAACCGGAAAAGAATTTAAGGTTTTGATCGACAAATCCAGGGACCTGGTCGAAACCCTGCGCCTGAAAAACCCGGAGATAAGCGCCGAGCAGCGAGCTAAGCTGATGTTTCAGCTGCGCCTGGCCTACAATCTTACGGTTAGCCAGTGCCCGGATCAGCGCTTGGCCCGCGAACTGCTCGGGCTGATTGAGGAATGCGAAGGGTTGCTTAGTTCCTGAGCGTTTCCAGGTGCGTCTTGCCCGAGGCGGAAATGTCGAACAGGGACTTGGCCATCTTTTTCATTTCCCGGGGGTGAATCTGTCCCCACATTTTAAAGACCGTTCCGTTTTCGTTCCAATGCAGTTCGCACCAGTCATCGTCGTGAACCAGCATTTGTGCCGCTCGATTTCGGACGGTCACCAACTGTGGTGATTCCTCATAGAACGGCGGTTCCCTTTCCCCCGCGGGGCCGCTCAGCCGCTCCTGTTCGATGCGTAGGTATCTGCCGTCCGGATGGTCGAAATACAGGATTACCTTGCCGGTGTCCGGGCTGTGCGGTTCATAGGTGATGTCGACCAGGTTGAATCCCGGCGGCAGTTCCCGGGGAAACCACACCGTGAACGGGATCTTTTCCCGCGCCTCGTCGATTGTCAACCCTTCCAGAACGCCGGTTGTAGTATCAGTGACGGTCACGGTGGCCGAAGGCATTCCGGCCTCCCCGACGGCTTCCTGTTCTTTTTCAAGGCCGAAGGTCGCCGTCGAAACCCCATCGGCATCCACGGCGGACCCCCGTTTCTCCAGGACGTTTCCTCCTACTTCTACGGGCTGCTTAAGAGTGTCCACGGGCATCTCCGGGGCGGGTGGTCCGGCGTCCTCCTTGACGGCTACTGAGGCCGACCAACGCTGACTGATACCGGCCAGATCCGAGAAGGCCAGGGGGACCAACACGATCATCAACAGCAGGCAACAAGCCGCCAGGCCGAGTCTGGAAACCGCCCAAGGGCCGATCTTGACCTGTTTGCCGCGCCAACCGGTATCGAGCTGTTCGCGGAGGCGCTGCCAGTGCACTTCACGCTGGAATGCGCCGGCCGGTTCCAGCCGCTTCTGGACGGCTTCCCTGATTAGCGAATCCAGGCGTTCATCGTCCCATTCTCTGGGCACGTGGTTCACCTTCCTCTTCCCGTGTATCCATCGCCTCCCGGAGCGCGGACTCAATGAGCGCACGCGCCTTACGAAGCCGGGTCTTTACGGTGCCCTCGTGAATCTGCAATGTTTCCGCGATTGCCTTGGTGGTGAAGTCACGGTAGTACTTTAAGAAGATCACGTCCTGGTATTCCGGTTTGAGCCTGTCGATGGCCGCGTTAATCAGCAGGTGCTCCTCCCGGGCCAACAATTGGGCCTCCGGAAGATCGTCCGGTGTATCGGGAGAAAGATAATCATTTCCAGAAGTGGTCACCTGGCGTTGTCGGCGCCGCAACAGGTCGCGGGCCTTGTTCATTGCAATCCTAATTAACCAGAACTCCACCCGCGAGGCATCTTTCAATTGATCAATTTTATCATACGCCTTAAGGAATGTATCTTGCACGACGTCTTCGGCCAGCATCCGGTCACGCGTAATATAATAGGCAGATTTGTAGACCGACTCGTTAAACAGGTTGAAAAGCTCCTCGAGAGTCTGAGGGTCGCGCGCAACCAGTTTTCGCTTTAAAAACTCAAACGCCATCAGCTCTACCCACCCAATGATTAATTCGTGCTCGTCAGGACAAAATCCTGTTTGTTGGATGCTCTCCTGCTTACGAGTGCTGGCAGAGAATAGTCGGTGTGTCGGCGGTTGATTCGATGCATAATAAACAGAAATTAAAATTAAGGAGAGGAGAAAAATGATTAGCAGCGATATTGTACGGGGTATGATCAAGCTGCATTTAAAGGGTTACCTTTCCTACGACGAGATTGTGGACTGGGCCGCGAGCAAATACAATAACTCCGAGTTTGTTGCAGAGGCGGGCGATGAACAAAGTGATTTCCTGTTTGACGTTCTGTCCCTGATGACCGAAGGCCGCAATACCGAACGCAGATTAGATGTCTGTGATTTCCATGATTTCCTGGCCCGCCTGGGCTAAAACTGCACCCCAAACCAACCCTGGCAACGTGGAACTTGTACTTTTGGGAACGGTGAATGTCGGATTATTCCACCATTGACATCTCCGTAACTAGCTGATAAGCTTAAAAATATCAACTGGGCGAGCAGGGGGTGGTACCAGACGAGTTTAAGATGCTTCGATAATGGGCGGAAAGTAGCGTCGAGTTTAGGTTCTTTTGTGATTGTAGGAACAATCCGTACAGCCAGATAGTGTTTATGGCCAGATTGTCGTATCGGCTTAGCACCTTTGAGTAATCCAAAGTTGTTAGTGTACAGCAATTTTGAGGAGGTGTAAGTATTGGTACCGGCTAAGAGGATCGGAACCGGCCGATTGGTGTATGAAGCCATGATGGAAGGCTCTAGGTGGTACGGCAATTGGTCGATTCAAAACAGTAATTTCATCCTCCAGAAACGCAGAAAACTCCTGTTCGCTCTGCTTATCCCTCTTCTTATTTTCGCCGGCATGGAGATGGCCGGTGCGGTGGAATTACCTCACATCATCGGTGGCAAGAGCGCTTATGCACCTTCATTCGCCTCCATTGAAATGTTCCTGGTTTCCCTGGTAATTGGCTTGATTGCGGGGTTGCTTACCGGCTGCATTGGCGCAGGTGGTGGTTTCGTACTGACGCCTGCCCTGATGAGTGTCGGGGTAAAGGGGATCATGGCGGTCGGGACCGATATGTTCCACATCTTTGCCAAAGCGATTATGGGGACCACTCTCCACAGGAAAATGGGCAACGTCAGTATCGCCCTCGCGGGGGTATTTGTCATCGGTTCCGTTGCCGGAGCCACGATCGGTGCAATGATCCAGCGGGGCATTTACGAAGCTAACCCGGCAATGAGTGACGCTTTCATCAGCGTAGTATATGTAATCATCCTGGGCTTCATCGGATTCTTCACGATGTATGACTTCCTGCGGTCGCGCAAGGGGGACAATGCGCCGGATTCTGGCGAGGTCAAGGCGGAGATGACCAAGATTGCAAGATCGGTTCAGAGCTTGAAGCTTCCCCCGTACGTTACTTTTGACCAGAACCGGGTGCCCGGGGGGCGGAGACTTTCGATCTGGCCGGTCATTATCGCTGGCTTGGTCATCGGCCTGATCGCCGCGATCATGGGCATCGGCGGTGGATTCGTGTTCTTCCCCACCTTCGTTTATATCCTGGGAGTCTCCACTTTCACGACGGTCGGCACTGACATTATGCAGATTATTATCACTGCCGGGTACACCTCCATCGGCCAGTACGCGGTTTACGGATTCGTGTTCTACACGCTGGCAATGGGTCTGTTGCTCGGTTCGCTGCTCGGGATTCAGATCGGAGCCATCACCACGAAAGTGGTCCCGGGAACCTACATCAAGGGTTTCTTTGCGGTTACCGTTATCGGCGGCTTCGTCAACCGGCTCTTTGCCATGCCTGGCGCTCTGAGCAAGGCCGGTTACCTGGAACTCACTTCCGGGACAAAAGCCGTTCTGGATGCCATGAGTTTTTACATTTTCTTCGCTATCGTAGGCATCTTTGCCATATGGGTTTTGTACTCGTTCTTTACAGGGCTGGGTAGAATTCGGGCCGGCGATATTGACGTATCCGCCGGCGGCGGACATTAGAGGAGGAGGTGAAGCAGATGCCGGCAATTGTGGATAGACGTTCATTCTTGAAAGGTGTAGTGCTGCTGCTTTTGTTCGTATTCGTTCTGGTTCCGCTGTTCGTGCCGGTATTCAACGGACAAACCGGGATGCAGGCGGCCGACGACTTGTTTAACTCGTTATCTAAAGGGTCATCGTATTACATCCCGGCTGTCGCCGAGGAAGTTGACCAGTTCCAGGGAACCGAGGTGGGCGTCAAGATCAAGACAAAGGACGCGACTCAGACCGATATTGTCTCCAAATTGTTTGCTGGAGCGGGCGCGGAAGTGATTCCCGAGGCAGACGGCGTGCAGGTCAGAGGTGACTTGGGGGCCGTGCTTGAGGCGGCTGTTGTCGACGCCGATGAACTGTTCAATCAGCAGGAAGCGGCGATCCTGTCACGCTACGGAGTCGAGGACGCGCGTGCGGTTCTGTACTACTGGCACGATGCCCTGGGACAGATCGAAAAGGCTCTGGTACACGAGGGGATGTTCAAGGAATCTCTGTTTGTAAAACGTGTCTTGAAGAGAGCGGTGGAGCCGGCTTACAACTTCGCCGGAATCACAGCCGCAAAGGTTAGTGAACGGGCGGGCATCACCGTCTTTCTGCTCACCTTCTACGTATTCTACACCATTTGGTACGGCTTTGGCATAATGTACTTGTTTGAAGGGCTGGGTATTACAGCCAGCGCCAAGCACTAGCGGTTTCATTGGTCTGCGTCTGGGAGGGAAGACCCTTCCCAGACGTGTTCCTTTTTTATGGGCTTTTCCCCCCTTGGTAAGCGCCGATGAACTTGCCGCTTTCCTTAATAAGCGTCTCCTTTGCGCAGCATGCTGGCCAATTTGTGCTCTGTACACTTCTTTTATCGGGCTTTGCCCGCGATCAATGCTTGTGTCGGGACTTGTTTCCCGATACTAAGTCTGGTTTTGGACGTAAAAACCATGTAAAATTGGCTGGGGGGTTCTAATCTTATAACAGATACTGAAGTTACGGAGAGGAGTCTTGCACGGCAATGGTGAACATCGCCCAACTTAGCGACAGTGGTCGGAAGGTCTTTGAGGCCCGTTACGCGGCCAAGGATGAACAGGGGCAGGTAACCGAAACCTTTGAGCAGGCGGTCTACCGGCTGGCGAAAACGGCCTCCCGAGCCGAAAGGACGCAGGAACGTGCCGTCTGGGAAGAGAGATTCGCCGCTTCCATCGGCAGTTTGTGCTTTATACCGTCCACGCCCATCTGGGCGAACATGGGTAAAACCGATCGCCCCTGGCAACCGGGGGCGTGTTTTGTGCTTGCCGTGGAGGATTCGTTGGAATCCATGTACCAAACCCTGAAGGACACCGCCATGGTGTTCAAGTCCGGCGGCGGGGTGGGGTACAACTTCAGTGCGATCCGGCCGCGGGGTTCGATGGTGCGCTCCACCAAGGGACAGGCTTCGGGCGTGGTGGAACTGATCCGGCTGTACGATGCCTCCTCCGGAATGGTCATGCAGGGGGGTGTGCGCCGGGGTGCGTCCATGGGCATTCTGAACATCGACCATCCGGAGATAATCCATTTCATTGAGAGTAAGCGGGACGGAGACATCACGCATTTTAACCTCTCGGTGGGGGTCACCGACGCTTTCATGGAGGCGTTGGAGCGGGACGAGGACTGGCCGCTAGTCTTTAACGGCGTGGTGCATGAAACAGTCCGCGCCCGCGACCTATGGGAATTGATCGCGGAGGCCGCCCATGCCTGTGGCGATCCCGGGGTTATTTTCGTGGACCGCCTACAGCGCGATAATCCAGTCCCGGAAAAGGTAATGAATGCCACCAATCCATGTGGTGAACAGCCCCTGTCTCCGGGCGAATCGTGTCTCCTGGGCAGCATTAACCTGGCCAAGATGTTAAAGCAGGAGGGAGACGGTTACGCGGTTGATTGGGAGCGGTTGCGGGAAACGGTGGAGATCGGTATGCGTTTCCTGGATAACATCATCGACGTGGCGGATTACCCCCTGGACTTCATTGCCGAAGCCACCCGCGCAACGCGCAAGGTCGGGCTTGGTTACACCGGGTTGCACGACCTGCTGATCAGGATGGGGCTAGCTTACGACAGCGAGGAGGGGCGGCAGTTCGCGGGCACTGTTCTCAAGGCCGTGCAGGAGGCGGCCCACACTTATTCCCGCGAACTGGCCGGGGAACGGGGGTGTTTCCCAGACTGGGAACGAAGTGTATTCTACCCCCACGAGAAGCGACGCAACGCGGCCTGCATCACCGTGGCCCCCACGGGCAGCGTCACCACCATCGCCGGCTGTGAGGGCTACGGCATCGAACCCATTTTCGCGGTGGCCTACACCAAAGACACCGACGTGGCCGGGAGTTTTGAGGTGTTTTCGCCGTTGTTCCTGGAGGCTTGCCAAAAGCACGGCATTGCCCGCAAAGTAATGTCCGAGGTGGCGCGACGCGGCAGTTGCCAGGGCGTCGAGGGGATCCCGGAGGAAATCGCCCGGATCTTCAAGGGCGCGCAGGAGATCAGTCCCCAGGATCATATCCTGATGCAGGCCGAAGTCCAGAAGTGGGTGGACAACGCCACCAGTAAAACGATCAATCTACCCAACTCGGCTACCATCCACGACGTGGAAACCTGCTACCGGATGGCATACGACCTGAACCTGAAGGGGATCACCGTTTTCCGGGACGGCTGTAAGCAGGGCGTGATCACGGTCGGCAAGAAGAAGGTCCGGGGGGAGAGGCAGGGTGAACTCGGGCGGGGCGAGATTTTGCCCCGGCCGGAGAACGCGCACGGGGTAACCCACCGGCTGGATTCGGGATGTGGAAAAATCTACCTAACGGTCAACTACCAGCCCGAAAGCGGCGCGATACTGGAAACGTTTATCACCACCGGTTCGGACGGCGGATGCTTGATTTACACCGAAGCTACGTCGCGCCTGATCAGTCTGGCGATCAGGGGTGGCATTCCCGTAGCGGAGATAATCGAACAGCTCCAGAGCACCCACGCCTGTCCGTCGTACCAACTGGCCCGGGGCCGGGGCAAGAAGCTCTCGCCGGGGAAATCGTGCGCTTCCGCTATCGCGCGCAAGTTGACCGAAATCAGCGTCGAGTTGACCCGGCGCTGCAACAGTGAGCGAGACACGACCTCGGCAGGTGACGCGGCCCTTGATTCCGATGCGGAGCCCGACGTGTGTGAGGTTTGCGGACTGCGGATGAAGCGCGCCGAGGGTTGCTTTGTGTGCCCCCATTGCGGCTTCGCCAAGTGTTAGCCTGACATTATTTTCCTAAGTAGCGGCACCCCTTTTGCTCCAGAATATATGGGTGAAAGGGGGTTGGCGACCATGCCGATGCTAGATAAGTATAAAAAGTACTGGCCGGTTGGCCTGGTGGTTCTGGCGCTGGTGGCCGCCGGCATCATTTTTACCGCGACTCAGCAGAGAACGCCCGAGATCCCGCCGGAAATCAGCCGGGGGGAGGGTCAGGAGCCGGTGCTGAAGGTGTACGACGTGGAGGCCGAGAAGATCCGCGAGATGAGGTTTGAAGAGTATGTCGCCGGAGTGCTAGCCGGCGAGATGCTCAACGACTGGCCGGAGGAGGCCTTGGCGGCCCAAGCGATCCTGGCCCGCACCTTCGCCCTGAAGTTTATCGCCGAAAAGGAATCGCGCTACGAAGGCGCGCACATCTCGACCGACATTGAGGAGGCTCAGGCCTGGAACGCTGCGGCGGTGAACGACCGAATCTGGGAGGCCGTGGAACGCACGCGGGGCAAGGTGGCCGTGTACCGGAACAAACTCATCAACGCTTGGTTTCACGCCCACGCGGGCGGCGAGACGGCCACTGCCCGGGAGGGATTGAACTGGAAAGACCGGGAACCACCGTACATCCAGTCCATTGAGTCGCCAGATTCCGACCAGGCTCCGCCGGATGACGCCAATTGGACGGCGACGTTCTCCAAGAGCCAGGTGGTCGAAGCCGTCAGGCAGCTGGGCGGGGACCCGGGTGGCAACCCCGACCGGATCGAAGTGACCAAGCGCGGGCCGTCGGGCCGCGCCATGCGGATAAGGGTCGGTGACGCAGAGGTGGCCGGGGCCGATTTCCGAATCGCCCTGGGTAGTGCCGAACTGAAATCCACCAAAATCGAGTCCATCGAGGTGACCGAAGACCAGGTCACCTTCCGGGGTTCGGGATTCGGACACGGAGTCGGTATGAGCCAGTGGGGCGCTTTTGAGATGGCCAACCAGGGCACATCGGCAGAGGACATAGTGCGGTACTATTTTAACAATATCCGGATAGTGAAGCTCTGGGATTAAAAGGAACGCTTTGGGCTGGGAAAAGACTAACCTTTCTCCCAGCCTTTTTTGGCAATCTCAAAATCAGGTAGCCGTGCTTGGTTTTCAAGCAGGAACTCTACCAAGATATTTATCCGTTCCAGGGTTTCTTCACTTATGTTATGTTCGATTTTTTCGGTTTCTTCCAGAATGCCCTCGCTTACACCGATAAGCTTGAGGAATTGCTCAATAATTCTATGCCGCCTAAGCAGGTAAGCGCCCGCTGCGTGTCCCTGTCCGGTGAGTTCGATCACGCCGTACCGTTCATATCTCACAAAGCCCAATTCCGCCAGCTTTTGTACCATTCTGCTTGCTGAAGGGGACTGCACGTGTAACGCGCCGGCCAGGTCACTCACCCTGGTATAACCTTTATCTTTTGCCAGGCGATAAATCATTTCCAGATAGTCTTCCATGCTGGGAGTAAGAAAAGCGCCTTTTTGGTGCCTAAGTGCGTAACCGCGGACGGTGTAGAATGCGTTTTCATTATTGCTCATACTTGTTAACCCCCGGACGCGAAAACCCCCTATCTCAATCCCATTAACAGCGAATTCACATTGTGCTTCATCATTCCGATGTAGGTTTCGGCTCCGCTTCCTTCCAGCCCAAGGGCGTCTGTATGTATTTCGCCGGCGATGGGCACGCCTGTATCTTTGGCCACAGCTTCCATATAGCGCCTATCCACCGTAGCTTCAACGAATAGGGCGGGGACCTGCCGACTTTGCACCAGATCAATGACCCGGGAGATCTGCTGGGGGGTTCCTTCTGCATGGGAATTCAGTTCCCAAATTCCCGCGGTGTCAAAACCATAAGCTTCCCCGAAATACTTCAAGGCATTTTCACTTATGACAATCATGCGCCTATCCGGGTCGATCTGTTCCACTTGGTCGACAATCCAGGCGTCCAGCTCCTGCAACTGGGCAATGTATAATTCCGCGTTACGGCGGTACTCCTTTTCTCCTTCGGGATCCAGCCGGATCAAGGCTGCCAGAATATTGTTTACATAGTAGTCGCTTACATGTTGGACGTTGAGCCAGAGATGCGGGTCCGCGCCATCCCGGCCTATCAAGGGAATGGTAGGCGCCCCCGTAGTTAAGTAAACCACCTCCGTGTCGCTCACATTGGAAACTATTTTCCTCAACCATTCTTCCATCCCCAAACCGTTGGCAAAGAATATGTCGGCATTACTGACCTTTTGAAAATTACTAGGCACTGGTTCGTAACATTCCGGTTCTTCTCCAATGGGCACAATATACGTTACTTGTCCCCGTTCACCAACCACATTGCGGGCGATGTCAGCCAGAATAGAAATACTGGTGACCACCTGTAATCCTCCGGATTTATCTTCCTTGTCTTGTTGCGCCGCCCGTTCCGAACTGCAGCCCACAAGAACCAGGCTTAAAACCAAAACGGCACTTATAATAAACAAAAAAGTTTTTTGGGTTTTCACTAGGTTTCCCCTCCTCTTCTTACTCATTGGAGTTTTGTGGGTTGTACTACCTGCCCTCTTTTACTCATATTTTTTTTGACAGATAGGCCCGGAACCAGCGGATAAAAACACCTTGTTTGGGTGACAGCAAAAAGGCGGTGGCGAACAATACGGAAGCGACCAAGACGATAGAGGCACCGGTTGCAACGTCATAAACGTAGGAGAAATATACTCCGACAATCGAGGAAAACACTCCAAACAGCGCGGACAACCCAAGCATTACGGGGAAACGGTCGGTAAGTAGGTAAGCTATCGCCCCGGGGGTGACCAGCATTGCCACCACAAGAATTATACCTACAGTTTTTAAGGCGGACACGGTAACCAGAGAAAGAAGCAACATTAATAGGTAATGAATCAATTTGGTCGGTATGCCGATTGCTTGGGCCATGGTTGCGTCAAATGTGCTTAACAGTAATTGTTTATAAAATAAGAAAATACAGGCCAGAACAATAATACCGATGCCGAATGTCGTCCATAAATCGTAGCGAGAAACGGCCAGGACATTTCCGAATAGTATGTGCCAAAGATCGACACCCGTTCCCCGCCTTAAGGTGATTAACACAATACCCAGGGCGAAGGCAGCCGTAAATATAATGCCGATAGCCGCATCATCCTTGATTTTGCTATTTTGCGCGATGTATCCAATTCCCAAGGCGGTGAAAACGCCGGCAATAACCGCACCGATAAAGAAGCTGAAACCAACCATATAGGCAACAACAACACCGGGTAAAACAGCGTGCGAAATAGCATCGCCCATAAGCGCCATGCCTTTTAAGATAATGAAGCAGCCAACCATACCGCAGATGATGCCCACAAATATGCCGGCGAACATGGCATTTTGAAGATATTGATATTTAAACAGAGATTCATAAAAGAAGGATATGTTTTCCATCAAGCGTTCACCATCATCAGTTCGTTTGTACTCGATAGAATAGCTATACTCCCCTGGTATGCTTCAGATAGCCGTTTGGCATTTAAAACCGTTTTGCCGCTCCCAAAGGCAACCAGCTTTTTATTGAGCAGAATCAGGCTGTCAAAATAACCTATTGCTTTAGCCAAATCGTGAAATACAATAAACGTCGTTTTATTCTGATCGCGTAACTTTTTTAAAATATTGATGATTATGCTTTCGGAGTTTAAGTCAATTCCCGAAAATGGTTCATCCAAAAAAAACAAATCTGCTTCCTGGGCCAACGCTCTAGCCAAAAATACCCGCTGCTGTTGGCCACCCGACAACTCCCTGATTTGTCTGTTTCGAAATTCATACATTCCTACTTGCTGAAGACAATTAGCAACTATTGTACGGTCTTTGCTATTGGGGCGGCCAAACAAACCCAAATAGGGAAAGCGTCCCATCATGACAATATCTTGCACGCGAACTGGGAAATCCAAATCGATATCGTTACGTTGGGGAACGTAAGCAATCCGTTTGCGGACCTTGGCTACCGGTTGTTGCCAGATGTTAATCTCACCCTGGTCAACGTTAATCAAGCCGACGATCGCTTTCACCAGAGTTGACTTTCCGGCTCCATTGGGGCCGATAATCCCGACCAGTTGCCCCGGGGTTACCGAAAAGGAAACGCAATTAAGTGCCCGGTGGGCGTGGTAAGAAACTGATAAATTACGGACCTCAACAACAGCATCGGTGCTCATCCATTTCCTCCTTTGCCTTTTTTGGTTTAAAGAAACTTGGTGGTAACCGTGAGATAAAAAAGTTACCCGTGGCTAAGTAACCGGTATTACTATATTAGAAACTGAAACCTTGGGTGTTTGTCCGGCAGGAAAGAAGGTGCTGGTGGATTAACCCTCAAGCAATCTGGTATATTTTAGCTATGAGTCTGGAAGACTAGCGTCGGTTTATCCGTGCAGGAGGAATTAGGGTGTTTGTTGTGCGCAATATTCCGGATCAGGTGCACATCATAGGCCGCTTGGTCACCAGGGTTTTTCCCGAGGTGGACCGTGAACTCGCCCGCTGGCAGGCGAAAATCCGGGAGTGTCCTCAGCAAGAGCTTGCCCGGCAGGCGGCGGCCAGCATTCGCCATAAGCGTTTTCACGCCCAAGGAGGCAGTGTGTTTGCCATTACCGCCGAAGGCTTTCAGCGCGACCTGGTGCGGCTGATTGTCGCTTTGCAGACCATCAGCGACTACCTCGACAACCTCTGCGACCGGGCCGGATGCCAGGACCGGCGTGCCTTTCGCCTGCTGCACGAGGCCATGATGTGCGGCGTGGACCCCGAGCGGGAAGTGCCCGACTTCTACCAGTTGTATCCATACGGCGACGACGGCGGCTATCTCCGGGCGCTGGTAGACGAGTGCCGCGGCGTGCTGCGCACTCTGCCTGCGTACCCTTTGGTTCGGGATGAGGTGATTGCTCTGGCGGGCCTGTACAGCGACCTTCAGGTGTACAAGCATATCGAGCCCTGGGCGCGGGAGCCCCTGCTGGTTTCGTGGTTTGACAACCACCGTGACCGCTATCCGGGGATTGACTGGTGGGAATTTGCGGCGGCTTCCGGATCGACCCTCGGCATCTTTGCCCTGCTGGCAGCGGCGACACGCCCCGACTTGGAGTACCGGCAAGTGCGGGCTTTGATGCAGGCTTACTTTCCCTGGGTGTGCAGTCTGCACATCCTGCTGGATTATTTCATTGACCAGGACGAGGACCGAGAGGAAGGGGAGCTGAACTTCTGTTTTTACTATCCCGACCTGGAAACCTGCGCCGGGCGGTTGCGCCTGTTCCTGGTGGAGGGTCTGGCGCGAACGTCCAGACTGCGGCGCCCGCTTTTCCACCGCACGGTGGTGAAGGGGCTGCTGGCGCTCTACATGTCCGATCCCAAGGTCGAGCGGCAGGGACTGCGGTGGGTGGCGGACCGGCTCCTACGCGACGCAGGTTGGGACGCCCGAGTAATGTACCGGGTGTGCCGAAAATTGCGGCGCTCCGGCGTGATATAGGGGGGATTATTCGTTTCCCACCAAGGTGGCGGCCGTTTCCTGCTGCGCGGTGGGCGTCTTGCCTCCCACCACTTCCTCGACAATCGCCACCGCAATGTTCCGCACGTGCTCACTGATGCGCAGGTAGGCATTGATCAGGTCCAAGTGGATGGAACTAGTCGCCTCCGACTTCTGGACCCCGATCCGCAGGCGGTGAATGTGGAACTGCCGTAGCTTCCGTTCCATGATCAAAATCTTCGGCTGCAGTCGAGTGGCCAGGTCCGCCAACTGGGCGTTATTGTTGACCAGGGCCTCGTGGGTTTTCTCCATGAGGTTGCAGACCCGCTGGTGCATGATGTTCAGTTCTTCCCAGCCCTCGTCGGAGAAGTCGCAGCCGCTGTAAATCTTGCATTCCGCCAGGTGGGCGATGCTTTTTTCGATGATGTCTCCGATGTGCTCCAGGTCGGTGACGATGTGCGCCAGCCCCATGCACCTCTGGAACTCGGCCTTGGAGAGTGGTTGGCGGAGTACGTTCGCCAGGTAGCTTTTGGTGGCCCGGGTCAGGGAATCAACTTTCTCCTCGGTTTGCAGAATAGTTTCGAGCAAATCCTGGTCGTTACGTTCGAAGACCCGGTTGGCGTTCGCGGTCATGTAGCGGATCAAATCGTAAGTACGGGTGATCTCGCGCGTCGCCAGTTCCAGGGCGAGCGACGGGCTCGAAGCGACGATGCTATTATCCAGATACTTGGGCCGCATGTCCAGCGCGCAGGTTTCCTTGTCCGGCAGGATCCGGTTTAAGAAGTTGGCGAACTGGTTGGTAAAGGGCAGGAAAGCCAGCGCGATGGTCACGTTGAAGAAGGTGTGCACATTCGCTACCTGACTGGCCACCGAGCCGGTAATGGCGATCATCAATTGCGCAAACTGGCCCACGAAGGGTAGAAACAGCAATACCCCGGTCACCTTGAACAACAGGTGGGCCAGGGCGACACGTTGCGCCTCCCGGGTCGATCCCAGGCTGGACAGCACGGCGGTGAACGAAGTACCAATGTTAGCACCGAAGAGTAGGTAGATGGCGGCGGTTAACGTTACCAGGTCCTGCATGGTTAAAAGCATAATGATGCCTACCGCGGCGGCGCTGCTGTGTAGCAGGAAAGTGAAGATGGCCGCCGCAATCATGGCCAGTACGGGATAGTCGCCCATGGTAGTTAGCACGTTAATAAAAAACGGCTCGTCGCGGAGGGGATCCATGGCGTCGCCCAAGATCTTTAAGCCCAGGAAGAGCAACCCGAAACCGAGAAAAACCTGGCCAATCCGCCGGTAGCGGTCACGCCGGGTGAAAAAGACGATGGTGGCGCCCACGCCGACAATAGGAAGGGCGATTTCAGTCACTCTCAGGGCGATCAACTGGGCGGTGATGGTCGTGCCGATATCGGCACCCAGGATTACCGGGAGGGTTTGACGCAGCGACATCACCCCGGCGCTGGCTAGGCCGACCAGAATCACCGTAGTCGCCGTGCTGCTCTGAAACAAGATGGTGACGGCAGCCCCCACGGAGAGTCCCATAACCCGGTTTTGCGTCAGGGAGCTTAGGATGCTCCGCAGTTTATGGCCGGCGATCTTCTGCAGGCCTTCACTCAAAACGTGCATGCCGTAAAGCAAAAGACCCATTCCGCCCGCAAGTCCGAAGATCACCAGCAGCCAGCCCTTCGCGGACTCCATTAGGGGCTGCCCTCCCTCCCGAAATGTGAAAAAAATCGCAATACCTGTCCCCGCAAACGCCCCAGACACATTATGGTGCTAAGGGGAAATCAAGGCAGAGTAGCCTGGCGCTGTTTGCTCGCGGCGGGGACGACATTACCGAAATTCTAACCGTAAAACAAAAACCCGTCAACAGCAAGAAACCCGGAGCTCAAAGAACCTCCTTAGGAAGGGATTTTGTTCACAAAACATGCTCAGCCCCCGGCGGCATATCTTGCGTCTTCAGCCGGCGGGCCATTGCTCCGGTGGTGTAGCCTAGCACCGCGCACTTGTTGGCGTTGAGCAGTAGACCATCGAGAATCTCCGGCGACATCAGCACGGCACGTTTGAAGAGGTTGCCCGAGGTCCGGATGTCCGAGACGTTGATCTCGTTGATCACCTGCAGCACCGGCTCCGGAATGCTGTCCCAGCCCATGTTGCCGGGTACGAGTTCGGAAACCCGGGAAAAATCCAGAGCGCGAAAGTCCAGGGGTTCGGGATGCCCGAGCAGGAAGATGTGGTAGCCAGTAAGGGCGGCGGTGCAATACACCTCTTCAATCTTTGGTTGCAGGGTGCGCGCTTGGGTTTTATCAGGAATTTCCTCGGCTGTCAAGGAGGCGAGTTTTTTTGCTAGAACCTGAAAGTAGTCCCACGTGCGTGGATGGCTGAAGAACTCGATCCGTTCCCGTTCGTGGGGGTTTTCCAGTCTCAAGGTCCAAAAACGCTGCCATAGATCCACCTGGTACGGCATCCACTTGCGGGGATGATCCGGGACCAGGTAGGAACGCAGGCGTTGCGAAATCAGCAAGACCTGGTTCCCTGCCGCATAGATTTCGGGGACCAGCGGAGCCAGCTCTTCGTGGAAACTGAGTTCCGGATTGCCCCACACAGCACAGTAGTTCACCGTTTGGTTCTCACCCTGGCTCCGAGTGTACACGGCGTCGGGCGGGTTGCCGAGCAGACGGCGAACAGCGTCCAGAATATTGATGTCTTGAGGTTCGAAGCCGTACAATGGTGTGGTACAGACCATTATACGTAGGGAGGTGGAGTTGACGGTTACCCGGACCTCCCGGCCGTCCAGGTTGAGTTTCCGTTCGCTGTGCCCCTGTTGTCGCGCCGCAATAAGCTGGGATCTGAGCATTTCCTGCACATCTTGCGGTCTGGCCACGGGAAAACCCCCTTGTCGCTTCTCTTTTCATCAACATTATCATGTATATCTGGAGATTGAAAACCCGGGTATCCGGTTAATCTATTCTTGAAGAAACAACCATTCACGGGAGGTGCATAAACAAGATGGAAGGTATGAACCTGACCTGGATCGTCCTGATCGTCGGCGCGGTAGTTGCGCTGGCCGGTTGGTTCCTGGTTGGCGGCCTTTTCGGTGCCGGGGTGCTCGGTTTTGGGTTGGCGGCAGTGATTCTCAGCCTACTGGACTTTATTCGCCCGACTTTGAAGAGATCTTGATTGTCACCCAATCATCGTTGCGCTTTTGGCACCCGGTTCTTGCCGGGTGCCAAACTCTTGTGCGCCCGGCATGTTTGTTGCACCGATGGGGCTACCGGGCTGTAAGAGCCAACAATGATACTCCCGGAGTAGATGGAGAGACCGTGGAAGCCTTCGGCCGGAACCTGGAATGAGGCTGGGCCAACTTTACCACGAACTGGAGCTGTGAGTATGGTGTAATTTAGGTGGTATGAATAGCGCTCCTGTGGTTGCCGCCGCTCCAGGCGGGCTGGCAAAATGATATAATGGAACCGGATGGGAGCGTGAAGCCATGAAACTGATTGTCAACGCCGACGATCTCGGACTGACCGCCGGAGTAAACCAGGCGATACTTCTGGGAGTTAGCCGCGGTATTCTTAGCAGTGCCAGCCTGATGGTGAATCAGGACGGAACGGAAGCGGCCATCCAGTACCTGCGTAGCGGGTTAATACCCAGTGCCGGAGTGCACCTCTGCATTACGGCCGGTAGGCCGGTCGCCAATTCCGCCGACCTACCGTCACTGGTTGATAAGCAGGGCATTTTCCATCGCCCCAGTCGTTTTGTGAAACAGAACCCCAGGGTCCAGGAGATTGTTCTGGAATTCGAGGCTCAGATCGAAACGGTTCTGCGGCGGGGCTTGACTGTCACCCACTTGGATACCCACCATCATATCCACCGTCATCCGGCGGTATTGGAAGCGTTGATTACTGTGGCGCGCCGCCATGGTCTTCCAGTACGGCACCTGGAGCCGGACATGCGGGAGAAACTTCGTAACCGGGGTGTGGCCACCCCAGACCACTTCTGCGGAGAGTGGATCGGTTCCGGGGTCTCGTTGGAAAACCTGTATCGGATGATTAACGAGGCGATGAACGAGGGGCACCGGGTGGTGGAGTTGATGACCCATCCCGGCCTGGCCGACATGGCTCTGGCCGCCAGGAGTTCCTACGTCGCCGAACGCCAGCGGGAACTGGCCATTTTGTGTTCCCCCGAGGTCCGGGCGTGGTTTGATGCCCAGGGTATTACCCTGCACGACTATTCCTGCCTAATGGTGGAGACCGGCCCGGCCGGTTCATCGGTGTAGCTGGTCAAAACGAACGGCAATGAAGGCTTACCGGTTAAGGGGGTGGATACTGGATGAGAATTATTCCAAGTGAAATCATGTCCATGACGGCGGTACTGGCCGGCCGGTGCCTATACTGCGGCGGATGGGCGGGCACGATTGTTAAACAGTATTCCTCTCCGGCGGAGGCGCTGATGGACCAGGAGTGGCCCGACCTAACTTGCACCCCGGTGATTTGTTGTGAACACGAAGTGTGGCCGACCCACTTCCTGGTTATCTACCAGGGGGAAATCGTGCAGCAAAAGGACATTGGGGGTCCGGACCTGGAGGTCCGGTATAAGTTTGAGTAACTCTGCAGCCCAGCGAGATCGGGCGGGTGCGCGGCAGTTCCGGGCGGCGGCCGATGGTCAAAAAAGTGGTACGACGACATTCCGGGCCCGGGAGTATTTCACGCACCACCGGTGTGGTCACCGGGTTGCCGG
The DNA here is from genome assembly GCA_001899445.1 of Candidatus Desulfopertinax cowenii. Classification (GTDB taxonomy): domain Bacteria; phylum Bacillota; class Desulfotomaculia; order Desulfotomaculales; family Desulforudaceae; genus Desulfopertinax; species Desulfopertinax cowenii. The sequence goes on along the minus strand of MPOA01000006.1, from coordinate 129,092 downwards.
GGACTTGGTGGAGAGTTTTGCCAGGGTGGTACCTGGCCACCTTCGCGGGTTTCAAGGAGCTCCAACACTCGGCATGTCCAGACCGCGGCTCTTTCGCGGGTGACCGGCGCGTTGGGAGTGAAGGCCTCGCGGACGATGCCGTGTTTCCACATCCGGGCGACATCGGCCGCAGCCCAGGGCGCCGGCTCCGGACCGTCGGGCCGGCCTGAATGAAAGGCGGGGGCGGCCGGTTTCCGGGCTGATAACCGGATGCCGTTGCGTTCGAGCAGCCGGGCGAGCAAACATAAGAACTCCTGTTCGGAGATCCCTTGGTGCGGGCGGAAGCTGCCGTCGGGATAGCCGCAGATCAGGCCCAGCGCGGCAGTCCGTTGCACGGGGTCGAAAAACCAGCTGTCCGGCCGTACGTCGGGAAAGGCCGGGTGCGCCGCACGGTCGGGTTTAAGGTACAGCAGCCTTAGGATGAGAGCGGCCGCCTGGGCCCGGTCGAGAACTGCCCCGGGAAAGAAAAAGTCCGCGCCGGTACCCCGCAGGATTCTTCTGGCCGCCAGCGTGCCGATGGCCTCCCCAGCGGGATGATCCTTGGGGACGTCCGCAAACCGGTGTTCACCGCCGCTGAGTACTGTGTAGCTGCCGAACGAGGTCAGGGGAACCCACGCCAGCCGCGAGTTTCGGTCCAAGCGACCGCCGACGTGCCGCCACGATCCTGTTTCTGAATCGTACCGGTATACCCCGAGCCGCACTTCTTCGGAAGGTGATGCCGGTTTGTAGCGCAAGCCGAGGTGCACCGGGCTGTCGAATGCGTCCAGGGGCTGGCCGTTGTCGTGCAAAGCTTTAATCTGCACGACCGGGGCAATAGCCGAAAGGGCCGGCTGTGGGCGGAGAACGAACACCGTAGCGGACGCCCGGGACTCAGCGGATCGACCGCCGGCAAGGCTCCCGGCCGGAAGGTAAAGCCGGTAGCGGCCGCCGGCGTCCAGAATGTCGATGGGCGGCACAGGGTCAGTGCCCAGACGCGGAATGACGATCCGCACGGCCGGGCTGCCACCGGGAACGACAACCCTGACAGGTTTGCCCGGATAAGCGCCTAAGTTTAACACAATAGTGATTTCGGCGGGTGAATAGATGAATCGGTGGCCGGTGCGCGTTCGGGTCCGCGCCGAGGCCGGTGGGCGTTCCGGTTCTTCTTGCTTTAGCTGATCTTGGGCCTCTTGGACCAGGAGACTCAGGCTCCGTTCCGCCGTTTCCCCCTGGCGGTCGGTCACCCGCACGGTGAAATTGTGGGTGCGGTCGCCGTTGTCCGGCACCGGCACACCGGTGATCAAACCGTCCGGAGTTAGTTCGAGACCGTCGGGCAGTGCTCCGAGAAGCTCCCAGTAATAGTTTTCATCGCCACCGGCTGCTTCGAGGATGGCTTCATAGGATTGGCCTGCCGTGGCGGGCGGCAGGTTGTCGGTAGTGATGATCAGCCAGCGGGTTATGATTTCCGTGCCGGCATAGGCGGGTAGGAAATCGACCCGCCCGAGTGCTGGGTTCTGGTCTTGGTGGTAAACGGCCTCCGCGATGGAATCACGCGTAGCGCCGTCACCCCAATCATTGTACCTGGCCTCGACGTCGGCGGTTGAAATTTGCGTGTCGTATGTCAGTGTAATGGCCGGCGTTATCCAATCGTACCCGGAAAAAACGTTGCGTAGTTCGTCGTTCTGGATGGCGTCCGGGCCGCCGAGCACCACACCTGTCGGACTGTTCGCGCCCTCTGCATCCGTGCCCACGATGATCACTCCGGGTGAATCAGACATCCGTAACAGCTCAATGCCCTGCACTGTGGCACTGCCTGCCCGGATAACCAGGGCGGCCCCTGTCTCCGGCCTGAGGACCGGACGCTCAACGCCGCCGGCACCCCGGAGCGTGATGCTTTGGTCAAGGACAACATTCTCGGTGTAATGGCCCGGGTGTAAAACGATGGTATCCCCGGGATCAGCTATCTGGATAGTTTCAGAAATGGTCTTGGAAGTCTTCGACGTAGCGTCCAGGTGGAAGGTCATGGGCGTGGCCCCCACCGGCGCTCCCAGCCACGGGCCGTAGTTGACCATAACATTGACTTTGTCGCCCGTGCCACCATCAGGTCCACCTGACGGTCCACTGTGATGGCCCCACCAGTTAAACGCCGCCTGAACGGAATTCGTGCTTTCAAGCCCGTAGGTAATGTTTCCGACAACATCATTCCAGTTCACATTGGTGTTCCAAACATGTTGGCCGTATAACTCCAATCCATATGCTCCATTGTCTGCAATATGATTAAACTCTATTGTATTTGAATGGGAAGGGTTATCGCTCCTTCCGACTACCCGTATACCAGCAATGCCATTGTTAATAATGTCGTTATCTCTAATAGTGCAGTTTTGAACCCAAGCCAATGCTATTCCATATTTCGAGTTGTTCGTGATAATGCTTTGCTGTATTGTGCAGTCGGTAGAGTTAATAATGTAAACCCCGCGGGAGTTGCTGCATGAAACGATCTTGGACAGGGTAACCCCAGTAGTGTTTTCAACGAAAACACCTGCCTGATCCAGCAGGGTAGCGCCTGTAACCGTTACGTTGCGTATTTCAACACGGCTGGCTTCAACGCTAATCACGTGTTTGTTCTGATCTGGTTCAATCACTATCTCATTCGGATCTCCTACACCCTCGATGGTTAGACCTTCCACGTTGATAACCACGTTTTCCCTGTACGTTCCGGGGTAGACCCAGATTCGTACTGTACTCTTGGAAAACTGGGTGGCGGCGGCGTATACCGCCTCGGTGATGGTTTGGTATTCGCCCTCTACACCGACTTCAAGGTCGATGATTTCGCTGGCGGCACGGGCACTGTTACCGAAGACAAAAACTAGCACAATCCCGGTAACTAGTAACACGGTTAGTTGTCGAACTATGCTGTTCGCACCGTTTCTTGCCTTCATTCACGCCGCTCCCTGCAAAGACTCAACCGACTAGCCTAAGGTTTTGTACTTAATTCGGTTACAAGTGTTATCCTTAGTTCTTTGATAAAAAGTGAAATCCTGCCAGTCACCCAAAATTTGTCGAGACAAATTGGCCTCCAAATACAAGCCTGCAAGTGTTTTAGCCCCTCCAGCGGTACTGAACGTGGTTACATGTTCCAGAAGCAACCGGGAGGATGAAGAAGGCACCACGTCTAATTATTACAAAAACCGGGCGCGGGCGATGCCGGGGTATCTTTGCAGACACCCGGCGGCACAACAGGGTGGTGAACGGGGATGAAAAAAAATAACAAGAACATCACCACTGTTATCTTGGACAGTGATCCCGCGATGCTGCAGTTGCACCGGGAGATTGTGGAAGAAATCTCCGGTTATGCGGTGACGCTCTGTGCCGTTTCTGCCGCTTCGGTGCTCGAAACACTTAGCGTTGAAGGAAGAAATCTACTCCTGCTCGATTTAATACTACCGGACACGGATGGCATCAGTTTTATTATCGAAATACGGCGCCGGGAGTTGCCGGTTGACATCGTTGCCATTACCAGTCTGAAGGCCACCTCCGTTGTAGAAAAAGCATTTCGGTTGGGGGTATTCGATTACATCATCAAACCTTACCAGGTGCCGAGACTGAAATTTGCTGTGGAAGCCTACTTCGCTAGGCGGCAAACCCTTGTCCGAAGAACCGAGGTTGACCAAGCATGGATCGACGGTTTTTATACGGTCCGGAGACCGTCAATCATTTCCGCGGAAAGGCTTCCCAAAGGTTTCCACCGGCTCACCATGACCCAGGTTATTTCATTTCTTGCCGAGAAACCAGGAAGCGTGTCCGCCGAAGAGGTTGCACGGGGGATCGGGTTTTCCAGGGCTACCGCGCGGAGGTACCTTGAATACCTGGTTCGGGCTGGAGTGGTCGCTTCGGAGTTGCAGTACGGTTCGGTTGGCCGGCCAACGACGCGATACCGGCTTACTTATCACAAAGAATAAAATTATGTTAATGATCAAAATATTGTTACCTATGGCCGTGGTAATTTAGAATTTTCTAAAAGTGCTTATCTGTTTCCTAAGTTTCACATCAAAAAAGATGTATCATAAATAAGATAAGGCATTATTAACATTATTAAAATATAGCTTCAATATTGTACTAAGCAGTTATTTAAAAACCGGGTTGTTTAACTTGAAGATGATCCTAAACAGGATTGGGGGTGAGTGAATAAGCAACTGCAACTGGGGTTTAGCCATCGTGTGAGGAAGATGTTGGAGGGTCTTTTGGAAAGGTTTATGACTATTTAGAGAGAAAGAGGAGATGGTGCTCGGTGTTAATAAAGCGCAAGGGCATGCTTATTGTATTGCTGTCGTTGATTACGGCTCTGGCCCTCGTTGTGGTGGGGTGCGGGGAAACTCAGGCTCCGCCTGATCCTAATAAGGATGATGGCAAGGCGGCATGGCCGAGTTCGTTGACCATCGGCTCAGCTTCTATCGGCGGCACTTATTACGTGTACGCCGGGGGTTTAAGCCAGGTGATTGAAAAAGTCACCGGCATTCCGGTCGCGGTGGAAGTGACCGGCGGTCCGAACCACAACATGCAGTTGGTTCACAACGGTAACCTGGAACTCGGCTTGGTCACTATGGGGCCGGCCTGGGAGGGCTGGCACGGTGAAGGCGACTGGACCGGCGGGGTCCAGATGACCAACGTGCGGGCAATTTTCCCGATGTATACCACCTACTCCCAGTGGTGGGCTTTCAAGAATTCCGGTATCAACAGCATCGAAGACCTGGAAGGCAAGACAGTGGGCTCGGGTCCGGCCGGCGGCACTGCCGGTACTTACCATCCGCGGATCCTCGAACTGCTGGGCATTGAGGCGACCGTACGGCACGCCGGCCTAAGCGACCTGGTTTCCCAGCACCTGGATAGGCAGCTGGACGCGAACAGCTTTGCGGCGGGGGTCCCGGTTGCCGGTATACTGGAGACCGCGGCGCAGCGAGACATAGTATTCTTTGGCATCGACGGTGAGGCGCGGGACAAGGTCTGCGAGGCTTGGCCGTTCTGGTCGCCGGCGGTGATTCCGGCGGACGTTTACGATTTCCTTGACCAGGATGTCGAGACCATCGCCATGTGGAACATGGCCATTGCCTCTAAAGATCTGCCGGACGATCTGGTCTATGAAATCGTCAAGGGGGTCTTCGAAAACCACGACATGATGGTTACCGCCCACAAGGCGGCCAAAGAAACCCTGGCGGAGAACGTGGTCAAGAATACCTGGATGCCAATGCACCCGGGTGCCATCAAGTACTACGAGGAAATTGGCATTGAACTGCCTGCGGAGGTTTATCCGCCGGAATACCAGGGGTAGAAAGGGCGGAACTGTAGCCTTCTCCCGCCTGCCGGCGGATAGGATGTTCTCTTGTGAAGATACGAAGCAGGGTAAGGGGCTCTCATCCTACCCCGGGGGTGGGTGAGGGCCCCTTAAACTGAAGCATCTGAACTCGGGAAAGGAGTTAGTTATGTCCCAAGACAAGAAGAACGGGCAGGTTGAACCCCAGGAACAGTCCAAGCCGACAAAGATCACGGACAAAATAGATTTTGACCAGGTTGAATCTGTTGAGGCCTCGGGGCATCGCCAGTTGAGCGGATGGTTGGCTAGGTTTGTTGCGGTCTGGGCGATTTTCACCGCCGTTTTCCACATTGGGGTTTTGGTGTTTCATCCCGTTGATCCATGGCTGTTCCGTAACTATCACCTGGTTTTGCTCGGAGTACTAGGTTTTATCTTGATCCCTGGTAAGGACAAGGGCCGGGACCGGGTTCATTGGCTGGACTGGGTTTTTGTGGTCCTACTGTTGATTGTCGGGGGATACATCTACTACCATTTTGAGGCGCTCATCTGGCGGGCCGGGGTGGTGCCTACCACCATGGACTTCTACATCGCCCTGATCGGGATCATTCTGGTCCTCGAACTGGTGCGGCGCGCCAGCGGGTACGCGTTGCCCAGCCTGTGCCTGGTATTTATCGCGTACGCGTTTCTGGGCCCGTACCTTCCCGGTATCCTCCACCACCGGGGGTATAGCCTGGAACGGTTTTTCACTTACATCTATGGCCTGGACGGGGTGTTCAGCGTCCCGTTGGCCATCTCCTCCAAGTACATCATCCTATTCATTATTTTCGGTGCCTTCCTCCAGGTATCGGGGGTTGGCCGGTATTTCGTAAAGTGGGCGTTCGCGGTTAGCGGGCACGCCCGGGGCGGCCCGGCCAAGGTCGCGGTGATCGCCAGCGCCCTGATGGGCACCATGAACGGGACCTCGGCGGGGAACGCCGTGGCCACCGGTAGCTTTACCATCCCGCTGATGCGCAAAGTCGGGTACACGCCCCGGTTCGCGGCGGCCACCGAGGCCGTGGCTTCGACCGGCGGGCAGATTATGCCGCCGGTGATGGGTGCCGGCATCTTCATCATGGCCGAGTTGACCGGGATTCCGTTCCAGCACCTGATTCTGGCCGGAATCATCCCGGCGCTGCTCTACTTCATTTCCGTTTATTACATGGTTGACCTGGAGGCCGTTAAGCTAAGACTGGTGGGTTTTCCCAGAGAGATGCTACCTGGGTTTTGGGCGGTGATGAAGCAGGGCTATCTGTTTCTCCCAGTCCTGGTCCTCTTTATGATGCTCCTGCTGGGTTTCTCGGTGGTCATGGCTGGGTTCGTTGCGATCGTGAGTAGCTTGGTGGTGAGCTGGTTTAAGTGTTCAACGGCCATGGGGCCCAGCAAGGTCTTGCTAGCGCTGGAAACCGGCGCTAAGAACGCGATCCAACTGATGGCCGTGTGTGCCGGTGCCGGGATTATCATGGGCGTAATCGCCCTGACCGGGGTCGGAATGAAATTTTCCGCGGTGATCCTCAGCATCGCCGGAGGGAGTGAGTTACTGGCGCTGGTGTTCGCCATGGGTATCGCCATCATCCTGGGCATGGGGTTGCCGACCACGGCTGCGTACGCGGTGGCCGCCTCGGTGGTGGCGCCGGGCCTGATCCAGATGGGTATTCAGCCCTTAGTCGCCCATTTCTTCGTGTTCTATTTCGCCTGTGTCTCGGCAATCACGCCGCCGGTTGCCTTGGCGTCCTACGCCGCGTCCGGCATCAGCGGCTCCGACCCCATGAAGACCGCGGTGACCTCCTTCCGCTTGGGCATCGCGGCCTACATTGTGCCCTTCATGTTCTTCTACGCTCCGGAGATGCTGCTTCAGGGTGAAGCTGTGGATGCCATCCTGCCGTTTGTTACGGCGGTGATCGGCGTTATCGGCCTGGCCTGTGCGGTACAGCGATTCTACTTCGGTAGCCTGAGTGCTCCACTGACGGTGCTTCTTTTTGTTGCCGCGATCAGTTTGATTTTGCCGGACCTGTATCTGAGTGCCGCCGGGTTGGGCGTAATGGTGCTGCTCCTGCTGTATCAGAAGTTATATCGCGGGCGTCGGGACCGGGCCTCCGGTGCTCCGGCCGGCGCTTCCTGAAGAAGAAACGGCTTGTTTGTTCCGGGGTGCCGCCCGGGACGAAAGGCTTCCCCAACTGTCGTTTCAACTGCTATAATGGTGTGGGTTAGGGAAGGATGAAGGACTCTTGCGTACCCTGGATTGCCAGATAGTGACCGAAGTCACCTCCCGATTATGTCGGGAGGCCAATTTTGTGCTGGAACCGGACGTGATTTCAGCGCTCGGGAAGGCCCGGGACGACGAAATCTCGACTACCGGGAAAGACATCCTGGAAAAATTGCACGAAAACGCCGCGATCGCGGCCCGGGACCGCATCCCTATTTGCCAGGACACCGGCATTGCGGTGGTCTTTGTAGAGGTGGGCCAGGAGCTACGGCTTACGGGCGGCAGCCTGGAGGAAGCGATCACTGCCGGAGTCAGGGACGGTTATGCGCGGGGTTTCTTGCGCAAATCGGTGGTGGGAGACCCGCTGGTTCGGAAAAACACCGGAGACAATACCCCGCCGGTGATCCACTGGCGGCTGGTGCCCGGAGACCGCCTGAAGATCTCGGTGCTGCCCAAGGGCGCGGGCAGCGAGAACATGAGCGCCCTGAAGATGTTGAAGCCGGCCGAGGGTCTGGAGGGCGCCAAACAGTTCATTCTGGACACCGTGTCGGCCGCCGGCCCCAATCCCTGCCCGCCACTGGTTGTGGGGGTGGGCATCGGTGGCACCATGGAAAAGGCGGCCCTGCTGGCCAAGGAGGCTTTGCTGCGGCCCGTTGGCGCCAAGAATCCCGATCCGGAGCTGGCCGCCCTGGAAGACGCCCTGGTGGCGTCCATCAACCAGCTCGGCATCGGCCCCATGGGGCTCGGGGGACGGGTGACGGCTCTGGCCGTACACGTGCTGGTGTTCCCCACACACATTGCCTCGCTTCCCGTGGCGGTCAACCTGAACTGCCACGCGGTGCGGCACAAAACCGCCGTGTTGTAGAGTTGAGTCCGCATTTTGGTCCAAGGAGGATTTTAATTGCTGGAACCAGTACGCATCACTCCCCCGTTAACCGGGGAGGCAGTTTCCGGCTTGCGGGCGGGAATGCGGGTGCTGATCAGCGGCAAGCTGCTTACCGCCCGGGACGCGGCCCACAAAAAGATGGTGGCCCTCCTGGAAAAAGGTGAGGAGTTGCCGGTGAGCCTGACCGACCAGATTATCTATTACGTCGGACCTTCGCCGGCTCCGCCCGGCCGGGTTATCGGCGCCTGCGGACCCACCACCTCCGGGCGGATGGACGTCTACACTCCCGCTTTGCTTGCCCAGGGGCTCCGGGGCATGATCGGCAAGGGATTTCGTTCCCCGGAAGTGCTTCAAGCGCTGCAGGCACACCACGCCGTCTATTTCGGTGCCGTTGGGGGCGCAGGTGCCCTGCTTTCCAAGTGCGTCCAGTCGGCCAGAGTGGTCGCCTACCCGGAGTTGGGTCCAGAGGCGGTTTACGAGCTGACCGTTAGTGACTTCCCGGCAGTTGTTATAAATGATATCTATGGAGGCGACCTGTACCGGGATGGTCGCCGGCAATACGCTGTTCATAAATAATGCCGGAGAGAACGAGCGTTTTTGTTTACCAGTGCTTTAGAACAAAAAAGTTAGAGGTCTAACCGTAAAACATTGAGATAGGGGTAGATGTCATATGACCAGCGAGGAAATGACCAGGAAAGTCAAAGAGCTAAGCGGGCAGAATCCATACCTGTGTATGCAGTGTGGGCTCTGTAGTGCGAGCTGTACCGGAATAGGGGTTATGGATTTACTGCCTAGGCAGGTTATGCGTTTCCTTCAACTGGGCAAAGAAGAGATCTTGAAAAACCGTTCGATCTGGATGTGTACCACTTGCTTGATTTGTACGGCCCGGTGTCCCCGAGGTATTGATATTGCCCGGGTTATGGAGGCTTTGAGAACGATTAATTTGCGCAAAGGCAATGATATTTTGGCGCCGGAAGATGTTCCGGCGGAACTCCTGGCAGAGATTCCCCAGATGGCCTTGACCAGCGGATTTCGTAAACTCAGTGCCTAAGGAGAGTTGTAATGGGTATTCCATATTTTCCAGGATGTACTCTACATGTGAAGGCCAAGGGATTAGATGATTCCACGCGGGCTACCCTGGCTGCTCTGGGTTTAGAATTGACCGAGCTTCCTGAATGGACATGCTGCGGTACGGCATTCCCGCTGGCCCAAGACAATTATATGGGCATGGTGGCGTCTGCCCGTATTTTGGCCAAGGCGGCAAAAGAAGGAGACGGACGACTTGTTACCGTGTGCTCCTTTTGTTATAACGTTCTGAAGCGGGTCAACTTTGCGCTGAAGAACAATGATGAAGCCAGAACCAAGCTTAATGCGTATCTTGAAGAAAATTATAATGGTGAACTCAGGGTGTTGCACCCCCTTGAGCTTTTACGTGATGATCTTGGTTTTGATTCTTTAAAGACCCGGGTTGATCGGAAACTGAAAGGTATGAAAGTGGCTTGCTATTACGGTTGTATGCTCTCCCGGCCGGCCAAAGAAATGGAATTTGGCGAGCCTGAAAATCCCGCCCTCATGGAAGAGTTTGTAAAAGCCGTGGGTGCTGAACCCGTTGATTTTCCTTACAAAACAAAATGCTGCGGTTCATACCAGGTGTTAAACAATTATGATTTAGTGGCGGGTAGAGTAAAAGATATTTTAAAGGCTGCTAGGGTTCGAGATTCCGAAGTGATAATCACCAGTTGCCCCCTGTGTCAATTCAATCTCGATTGGCTGCAGGATAGATTTGCTGATGAAGATAAAAGCTTTTCCAAAATTCCGGTCCTGTATTTCACTCAGCTTTTAGGGATAGCCCTGGAGATATCCGTAGCTAAACTGGGATTAGATAATCATTATGTTGATCCTAAACCGCTATTACAGGCTGGATAACGCACCCTGAGGAGGCAAGAGCATGGCTGCGGAAAACAAAATGGTAAGCATCTATATTATGGGCAAACAATATGAGGTTCCCTACGGGGTAACGATTATGAAAGCTATGGAATATGCCGGTTACCGGTTTATTCGGGGTTGTGGTTGCCGAGGGGGTTTTTGCGGGGCTTGTGGTACTGTTTATAGGAAACCCGATAGTTTCCGTTTAAAAGTAGGACTGGCTTGTGCCACTATGGTGGAAGACGGGATGCACCTTACGCAAATACCGTTTTATCCCGCTAACAGAGCTTCGTATAAATTAGAAGAGCTCAGTCCCAGCTTGGGCACTTTACTTCAGCATTACCCGGAGGTCACCCGCTGTCTTGGTTGCAATCAGTGCACGAGGATTTGCCCGCAGGAACTGTCGGTTATGGATTATATAGCAGCAGCCCAGCGCGGTGATATCGAGAAAACGGCTCACCAGTCTTTCGATTGCATTATGTGCGGCCTGTGTGCTTCCCGGTGCCCGGCTGAAATCGTGCAGTATAATGTTGGTATTCTGGCCCGAAGACTTTACGGACGGCACATTGCTCCCAGGGCTGCGCATTTGGCCGAGCGGGTAGGAGAGATTAAAGCAGGTAAATTCAATGATGAGCTTAGCCGCTTGATGCAGATGAGTAAAGAAGAACTGCAAAGACGGTATGAGGCCCGAGATATCGAGCAATAAATCTCTTTTGAAGTTGCACCGAACGAATAATAAAGGGAAGGGATCAAAATGTATACAGCGGAAATGTTGAGTTTAATTGAGACTGTGGAGCGAACCAGGGAAAAACGCCTGAAGGAAGCCTTTCCACGGTTATCGGCAGCAGAAAAAACAAATATCTTGCAGTCCTACCACCCTGACCATATGAAAGATTCGATGAGGCCGGTTAAAGTCGGACCTAATGCAGGGGAAAAAATGCCGCACGAGCTCGTTGATGTTCTGGAAAGCCGCTCCATGATCGACGTTGACGGCTTAGCGCTGGAAAATATCGATTATGATGTCGATGTCCTGGTTATCGGCGGCGGCGGGGCTGGTACTGCTGCGGCGTTGCTGGCCGCGGAAAGGGGGGCCACGGTTTTGTTGGCCACGAAGCTGCGTCACGGCGACGCCAATACCATGATGGCAGAAGGGGGTATTCAGGCGGCCACAAAAGAAAACGACTCGCCCGCTATTCACTACCTGGATACGATGGGAGGCGGTGGTTTTCAGAATATCCCCCAACTAGTCAACGCCTTGGTTCAAGATGCCCCAATATGCATTCAATGGTTAGAAAGACTCGGGTGTATGTTCAGTAAAGATCCCGATGGTACCCTGAATACCATCCACGGTGGAGGCACCTCCCGCAAACGTATGCATTTTGCACACGACTACACCGGCGCTGAAATAATGCGTACTCTAAGAGATGAAGCTCGTAACCGGGGCATCAAGGTGGTGGAGTTTTCCCCGGCCGTAGAATTGATAAAGGACGACCAAGGGCAATGCGCCGGAGCCGTGCTTTATAATCTGGAAACCGAGCAATACCTGATTGTCAGGGCTAAAACAGTTATTATTGCCACCGGCGGTTCGGGACGCCTGCATATAAATGATTCTCCCACTACCAACCACTATGGAGCTACAGCGGACGGGCTGGTCATGGCTTATCGTGCCGGCGCCAAATTGATCTACCTGGATGCCACGCAGTTCCATCCTACCGGCGTAGCATTCCCGGAACAAATAGTGGGCCAGTTAGTAACTGAAAAGGTGCGGGGACTCGGCGCTCAACTGGTAAATATTGACGGAGAACAGTTTATTTATCCCCTGGAAACCAGAGATGTGGTTTCTTCGGCTATTTTCAGGGAATGCCGGGAACGTCAAAAGGGCATTCCTGTTCCCAGTGGTTACGGAGTATGGTTGGATTCTCCCATGATTGAAATGCTTCATGGTAAAGGAACCATCGAAAAAGAGTTGCCGGCTATGTTCCGGCAGTTTATGCGCTTTGGCATAAATATGGCCGAAAAGCCAATTCTCGTTTACCCGACTCTGCATTATCAAAACGGCGGAATACTAATCAATGAAGATGCGGAATCCGAAATTCCGAATCTGTATGTTGCCGGGGAAGCGTCTGGTGGAGTACATGGTCGTAACCGTTTAATGGGTAATTCTCTGCTGGACATTATTGTTTTTGGGCGCCGGGCTGGTAAAAATGCCGCAGAAAAAGCAAAGACCGTTAAACTGGGCAAATTAACCTTAGAACATACCAAAAGTTTCAATAAAGAATTGGAACAACAGGGGCTGGGTCAGCGGGTTGCGCCGATACTGCTCCCCGATTATCGCGGTAAAATCAGCAAGTAAAAGGCCCCGGCACCTCCGGTGGTCCGCCTTCTCCGGCTGGCCCCCGCTTTCATGAAGCAATTGCCGCCGCGGATGATGGAGGCAGCCTTTTTGGCCATGCTACCGGTGCCGGTAGCGCGCCATCTGCGCAATGCCCGGCGGGAAATGTTGCTGGCTGCACGCTGCCTGCTGGACCAAATGCTGGTGGGCGAACAGGAGGCTGAAGCCAAAACACGCCGGAAAATTGAGATCGAGTAGGAAATAACTGGAGCAGGTCTTGGGCGCCAAGAAGCGGTAGGGGATGGAGATTGTCGTGGCGCGACCATAAACGGAGTGCAGGTAGAGCATAGTTTGCCGATGACCGTGGCCGAATGTGCTACTTGAAGTGTCGTCAGGGTGGGTACCCGGCGGGGTGTTTGGGCCGTAGATATATGGTTTCCGAAAACAAAATAGCCAGCTGAGGGAGCGGGGTGTCTTGCATGATCAGGTTGAGGGGCCACCATTTGATTTGCCTACACTTCTACCGGGGCGAGGGCTACAGTCGGGAATTTGTCGAAAATCTGGAAAATGTGGTGCGCCGAGCCTCGGATGGGGAGGAAATAGAGGTAGTCGAAGGCGCAGACGACATCTGCCGTGCCTGCCCAACGGTCCAGGACGGAAAGTGCATGGCGGTGCCGGGGGCAGACGAAAAAATCCGGAAAATGGATGCGGAGGCGGCCGCATATCTCGGCGTCGCGTTCAGGTCAAAGGTACGCTGGCCTGACGTTAAGGCTGAGGTGATGGCTGCACCTAAGGAATGGCTGGCGGCATTCTGCGCAGGATGCGACTGGAAAGGAACTTGCGCCGAAGTCAAGGCAACGCTCGGGTTGGGTTGAGTCGCTTGGCGGGGGTGATCTCTTTGCAGGTTCTCCCGGTGCCAGCGCCGGGTGTGGTAGGACAACCCTCTAAGCTTTAAGCCGTCCAGAAACTGCCCCACAGCCTGTTCCCAACCAAGATCCCGGCTCTGCACCCAAAGCGCCTCTTCCACGGTGGTCCGCCGTTTACCAATCGCCGCCACCCCCCCATGCGTGTGCACTCTACCATGCGTGTGCGCCGCGCTTTTCGCTTTTCCAACGTCGAAAAGTTGCCGTGTCAATCCCGCACGTCTCCCCAAATAGAAAGGCCGTGGGATGATTCCCACAGCCTGTGGTTACGGCCTTGGTGTCGGAGGGGGGACTTGAACCCCCACGGGTTACCCCACACGCCCCTCAAACGTGCGCGTCTGCCATTCCGCCACTCCGACGTTTATTGTTTTGCACTAGTACCAGTTTAGCTTCCGGTTAGGGCTTTGTCAAGGCATGCCACCAACCCGTCCGTGTCAAGACTTAGTAGGCGACCCCCAGCCGAATTTAATTTGTATTAAACCGTGGACCACCTCGGCATACCGATCTCCCTTAGAATGTGTTTCACCCAATGTTTTCCGGCTTGTGGCCCTGGAGTTGCCCCGGTTTTGTGGACAGGCTTACAGCTTGGTTTCAAGCTACCGCTCCCTGTTTCTGCAAATGCCACCTCCTTTCGAACTCGGCCGGGCTCAGATACCCGAGTGCCGAATGGAGGCTTTGAGCGGTTGTAAAAGACCTCGACGAATTCAAAAATCGCCGATCGCAGCATTTAACGGGTCGGCCAGTATCTTTGGTTCAGCAACTCGGTCTGCAGTGTGGCGAAAAAGCTTTCGGCAATGGCGTTGTCCAGTGCGTCGCCGACCGAACCCATTGATCCCAGGATCCCGGCCTCTTGGAGCCGCTGGCTAAACGCCAGCGAGGTGTACTGGCTACCGTGACCGGAGTGGTGGATTAACCCGGGTGCCGGCCGGCGGTTCGAGACGGCCATGTTCACGGCGGCGCTGGACCTGCGTCCGCTGTCGGACACATCCCCCATGCTCCAGCCCACAACCCTTCGGGAAAAGACATCGATGACCGGGGCAAAGTAGAGCCAGCCTTCACCGGTGGCGTGCTGGGTGATGTCGGCAACCCACAGTTGATTGGGGGCGCTTGCGCTGTGAAATCCCGCTGCCCCTGCGTCTGGATAGGACGGGCGCGCCGGATCACGCCGGGTGCAGCCCCGAAGCCGGCGGCGGTGCACCCCGGTCAGGCCGGATTGACGCATCAACCGCGCCACACGCTTTTGGCTGCAACGGATGCCGCACTTCAGGGCCAGCACCGCGTGGATACGGGGCGCCCCGTAGGTCCCGCGGCTGTCCTGGTAGATTTGCACGATCAACTCGGTTAGTCTGGCATCTTCCCGGGCTCTTGAGCCCGCCACTTGTAGTATCCGCTGGTGGAGACACCCAGTACGCGACACATCGTGACGACGGAGTGGTTGGCCCTCTCCCGCTCCACGAAAAGGGACACGGCTACCGTTTCCCGTTGGTCTCCTGGGCATTGAGGGCGGCGGCTTTTTTTAGGATTTCACGCTCTTCGCGTAAAATCCGGTTCTCGCGGCGCAGCCGCCGCAATTCCTCACGCTCGGCCGTCGTCAGGCCCTTGAGCTGACCACTGTCGATCTCGTGCTGCCGGATCCAATGACGTAATGACTCTGTGGATACCCCCAGATCCCGGGCCACTTCCGCTCAAGTTCTTGCCGCTCTCGCGCTACCCGTGCGCACGGCTTCCGCCCGAAACTCCGGTGGGTACGGTGGTCTTGTCCTCGGCATGGTGGTTCTCTCCTTCCAGGGACTTACCCCAAGTATCAGGGTGTCCACCAAACCGGGTCAAGTCCGGGGTGGAGGTAGCTCTTGAGGAAATAACAAAAGTTTACTGCGCTAAGGTGTTGATTCGGCCGGTCCGGTGGCCTAGCCTTTTCCGTATACTTATCGTAAAAAGTAATCTGTTGCGCATGTTAACGTGTGCGTTGCTAGAAGTTTCAGGAATAACCAGAGATTGAGCATTGATTTGGCTTCAAAAGGCTTATAACGTAGAACACAAACAGAGACAGTCGAAAGGAGTGCAAAAACAAATGACTGCCGTCGTGTACGCCCGGCAGTTGAAGCCATCGGGCGACGCTTTTTCTATCGAATCCCAAGTCGCGCAGTGTAAGGATTACGCCCTGCAGATCGGCTGCAGAGAGGTAGAGGTTTATATGGACGAGGGCGTCACCGGCTGGACTCTGGACCGCCCCGGTCTTCAGGCGGCCTTGGCACGCTTCCAGGAAGGAGACGTGGATTACTTCATTTTTTCGCATCTGGAGTGTTTGGCCAAACGAGTGCGTGACCAGATGTTACTGATTAAAACCATCGAGGACCTGGGTGTCCGGGTAGCCGCGGTGCGCACGCCGATTCCGCACCCGGTTTCGCTCATCTGCCTGCCGCAGGGATACCAGAGCAGCTATAAGATCAACTGATTTTTTACGTATAGCGGTTGACCGTTTTGGAAATACTCCAGTTGAGGGTGCGATAACCCGAGGGCGATTAAGGGCTGTGAATATAGTTCTCCAAAGCCCAAAGGTTAATCGCGCCCTTCATTAATATTTCACTCAAAATTCCACTCAAAGCCGAAAAAATCGCAGTTTTGGTGTCTACACCTCCCCACAGGATATGTTATAGTGTTCACAACCAGAAATTTGTGGGGAGGATTGGAGAACTGTGAAATGGAAGGGACCGAAGCCACTCAAGGTCGCTATCCTCGGAGGCCCTTGCACCGGGAAGACCACGCTGTGCAAGAAGCTAGACGTTGACTACTCCATGGCGGGCTATAAGTCCAACGTCTGCCTGGAGTACGTCCGGGATTACATCGTCCGGTACGGTGTACCCACCAACATCTTCGAACAGTTCTTGCTGTACGAGGGGCAGAAGCGTCGGGAGGAAGCTTTGGCTTACTGCGACATTATCTTCTGTGACAACGCCACCATCTTGAACTACGTGTACGGGTTGCTTAGCTGCGATCTCCAAAACCCGAAGGAGAACCACGCGTTGACTCTGCTGTTCAACTGGGCCATGAAAGACCTGTCCGGTTACGAGATTTTTTACATCCCCCGGGAGTTTGGAGTTCTCGACGACGGGGTCAGGTACCAGGACGACGCTGCCGCCATGGTACTTGACCAGAAAATCAAGGCGATGCTGGACATAATGAACGTGCCGTACACAATGATTTCTGGTGATCTGGAAGCCAGGGCCCAGGCAGTCAAGGACAAAATCGGTTTTGACCCGCATTACAGGAGACCGGTCTGTGTTCTTCCGGAAAAGGAAGCGGCGGTTACTTCCGAGTAACGGGGAGCAGGTGGGTTTGCGGGAATTCCTGTTGGACGTCTATGGGCGGTTGTACCGCCATTTTGGACCGCGCCACTGGTGGCCGGCCGATACGCCTTTCGAGGTAATCGTGGGGGCAATTCTCACCCAGCAGGTGTCGTGGGGCAACGTGGAGAAGGCCATCAACAATCTTAAGGAACGGCAGTACCTGTCGGTAGCGGGCATACTGGCGCTTTCGCACGAGGAGTTGGGTCTGCTGATCAGGCCCACCAGGTACTTTAACCAGAAGGCCCAGCGGCTAAAGGATGTATGTCGCGTGATCCGCGAGGAGTTCGGCGATGACGTGGACGCCTTCTTAAAAGAGGAAACGGGGGCGTTACGAAACCGGCTCCTGAAGGTCCGGGGCGTCGGAAAGGAAACCGCCGATTCGATTCTCCTATACGCCGCCGGCCGGCCGGTGTTCGTGATCGATAGTTACACGCACCGGATCTTGCAGCGCCTGGGCCGGGCGCACGGCCGCGAGACATACGACGAGCTCCAGTGCCTGTTTGAGTCCCACCTGCCCCGCGACGTGACGCTTTTTAGTGAGTACCACGCCCTACTAGTTGCGCTGGGCCACCACACCTGCCTGAAATCCCGGCCGCAGTGTTCCGGGTGCCCGTTGGCCGGTGTGTGTGTCTACCAGGCGCGGCTGGCGGCCGGCGCGACGCGGGCGGAGGCATCTAATGACGTTCCCGGCGCAATTGCTGGGCGACGATCCGGTCGAGTTCCGACAGGGTGATCCGTTTGTTTAGGATCATTCCGTCCACCGCAATGTTCGGGGCGGCGGGGGTGTGCGGGTCACCGTTCCGCTCCCGGTCCTGCGGTCGGACTACGTTCACGTTTACGCTGTCACCATACTTGTCTTTGACTTTCCCGGCCAAAGCTTGCAGACTCCTTCAGCTGGCGCCTTCCACGCGGTTGGTATAAACCGTAATGTCGATCATTATCAGCCCTCCCGGGAGAGTTTTTCTTATTGTACCCGGGAAGGAATGCCCGGTATACCACTCCGAAGCGCGGACACGGTTCCCGGCGCTCAAGGGGAAAGAGCCGGCCGCGGGGCCGGCGGTTCAGTTTCCATTACCGGTGTGGCCTCCGGTTCCGGGTGTCCCAACAGGCGGCGTTCCACGGTGAAACTGCCGGATAAAGCGTTGTACTTGATTACGTCGGCGGCTACCACAGCCTGGTCGGTACCGTTGAGGTGCAAGATGATGGCCGAGTAGGGAATTTCGGAAGTGGTCTGCAGGCCCCGCAAACCAGCCGCGCCGGTGCTGCCCGGGTTCAAGTGCCAGGAGTCATCCAGTTGCTCCACCAGTACCCGGTGCGTGTGCCCGCTGATCAGGATGGGTACCTCACCCGCGAACTCCCGGGCCACCGCCGGGTGGTGAACCATCAGGATGTCGGGGGCGGCTTCCGCCGCCTGCAGGGCGGCACGCAACCCGTCGGTTTGCTGCTGCAGCATCAGCTCTTCCTGCTCCGGGGTGTCGGCCGCCGCAAGTTTCTTTTCCCAGGCCCACGGATCGGGTGAACCCAGAATGGATATTCCCCGCACGTTGATGACCTGACCGCCCAGGACGTGGACGTTGGACAGTTTCCGCATAAAGCTCATCACCTCGGGCGAATCATGATTGCCCGGGGTGAAGATGTAGGGTGCTCCGAACCCGGAAATCTTGGCTGCAGCCTGGGCTTCGACCGGCGATCCGAAGTCGGTCAGATCCCCGGCGTCCAGAACCATGTCCACCCGGAAGTGACGCACCAGGGACTCAACGAAATCCAGGCCGAAAGGATTGTTATGGATGTCGGAAACGATCAGCACCCGCCGGGTACTTTCTTCTGCGGTGGCCCCGAGCAGGGGCAGCCGCTGGGCCTGCTCGAACAAGGCCTGAATGTTGCGCACGAGTAAATCACTCTTTTCCTGAAAATCCTGGAGCTTGCTCATCAGTTCGTCGGCCGTGTGCATAACCCGGGGGGTGGCGGCGATTATACCATGGTACTCGGGTTCCCGAAAGGCGCTCCGGTCGTAGGTGTAAAGCACGACGCCCAGGACCAGCCCGACCAGCAGCATGCCGAAAATTCCGGCCCGGCAGAGACGTTTCCAGGAAGGACGCACCAGCACCCAGAAGAGGACGGCGGCGCCCAGGCCGCCCAGGGCAATTTGCTTGGCGATGAAGGCAGCCACGGCCCAACGGGATTTCGCCTCCAAGTCGCGGAACAGGTTGGGATCGACCTTGGGGTAAAGATTCTCGCCCAAAGCATCTGGCCGGATGTTCTGCAGGGTGATGTGTAATTCCACCGGGCCCAGGTGTGTGTCGGCGATTAGGCTGCCCAGGGGCGGAATCTCCAGGACCGTACGGCCGCCGAGTGCGGGACGCAGTTCGCCCTTGAAATACGCGCCCTGGACCTCATAGACGTCGGGGCCGAACGCCACGACAAACAGCACGGCCCCGGCGACCACCATCAGGGTTTCAATGAGGAAAAGGCGCCACTTAGTGCGGATAAAGTTGACCAGTCTCCGGCCGGCCTGCCCACGCAGCACAACAGCTACTCCTTTCGATACCTACTGTTTCTACACCGCTTAAAATACCACACCGTTTTGATTCGGACAAATGCTATTTTGTGCCAGGGGGCGGACAAGCGCTTGGGCTCGGGATGGGTGAATAACATGGGCCGGGGCGTGAATTCGGTGCCGCCGGGGGTGATTGTTTGCGGTTAAAGATTGGATGGCAGCGCCTGAAAGCAGTGCTGACCAGGATTCTGCTTTTGCCCCTGCTGCCGGTGTTGAACTGGGGGCCGGCAACCCACCCACTGATTAACCAGCGCGCGTTGGAGCGGGCGCGGGCCGAACTGGCCAAAGGGAACTCCCGGATCAACCCGGAGATTGTTGCCCGCTTGTCCCGCCAGCGGGAGGCGTACATTTACGGCGGTAACAGTACCGACGTGATTTCGGTGTATCACTTCGGTTCCGGGGGCAGTTCCATCTACGACTACGCGCACAACTACTACCCCGATCGCGCCGGTGGCGCGCCGGTTTTCGGCTACAGTCTGATTGACGAGTGGCGACGGGCGCATACCGTTCCAAACGGCTTTGTCTGGCCGGAGAAGGATTTCGCCATCGCCTGCGGCTGGCTGTCTCACCAACTTGCCGACTGGTACGCCCACTACGCGGCCGTAGACCGGGATGGAAACTTGCTGCCCGACCCGTTGAGCACTCCTGATGGGGAAGAGGTTTTTCCCGGTTACGCGAACTCCCACCGGGTGTTCGGCGCCTACTTTTTCCCGGAGATTCTTGCTCTTTACAGCAAGGTGGATCACGCTCTGGTGGAGCTGGCCCACGACATGCTCATTCTTGACAATAAGGCCGAGTTGCGCCAGCAAAACCGGATGGAGCTGTTCGACAACTACCACGAGAACGGCCGGATCTATAATCTGCTCACCGCCGCCTCGGAACGGTACCGGGGCGTGACCGCCCGGATTCCCCCGGAACACGTTGCGCGGCTGCGCCATGAATTCAACCTGGTAATCCGGGGTCTCAAGGTGTTCGCGGAGCAACTCTGCCATCTGAACCCCGGTCTTTTGGAAGCGCTACGTAACAGTATCGACCCGGCGGTAACCGGAAAGCCGGACTACCTCTCCCTGGCGGTGGAAAAGATCGTCGACGAATTGTTCTGCAAAAGCTTCGAAGAGATTGCGGCGCTGTCAAAACAATCATTGTGTCATCCGGGTCCCGGAGCGCCGGGGATCACCGTCCGGGAAGCGGGCCGGGCGGGAACGGTTTTTTTCGGCTTTCTCCGCCGGCTTGGCGAGCTGTTGGGAGACTCTGAGGACTGCCGCTGCCTGCGTGGGCTGATCGATTTAAAGTTCCTGTTTCTCAAGTACTTGGCGCATCACTGGGGCGCGAACAGGATTTGGGAATTGGGGGCGCGGGTGTATCCCAACCCGGCGCTCTGGGGGTTCCTTTCCGAACTTTTTGAACAAAAACACCGCGACCTGGAAGGACCACGGGCAGTGTTCCGCCGACAGTTGCAGCCGGCCGTAGGTTTTGACGGTCCGCCCGGGCTGGGCGAGCCGGAACTGTTGCGCTGGATGGTGGGCAGGGGCGAATTGCGGGTGAAAGTGGTGCCCGCCCTCGCCCTGGACCGCCCGGCCCCGGAGAAGAAACTTGCCCCGGAAAGTGTACGGTTTTGGATCAACAACTACCCGGTGGAGCAACTCCCCGCCTTTTACCGGCTGCGTGCCGAGTGGGAAGGGTACAAACTGGTGCTAAAGTGCGAAATCAAGGGGAACCTGTGTCCGGGCCACCACCTGCTGCACGTCGGGGCCGCGGATAAGGGGGGCACGGAAGCGCGGGCCCTGGAACGGGAAATCCACTTTGCGCAACTGCAGCACTCCGCCGGCGAAGGTCTAACGCCCGGCGACCCGCTGTCGGAATGAAAGGATTTTCCCGATGGAACCAGAATACAATGGTAGACAAAGAAGCCCATACGAGGAGGCGTCTGTTTGAGTCGCAGGATTGGCGTGTTGATGGGGGGATTCTCCGCCGAACGGGAGGTTTCGCTGCGCAGCGGCCGGGCCGTTTGCGAGGCCCTGAAATCCAAGGGTTACGGCGTGGTGCCCATAGACGTGGACCGCAATGTGGCGCACCAGATGCGCGCGTCCGGGATTGACCTAGCCTTCATCGCCCTGCACGGCCCCTTCGGGGAGGACGGGACGGTCCAGGGTTTACTGGAGATTCTCGGAATTCCCTATACCGGTTCGGGCGTTTTGCCCAGCGCCCTGGCCATGGACAAAATTGCCACCAAGAAGCTCTTTGCTTTTGACGGTTTACCAACTCCCGCCTTTCGGGAGATCGACGCGCACAACCCGGAGGAGGCGGCGGGCGCGCTGGCGGAGTTGGGGTTGCCCTTGGTGGTGAAAGCGCCCACCCAGGGCTCTTCGATCGGGGTGTATATCGTGGACCGGGATGACGATTTCCGGGCCCGCGTGGCGGAGGCTGCCGCCTTCGGGCCGCGCGTCCTGGTCGAACGCTTCCTTGCAGGCCCGGAACTCACGGCGGCCGTGCTCGGCAATCGCGATCCCGTGGTGTTGCCCTTGATTGAAATCGTATCGGCCACCGGAAGGTACGACTACGAATCGAAGTACACTCCGGGACTCAGCGACCATATCATTCCGCCGCGACTGTCCCCTGATGTCCAGGAGACGGTGAAGAGTCTGGCCCTGCGGGCGTACCGAACGTTGGGCTGCCGGGGGTTCGCCCGGATAGACTTCATCGTTTCGGACGGCCGACCGTTTATCCTGGAGGTCAACACCATTCCCGGCCTGACCGACGTCAGCCTGTTTCCGGACGCCGCCCGCGCCGCCGGTTTGGAGTTCCCGGACCTTATCGAGAAACTGGTGCAACTGGCCGAGGAAGAATAAAGCAACGGGAGGAGATTAAGCATTAACAAGCGTGATTTTGCTCGATCCATCGACTATACCCTGCTCAGGGCTGACGCCACCCGGGACGAGATCCGCCGGCTGTGCCGGGAGGCCCGGGAGTTTGGGTTCGCCGCGGTTTGCGTGAACCCTTGTTTTGTGTCCCTGGCCGTCCGGGAACTGGAGGACAGCCCGGTAAAGGTCTGTACCGTGGTTGGGTTCCCCCTGGGCGCCAACACCATTGAGGCTAAGGTGGTTGAAGCCCGACAAGCGGCATTGGATGGCACCGACGAGATTGATATGGTGTTGAACATTGGCGCCCTGAAAGAGGGTGATACGAAATACCTGATGTCAGAAACCGATAAAGTGATTGAGGGGGCGCGGGATATTCGCCGGGACATCCTGGTTAAGCTGATTGCCGAAACTGGTTTTCTGACCGAGAACGAAAAACTACTGGCCTGCTGGGTAGCCACGGGCGCGGGCGCCGACTACATCAAGAACGCCACCGGTTACGGTCCGGCGGGTGCGATCGTGGAGGATGTCCGCTTGCTGCGGCAGGCTGTGGGGCCCCATTTCGGGGTTAAGGCCGCGGGCGGGATCCGGGACCTGGAAACGGCGCTGGCCCTGCTGGAGGCCGGTGCGGATCGCCTGGGGACAAGCACGGGCGCTGCGATCATGCGGGAGTGGGAAGATCAGTAAGCACGCTGTCGAAAACAGGCACTTCTTCCCGGTGTTTGTAATACGAAAAATGCCAACATTGGCAGGAAACGGAATAGCACTTGCCGAACTTAACCTTAAACACCGGGGAGGGGAGCGAAGTCATGCATCGGCTGCTGGTCGTCAAAAATCCGTGGTCAAGAGTCAAACAGTGGGCCCGGGGGCTGAACCTGTGGTACGTGGGAGCCAGGGGGGCCAGGCGCTTGGGCGCTGGGCAGTTGGCGACGCGCCTGTTGGAGCGCGGGCTTCGGGCGCAGCCGCAACGCAAAGACCTGCATCTGGAGGCCGGGAGATTCTATCTGAAGCTTGGCCAACTGGAGAAGGCGGCCTGGCATTGCCGGCAGTTCAATCCCGCCGTGGACGGTAAAAACTTTGTGCACTGGCTGGAAAGCACCTGCCGGGAGCCGAACGGGACGCTCCTCGGAAACCGTTTTGATATCCTGTCCGTCCTGGGAAACTGGCATTTTCAGATCGGCGACTACCACAAGGCGCTTGACTGTTTTGGCCAGGTGGCGGCCGGCGGACGCCTGGACCCAATCATCCTTAACAACAAGGGTCTGTGCCTGTTGCGTCTCGGAAGGGATGAAGAGGCGCTGTCCCAGTTTCAGCAGGCGGCGGCCCTGAAAGGCATTCCGGAAATCCTGGTCAACATGGGCTTGGCTCTGAACCGCCTGGGACGTTACCAGGAGGCGCTTGATTGCTACGAGCGGGCGCAGCGCAAGGGTTACGCCAGCCAGGAGCTGTTGGTCAACAAGGGCTACGCCCTGTTTCACCTCGAGCGCTACGATGAGGCTGTGCTCTGCTTCGAAATGGCCAAAGCGCTGGCGCCGATGGACATCGCCATCCTCAATAACCTGGCGGCGTGCTACCAAAAGCTGGGTCAGTTCGAATCGGCCGCCGAGTGTTATACCACCGCGTTGCGTTACTTTTCCCACGAAGCTGCCCTGCATAACAACTATGCCCTTTGCCTGATGCGCCAGCGGCGTTACCAGGAAGCCCTCACCCACTATGACCGGGCGCTGGAGCTGGAGGCGGGCAACGAGACCTTCCTGGCCAATAAGGCCCAGTGTTTGTCCTATCTCAACCGCCACGAGGAGGCGCTGGCCATCTGCGACCACCTGCTCTGGAAGTCGCCCCAAAACAGCTTTTACTGGGGCCTGAAAGCCGATATCCTCACCGCCTCGGGAGCCGGCGAAGAGGCAGTCGAATACTACAACCGCTCGCTTGGACTGACCGGCTGACTTCCCGGCGGTGCAAGTGCCAATCCCCCTTCCTTGGTTCCCGTTCTTGGCGCCCCCCGGGGCGCTTCTTGTTGCTCAAGTCCCGGAAGGAGTTCCTCTGAACGGGGGCGAACCTACAGAAATAAAGGCCCGGACCGATTGCAATAATAGTTCCAGGAGGAATGAGGATGTTTGAAATCCGGGTGCGGTCTTCCTTTGCCGCGGCGCACCGCCTAAACAACCACCGCGACAAGTGCTGCCGTTTACACGGCCATACGTGGGAAGTGGAGGCTGTGGTCGCGGGGCGGGAACTGAACGACACCGGGATGCTGATCGATTTTTCCGTGCTGAAGCACGAACTCCGGGAGGTGGTCGGAGTTTTCGATCACAGTTTTCTCAATGAGCTGGCGCCGTTTAGCGGCGGTCACCCTGGAAACAACCCCACCGCCGAGAATCTTGCCCGGCACATCTTTTCCGAGTTAAAGGCACGGTTGTCGGAGTACCGTCCCCCGGCCACACTGGTCAGCGTCACTGTCTGGGAGTCACCCGGGGCGGCCGTCACTTACCGGGAGGAATAGACGTGCGGGGAATCGTGCTGCTCTCCGGCGGCTTGGATTCCGCGGTAAACCTCGCCTTCGCGCTGCGCAACCTGGAGGTGGTCCTCTGCCTGACCGCCGACTACGGCCAGTTAGCGGCGCGCCGGGAGATCGCGGCGGCCCGCGCTTTGTCCGAGTATTACGGGGTTGCGCACCGCGTGGTGGAACTGCCTTTCCTCCGCGACCTGGGCGGGTCCGCGCTTACTGATGACGTGAAACTACCGGAACCGGCGGCGGCGGACTTAGACGATCCGGCCCGGGCGGCAGATTCGGCCCGCCGGGTCTGGGTGCCCAACCGCAACGGCCTGCTGGTGAACGTTGCGGCGTGTTTTGCGGAAGTCCTAGGCTGCAACCGGATAATCACCGGTTTCAACCGGGAGGAGGCCCGCACTTTTCCGGACAACTCGCCGCAGTTCCTGGAGGCGGCCAATTACGCGCTTGCCTATTCCACCCTGGCGGACGTTCGGGTGGTAAGCTACACCCAGTTGCTGGACAAAGCGGAGATCGTGACGCTCGGCCAACGGTTGCGGGTGCCCTGGTCGCTGGTCTGGAGTTGCTACCGGGGCGAATCTCTCGCCTGCGGCGCTTGCGAGAGTTGCGTTCGCTTGGAGCGGGCCCGGGAAAACGCCGGCGAGGTGAACGGTTAGTGCATATTCTCGTGGACAAAAGAGTCAGGGAATACGACGGCAGCCAACTGTCCTCCCTCTGGGCATTTCGCACCTTTAATCTGCAGGGGGACAGTATCGTCACTTTCCGCGGTCCCTGCCGGGTGGCGCTGAACGACCTGGTCGACGTCAAAGACCAGCTCGGCGGCGCGTCGATTTTCAGCCCGGATATGCAGCACTTTATTGTCGAGCACTTTGATCCGGACCTGGAAAAGGCGGTGTATCGTCAACGCCTGTTGATGGCGATCACCAGGGATCTTTTGGCCGGGATGATTCCGTTGGATGTGCGTCGGGATGGTGATGATTTGTATTGCGGTGACCGTAAGCTGTCGGTGTCCATTGCTACCGTGTCCCCAGTGAGCACCCTGATCCACGCCGGCCTGAACATCACTACCAAAGGGGTATCGGTGCCGGCGATCGGCTTGGGGGAATTGGGTCTGGATGACGCCCGGGTGTGGGAGCTGGCGCAGAGCATCTGCCGGGGTTACGCCGGGGAGGTTCGAAGCGTTGCCCTGGCGCGCTGCAAAGTGCGTGGAGTGCGTTAGGGCGATGCAGGCGTCGCTGATCGAAGTGTTCACCTCGGTCCAGGGCGAAGGCCCTTACGTCGGCTGCCGCCACCTGTTCGTGCGCTTTGCGGGCTGTAACCTGTCGTGCGCCTATTGCGACACACCGTCCCAGGTCGATCCCTGGTGCTGGCTTGAAAAGACTCCCGGAAAGCGGGACTATATTCTGGCGCCCAATCCAGTGACGGTGGATACGCTGCTGGATTGGACCGCGGGGGTGGTTGCTCCCCGCTACCACGCGCTGGCGCTCACCGGCGGGGAGCCGTTGCTTTACCCCGAGTTTCTGGAATCCTTCCTGGCGCGGTTCCGTGAATTTGGAACCCGGTGCTACCTGGAAACCAACGGTTCACTCCCGCAGGCCATGGCCAGGCTGTCCGGCCTGGTGGACATCGTGGCCATGGACGTGAAGCTGCCCAGCGTTTGCGGTTTCCCCTTCATGGAGGCCGAACACTACCGATTCCTACAGGCCGCTCTGCCCGCCGCGGTGTTCGTGAAAGCGGTGGTGGGACCGGAAACCCCGGACGCCGAACTGGATCGGGTCTGTTCCCTGATCGCCAGCGTTTCGAACGGTATTCTGCTGGTGCTGCAGCCGGTCACGGCAGACCCCGGATCCCGTTCCGTGCCGCCGGAACGTCTGCTGGCGATGCAGGAACACTGCCTGCGCCGCCTCCGGGACGTACGGGTGATTCCGCAGACCCACCGGGCCGCCCTGGGGGTTCCGTAAAATTATCTTAAGGAGGCGAACCAGTGGACGCGCGTAAGATCGAACAGGCCGTTACGATGATCATCGAGGCCATCGGCGAAGATCCGCACCGGGAGGGACTCCGGGGCACTCCTCAGCGGGTGGCGCGGATGTACGCGGAGATATTTGCCGGACTCAGTACTGATCCGGAAGCCGTACTGGAAAAATACTACACTGAAAAATACGAGGAACTGGTACTGGTCAAGGACATCCCGATGTTCTCGGTCTGCGAGCACCACCTGTTGCCCGTGGTGGGAAAGGCGCACGTGGCTTACATCCCGCGCCGCGGCGTAATCACCGGATTGTCGAAGCTGGCCCGCGTGGTGGATGGCTTTGCCCGCCGCCCCCAACTCCAGGAGCGATTGACCGCCCAAATCGCCGATGCTATAATGGGGAGGCTTGAGCCGCACGGGGTCCTGGTGGTGGTCGAGGCCGAGCACATGTGTATGACCATGCGCGGCGTGAACAAACCCGGGGCCAAAACCGTAACGTCTGCGGTCCGGGGCATTTTCGAACGCAACGCCAAGACCCGGACCGAAGCGCTGGCGCTGATCAAGGACCAGTGACCGAAAGGGGGCGTACATCGTGGCGGAAGCCGGAGCCGGGGGGAGGCTGGAGTTGCTGGCCTCCCGGGTTTTCAAGCCTTACGATGAGATGTACAAAGTCATAGATTTCTTGAACAAGACGTTGAAGGACCGGGAGATCATCTTCGGCCTGTCGAAAGATGAGCACGGGAACATGGTGGTTGCCATATATAAGACTTGAGCGGGGTTAGGCATATGCGTTTGCTGCTGACGAACGACGACGGCATCTTTGCGGCCGGTTTAGAGACCCTGCGCAACACACTGGCCGATCTAGCCGAAACCATTTACATCATTGCGCCGGACCGGGAGCGAAGCGCTACTGGTCATTCTATTACTGTGCACCGCCCCATCCGGGTCCGGGAGGCGTGCTACAATCCCGGCAACTGCCGGGGCTGGATCGTGGACGGCACCCCGGTGGACTGCGTCAAACTGGGTCTGGAGTCGCTATTGCCCGAGACGCCCGACATGGTTATCTCCGGGATCAACTTTGGTCCTAATCTGGGTACCGACGTGCTTTACTCCGGCACCGTTTCGGCGGCCATGGAAGGGCTGATCAATGGTGTGCCGGCCCTGGCCGTTTCCCTGGCCAGCCATTGTGAACCGTCGTTTGAGTACGCGGCGAAATTCGTGCGCCGACTGGTGCCGCTCCTGGTGCGGTACCGCGACACACTCGTCGCGGGTACTCTGCTGAACATAAACGTACCTCCCGGCAAGCCGGCGGGATGCAAAATCACCCGACTCGGCAACCTCCGCTACGCCGATGCGGTTACCCAACGCACCGATCCCCGCGGCCGGGATTACTACTGGATGGCCGGCAAACCCTTCAGTCTGGACGGCGACGACCCCAATACCGATATCGGGGCGATCCGGGGCGGCTTCATCTCCATCAGCCCGGTACAGTTTGATCTAACTGATTACCGGGCGATGGAAGTGTTGAAGGACTGGCCGATTGACTGGGAGAAATGCTAGCTTTTGCGGTTTTTCCCCAGAACATAATGGATCAGGTTGCGCAACCGCGTCGTTTCTTCGGGGGCCAGCGCACCAGAAAAAACCGTTACGGCCGCGTAAACCGCTAAACCGGCAACCACGGCAAACCCGGTGGCCAGGACGCTATCGGGTGGCGGGTTCAACCAGTGGATAACCACTCCCATCGCCACCGCGCCCAGCACGGCTTTACCCACCGAATTCACATAATCCAGCCGGAAGCCGGTCAGCTTTTGGACGTTTCTCAGGTTCAGCATCGCCATGATGGCGAAATGAACCGAAAGGGCGAACGCGGCCCCGTTTGCCTGCAGGCCCGGGATTGCCGTCAGGTAATAGATCCCGGCGATCTTCACCACGGAGGCGATCAGCAGGTTGATTAGGGGTTGCATCGCCTTGCCCATTCCCTGGAGGATTCCGGTGGTTGTCTGACTGATGTACAGAAACGGCCCCCCCAGGGCCAGGAAGGCCAGGATCACGCCTGCGTCGGGGTAACCGAAGAGCAGTCCGCAGATGTGTTGGGGCAGTAAGAGAAATAACACGGCGCTGGGCATTCCGATTAATAGGGTCAGGCGGAGGGCTGACCCTATGCGGCCGAGCAAAAGGTGCGTGTCCCCACGCGCGTGGGCGCTGGAAATGGCCGGTAACAGGGCCGTGGCCAGGGAAATGGTCAAAATCCCGGGCGTGAAGAGCATGGTCTGGGCCATTCCCACCAGCTTGCCGTAGGCGGCGGTGGCCTCGGCGGTCGGTAAGCCGGCCGCCGCGAGGCGCTTCGGAATGATTACGGCGTCGATTGACAGCAGGGCGGTGGATACAATCCGGGAAACGGTCACCGGGGCGGCGAGGCTGAATATCCGCCGGCAGGTAATTCCGAAAGGTTCCCGGAAATACGGCTTAGGGGTGCCGGCAGGCCGGTAGGCGAAGTAAATGGCCAGCATCAGCAACAATCCGGCCATTTCCCCGAGCACCACGCCGGCAGAGGCTCCCGCCGTTGCCCAGGCAATGCCCCGCGGCATTAACAGATAGGCCAGGGTGAGCCCGAAGGCCACCCGCACCGCTTGCTCCACGGCCTGGGTAACCGCGGTCGGGATCATCTGCTGCAGCCCCTGAAAAAAGCCGCGAAAGCCGGAACAGACCGCCACAATCAAAATCCCGGGCGTGAGCACCATAAAGGCGGGGTACACGTCGGGATTGTCAAACATCGCTTCCAACAACCGGGACCCATAAAGCAGGATGGCCAGCGTCAACACCAGGGCGAAAACCAGGATAAAGCCCATGGAGATCCGGAAGACGTGGTAGGCGCCCGCCAGGTTGTTGCGGGCGTTTTCCTCGGCCACGAGCTTGGCAACCGCTACCGGGATCCCGGCGCTGGCCACCACCAGGAAGAGCACGTAAACCGGATAGATCATGCTGAAAAGCCCGATGCCTTCGGCTTTCAGCAGGCGGACCATTAGGATCTGGTAGACGAAACCGAGTACCCGGTTAAAGAGGCTGGAAATGGTAAGCACCAGGGTGCCATAGGCAACCGACTGTTTCCCGGCCATATCCTACTCCAAATTCTCGTTCTGGGCAGTTAATGCTTATGTACGGTTAGCCGGGCCTATGTTACCGCGGATGCCGAAAATATTGGGTTCGTTACAAGGAATTCGCCGGGAACTGTAGAAGTACATGTTGTCCTGCAGGCCTTGTGAGAGAGGGCCTTATTTTTAAAGCCGCGAAGAATAGAAGTAATTCTTCCAGGAAATCATAATATTGACAAAGAGGGGGCTCTTAGGTGAAAAATTACGAGGCAAGCCGGATTCGGAACGTGGGCATCGTCGCCCACGGCGGAGCGGGAAAAACGTCCCTGGTGGAAGCGATGCTTTTCAATACGGGCGTCACCACCCGCATCGGGCGCGTTGAGGACGGGACCACGGTAGCCGATTACCACCCGGAGGAAATCAAGCGCGGGATGACCGTTCATAGCAGCCTGGTACCCGTGGAGCTGGACGGCGTCAAGCTGAACTTCCTGGATACCCCCGGGTTTTTAGATTTCGTGGGGGAGGTCAAGAGCGCGCTGCGCGTGGTCGACGCGGTACTGGT
This sequence comes from Candidatus Desulfopertinax cowenii, assembly GCA_001899445.1. Lineage (GTDB taxonomy): Bacteria > Bacillota > Desulfotomaculia > Desulfotomaculales > Desulforudaceae > Desulfopertinax > Desulfopertinax cowenii. Next base: position 98,557 of record MPOA01000006.1, on the reverse strand, counting down.
GGTCGTCTCGGGTGTGGACGGGGTCGAGGTAATGACTGAGGTGACCTGGGACTTGGCCGACGAGCGCAACCTGCCTCGAATGATCTTCATCAACAAGCTGGACCGGGAAAACTCCAACTTCTTCAAGGTGTTGGACGATCTGAAAGCCAGGTTCGAGGTCAACTTTGTACCCTTTCAACTGCCGATCGGCAGTGCCGAGGCCTTCGAGGGCGTGGTCGATCTGGTTCAGGGCAAGGCCTTTAAGTACGCCAACGGCAAACCCGAAGAAATCCCCATTCCGGCCGATCTGCAGGACGCGGTGGAGAAGTACCGGGAGCAACTGGTGGAGGCGGCCGCCGAGGCGAACGACGACTACCTCACCAAGTACCTGGAGGGCGAGGGGCTTACCCCCGACGAGGTAAACGTTGGACTGGCCGAATCCTTCAAGGCCGGTAAGTTTGTTCCGGTGTTGGCCGGGTCGGCGGTGAAAAACATCGGGGTGGACCTGGTGGCGGGCGCGGCGGTTCGGTACTTCCCGGCGCCAGAAGTGGAACCGGGGAAACCCCTGGCGGCGTTGGTTTTCAAGACCCTGGCCGACCCTTACGTGGGGCGGATGAATTACGTGCGGGTTTATGCCGGCACCCTGCGGAGCGACAGCCAGGTTTTCAACGCTAACAAAGAAAAGGTCGAGAAGATCGGTCAGGTGTTCTACGTCCGTGGTAAGAACCAGCAGGCCGCCGAGTCCGTTCCAGCCGGCGACATCTGCGTGCTGGTGAAACTCCAGGAAACCACTACCGGAGACACCCTCTCCACCAAGGAGAACCCGGTGGTCCTGGAGGGGATTGACTTCCCCGAACCCACCCTATCCCTAGCCATCGCCCCGAAGAGCAAAGGCGACGAAGATAAGCTGTCCACTGCCCTAGCCCGGACGGTGGAGGAGGAACCCACCATCCGGGTGACCAAGAATACCGAGACCCGGCAGACCGTGATCACCGGGATGGGCGAGACGCAGCTGGAAATCATCGTAGACCGGTTCAAGCGCAAGTATGGGCTGGATGTCGTCCTGGAGCCGCTGAGAATCCCGTACCGGGAGACCATCCGTTCGGAAACGAAGGTCGAGGGCAAGTACAAGAAGCAGACCGGCGGTCGCGGACAGTACGGCCACGTCTGGATCCGGTTTGAACCGCTGCACGACGGCACGGACTTTGTTTTTGACGAGGAAGTGTTCGGTGGTTCGGTTCCCAGCAGTTTCTTCCCGGCGGTGGAAAAGGGTTTGCGGGAAGCCATGCAGGAAGGAGTGCTGGCCGGCTACCCGGTAACCGGCGTGAAGGCCGTGCTTTATGACGGTTCCTATCACCCGGTGGACTCCTCGGAAATGGCTTTCAAGATCGCCGCGTCCATGGCCTTCAAAAAGGGCATGCAACAGGCCAACCCGGTGCTCCTGGAGCCCATCATGGAGGTGGAGGTGGTTGCGCCGGAGGCGTTCATGGGCGATATCATCAGCGACCTGAACGGTAAGCGCGGGCGGATCCTGGGCATGGACCCGGAAGGGAAGCGCACCCGCATCCGGGCGCACGTGCCGTTGGCCGAGCTGGCGCGCTACGCCATCGACCTGAAGGCGATGACCCAGGGCCGGGCGTTCTTCAGTATGCGGTTTGCCTCCTACGAAGAGATGCCTGCGCACCTGGCCGAGAAAGTGATCAAGCAGGCCCAGGGGGCGGCGGAGAAGTAGGGCGGGGGCTTTGGAAACTCAAAGCTGCTACACCGGAAAAAAGCAGGAGGGCGGATGCGCCCTCCTGCTTGACGCTGGGGGTGATAAGGCTATTCGGCGGCGGCGAAGGCCTTTTGCCGGTCGTAGTACGGGAGTTCCTGCTCCTGGCCCTGGGTGAGGTAGCTTACCATCACCAGGGTAAACGCCGAAAGCGGCAGGCTGATCACGATTGGATCGACCACGACCCACGGAAAACCAGCCAGAGTAGGCTTGCCAAACAGCGCCTGACTGATCCCCAGGGCGGTGGCCTCCTTCGCGTGGAAGAAGGTCATCAGGATCAGGCTGGACAGCAGCCCGACCAGCATGCTGGCGATTACCCCTGGCTTGGTTGCCTTTTTCCAGAAAAGCGCCGCTGTGTAAGCCGGCAGAAAGGTGGCTGCGCAGGTGCCGAAAAACAGGGCGGTGGCCACGGCGATGATCCCGGTCGGGAGCTTGTAAGCCAGGAACACGGTGGCCAGTAAGGCGACCATGATTCCCAGCCGGCTGATTAACACCCCGGTCCGCTGGTACAGATCATGACTCAGGGCGGTCCCGATGGTGTGAAACTGTCCGCTGAGCGTGGACATGGCCGCGGCCAGGAGAGTGAGCATAAAAACGTACGTGAACCAGGGCGGCATGGCGGCTTTGACGTACATGGGGATGATGGTGTCGATGTTGGGCTTGCCGGTGGCCGGATTGATGCTGGCCAGCAGGGAGATCTGGCCCATGGTCTGGTAAAAGTACGCGTTGGTGAGCGCGCCCACCACGAAGGCGATCCCGGTCATGGCGAGGATAAACACGCCGCCGATCACCACGGCCCGGTTCAGTTCGCGTGGCCCCCGTACGCTCAGGAACCGCACCACCAGTTGGGGCTGGGCTAGCACGCCGATGCCTACGCCCAGGATAATGGTGCTGACCAGCACCCACCAGAACTCTGAACCGAACACCGGCATAGCGGTCCAGCCTTGGTGACCACTGGCCGCCAAGCTCTCCGGCACATGGGCGGACAGGGCGGTCAGCGCCTGGTGCGCCGGGGTGACGCCGCCCAGGATAGCGTAGGTGAAGATGAGCAGGGTGAGCATCCCCGCGAACATAATTGAACCCTGCAGGGCGTCCGTGTAAAACACACCCTTCAGGCCACCGGTGATCACGTAGCCGCCCACGAACACCGCGAAAACGGCCACCGCCAGGGTGTAGTTGATGTTCAGCGTGGTTTCGAGGAACCGTGCCCCACCGATCATCACCGCGGCCGCGTAGAGCGGCATCCCGAGTATAATCACCGTTCCGGCCAGCCGCCGGACGAAATCGGAGTCAAAGCGTTTCCCCAGCAACTCCGGAAAGGTCTGCGCGTCAAGTTGCTTACCCAGCATGGTGGTCCGCTTGCCGTAAACCACAAAAGCGATAAAAATACCGATAAAAATGTTGCAGAAGGTCAACCAGAGGATTCCCATTCCAAACAGTCCCGCTACACCGCCGAAGCCAACGATGGCCGCGGTACTGATGAAGGCCGACCCGTAAGCCATGGCCATCAGGTACGGGTGGGCCCGGCCGCCGGCGATCAGGTAGTCGCGGTTGGACTGGGTGCGCAGGTAGCCCAGGTAACCCAGGCCGGCAGTGACCAGGAAGTATAGGCCCACAACAATGGCGAAGGTTAAGAGATCCATATTACTCCTCCCTATATTATATGGTAAAGAGATATCGCCGGGCTTACGAGTCCCGGTTCCAGTTCAAAACGCCGTAAACAACGCAGAGCAGTCCGGAAAGAATGCAGAGCAGGTAGGCCAGCCAGACCTGTGGATCGGGTATTCCCAGCACCTCCTTCACCTCCCGTGGCCGTAATAAAAAAGCTTCTCGCCCCTTAAGGGACGAGAAGCCAGATTCCCGCGGTACCACCCTACTTGCGCCGCTCGCGGACACCACTCCGCCAGGTACGAAAACCGCCTGTCCGTTCGAGAAAACAAAAAACTTCCCGCTCATCGGACGAAAAGTTTTTCGCGGTACCACCCTCCTTGGCCTAAAGGCCCTCTCGGACCGGGCAGCGGTTCGATACCTTCTTCCTTTTAACGGTGGAAGTCTCCGTCTCGACCTACTTGACCGGGCCGCACCGACCCGTTTTCAGCCGGCAACTCCGGAGGGAACTTCAGCGGGTCATTTCCTGGAAGCGCTTGCAGTCGATGACGCTCCCTCCCTGTAGGAATGGGTCCAGCCTACTTTCCTCCATCACAGTCTTTACAGTCTTTACAGTCTTTTGCAAATATGTTCCTCATAATTTACCATCAATCCTGGACAGCCGTCAAGAGGTTTTTGCCAGCCAGCCAAAAGATATTTGCGCTGTAAACAAAACGGTGTCACATGAAACAAGCGCCAGGAACAGCCTGGCGCCAAACAAATTATGGTCTTACTCTTGGCGGGGGAGGCAGGAATCGAACCCACAACCTTCGGTTTTGGAGACCGCTGTTCTGCCAATTGAACTACTCCCCCGTACGCACCTTGATTATAGCCCGGCAGGGACACAAAGTCAAGGGCTGCCTCGCTTTGCCGCGGCGCTTCGGTCACCCATAAATGCTCCGGTGTTGGAATACGATGATTCAATCTTAACATACTAAAGGACAAACAGGGATTAGGGTAGGAAACGAGGGGGTAATATGTCGTTGCACGGACGTTACGGTGTCTTCATAATGATGGTTGCGGCGCTGGTGCTGGGCCTGGCCTTTTCCAGTCCCGTCACCGCGTCGGCCGCCGAATCCGGCAAAACCGGCCTGGATATCGCTGCCGAGTCGGCGGTGCTCTTGGAACCAATCTCCGGGCAGGTACTCTATGAAAAGGAACCCTACAAAGAACTGCCCATCGCCAGCATCACCAAGATCATGACCATGCTCTTGGCGGCCGAAGCCCTGGAGGAAGGCAGAGTTAAACTGGAAGACATGGTGGTGACCAGCGAGTATGCGGCGGGAATGGGCGGGTCTCAAATTTACCTCGCCCCCCAGGAAGAAATGAGTTTCCGGGAGATACTGATCAGTGTCGCCACTGGTTCGGCCAACGACGCCAGCGTGGCGATTGCCGAACACATCGCCGGGTCCGAGGAAGCGTTTGTGGATATGATGAACGAGCGGGCGAAGGAGTTGGGTCTGAAGCACACGCACTACGTGAACGCGAACGGGCTGCCGGCCGAGGGCCACTACTCCTGCGCCTACGACCAAGCGGTCATTCTGCGGGAGGCGCTACGATACCCGGTATTCAGGGAAGTATCCAAGATCAAGGAGTACGACCTCCGCGGCGGGGAGTTCAAGCTCTGGAACACCAATAAGCTGCTCTGGTGGTACGCCGGCACCGAGTCCGGGAAGACCGGATGGACCAATGAAGCCAAGTACTGCCTGGCGTCCAGTGTAGTCCGGGAGAACCTCCGGTTGATCGGCGTGGTGCTGGGGGTTGAGGAACCGAAAGGCCACTTCCGGGAATCCATGAAACTGTACAACTGGGGCTTTGCCCGGTACGAAGCGGTAAAGCTGGCCGAGCAGGGTGAAGCAATCAAGACGCTGCCGGTGGAGAAAGGTGTGGCTACCGACGTTAAGGTAGTCACGGCGGAAGAAGTGACGGCAGTAATCCCCAAGGGAGAAAAAGATGAAATCGAGGCGTCGGTGGAGTTGCCCGAGAGCCTGCTGGCTCCCCTGGAGAAAGGGGAGGCGGTGGGGAGTTACGTGGTCAAGCATAACGGGAACGAAGTGATTCGGGTGGACATCGTCACCGCAGAGAGCGTCCCGGCGGCTTCGTTCCTGGACCAACTGCTGCGGGTGATTGAAAGGGTGTGCCGGTAAGAGCGGGGGGACCCCGCTTTTTGTCCCGCTGGGTGGAAGGATTTAGCAGGAAATCGGTGGTTGGTTAACGAAACAATGTTCAGGAGAAGGCCTGGTTGGGAGGGGTGTGCATGCTTGATCTTGAGTGCCAGGGCCAAACCCTGATCGCCCGGCTGGCCGGTGAATTGGATCTTCAGGTGGCCGACGACCTCCGGGCTAGGTTGGACGAAGCCCTGGACCAAACCGGGGCTGCCAATCTGGTGCTCAACCTGGAAAAGGTTTCATTTATGGATAGTTCGTGCCTGGGTGTCATCCTCGGCCGCTACAAGCGGGTGGCCGGCAACCAGGGGGAAATGGCCTTCGTGGCGGCTCCGCCCAGGGTCCGGCGGGTGCTGGAGCTGTCGGGACTGTTCCGGATCGGCAAGGAGTTTCCCAACGAAAAAGCGGCCCTCGCCAACTTGGGGCAGGAGGTCGGTTGATATGGATTATCATAACTTTTTACGCCTGGAGTTTTACAGCCTGCCGGTCAATGTCGGGTTGGCCCGGGTGGCCGTGGCTGCCTTCGCCGCCCAGCTCAACTATACGGTGAGTGAACTAGACGATATCAAGGGCGCCGTTTCCGAAGCGGTTTCCAACGCCATTATCCACGGGTACGAGGGAGCCCCCGACCGACTGGTCAAAGTGGTGGCGATGATCCGGGTGGACGAACTGGAGATTATTGTCGAGGACAGTGGTAAAGGCATCCAGAATGTAGAAGAGGTTTTGCAGCCCGGTTTTACGACTGCCGGCGAGCGCCTCGGCCTCGGTTTTTCCTTTATCCGGTCCTTCATGGATACCACTGACGTACAGTCCGCACCGGGCCGCGGTACCCGGGTGATTATGACCAAGCGGGCCGGACCCCGTGAGGAACATGCGGACGCGAATTGATCTCAATATTCCCAATCAACCCCTGCTCAAGGCCCGGGAAACGCGCCGCCTATTACGCCTCGCTCAGCAGGGCGACGTGGTGGCCCGGGAAACGCTGGTGAACGCCAATTTGAAGCTGGTGTGCAACGTCATCCGGAGGTTCGAGGGGCGGGGTTACGATCCCGAAGACCTGTTTCAGATCGGCTGCATCGGGCTCATGAAGGCGATAGACAAGTTCGACCTTCGGTTCAAGGTCAAGTTTTCCACCTACGCCGTTCCCATGATCATCGGGGAAATACGGCGGCATCTAAGGGACGACACCCCCATCAGAGTGAGCCGTTCCCTGAAAGAACTGGCCTGGAAGGCCCAGAACGCCCGGGAGCAGCTCCAGGACCGGTTGGACCGCGAACCGACGATTGGAGAACTGTCCGAGGAACTGGGCATCCCGCGGGAGGAACTGGTGAGCGCGTTGGAAGCTGCTCAGTCCCCCACCTCGCTCTACGAAGTGGTACACCAGGACGAGGGTGACGCCATCCTGGTCTTGGACCAGGTTCAGAACAAGGAGGAGAGTGAGAGCACCTGGGTGGAGCGGATCGCGCTTCTGGAGCTTCTGGAGAATCTGCCGGAACGCGACCGGCGGATCCTAACCTGGCGTTTTTTTGAAGACAAAACCCAGGCTGAGGTGGCCAAAAACCTGGGACTTTCTCAGGTGCAGGTATCCCGGTTGGAGAGAGAAGCGCTGAAGAAACTGAAAATCCTAGCCCAGCAGGATTCCTGAAGAGTGCCGGCCGGGTATAAACCGGCGCGCCCGCCGGCATAATATAGCTGGCTTTGGATTATTGAGCCCAAGAATTCGCGGAAGGAGGGAGCCGAATGCATGTAAAGGTGGCCGAGCTGGTTGGCGAATCCAAGGACAGCTGGAAGGACGCGGTGAGCACCGCCGTTGGGGAAGCGGCCCAGAAGCTGGGTAATATCACCGGGGTCGAAGTGATCAACATGACGGGCAAAGTGGAAAACGGACGGCTAACCGAGTACAAGGCCAATGTGAAGGTTGTGTATGTGGAGTAGCCGTTGTCGTGCGGAAGAACCCTCCGGAAGGGAGGTGCCGGATCTTGCGGGTAGACTTTACCAAGCCCGCGGGAATGCAGCGCAAACAGTACCGGGACTTCGTTGACGGGATCAGTCCCAAGCCCAACGTATTGGTGAACGTGGTGTGGGCTTTCCTAGTAGGCGGGTTGATCGCCACCATCGGCCAGGGATTGCTCACCCTGTTCCTGGCCTTAGGACTCCCGGTACTGGAAGCTGGAGCCATGACCGCTGTGGTGCTAATTTTTAGCGCTGCTCTGCTGACCGGATTGGGCGTGTTCGACGATATCGCCAAATATGCCGGTGCCGGAGTGATCGTACCCATCACCGGTTTCGCCAACGCCATGGTGGCGCAGGCCATGGAGGCCCGGACGGAAGGCTTGGTTCTCGGAGTGGGGGCGCGGCTTTTCACCATCGCCGGCCCCGTGCTGGTTTTCGGGCTCGTGGTGGCCTGGCTTGCCGGGCTGTTCTACTTTCTGTTCAGATAATGGAAACCGCGCACTCTGTGCCCCGGGCGACACATAATGAAATCAGCAGCCGGAATACCGCGTACCGTTCCACGACAAGTTCTGCCGGAGGAAACGCAATGCCTGCCGCCAAGAAACTGGGACAGCAAACGGTGTTCTTTCAAAACCCACCGGCCATTATCGCCAGTGGGGCCGTGGTCGGCTCCAAGGAGGCGGAGGGGCCGCTGGGGAAAACTTTTGACCGCGTCATCGACGACCCCTACCACGGGGAGAAGTCCTGGGAGCGCGCCGAGCGGCGCCTGTTGGAGGACGCAGTGCAAATTGCGCTGCAGAAGGCGAACCTGAGTCCGCAACAGGTGGACTTCTTTCTGGCCGGGGACCTGGAAAACCAGACCGAAGCCTCGGCGCTGGCGGCCCGCGACCTGGGGATGCCTTACCTGGGCCTGTACGGCGCCTGTTCCACCTTCTACGAGGGAATCACCGTGGGGGCGGTACTGATCGACGGCGGTTTCGCGGAACGGGTGGTGGTGGCGGTTTCGTCACACTGCTGTACGGCCGAAAAGCAGTTCCGATTCCCCACGGAGCAAGGGGTGCAGCGCCCGCTGACCCAGTCCTGGACTGTGACCGGTGCCGGGGCGGTGGTGCTGGCGGCGGGTGGAAGCGGCCCGGTGGTCACTCACGCTACTATTGGCAAGGCAATCGACTTGGGCCAAGGCGATCCGTCCAACTTCGGCGCGGCCATGGCCCCGGCTGCCACGGACACCATCGTCCGGCACCTGCTGGACACGGGGCGCGGACCCAAAGAATACGACCTGGTAGTTACCGGCGACCTGGGTATCATTGGCCGAGACCTGGCCGAGGAGCTCTTGAAGGACCACGGGTTCGACTTGGCGGACCGGTTCACCGACTGCGGGATCCTCATCTACGATCCACAGAAACAAGACACCCACGCCGGGGGCAGCGGCTGCGCGTGCTCTGCCGTGGTTACCGCCGGTTATATACTCCAACAAATCCAGGCCGGAAAACTGCAGCGTGTGCTCGGGGTGGGCACTGGCGCCCTGTTGAACGCCGATTCACCCAAGCAAGGGGAAACCATCCCGGGCATCGGGCACGCTGCCGTTATTGAACGGCGCTAGCGGGAGGCACCGGAGCAAGTGATTTTTGTAATGTCATTCGTGGTGGGTGGCCTGATCTGCGTAATCGGCCAACTGCTCATGGATCTAACCAGCTACAAGGTAACGCCAGCCCACATCCTGGTGGGCTTTGTCACGGCGGGGGCGATTCTGTCGGCGTTCGGGCTGTACCAGCCACTTGTTGAACTGGCTGGCGCGGGGGCCCTGGTGCCCCTGAGTGGGTTCGGACACACTCTGACCCAGGGTGCCATCCGGGGCGTGGAAAGGGACGGCCTGCTCGGGGTGTTCGCCGGCCCGCTGGAAGCTGCAGCCGCCGGCATCACGGCCGCCGTCGTGTTCGGCTACTTTTTTGCGATTCTGTTCCGGCCGAAAGGATAGAAAGTTGTGCCGCGGATGGGCGAAAGGCTGGCCAAGCGGCTGAACGACAACATTCGGGAATTGGACCGGCAGCTCGGAGTCGAAACTAACTTCGACGTGCTCAAGCGGAAGATCGAATTCGACCAAGAAAGAGCGGTCCTGTTCTTTGTGGACGGACTAGTCGACGACGCAATGATGGCCGACGTCTTACGGGGCCTGAGCTTGGCGGAAAAAGAAAACCTGCATTTTGACACCTTTCCCAAGGTGTTGCACCGCTACCTGAGCTTCATCGAGGTCGAAACCGCCGACACCTACGATGAAATCGTTAACCAGGTACTGTCCGGGCAGCTGGCCTTTCTCATGGACGGCCACGACCAGGCGATCATGCTGGACGTGCGTACCTATCCGGCCCGCGACCCTGAGGAGCCAGACCTGGAGAAGGTGGTCCGCGGTTCCCGTGATGGGTTCACCGAGACCCTGGTATACAACACTGCCCTGATCCGGCGTCGGCTCCGCGACCCCCAGCTCCGGATGGAGATTCTCCAGGCCGGAACCCGGTCCAAAAGCGACATTGTGGTGGCGTACATCGCGGATATCGCCAATCCGGACCTGGTGGAAAGCGTCAAGGAGAAGATCCGGAAGATCAACATCGACGGCATCCCCATGGCCGAGAAATCCCTGGAAGAACTGATCACCCCGGGCAGCGCGTGGAATCCGTACCCCAGGGTGCGCTACACTGAGCGGCCGGATGTGGTCGCCGCCCATCTGCTGGAGGGTAACGTGGTGGTGCTGGTGGATACCTCGCCCAGCGTGATGATCTTACCCGTCACCATCTTCCACCACCTGCAGCACGCCGAAGAGTTCCGGCAGAATCCGGCGATGGGGGTGTTCGTGCGCTGGGTGCGCTACCTGGGCATGGCGACCTCGCTGTTCGTCCTGCCCGCCTGGCTGATGGTTTCCCTGCAACCGGAACTTTTGCCTCCCGCCCTGCGGTTCATCGGCCCGGAAGAGGTGGGTCGGGTGCCGCTGTTTCTGCAGTTTGTCCTGGCGGAAATAGCAATTGAAATGATCAGGCTTTCCACCATTCACACGCCCTCGGCGATCGCCACCGCCCTGGGAATCATCGCGGCGGTGCTGGTCGGGGATATCGCGGTACAGATTGGGCTTTTCGCTCCCGAGGTGATCCTCTACTCGGTGATCGCGTACATCGGCCAGTTCCTGACCCCAAGCCAGGAATTGGCGCTAGCCAACCGCCTGTCCCGGTTTTTCCTGCTGCTCATGGTTGGCCTGTTCGGGGCCGGCGGATTCGCGGCCGGGGTGCTCATCTGGTTCATCTACCTGTACCGCACCAGATCGTTCGGCGTGCCCTACCTGTGGCCGCTGGTGCCCTTCAACTGGCCGGCACTCAAATCCATGCTTATCCGCCCGCCGGTCCCGCTGCATCACCTGCGGCCGGAGATCCTGAAACCACGGGAGCGGGTGCACCAGCCGCGGCCGCGCCTCGCCCCGGTCCGCAAGACCCGGGGGGTGCCAGATGGCGGACGCTCCCGGCGGCGCCGGTGGAAACGGGACTGAACACGCTGGCTTTTGCGGCAATAAAAGAGACAGGGGGGCACCCTTGCGGAAGCGTGTCAGACTTAGTAAAATGGTTATGAGTTTTTTCGAGAGGAGCGGAGATCAGTGAACGAAACAAAAATCCTGCTGTCGGAAGCCGAGATGCCTGAAGCCTGGTATAACGTCCAGGCTGACCTGCCCAATCTGCCGAAACCACCCCTGCACCCGGTCACCAAGCAACCGGTCGGACCGGAAGATCTGGCCTCGATTTTCCCCATGGAACTGATCAAACAAGAGGCTTCCACCGAGAAATGGATCCCCATCCCCGACGAGATCAGAGAGATCTACCGTCTTTGGAGACCATCGCCCCTGATCCGCGCCCGGCGGCTGGAGAAGGCTCTTGACACGCCGGCACGTATTTATTTCAAGTATGAAGGGGTCAGCCCGGCGGGCAGCCACAAGCTGAATACTGCCGTGCCGCAGGCCTACTACAACAAAGTCGAGGGCATCAAGAGACTGGCCACCGAAACTGGCGCCGGCCAGTGGGGTAGCGCCTTGTCCATGGCCTGCCAGTTTTTTGGGCTGGAGTGTACCGTGTACATGGTCAAGGTTAGTTATCAGCAAAAGCCCTACCGCCGTTCGCTCATGCAGATTTTCGGCGGCGAGGTGATCCCGAGCCCCAGTGACCGCACGGAGTCGGGCCGCCGGGCGTTGGCTGCCAATCCCGATTCGCCAGGCAGCCTGGGCCTGGCGATCAGCGAAGCGGTGGAAGACGCCGTCCACCGTCCCGACACCAACTACGCGCTGGGCAGCGTGCTGAACCACGTGCTGCTGCACCAGACGATTATCGGCCTGGAAACCAAGGCGCAGCTGGCCAAGGCCGGCGAACAAGCCGACATCGCCATCGGGTGCTGCGGCGGAGGAAGCAACTTTTCGGGCTTTGCCTTTCCGTTTCTCGACGATATGATTAACAAAGGTACCAAGACCCGCCTGATCGCGGTCGAACCCACCGCCTGCCCCACCCTCACCCGGGGCAAACTGGCGTACGACTTCGGCGACGTGGCCGGGCTGACGCCGTTGATTTACATGTACACTTTGGGCAAGGACTTCATGCCGCCTGGAATCCACGCCGGGGGCCTGCGTTACCACGGCGACGCGCCGCTTTTGTGCCAGGCAACCAAGGATGGCTTCATTGAACCCGTAGCCTACGGGCAGAAAAAGGTGTTCGAGAGCGCCATCTTGTTCGCCCGTAATGAGGGCATCGTTCCGGCCCCGGAAACGGCCCACGCGGTCGCTTGCGCCGTCGAACAGGCCATCGCCTGCCGCGAGGCCGGCGAGCGAAAGACCATTGTGTTCGCTTTCAGCGGTCACGGTCACTTTGACCTGGCGGCCTACGACAACTACCTTGCCGGTGAACTGGAGGATTACCCGCTCCCGGAGGATGAGCTGCAGAAAGCGCTGGCCGGGCTCCCGCAGGTATGATTTATCGGGAGCATCCTTAAATTCAATAGTTAGATTCCGTTGAAAAAGTCAGTCTGTTGTGCTGGGGATTATCGGAGGTCACATTGGGAGCTTATTCAAAGAACGAGCGAAGCCGAGGAAAAGCGGCGGCCGACTGTTTGAGACCGCGAAGCGGGCGAGTTTAGGCGCCGCCCGAGGCGAGCGAGTTCATTCCTTAGCGCGGACACAGTGACCGGAGATAATACCTCAGCACCGCAAACGGTGTGGAAATAGACTTTTTCAGCAAAATCTAGTTAACTACCGGTTGTGCCCTAGGAGGCTGTAATGAGATTTCACGGAACCATGCGAATCAACGACAAGGGACACCTGGAGATCGGGGGTTGCGACACTGTTGAGCTCGCCCGGGTCTTCGGCACTCCGCTGTACGTGTTGGACGAGGAACTGTTTCGGGAAAACTGCCGGGCCTATCGGCGTGCGTTCGCCAGGGGCAATGGCCGCGTGCTTTATGCCGGTAAGGCCCTCCTCACCCTGGCCGTTTGCCGGCTGCTGGACGAGGAGGGGCTGGGGCTGGACGTCGTGTCCGGCGGGGAACTTTACACGGCCCTTCAGGCCCGTTTCCCGGCCTCGCGGATTTACGTGCACGGCAATAACAAATCCCCGGCGGAACTCCGCACGGCCCTGGAGGCCGGCGTCCGCCGGATCGTGGTCGACAATCTCGACGAACTGGAACTACTTGGCCGGATCGTCGCCGAACTCGGGACGGAGGCCGACATCCTGCTGCGGTTGACCCCCGGGATCGAAGCGCACACCCACGAATACATCCGGACGGGCCAGATCGATTCCAAGTTCGGGCTGGTGATTCCCAACGGCCAGGCCCTGGAAGGTGTGCGCCGCAGCGTGGAACTGCCGGGTGTGCGCTTACGTGGGCTGCACTGTCATATCGGCTCTCAGATCTTCGAATTGGAGCCTTACGCCGACGCCGCCCGTATCCTGATGCGGTTTGCCCGCGAAGCGCGGGACGAAACGGGATGGACTATCGAGGAACTTAACCTGGGTGGCGGCCTGGGGATATACTACACCGCCGGGGATGATCCGCCCGCCGTAGAGAGCCTGGCGGAAACCATCTTCGGGGCGGTCGCCGAAGCGGCGGGAGATCGGGATCTGCCCGTTCCCGAAGTGACGGTTGAACCGGGACGTTCCATCGCGGGGCCCGCGGGCACCACGCTATACACGGTGGGCACCATTAAAGAGATCCCGGGGGTGCGCACCTACGTGGCGGTGGACGGCGGGATGGGCGACAACCCGCGTCCGGCTCTTTACGGGGCGCGGTACGAAGCCTGCGTGGCTATCAAGGCCGGCCGTGAAGCGGACGTCACCGTATCCCTGGCCGGCCGCTGCTGCGAATCCGGGGATATGCTGATCTGGGATGCCGAACTTCCGGCCCTGAAGACGGGGGACATCGTGGCCGTTTCCTGTACCGGAGCGTACACTTATTCCATGGCCGGCAACTATAACCGCTTTCCGCGCCCGGCCATGGTCCTGGTCCGGGACGGCCAGGCAGAGTTGATTGTGCGCCGGGAAAGCTACGCCGACCTGATCCGTAACGACCTCGTGCCCGCGCGGTTGCGGGATACAATGACCTAATACTTGCTAGTAGTGATTCAAGTGAAAGTAATCACAACCCACACGAACACCGACTTTGACGGCCTGGCCGCCATGGTGGCCGCTCAGAAGCTTTATCCGGGAGCCGAGCTGGTCCTTTCGGGTAAGATGGCGCGGAACGTTGAGGAGTTCGTGGCGCTGCACCGGGATGTACTGGAGATCCGCAAACCGAGCGAGCTGAATCTTTCCGAGGTAGACCTTCTGGTCGTGGTCGACACCATGCAGCCGCGCCGCCTTGGGCGCCTGGCCGACGTTCTGAAGAACACCCGGCTTCAGGTGCACATTTACGACCATCACCCCCGGGTAGAGGGTGACCTCAAGGGCAGCCTCGAAGTGGTGGAACCGCTGGGTGCCGCCACCACGCTGCTGGTCGAGGAGATCAAGAGGCGCGATATCCTGCTTACCCCGTTTGAGTCCACCATCCTGGCCCTGGGCATTTACGCCGATACCGGGTGCCTGGTGTTCAGCAGCACCACTGACCGGGATGCGGAGGCAGTGGCCTATCTTTTGGCCCAGGGGGCGAACCTGGGAGTGGTTTCCAACTTTCTCAGCCGCCCCCTGACTAACGAACAAAAGAACCTGTTGCGCGATTTGCTGATCTCTGCGGAGCGGCATTTCATCAATGGGGCCCGCATCCTAATTGCCCGAACCCGAGCCGAGGAGTTCGTTAGCGGGTTGGCACTTCTGACCCATCACCTGGCCGAGATCGAACGCTCCGACGCCGTGTTTTGCGTAGTTGTCATGGACGACCGGACGCATATCGTGGGCCGCAGCACCCTCCCCGAAGTGAACGTGAAGGATATCCTCACCCGTTTTGGCGGGGGCGGGCACCATGCGGCTGCTTCCGCCACCGTTAAAAATGCCGACGTGGAGGGGATCGCTGCTGAACTGCTCGGGGTGGCGCAGGGAATGGTGCGACCGCCCCTGCTGGCCGGAGACATTATGACCTCGCCGGTGAAGACCGTAACCCCGGAAATTTCCATCGACGAGGCTAACCGGATTATGTTGCGTTACGGCCACCGGGGCCTGCCAGTGGTGGCAGGCGGCGATCTGGTGGGTGTGATTTCCCGGCGGGACGTGGAAAAGGCGCTGCGCCACAACTTGGGGCATGCTCCGGTCAAGGCCTACATGAGCCGGAACGTGTTAACCGTGTCCCAGGATACGCCGGTTACCGAGGTGCAAACTCTGCTGATCGAGAACAATGTCGGTCGCCTGCCGGTGGTACAGAACGGGCACCTGGTCGGGATCGTCTCCCGGACCGATGTGCTGAAGACGCTTCATCCCCAGTTCAAACCGCGGTTTTCCACGCTGTACGTAAGAACCAGGAGACCGGCCTCCTGCCGGGACGCGGCCGAACTGTTGCGGCGGAACCTGAAGCCGGGGGACTTGGCTATAATCACCGCCGCCGGGGAGATTGGTTCAGAAACGGGCTGTGCGGTATACTTGGCGGGGGGAATGGTGTGCGATGTTTTCCTCGGTTTTCCCGCCGGCAACCCGGAACTAGTGGTGGAGGGGAACGGGCCGGTGTTCGCCGAGGAACTGGCCCGGCGGCTCGGGGGGCGGTTACGTCCGCCTAGCAGTGGACGGCATTCCTTCGTCATCGCCACTCCGGACGGGCAGATGGTGAGGGTGGCTACGTCCCGTACCGGGTTTCTGGAATACGGCGCGGTGCTGCCTGACACCCAGAATTCACCTCTGCGGCACGAGCTGTACCGCCGGGACTTCACCATCAACGCCGTGGCCGTGGCCGTAAACCCCGACCGGTTCGGGGAAGTGGTGGACTACTTCGGGGGTCGGGACGACCTGCACCACGGACTGGTACGGGCGCTGCACAGTATGAGTTTCGAGGAGGACCCGGTTCGGCTCCTGCGGGCGGTGCGGCTGGAGCGGAAATACGGGTTCAGTATCGAGCGGGAGACACTGAAGCTGATCCGGGAAGCGGTAGGGGACAAACTTTTGGCCCGGGCGTCCGGGGAAAGGATCTGGAGCGAGTTCCGGCTGATGCTAAGTGAACGGCGGGCGCCGGCGATGCTGGCGCGTTTGGCCCAGTTGAACCTGTGGCCGCTCCTTTTCCCCGAGGTGCTGTACTGGGAAATCCAGCCGGTGGTCGCTAGGATTCCCGGGGCAATGAAAACACTGGCGTCTTGGAGGATACCGCAGCCGGCCGAGCCGTGGCTTTGCTACTTTATGGCCATCCTGCACTGGATGAACCTGGTGATGGTGGAGGAGCTTTGCAAATCCTACCATCTGGGAAAAAAGCAAACCGACAAAATCCTCAACGCCATTGTCCGGTGGCGGGCGGCGGTGGCCAGACTGTCCGCGCCCGATCCCCTTCCGGCGGTGGAGTTGGCCCAAACCCTGGTGCCTTTACCACGGGAAGCCTACCCGATTGTGTTGGTGATGCTGGAGAAGGAAGCCTGGCAGAACCGGTTCCGGGAGGCACTGTACACCCTCTACAAACATAAACCGGTAATAACGGGCAAAGATATAAGAGGTCGGGGTTACCAGGCCGGACCGCAGTTTAACAAGGCGTTGGAGGTCGTCTGGCTGGCGAAACTGAAAGGCAAGGCGCGAACTCGGGAAGAGGAGTTGGCCGTGGCCGGGGACTTCCTAGCTGACTGGGAGGGAGGATGCTGACGTGCTGGAATTATCGGCAGACCGGATTCTGAGCTGGATACCGGCTGTTCTGATCGCCTTGACCTTTCACGAGTACGCGCACGGTTGGATGGCTCTGCGGCTGGGAGACCACACCGCCCGCTTGGCGGGCCGCCTGACACTCAACCCCATTCGGCACCTCGACCCGATCGGTACCCTGCTCCTGTTCGTGGTGGGTTTCGGCTGGGCGAAGCCGGTGCCGGTCAACCCGCTGAACTTCCGGGGGGACATGAAGCAGGGGATGATGGTGGTTTCCCTGGCCGGCCCGGGCGCTAACCTGGTGCTGGCGTTCGCCGGTGCCGTTATCCTGGGCGTGGTGATGGGCATTCACGGAATGGCGGGTCTGGAGTCACCTCTGGGGAGCGTGCTCCAGGCAGTTGTTCTGGTAAACCTGATCCTGGCGTTTTTCAACTTGTTGCCGATTCCACCGCTGGACGGATCGAAAATTCTGGCCGGCCTTCTACCGGGACGGCAGACCTGGCTTTACAGCCTTGAACAGTATGGTATCATTATTTTATTGGTCCTGGTGTTCACTGGGGCCATCGGGAAGCTCTGGCAATTGGTGATCATGCCGGCGCATGCTTTCCTGTTCGATAAGGTGGCGGTAGGTATCGCCAGGTTCTTGTTGTTCTGACAGCGCGAACTCCCTAACGCCCAGCATTACATTGCTGAAAGGATGAAAGAATGCGCGTCCTCAGCGGAATGCGGCCCAGCGGCAAACTGCACATCGGACACTTAAGCGTTCTGTCCAACTGGCTGAAACTGCAGGAGGAAAACGAGTGCTTTTTCTTCGTCGCCGACTGGCACGCCCTGACCACCGCTTTCGACGAAACGGCCTCGATCCGGGTGAACACGCGGGAAATGCTGGCCGACTGGCTGGCCGTCGGCATTGATCCGGAACGGAGCACGGTGTTCGTCCAGTCCCAGGTGCTGGAGCACGCCGAACTACTCCTTTTGTTTTCGATGATCACCCCGCTGTCCTGGCTGGAACGGGTACCCACCTACAAGGACCAGGTGCAGCAATTGGCGGCGCGGGGCAAGGATATCGCCACCTACGGTTTTCTGGGGTATCCCCTGTTACAGGCGGCGGATATCCTGATTTACCGGGCCGACGCCGTGCCGGTGGGGCAGGACCAGCTGCCGCACCTGGAACTGTGCCGGGAGGTGGCCCGCCGCTTCAATCATCTGTACAAACCCGTGTTCCCTGAGCCCCAGGCGCTGTTGGCCGACACGGCGCTGCTTCCTGGGGTGGACGGTCGAAAGATGAGCAAGAGTTACGGAAACGAAATCAGCCTGGGCGCGGCGCGGGAAACCGTTGAAAAACGAGTACGGATGATGATCACCGATCCGGGGCGCATCCGGAAAAACGATCCCGGTAATCCCGAGATATGCAACGTTTACACTTACCAGACGCTTTACAACCGGGACCTGGTGGACGAAATCACCGTAGCCTGCCGGGAGGGGCGTATCGGCTGCGTGGCCTGCAAGGCCCGGCTGGCTGAGAGTCTGAATGCTTACCTGGAGCCCATCCGGCAACGCCGGGCGGAGATCCTGGCCGAGCCGGGTTACTTGGACGACGTGATGGCGCACGGGCAGGAAAAGGCGGCAGCCGCGGCCCGCGAGACCATGCGTCGGGTCCGCCAGGCCGTCCAAATCTAAATCAATTTTTTTTCTTATTTTCGGGAAAACTGCGGGAAAATGGTAGAATGCGGGACGCACCTGCCCGGAGGAGAACCCTTGGATGACGGCAGCCCTGGTTATCACCGCAACAGTACTAGCGCTGGTATTGGTGTTCCTTTCTTCCGTTACGGTGCATTTCCGGTTGCTGCGCCGGGGCGAGGACGACCGGATCACCTTCACGGTTGCCTGGCTTAAATACCTGCGCTACTCGGTCGACGTGCCGCTGGTCGATCTCCTGGTCCGTACCACCGGTCCCGAAATCAGACTGAAGACCGCATTCGGCCGCCCGGAAACGGTTTCCTTCAACATCCCGCAAGAAATTCGTGCTTCCGTGTCCTTCCTGTTGGAATTCTACCGCAGATACGGGCGGTACGCTTTTGCCCTGTGGTATCTGGCCGGCCGTACCCGGATCAGGCGATTTCGCTGGTACAGTGAAATTGGGCTCGGTGAAGCGCACCGTACCGGCCTGGCCACGGGAATCGCCTGGGCTTTGAAAAGCAGCCTGGTCACCGGATTATTTGCCCACACCGTGCCGCTGAGCAAGCCCGACCTGGCCGTGCGGCCCAATTACCAAGAGCACCGGCTGAACACTTTCCTAGACTGCATCTTTCAGATCCGGGTCGGTGATTTCATGGTCGCGGTTCTGAAAGCGATCTGGGCCAGATAATAGATGACGGCCGCAGTTGGACCTTGCATATTTGCCGTCCAGATCGGCCATATTATGACCGCAGCACTGAAAAGGCTGCACGAAATGGGGGGCGTTATTCCTTGGGCTTGGAGCAGCATCCGATCGAAGGCCTTATGAAGACGGCAATGGAAAGCATCAAGGAAATGGTTGACGTTAATACCGTGGTGGGAGACCCAGTGGAAACACCTGACGGTACCGTGGTCATTCCGGTTTCCCGGGTTGCCCTGGGGTTTGCCGCCGGGGGCGGCGAGTTTGAAATCAACAAGGGCAGCGATGAAAGCGTCTATCCGTTTGGGGGCGGCAGCGGCGCCGGAGTTTCAGTGCAACCCGTGGGATTTCTGGTGATCAGTGCCGGACAGGTGCGGCTGCTTCCGGTGGATGCCAACGTCATTGCCGACCGGTTGATCGACTTGGCGCCGCAGGTACTGGAAAAGATTGACGCCTATTTGCAGCGGTCGGATCGGGAAAAGCACTAGGTGCGGCCTTCAAGAGAATCGGTTTCAGTTGCTTCCACCGGGGACGCCCCCGGTTCTACCTGTTTTCCCCTTTTCATAGTAATTCGTTAATTGACAAGGGAAGAGGGATCACAGGTGGTTAATCATGTGTGGCTCTCGCTGATACTCTTGGGCATCTTCACCGCCGCCGTCAACGGGCAGATCGACGTGGTGACCAGGGCCGCCCTGGAAGGCGCCCAGACTGCGGTAAAAACGGCGTTTGGACTGATCGCGATCATGGCTTTCTGGCTGGGGATCGTGAAAATCGCCGAGCAGGCCGGACTGATCCGGGGGTTAGCCTTTCTGGTGCGCCCGCTGGTTCGGGTCCTGTTTCCGAGCGTACCCAAGGACCACCCCGCGGTGGGGGCGATCGTGATGAATCTCAGCGCCAACGTGCTGGGGTTGGGAAGCGCGGCGACGCCAATGGGCTTGATCGCCATGCGCGAACTACAAAAACTGAACCCTTACCCGGACCGTGCCTCGGACGCCATGTGCACCTTCCTGGCCCTGAACACCGCCTGCCTGACCCTGATCCCGTCCACCATCATTGGTATCCGGGCGTTTTACGGTTCGACTGATCCCACGGCCGTGGTGGGCCCCACCATTCTTGCCACCGCCTGCGGCATGACGGCGGCCGTCCTGGTGGACCGTTTTCTGCGCGGTGTTTATCGAGCGCGAGGTAAGTAGCTATGCTAGAAGTGGTCAGCGCGCTCTCCAAGTGGGCGATCCCGGTTTTCCTGGTGGTGGTGCTGCTGGCGGGTACCATCCGCGGCGTTCGCGTTTTTGAAGCATTCGTCGAGGGTGCTGAGCAGGGCTTCGGCATGGCGGTGAAAATCATCCCCTACCTGGTGGCCATGATCGTGGCGATCAACATTTTCCGGGCTTCCGGCGCCATGGACATCTTCGTCGGGGCGATCGGGCCGCTGCTCACCTGTTTTGGCGCACCGCCCGAGATTCTGCCGCACGCCCTCATGCGTCCCCTGTCCGGTGGCGCCGCTTTGGGGATCGCCACCGAACTCATCGAGGAACACGGCCCCGACAGCTTCATCGGGCTGCTGGTTTCAACGGCGCAGGGGTCCAGCGACACCACCTTCTACGTCCTGACCCTGTACTTCGGCGCCGTGGGGATCAGGAAATACCGCTACGCGGTCGCGTCGGGGCTGACCGCCGACCTGACCACCCTGCTGGCCTCGATCCTGGTCGTAACCGCCATTTTCAAATGAGGCCCCGGCGCTTACCTAGTGGCGTTTTTCGGCAGAGTCTAGCTAAGATGGCACCCGGGCGGGTAAAATTCTACGCAAAGAAAACTGCCGGGGGTGTCGCGCTTGCTGAGATTGCAAAAATACCTGGCCGAGGCCGGCATCGCCTCGCGTCGCCGCTGCGAGGATTTGATTCGCGCGGGCCGGGTGCAGGTCAACGGCTGCGTGGTGCGGGAACTTGGCACCACGGTGAACCCGGCCCGGGACCGGGTGGAGGTTGACGGGCGGGCCGTACGGCTGGAGGACAAGACCTACGTGATGGTGTACAAGCCCCGCGGGTACGTGACCACGGTGCACGATCCCCGGGGGCGGCGGAAAGTCACCGACCTGGTTCGTAAAGTACCGCAGCGGCTTTTCCCCGTCGGCCGACTGGACTACGATTCGGAAGGACTGCTCCTGCTCACCAATGATGGCGAGTTGGCCTACCGGCTAACGCATCCCCGGTTCAAAATCTCCAAGACCTACCTGGTAACCCTGGACCGCACGCCGGATCCAGACACTCTCCGGCGGATCGCCGCGGGAATTGTCCTGGAGGACGGACCTACCGCGCCCTGCCGGGTGCGGCTGCTCCGTAGCGGCAAACACAGCGCCCTGGTGGAAATAACTATGCACGAAGGCCGCAACCGGCAGGTGCGGCGGATGTGGGCCGCGCTCGGCTTTGAGGTGAAGCGGTTGAAACGCACCGCGGTGGCCAACCTGGAGCTGGGCGGGCTCCGACCCGGGCAGTACCGCCGACTCCAAGCCGGAGAGGTGCGCCGGCTGCGTGAATTGGCGCAGCTGTCGTAGGAGTTTGCAGGATTTCCATCTAACCGACTAGAATAGCTAAAAACTTAAGAAAACACGGTATAGGGGGGACGCCCCGTTGGTACGGACCCAGACGGGTAACGATCAGGTTGAAGCGGAACTAAGAGTGAAGATACGTCTTGACTTTAAGGGGGTTTCCCGCCCGGGCCGCCTGTTTTTCGGGTCTAAGCCAACCGACAAGGTGGCGGAGGAAAACCGGGAACAGCAGGTCGCCCTTTTCCGAAATGTGCCTATTCAGGGAGTACGGATCGAGGATATCAGTCTTGGCGGAGAAACCTACACCGTCTTCGACGATCAGACCAACACCGAAGTGGCCTACGCACCCGCGGAGTTTATCGTGGTGGCGGACAGCATTGAAGATCTGGTTCGGTTCGTGGCCCGGGAGGACTTTCGCCGGATTGAAATCCTGGAACCGGGCAATGTGATCCTTAACCGGCTGGAAGTCGAACGGCTCCTCTTTCGAATCAACGAAGAGATCAAGTCCTTGCAGCGTTGGCTCGAAAGAAAGTATTCCCGGTAGACGCCCATGCCACCAGGGGTGGCACCACCGCGAGCTGAAAAATCGGGTCATTTTCAGGGTAGTCTCTCCTGGGAAGGATGTTTGTTATGCTTACCGTGCGGGGGATACGCGGCGCAAACACCGTCAGGGAAAATACCCGGTCTGCAATCCTGGAGGCCACCCGTGAACTCCTGGAGGCTTTAGTCCGCGAAAACGATATCCGGGTGGAGGATGTCGTAAGCATCTTTTTTACCCTTACCCCTGATCTCAACGCCGAGTTCCCGGCATTGGCGGCCAGGGAAATGGGCTGGACGCGAATTCCCCTGTTATGCGCCACCGAGATCGATGTTCCGGGAGCCATGCCCAGATGCCTGCGCCTCCTGATGCACGTCCACACCTCCCGGTCCGCGGCCGAGATCCGGCACGTTTACCTGGGCGAAACGGCCGCGCTGCGGCCCGATTTGTTCGGATGACCAGCGTTCAGAATCCACGACCTGCCCACCCGGGAAAAATGCCGTTACGCGTGGTCCAGGTGCTGGACGAGGACGAGGTCCTTATGATCAAGACAAAGCTTCCTAGTCAGTCTAGCATCTCCGAGTGCGGTGTCCCGGGTCGAGTTGGCAAAAAATGGAGGTAGTTAATGCGTAAGGTTCCGGTGAGCTATCTGGTGCCGGGAATGCGGCTGGCGAGACCGGTACTGGGTACCAAAGGTGAGGTGTACCTAAACGCTGGCGTGACGCTATCCCGGAGGTACATCGAAAGACTAGGGGAAATCGGTTTTCCCGCCGTTTACGTGGAGGACAACCTGTTAAACGGCGTGGAAATCCGGGACGTCATTTCCGAAAAGACGCGGCGGGACGCGATAACCCAGGTCCGCAGAATCCTGACGGCACCCTCGTCCCCGAAGGCCAGGGTACTGAACGCCGATCTGGCCCTGGCCACCATGGCCGAAAGTATAGTCACCGAACTGCTGAAGAACCCGCTTTCCGTAGTCAACCTGGTGGACATTCGCGCCGAAGGGGCTTACCTGTACCACCACTCGGTGAACGTCTGCATCCTCGCCGTTTTGACCGGAATCAATTTCGGACTGCACAAGGAACAGTTGCTTGACCTCGCCTTGGGGGCGCTGCTGCACGACGTGGGCAAGATCAAGGTCAACCCCGATATTCTCAACAAGCCGGGCGCGCTTACCGCGGAGGAGTTTGAACACGTCAAACAGCACTGCGCGTACGGCCGGGACATTTTGAAAGAACACCGCGTGGCCAGCATGATCGCTTATGCCCACCACGAACGGTACAATGGCGAGGGGTATCCGCTGGGCCTCAAGGAACGGGAAATCGGTTTCCAGCCCCAACTGGTTGGGATCGCCGACGTCTACGACGCCCTGACCTCTGACCGGTGCTACCGGAAAGCCGTGCTGCCGCACGAGGCCCTGGAGATGATTGCGGGTGCGGGGAACTGGTGGTTCGACGTCAAACTGGTCCACAACTTCCTGCGCTGCGTGGCCGCTTATCCCACCGGGACCCTGGTTGAAGTCAGCTCGGGGGAGATCGGCATCGTCCTCGATACACCGCAATCCTTCACCTTTTTCCCCAACGTACGCGTACTCCTCAATGCCAACGGGGAAAAGGTGCTCCCCTATCATTTATCCACGGTGGAAAACAATCTCTGGGTCAGCCGGGTCCTGGGCGAGGAAGAGGCGGAGGTGGTAAGAAAAATGCTGGACCATCACGGTAGTTGACAACGGCTTGGCGGGGGTGATATAGGTGTGATATAAGGGTAAATAGTTTTATAGGGTTACGAGGAGAGCTTGAGCAAAGTTTAGACTGCACCCGGAGGGGAGATTTGACGAGCTGAGTCGAGGCTGGTACGAAAACGACCGGCACTCTGCTGAGTGCTGGTTATTCTTTTTCAGGGTGAGGTGAGGCAAGTTGGCGTTTCCGCCCCGCAAACACTACCTCGACCTGGCGGGCACTCACAACCTGATCCCGGTGTTCGACGAGTGGGTGGCGGATACGGAAACACCCATCTCCGTATTCAAAAGGCTTAAGCCCAACGGTCCCTGCTTCCTGCTGGAAAGTGTGGAGGGCGGCGAAAGCCTAGGTCGGTACTCTTTCCTGGGGTTTGACCCGCTGTGGACCTTTGAATTCAAGGACGGTCGGGGGGTTTTCCGGACCCGGGACGGGGTGGAGGAGACGGTGCGGGGGCAGCCATTGAAGATCCTCGCGGCCCGGTTCCGGGAGTACCGCTGCCCGGACCTCGGCTTGCCCCGGTTTTTCGGCGGAGCCGTGGGCTATTTTGCCTACGACCTGGCCCGTTACCTGGAAAACCTGCCGTCCCGTGCCCCGGACGACCTCAAGCTTCCGGACTGCAGTTTGTTGTTTCCGGAAACGGTCCTGATCTTCGACCACGTCCAGCACACCCTGAAGGTGGTGGTGAACACCAGGGTGGACCGCGGTCGGGAGCAGGAATACGACCGCGCCGTGGCGCTTATCCGCCGGATACGCGCGCGGCTGGCTGGAGTTCCCCCGGCCTACGACCCGCCGCCCAGGCCGGAACAACTCCCGGGGGGCAATCGGGTGCAGGCTAACACCACGCCGGAGGAATTCAAAGCCGCCGTCCGCCGGGCGAAGGAATATATCGCCGCGGGAGAAATTCTGCAAGTAGTTCTGTCCCTGCGGTTCCGGGTCCTACTCCAGGCCGCGCCTTTTGACGTGTACCGGCGCCTACGAAACATCAATCCTTCGCCGTACCTGTTCTATCTGGATATCGGCCGGACAGTGGCGGTTGGAGCCTCACCGGAGATGTTGGTGCGGGTGGAGGGGGACACGGTGCGGACCCGGCCCATCGCTGGCACGCGCCCCCGGGGCCGGGACGCGGCCTCGGAGCTGGCCCACGAAGAGGAGCTTAAAGCCGACGCCAAGGAGCGGGCGGAGCACCTGATGCTGGTCGACCTGGGGCGTAACGATCTCGCGCGGGTGTGCCGGCCCGGGTCGGTCCGGGTGCGCCAGTTCATGGCCGTGGAAAGGTATTCCCACGTGATGCACCTGACCTCCGAAGTGCAGGGTACCCTGGACCGCGGCCGGACACCGCTCGAGGCGCTGGGCGCCGTGTTCCCCGCGGGCACGGTGAGCGGGGCGCCCAAGGTGCGGGCCATGGAGATTATCGAGGAACTGGAACCGACCCGGCGCGGTCTCTATGCCGGGGCCGTGGGTTACCTTGGGTTGACCGGCAACCTGGACACCTGCATCGCCATCCGGACGGCGGTGATCACCGGCAACTATGCGTACGTGCAGGCGGGCGCCGGCATCGTGGCGGACTCCGACCCAGAGCGCGAGTACCAGGAAGTGTTGCAAAAGGCGACCGCCCTGCTGCGCGCGGTAAAGGGGGATCAGGAATGATTCTGATGATCGACAATTACGATTCCTTCACTTATAACCTGGTGCATTACCTGGAGGAACTAGGTGAAGAGGTGCGGGTGGTGCGCAACGACCGCCTCAACATCCAGGAGGCGGAGGCTTTGCAGCCGGCAGCCGTTGTGATTTCTCCGGGGCCGGGAACTCCCGAAACCGCCGGCATATCACTGGCGCTGGTTACCCAGTTGGCCGGCCGGATTCCCATCCTGGGGGTGTGCCTGGGTCACCAGGCCATCGGCCGGGCATTTGGCGGCCGGGTGATTCGGGCTGGGGCCCTGATGCACGGAAAGACGTGTGTCGTCGAACACGATGGCCGAACCATTTTTCGGGGCCTGCCTTCGCCGTTTCGGGCTACCCGTTACCACTCCCTGGTGGTGGACCGTTCCAGCCTACCGCCGTGCCTGGAAGTCAGCGCCCAGTCTCCGGACGGGGAAATCATGGGTCTGCGCCACCGCCGGTACCCGGTGGAGGGAGTACAGTTTCACCCCGAGTCCATTCTAACCGAATGGGGACGGGAGCTGCTGCGAAATTTCCTTGACCTGGGTGCGGGCCGGAGGGGGGATTAAAGCACGATGATCATGGAAGCAATCCAGCGGGTTGTTAACGGGGAGAGTCTGGATCAAAACGAAGCCGAAGCCGTGATGTCCGAAATCATGACCGGGAAAGCCACGGCGGCGCAGATCGGTGCCCTGCTGGTCGGCCTGCGGGTCAAACGGGAAACAGCGGCCGAAATCAGCGGCTTCGCCCGGGCCATGCGCCGCCGGGCGGAACAGGTGCCGACCCGGCACCAGCTGGTGGCCGACACCTGTGGTACCGGCGGCGACGGTGCCCGGACCTTCAATATTTCTACCATGGCGGCTTTCGTGGTGGCGGGCGCCGGTGTACCGGTGGCCAAACACGGTAACACCTCGGTGTCGAGCCGGTGCGGGAGCGCCGATGTTCTCCGGCATTTGGGGGTAAACCTGGACCTGACCCCCCAGGAGATGGGCGCCTGCCTGGACGCCGTTGGGATCGCCTTTTTGTTCGCGCCCCGCCTGCACCCGGCCATGCGCCACGCGGCCGTTCCCCGGCGGGAAATCGGGATCCGGACCGTGTTCAACGTTCTGGGGCCGCTGACTAACCCCGTGAACCCGGGGGCCCAGGTGCTCGGGGTGTTTGACCGGACCACCGCCGAACTGGTGGCGTATGCCCTGGCCGAGCTGGAAGTAGAATGGGCCTTCGTGGTCCACGGCGCCGGTGGGTTGGACGAAGTATCCCTGGCGGGGCCGTCGCTGGTTTGGGAGGTCCGCGCCGGCACGGTCCGCCCCGGGATCCTGGATCCGGCCGAACTGGGGTTTGCGCGAGCGGGGGTGGAAACCCTGGCCGGAGGCTCTCCGGCGGAAAACGCCGCCCTGGCCCTGAGCATTCTGCAGGGCGCACACGGCCCACACCAGGACGCGGTGGTCCTGAACGCCGCCCTGGCCCTCCTGGCCTCCGGGCGGGCCGGCACGATGCGCGAAGCCGTGGGTTTGGCTGCGGAAACCCTCGCTACGGGTGCGGCCCTGGAGAAGTTAGAAGCACTTATCGATTTTACCCAGCGGTGCGGACATGCTGAACCGAATCATCGCCTGCAAACTTGAGGAAGTGCGGACCTGCCGCCGGACGGTGCCGTTGGCGGCCGTGCGGCGGGCGGCGGAGGTCGGACCGGCGCCCCGGAGCCTCAGCCGGGCATTGCGCCAGCGGCCCGGGGTAGCGCTGATCGCCGAACTGAAACGATGCTCCCCGTCTGCCGGGTTAATCCGCGCCGACTTTGATCCGGTCCGGATCGCTGGAATTTACGCGGCAGCGGGGGCGGTAGCCATTTCGGTGCTTACCGACCAGCGGTTTTTCGGGGGGCGGCCCGAGTATCTGCGCTGGGTACGCCAGACGGTAGAACTACCACTGTTGTACAAGGATTTTATCGTTTCTGAGTACCAGATTTACGCGGCGCGGGTGCTGGGGGCGGACGCCGTGCTGCTGATCGTCGCGGTGCTGGACGACTATGAGTTACGGGACTTTCGGGAACTGGCGGCCGAACTGGGGATGGAGTGCCTGGTGGAAGTGCACGATATCCGGGAAGTGGAACGCGCCGTTACCTCCGGGGCGGCGATGATCGGGATTAACAACCGGGACCTGCACACTTTCGAGACCGACCTGGCCACCACGGAAAAACTGGCGGGCTATCTGCCCCCGGAGGTTACGAAGGTCAGCGAAAGCGGCCTCAAAAGCCGGGCGGACCTCCTCACGCTGGAGGCGCACGGCATTGACGCGGCCCTGGTGGGGGAGACGCTGCTGCGAGCGCCGGACATTGGTGCGTGCGTCCGCGAACTGCTGGGGATCTCGCCGCAGGAGGGAGAGCGGTGATTTTCGTCAAAATCTGCGGGATCCTGGACCTTGAAACCGCCCTGGTGGCGGTGGAAGCCGGCGCGGACGCGCTAGGTTTCGTTTTCGCGCCCGGCCGGCGGCGGATCGCGCCGGAGACGGCCCGGCACATCATTCGCCGGCTGCCCCGGGAGGTGCTAACGGTGGGGGTATTCGTCGACGAGGATCCGGAGCAGGTCCGGCAAATCGCGGGTTACTGCGGGCTGGCCGCCCTACAGTTTCACGGCCAAGAGTCGCCCGAATACTGCCGCCGGTTTGCACTCCCGGTAATCAAAGCCCTTCGGGTGGGGAGCATAGCGCCGGGCGGAGATGAGCTGGCACGGGCCGGCACCTACCAGGTATGGTCCCTGTTGGCGGACACCCTGGTTCCCGGGCGGGCTGGAGGAACGGGCCAGACCTTTAACTGGAATTTGTTGGCTTTTCGTACTTTCCCCCGGCCGCTGATTCTGGCGGGCGGTCTTGATGTTGACAACGTGCGGCGGGCGATCGCCACCGTCCGGCCCTTCGGGGTGGACGCATCCAGCGGCGTGGAAACCGGAGGACGTAAAGATCCGGATAAGATCAGGAATTTTGTGCGCCAGGCCAAGGAGGCAAAGTGATGCTACCAGACGAACGTGGATATTTTGGGGCGTATGGGGGCCGGTACGTGCCGGAGGTGCTGATGTCGGTCTTGGAGGAACTGCTGGCCGCCTACCTAGATGCCCGGTCCGATCATGGCTTTCAAGAGGAGTTTAACCAATATCTCCGGCATTACGTCGGCCGGCCGAGCCCCCTGTATTTCGCGGCCAACCTGACCCGCTACGCGGGAGGCGCGCGGATTTACCTGAAAAGGGAAGACTTGAACCACACCGGGGCCCATAAGATCAACAACACCTTGGGACAGGCGCTCCTGGCGCAAAGAATGGGCAAGCGCCGGCTCATTGCCGAAACGGGAGCCGGGCAGCACGGCGTGGCCACGGCCACAGCCGCCGCCCTGCTGGGATTTTCGTGCACCATCTTCATGGGGGCCGAAGATATCCGGCGCCAGGCGCCCAACGTGTTTAGGATGCGGCTTTTGGGCGCTGAAGTGGTGGAGGTGAGCACGGGAAGCAAGACTTTGAAGGACGCCATGAACGAGGCCATCCGCGACTGGGTGACTAATGTTGAGGATACTTATTACCTGATCGGTTCGGTGGCCGGACCGCATCCCTACCCCATGCTGGTGCGGGAGTTCCAGGCGGTCATTGGCCGGGAAACCCGGCAGCAGATCCTTCAAGCCACCGGCCGGCTGCCGGACTACGTAGTGGCCTGTGTTGGCGGGGGCAGTAACGCCATGGGCATTTTCTCCGGGTTTCTGGCCGACCGCGAAGTCCGGCTAGTGGGCGTGGAGGCGGGCGGCCTGGGTCCGGAAACCGGAAGGCACGCCGCTACCCTTTCCCGGGGCCGCCCCGGAGTGCTACACGGCTCCCTGAGCTACCTGCTTCAGGACGAACACGGCCAGGTGGCGCCGGTACACTCGGTTTCGGCGGGCCTGGATTACCCGGGGGTTGGGCCCGAACTTAGCTACCTCAAGGATGTGGCCCGGGTGTCGTTCACCACCGCCGGCGACGAGGACGCCCTGGACGCGTTTCGGCTGTTGGGCCGCACCGAAGGGATTCTGCCGGCGCTGGAGAGCGCCCATGCCGTGGCTGAGGCCGTGCGCCTCGCCGGAACGCTTCCCCGGGCGGCGACGGTTGTGGTCAACCTCTCCGGCCGCGGGGACAAGGACGTGGAAACTGTGGCCCGGGAGGGGCCGCAATGAGCGCCGAACGGATCTTTCACGCCTTCCGACGGTTGCGGGACCGGGGTGAAAAGGGGCTGATCCCCTTTGTGACCGCGGGCTATCCCGATCTGGAAACCACGGAGCGCCTGGTGCTGGGCATGGCGGAAGCCGGGGCCGACCTGGTTGAACTTGGGGTGCCGTTCTCCGACCCGCTGGCCGACGGTCCGGTGATCCAGCGGGCTTCCCAGGCCGCTCTGGCAGGGGGTGTGAACCTAGCCGGGATTCTGGAGCTGGTAGCGGGGGTGCGGGGGAAGACGGACATTCCCCTGGTGCTGATGAGTTACTACAACCCGGTCTTAAGTTTCGGGCCGGAGGCCCTGGTGTCCGCGGCGGTACGGGCCGGGGTCGACGGGTTGATCATCCCGGATCTGCCGGTCGAAGAGGCCGGCGGCCTCCGAAATTTGGGCGACGCCCGGGGTTTGGCGTTGATTCCCCTGGTCGCGCCAACCTCCACCCCGCGGCGCATCGCAACCATCGCGCGCCAGGCCAGGGGCTTTGTGTACTGTGTCTCGTTGGCCGGAGTAACCGGCTCCCAGCGCGGTTACTCCGAAAAGCTGGCCGGGGTGATCAGGACGGTGCGGGCGCATACGGACCTGCCGGTGGCCGTCGGCTTCGGGATCGCCGAACCCGAACAGGTCCGGAAGCTGGCGCCGCACGCCGACGCCCTGATCGTGGGCAGCGCCATCGTCGACCGGATCAGCCGGGCGGGGGAGAACGAGGCCGTATCAGTGGTAAAGGAGGTAGTCCTTGGGCTGAAACGGGCGCTTGTAAAAATCTAGTGTTGCGCGTCTTCTGGGGCCGTGGTAACATTTTAAAAACCCGGCGCGGAAGGTTTGCCAAAGACCGGAAGTCATATCTGGTACCAGGCGACCCGCTCCTCGGGAGGGAGTCGATTGTCTGATCTCGCGCGGAAGAACATTCTGGATCTGGCCATCTACCGGCCCGGCAAACCCATTGAAGAGGTGCAGCGGGAACTCGGCCTTACGGAGGTTATCAAGCTGGCTTCCAATGAAAACGCGCTTGGTCCCTCAAGGACTGTAATCGAGGCGCTGCAGGGGGCGCTCTGCGGAGTGCACTATTACCCCGACGGGAGCAGTTACCGCCTGCGCCAGGTGCTGGCCGGGTTTTACGGGGTCGACTTCGGGCAGATTCACCTTGGCAACGGCTCCAACGAAATCGTGCAGCAGATTTCGCTGGCCTTCCTTGAGCCCGGCGACGAGGTGATTATGCCGGTACCCAGCTTCCCCCGTTACGAACCGCTGGCCCGGATGATGAACGCGGTGCCGCGGGAGGTGCCGCTTGCGGATTACACGCTGGACCTCCAGGCGATGGCCGCTCAATTGAACCGGCGGACCAAGCTGATATACATCTGTAACCCCAACAACCCGACCGGGACCATAGTGCGCAAGCCCGAACTGGACCGGTTTTTGGCCCTCGTGCCCGACCATTGCCTGGTGATCCTGGACGAGGCTTATTTCGAGTACGTTGAAGACGAGGCGTATCCGGACGGATTGGATTACCTTAGGGATTATCCCAACGTAGTCGTACTGCGCACGTTTTCCAAGATTTACGGCCTAGCCGGACTACGCGTCGGCTACGCCGTTGCCCGGCCCGAAATCGTGGATTGCCTGGAGCGGGTGCGGGAACCCTTTAACGTGAACAGCCTGGCCCAAGAGGCGGCGGTGGCCGCCTTGGGCGACCAGGAACACGTGGCGAAGCTGCGGAACCTCAACCGGGTCGAGAAACAGTACCTATACCGGGAGTTTTCCCGCCTGGGGCTCGATTACGTTCCGACCGAGGCTAATTTCATCCTGTTTGATGCTGGACGGGACGAAAAACAAATGTTCCAGAGCCTCCTGCGGCGGGGCGTGATTGTCCGGGGTGGTTTCGGCTACCCGACCCGCATGCGGATGACCATTGGCACCCGGTACCAGAACGAACGTTTTATTCAAGCCCTTGAAAGCGTCCTGGAGGAGGATGAGTGATAGATGGTCATCGTGATGGATCACAATGCGACCGAAGAACAGATTGAGACAGTAGTGCAAAGACTAGAAGACGCGGGCTACCGGGCTCATCTTTCGCGCGGGGTGGAGCGTACCATTATCGGCGCGATCGGTGACGAGACGCAATTGGGTGATGCCGGCATCGAGTTGCTGCCGGGCGTGGCGAACGTAATCCCCATTATGCAGCCCTACAAGCTGGCCAGCCGGGTTATGCGGGAAGAGGGTACGGTGATCACCATCGGCGACGTTGAGATCGGGGGCGATACCGTTCAGGTGATGGCTGGCCCCTGCGCCGTGGAGAGCAAGGAACAGCTGTTCGAGGTAGCCGAGAAGATCAAGGAAAACGGTGCCCGGATCCTGCGGGGGGGCGCCTACAAACCCCGGACTTCCCCGTATTCCTTCCAGGGTTTGGCCGAGAAAGGCCTGCAACTCCTGGCCGAAACCAGGGAAAAGTACGGGCTCTTGATCGTCACCGAGGTCATGGATCCACGGACCCTGCCCCTGGTGGCCGAGTACGCCGACATTATCCAGATCGGCACGCGCAACATGCAGAACTTTTATCTGTTGCGCGAGGTGGGCCGGTACAACAAGCCGGTATTACTGAAGCGGGGTCTCGCGGCCACGATGGAGGAGTGGCTTATGGCCGCGGAGTACATTCTCAGTGAGGGCAACCCGAACGTAATCCTGTGCGAACGCGGAATTCGTACCTTTGAAACCTACACCCGGAACACCCTGGACTTGTCGGCCGTACCGATCATTAAACACTTTTCGCACCTACCGGTCATCGTTGATCCCAGCCACGGGATCGGCAAGTTCCGGTTCGTACCGCCCATGGCGGTGGCGGCGGTGGCCGCCGGGGCCGACGGCGTAATGCTGGAAGTACACCCCAACCCGCTGGAGGCCCTGTGTGACGGGGCGCAGTCCCTGACTCCGAAGAAGTTCGCTAAGACCATGAAACAGATGGCGGCGGTCGCCCAGGCGGTAGGCCGGAAATTTTAAACCTTATTAAATCTTATTTAAGGAAGAAGCAAACGTGTTTAACCAGGTAACCATCATCGGCGTCGGTCTGATCGGAGGCTCCATCGGGATGGGGTTGCGGGCGCGCGGCTTGGCCGGCACGGTGATCGGCGTCGGGCGCGACGAGGCCAGGCTTCGGCAAGCCGTCAACCACGGTGCCGTAGATTGCTTTGCCACTGATCCGGCCCGGGGCGTAACCGGGGCCGACCTGGTGATTATCGCCGTGCCGGTAGGCAGCGTGGTGGCCGTGCTGCGTTCCTTGCGGCCGCACCTGGCGCCGGGGAGCATTGTCACCGACGTGGGTAGCTGCAAAGCAGGAATTGTCGCCGCCGCGGAAGCACTTATGCCCCCGGGGGTGCACTTCGTGGGCGGTCACCCTATGGCCGGTTCGGAACAAGCCGGCATTCAGGGTGCCGACCGGTACCTGTTCGAGGGCGCCTACTACGTACTCACCCCTACTCCCCGCACCGCTCCGCACGCCCTTGACCAACTTCGTACCCTGGCCCGCAAACTGGGTTGCCGGGTGGTCGAGATGGACCCGCGGGATCACGACCGCGCGGTGGCCGCCGTCAGCCACCTGCCGCATTTGCTGGCGTGTACGTTGGTGAACACGGTGGGGCGGGTGCCTGGTTCGGAACAGGCACTTTCCCTAGCCGCCGGCGGCTACCGGGACACCACCCGGGTGGCGGCCGGAAACCCGGAGATGTGGCGGGACATCTTCTTGGCCAACCGCGAAATGCTGCGCGTGATGCTTACCTTGTTCCGGTCGGAACTGGACGCTGTCGCCCGGGTGCTGGACGAAGGCGACGCCGGAGGGCTCCAGGACTGGCTCCGGGAGGCCCAACGCCGGCGGGAAAGCCTGCCGGTCCGAATGAAGGGTTTCCTGAACGACCTCTACGAAATTGTGATCACCATCTCGGATCGGCCGGGAACCATCGCCGCGGTGGCTACCACCCTGGCCGCAGCCGGAGTAAACATTGCCGACATTGAGATCCTCCGGGTCCGGGAGGGCGAAGGGGGTACGGTCCGGCTGGCCTTCAGCAGCGAACAGGAACGCGACCGCGCCGCCGACCTCCTGGCTTGGAAAGGCATACCGGTGGTCAAGCGTTGAACACTTCAAAGGGAATGACGGTGAGAACTTGTCTCTGACGATTACGCCGGCCCGGGGGCTGCGTGGTGAGGTTAGTGTTCCCGGCGACAAATCGATCTCGCACCGGGTAGTGATGCTGGGTTCCCTGGCCGAGGGAGAAACCGTGGCCACCAATTTTCTGCCCAGTGAGGACTGTCTCGCTACCGTGCGCTGTTTCCGGGCGCTCGGGGTGGAAATCGACGGCCCCGACCGGGGCACGGTCCGGATCCGGGGCCGCGGACTGTACGGATTGAGCGAGCCGCAGGACGTGTTGGACGCCGGCAATTCTGGTACCACCATGCGCCTTTTGCTCGGAATTCTGGCGGGGCAGCCCTTTTTCAGCGTCCTCACCGGCGATGGCTCCCTACGGCGGCGCCCCATGGGACGGGTTACTGCGCCGCTTGCGGAAATGGGCGCGACGGTTATGGGACGGGACGGTGCCAAGTACGCCCCGCTGGCGGTTTCGGGAGGTCGATTGCGGGGCATATCCTACCGGCTGCCGGTGGCTTCGGCGCAAGTAAAATCGGCATTGCTGCTGGCCGGACTTTACGCCGACGGTCCGACCCGGATCACCGAGCCCGTGCCGACCCGGGACCATACAGAAAGGATGCTGGCGGCCTTCGGGGCGGCTTTTGAACGGAAAAACGGCACCGTATCCATCGTTCCTGCACCGCGGTTACGGGGAGGCGAAATCGCCGTACCCGGAGACCTTTCTTCGGCCGCCTTCCTGATCGTCGCCGCGCTGATCACCCCCGAGAGCGACCTGTTGCTTAGGGGTGTGGGCGTGAACCCTACGCGTACCGGCCTGCTTGATGTCCTGGCGCGAATGGGGGCCAGAATCACGGTGCGCGAAACCCGGACCGCCGGCGGCGAACCGGTTGCCGACATCCGGGTCCGGAGCAGCACCCTGCGCGGTACGGTGGTGGACGGTTCTCTGATCCCCCGGCTAATCGACGAAATCCCTGTCCTGGCCGTGGCCGCGGTGTTCGCCGACGGCGAGACGGTAATCCAGGACGCTGCGGAACTGCGGGTGAAGGAGTCCGACCGCCTGGCGACGGTGCGGCAGGAATTGGCCGCGTTGGGGGCGGACATCCGCGAACAGCCGGACGGCCTGGTGATCCGGGGTACGGGCCGCCTGACGGGGGGACGGTGCCGGAGTTATGGGGACCACCGGATCGCCATGGCGGTTGCGGTCGGCGGCTTGGCTGCGTCCGGCAAAACCGTGATCGACGATCCCGCCTGTATTAACGTTTCGTTCCCCGGGTTTACGGATACATTAAATTCGGTGCGTTTAGAATAATAAAGACTTGGCATAAACAGTTTTCTACGATTTTAGTAATTTAAAGAGGAAATATCGTTTGTTTGTCGAAGTAATCCCGGGATTCAGAGGTCGGCGAAGGAGGCCGGAGCGATCGGGAGAGGCGTCATTGCCATTGACGGCCCTGCGGGGGCGGGTAAGAGCACGGTTGCCAAAAGGGTTGCAGATAGTTTGGGATTGGCCTACATCGATACAGGAGCCATGTACCGGGGGATCACCCTCCTGGGCATGCGAAGCGGTATTTCCCCAGAGGATGACGAAGAGAAGTTAATTGAACTGGTCCGAAACGCCGAGCTGAAGTTCGAGCCGGGCCAGGAGAGGTTCAGGGTCTACCTTAACGGGGAGGACGTGACCCGGGCGATAAGACAGCCCGCTGTTTCGCGCCAGGTTTCCTATTACGCTCGTGTACCGTCTGTACGGCAGCTGTTGGCCCTTTTGCAGCGCGAGCTGGCCGCCGCAGGCGGTGTTGTTATGGAGGGCCGGGACATCGGCACCGTGGTCTTGCCGGACGCTGACAAAAAGTTTTTCGTTACGGCCTCGCCCCTGGAGAGGGCGCGCCGGCGCCAGCGGGAACTGGCCCAGCAGGGATACCGGGTGAAGCTGGAAGACCTGGTGCGGGAAATTGAAGAGCGGGACCGCCTCGACAGCAGCCGCAGCGTGGCGCCGCTACGGATAGCGCCTGGCGCCATTGTCATCGATACCTCCGACCTTACCGTGGACGAGGTTGTAGCCAGGATTGTCGCGGAGGTAGGCGAGATTTAGGTGTTTTACCGGTTCGCCTGGTACCTGTGCCGGGCAGTATTGTATATTCTCAGACGCTGGGAAGTCGAGGGCGCCGGTAACTTGCCCACCTCCGGGGGAATCTTGGTTGCCGCCAACCACACCAGTTACTGGGATCCGGTGGTTATCGGCTGCGCCATACACCGCAGGATTCACTTTATGGCCAAGGCCGAACTGTTCCGGATCCCCGTTTTGAAAAGGATTATCGTGGCTCTGGGCACGTTTCCGGTGCGTCGGGAAACGATCGACCGGGAGGCGATACGCGCCGCTCTGGACCTTTTGTCCCGGGGACGGGTGGTGGGGATTTTCCCCGAGGGCACCCGGAGCAAGAGCGGTGAACTCTTAAAGCCCCAGTACGGGGCGGCGTTGATGGCGCTGAAGGGAGGTGTTCCCATACTGCCGGTTGCGCTTGTTGGCACCAGGGGGGTGTTCGGCAAGATCCGGGTAAGGATCGGCAAACCGATGTATTTCCCGGAATACGCCGGGACAAGACCCACAAAGGAGGTGCTCGAAGAGGTTAGCAGCCGGGTCATGGGGGAGATCGGCACCTTGCTCCGGAGCCGAGAGGTGAAAGCATGAAAGTTCGGTTAGCCACAAAAGCGGGATTCTGTTTCGGCGTGCGCCGGGCGATTGACCTGGCGCTCAAAGTAGCCCGGGAAACGCCGCCCCCAATCTACACCCTGGGTCCGCTGATCCATAACCCGCAGGTGGTAACCCTTCTCACCCGGCAGGGGATCAGCGTCATTAACGACTTTCAGAACGCGCCGCGGGGGACGTTGATCATTCGTTCGCACGGTGTGGGACCGGGGCTTTTGGAAAAAGCCCGTGAGCTGGGATTCAGGGTGTTAGACGCAACCTGCCCTTTTGTCCGGCGCGCCCAGCAGCTGGCCTGCGATCTCACCGCGTCTGGGTACCAGGTTATTGTGGTCGGCGAGAAGGAACACCCGGAAGTGCAGGGAATCGTGGGTTGGACAAACGGTCAGGCCCTGGTGGTGGAGAATCCCGCCGAAGCAGCTACATTGCCACCTCATCCCCGGGTCGGGGTGGTGGCGCAAACCACGCAACCCTATGCCAGGGTGGAGGCGGTGGTGAAAGAACTCCGGCGGAGAATGGGCGAAGTCACCGTCTGCGACACCATTTGCAACGCGGTGGTGGAGCGGCAGGAGGCCGCGTTTGAGCTGGCCCACCAGGTGGAGGTGATGGTGATTGTCGGCGGCACTGTCAGTGCGAACACTCGTAAGCTGACTGACCTATGTGCTTCGACCGGCACCCCCACCTACCATATCGAGACTGGCGAACAGCTGCGGCCGGAGTGGTTCCGGGGCGTAAAAACTGCCGGCTTGACGGCGGGAGCGTCTACACCTGATTGGATTATCGAGGAGGTTGAAAGGCGAATGCGAGAGATGGCGGACAGGGAAGACATCACCAATCCGGAGGAGCAGGTTACGACCCCGGAGGGGGATGTCACCAACGCGGAGCAGGAGCTGCAGACTACGCAGGTCAAGTCTCTGCGCAGCGGCGATGTGGTCAAGGGAGTGGTGGTTCAGGTAGGACAGGACGAGGTCCTGGTGGATGTCGGGGCAAAGTCAGAGGGTGTTGTACCGTTACGTGAATTGTCCTGCTGTAATGTTTCCTCCCCCGACGACCTAGTCCAGGTGGGAGATGAGATAGATGTCTGGGTGGTCAAGGCCGAGGACAACGAGGGCCGGATCATCCTTTCCAAGGGCCGAGCGGACGCGATAAGGGCATGGGACACCCTGGAGCAGGCCTACCAGAACGGTGAACCGGTAAAGGGTGTTGTGCGCGAGGTAGTGAAGGGCGGCCTGTTGGTTGACCTGGGCGTGCGTTCATTTCTCCCGGCTTCCCAGGTGGAGCGGGGATACGTGGAGGATCTC
Organism: Candidatus Desulfopertinax cowenii; assembly: GCA_001899445.1. Taxonomy (GTDB): domain Bacteria; phylum Bacillota; class Desulfotomaculia; order Desulfotomaculales; family Desulforudaceae; genus Desulfopertinax; species Desulfopertinax cowenii. The sequence continues at coordinate 60,570 of MPOA01000006.1, read as the reverse complement.
AGCCAGTACGTCGGACAGGAAATCACCGCCCAGATCATTGAATTGAACAAGGGCCGCAAAAAGGTAATCCTTTCCCGCAAGGTGTTGCTGGAGGAGGAATACGCCCAGAAGCGCCAAGAAACGTTGAGCACTATCCAGGAGGGCGACGTGGTCCGGGGAGTTGTGCGCCGGTTGACCCACTTCGGAGCCTTCGTGGACATCGGTGGCCTGGATGGGTTGCTGCACATTTCGGAGATTTCCTGGCACCGGATCAACCACCCCTCCGAGGTGCTGAAGGTGGGGGACGAACTGGAAGTCCAGGTGCTCCGGGTGGACCGGGAGAACGAGAAGGTCTCCCTGAGTCTCAAACAGGTCTTGCCCAACCCGTGGGACCAGGTCGGCGAAAACTATCCGGTGGGTGAAATCGTCTCGGCCAAGGTGGTGCGACTGGTTCCCTTCGGCGCTTTCGTGGAGCTGGAGCCAGGCGTTGAAGGACTGATTCACATTTCACATCTGGCCGACTGGCACGTGGTGAAACCCGAGGACGTAATTGAAGAGGGACAGGAGATCAACGTCAAGGTGTTGAGCGTGGATCCCGAAAACAAGCGCATCCGCCTTTCCCTGCGGGAAGCCCGGAAAAACGACGATAACAAATATCAGGACAACAACCAGGGCGAGATAACCATCGGCGACGTATTTGGGGACCTACTCCAAAAGAACTAAAGTGAGCGGTTGCTCACTGCCCGGAAAATAACCGCCGGTTGTCGAATTACTCGTGCGTCCAGATGGTGTCCCCTTCGCAGCCGGTGCTCCGCACCGACGGCAGCACGGCTCGTTCGGGGCGCTGCTTCGCCTCCTGCGGATTGCGGCAGTTATACTTCGCCAGTTACTACCGCAAATACCATCCAGGATCAACCTCCGATGGTACTTTTTCTGGCTGATTCGGCCGCGTCCTCGTCGGCGGCAGCGCCAACCTCACTTGCGCCGGCTGGCCGTTACCGGTGTTACGCAATAGCCGCGGACGGGGACACCACTTGGACGCTGGAGCATTACGTAAAAGTTTGTTTTCACCCTTCGTTGGTGCCGCCTGTAGCAGCGGCATGGGGGGTCTACCCTGTTACTTTTTGATTTACAAGCCCCGGGGGCTTAAAGCTCTTCGGGGTTATTTGTGTATATTTGGAACCGCCGCGGGAACGCTAACAATGACTTTTGGTGTTCGAAGGAGTAGATGCTTGTGACCAATTTGCCGGTAGGGATCATCGTCCTGATTGTAGTGTCGATTCTCATCTACCTGGGAGCGGCGCACCGGGTGCTCGACCGGCTCCGGCTGACCGACAAGGCCGCCCTGACCGTGTTGGCTGCCCTAATCATTGGCAGTCTGATCGACATCCCCTTTACCCTGGGAAACATCACCTTCGCCGTTAATATCGGGGGGGCGCTGGTTCCGATCGCCCTGGCGATCTACCTGATCAGCCGGGCCGAAACCAACATCGAAAAGGTGCGGCCCCTTGTGGCGGCCCTGGTCACCGCGGCGGTGGTTTTCGGGATCGGGTCCTTCCTAATGACCGGAATCCGGGAACCGGCCGGGCGTTTTGCCTTCGTGGACATTATCTACATTTACCCGGTGGTCGCCGCCGTGATCGCCTACGCAGTGGGGCGTTCGCGCCGGGGCGCCTGGATCGCGGCCACCCTGGGTGTGCTGTTGGCGGACGCCTTTCACGGGGCGCTCCTGGCCAGCCGGGGAATGGCCGGACTGGTCCACTTCGGGGGCGCCGGGGTTTTTGACGTGGTGGTGGTGTCCGGGGTACTGGCGGTGCTGTTGGCCGAAGTGGTCGGCGAGATCAGGGAACGCCTTCAGGGCGGCCCGGAGGCCGAAGGCCGCGAATCCGCCCTGGTAGTCAACTTAAAGACCCCGGGTAATGACGAGGGAGGCCGCAAAAATGAAGAATAAGTTGGCTTTGAATTTGATTATCGCCTGTTTTCTGGTCGCGGTTGCGGTTTTGGGTTACCTTGCTCCCGAAGTCCGGGTTCCGGTCTGGACCAAGGACGAGCCGCTGGCGCTGGAACTTTGTGACCACGAGGCGGGGCGGTACGTGACCGTGGTGGACGAAAGGGGCAAGGTGATTACCAAGATCAGCCGGCAGGTTTTTCGGGGGGACGAGATCATTACCGCCCGCGCCGAACACTACCGGGTGACCAGGGTTGACCGCGACGTGGCCGAGGCTCGACTGGTGGGCCTGGACCGGGATCTGTTGGCCTGGAAAGAATACTACGGCCGTTACGGGGATGAACTCGCCGTTCCCGTGGAGGGCCGCCGGGGGATCGATGTGGCCATCTTCCATTCACATACCATGGAGTCCTACGTGCCGAATGCGGGCAAAGCCTTTGAGGAAAGAGGGGAAATCATCGACGTCGGGCGGGCGTTCGCCGCGGCGCTCCGCCGGCAGGGGCTCTCGGTGTTCCACGACACGACCAGCCACAATCCGCACGATGCCCAGGCGTACGAACGTTCCCGGAGGACTGTGGTGCAGTTGATGGAGAAACGGAACCCCAGTATTTTGATCGACCTGCACCGGGACGGTATCCCGGATCCGGACTTTTACCGGCGGCAGATCGGGGGTGAGGTGGTCAGCCAGCTGCGCCTGGTAGTGGGCAGACAAAACCCCAAGCAGGACGCGAATACCGATTTCGCGCGCCGGTTGATGGCGCGGGCGAATGAAAAGCACCCTGAAGTGGTCAAGGAGATCTTCAAGGCCAGCGGCAACTACAACCAGGACCTGACCTCCACGGCGATTCTGATTGAGGCCGGCACCCACACCAACACCAAAGAAGAAGCCGAACGCGGATTGGCACTCCTCGCCGAAGCCGTGCCGGTGGTTTTGGGTGCGGGTCCTGCCGGTCCGGACCAGGCCGGCGGGATTGTCGGCTGGCGGGTCATGCTGGCGGTCGTCCTGGTGGTATTGGTTGGCTTGGGGGCCTACCTGGTCGTCAGCGCGGGGGGCGTTCCTCAGGCCCGGGAAAAGCTCAAGCAGTTCTTCACCCGGGAGTTTGGTCTCGGGCGGGGTAAGCCGTTGAAGCTCAGGGAAAGGGGTGACGACGGGGACAAAACAGACCAATAGGAAGACTAAAGCCAAAGGGGTCGGGTCCTTGAAGATTGTCTATCACTGCTACGGGGGTACCCACTCCTCGGTTCTGGCCGCGGCCGTACACACGCGTCGGCTGGTACCGGACCGGGTACCCTCGCCGGATGAGTTACTGGCACTACCCCTCTACGACAAGCAGGACGGCAAGGATTACGGGCGGATTGCCGCCTACGGCCGCGACGAAGCCGGCAACGAGATCTTCGTGCTCGGCCGCCGCAGTTACGTGCAGGCGCCGGAGATGGTGTTTTGCGGTCTCCGGTCGGCCTTTAAGGTAGCCGAACCGGTAAAACTCGTGGATACGGCCACCACCCTGAACTGGCAGATGAAGGTGGGGGGATACCTCTCCCGGGGTCTGGGGCTGAAAGCCATCGGGCGGCTGATAGTTACCTGGGGTTCGCACCTGGCCTATCCACGGGTGGTTTCCCTGGTGGAAACCATCAGGAAAGAAGTGATGAGTAATTGAAGGTTTTCTATGTGCACAATACGCCGCTGGCGGGCCTGGTGGCGCTGGGACAAACTGGCGTGTTCGGGGGGGCTGCCGAAAAGATTCACGTCGACCGGCTTCCCTTTCTCAAACGGCGGCAGCATTTTATGTGGGCCGGGAAGGATGCTGACGGCCGGGAAGTTTACGCGGTTTGGATGAGATTGGACGGGGTGATCCTGACCCGGTTGATCGAAAGTTTCTGTGAGTTGCACCACATCTCCAGGGAGCAGTATGCGGTGCACCAGGTTCCTAACCCCCCGGACTTCCGGTTGCGCCTGGTGGTACTGGCCTACCAGCTGGGTCTGTTCGGAGTGGCGCGCTGGCTGCTGCAGCGCACTCGCGGTCCGGGGAAAACACGGGTACCCCGCCTGGCCGGCGTTGACTGAAGCGGCAAACTGGTGGATAATGCTAATAGCACCTTCGGCGGGACGGTTACGGCCACCGAAGGTGAATTGAATTTGGAGGGCTGGACTTTGTCCGAGGGTTTGGTGGTGGAAGAGGTACGGCCGGGCAGCATCGCCGCCGAGATGGGAGTGGTGCCCGGGGACCGGATTGTCGCTTTGAACGGCGTGCCGGTGGAAGACCTTATCGATTACCGATTTTATTCAACCGACGAGCATTTGACGGTGACGCTGGCCAAAGAAAACGGGGAGCAATGGCTCCTCGAGGTCGACAAAGACTACGACGAGGATCTGGGCTTGAGCTTTACCAAGCCCTTTCCAAGGATACACCGCTGCCTGAACCGCTGCCTGTTCTGTTTTGTGGATCAGATGCCCAGGGGGTTGCGGCCGTCACTTTATGTTAAGGATGACGACTACCGGCTGTCATTCGTGGAAGGGAATTTCGTGACCCTGACCAACGTGGGATCCCGTGAACTGTGTCGAATCGCCACCCAGCGCTTAAGCCCGCTCTACGTGTCGGTGCATACCACCAATCCGGCCCTGCGGCGGCGCATGCTGGGACATCCGCGGGCCGGAGATATTATGGAAAAGTTGGCCTTCCTCAAGTCGGCGGGGATCGAGGTACACGCCCAGGTGGTACTCTGCCCCGGACTCAACGACGGCCACGAACTCAGGCGCACCGTGCGGGATCTGTCCAGACTGTGGCCCGCGATCCGTTCGCTGGCCGTGGTTCCCGTCGGGCGGACCCGCTTCCGGGACGGACTGTACCCCCTGCGTTCCTTCACCCGTGCCCAGGCCCGACGTCTGATCCGGGAGGTAGGCGACTGGCAGGAGTATTACCGGGAGAAACTCGGCACATCCTTCGTGTACCTTTCCGACGAGTTCTACCTACGCGCAGGGTGGACGGTGCCCCCCGCCGGGGTGTACGAAGACTTTCCGCAGCTGGAAAACGGAGTTGGACTGGCGCGGCTTTTCCTGGACGAGTGGCACGAGGTGGAGCGTGAACTTCCCAGTTCAGTTGCGGGCCGGCGGGTGACGGTGGTCACGGGGCGCCTGGCGGTCTTACTCCTGGCACCGGTGATCGCGCGGCTAAACCGGGTGGGCGGACTGCACGTGGATCTAGCGGCCGTAAACAATGAGTTTTTCGGCCGGACGGTCACGGTAAGCGGGCTGCTTACCGCTACCGATATCAGGGAACAGCTGCGGGGCAGACTACTGGGTGACCTGGTAATAGTCCCCGGGGCGGCGGTACGGGACGGCTGCCTTTTCCTGGACGACACGAGCCTGGCGGAACTGGAGTCCGCCCTGCGGGTGCCGGTCGTCGCCGCCTCCGGCCCCCGGGAACTTGTACAGTACGCTCTTGGCGGCTTTCCCGGGCACTAATGCCTTTAAGGAGGCAAAGAACTTGGTCAAACCGGTAGTGGCAATTGTTGGACGGTCCAACGTGGGGAAGTCCACTCTTTTCAACCGGATCTTGGGCAGCCGCACCGCCGTGGTGGATGCCCAGGCCGGGGTCACGCGGGACCGGCTTTACCGTGACGCCGAATGGGCCGGCCGCCACTTTACCCTGGTGGACACCGGGGGGATTGAAAGCGAAAATGACGAGCCTATGGCCAGCCGGGTTTCCAACCAGGCCCGCCATGCGATTGCCGAGGCCGACCTGATCCTGTTCGTGGTGGACGGCAAGACCGGACTGTTGAACGAGGACGAACAGGTGGCCACGATCCTGCGCCGTTCGGGTAAGCCGGTGATCCTGGTGGTGAACAAGATCGACGATTTTTCGAAGCCCCTACCCCTGGCCGAGTTCTACCCGCTGGGATTCGGGGATCCCGTACCCGTCTCGGCCGCCGAAGGGCTGAACACCGGGGATCTGCTCGACCTGGTGGTGGAAAAACTGCCCGCGGCCGCCGGGGAGCCGGAGCCGGAAGCGGTGCGGATCGCCGTGATTGGCCGTCCGAACGTCGGCAAGTCGTCCCTGGTGAATGCGCTCCTGGGGGAAGAGCGGGTGATCGTCAGCGACGTGCCGGGCACCACCCGGGACGCGATAGACACCCGGTTCCGTCGGGGGGAGCGGGAATACGTTTTCACCGACACCGCAGGAATACGGCGCAAGGCCAAGATCCGCGAATCAATCGAAAGGTACAGCGTTCTCAGGGCGGCACGAGCGCTGGCGCGCTCAGACCTGGCCCTGATCGTCTTGGACGCCGCCGCCGGGGTGACCAATCAGGACCAGCGGATCGCGGGCCTGGCCGAGGAGGCGGGGAAGGCCACCATCATCGTGGTGAACAAGTGGGACCTGATGGATGAGGCCGTCGTGTCTATTGCCCGTTACCGGGAGGGGCTCCGGGAGGCGCTGAGGTTTATCAGTTATGCACCGGCGCTTTTCGTTTCTGCGGCCACCGGGCGGGGGATCAAACGGATTCTGGACACGGTGGATGCGGTGATGAAGGAGTATCACCGGCAGTTCCCCACCAAGACGTTGAACCAGGTTTTCCACGACGCCTTCGCGATTGCTCCGCCGCCCGCTCAGAAGGGCAAAAGACTGAAACTGTTCTACAGTACCCAGGTGGCCACCGGACCGCCGACCTTTCTACTGTTCGTCAATGATCCGGAACTTGTCTCCAGGGGTTACCGGCGCTACCTGGAGAACCAGTTGCGGCGGATTTACGGTTTCCACGGCACACCCATCCGTATCGCATTCAGGAGGCGAAAAACCAAATGAGCGGTCTACTTGAGATGCTGCTGGCCCTGGGCGCCAGTTACCTGCTTGGTTCCCTGCCCACCGGGTACCTGATCGCCCGTTACGTCAAGGGGATCGACATCCGCACCCGCGGCAGCGGGAACATCGGTGCAACCAACGTTTGGCGGAACCTCGGTCCGGCCTGGGGAATCATTTCCCTGGCCGGCGATGCCGGGAAAGGCGCTGCCGCCGTGCTGATCGGCCGGCTGGTGGGCATCCCGGGAATGGAATTGCTTACCGCCGCGGCCGCCCTGACCGGTCACGGCTGGTCGGTTTTTTTGCGTTTCCAGGGTGGCAAGATCATCGCCACCAGTCTGGGCGTGCTGAGCATGCTTGCCCCCGTCGGCCTGGCCGTGGCGGCCGTGGTTTGGGTTGGCACGTTCGTACTGACCCGCTTCGTTTCCCTGGCCTCGATCCTGGCCGCTTCCGCGGTTCCGTTGGCCTTTCTCCTGGCGGGGCTTGACTGGCGGTACGCTGCGTTCGGCCTGTTCCTGGCCGTGGTGGCCCTCTACAAGCACCGTTCAAATATCCAACGGCTGCTCCGGGGCGAGGAGTCCCGGTTCAATCTCCGTTACAGTCAAGCGGGAGGGAGCAACAATGGCCGTGGAAGGTAGAAAAGGAAGTCCCGGCCGTGTTACAATCGAGCGGGAGGGAGCAACAATTGCCGTTACAGGAGATCCGTACGTGCCTCAAGCCGGAACTTGCCGATCCCGCCGGGGAAGAGGTGCTCTACGAAATCCGTTCGTCCCTGGGGATTGAGAGCGTCCGGAAGGTACGCACCGCCCGGGTTTTCCGTTTTGAGGGCCTGACCCCCGGGGAGGCCGAGTTCCTGGCGAAAAACCTGCTGTGGGAGGACATTTTCCAGGAGTACGCCCTGAACCGGCCGCTGATCACGGACGCCAGCTACCTTCTCGAAGTGGCCTACAAGCCGGGAGTGATGAACCCCGAGGCGGCTTCGTTGGTTAAGGCCGCCCGGGACCTGGGCCTCAAGCACCTGGAAGCCGCCGACTCCAGCTGGGAGTACGCCTTTTACGGTCCGGTCACCCCCGGTGAGATCGAGCTGATCACCCGCAGGCTTTTGGTGAACGCCACCATTCAGCACGTGGTGACCGAAAAGCCGCAGACCCTGCACCTGTCCGGTGTGCCCAGACCCACCAACATCATCCCGCTGCGGGGGATGATCGATAGTCAACTGATGGACCTCAGCCGGGACAAGTTGTTTTTGAGCCTGGAGGAGATGCGGCTCATCCAGGAGTATTTCCACCGCCTCGGTCGGGACCCCACCGACTGCGAGGTGGAGATCCTGGCGCAAACCTGGTCGGAGCACTGTGCGCATAAGACCTTCAAAGCCCGGCTCATTGTTGATGGCCAGGAAAAGAAACCGCTATTGAAACGACTGCAGGAGGCCACCGCGGCCATTGATCATCCCCTGGTGCGCTCGGCCTTCGTGGATAACTCGGGCGTGTTCGCCTTTTACGACGGCTGGGCGGTCTGCGGCAAGGTGGAGACCCACAATTCGCCCTCGGCCATTGAACCCTACGGAGGTGCGGCCACCGGCAGCGGCGGCGTCTTCCGGGACGTCATGGGCACCGGCCAGGGCGCCCGAGTGATCGCGTCCACCGACATGTTCTGTTTCGCCCCGCCGGATACCCCGTGGGACGATATCCCGCCGGGATGTTTACACCCGCACTACCTGTTGCGCCGGGTGGTGGCCGGCGTGCGGGATTATGGGAACCGGATGGGCATCCCCACCAACAACGGTTCGCTGCACTTCCACCGGGACTTCCGGGCAAAACCCACGGTGATCGTCGGGGCTTACGGTATCCTGCCCGAGGACCGCTGCCGGAAGGGGGCGCCCCGGAAGGGCGACCTGGTGGTGGTCATCGGGGGGCGCACCGGCCGCGACGGCATCCACGGCGCCACTTTTTCCAGTGCCGCCATGACGGAGCGCACCAGCGACGTCAACGCCCAGGCGGTGCAGATCGGGCACCCCATCGAGGAAAAACGGTTGAGTGATGCCATCCTGGCGGCGCGCGATCGGGGGCTCATCCAGGCGATTACTGACTGCGGCGCCGGCGGATTCGCGTCGGCCGTGGGGGAAATGGGCGCCGACACCGGGGCGGTGATCGCCCTCGACCGCGCGCCCCTGAAGTATTCGGGCCTGGCGCCCTGGGAGATCCTGCTGTCGGAGAGCCAGGAGCGCATGGTGCTGGCGGTGGCCCCGGAGAATTTGGAACCGTTCATGGAGATCTGCCGCGGACTGAACGTGGAGGCCACCGTCCTGGGCCGGTTCACCGGTGACCGGCGCTTCCGCGCCACCTACGACGGGGAAGTGGTGCTCGACCTGGAGATGTCCTTCCTGCACGACGGACTGCCCCAGCGGGTGCTGCGGGCCGAGTGGAAACGCCCGGAACACCCGGAGCCGGAACTGGATCCGCCCCGGGACGCTTCGGGCTGGATGGAAACGTACGGCCAGGTCATGGCCCACCTGAACGTCTGTTCCCGGGAACCTATCGTCCGCGTGTACGATCACGGAGTCCAGGGCACCAACGCCCTGCCGCCCCTGGGCGGGGTAGAGTTGGACGCGCCTAACGATGCGGCGGTACTCACCCCGATCCCGGGCAAACCTTACGGGCTGGTAATCGCCCACGGCCTGAACCCGGTACTGAACCTGATCGATCCGTACCACGGCGGGCTGTGGGCCGCTGCCGAGGCGGTGGCCAACGCGGTGGCCGTGGGTGCCGACCCGTCCGGGATCGCCCTCATTGATAATTTCATCTGGCCCGTTCCGGACGAGGAACGGCTTGGTGCCCTGGACCGGGCGGTGGATGCCTGCGTGGACTTTTCGCGGGCGCTGAATATGCCTTTCATTTCGGGCAAGGACAGTCTTTCCAGCACCTACCAGACCAGGGACGGCTTCACCATTCGAATCCCGCCTGTGCTCTGCGTTTCGGCGTTCGGGCGCCTGCCCGACGTGCGGTGCACGGTGTCGGCGGACTTCAAGCAGCCGGGAAGCACCCTGGTATTGGTTGGACAACGCGACCCAAAGCAGATGGCCGGTTCCGTTTATTACGATCTCTACGGGTTCTTGGGCTGCAGCATTCCGGAAATCGACCTGACCGCCCTGCGGGCCGTGTTCCAGGCGATACACCGGGCGATCCGCCGGGGGGATGTGGTGTCCTGTCACGATGTCAGCGAGGGGGGCCTAGCCGCGGCGGTGGCTGAGATGGCTTTCGGCGGTGGGTGCGGGGTGCGGCTCACTCTACCGGGCGGCGTCCGGCCGGATTTTTTCCTGTTCAACGAGACCGCCGGCTGTTTCGTAGTGGAAATGGTGGCCGGACGCAATCCGGCGTCGGTTTTCGCCGAGGTGCCGTACCAGGTACTCGGAGAAACCGTGCCGGAGCGTGCCGTTTCGGCCTGCGCTGGTGGAGAACGGCTCTTTGAGATACCCCTGGATTTCTTGAAAAAGAGATGGCAGCAGCCCCTAAAAGAGGTGTTCGGTGCATGAAACCCCCGGTCTGTGTATTGCATACCGACGGGACCAACTGCGACGTGGAGACGGCCTGGGCCTTTGAAAAGTGCGCCGGGGCGCCCCGGTTGGTGCACGTGAACGAATTGCGCTCCGGTAGCCAGAAACTCGCTGACTTCGGGGTACTGGTTATTCCCGGGGGTTTTTCGTACGGTGACGATGTGCATTCCGGCAAGATCCTGGCGGTGGAGCTGACCTCGTTCCTGCGGGAAGCACTGGCGGATTTCGTGGCGCGGGGCCGCCCCGTTTTGGGGATTTGCAACGGCTTTCAGGTGCTGGTGCGGACGGGGCTGTTGCCCTACGCCCGCATCGGGGCCATTTCCGCCGCCCTGATGGCCAACGACAGCGGGCGCTTCGAGTGCCGGTGGATCAGGATGCGGGTGGAGGGGGACTCCATCTTTACCCGCGGGCTGGTCGGCCGGACGGTGACCTACCAGGTGGCCCACGGCGAGGGCAAATTCTACGCCCCCCGTCCGGTCCTGGAGGACCTGGAGGCCGCCGGCCAGGTGGTGTTTCGGTACGTTGACCGCGACGGCGCACCGACCACGGCCTATCCGGACAACCCCAACGGTTCGCTGAACGCCATCGCCGGTATTACCGACCCGTCGGGCCTGGTGCTTGGGTTGATGCCGCACCCGGAGCGGTTTGTGGAAACCACCCACCATCCGAACTGGCGCCGGGGACTAAGCGGCGAACCAGACGGATTGGCCCTGTTTACCAACGCCGTCCGTTACGCCCGGGAGATGTAAGGAGTAGCTCGCGGTGATTAATCACCGCTCAGGTGGGTAATGAAAAGCGGGTCTGTTTTCGGGGGAGGGTTACCATGCCTAAGGTAGCGATACTCGGAGCCGGTAGCTGGGGCACGGCGCTAGCCGTGCTGCTGGCGAAAAACGGTTACGCCGTTTCCCTCTGGGCCCGGCGCACCGAACTGGTCCGGGTTCTCGAAACCGAGCGCGAGAACAAGGAATACCTCCCGGGAGTGCCGATCCCGGAAGCGGTCACGGTCGGTACGGGCACCAGGGAAGTCCTGGCGGGGGCAGCCCTGGTGATTTACGCCGTGCCGTCCCATGCTTTCCGGAGCACGCTGGCTGCCACCTGGCCCGTGGTGCCCCCGGAGACGATCGTGGTGAACGTAGCCAAGGGAATCGAGGAGGATACCCTGCTCCGCATGTCCGAAGTGTTCAGTCAGGTCACGGGCGAAAAAAACCTCCGCCGTTACGTCACCCTGTCCGGACCGAGCCATGCCGAGGAAGTGGGCCGCGGCATGCCCACGGCGGTAGTGGCGTCCTCGCCTCACCAGGAGACGGCGGAATACGTGCAGGAGACGCTGATGGCCCCCACTTTCCGGGTGTACACCAACCCGGATATCGTGGGTGTAGAACTGGGCGGGGCGCTGAAAAACATCATCGCCCTGGGTACGGGCATTTCCGACGGACTTGGGTTCGGTGATAATGCCAAGGCGGCGCTGATGACCCGGGGCTTAGCCGAAATCACCCGGCTGGGCGTCCGGATGGGCGCCAATCCGCTCACCTTCGGTGGGCTGGCCGGGGTGGGGGACCTGATTGTCACCTGTACCAGCTGGCACAGCCGCAACCGGCGGGCCGGGATGGAAATCGGGCGCGGCAAATCGGTGGCGCAGGCCCTGGAGTCCGTCCGGATGGTGGTCGAGGGTGTGCGCACCACCCGGGCGGCGTACCTGCTGTCCCGGGAACATCAGGTGGAGATGCCCATTACGGATCAAACCTACCGGGTGCTCTTCGAGGGGCTAGCGCCGGCGGAGGGTGTCAAAAACCTGATGGGGCGGGGCCGGACCCGGGAAATCGAGGAAGTGGCCGGGTTCGAGGTCTCCTGGTCCAGGAGAAGGTCCTGACGGCGGGAAAGGCGGTTGGTTACGGTGTTGGTAAATCTTACGCGCGGCCGGGTGCTGGCCCGGCATGTCCGGTACGCGAACACCTTCCGGACCCGGCTGGTGGGACTGCTTGGCCGCCGCGCGCTTCCCCCCGGGGAAGCGTTGGTGATTGTGCCCTGCCGCAGCGTGCACACCTTCTTCATGCGGTTCGCCATCGACGTGGCCTTTCTGGACCGGGAGTGGCGGGTGGTACACCTGGTGCATAACTTGTGTCCCTTCCGCCTGACGCCGGTGGTTACCCGCGCCCATTGTGCGGTGGAACTCCAGGCGCACCGGCTGCGTGAAACGGGCTGCCGGGTGGGGGACGTGCTGGAGTTGACGGACGGCGTTTAACCGGGGTATTCGTTACCCCTTCCGGAAGGATACTAGGATGAGCGGTCTGCTTGAAATGCGGCTGGCCCTGCCAGAATGCATATCGGAACCCTCGAATCGTTTTGTAAAATCCGGACGTTCCTTCGAGGATGGTGAACAATGTTCGACACGGTGCTTGAGAACATCAAACGGCGCGCTTCGATCCGGCGTTTTCGCCCCGACCCCGTTCCCACCGAACTCCTGACCCAGCTCATCGAGGCGGCCCGGTGGGCGCCCAGCGCCGGCAACCTGCAGCCGTGGCATTTTTACGTGGTGACGAACGCCCGTTCCCGGCGATGCCTGGCCCAGGCCGCGCTCAACCAGGACTTTGTGGCGCGGGCGCCGGTCTGTATCGTGGTCTGCGCTGAACCGGACCGTTCCGCGTTTCGCTACCGCGAGCGGGGACGTAAATTATACTGTCTGCAGGACACGGCCGCCGCCACCCAGAACATCCTGTTAGCCGCCACCGCGGCCGGACTGGGCAGTTGCTGGGTGGGGGCGTTTGACGAGGACCGGGTGGCGGCCTGCCTGGGGATTCCAAGGGCGCAAGTACCGGTGGCCGTGATCCCCTTGGGCTACCCGGAACAGGAACCCGAAAACCGGACGTCCCGCCGCGCCCTGGAGGACGTCACGACCTTTACCTAGCCTTTAAAGCAAAAAGCCAAGGAGGATGAGGTTTTTGCTCTTTGACATCTACGCGCCCGCGAGAATTTTGTTCGGACCCGGCAGCACCTACCGGCTGGGGGAGGAAGTGGCTGCCCTGGGCAAGAGGATCCTGCTGGTCACCGGGCGGCAGAGTTTGAAACAGTCGGGCAACATTGAGAGGATCACCCAGCCGCTGGCGGTCGCCGGGATTGAAACGGTGGCGTTCGACGAGGTGTCCCCCGAGCCGGTTACCACCACGGTGGATGCCGGCCGGCGGCGCGCCCGGGAGGAAAGCTGCGCGGTGGTCGTCGGCGTCGGCGGTGGCAGCGTACTGGACGTGGCCAAGGCGATCGCGGGGCTTGGGCATGCGGAGGGTGAAACCCGGGAATACCTCCACGGGCGGGAGATCACTACTCCCGGTCTCCCCTTTGTGGCCGTGCCCACCACGGCCGGGAGCGGTTCCGAGGTAACCCAGAGCGTGGTGCTGGTGGACCCGGAGACGGGGAAGAAGAGCAGTCTTCGCAATGACCGCTGGCTGCCCCGGGTGGCCGTTGTGGACCCCATTTTAACCATGTCAATGCCGCGCGAGTTAACTGCCCAGACCGGGATGGACGCGCTGACCCACGCCGTCGAGGCGTACACCTCCCGTTGGGCCAACGCCTATACCCGCAGCTTGAGCCGGGAGGCGGTGCGCCTGATCGTCCAGAACTTTTACACCGCCCACAAGTTGCCGGGCCGGCGGGACGCCCGCGAGAGCATGCTCCTGGGCAGCATGCTGGCCGGGATGGCGCTCAACGTGGCGCGCGCCGGCGCGGTGCACGCCCTGGCCCACCCGATCGGCACGCGGTATGGTCTGGGGCACGGGCTGGTGTGCGGGATACTGCTGCCGTACGTGGCGGAGTTCAACCTGGCCGTCGTGGAGGGCGAGTACGCCGAGTTGGCCCGGCACGCCGGCCTGGTTTCGGCGGGAGTCCCGGAACACGAGGCCGCCGGGCGTTTTGTGCATTATCTCCGGCGGCTAACGAACCGGCTGAAGCTGCCGGAGAAGTTGGGTCCGTTGGGACTGATCGCGGAGGATATCCCGAACCTCGTGGAGGCAGCCATGGACTCGAGTTCGCTGGCCGCGAATTCTAGGAAGGCTACCAGGCAGGACCTGGCCGCCATTCTGAAACGCAGTTTGTAAAACCGTGCCCGCTGGACTAGCCCGGCGGGTGGGTTTCCGGAGCCGCCGCCGGCCCGGATGAGTAGGGGGAATGGGCTTGATACCGCTGCGGGATACGATCCGGACCCGCCGCTTCCCGGTGGCCACCGTGTCCATCATCGTGGTGAATATCCTGATTTTTGTCTTCCAGGCGTCGTTAACCCCCGCCCAACTGCAGCACCTGGTTGCCAACTTTGGCATCGTCCCCGCGCTGCAGATTCAGATGTTCGTGCTGGCCCCCTTCAGCATCGAAACCTGGATTCCCATGTTCACCTCCATATTCCTGCACGGCGGGTGGTTCCACGTGCTGGGGAATATGCTCTACCTGTGGGTTTTCGGAGACAACGTGGAGGATACCATGGGCCGGGGGAGATTCCTTCTTTTTTACCTTCTGGCCGGATTGGCCGGGGGACTGGCACACATCGTTAGCGCCGCGCAGTCGGTGATCCCTACCATCGGGGCCTCGGGCGCGGTTGCCGGCGTCTTGGGGGCGTATTTCGTAACCTACCCGCACTCGCGGGTGCTGGCCCTGGTGCCGCTCCTGTTCATCATCACGTTCATGGAACTGCCGGCGGTATTATTCCTGTTCCTCTGGATCGGGCTGCAGCTGGTAAACGGGTTAATCGGGATTGCCGGGGCCCAGAATATGGTGGCCTGGTGGGCGCACGTCGGCGGGTTCGCGGCGGGAATGGTCCTCATCAAAATCCTCGCCGACCGGTCAAAGGTGCTCAGACAAACCTAGAAGGGGTTACTGGGTAACCTGATAGTCGGCATTGATGGTCCGGCCTTTCCAGGGGCCGACCCGGCCCTTGGCGTCGCCCTCGTAATACTTGAGAATCCGGTTGCCGACGGAGCGGGCGAACAGGAAGTTGATCCCGCCGGTAACCACCACGCCCAGTAGGGGAATGATCCGGCCGAGGACCGAACGCTGGCTGGCCCGCAGGCCGAGATAAATGAGCGGACGGTTCAAACCGGTGGCGGCCGCTTGGTTCGACAGGTGCCGGGCGGTGAACCGGGCGGCCTTTTTCCCGACCGCATCTATGCCGGCCGCCAGGCTGAAGGCCCGGATGGCTTCCTTCTGGACCTCCACGGAAAACGGGTTGCGCCTGTACAGGATTGACAACTCCAGCGTCAGGCGGTATAGTACCACGCTCAAAACCATTACGTCCACCGCCACGCCGGTAAGGATCGTAATCACCGTGCCGATTCCCGGGCTAACGGCGGGCAGCGCGGTGAGCGCACCGATCACGCCGCACAGTTTCGCCCGGTCGGCGATCAGCTTCTGGGCGAGTTGCCGGTTGTCAAGGCCGGGATGCAGTCGGCGGAAGGTTTCCACCCGTTCACGCGCCGCCTGCACCAGGCGGAAACTGAAAGGATTAAAGAAAAACATTTCGGTCGCCTACACCCCGGCGCCATCATACCATGCTTAGCAGCCGGCCACAAAGTTTAAGGACGCGCATTTCGCGCGTCCGTTCTGGCGTAGGAATTGCACCGCGGGGAATAGTCTTAGGAGGCGTTAATACCGGATGTCGGTGGACCAGTTCCAGCCGTTGTTGTTATCCCAGTTGTTGGCGCTATCCTTGAAACAGAAGTTACATTCCTTGTACCCCAGCATCGGTATCGAACAGGCGAACGAACCGTCCGGTTCGCGCTTCATTTCGGCGAAGGTGCTGTTCTGCCAGCCGTCAAATCCGTAATGAATGAATACCCGGTCGGCCCCGCTCTGCTGGAGCAACCCTTCATACCTGATGGTCGCATGCCGGTCCTTCAAGCTCGGGGACGGAACGACGTCGACCCGGTCGTCCAGAAAGTTCTGCCCCTGGGCCACGTACATTGTTTTCAACCTCCTTGAAAATCTTTTTGGGTTACACTTCATAGAGTTTGCATTTCAGGGGAAATAATGACTTGTATTTTATGCTGTGTTCAACAGCATCTGGCAAAGAAGGTCGAACCCGTGATCAAGGTAGCCGCGGTTGCCTTCGCCTTGGAGCAAATGGCGCTGGCCCGGGACTCAGGTGCGGTCTTTCTGGCCCGGGGTTGGGGGGACCGGTTTGGCCGCCGGGGTGGCTACTAGGCTGCGCCAGCCCGGCGGTTTGCCCTCGGGAGCGAGCTTGCTCCGGCGGTAACTGTAAAGAAAATAAATCAGGATCCCCAGGGACATCCAGACGGCAAACCGCGCCCATGTAAGTGGCGGCAGGTTCAGGATCAGGTACGCGGAAAAGGCGATGGCCAGCAGGGGGGTCCACGGCATCCCGGGGGTTTTGAAGGTGCGGGGCAGGTCGGGCCGGGTACGGCGGAGCACCAGCACGCCCACGGAAGTGATCACGAAAGCGGTCAGGGTGCCGATGTTGGCGAGCTGGGCGACGATGTGGATGGGCAGAAACCCGGCGGTCAGCACCACCACCATTCCCACCGCCAGGATACTGACGTGGGGGGTCCGGAAGCGGGGGTGCACCTGTGAGAACACCCTGGGCAGCAGGCCGTCGCGGGACATAGCGAAAAAGATGCGGCTCTGGGCGTAAAGCATCACCAGCAGCACGCTGGAAATGCCGGCCAGCGCGCCCACGGCGACGATCGAGCCCGCCACCGGGATGCCGGCCCTTAAAAGCGCGGTGGCTACCGGGGAGGCGGTATTCAGCTGGGTGTACGGCACAAGTCCGGTCAGCACCACGGTGACCGCGATGTACAGGACGGTGGCCACAAGCAGAGAGCCGATGATCCCGATGGGCAGGTCGCGTTGGGGCTTTTTGCTTTCCTCGGCGGCGGTCGCTACGGCGTCAAACCCGATATAGGCGAAGAAGATGATCGCGGCGCCCTGGACAATCCCCAGCGGACCGAATGGCAGGAACGGGCTCCAGTTGGCCGGGTCTACGAACCGGACGCCCAGGACGATGAACAGGACGATCACCGCCAGCTTGATGAGCACTATCGCCTTGTTCACCGTTTTGGTCTGTTGCAGTCCCCGCAGCACCAGGACCGTGATCAGTAAAGCGATGGCCACGGCCGGCAGATTGATAATTCCGCCCGCGACCGGGGAATTGACCAGGGCCGCGGGCAGGAGTATCCCCACCGAGCGGAGCAGTTCCACCACGTAAGCGCCCCAGCCGATGGCCACTGCGCCGGCGGCGACCATGTACTCCAGCATGAGGTTCCAGCCGACGATCCAGGCCACAAATTCGCCCAACACGGCGTAGGAATAGGTGTAGGCGCTACCGGCCACCGGAATGGTAGAGGCCAGTTCGGCGTACGCCAGCGCCGCCAGGCCGGCCGCGATGCCGGCCAGGACAAAGGAGAACACCAGGCCGGGGCCAGCGTACTGCGCTGCGGCCACCCCGGTGAGCACGAAAATACCGGTACCGATAATCGCCCCGATGCCCAGCGCCACCAGGTCGAACGGACCCAGGGTCTTGGTGAGGCCGCTTCTCTCGCTTTCCGCGAACAAGGCCCGGAGTGGCTTGGTTCGCCAGATACTCCAGCTTTTCGACACTTGTGCCTACCTCGACTTTCTCGGCTTATTATGGACCGGTCGGTTTCGACCTATCCGGTGGATCGCGTCGCATAAGCACGCGGCCGGTTATGAATACTAAACTACCGCCGTTGAAAACATGCTGAAAACATAAAGTTTGCTTTTAGGGGAGTCGTTCCCGACGATTCATCGTCGCTCAGGTGGTGAGAATGAAAATGGTTATCTTCGAGGGAGGGTACGACCGGGCAGGAAAATACTGCACAATTAAAGAAGAATTATTTGCTACGGGCGAGGTGCGCACTGGATGGGAAATTTGGGGTAAAGGGGATGAGGATAGTTGCGCATTGAGTGGCTGGGACACGCCTGTTTCCGCGTCCAAACCGGCAACGGCACGCGGATTGTGACCGATCCCTTCAACGAGGAGGTAGGTTACCCGGTTCTCAGCGTCGAGGCCGACATCGTTACGGTGAGTCACCAGCATTTCGACCACAACGCGATTTCCATGGTCCGGGGCGAGCCGCGGGTCGTTCAGGAACCGGGTGAACACCGGCTGGGCGATGTTGTCGTCAAGGGCGTTTCCACTTTCCACGACAAGGAGGAGGGTGCGCAGCGCGGGGCGAACATTGTTTTCGTGATCAGCGCGGACGGGATAAATATTTGTCACCTGGGGGACCTGGGACACCTATTAAACCAGGAGCAGATCAGCCGGATCGGCCCGGTGGACGTGCTGCTGGTGCCGGTGGGCGGCACCTTCACCATCGATGCCCGAGAGGCAGTGGAAACGGTGGCGGCGCTTAAGCCCCGCATTGCCGTTCCCATGCACTACAAGACCGGGTACCTGAACCTCCCGATCACCGGCGTTAAAGAATTCACCAGGCATTACGACCGGG
Source organism: Candidatus Desulfopertinax cowenii (assembly GCA_001899445.1). Taxonomy (GTDB): domain Bacteria; phylum Bacillota; class Desulfotomaculia; order Desulfotomaculales; family Desulforudaceae; genus Desulfopertinax; species Desulfopertinax cowenii. The sequence continues at coordinate 41,832 of MPOA01000006.1, read as the reverse complement.
TTGTGCACCGCGACTGCCTCGAGGTGACCAGGGACTCCTTGCCCGAGAAAACTGAGATCGTAGTACTGGCCTTCACCGAGGGGCGGGAACAACCGTGAAGGCGCAGGTCGGCGACCTCACGCAGTTCGAGGCCGAGGTACTGGTGAACGCGGCCAATGGACAGGGTTACATGGGCGGCGGTGTAGCCGGGGCTTTGCGCCGCCGGGGCGGACCGGAGATAGAAGCGGAAGCGATCCGCGTCTGCCGGGAGACGAACCCGCAGACCGGGCAGGTGTACGTCACCGGCGCGGGGAAGACTCCGGCGCGGTTCATCTACCACGCGGTCACCATGCTTCACCCGGCAGAGCGGTCCTCGCCCGAAATCGTGGAACAGTGTCTTTATTCTGTTCTGGAAAAGGCCCGCGAACAGGGGATCACCACCATCGGCATCCCGGCCCTCGGCACCGGCGTGGGCCGGGTGCCGAAGGCGGAGGTGGCGGAAAAGTACCTCAAGGTGCTTGGCCCGGTCACCGATATCGAGATCACCGTGCTGGACATTGACCGGGAATTCATCAAGCTGGTGAACGCCGGCCTGAAATCCTGACGCAGGGCACGTGCTCCTGCCGCCAGACCTTGCAGAAAGTGCACACCTCCACGGTGGTCGGCATGCCGCAGACCCGGCAGGGACGGAGGCCTGGGGCAGCCTCGGCGTGACCCTGGAAGAGGGGCACGGTCCGTACGTAGCCCTCGTAGAAGGCGCGCTTGGTCCCCGGAGACTGTTCTTCCACGGCGGCGAGCAGTTCCTTGTAACGTTTGAACTTGGCCTCCCGGGAGTGCGGACAGGTGGCAGTCACTACCTTGATCTTGCGGACCGCGGCGTAAGTGGCGATTTCCTTTTCGGTAAGCAGGGCCAGCGGCTTGATCTTGCGGCAGAAACCACCTTCCGGGGGCAGGCAGGGCACGCCCTTTGCCAGGTAGCGCACATCCCAGCGCATCAGGTTCGCGAACAGGGCGGCCGACAGGTCGTCCAGGTTGTGGCCCGTGGCCAGCGCGTCCAGGCCCTGTTCCACCGCGCGGGCGTTCATCAGGTGCCGTTTGGTCATACCGCAGATGGAACAGAAACGATCGAAACGGCGTCCGACGTCCTTGATGCGCTTGCCGAACTGCTCTTGGAGACTGAAAATCTCCAGGGGCAGCCCCCGGTCGGTGAAGAAGTGCCGGCAGATGTCCAGGGACTGGTCCGAGAAGCCGTTGTCCTCAATGCCCAGGTTGATGTGCAGTCCGTGGACGTCATAACCCAAGCGGCTCAGGATGTCCGCCACCACCAGGGAATCCTTGCCGCCCGAAACGGCGACCAGGACGCGGTCTCCGGGTTGCAGCATCCGGTATCTTCGGATCGCCTTTTCCACCTGCCGCCCGAAAAACTGATCGAAGTGTTCCGCGCAGAAGTTGGCGTTGTGGGCCGGAAACTTTGCGATCGCCGGTCCCCGGCAGACTTTGCATTTCATCTGGCTATACCTCCTGAAACGTCGTTTGATTATAACCTAACCGATCGAGATACGTCAATTAGGGGGTCGAAGCCCAACCGAAAGGGGGAGTTGGAGTGTCGCAGGTCAGAGCGGTGGTCACCATCACCGGCAAAGTCCAGGGAGTCTATTTTCGCCTGGCCACGCAGGAGGAGGCCCGGCGGTACGGAGTAAAAGGCTGGGTACGGAACCGCCCGGACGGTGCGGTGGTGGCCGAGTTCGAGGGAGAACAGCAGGCGGTCCAGCAGGTGCTCAGCTGGTGCTGGCAGGGGCCGCCGCAGGCCCGGGTGGCGAACGTGGAGGTGCGCTGGGAACCACCCACCGGTACCTACAGCGGTTTCAGCATTCTCGGCTAAGAGGGATGGTGAATCTACTGCCGGAGCAGCCATTGCGGATTGTAGTCGACACTAACATTGTCATGGGCGGCCTCATCAATCCCGACCGTTCGTCATCGGGCCAGGTCATCCGTCTGTGGCTTAAGGGCGAGGTGGAGGTACTGGTTAGCCGCGCTATCCAGGGTGAATACCTAGACATCTTTTCCAAGATGCGGTTCGGGCATCCGGAGGCGGTAAAGAGGCGGGAAAAGGGGCTGCATGCGCTGCTGGAAAAGGCCCGCCCGGTGGAACCCGGGGTCCGGTTCGACTGCATCCCCGAGGATCCGGCCGACAACCGTTTCCTGGAGTGCGCGGTTTCGGGCGGGGCCTGTTATCTCGTCACCCAGGATCGCCATTTATTGGGCCTGACTGAATTCAGGAACGTTAGAATTCTTACCGCCGGGGATTTCATGCGCTATTACCGCCAGATCCGAGAATCCTGACCAGGCCCGCAAAACCGCGCCTGTTCGAAAACGGAGGGCCCCATGCACCGATGCCGACTGGTGTTCGCGCTTATGGAGTTCGAAAACGGAGGACCGGATTGCAAGTGTTCACGAAGCGCTACCGCCCTTTCGGTCGGTTTCTGAAAGAACTATTCGGTGTCCCGGTGTACAAGATTCCCCTGGATGCCGGCTTCACGTGCCCAAACCGGGACGGGACCACGGGCCGTGGCGGTTGTATGTTCTGCTCCAACCCGAGCTTCGGTCCTTTCGCCGACCGGGCGGTGCCCCTCGAGGAACAGATCGCGGCTGCGGTGACGCGGCTCCGGCGCCGCCGTAGCGGGGACATCAGGTTTCTGGCTTACATCCAGAGCTATACCGGCACCTACGGGCCTTTGGAGAAGCTGCAGAAAATCTACGACGCGGCTCTGTCCCACCCGGACGTTGTGGGCCTGGCCATCGGCACCCGCCCGGACTGCGTGCCGGACCCGGTACTGGACCTGATCCAGGGCTACGCCACCCGCCGGCATGTCTGGTTGGAATACGGATTGCAGTCGATCCACGACCGCACCTTGAAACGCCTCAACCGGGGCCACACCGCTGGGCAGTTCCGGGAAGCGGTGGCCCGAACCCGGCAGCGGGGTCCAGATATTTTCATTGCCGCCCACGTGATCCTGGGCCTGCCGGGAGAAACCGCGGCGGACGCTGTCGAGACGGCCCGGGCGCTGGCCGAAATCGGGGTGGACGGGGTGAAGATTCACCACCTGCAGGTGATCCGGGGCACGGCACTGGAACACGAGTGGCGGCGGGGCCGCGTTGCCGTGCTGTCACCGGCGGAGTACGTGCGCTGGGTTTGTGATTTCCTGGAGCACCTGCATCCGGAAATGACCATTCACCGCCTGGTGGGCGAAGTACTGGCGGGCGATCTGCTCGCCGCCCCGCGGTGGGATTTGCCTAAGAGTCGCCTCCTGGACTGGATCGACCGGGAGCTGGAACGGCGCGGCACGTTTCAGGGAGCACGTCTTTCCCGGGGATAAATTGGCGCGTAGGGGAGGATAATGAACTGGCGTTAGGGAAGGGAAAAACAAACTTGGGAGGAAGACATGCGTGAAGGTCACCGTCCTGATTGAAAACACGGTCGCCAAGCCGTTGGATCTACTGGGAGAACACGGGTTGAGTTTGTGGGTAGAGACTCCCGGGCACCGTATCCTGTACGACACCGGTCAAAGCGGGGCGCTGGTCCACAATGCCGGGGCGCTGGGGATCCCGCTGCCGGCGGCCGACGTGATCGTGCTGAGTCACGGGCATTATGATCACACCGGCGGACTGCGCGCCGCCCTCAAAATGATCGGGCATCGCCTCCCGGTGTTCGCCCACCCGGAACTGTTCAGCCCCCACCGGGTTTCGGAGCCGGACCGGTACGTGGGCATACCGTTCGACCGCGCCGAATTGGACGCGTCCGGCGCGGATTTCCGGTGGGTCAAGGACCCCCGGGAAATCTTCCCGGGGGTCTGGGCCGGCGGGACAGTGCCAAAAACAAACACCTTTGAACGCGGCGACGCCCGCATGTATATCTGGGATGAGGGGCGACGGGTGCCGGACCCTTTGAACGACGACCTCAGCCTGTACCTGGAAACCGCGAAAGGCCTGGTGATTCTAACCGGCTGCGCGCACGCGGGCGTGGTCAATATTGTAGAACACGCCCGCGCGGTAACGGGGCAGGAGCGCGTCCGGGCCGTGATTGGTGGCACCCACCTGGCGCCGGTGGGCGCCGACCAGTTAGAGAAGACCATCGATTACTTGAAGAAGCTGGACCTGGAACTGCTGGCGGCGTCCCACTGCACCGGTCTAGCCGTGGCTGCCCGCCTGGCCGCCGAATTCGGCCCGCGGTTTTCGTTTGGCAGTACAGGTTTGACTTTTACCTTTTAAATTTTGGGAACAATTATGAATCACCACACGGTCGTTCGTATTCTTCAAAGTATCGCCGACCTCCTGGAAATCAAGGGGGACAATCCTTACCGGATTCGGGCCTACCGCCGGGCGGCGTCAAGAGTCGAGACGCAGGGCGAAAACCTGGTGGAGTTGCACCGGAGGGGGGAACTGTCCACCATACCTGGGGTTGGCCGCGACCTGGCCCGCAAGGTGGCGGAAATCCTGGACACCGGAACCTGCGCTTATTACGAGAACCTGGTCCGCGAAATACCGCCGGGACTGGGGCAGTTGCTTTCGGTGCCCGGGGTGGGACCGCGCACGGCCAGGGTTCTGTACGAGCAACTGCAGGTGACCGGCCTCGACGACCTGGAGCGCCTGGCCCGGTCGGGCCGGCTGGCCGAACTGAAGGGCTTCGGCACCAAAACCGCGCAAAGCATCATCCGGGGGCTGGAGCTGGTGCGCCGCGGGCGGGAGCGGTTCCCCCTGGGCCGGGTGTTACCCTTCGCCATGGAGGTGGTGACGGCCTTGCGGAATGGAGCGCCGGTGGCCCGAATCAGCCTGGCCGGGAGCATCCGCCGGTTCCGCGAGACGGTTAAGGACGTCGACATCCTGGCCGCCTCCGAAAGGCCGGAGGCGGTGATCAAATTCTTTGCCGGCCTGCCGGCGTGGGCGGAGGTGCTGGAGCAGGGCCGCACCCGGGCCGCGGCGCGCACCGAGGACGGCCTCCGGGTTGAGGTGCGGGTGGTCAAAGAGGACGCCTACGGTGCCGCGCTGTGTTACCTCACCGGTTCCAAGATGCACAACATCCGGCTCCGGGAACTGGCGGCGCGCCGGGGGCTAAAGCTGAGCGAATACGGCGTGTTCCGCGACGGCGAGCGAATCGCGGGCCGGGAGGAAGACGACGTCTACGCCGCTCTGGGCCTGCCGTACATTCCTGCGGAGCTGCGGGAGGACGCCGGCGAGATTGAAGCCGGACTGCAGGGTACGCTACCCCGGCTGGTCGAGCGGCGGGACCTGAAAGGCGACCTGCACGTGCACTCGGTGTACAGCGACGGCACCGGCAGCCTGGAGATGATTGCGGATCAGGCCCGAAGACTTGGGCTGGAGTGGGTGGCGGTGTGCGACCACTCCCGCTCTTTGAAGATCGCCCGCGGGCTGTCCATCCAGGACCTGCGCGACAAAATACGGGCCGTGCGCGCCTTTAACGACCGCAGTCCGGACGTGAAACTACTGGCCGGGGCGGAGGTGGAAATCGACCCCCGCGGACGGTTGGATTACCCGGACGAGGTGTTGGTCGAGCTGGACCTGGTGGTGGCTGCGGTACACACCCACTTCCGGCAGGACCGGGAGACGATGACGGCCCGCATTCTGGCGGCGGTGCGGCATCCGGGCGTCCACATCATCGCCCACCCAACCGGCCGGCTTCTGGGCGAACGGAGCGCCTATGAAGTGGACCTGGACCGGATCATCGCCGAGGCCGCCCGTGGCGGCACCGTCCTGGAACTCAACGCTTACCCTAAGCGGCTGGACCTGAACGACGGTTACTGCCGGCAGGCGGCGGGACAGGGCGTGAAGCTGGGCGTCGGTAGCGACGCGCACCTGGTGGAACAGATGAAATTCCTCGACTTCGGGGTCGGCGTTGCCCGGAGAGGATGGCTGACCAGGGAAGACCTGCTGAACACCAGGAGCTATTTTGAACTTATGGCCATTTTGGGCAAATTTTACTTGTCAGATGGTTAAACTTTGGATAGCATAGTATCTATCGCCATAATCTTGAATCGCAACTACAAGGAGAGATGTCCAGTGACCGACAGAATAAAAACCGCCCTGGAAAAAGCCCTGGAAAGAGTGGCGGACATTGACGTTCCCGAAGCTGAAATCGACCGGGAGAATTTCCGGACCACCGGTAAGTTGCTGGCCGCCCGCTTTCTCAGCGAGCGGAACTTCGACCTGGAGGCCGCGCTGGCCGAGTTTCCGGAGGAGGCCAAGAAGTCCGTGGTGGACGGCATCCTGGAAAGTCTAATCGGCAATTTGCACCCGCCGGTCAGCGAAGCCGTCCAGAAAACCAACAAACGAGCCATGGAAGGAATTATGCTCCTCAAACGCGACCGCGAGACGGTCCGGGAGATTTTCAGCGGTATGGAGTTGTTGTTTGACTACTACCTGCAAAGCCTCCGCCAAGCCCAGTTGAACCTGCGGGAAAGCTTCCAGAGAAGGGCGAAGGAAACGCAGAGAATGATCGAAAAACAGACCGGGATGCGGGTCCAGGTGAACCCGGAAACCTCTCCGGAGTTCCGGGAGGAGTGGTTACGGACCATGAACCGGGTTGACATGCAGTACGAGGAGTTTCTGAAGGAGCACAAGTCCCGCCTGGCGGCCGTCGAATAGCGGCAGCCGGCGCGGGCTATCGAGGAGCGGTGTTGTTTGCGGAAGAGTTTACGTACCTACTTCCTGACCGGGATTGCGGTCCTGTTACCGCTGGCTATTACCGTTTGGCTGCTGTGGGTTATTTTTGTGTTTATCGACGGGATCGTCGGCAGCGTGATCGAGTTCGTGACCGGGTTCCGCATTCCGGGTGCGGGCTTCGTGGTAACGGTGGTGGTGGTGTTCCTGGCGGGACTTTTAGCCACCAACCTGGTGGGCCGGAAACTGCTCGGCCTGTGGGAGGAAATCCTGCTGCGGATACCCCTGGCCAACTGGATTTACAGGGTGGCAAAGCAGATCGTGGAAACGGTGGGCCGCAAGGACGAGCAGGTGTTCCGGCAGGTGGTGCTGGTCGAGTATCCCCGGCGGGAGATCTGGGTAATCGCCTTCCTGGTCGGAGAGGCCCAGGCCGATCTCTTCGGCCGGATCGGGGAAAACAAGGTGAAACTGTTCGTCCCCACCGTGCCCAACCCGACTTCCGGCTTCCTGATCATTGTGCCGCGAACGGATGTCATTCCGCTGCCCATCTCGGTGGAAGACGGTTTCAAGATGGTACTATCCGCGGGCATTGTCATTCCCAACAATCAGTGAAATAGCCACCGGAAACGCTAAAAAAGCGAACATAACCGGACGGTTGAATAAGATTCTATTTCTTGGGTTCACCGATAATCCGCCAGCCCTTCGCCCGGGCAACCTGGTGCAGGTGCCGGTCCGGGCGGACGGCCACCGGATGACCGACCAGTTCGAGGACCGCCAGGTCTGAATAGCTGTCCGCAAAGGCATAGCTGTTCTGAAAGTCGACTTCGGACGGTTTGAGGACGTTCAGCAGGGCGGGGACCTTCCGTGGGCCGCTGATATACACAATTTCCCCGTTGGAGTCAAACTTGCCAGCTTTGACCGGCACATTGGTGCCGATCACCACATCAAACCCCAGCTCCGCGGCGACGTTTTCCAACAGCGGCTGGCAGGCCCCCGAGATCAACACCAGGGTATAGCCCTTTGCCTTTAGCGTCCGTGCCTCATTGACTACCTCGGTGCAGAACCGCTTCTTCATGTTCCGGTACACCCTGGCAAAAAACTCTATAATTCTGTCTTTGGGCTCTTCCCGAAAAAGGTTGATGAACTTAACCAACGCCCGTTCCTTGGAGCGTTCTCCCGCCAGGATGCCCATTTTGTAAAGCAGGTACAGGGCGCCGAAAGAAGCGATAATATGGTAGTACCTGAACCGAGACCTGCTGAAGTTCTTAAACTCCAAGCACAGGAACGGCAAGCTCCGGCCCGGGTAGACCGTGCCGTCGAAATCGAAGATGGCCAGCTTTCGTTTCACGCTGTTACCTCCCCGAGGAAACCACAATGTATAATTCTAGCAAGAAATCGTTAAACCTGCAGGAACGGAAACGGAATGCCGCGAACCGCGGCGCGGTTTTGGGGAAGGGGAAACACAGATGATCCTCATCGGTACCTCGGGATGTAGTTACGGTGAAAACCTTTTTCCCACCCTGCCCGTCTTATAAGAAATTAAAGAAACAAAAGCGACCGCTGTTTCGACGGCGGTGCTGGCGGAAAGGGGAGTGGCGAAATGTACAGGTTGGTCGGGGTGCTGGTATTTTTGGCGGTTGCGCTGCTACTGGTGGTAGGGAAAGGCCCGCCGGACGCGCAAGTGCCGGCGGAGGCGGCGGTTCTTCCGTCCGTAGAGTCCTGCGCGGAGCTGACTCGGATTCTTGAAGAATACCGCCCCCAGTGGGGGGACTGTTTCTTGTTCGCCAGCGGGATGGAAATGGAACAGGCGGTGGGCGAAGCGCTGCGGGTCAGGGAGTCTCCAAAGGCTTCCCCGGACGCCGGCGCCCGCTACTCCTCCACCAACGTCCAGGTGCAGGGCGTGGATGAGGCTGATGTCGTCAAGACGGACGGGCAGTATATCTACCAGGTCAATCGGCAGCGGGTGCTGGTGCTCCGGGCCTACCCCGCCGCCGAGATGTCCGTGATTAAGGAGATCGAGTTTGCCGATCACCGCTTCAACCCCCAGGAAATGTATCTGGACAACGAGCACCTGGTGGTGGTGGGCGTGTCCTACCGGGAACTTTCCCGGGTTTATCCCGAGTTTTCCCGTCCCTGGCGCAGCGACACGGTTAAGGCCATTATATTTGACATCCGGGATAAGAATCAGATCCACCAGGTACGAGAAGTGGAACTTGAAGGCCGCTACGTAGCTTCCCGAAAAATCGATAAGAATGTGTACCTGGTGGCCAGCAAGTACCCCGATTATTGCCTGCTCCGGGAATCCGGGTTGCCGGCCCATGAGGGGCTGACGCCCGCCTACCGGGACAGTCTGGCCGGGGACAGTTTTCAGCGCCTCCGGTGCAGCGACGTCTATTACTTCCCCGACTTCGCTGAACCGAACTATCTGCTCGTGGCTGGTTTCAACCTGGAGAACCCGGATCAGGAAATGCAAGTGGGCGCTTACCTGGGCGCCGGCGAGAACGTATACGCCTCCCGGCACAACCTCTACGTGGCCGCCACCGAGCGCGACCACGGCCCGATCATCCCGTTGCCCGGCCCTCGCGGTCGGGCACCGACCGCCGCGCCGGACGTGGCGGTCTGGCCGGAGATAGTGCCGCCGGTTCGCGAGGAGAAAACGATCATCTACCGGTTTGCCCTGGAGGACGGCAAGGTTTCCTTCAGCGGCCGGGGAGAGGTCCCCGGTACTGTGCTGAACCAGTTCTCCATGGACGAACACGAAGGTTTCTTTCGGGTGGGCACCACCGTTGGCGCCTGGAGCAATGATTCCCGCAACGCGCTCTACATCCTGGATGCTGACCTGAACATCGCCGGGAAAATCGAAGATATAGCTCCGGGTGAACGGATCTATTCGATCCGATTCATGGGCGACCGGGGCTACATGGTCACCTTCAAAACTACGGACCCGCTGTTTGTCTTTGACCTTGCGGACCCGCGCAACCCCGCCGTCCTGGGTACGCTGAAGATTCCGGGGTACAGCAACTACCTCCACCCCTATGATGAACATCACCTTATTGGGTTCGGCAAGGATGCGGTCGAGGCCACCGAAAAAGGACCGGACGGGAAAGAAATATCCCTGGGGTTCGCCTGGGAGCAAGGGATGAAACTGGCCCTCTTTGACGTTACCGACGTGAATAACCCCGTCGAAAAGTTCACGGTGCACATCGGCGACCGGGGTACTGATTCTGAGGTCCTGCACAACCACCGGGCGCTGCTGTTCGACCGGGAGAAAAACCTGCTGGCCTTTCCGATCACCGTGGCCGAGATCAAGCACCACAGCGCCGCCATGCCGCCCTGGGAATACGGTGCCTTCACCTTCCAGGGAGCCTACGTGTACCGGCTGACCCTGGACCGGGGTTTTGAGTGGAAGGGCGGGATCACCCACCTGACCGCCGAAGACTACCTGAAGGCCGGACACCACTGGCCACACAGCGACCGCCACGTGCAGCGTATCCTGTACATCAACGAAAACCTGTACACTCTGTCAGAAGGCCTTGTGAAGGCAAACGACCTGAATACGCTCGCTGAGAAAGGCCGCCTCCGTCTGCCTTAAGGGTAAAACCATTGCATGCGGCTTATGAATCATTAGCAACTAGAAACGCTCGGATACAAAGTGACGATTGGTGCTGCTTGAAGCGTTAGTTCCCGGGAGTAACGTTGTTCTGGTGTTGAGACCTAACAATTAGCGGTTGGAGTAACGGCACGAAGGAGCGATTTTCTTTGTGGTATGCCGGTTACTCCTGACACCCGTGGGTTGCGGGCGAGCGAACTCAAGTGGCAGAGACGTAGCAGGTATGGCAGTGCAACGCCAACTGAGGTTTTTTTCGAGCCGGTGCTGATCCTTGCCCTCGACCTTTTGTTGCTTCTGCTATGTCGCTGCCCCGTCTTCTCTTGGGGACAAAAATCCTGTATGGTGTCCCCACGATACCGGCTGGATCCAGCTCTTACATTCCACCGCCGGCTGTACTTGGCCTGCAGCCGTAGCGTCCGGCCTATTTGCTATTGTGGGTTTCCCGGCAAAACTCAATAAATTCTGCCGGGCTCGTCACCGTTACTTCCCTACAAGTTGCCGGAGGAAAATGCTTTTTGTTTCCCGTAACAAGGATGGCACCCGCGGCGCGCGCCGCCTCGAGAAACGGCTCATCATCAGGGTCAGGCAGCCTTTGCGGCAGCGGTGTAGCAGTAACCAGGATCCCCTCCTCCTCGATTTGAGCAAGAATGGCTTTGATCAAGGATTGCTCAAAGCCGAATTTCGGACGCGCCAGGACTTCCCGGTACTCACTGAGTATACGTGCATCATAGACTACGTGGACCAGTCCCGCCGCAACCAGCCGGACGATCGTCCCGGCGGCGCTATGGCCCTTTAGCAGTCCTGAGACCAGCACATTGGCGTCGAGTGCTATCCTCATCGTGCCCGGCTCCGCCGTACGGCCCGGATCTCTTTTTCTATCTCGGCTGCCGTCATCTTGTTCTTTCCGGTCTGCCGCGCCCGCTCCTGGATCTTGTTGACGGCGAGGGTCGCGCGGACGCGACGCAAAGTGGCTAAATATTCCGCCACGTCCTCTCCTTCAATACCGGCCAGGATGGCCACCGGCTTACCGTTCGAAGTGATCACCATCTCCTTCTCTTGCTGCAACTGCCGCCAGATCTCTCCCGATCTCAGCCGCAAATCGCGAACGGAAATGAGCTTCATTTTGTATCGGCACCTCCGGCGATATTCGTCACTATTATTGTACACAATCGTGCTACGATTCTGCAACATGTCCTCATCGGGTGGTAATGGACCAAATCAGGGGTTACAGCCTCGGCGGTACGGTCGACGAAAATGCAAAACGCTTGTAGACCGGGTTTTTTTTGCTACAATTGTTCTCTACGGTCAAGATAGCCGACAGGATCCTGGTGCTGGATGAGGGAGTGGTTGCCGGAGAAGGGCTTCATGCGCAACTGCTTGGCAAAGGCGGGGTTTACGCCGCCATCTATGCCGAGTTGGGCGAAGAAAGGCGGCTGTGACTCGTTTATGTCTTCCGCCGGCAAAAGGCGGCGGCGATTTTTCCCCTGACAGGATTGCGCGGCAGAAAGGGGGGTGTATGCGTCCGTTTGCACCCATTGTGCCGGCAGGAATCCGGTCTGGCGGGGGAGAAGGAAGTAGGCGTTCCGGCAGTGGCGGGAGCGCCACCAAGATGATTTTCGTAAGGGGAGGGTAAATTATGGACAACGAGGTCGGCAACGATACGGCACGGCAAGAGGAAAGACGCTTGAACACCATCCAGCGCTTGTGGGGGGTGGTGTTCAGCCCGGGGGAGACCTTCCGGGACATTGTGGCACGGCCATACAGCCTGGCGGCGGCGCTGGCGGCCATCGCGGTCAGTGTGTTTTCGGTGGTGCTGGTAATTCCCAAGCTCCAGGCGTACACCGCGTGGGAAATGGAGCGCGCGGCGGAAATGATTTCTCCGGAGGAATGGGCTGCCTACCAGGAGTTCGGGGCGGCGGCGGTCGCCGGGGCCGCCGTTGTCGGTGCGGCGCTCGCCCCGGTGGTTATCTGGCTGGTTTGTGCCCTGGTACTGAAGTTTTTTAACATGTTTGCCGGGGAACAGGTCCCGTTCCGCCAGTTTTTCGCCGTGGCGGTTTACGCCTATGTCCCGGTGCTATTGGGCGGATTGGTGGCCGCCGTGATGATGATGTTCAGCCGGGTAGAAAACTTCCCCTACGTAACCACCAGCTTGGCTGCTTTGTTTCCAGGAATGGAAATCGGTTTTGCCTATTACCTGCTAGCCAGAGTGGATCCGTTCGCGTTGTGGACGATCGCCCTTCTTGGCATCGGCGGGGCGCAGGCCATGCGGACCAGCGTCCGGAACTTGGTTGTCTACCTCTTGGTGCTTTGGTTCCTGTACGCGGTGGTGACCGCGGCCCTGGGGGCGGCTTTTACTCCTGAAATGACCTACTTAAATTAATTAGTTAAGCGATTATTTTGGGGAATAGGGTGGTTTGATGGCGAAAAAGGGAGGCGTGGGGGCGGCTTTGCGTCAACGGGTCGCTTTCGCCGGTCGGTGGCGCAAACTGCTAATCGGTTTGGGACTGGCCCTGGTGATCCTGCTCATCGCCGGGGTCAACGTTTACCACAACCGGCAGGGCGTTCAAATCCCCGTGCGGGTTGAACCGGTCCGGGTCCTGCAGTTGGAAAACACGGTCTTTGCCACCGGCACGGTACACCCGGTGGAGCAGCAGGAATTTTACGCCGTCGGTGCGGCGGTGGTAGCCGAGGTGCTGGTGCGCGAGGGTGACCGGGTGGAAGCGGGACAGGTGCTCGGGTGCTTGGATGACACCGCTTTCCGGAAAGAGCTGCGGGACGCTGAGGCGCTGCTTGCTACCCGCCAGGCTGCTTTGGCTAAGGCGACCACCGTGCGGCCTGAAGAACTGGCCCAGGCGGAAGCCCAGGTGCGCCAGGCCGAATTGCAGCTGGAGGCCGCGCGTCGGCAAGCGGAACGGCTGCGCTACCTCCGCGAACATGAGGCGGCTAGTGTGGTGGAGCTGGAAAGCGCGGAACTGGAACTGGTCCGGTGGGAGGGTGAGCTGGAAAGCGCTCGGGCCCGCCTGGATGCGCTCTTGACCGGACCGGACGCGGCCGAGCGGGAGGCCCTGATCGCCCAAGTGGAGCAGGCCCAGACCGCCGTAGAAATCGCCCGGCAGCGGCTGGCGCGGGCCACCCTACGGGCGGCCATGGACGGGGTGGTGTACCGGGTGGAGATCAGGGCCGGGCAACCGGTGTCGCCCAACGCTTTCCTGCTGAGCGTGGTGAGCCTGGAACAGATGGAAATCCGGGCCGAGGTGGGCGAGGCCGACGCCGAGCTGCTGGAGGTGGGGCAACGGGTGCGGATAATAAGTGCGGCCCGGCCGGAGGAGACCTTTTCCGGGGAGGTGGCCCGGATCGCCCCCGGGGCCGTTTCCCGGACTGGCCCCCACGGTGAACAGAACGTGGTCCCGGTGGTAATCGAAATAAACAACGCGGACACGTGGCTGCGGCCAGGTTACAGCGTGGATTTGGAAATCGTGACCGTGGAAATGCGGGACGTGCTGGCGGTGCCCTACGAGGCCGTGGTGGAACTGGATGACGGCACCTGGGTCTTCGTGGTGGAGGGAGACCGGGTGAAGCGGCGGGAGGTCCAGGTCCGCCGGGGTAACGAGCTTTACGAGGAGGTTGTCTCGGGTCTGGCGGAAGGAGAAATGGTTGTGATCGGGCCGCCGGACCACTTGCAGGATGGGGACCGCGTTCGCGCGCTGCGGGGCGGGGGGGCGGACGCGGCAAGATGATCAAGGCCGAAAATCTCTGGAAAATCTACCGCTCCGGCACGATCGAGGTTCAGGCCTTGCGGGGGGTTTCCCTGACGGTCAACACCGGCGAGTTCGTGAGCGTGATGGGCCCCTCGGGTTCGGGAAAATCGACCCTGTTGAACATTTTGGGTTGCCTGGACCGGCCGGATGCCGGCACTTACCTTTTGAATGGCCGGGACGTCTCCGGGCTAAATGCGGATGCCCTGGCGGCCGTGCGCAACCGGCACCTGGGCTTTGTCTTTCAAAACTACAATCTCCTTCCGCGCCTGGACGCCCGGCGCAACGTGGAACTGCCCCTGGTCTACGCCGGTGTGGATTCCCGGTCACGGCGGGAGCTCGCGCTGAAGGCCCTATCCCGCGTCGGCCTCGCCGACCGCGCGGACCACCTGCCGACCCAGCTCTCCGGCGGGCAGAACCAGCGGGTGGCCATCGCCCGCGCCCTGGTTAACCGCCCGGCGGTATTGCTGGCGGACGAACCTACCGGCAACCTGGACACGCGCACCAGCGCGGAAATAATGGACATTTTCCGGGCCTTGAACCGCGAAGGGGTCACCATCGTGCTGGTCACCCACGAGCGGGAGATCGCGGTCTACGCCCGCCGCATCCTGCATTTCCGCGATGGTATGCTGCAGCGGGACGAACCGGTGGAGTGAAAAACGAATAAGGGGTGCGCGGGATTAATGAACCTTTGGGAAAGTTTTCTGGTGGCCCTGGACGGGATTCGGGCCAACAAGCTCCGGTCCGGGTTGACCACCCTGGGGATCGTCATCGGCATCGCGGCCGTCATCGCCGTGGTGGCCATCGGGCAGGGCGGTCGGGCGTTGCTACTGGCGGAAATGGAGGGTTTGGGCACCAATATGTTCGCCGTGCACCTGGACTGGCGCCAGGATTCCCTGGGGGAACTGCGCACCGGCCGGGAATTCACCGCGCAGGACCTGGTCGCGATCCGGCAGGTGGTGCCCGAAATCAGCCATCTGGCCCCGATCAGCGCCCGGACGGCGGTGGTGCGCGGTCCGCGGAGCCAGGGGGCGGCGCAGGTGGTTGGTACCACCGGCGATTACGCCGAGATTCGTAACCTAACGGTGGCGCGGGGACGTTTTCTTGCCGAGAGCGACCAGGCCGGAGGCCGGCGGGTGGCCGTGCTCGACGGGGAACTGGCCCGGGAGATTTTCGGCCGCCAGGATCCTCTGGGGCAGCGGGTGACCATTCACGGGGTGCCGGTGATCGTGGTGGGCGTACTCGAAGAAAAAAAGTCGCTTCTGGATTTCTTGGGTATGCGCTACGTCTACGTTCCCCTGCGCACCTGGCAGTATATTTTCCACGAACCGGCGGTGATCCACCAGCTTGAAGGCGCTACGGCGGACCGGGAACAGGTGGCCGAGGCGCTGCAGAAGACGCTGGCCGTCCTGGAACGCCGCCATGACGCCCCCGGCCGGTACATAGGCAGCAGCCTGGAGCAGGAAATGGAAATCGTCGGGCAGGCCACCGGGATCATCACCCTGGTGGTGGGGGCCATTGCCGGCATCTCGTTGTTTGTCGGGGGTGTTGGCGTGATGAACATTATGCTGGTTTCGGTCACCGAAAGGGTGCGCGAGATCGGGATCCGGATGGTCGTGGGGGCGCGGCGGCGGGACATCCTGGTGCAGTTTTTGATCGAGGCCGTGGTGCTCTGCCTCCTGGGTGGGCTGGTGGGTGTGCTGATTGGGGTCGGGGGCGCGATGCTCATCGCTAAGCTGGCCAACTGGCCGCCCTTGATTTCCTGGTGGACGGTGTTGCTGGCGGTCGTCTTTTCCGGCGCGGTCGGCGTCTTTTTCGGGATTTACCCGGCCAATCAGGCCGCACGGTTGGACCCCATCGAGGCGTTGCGGCGCGAGTAGTAATTAGACCCCAAAGCACTACCGTACCGCGAAATCAATGTCACTTTGGGCGCTGACCGATCCGGCGACGCGGGAGCCAAAAAGATAACAAGTGTAGACCTCGTACCGCTGAAGGATTGAGGCAAAGCGGGTGTCGTTGCGCAGGGTGGCCACCAGTTTGTCACCAGAAGGGTGCCGGTTTCGGTATTGGTTTTTCGGCTTATGATTGATGCCGCTTTTCTCTATGAAGTACCTTTCAGACGAGGAAACATGGGTCTAGAGTGGCGGGCATCGCGGAAAGGCGGGAGCAGGTGCGCGGCCTGCTGGCCCGGCCGGAGGTCAGCACCGAACAGACCATCATGTAGAGCATGATCAACGCGGACGTACACGATTTGGCGGGTACAACTTCGATCCGCCATGCATCCAGGAGATGTCAGGACCAAAACAGGACGGTGACCCGAACTAGCGCGTATTTTCAACGTAGCGACTGATGTGATAGGCAAACCTGAGGAAGTCGTCCAGGTTGTTTTGCAGGGTTTGATGGACTCGTTCCACGTCCACAGAGGCATAGCCGTGCACCAACACGTTTCTGAAACCGGCCATACCGCGTATTTCTTCGGCAAATTCAGCGGGCAGAATACCCTTTTCCCCCAGTTTGTCGATGATCTCAGTATAGTCTCCCGCCTTGACGCCTAGGTCTGATAGCAGGTGATTGCCCACGTCCAGCAGGATCTGAATAGACAGTTGGAGACCATGGATTACCGACCAGAGCCGGGGCAGGCTCGTCCGCAGGTCGTCCAGGGTATATGCCTGCAGGTTCTCCAGTTCACGCACGTACGTTTCCAGCTCGGTCAGCTTACCGCGGATTAGTTCGATGTCGGCGACCATCATTCAGCCTCCGTGGTGTTGAAACGCCTGTTGAGGCGCTCTACCAGGTATTTGTGCTGTACAGCCAACAGGGGGCGCATGTCCTGGTACTCGTTGAAGGCTTTGACCTGAAAGGCCAACCTTTTTTTGTCGGACCGGGAAAAGAGCACTTCGCCATGGTAAATAACCTGGAATTGCAGGAACGGAGGGGCTTCGTTTAAGATGATGAGGTCCATTTCGTTGGTTTCCAAGATCCTCATCAGCTCCGTGAGCAAGAAAGCCCTATAACCATAAGGATAGTCTTTTTTGTTTATCAGGGCTGGCTCCACCAAGAGCGCCAGGTCGATATCACTAAGAGGGCCTGCCTTGCCCTTGATCTGAGAACCAAAAAGGTAGGCAGCGGTTACTGCCGGCTGAGTTTTGCAGAAGTCAACGATCTTCTGCCGCTGGTCCTTGGTAAACATGGACATATCCGATCTCCCCGTCAGCCACTGTGGTTACTGTGTTACCGTTTATTGTAACTTGGGCCTGCCGTACTGTCCACTGTTCAGCCATTATAAACAGCCTGTCCGCAGTCGGCTGGGCGAATTAACGGCGTGTATATTATCGTCAATGGAGATAGTGTATGTGTGAGTAAAATTAACTCGGCGCCAGTCGCGGGCGCATTGAGCGGCTGCCGATTTTTGCCAGGACGCTCAATGATCCACACGGGTTTGACTTGGATACGGACCAGGGCCGTTACCTGATCTCGGCGCTGCAACTGATCCGGAGCCATCAGGAACGGGGGTACAGCGTCAGGGGCCGGCTGTCCGCCGAAGAGTCTTGGTGGCTGACATTAAGAAGTTCCTGGGGCAGGCGCCTCCAAGGGGTTCGTGCCGCCAACAGCTTTAACCCGGCAACCCCAGGGGGCAGGACAGTTCGCAAGCCCGGCAGTGCTTGACCAGGGGCGGAGTGTTTTTTTGGGCGTCGGCCTTGTTTTTGTCTATCTGTTGCATGCAGGACGAACGGTGGTAAGAGCCTTCTTGGAAGCTACCCTGGGGACAGGCGCGCAGGCAGGGGCGGTGACAGTCAGCACAGGGATTTGACCACCGCGTCGCAGTGGGTGCCAGGCCGGCGTCCAGGAAGAGGGCGCGGAAGCGGACGCAGGGACCGTATTGCGGGGTGACCACCAGATTATTGGCCCCGATATGCCCCAGGCCGGCCAGCACGGCGGCGTCCTTAAGGAATACGCCGCCTTTTTCCACGTAGTAGGGAAGGGAGCGGGCCGCGATGTCAAGTTCTCTACCAAGCCATTCCACTAGTCGGTTGGCGATGTTTATCAACCGGAGGTTGCCCGGCGTGCCGCCCTTTACCCCCCACCAGTCCAGTTCGGGCTGGGCCGGATCGTGGATCAGAGCCAGAACCAATATTGATCCAGTTTCTGGCGGGCGTGGCATGTCCGGGCGGACCCGGTAAGAGGGGGCCTGGCGCAGGGCGGCGGCAGTGGTCACGCCGGCCAGGGTGGCGCCGAAGGATCTGGCCTGCCGCACGATCAAGGCGGTGGTTTGCTTGGAGGGGTGTTGCATGGTATTGCCTCCCTCTGAAGACTTCGCGGCGTTGGGGTTGATTTCCTGCAAGGGTGTGCTGGGGCGGAACCTAGCGGAGAGAAATACCGGTGCGAGCCACGGTTCCGGCTAAAGAGACGCCGGTTTTCCGGCCCGCGGCGAGGGCGGTACGGGTGAGCACGAAGATCTCGACGGGCACCGGTGCCTCCAGGAAGACGGTTTCGGCCAGGTCTTTCGCGCGAGCGGGGGGCACCAAGCAATCGTCGGGTACGACTACGGCGATATCCGCGTCACTCTTGGGGGTCGGCGTACCCACGGCATAGGAACCAAAAAGCCGCACCTCTGCACCCGGAATTTCTTCCGCTAGCCGCCGGGCACAGTCTTTAAGCCTGGACAGTACCACATCCCGGTTAACGAATCGTGTCACGGCAAAAGTGGTAAACGGTTTCGGCATCGTTGATCGCCTGCCTGGCCTCACCTTCGGTGTAATAGTCCCGCCGCGGTGCTGCACCAGTGCCTTTACCGCCTTTTCGGCCGCCTGGTGGGCGGCGAAACAAGCCCATTCGTAATCGCCCATTGAAAGGGAATTCCGGGCATGTTGCAGGTCGTACTTTCCTTGGGCCAGCCAATCCAGCGCCCTGTTGGCCACCGGTTCTAGCGCTCCTTATTAGCGAAAATTTGAGCACCCGCGTTTGCGGTTACCAGTATTGTACCGCTTCCAGGTCGAATTGGGAACCGAATATCGGTGGGGAAGGAGAAAAACACAAAAAACAGAAACATTATTAAGATGTCTATCATTCATTGCGACATGGACGCTTTTTACGCCTCCGTCGAGCAGCGCGACCATCCGGCCCTGCGCGGCAAGCCCGTGGCCGTCGGCGGCAGCGTCCGGCAGCGGGGAGTGATCAGCGCCGCGTCTTACGAGGCCCGCCGCTACGGGGTCCGGTCGGCCATGCCCACTTTCAAAGCCCTCCAGCTTTGCCCCGAATTGGTGCTGCTTCCGGTGAACTACGCCAAGTACGAAAAGGTTTCCCGGCAGATCATGCGTATTTTTCGGCACTACACGCCGCTCGTGGAACCGCTTTCTCTGGACGAGGCTTTTTTGGACGTTAGGGGTTCGGAAGGGCTTTTCGGTCCGGCGGAGGTCATCGGGCGGGAGATCCAGCGGCGCATCCGGGAAGAGCTCGGGCTGACGGTTTCGGTGGGCATCGGGCCGAACAAGTTCCTGGCCAAGTTAGCCTCGGGCCACCGGAAGCCGTGCGGTTTCACGGTGATTCCCGCGGACCGGGCCGTGGAGTTTATCAGCCCGTTGCCGGTGAGCAAGCTCTGGGGTACCGGGGCGCGTACCGCGGAAAGGCTTTACAAAATGGGGGTTCAAACCATCGGTGATTTGCGGCGTTTTTCCCTGCCGACGCTCGAGCGCCAGTTCGGCAAGTACGGCCTGGTACTGTACCAACTGGCGCGGGGGATCGACGACCGCCCGGTTGAGCCTGCGCGCGCGGCCAAGTCCATCGGCAAGGAAGTCACCTTCGCGACCGATGTCTATTCTTTCGCTGAGTTGCACTGCATCCTGCGGGAGCTCGCCGAAAAAGTGGGGCGGCGCCTGCGCAAGCGCGGTCTGAAATGCGGGAGCGTTACCCTGAAAGTGAAGTATCCCGATTTCCGCCTGGTTACGCGGTCAAAGACTCTGCGCGAGCCCACCGATCTGACCAGCGTAATCTACCGGGCGGCCGAGGAACTCCTGCGCCAGCACTGCGTCCCGCCGGTCCGCCTGCTCGGGCTCACCTGCGGGAAACTCACGGGCGTGGATCAGCCGACCCTTTTCCCCGATGAAAAGGCGCTTAAAGAAGCCAGGGTGACCAAAGCGCTGGACGCTTTGAAGGATAAGTACGGCGAGGACGTGGTCCGGATCGGGCGGCTTTTGCGGCCCAAGAACTAGATGGGTGCTAAGTTTGCGGAAGGGGGTGAAGATGTGCATACCTTACGCAAGGCCAGAATCACGGACGTGGAAGCCATTCACCGCCTGGTCAACTACTACGCCAGTAAAGGGCTTATGCTCGCCCGGCCGCGCGCCCTGCTTTACGAGAGTATCCGCGAGTTCACCGTCGCCGAGGAGAGCGGCCAGGTGGTCGGCGTCGGGGGACTGCACATCATCTGGGAGGACCTGGCCGAGATCCGGGCGCTGGCGGTGGCCGAGAACATGACCGGACGGGGCATCGGGAGGAAACTGGTGGAAACCTTGCTGAACGAAGCCCGCGAACTGCACCTCCCCCGCGTGTTCACCCTGACCTTTCAGCCGGGTTTTTTTGAGCGCTGCGGTTTCCGGCTGGTTCCCAAGGAGGAAATGCCGCAGAAAGTATGGCGGGAGTGTATGAATTGCCCCCACTTCCCCAACTGCAAAGAAGAGTCGCTGGTCATTGACCTGGTTTAGGGGGCGCTAAAGAATTTTACTTAAGAAGGTCTTGGTTCGCTCTTCACGGGGGGAATTGAAGATTTCTCCGGGGGTGCCTTCCTCCAGGATCTGTCCCTCGTGAAGAAACAGCACCCGGTCGGCCACTTCGCGGGCGAAGCCCATCTCGTGGGTCACCACCGTCATGGTCATTCCCTCCCGGGCGAGATTCTTCATCACCGCCAGTACCTCGCCGACCATCTCCGGGTCCAGGGAAGAGGTCGGCTCGTCGAACAGCATTACTTTGGGGTGCATGGCCAGCGCCCGCGCAATGGCCACGCGCTGCTGCTGACCACCCGAGAGTTGCCCGGGGTAGGCATCCGCCTTATCACTCAGCCCCACCTTGGCCAGCAGGGCGCGGCCCCGTTCCGCAGCTTCTTTCGGTGACAGTTTCAACACCTTCATCGGCGCCAGGGTGACGTTTTCCAGGGCGGTCTTGTGCGGGAACAGGTTGAACAGCTGGAACACCATCCCCATCTTCCGCCGGACCTTGTTGAGGTCCACTTTGGGGTCGGTGAGGCACACCCCGTCAATGTAGACTTCGCCGCTGGTCGGCTGTTCCAGGAGATTCAGGCAACGGAGAAAAGTGCTCTTGCCGGATCCGCTGGCCCCGATCATGCAGACCACCTCGCCCTCGCGGATGCGGCAATTGATACCCTTCAGCACCTCCAGAGACCCAAAATTCTTGACCAGGTTTCTGACTTCGATCATTCGGTCTTGAGCCTCCTTTCCAGCCAGTCGACAATGCGCGAGAAGGTGAGGGTCATTACCAGGTAGAGGAAGGCGGCGCTCATGTAGATCGGAAAGGGCGCAAACATTTCGGCGTTGATCAGCTGCGCGCGCCGGGTCAGTTCCACGAAACCAATTGCCGAAAGGATGGAGGTGTCTTTCAGCATTAAGATGTACTCGTTGCCCAGCGGGGGAATCACCCGCTTGAAGGCCTGCGGGAGAATCACGTAGCGCATCGCCTGGACGTGAGACATACCCAGAGAGCGTGCTGCTTCCATTTGGCCCCGCTCGATGGACTGTATCCCGGCGCGGAAGATCTCGGCAATGTAGGCGCCGCTGTTCATGCTGCAGGCCATGATGGCTGCGGTCCACATATCAAACCTGAAGTTCTGAACAATTTTCGGGACATGGTAGGTGGCCGTCAACCAGGCCTGGGTCTCGTTAATCAACTGCGGGATCCCGAAAAAGATGATCAGCGCCTGAACCAAAAGGGGAGTGCCGCGAAAGAAGTCAACATAAGCAGTTCCGATCACTCTCAGGTACTGTTTCGTGGACAGTCGGGCCAAGCCGATAAACAAACCGATCACGCAACCGAGGCCGACCGAAATCACAGTGAGTTTCAGGGTGACTCCTGCGCCCAGTAATAAGACCGGAAAGATTTGAATGGCAATATCCAAACTGCATTCACTCCAAAAGGATCGGGTAAATTGGGGAATAAGCGTAATATAGAGTTACGCTTATTCCCACACCTTGTTCGGTTTAGATTAGTTCTCGCTTTCCCAGGCGGCCAGCGCTTCCTCAACGGTGATGGTCAGCAGTTCCTCGGGCATTTCACCGAACCATTTCTCGTAGATTTTCTGGAACTTGCCGTTCTGCTTGAGGGTGTTCAGCGCGCCGTTGATTTCGGCGTACAGTTCGGGGTTGTTCTTGGCGATGGCCATGCCGTAGTACTCGCTGGAGAGCATTTCGCCGACCACCTTGATGTCCTTCCGGTCATCCTGCTTGATGGTGTACAGGGTCACCGGCGCGTCATTTACCACTGCGTCCACGGTGCCGTTTCTCAGCGCCATGAAAGCTTCGGGAATCCGGTCGTAGGTGATAATGGTGGTTTCCGGGTACCGCTCCTGGACTTCCTTGGCCTTGTCCGCACCGGTAGTGCCGATCTGCACGCCCAGCTTCTTGCCGGCCAGGTCGTCGAAAGAGTTGATGTCTTTGTTGTCCGCGTGCACGGCGATGATTAGGCCGGACTTGTAGTACGGATCGGTGAAGCTGACCCGCTCCGCGCGGGACGGTTTGATGGTCATCGCCGAAATGATTACGTCAATGGTGCCCGACTGCAGGGCTGGAATCAGCCCGTCGAAGGTGAAGCTCTGGACCGTATAATCATAGCCGAGTTCTTCCATAATCGCCGCAATCAGGTCCATGTCAAACCCAACGTATTCCCCGGTGGTGGTGTCCTGCCATTCGAACGGCGGGTAAGCGGTGTCCGAACCAATGACCAGTTTCTTTTTCACGGGATCGGTAGGCGCCTCGGCGTCCTGGCCGCCACCGCAGCCCACGGCGACAAACGCAAACACCAACAGACAGAAAAGAACCAAAACCTGTTTATTGACCTTGGGCAAAACTTATCCTCCTCTCCCGATTCCACAACTATTGACCGCTAGTGATAGTTATCGCCTGTTCTCGCTCAACCCCCTTTCTCAGGCGTGTTTAAGTCCAGATTTACCCTTTCGCCTTGATTGTCGAAAAATCCTGCACGGCTGGTCCATATTTTGCAAAGTTTCAATGTTTCTCTTGACTTTAGCCCGGTTGGGTGCCAGAATTTATAAGGTGATGCAAATAACAACCCGGAGATTACGAAGATGACGCCCACTAGATTCCAACAAGTCACCGCCGACGCCGCCCTGCTTTTTGTTGCCTTCGTTTGGGGGATCACCTTTGTCGTAGTCAAGGAGGCCCTTACCGAGATTGGGCCTTACTATTTTCTGGCGATCCGGTTTTTCATCGCCTTTCTCTTCCTGGCGCTGATTTGCTGGCGTTCCCTGCTGCAGGTCAACCGGGAGAATCTGTCGGCGGGGCTGGTGATCGGCCTGGCGCTGTTCGGTGGTTACGCCTTCCAGACGGTGGCCCTGCAGTACACCACGGCTGCCAATGCCGGCTTTATCACCGGCCTGTCGGTGGTCCTAGTGCCACTCTTCACCGCCGTAATTACCCGGCGCGCCCCGGCGCCGCTGACCGTTCTGGGCGTAGCCTGCGCCACTGTGGGACTGGGCCTCCTGGCCATCCAAGGCGATTTCCGGGTGAGCTACGGCGACCTCCTGGTGTTTTGCTGCGCGGTTTGCTTTGCCACGCACATCATCCTGGTGGGGAGATACGCCCCGCGCCGGGACCCGGTGCTCCTGGCCATCATCCAGATCGGTACCGTGGGCCTGATCAGTACTCTGATTGCCCCAGCCCTGGAAACCTTTCCGATGATCCTGGCGCCGCAGGTCCAGATCGCGTTGCTGGCCACGGCCATTCCCGCCACCTCCCTGGCTTTCCTAATCCAGAACAAAGCGCAGAAGTTTACCTCGCCTACCCACACCGCCGTCATCTTCACCATGGAGCCGGTGTTCGCCGGGCTGGCGGCCTGGCTCTGGGGCGGGGAGATCCTGGAGTTGCACCAGTGGATCGGTGGTGCGGCGATCGTCGTCGGGATGCTGATCACAGTGCTCAAAGACCGCCAAGACAATTTCGGAGCTCCACCCGGCGCCGGTGCCCCTGGACCGGTGCCAAAAGGTTGCCCCGCCGCATAATTAATGTTAGAATTTGACACAATACGGTGGGGAGGAGGTGGACCGATGGACCTGAAAGAGGCCATCCTTCGTTTCCACCAGGGCGAAATGATCAAGAACATGCTGATTAACGCCGGCAATCTCGCCGGCGAACTGGAGCAAATCAGGGTGGAGGACCGGGCTGCCGCCGTGAAACTGTACAAGGGGGTCCTGGAACAGATCCGGGGCGAAATTAAAATGGCCTCCGCAGTGACCGGCTTCAGCGGCCTGGCCGGTGTGGACGGCAAGGTGAAGGAAGCAATCTGGGAGGTACACATCAACCGCCCGGAAGAAGCCAACCGGCTGCTGGGCGAGGCCATCGCCGGCACCGTGAGCGCCACCCAGAGCGCGGCCGAACATCTCCAAAGAGAGGGGTTAATTTAGCTCGTTGCGGAACTATGAATCCACAACGTTGCTCATTTAATCAACCAAGATTAATTGCCACCGGAGCTGATCCGTTTGAATCCCGCACTCGAATCCGATCGGCCGTTCATTAATCCTTACCTGGCCATCATTGTTGGGGTGATGGCCGTTTCTTTTTCGGCTATTTTCACGAAGCTGGCGGACGCGCCGCCCATGGTGATCGCGTTTTACCGCCTGGGCTTCACGGTGCTGCTGATCGCCCCGTTTGCCCTGGGGCGGACCGGGCGCCGTGAACTGCGGGGGATGTCCCGCAGTGATCTCGGGCTGGCCGTCGGTGCCGGGGTGCTTCTGGCCATGCATTTCACGGTCTGGATCACCTCCCTGGAATACACCACGGTGGCCTCCTCCACGGTGTTGGTGACCATGCAGCCCCTGTTTGTGGTGCTCGGGGGTTACCTGTTCCTGAAGGAGGGACTGACCAGGCGGGCGCTGGTCGGAGCGGCCCTGACGCTTACCGGGAGCGTCCTCATCGGGGTCAACGACTTCCGGATCGGCGGCCAGGCGCTCTACGGCGACTTGCTGGCCTTTTCCGGCGCTGTCTTCATTGCCGGTTACGTACTGATCGGGCGCAGCCTGCGCGTTCGCCTCTCCATCGCCCCCTACACCCTGCTGGTGTTCGGCAGCGCTGCGCTCGTGCTGTTGATCGGCAACCTGGTTACGGCCGCTCCCCTTTACCCGTACCCCGCCATGGATTGGGTGTACTTCCTGGCGCTCGCGGCCATCCCGACCATCCTGGGCCACATGGTATTCAATTGGGCGCTGCGCTACGTGAAGGCGGCGGTGGTTTCGGTCAGCATCCTGGGCGAACCGGTGGGGGCGACCATTCTGGCGTATTTTATTTTCGGCGGGGTTCCCAGCCAGCTCCAGCTTGGCGGCGGTACGGTGATCCTTATCGGCCTGTACATCTTTATCACCTCGGCCATGGAACGGAAGGCCTTTTCCGTTCTGCGCCAAAACTAAACTGACCAAAACGGCCGACCCGGCAGGAAAATCCGGAAATCCCGTTGAAAAAAACATAATTTTAAAGATTTTGATCAATAATTCCCGGGAGGTGAGACATGGGGGCAGGGACCTTTGCTGCAAAGGAGGCGCTACTTTATTTAACCCGGATAAGACCTGAGGGCAATGCCAATATCAATCTTGAGTTTTAATCTTAGGGCTTATTATACAAGGAGGCACGCAGGTGTACAGAAAAACCAAACTCACCGCGGTAGCGGTAATTGTGACGTTATTATTTCTGTTTGGAATAATCACCGGTTGTGGCGGGGGGAATACCGGCGTCCAGGAGGACACCATCAAGATCGGGTTCCTCGGGGCCAAGACCGGCGGACACGCGGCTTACGGAATCCCCACCCTGAACGGTATGAAACTGGCGGTGGAGGATATCAACGCGGCCGGGGGGCTTTTGGGCCAGCAGGTGGTGATCATTGAGGACGACCACCGCAGCCAAAGCTCCGAAGGCGCGACTGTAACCCAGAAACTGATCACCCAGGGCGTAGTTGCCATCGTCGGCGATCCGACCACAGGCATCACCAAGATCGCCGCGGAGATCGCCCAGGGCGCCGGCGTGGTTCTGGTTTCCGCGGGCGCCGTGGGCGAAGGCGTGGTGGAGATTGGCGATTACATTTACCGCGACACCCTGCTAGACAAGCTGGCGGCACCGGTAGTGACCAAGTACCTGAAGGAAGAATTGGGCTGGGAAAAGGTTGCCCTGGTAACCTCCACCAACAATGACTACAGCGTGGGCTTGAGCGAACTATTCCGGACCAGCCTGGACGAGTACGGCATGGAAATCGTCGCCGAGCAGAGCATTCAGGACGGGGACCAGAACTTCAGCGCCCAGGTGACCGCCTTGAGCAAGAAGGAGTTTGACGGAATCATCTTCACCGGTTACTATACCGAGGGCGGCCTGTTCATGAAAGAAGTGCGCGCCCAGGGCCTGGACCAAGTGATGGTCGGCGGTGACGGGCTGCTGGCCTCCGTACTCTGGGAACTCGGTGAGGACGCCGTGGAAGGCAGCATGGTTTACACCGGATTCGCGGCCGATCCGGAAGGCGCGACCGGCAAGACCCTGGAGTTCATCAATAAGTACCAGGAAAAATACGGTGAACTTCCCGACATGTTCGCCGCCCAGGGTTACGACGCCGTTATGCTGATCGCCGATGCCATCAAGGCGGCGGAAAGCGCCGACCCGGCCAAGTTCAAGGAAACCCTCCGGCAGACCACCAACTGGGAAGGGGTTTCGGGCACGATTACTTTCGGCCCGGACCGGGAGCCGATCAAGAGCCCGGTATACCTGTTGGAAGTCAAGGACGGGGGATGGGCCATCAAAGCTGTACTTCCGGTAGAAATTTAGCCATATCGGAGGCCCAAAGCGGCGGCCACTGCCGCAGAGCAGTAGCCGCCGCGTTTAAATTTGCATCCGGAGGTCGTCCATGGATCTGCAGACGTTGCTGCAGCAGATGATAAACGGGATCACCCTTGGTTCGACCTACGCCCTGATTGCGCTGGGCTACACCATGGTCTACGGCATCATCAAGCTGATCAACTTCGCCCACGGTGACGTCTACATGCTCGGTGCCTTTGTCGGCCTGGCCGTGGTGCTGATGGGCGCGAACATTTGGCTGGCCATCTTTGTGGCCATGCTCGCTTGCCTTTGCGTGGCCGTAACCATTGAGCGCGTGGCCTACCGTCCGCTGCGTAGTTCCATCCGGTTGGCGCCCCTGATCTCTTCCATTGGTGTTTCCATTTTCCTGCAAACCCTGATGACCCTGCTCAAAGGCCCTCAGCCCGTAGGCTTCCCCCAAGTGGTCACCAACACCATCTATACCGTGGGCCTGGTCAAGATTTCCACGGTCCAAATCATCATCCTGGTCGTGGCTGCCGTGCTCATGATCGGTCTGCAACTAGTTATCAAGCGGACCAAAATGGGTAAGGCCATGCGCGCCACGTCTGAGGACCTACGCACCGCCAGCCTCATGGGGATTAACGTCAACGCCGTGATTTCCTTCACCTTCGCCCTGGGCGCCGTCATGGCCGCCGCCGGAGGCGTGTTGGTGGGGATGTACTTCAACTCGGTGTTCCCATTGATGGGTGTGATGGCCGGGCTGAAAGCGTTCTGCGCCGCCGTGGTGGGTGGTATCGGCAGCGTGCCGGGGGCGGTGCTGGGCGGGCTGTTCCTGGGCGTGGCGGAGGTGCTGGGGGTGGCCGCCGGGCTTGGCAGTTACCGGGACGCCATCGCCTTCGGACTGCTGATTTTGGTGCTCCTGTTCCGGCCTTCCGGGCTTTTGGGCCAGCCTGAGCAGAGAAAGGTGTAGCGGTATACTTATGGATGACTTTTTAAAACAGTTCATCAACCCTTACTACCTCCAGGTCTTAATGCTGCTGGGAATTTACCTGATCGCGGCGCTGGGCTTGCACCTGATCACCGGGGTGACCGGGCAGCTTTCCTTCGGTCACGCTGCTTTTTTGAGTGTCGGCGCTTACGGGGCGGCGCTACTGAATATCCACCTGGATCTTCCTTTCCTGCTGTGTCTCCTGGCGGGGGGACTTTTGGCCGCTTTGGCCGGAGTGTTCGTTGGTTTCCCAAGCATGCGTCTGAGCGGTGACTACCTGGGTATTGCCACCCTCGGGTTTTGCGAGATCATCCGGGTGGTTTTCATGAATCTGGAAATTACGGGGGGTGCCCGCGGCCTGGCTGGGATTCCGCGGGAAACCAACCTGCTTACCGTTTACATCCTAGTGATCCTCACCATCGTCACCATCTACCGCTTGCAGAACTCGCGGTTCGGCCGGGCCCTGGTCGCCATCCGGGAGGACGAAATCGCCGCCGAATGCATGGGCATCAGGAGCATCTGGTACAAGGTGGGGGCGTTCGCCATCGGGTCGTTTTGTGCTGGCGTGGCTGGCGGGTTGTACGCGCACATGCTCCAGTACCTGAACCCGGCGGATTTTGGCTTCGTGCGTTCCTTCGAGCTGCTGTGCTTCATCGTTCTCGGGGGCCTGGGCAGCATCTCCGGAGCGATACTGGGCACCACTATTTTGACGCTGGCTCCGGAAATGCTCCGTTTCTCGGCCGAGTACCGGATGATGATGTACGGTACCTTGATGGTGGCCATGATGATCTTCCGACCTAGAGGGCTGTTGGGCGGGGTGGACCTCCGGCGCCTGATCCGGAGTTCTTTCCGATCCCGGGACCGGGACACCACCACGCCGGCCGGTGGTTAAGTTTATGGGCGGGGGTATATAAGTGTCGGAAGTCCTGCTTGAGCTACACGGCGTAACGGTCCGCTTCGATGGACTGACCGCGGTGCACGAACTGGATCTGAATATCGAACGCGGGATGATCAGGGCGCTGATCGGTCCCAACGGAGCGGGGAAGAGCACGGTGTTTAACGTGGTAACCGGGATTTTTCGCCCGTCATCCGGGAGTATCCGCTTCCGGGGCGAGGAGATCAGCCGGTTGAATCCCTACCACATCGCGGCCCGGGGCATCGCCCGCACCTTTCAGAATATCCGTTTGTTTAAGAACGCTTCGGTCCTGGACAATGTCAAGGTGGGCCGCCACTACCGGTGCCGCAGCAACATCTGGGACGCCCTGCTACGCCTGCCGGGTTTCAAGGCCGAGGAACGGCAGACCGCCGAGGCTTCCCTGGAGGTCCTGGAACTGGTAGGCCTGGCGCACAAAAAGCACGAGTTGGCCATGAACCTTTCCTACGGCGAACAGCGGCGCCTGGAGATCGCGCGCGGCCTGGCTTCCAACCCGGTGCTGTTGTTGCTGGACGAACCGGCGGCGGGGATGAACCCGCAGGAAAAGAAGAACCTCATGCGGTTGATCCAGGACATCCGGGACCGGGGAGTTACCGTCTTCCTAGTGGAACATGACATGAAGTTTGTGATGGCGCTCTCGGAGAAGATCACCGTGCTGGACTACGGCCGCAAGGTCTGTACCGGCTCGCCCACCGAGGTGCGGTCCGATCCGCGGGTTATCGAAGCCTACCTCGGGAAGGAGGTGGGCTAGTGTTGCTGGAGCTGAACGGCGTCTCGGTCAACTACGGAGCGGTTCAAGCCTTGACGGACGTGTCGCTCACGGTGGAGCAGGGCGAAATAGTCGCGCTAATCGGGGCGAACGGCGCCGGCAAGAGCACTACCCTGTGGACCATTTCGGGACTGGTCCGCCCGCGCCGGGGCCGCATTATCTTCGACGGCCAGGACATCGCCCGGATGTCACCCAACCGGATTGTTGCCCTGGGTATCGGCCACGTGCCCGAGGGGCGCCGGGTATTCGCCACCATGTCGGTGCAGGAGAACTTGGAGATGGGCGCTTACGTCACCAAGGGCGGCCGGAAAATGCGAGAAGCCATGCGCCGGGTTTTTGACCGTTTTCCACGGCTGGAGGAACGGAAGAATCAGCTGGCCGGCACCCTGAGCGGGGGAGAGCAGCAGATGCTAGCCATCGGTCGGGCGCTAATGTCGCGGCCGAAGCTTCTGTTGATGGACGAACCGTCCATGGGACTGGCGCCGATGCTGGTGCGGGAAATATTTGCCATCATCCGGGAATTGAACGCGCAGGGGACCACCATCCTGCTGGTGGAGCAGAACGCCCACATGGCCCTGTCCATCGCCCAGCGGGGCTACGTCCTGGAAACCGGGTCCATCACACTCACCGGTCCGGCGGTGGAATTGGCCGGCAATCCGGAAGTACGCCGCGCCTACCTGGGAGCTTAACCCCCCGTGACGTTTGCTTTTGTCCGCTAAATGGCTCATTATTAGATTATAACAAGGAACTTTCTTTAGGTTTCTTTTACGTAAGGCAGCCTTTGTAACGGCGGGAGAACGTGATCCAGGTAGAGAACTTGACCAAAAAGTTCAAGGACTTCACGGCGGTAGACGCCATCTCTTTCGCGGTGGGGGCGGGGGAGTTTTTCGGTTTTCTCGGGCCGAACGGGGCGGGGAAGACTACGACGATCAAGATCCTGGCCACCCTGCTGCGACCAACGCGCGGCACGGCCCGGGTAAACGGCTACGACGTGATCCGGGAGGCCACGGCCGTACGCCGGTCGATTGGGATGGTCTTCCAGGATCCCAGCCTGGACGACCGCCTGACCGCGCGGGAAAACCTTGAACTGCACGCTATGCTGTACGGAGTACCCCGCCGAGAAATCGCGCCTCGCATGGCGGAACTCCTGGAATTGGTGGGGCTCGCAGACCGGCAACGGGATCTGGTGCGCAAGTTTTCCGGAGGCATGAAGCGCCGATTGGAAATCGCCCGGGGGCTCTTACACCGGCCCGGCGTGCTGTTCCTGGATGAACCGACCGTTGGCCTGGATCCGCAGACCCGGAACCACATCTGGGAGTACATCGGGGGGATTCGCAAAAACGAGGGCGCCACCGTGTTTCTTACCACCCATTACATTGAAGAGGCCGAGGCCTGCGACCGGGTAGGGATCATTGATCACGGGAAGATCATCGCCCTGGACACGCCGGCCGCGCTTAAGGCCGCGGTGAATGCCGACGTGATTACCCTTCAGGCCGAGGCGCCTGGAGAGGCCGTCCGGGCCATACGGGAACAACTCGGGCTGCGGGCGGTCCTCACCGACGGTGTAATCCATGTTCCGGCCGGAAACGGCGCGGGAGAAAGGCTCGTACCACGGCTGGCCGCCGCCGTACCGGCTCTAACCGCCCTCAGTATCCGCAAGCCGACCCTGGAGGACGTGTTCCTGCATTTGACCGGGCGGGCGATCAGGGAGGAAACCGCCGGCGCTCTCGACCGGATGCGGGAAGTCCGGCGGGCGAGCGCTAGAAGGGGAGGATAGCACTTGCAACTGCAGGCTTTTGCCGTTGCAGTCTACGTGATTTGGTTCCGGGAACTGAAAAAGTATTTCCGCGAGCGCACCCGGCTGGCCGCCATGCTGGGACAGCCCCTGCTGTACCTGCTGATAATGGGGCAGGGACTGCGAACGATCTTTCAGCTGAACATCGAGGGGTTCGACTACCTCTCGTTCATGTATCCCGGCGTTGTCGCCATGACCATCCTGTTCACCTCCATGTTCGCTTCGGTGTCCATCATCTGGGACCGCGAGTTCGGCTTCCTCAAAGAAGTGCTGGTCGCCCCGGTGCCCCGCAGCGCCATCGCCGTCGGCAAGGCCCTGGGCGGTAGCACCACCGCTCTCCTGCAGGGCACCATTCTGCTCATCCTGGCGCCCTTGGCTGGACTGACCCTCTCGGCGAATGCGGTCATTCAGATCCTGCCGCTGCTATTCCTGCTGGCCTTTGCGATCACCTCGTTCGGAACCATGGTGGCTGCGCACACCGAGAGCATGGAGGGGTTCCACATGATAATGAACTTCATCATTGTGCCCCTGTTCCTGCTCAGCGGCGCTTTTTTCCCGATCGGCACCGCGCCGGAATGGATGCAGGCGCTGATGAAGCTCAACCCGGTGGCCTACGGGGTAGACGCCCTGCGCAACATCATGTTCACCGACTCGCCGGCGAAAGACTTTATCGTTTACTACCCGTTGGCGTACGACGTCCTCGTGCTTATCGTCTTTTCCGCCGTAATGGTTACCTTAAGCATGCTGGCATTTAACAGAATAGAGTAGTCTTTAGGCTACATAATATCTATTATCGGAAGCACATTGCGCAAAGCAAAATAGCCCGCCTCTACCTTACAGCAGCGGCGAGAGATACTTCAACCCTTCCAGGCCAAGGTAACACGCCACAGCCACGACGGCACCCCAGGTCACAATGCTGATGGTGATCCAAACCATAGCCCGCCGCACCGGTGCGCCTAGAATGAGGCACAACGCCGTTGCCAAATGTGTGCCCACCAGCAGCGGGGCCCCGAGCATGACGCCGGGGATCCCGTACTGGTTCCAGAGGGAATGGAAGCGTTTCTGCCGGGGTGAGGCCTTTGCTCCTCCCTTCCCTCCTTCGGCCAGGAACTTTTTGACAATCCAGGCCCTGATCCGGGGCATCAGCGCAACCATGCCCGCCACCGAAGCCAAGTTGCCCGTAACGGCAGCCGCCATCGCCACCGACGGCGACAATCCCATCATCACGCCCAGAGGCACCGCGGTCCAAATCTCAAACCATGGTGCCGCACCCATCCCGAAAACGGCGGTTACTTTCAGCAGGAGCAAAGGCAGGTCGTTGACCATTTTCAAACTCCATTACCTTTTGTATTTTCACAGGTATTTTGAGTTGTTTCCACGCCCTCAGGGTTAAAACCTGCCTTCGGCTTCGGTTCATCGATAAGAGCCCTGTAAGAATCGAGCACTTCCTTGCCACCGGGATGTTTACCGATGTAAGGGCACCGAAACTCGAAGCTGTAACCACCGATTTCAAACATGTCCCCATCGGACAGTATTTTCCGGGATTTGAGCTTTTCGCCCACCTGCATCGCCGTTCCCGGCAGACAGACCACTTCGTACAGTATCCGCGGCCCCGGAAACAGGCGCTGCACGCGCCTCAGCTTCAGATCCTGGAGCGGATCCCTGATCGACCGAATTAGAAAGCCAAAACTACGGTCTTCTATGGGTTCCAGTTGAAAGTCACCGTCCCCTTTATTTCCGGCATTTCCGGCGACAATCTTGACCTCCCGCTTGCGGGCCTTGGCCAGCCGCAGGCGGTATTTGCAGTGCTTGTGGCCGTGTGAGCGGGTGCCGACCCAGGCGCAGAGTTCTCCTCCCACCCGCTCACGCAACCGCAAGCGCCACAAGAGAATGGTAACCACGAGCAGTAGCAGGTAGGCAACCGCCGCCGCACCGTAGCCAAGTAGTTCCAGGGTTTCCTTAACCCGTTCCGGGGCAACGGAAACCAACGGGGCCTGTATCCCCTCCGCCACCGCCACTGAACCCAGAATGATCGTTTCGGTGATCTCGTGACCGCGGTAGCTCGCGGTTGCGGTTACCATGAGTTCATACTCCGCCGGTGCCTCCAGGGAGACATCCGCCTGGAACACTCCGTCCTCCGCCGACTCGACAAACGGAACGATTTCCGGTTCGGCGTCCGGCCGGGAGACGACCAGGTTCATCCCCGTTAATTCCAGGTACGGACCGGGCAGCACGCGGTCGTCACCGATGGTAATGTATGCTTGAACGGACACTACATCCCCCACCAAGTAGTTTTCCCGCTCTTCCAGCACGGCGTGGAAAACGGGCTGCACCCCCGGGGGATACTTCGCGGCCAGCAGGATATTGGCGAAAATGCTTCTTAGTTCGTCCGCCTGAGTGACAAACTGGTACTCGCCGGAGGTCTTAGCCGCAATATTTGCCAACTCCGAACCGGCCTCCTGCGCGCAAAGGCCGATGCAGTGTACCGGCCAGCCCTGCTGTGCATATCGCGCCAGCAGTTCCTCGGTTTCAGCGAAATACCGTTGCCGTCCCCTAGGCGTATCGGTTACGCCGGGCACGTCCGATTCGCCGTCTGACAGCAGAATCACAAATTTGCGGGCGTCCGGCGGGGCTTCGGTAAGCTGGTGGTAGGCGGTGCGCAAACCACCCAAAATGTCCGTGTTTCCCCGCTGCCCGACCCGGTCCATCAACAACCGGATCTCCCGGCGTGACTCCTCGTCTCCCACGGGCCGCGTCCGCATAATTACCCGTGGGGTCGAGTTAAACTCAACCAGGGCGAGGTAATCGTCATTCTTCAAGAAGTCCAGGGTCTTTTGTGCCGCCACCACCCGTACCCGGTCCGGGTCGTTCCACGCCATGCTTCCGGAGGCGTCAATAACCAGTACCACCGCCATCCGTCCCTCATAATGGGGGTTGGCGACAGCCTCGGCAATGCAGATAAAAACTGCTGTCAAAATGAATATAACAACCAGAAAGCGAGAAAGTTTCTGCTTCATCTTGTTGCACCTACATGCCCTGGAATGCTTCCATTATCCTGATGACGGCGGGTCCCAGCAAAACCACGAACAGCGCGGGGAAAATGAAGCAAATCATCGGAAAAAGCATCTTGACGGGCGCCTTCATGGCCATTTCACTGGCCCGCATTCGGCGCTCTTGGCGCACCCGTTCGGACTGGATGCGCAGGATATTGCCGAGGGAACCCCCCATCTGCGTACTCTGCACCACCGTAACCAGGAAGTTGCTCAGGCTTTTAGAGCCCACCCGGTCGGCCATATCCCTCAACGCCTGGTGCCGCATTTTGCCGAGCCGGATTTCGTTCAGGGTGCGGGCGAACTCGTCCGGCAGCGGTCCCTTCATTTTTTCGGTGACCTTGGCCAGCGCCATATCGAAGGCCAGGCCGGCCTCAACACTTACTACCAGCAGGTCGATGGCATCGGGCAGGGCCAGTTCGATGGCCCGTATGCGCTCGGTGGCCTTCCTCGTCAACCAAAACCAGGGGACAAAAACTCCCAGAAACACGAAAAGGAGCATCAGGCCGGCGATGGTACGCACCGGAAGATTGAGTGCCCATCCCCCCAACAGCGCTACAACGGGCAGGGCCAGGGCGCACAACCCCATGACGGCTAGAAAGGAGTTGGTGTGCAGCTTGTAGGGGTGACCGGCCTGGAGTAACCGCTGCATAACGGTTACCTGTACCACGCGTGGCGCCAGGCGGCTCGCAACCCGGCCGCATTTCTCCAGCAGAGGCCTGACCACCCGGTCCCTGAACGGCACCGTGAGATCCTCTCCTTCGAGGGGCGTCCTCACCCCCCGCATGCGGGCGATAGCGGCCAGACGTTGGTGCACCACGAGGCGTGGGTTCATCACCAGGCTCAGCAGGAGCACGCCTGCAAAGGTCATAAAGCCGATGAGAATGGCTTGCGCATAAAGCAACGTCCAGCCCCCCTACACCTTGATGTCCACGATGCGGCGAATAAACATTACCCCGACCAGCTGGAAAAACACCGCGGCTCCAACCATCATCCACCCGATGGGTTTTTGGAAAAGGACCATCAAGAACTCGGGGTTCACCAGGGCCAGGAAGGCTCCCAGGCCCACCGGCAGCAGGGAGATGATGATTGCCGACAACCGGCCCTGAGCGGTCAGGGCCCGGATTTCATTCTTCAGGCGCACCCGCTCCTTGATGGTGAAGCTGATATTGTCCAGGATCTCGGCCAGGTTGCCACCCACCTGGTACTGGATCAGAATGGCGGTGATGACCAGGCTCAGGTCCTCGTCTCCGGCCCGCTGTTCCAGCTTTACCAGCGCCTCCTCCATGGGCATGCCCATGATGGTATCGCGCAAGAAGGTTCTTAGATATCCGGATAGGGGGGGTGATACTTCCCGGCTAACGTTCTCCATCACCTGTACCAAGCTGTGACCGGCCTTGAGGCCGTTGGCCATGAGCAGAATCATGTCGGACACCTGGGCATTGAGAAAGCGTTTCCGCATAGCGATACGGGTATTGACAAACACAAACGGCAATACCGCTGCGGCCCCGAGCACCATCAAAACGCCGCCCACTTTACCCGTCAGCAGGAACATCATCGCCGCCAAAAGAATGGCGATCCCAACCACTATCAGCGCAAATTCCTGGGCCCGGAGCGGCAGCCCGGCCTGGATCAATTTTTTCTCCATACGGATCGTGTACCGTTGTAGTCCCTTAGCCTGGTGCTTCTTACGCCGCTTGCGGTCGGCGGCGGAGACAAACGCGATTTCCACGTTTTCCGCGCGCCGCACCGGATCGATAACCATCCGCCGCAGGCGGTTCTCAATGCTTGTCCGGTGACCGCGCACCAGCGCGTAAACCCCGAGCAGAAGGCCCAGGGTGGAAAGGAAAACCAGAACCGTCACCAGGATCAGCATACCGGCTTAGCCTCCCTGCTGTTTGCCAAGACGTTTGGCGGAGAGACTGCTGTAGGGAAATCGGAAAACCTCTACAGGAATGTGGTTGCCGGCCTGTTCCAGTTGCGGCAGGAACTTGGGCACGATTCCGGTCGGACGGTGCCGCCCCAGGACCCGTCCCTGGTCGTCTACCCCCTGTTGTTCATAGACGAAAATATCCTGCAGGGTGATGATATCGGCCTCCAACCCCACGATCTCGGTAACGTGAGTGATCTTGCGCGATCCGTCTCTAAAGCGGCTCAGGTGGACGATCAGCTGGATGGCGGTGGCGATCTGCTCGCGGAGGGCCCGCACCGGCAGGTCTATGCCGGCCATCAGGGCCATGGTTTCCAGGCGGATCAGCATATCACGCGGTGAATTGGCGTGCCCGGTGGTAAGCGAGCCGTCGTGCCCGGTATTCATCGCCTGGAGCATGTCCAGCGCCTCTCCGCCGCGCACCTCGCCGACCACGATGCGGTCCGGGCGCATCCGCAGGGAGTTAATGACCAGGTCACGGATGGCAATCTGCCCCCGCCCTTCCAGGTTGGGCGGGCGGGCCTCCAGGGTGACCACGTGGTCCTGGCGCAGCTGCAGCTCGGCGGCGTCCTCAATGGTGATGATCCGCTCGTCCGGGGGAATGAAGCTGGACAGTACGTTGAGCATCGTGGTTTTGCCCGAACCGGTCGAACCGGACACGATGATGTTGATCCGACTTTGCACGCAAGCGCGCAGAAAATGTGAAATCTCCGTGGACATGGTGCCGAAATGGATCAGGTCCTCTACCGTGAGCGGATCGTCGGCGAACTTCCGGATCGTCAATGTTGGCCCCTTGACGGCCAGCGGGGGAATAATCGCGTTTACGCGGGAACCGTCCGGCAGGCGGGCGTCCACCAGTGGTGAAGCCTCGTCGATCCGCCGGCCGAGCGGCAGGATGATCTTCTCGATGGTGTGAAGCACGTGCGCCTCATCCCGAAACCTGATCTCGGTTTTGTACAGCCGGCCCTTGCGCTCCACGTAAACCTGGTTCGGGCCGTTAACCATAATTTCTGATACCTCGGGATCGTGGAGCAGGAAGTCAATGGGACCGTAGCCGGCGATTTCGTTGGTGACCTCCCGCACCACGCGCTCCCGGTCGTTCCGGTTTAGAAGCAGGGAACGGTCCTGCAGAATACGGTTGAGGGTGTCTTCCACCTGGGCTTCAAACCGTGACCGGTCACCCTGCACCCCCTGCTTGAGGTTGATTTCTTCCCCGAGTTCCTCGATAGTCTTCCGTAGCACCTGGTGCTTCAGTTCTTCGAGGGCCTGAAGTTTGGCCGCCTCCTCCTGTTCGCCGCGTGGCGGAGATGTGCTCGTCAACTGCGGGCGAGGCTGTACCACGGAGCGACCGCCCAATCTCTTGCTCAGTGACATGGTCTCTTATCCCTCCCCAGGAACCGCTTGCGGAACCCAAACAGGCCGGTTTTTATCGCAGTTGCGGGGCTCGGCCCCTCCTGCTCAAACTTACCGATGGTGAGTTCGGCTAGTTCGGTAAACGCCCGCCCCAATTCCGACTTGGTATAGGCGTGCGCCACCGGCGTTCCTTCGTTCAGCGCCGCCATGGCGACTTTACCCTCCGACGGGACGCTGAAGAAAAGAGGGAGTTTTAAAGTCACCTCCACATCGCGCGGCAGTATCCCGAAGCCCATGTTCCCGCGGTTGATGATTAACTTGATCTTGTTCCGCGGGTACTGCAGCGAATCCATGACCATCAGCGCCGCCTTGAGGTTTTTCACGCAGGCCAGGTCCAGGGAACCCACCAGCAGAATCCAGTTACTGTCCTCCATCGCGGTCATTACTGGGTCGTGAAAGAAGGACGAGGTATCGATAACCACGTAGTCCTTGGTTTCCCGGAGCACGTTGAGTATCTGCCGAACGTGATCCCCGGAAACGTAATCCGCAAATTCCGGAGTAAACGGCGCACACAAGATTTGAAGGCCGGAGCTGTGGGTTTCCAAGTAACTCTCCATCATTTCGGCGTCCAGGTACTGGATCTCGTTGATCAGGTCGGTGATCGACCACCTGGGCACCACGTTAGTGGCCACGTTCACGATCCCGTTGTACAGATCCAGGTCCCACAGGACCACCCGGTTACGGCCCTTCTTCAGGGCCAGGGCCACAGCCAGGTTTACGGCAAGAGTGGACTTGCCCACCCCGCCCTTGGTGCTGAATACGGTCAACACTTTGGTGCCTTTCCGGGACGTCTCCGCCGGGACTTCGGCGAGCTTGGAAATCACCTGGCGCCTTTGGCGCACGTAGTCGTAGGCTCTATACAACGCGTTTGCCAGGTCCAGCGGGCGGAACGGTTGCATTACCACCTCGCACACTCCGGCCCGCAGGCCCTTGCGGTAAGCCTCCTCCGCGGGCGGTGTCCCCAGCATGACCACCACCGACTTGATAAAATCCCGCCCCGCCTGTTCGCCCAGTTCGTACGCCCCTGGAATTCGATCGTCCATCACGATCACGTCGGGTTCGTATTCGCTCGCCAAGGGCAGGACCTTGCTGGGAACGTTGGTGCTTTTTACAATTTCAATGTCTTCCACCTCGGCGAACCAATCGGTGATCTCCTTTACGGCTTGCGGATCAGAGTGCACAATTAACGTTCTTACGGCAACGGGCATGGGAAAGATCCCCCCTTAGAGCTGCGTGGTGGGCGGGATAGACACTACGTGCTCGTCAACCGGCGAGCGCAGGAGCAGGCGTATATCCGCCGTTTTTTCAGCCAGCGCAATGATCTGGGCCTGTTCGGGCGTGACGTTTAGCGTAAAGGACGGGACAATTCGCTGCTGCCCGTCGTTCTGGGTAGTAGTTATACTGCCGGTCGCCAATATCTTGATATTTTGCAACAATATCCTGGATGTGACCGGGTTTTCTCCCTGAATGATCATAACATCAACCCGGTCCCCCACGGTGGGATAGCCGCCCACGCCCTTAATTTCGTTGACCGGAATGGTAATCGCCCGGTGACCCTCGGGGATGCTGTAAGCCAGGCGCTTTTGGGGCAAGCCACCGCCGACCAACCGGATGGACAGTACCTGCTCATCCCGCAGGATGTCTCCCGTGGTGATTTTCCCAACCACCTCGTCCACCGTCGTGGCCGCTGCCGAATGGACGTACTGGGCTGGGACCTTCCGCGTAATTACCATCTCGCGAGTGATCCGGGTTTCTGCCGGGATGTTCTGCAGGGCCACCACCACCTCGGCCGTTGGCCCCGCCCCCATCAGCACCTGCTGCTCGATGGTGGTTGAGAGGTAGTAATAGGTCACCCCGGCGGTGACGAGTGAGAGCAACAGGGCAATAATCAGTACGCGTCGGCTCAACCAGTTAGGCATATTCAATGTCCCCTTCATGTTCGATTTAGGCCGTCAAGCAATACTATTCGCAGAGCCGCACATATTTTGACCCAATACCAATTTGAACAATATCATCACCAGCGGGAGGATCACCTTGATGCTCGGGCACAAAGCGTCCTATCACGGTTCCCTTGCCACAATTCGGATAATGGTTCCGGGTGATTCCCCGCGTGGACATATCAGCTCTATTGGTAGAATACAATGAGCCGTTACCATGATTGTCGACGACCACATCCTGTATTTCAAAATACTCAAATCCCTCGATTCTTAAGTCTAGTTCGCCTGAAGTGCCCGGTGGGCTTAAGATGGTTACAATCGGTATCAATCCGATCAGGTTCACCGAACCCGGGGGGAAAACATCCGTCCGATAGTGCCGGTACAGTCTCCCCCATTTGTCCTGACCTTCTGTGTCGTTATTCAACGCCTTAATAATGGACTGGATGGCACCCGTTTGACTTTCCGCTTCGTCGCCCACCTCAAGGTCAACGGTCACCCTCTCTCCCATCAATGCGCGGTGAATGTCACTTGTCGGCGTTAGTTTAAAAATTCCCCAGTTTGCGCCGTATTCATCTGACCAAAGATGCAACAGCGCTTCCCCCGACGCTTCTTCGAATTTGTCCAGCTCATAAAACAGAGGAATGATACTCTCCGCCTGCATGCGGTACCCCCAGGTAGCCACCGCCCTTGCTCTCACATCTGAATTGCTGAAGCCGAGCACCCTGGCAAACATCAAATCCACGTTGCTGTGCGCTATCACTTCTACCTTTTGCGTATAGCCGGGATGCGGAAGTGAGCTGGGAGGATTAACCTCCAGAGTATCGGCGTTAGCCCCGTTGGCAATCGCGTACATCCGGGCCGCATCTTCTGCTCCGCTGATATCCTCTCCTTCGGTTACCTGCAGTTGTCTGGCCCCAGCCAAAGCACCGGCGTCAGCGGCCGTAACCAACCTTTGCTTTTCCGCAGCAAGGGTGCCCAAGTCCACGGCTAGCGCTGTAAAGCCTAGGAGGACAACCGACATGAGAGCAACCAGGACCATGACCGCACCTTTTTCATTGCGGAGGTTAAACTTGTCCCGCATTGCCCTATACCTTCCATTTTTCCTATTTTACTCTTTGCGCATGACCGCATCAGCCCAAAGTTGCCTGGATGCAGTCCCAAATAACCCGCTGAAAGGTTTTATCTTGCCGCTCACATACACCCTGATTTCTTTAACAAAGGTTTCCCCGTCGTATACTTTTACAACTACCGCCCCGACTTCGCTGTCGCCTAGACCACTCAGCAGGTCTTTAGCCTGGGCTTCTGTCAAATCCTCATCCTCGTGATAATAGGTAAAAACAAAACCGGATAAACCCTCGACGTGATCCTCGATGGCTCTTTGAACATTACCATCAACGATCGCCGTTCGTGCCCCTTCCCGGGCTGCACTGGTAAGGGTAATCTGGCCGTTGAAAAGCCAACCGAACTCCATGATGCCGATTAACAATAACAGCAGGACAGGTACGATGAGGGCGAATTCGACAAGCGATTGGCCGCTTTCATCTTTGGGA
Organism: Candidatus Desulfopertinax cowenii; assembly: GCA_001899445.1. Taxonomy (GTDB): domain Bacteria; phylum Bacillota; class Desulfotomaculia; order Desulfotomaculales; family Desulforudaceae; genus Desulfopertinax; species Desulfopertinax cowenii. Next base: position 416 of record MPOA01000006.1, on the reverse strand, counting down.
CTTAGTTTTCTAAGCCGCACGCTCACCCACCTACCCTGGAATATTCAGATTCACTTGGGCCATTATCTATCTCGCCCGGCTGCCGTCAGGGGCAAGGGCTTTTTCTCCTCTTTTGTTTGCTCCCATTCTACTATGCCGTTTGTCGGGTCTTTTATGGGGTCAGAATACGAATTAGATATCGCTTCCGGGTTTAGCTTTGATTTTCTCCAAACGGCTCGCCTTATTCTCGCCCTCAATCTGTTCCAATTCCTGTTCGAAAGTAAGTACACCAAAAGTAAACTTCTCATTTTTCCATTTTCCATTTTCCTCTTTAAATTTACCTTGAAATTGACCAACTACAGTCGTCATTTTTGGTCACCAAAAGTCGTCAACTAAATTATGCCAATTGTTCATATCACCCCTTTGCCTCAGTAGAC
>MPOA01000005.1 GCA_001899445.1 Candidatus Desulfopertinax cowenii | reverse complement strand
GCGCATTTTTCAAAGAACAACTCTTGATTTTACTGGGTTTGTGGAAGCGAAAGGGCGTTTTGCTGTCAAACTTCCATCAAACTTCCATAGGGCGGCTGTCCCTTAGGCTCACTGTAACTATCATAGACGGCCCTCAGGTCTAATGACTCCACCACCTCGCTAATGAAATGGACCAGGTGATCTTCGGGCAACCAATCCCGTGGTGAAGGTGGAAACAACAGCATCTGGTTGGGTTGATAGTCTTTGAATTTCTTCATAAATGAACCATTCGACATCGAAGCCCAAAATCATGCTTCGGATGGAAACTTTTTTCGGGATTTTGGCGATTACCCACACAGGCTCCTAGATGCACGCCCAGGATTTATCTATCCCGCCATCCCTTGGGAAGCCCTCTCGCGGCGCTCGTGTATTCAGGTGCTGTCGAACGCCGGGGCTTTGGTATTCCGGAAAGATTGTGTCTGGTGGGGAAGGAATTTGGCGGTCGGCGGGCGAATCAAAGTCTAGACGGTAGCTATTTCCATTATATCCGTCCTCTTCAAATGTGCCCATCGCCAAGCGGCTTCTGGCTGGGCAAAGAAAGGGTTTAGATTTACCGTTTAAGGCTTGCGGCCTAGGGGGAAGAATCAAGTCCGGGTTAACCGGCAAGAGCCGGGCAAGGAAAACCAAAAATCCAGTAACGGCGGGGCGGTGAAGAGCATGCGCGCGGACCAGCGAAGACGCGATCTCCACCGGCTGGTGGATGCTCTACCGGAAGGCAAAACGGAAGCGGCCAGGAGATTGCTGGCTAACCTGCTCGTTGAAAGCGACGCCCCGCTGCCGGAAGACTTGGTAGAAAGGCTTAGCCTTATCGAGCGGATTGTCGATCTCCTGCCGGACGGCGTCCTTGCCGTCGACCGTGAAGGCAAGGTGGTCTTGTGGAACCGAGCCGTGGAAGAAATGACAGGCATCAGGAAGGAAAAGGTGCTGGGCAAGGGCGAATACGCCTACGCCGTCCCGTTTTACGGAGAACGCAGGCCCATCCTCGTGAACATCCTGCTCGGCAACGGCCAGGAGTGGGCACAAAGATACGAGAAAATCAAGCAGAAGGGCCAAGTTCTTATCGGTGAAGGTTTTGCGCCTTGCGCTTACGGCGGCCGGGGGCTTCATTTCTGGACCCTCGCGGCCCCGATCTACGATGAGAAAGGGAACCTGCTCGGAGCGGTCCAGTGTACCCGCGACATTGGCGAGCGCAAGAAGATGGAGGACGAGCTGAGGCACCAGAGCACGCACGACGCGCTCAGCGGGCTTTACAACCGGGCGTTCTTCGAGGAGGAACTGCGGCGGCTGGAGAAAGGTCGCTCTTTTCCCGTGAGCCTCATCCTCTGCGACCTCAACGGCCTGAAGGTGGTTAACGATGCCCTGGGCCACGAGCGGGGCGACGAACTCCTGCGCCGGACAGCGAAGGTGCTCGCGGGTTGCGTCCGCGGGGCCGACGTGGTAGCCCGAGTTGGCGGGGACGAGTTCGCCGTGGTCTTGCCGCAAACGGACCGGAAGGCGGCGGAAGAGGTGGTCAAGCGCATAATCGAGGCGGTAGAGCGGAACAACGCGCAGCACCCGGATCTCCCCCTGAGCATCTCCCTGGGAATAGCAACGGCAGAGGATGCCTCGCGCCCACTGCAAAAAGTGTACACCGAAGCCGACGACGCCATGTACCGGGACAAGCTCGCCAGGGGGACGGAGCCGCACCGCGCAGTTGTCCGCGTGCTCAAGGTGGCCCTGGCGGAGAAAGATTTCGTGGCCGGGGGCCACACGGAGCGGGTGAAAAAGCTGGCCTGCATGCTGGGCGAAGCGGTGGAGCTCTCCCGAAACGACCTGGACACCCTTTGCCTGCTGGCAGACATGCACGACATCGGCAAGCTGGGGGTGCCGGAGTATATCCTTTTCAAGCCTGCGGCACTCACCGAAACAGAGTGGGAGGAAATAAGGCGCCACCCCGAGGTGGGATACCGGATCGCGCTCTCTTCCGCCGAGCTGGCCCCGGTGGCGGAACTCATCCGGCAGCACCACGAACGGTGGAACGGGCAGGGATATCCCCGGGGGCTGCGCGGCGAGGAGACCCACATTCTGAGCCGCATCCTGGCCATCGCCGACGCCTACGACGCGATGACGTCGAAGCGGCCTTACCGCTCGGCCCGGTCGCCCGCGGAAGCCTTGGAGGAGCTGAAGCGAAGCGCGGGAACCCAGTTCGACCCGCACTTAGTGGAGATTTTTGTCAGGCTGCTTCGGAAAAGAACCTGATAGGAAAAATGCGTAAGCGTCGCCGAGAACCAGGCGGGCATGGCCCAGTAATAGCGGCGGGGTTTTGCCAAAATACAGGCTTTGGTTTATTGAATTAGCGAACTGGAGAAGCTGGTTCACCGTCGCCTTGCCCCGTCGAGGCGCTATTCTGGCGGTCGGAGTCGTATTGAAGCGGGGTTTCAAAGTAAATGCTTCTGCTGGGGAAAGCCACGGACACGCCCTCCTGCTCCAGGATTTCCAGGATTTTAAAGTTGATTTCTTCCTTGACGGCCAGGTATTCCGACCATACCGTGGTATTGGTGAAAAAATAAAGGAAGATGTCCAGGCTGCTGTCACCGAAGCGGTCGAACCGGACGAAAATGGTTTCCTGGTGAATAGCGGGGTGAGTTTCTAGCATGGACCGGATCGTTTGGACGCACTTTTTCAGTTTGTCCTGCGGGGTGGAATAGGTTACCCCCAAGTGGAAAGTGATCCGCCGCTTTTTCATCCGGGACCAGTTGGTGATCGGCTGGTTGACCAGGTCCGAATTGGGCACGGTAACCAGGGCGTTGGCGAAGGTGCGCACCTTTGTGCTTCTGAACGAAACCTCTTCCACCGTTCCTTCAACGCTCGGGGTGTAGATCCAATCGCCCACCGCAAAAGGCTTGTCCGCGATGATGACTACGCCGCCAAAAATATTGGCGAGAGTGTCTCGCGCGGCCAGGGCAACGGCCAGCCCCCCCAAACCTAATCCCGCGATTAATCCGTCAATGTCGTAACCCCACTCTTGAACGATTACACTGACCGCCAAGACGATGATTACAAACTTCAATACTCTCGACAGGAAGGAGGTCAGGGTCTGGTCAAGGGTAAATTTCTTGCCGATTGTTTTGAAAGAATAATTATCGGCCAGATTATAAACCCCCCAGGCGATGAGCACGATCAACGCTGAACGGAAAAATTTTGCCAGCAAAAGGTTTTGGTAGTCGGTTAACGGCAAATAGGCTAGGGAGGCGTAAATACCAATAATCACGATCAGGGCCCGAAAAGGATTCTCGAAGGCCAGCAAAATATTGTCATCAACTTCGGTCTTGGTTTTACTGGAAAGGCTTAAGATTATTTTAAAAACAAACCTGGTGAACAACCTCCTCAACAGCAAAAAGGCCAGAAAGATTATTGCCGCTACGGCAATATCCCGCCCCAAGGCTTCAAGGGTGGTTACTGCGCTGGTTACCCATAGTGCTACCGTTTCCCCCATAAGTTATTTACCTCCCGAACGATGGAAACTGAAACCGTGTATTCATTCGACCATTCGATCAGGGTCGTCAAACTCCTTCAAGCCGGGGTAAGTCCCGGATAGGGTAAGTTAAGGCATTTGAGTTATTGTAGTATGTTATGCATACGTACGATTATGCTATGATGTAGAGAGGTGATAAGGATACGGACGACGATCGAAATTTCGGACGATAAAAGGACAAAAGTTGGTTTTTTTGTCTGCCGGGTTGATGGACCGGCTATAAGGCCGTTTTCCTGAGTAGGGGAGAGGGTAAAGGTGCATTTCCGGGTGGAAGAAATATTGCAGCGCTTTAAGATCGGGGAAATTACCCTGGGGGAGGCCAAAGAATTATTAGAAAAAGAGGCCTTCGCGAAAATGAAGCTCAGGCTGGTTGAAAAACTGGCCAGACTGGACGTATACCGGGAGGCAAGAACCGGCATTCCCGAAGTTATTCTTACGGAAGGCAAAAAAGTCTCCTGGGCAATCAGTCTCCTCGTGGAAATGGCCCGGGAACGGGGCAGGGCTATTGCCAGCCGCATAAATTCATCCCTGGTAAAGGAATTGAAAAACGCCACCCCCCCGGGCTTTACGGTGGAGGTACATGCTGAGGCCCGGATCGCTGTATTAAAAAGGGAAGGGTATAGGATAGAAAAAGGTGGCAAAATCGGGCTCATTGCCGCCGGCACCGCTGACCTTCCGGTAGCCGAAGAAGCCAGGGTTTTTGCCCAGGAGATGGGCTGCACAGTAATCCACGCCTATGATGTGGGGATAGCGGGAGTCCACCGGGTGCTGGATCCGCTGGAGGAGATGTTGCGCGCCGAGGTTGACGTGATCATTGTGGTGGCGGGGATGGACGCGGTCCTGCCCATCACAGTGAAAGGACTGGTTAACCTGCCGGTCATCGGAGTGCCCACCTCCGTCGGCTATGGGATGGGAGCTAAGGGCCTGGCTCCGCTTTTGACCATGCTCCAGTCCTGTGCTCCGGGCCTGGCGGTGGTGAATATTGATAACGGTTTGGGGGCCGCGGCAACGGCCGCCTTGATTGCCAACCGGGTTGCCAGTTTTCGCTCCCCAAGCCACAAAGGCGGGGCCGCGGTCCTAGCGGCTAGTCGCGGGCAGGAATCACCAGGCGCGCCATTTCCACCACAAAGTTGGCGTCCCGGATAGCCCGGGCGGCGTCCTGCACCGTGTACTCCTCGGTGGGAATGAAGTCGACATCCCCGTAAAACGAGAACTCGCGCTCCTTCCGAAGCCACTTGGAGATCTGGGCCAGGGTGGTGTTGGTCATATTTCGAAGGTCTCCCCGATCTGGTAGTCCGCTTTCAGTACCCAGTACCAGGCGTTTCCCCGCCGGATTCTCCGGGCGCCGAGCCGGGCGAGCCGTTTCCGGAACCGGTCCAGGAAACCGGCGAAGAAACCGCCGCGGTGCGCACGCCCCTAGCGGCTGCAGCCGCCAGGTTAGGGGCCAGGGCCGCCTCCACGGCTTCGAATTCGGCCACGCGCCGCAGGCGGCCGGGCGGCAGGTGGTCGGCAATCACCAGGAGGTCGATGTCCGAGTCGGGGCGCGGGGTGCCCCGGCCCACGGAACCGAACACGGCCAGGGTGACCAGGCGTTCTCCGTAGACCTGCTGTACAGCGCGGCAGATTTCGGGTAAAAGCCGCTCAAAGACCGCCCTGAATTCCACACCGTCCACCTCCCGGGCAAACACCGGAGGAGTGCTCTACCGGTGGTCGTACCGTTATTGTAAATTAACGGTGCCGGGTGAGCAAGTGGACGGGAGGATAGTGGTATAGACAAGAGCGTCGGGCAAACGCGCGGGAACGAAAATTGGTGACCGGGTCAGTTTGCCGGGCACCGGTTGAAGGTTTTGGGTAGAACCGGGCGAAGTATTTATTTAGGGAAGACTAGGCGGCCATTCTGGGCAAAATCTACGAGCAGTAGGGGAGGGTGTCCCAGTGAAACCGGCCAAGAAAGTATTGTTTTCCAGCGAGGAGCGGCGGAGCCTGCCCGAAGTGATCGCCTTCCTGCGCACGGTGGCCGACCGCCTGGAACAGGACGGCGCCGTCACCCTGACGCAGGGGGGGCGGCAGGTGGAGGTGCGCCCGCAGGGGAATATCGTGCTGGAAGTCGAGTACGAGGTGGAGATCGAGCTCAAGTGGAAGCCGGGCGCCGACTCCGGATCCACGGCGTAGGGCGGTAAGGAGCATTTCAGCTAACGCATGCGCTACACCAGTATCGACGATTTTCGCGGCTTTGCGGTGTTCCTCATGTTCGCCGCGAATTTCATCGTGCTCTTCACCAAAGACCCCCCGTTATTACTGGACCACGCCCGCGTGGGGATGTTCCTGCCGCTGGACCTGGTGGCCCCGCTGTTCGGCTTTGCCATCGGCCTGTGCCTGCCCCTCACGCTGGCTCGCGCCCGCGAAGGAGGCAAACCGGTTTTCCCGCGGGTGGCCCGCCGGGTGGCGTTGCTCTTTCTAATCGGTTACCTGCCCGACTTTTACTACCGGTTCACGGCGGAAGCCGGCTTCTGGCAGACCGCGGCGAACACCTGGGGCATCCTGGAGACGTGGGCGCTAGCCTACGCGCTCGCCTTTTTGCTCTGCTACGTGCGCCTGGAATTCCGCTTGGCGTTCGCCGTGATCCTGGCGCTGGCCTACCAGCTGTTCCTGCTCGAGATTCCGGCCGTGGCCGGAATGGTCCGCTCCCTAGTGGAGGGCGGCCCGGTGGCGGTGCTGTCCTGGACGGTGATCATCGCCGCGGGGACAGTGTACGGCGAGTTTCTCTCCCGCGGGCCGCGGGAACGGTTTCTCACCCGCGGCTTTGGTCTCGGCCTGGCGTTCCTGGCCTTCGGACTGTGGCTGCACACCGGGTTGGCACCTCTGGACCGGGTTATGGTCAGTGCCGCGTACACCGTGTTTGGAGCCGGGGTTGCGGCCCTCGCCTTTCTTTTGTTCGAGTTCCGGCGCCCGGCCTGGGGGGTGCTCTTCCGCCAGGCGGGTAAGTACCCGCTGACGGCCTGGATACTGCAAGTGCTGGTGTACGGCCCGGTACTGCACACGGTGGGAAGCGGTTATTTCGATTGGCCGCTGGCCGGAATGCTGGCGCTAGTGTCGGCGGCGGTAGTGTTCGTCGCCGCGTCCTTCGCGCAGCGGGCCGGACTGCGGCTGAAGGTGTAGACCTGGTTGAGACACCGCTTCCCCGGAGAGAAAAAGCAAAGACGGCTTACATGGCACCGGCCCCCCCGGAGCGTGCTTTCGCCGGCGCCTGGAAGAGATTGGAACCAAGTTTTTCGCGTGGGAGAAAGGGTACGGGGGACACAGTACCGTAATTTCACTTGGGGGAGCACAACGACGGCAGGACGGTCAGGGAGGGACAACCGGATGTTTGAACTGTTCAAGCCGAACATCGAAAAGCTGAAAGCGGAGCGGGATGTGCCGGGTTTAATTCGGGCCTTGGACTATGAAGCAGACAAGCTGGTGCGCTGGCAGGCGGCCTGGGCGCTAGGGGACTTGAAAGCGGTGGCGGCGGTGAAGCCGCTGATCCAGGCGCTGGACCGGGACGAAACGGTGCGCAAGGAAGCCGCCTGGGCCCTGGGTGAGATCGGTGATCCCCAGGCGACTGCGCCGCTTTTGCGCGCCCTGCGGGACAAGGACGAACGGGTGCGCTGGGCAGCCGCCGAGGCGCTGGGGAAAATGGGGCCGGCGGCCCTGGAACCGCTGATCCGGGCGTTGCGCGACGGAGACTGGGAGGTCCGGTGGCACGTGGTGTCCGCGCTGGGGGAGATCGGGGACCTGCGGGCGGTGGAACCGCTTCTCCACGCGCTGCGGCACGAAGTGTGGTACGTACGCCTGAAGGCGGCCCGGGCGTTGGGCCAGATCGGTGATCCCCGGGCGACTGCGCCGCTCATCGAGGCGCTGCAGGACGTGGCGGCGGTGCGCCGCGAGGCCGCGTGGGCTTTGGGAAAGATCGGTGATCCCCGGGCGACTGCGCCGCTCATCGAGGCGCTGCAGGACGAACACCAGCAGGTACGGCGGCGGGCGGCGCTGGCGCTGGGCGAAATCGGAGACGCCCGGGCGATCGGGCCGCTGACCCGCCTCCTGGAAAACAGCGGCCTGGAAAGGGAGGCGGCGGAAGCATTGAGGCAGATCAAGGCTTGACTACCGCACCTGATAGAGTACCTGCCTCGAAATCCCCGCCAGGGAGGCGCAGCCGGTCAACAGCATGGCCTGGCGCAGCTCAACGGTCAGTCTCTCGAGGATCAGCCGGACGCCGTCGGCGCCGCCGCCGAAGGCGCCGATCACCACCGGACGTCCCACCAGGACCGCATCCGCCCCCAGGGCCAGCAGTTTCAGGACATCCACCCCGGACCGCACCCCGCCGTCGGCGAGGATGGTTACCTGGCCTTTTACGCGGTCCACGATGTCCGGCAGGACGTCCGCGGCCCCGGGGGTGTGGTCCAGGATGCGGCCGCCGTGGTTGGAAACGACGATGGCTTTGGCCCCGGCGTCGACCGCCAGCCGGGCCTCGTCGGGGGTCATGACGCCCTTGACGATGAACGGCAGCCTGGTGGCGGAAATGATCCGCCGCAGCTCAGCGGGGGTTTTGGGCCCCACCGGCTGCCCCCGCATGGTCATAATCACCAGGCCAGCACCGTCAATGTCCATCCCGGCCGCCACCGCCCCGGCAGCTTCGGCCTGGCGGAGCCGGTCGAGCACCGCCTCCTGCTCCCGGGGCTTGACGATCGGCACGCCCCAGCCGTTTTCCGCGGCCACTGCCGCCACGCCGGAATCGTACATGGCCGGGTCGGCACCGTCCCCGGAAAAGCCCAGGCTACCGGCGGCCCTACTGCCGGAGATGATCGCGCCGATGAACTCCCGCTCGGACAGGGCGCCGCCCATGTTGTACGGAGTGCCGGTGAGCGGGGCGGCCAGCACCGGGGTTTTCAGGGTCAGACCGAACAGCCGGCAGGTGGTGTCGGGATCCTTCGCTCCGTGCAGGGTGCGCAGGTTCAGGCGGTACCGGTCCAGTGCTTCCAGGTTGGCCCGGAACCCGCGGCCGGTACCGATTCCGCCCATGCCCGGCACTTCCCCGGCACAGGCCCGCCCGTCACACACCGGGCACACCCGGCAGTAGCCCTCAAGCTTCTTCCGAGCTTCCTCCCGGATCGTTTTCAGGTCCACTGTGCTATCTCCCTTTGTACGTACTGGATGGTATGGTTAATTGTAATACGGGGATGGGATGCAGGCAACCGCGCGCGGCCCACGCGCTTTATTTTTTGCATACTTTGCGGTGTTCAATGCCAGACTACGCCAAAACATTTTCCCAAGCCTACGGGGAGGTGATCAGCGTGCAGGTAGAGGTCGACCCGGAACTGTGCATCAGCTGCGGAGTTTGCATCGAGACCTGTCCAGAAATCTTCGACTGGGGCGAGGACGATAAGGCGGTGGTGACCGAGGAAGACGTCCCCGACGATCTGGAAGAATGCGCCCACGAAGTGGTGGAGACCTGCCCCACCGAGGCCATCAAGGAGCACTAGGGCCGGTGGTAGGGCAAACAATTAAGATGAACAACGGGAAGGAGGCTCCGAACCAGGCGGCCGCCCGGTTCGACGTGTTGCACGTGATCCGGCCGGCGGCGGGGGGCATGAAAAACCACCTGCGCGCTCTGTTGCGCGGTATGGCGCGCAAGGGCGTCCGGGTGCTGGCCGCCGGTCCGGAACCGCTGGTGAGCGCTCTCCGGGAGGACGGCTTCGCGGTACGGGCCGTGGAAATCGAACCGGGGTTCCGGGTCGAACGCCAGTTGGCGGCAGTATGGCGGTTGGCACGCCTGGCGCGGGAACACCGGGTCGCGGTGCTGCACACCCATGGGGCGGCAGCCGCCCTGGTGGCCTGCCCGGCGGCCCGGTTGGCGGGGGTGCCGGTGGCCATTGTCACCGCGCACGGCTCGCCGCGGCTCGGCTCACCCTGGAGGCAGCGCGCCGGGGTGGCGGCGCAGCGGGCGGCGCTCCGCCTGGCCGACCGGGTGATCGCCGTGGCGGACTGCCTGCGGGCGGAATTGTTGACCCTGGGCCTGGCCCAGCCGGAAAGGGTGGTCACCGTGCACAACGGCATCGCACCCGCGGGGTTTGAGGCCCGGGCGGACGGCGCGGCGTTGCGCGCCGCGCTGGGGCTGCCGCCCGGCCGCCCGGTTATCGGCATCGTGGCGCGGCTGGCTCCCCAGAAGGGGGTGGAGCACCTGGTACGCGCGCTGGCGCAGCTGGATAGGGATGGGCGCGGCGCCACCTTGCTGGTCGCAGGCGACGGCCCCCTGCGGGATCGACTCGAAAACGAGGCCCGAGAACTGGGCGTGGTGGCGGTGTTCCTGGGGTACCGCGGCGACGTGGCGGAGATCCTGGGAGCGCTGGACGTGTTCGTGCTGCCGTCGGTCACCGAGGGTCTGCCGCTGGTGGTGCTCGAAGCCATGGCCGCCGGCTGCCCGGTAGTGGCCACCCGGGTGGGCGGAATACCCGAAGCCGTCCGGGACGGCGAGACCGGCTGGCTGGTGCCCCCCGCCGATCCGGACGCCCTCGCCCGGGCGATTCACCACGCCCTGGGGGACCGGGCGCGGGCGGCAGCTTATGCCGCGGCGGGCCGGGAGCGGGTGCGCCGCCTGTTCACCGCGGAACGCATGGTGGAGAAGACCCTGGCCGTGTACCGGGAAGCGCTGCTGGCGGCCGGATTTGGTGAGTTAGGGATTGTTTTTTGACGGGACGGTGCATTAGAATCATCTAAGAGCCCGGAACGTTATTAAACATGAGGTGTTTTCCTTGAGGTTTGTGGGGCTGGGGCTCAGCGCGGCCCTATTGTTTTTCGCGGTGATGGCGCCGGTCCAGTCGGTGGCGGCCGCGGAGCCGGGCCGGGTGGTAATGGTGGTGATCGACCGCCTGGCGCTGGACGACCTGGCGGCGGGCGCGTTTGCGAACACCATCGCCCATTCCAGTCTGGGCTTGATGAGCACCAACACCGGTGGCATGCGCAACGCGGAGAACACACACGCCACCATCGGGGCGGGGAGCCGGATTGTAGCCACCAGCGCCGGGTTTCTGGCGTTCGAGGCGGGGGAGAAGGCGCACCGCGTCCCGGCGGGACAAGAATTTGAACGCCGCACCGGGGTGCGGGCCCCCGCGGGCAGCGTGGTGCACCTGGGCATCGCCCGGATCTGGAGTCTCAGCGGGGACCTGCCCTACCCGGTAGAGGTGGGCGCCCTGGGCACGGCGCTGCGCGCCAACGGCCTGGTGACCGGAATTATCGGGAATGCGGACTGGGACGGGATGCCCCGCCGAGCAGCCGCAACCATCGCCATGGACAACCGGGGCCTGGTGGACCGGGGCCTGGTCGGGGACGAAACGCTGACCGCCGACCAAGAGTTCCCCGGGGGACTGCGCACTAATTACGACCGGCTGTTCGCGGCGTTCCGGGAACACCGGGACGTGGATTTCCTGGTGATCGACCTGGGCGACCTCTCCCGGCTGGACGAGGCGCAGCACCTGGTGCTGCCCGACGTGCTGGCGGAACTGCGGGCGCTCTCCGTCGCCCGGTGCGCCGCGTTCGTGGAACGGGTGCGGCGAGAGCTGGACCCGGAACGCGACTTGCTGCTGGTCGTGGCGCCCACCCCGCCGGCAGTCAACATCTCGGCCGGGAACACGTTGAGCCCGGTATTGATGATCGGCCCGCCCGGGACCGGAACCATCACCTCCTATTCCACCCGGTGGGAGGGCATCATCACCAACATGGACCTCGCCCCCACCGTGCTGGGATTTTTCGGCATCACCCCCCCGGCGGAGATGACCGGGCGGGCGCTGACTGTGCGGCCGGGCCCGGCCGATCTGTCCGCCCTGCAGGCGCTGAACGAACAACTGGTGCTCATCCACAACCTCCGCGTCCCGGTCCTCAAGGGCTACATGTCCATCCAGATCGCCCTGGTGATCGCGGTGGTGCTGTCCATTATTGTCCAACTGCGCCTCGGGCGGCGGGAATACCTCCAGGCGTTGCTGCTGCTGGCCATGAGTTTCCCGCTGGCCGCCTTGCTGTTGCCGCTTTTGCCCCAGCCCGGCCCGTTCTGGGTGGGGCTGGAGATTACCCTGCTTACCCTGGCCATCGGGGCGGTCGCCTTGGGTTTGAGCCGCCGAAACCCGCTCCTGGCCTTCGCCTTTCTGGGAGGGACCACCGCCCTGGCCATCGTGGCCGACCTGTTCCTGGGCGTGCCGCTGCAGAAGTACTCCCTGCTGAGTTACGACCCGTTGGGCGGCGCCCGGTTCTACGGGATCGGGAACGAGTTCATGGGGGTGCTGATCGGGGCAACCATCATGACCGGCGCGGTCTTCCTGACCCTGGTCGACCGGCGGTTCCGGGGGGCGGCGCTGGGGGTGATCGGCGCCCTGTTCCTGGTCACGCTGTTCGCCATCGCCAATCCCAACCTGGGAGCGAACATGGGCGGCACTATCACGGCGGTCGTCTCCTTCCTGGTGACCATCCTGCTGTTCCTGGGGGTACGGTTCACCCGGCGGTTGTTGCTGGCCAGCGCCGGCGGGGTGCTGGTGTTCCTGGCCGGGCTCACCACGTTCGAGTTCACGCGGGGCGTGGAGCAGCAGTCCCACATCGGCCGCGCGGCCCGGCTGGTGTTCGGCGGCGACCTGGAAACCGCGGCCCACGAAGCTTACAACATCATTCAGCGCAAAGTATCCGTGAACCTGAAACTGCTGCGTTACACCATCTGGAGCCGGGTGTTCCTGGCCAGCCTGGGGGGTCTAGTCCTGCTCTTCTACCGGCCCAGCGGGCGGATGAAGGTTTTCCGGGAGCAATACCCGTACCTTTTCAAAGGAATGGTGGGAATCTTAGTCGCCAGCGTGGTTGCCCTGGTGTTCAACGACTCCGGGGTGGTGGCCGCGGCCACGGTGATGATCCTGGGCGTACCGCCCTTACTGTACTTCTTCCTTGAGAAAACGGCGTAGCACCTAAAAATTTGTTGACAAACCACCTTTTTATGCTAGAATTGTTCTTGGTTGAAATTAACCAAAGGTTAACAGTCTGCGGTTAATTTTAACTAATTTCTTTTTTTAAAGGGGGAAGATAATGCCAATGAAACTGATGGGGCGGCACATTCTGGCTGAAATCTACGGTTGCGACTTCGACATCCTGAACGACGTCAAAAAGATCGAGGAAATAATGGTCAATGCGGCGCTGGAAGCAGGTGCCGAAGTCCGAGAGTGTGTGTTTCACAAGTTCAGCCCCCAGGGAGTCAGCGGAGTAGTGGTGATCTCGGAATCCCATCTCACCATTCATACCTGGCCCGAACTGGGTTACGCCGCGGTGGATGTGTTTACCTGCGGGGACCGAGTCGACCCCTGGAACGCGTGCAACTACCTCAGCAGCCGCTTCAACGCGAAGCAACTCAAGGCAGAGGAAACCGTGAGGGGAATTTTCCCGGATAACGTGCCCGAATTGAAGGCGGTAAACCATTAGGGGGGATATTTATTAGTACCAAGCCGCATAGGGATGTAGAGACTTGATGTCGGCCTTGCAATCCTGGAAGGAAAAGATTGCAGGGCCAATTTATTTTCAAGGCCGGACGGGGTTAATTTGCGGGAATCCTGCACAAGTTTACTTATTAGGAGGACATGGGTCCCAAAGCGCGAATTATTTCTAACCGGGGGAAAATAGGCAAGGAGGTTCGCCAGCGAATGCTTGCCAAACTGTTCGGTATGGTATGGTCCGAGCTGGACGAGGTGCGCCGGGCCAGCGAAATGATTCACCATTTCCCGAACGCCGATAAACACAAGGTGCACAGCCTGCTGGAACTTCCGCCGTTGGAAACCCACTTCCGACCGGCGGTTGTTTTGCTTGTGGGCCGACTGTTCAATTGCTTCCAGGAGCGGATGGTTGTCCTGGCGGCCATGGTGCAGTTCGTGTTCCTGGGAATGCGGGTGCACGGCCAAGTGGACGAAGGCGAACTGGGTCCGGATGAACGAAACCGGCTGGCGGTACTGATCGGCGACTATTATTACTGCCGGTTTTTCGCGCTGGGGGCGTCCGCCGGCATGACCGGGTTCCTGCGCCCGCTGACCGAGATCGTGTACCGTTACACCGAGAAGACCGTTTCCCGCGCTCCGGCGGCCGCCACGCCCGAAACGGTCCGGGAAAGCGTGCGCCGGGAAACAGCGGCGCTGATCGCCGAGGCCTGCCGGATGGCCGGCGAGGTAGCCGGGGCGCAGGACGACGAACGGGAGATTTTATACCAACTGGGTGTCGACCTGGGGATGGGCTACGGGCTGATGGAAAGGGGTATGCGTTCCGAGGGCTGGCGGTACCTCCAGGCCGCGCGAGGCCAACTGGCGGAACTGCCGGCGGGCACGGCGCGGAACGCGCTTGACGGGTTGATCGCCTACCTGTTAAACTGGCCGGGGCAGTCCGTAGTCGAAGTCCAGGGGTAGGGAGTCGTTGGGATGGAGCACGGCGACCCGCTGCACCGGACGGACGCGCTACGCGCCATGTACGCCGCGATCGCCGACCGGTACGACCTGCTGAACAACATTTTGAGTTTCAACCAGGCCAATTACTGGCGGCGCTTCGCCGCCTCCCGGACGGGGCTGGCAGCGGGCGGATGCGGCCTGGACGTGGCCTGCGGCACCGGGCTTTTAACCCTGGAGCTGGCCCGGCTGGCCGGTCGGGCCGGCCGGGTGGTTGGGGTGGATTTCTGCGCCGAGATGTTGGACCGGGCGCGGGAGAATGCGCACCGCATGCCCTGGGGGGAAGTGGTCCGATTTGTGCCGGGGGAGGTAGACGCCCTGCCGTTCCCGGACCAGACCTTTGAATGTGTCACCATGGGTTTCGCCCTGCGGGCGGTGCCCGACCCGGAGCGGACCTTCACGGAGATGATCCGGGTGGTGAAGCCGGGCGGCCGGGTGGTCAACCTGGAACTGGCCAAGCCCGGCTTGCCGGTGTTCAAGCAGGTGTACGCCGTGTACCTGCGGCGGCTGGTGCCCCTGGTGGGCCGGCTGGGCGTCGGTTTTGCGGGGCCGTATGAGTTTCTGGCGCACTCGGTGCGGGAGGGCATGCACCAGGCTGAGCTCCGGGACCTGTTTGTGCGGCTGGGCCTGGCTGACGTACGCTACTACGAGCTGGCCGGCGGGATCGCTGCCGTGCACGTGGGCACCCGGCCGCGGCCCTCATAGATTAGCTTCAGTTGAGATAATGATTGGGAGCGGTACGGTCATGCTACAGCGGGTTGTGGTTGTCGCCCAGATGATCCGGTTAGAACACACCGTTTTTGCGCTTCCTTTCGCGTACATCGGTGCCTTGCTGGTGGAACAGCGGATCCCGAGCTTTCACGACCTGATGTGGATTACCCTGGCCATGTTCGGGGCGCGGACAGCGGCCATGGCGCTGAACCGGATCATCGACCGGCACCTGGACGCCGAGAATCCCCGCACCGCCAACCGGGCGCTGCCCCGGGGACTGGTGTCGGTGGGCGAGGTCTGGGTGTACGCCGGGCTTTCGCTGGCGCTCCTGTTCGTGGCCGCCACCCAGCTTACGCCGCTGTGCGTGAAGCTTTTCCCCCTGGCCGTGGTGGGGCTGGTTTTCTATTCGTACACCAAGCGGTTCACCTGGACCTGCCACCTGTGGCTGGGAGCGGTGCTCGGCGGTACCCCGTTGGCGGGCTGGATCGCGATCTCCGACAGCCTGTCGTGGGTGCCGATCGTGCTCGGCCTGGGGGTGTTGTTCTGGGTCGCCGGGTTCGACATTATCTACGCCTGCCTGGACTACGACTTCGACCGGCGGCGCGGGCTTTATTCCATCCCGGCCCGGTTCGGGATCCCGGCGGCGCTCCGAATCGCGCTGGGGTTTCACGTCCTGGCCCCGCTCCTATTCCTGGTTTCCGGGCTTATGCTCGGCCTCGGCACCTTTTACTACCTGGGGGTAGCGCTGGCCGTAGCGCTGCTGGCCTACGAACACACCATCATTTCCAACCGCCTAAGCCCGGAGCGGATCAACGTGGCCTTTTTCCACGCCAACGCTTCACTCAGCCTGGGCATGCTGTTTTTTGTACTCGCTGACGTGCTAACCAGATAACCGGGCAGTTGGTGTGCTTTTTAAAGTTCGGGTGGAGACGGAGGATTCAAGGTGGAGGAAATACTTACCAACTTCTGCACAGACCCGGCGCTCCTGGAGATCGCCCGGAAAGTGCAGGCGGGAGAACGGCTTGATTTCGAGGATGGGATGCGGCTGTTCCGTTCCCCGGACCTGCTCGGGGTGGGGTACCTGGCCGATATCGTCCGCCGGCGCAAGCACGGCGACCGGGTGTATTTCGTGGTGAACCGCCACATCAACCACACCAATATCTGCGTGAACGGCTGCGCTTTTTGCGCCTTCAGCAAGGAGGAAGGCGATCCGGCCGGGTACGTGCTGTCCTTGGACGAAATCGTCGCCCGGGCGCGGGACTCCTGGGGCCTGGGCATTTCCGAGGTGCACATCGTCGGGGGGCTGCACCCGAAGCTGGACCTGGATTACTACCTGGAGATGCTCACCCGGCTCCGGGCCGCGGTGCCCGGCGTGATCGTCCAGGCGCTCACCGCCGTGGAGGTGGACTACCTGGCGCGACGGCACGGCCTCTCCCTGGAGGAGGTGCTAGTGGAACTGCGGGCGGCCGGGTTGGACGCGTTGCCCGGGGGCGGCGCCGAAGTATTCGCGCCCCGGGTGCGAGAGCTGATCTGCCCGAAAAAGATCAGCGGCGAACGCTGGCTGGCGGTGCACGAAACGGCGCACCGGCTGGGTCTTTGCACCAACGCGACCATGCTGTACGGGCACGTGGAGACGCTGGCGGAGCGGGTTCACCACCTGCTGCAGCTCCGGGAACTCCAGGACCGAACCGGCGGGTTTCAGACTTTCATCCCGCTGGCCTTCCACCCGCGGCACACGCGGCTGGAAGCAGAGGTGCCGTTCCGGACCACCGGGTACGACGATCTGAAGACGCTGGCCGTCGCCCGGCTGCTGCTGGACAATTTTGACCACATCAAGGCTTTCTGGATCATGATCGGCCCGAAACTGGCCCAGATTTCTTTGAGTTTCGGGGTTAACGACTTCGATGGTACCGTGGTGGAGGAACGGATCACCCATGCCGCCGGGGCGGACACGGGCCAGGTGCTGCACCGGGCGGAACTGCTGCGGCTGATCCGAGCGGCCGGACGAACGCCGGTGGAACGGGATACCTTGTACAATGTCGTCAGGGAGGATTTTCGCCATTGAAGCCAATCCGGTTGGGGCAGGTGGACTATCTGAACTGCCTGCCCATTTATTACGCCTTCGAACGGGGCCGGCTGGACGTGCCCGTAGAGTTGGTGAAGGGGCCGCCCACGCGGCTCAACGCGCTTTTCCTGCGCGGTGAGCTGGAGATCACCCCGATCTCCAGCATCGAGTACGCCTGGCACCCGGACCGGTGCCTGATTCTCCCCGGCCTGTCCATCAGTTCCGACGGCCGGGTGGGGAGCATCCTCCTGATCAGCAAGGTGCCGGTGACCGAGCTGGAGGCGCGGAAGGTCTGTCTGCCCGACACCTCGGCCACGTCGGCGGTGCTGTTGAAAATCCTGTTCCAGCACTACTACCACGTGAACGCGCGGTTCGAGACCACGCCGCCGGACCTCGACCTGATGCTGTCCCGCGCCGACGCGGGTCTTTTGATCGGCGACGAGGCCTTGGCGGCTTACGCAGCCCTGCAGAGCGCGAAAACCCCGCTTTCGGTAGTGGATCTCGGGGAGGTCTGGAAGAAGTTCACCGGGGAACGGATGGTTTTCGCCGTGTGGGCAGTGCGGCGGGACTACGCCGCGACGCACCCGCAGGAGGTCACGGCGTTTACGGCGGCGTTGCACCGGGCGCGGGAGATCGGCCAGGAGGAACATGCGGCGGTGCTGGACCTGGCCCGGCGCCAGACCGGCCTGCCGCGGGAGTTCATCACGGATTACTTCACCCTCATCCGGCACGATTTTGACCCCGGGTACCGGCAGGGGCTGCTCACTTTTTACGACTACGCCTACAAGACCGGCCTGATCGAGGAGCGGGTGCGGCTGGAGGTGTGGGGGGAAGAGGTTGACTGAGACGCGGGCAATCCTAGACAAGGCGGTGGCCGGCGGACGGCTTTCGGAAGCCGAGGGCCTAGTGCTGCTAAAGTCCGCCGATCTGTTGCGGCTGGGCCGGGCGGCGGACCGGGTGCGGCGGCGCTGGCACCCAGAAGGCCGCGTCACCTTTGTGATCGACCGAAACATCAATTACACCAACGTTTGTGTTGCGGCCTGCCGCTTCTGCGCCTTTTACCGGGCGCCGGATTCCCCCGAGGCGTACGTGTTAACCCGGGATGAGATCCTGCGAAAAATAGAGGAACTGGTAGCGCTCGGCGGCACCCAGGTGCTGATCCAGGGCGGACTGCACCCGGACTTGGGCCTGGACTTCTACACCGGCATGCTGCGGGCGATCAAAGCCCGCTTCCCCGAGGTGCAGGTGCACTCGCTGTCGCCGCCGGAGATCGTCCACCTGGCCCGGCGGGAGGGGCACACGGTGCGGGATTTGCTGGCGACGCTGCAGAGCGCCGGCCTAGACTCCCTGCCCGGGGGCGGCGCGGAGATCCTAGTGGACCGGGTGCGGTGCCTGATCAGTCCCCGGAAGATCAGGTGGCGGGAGTGGCTGGACGTGATGTTCGTCGCCCACGAACTGGGAATGCGGACTACGGCCACCATGATGTTCGGCACGGTGGAGACGCCGGCCGAACGGGTGCGGCACCTGGTCCGGCTGCGGGAGGCCCAGGACCGCACCGGAGGCTTCACGGCGTTCATTCCGTGGAGCTACCAGCCCGCCAACACCGCCCTCGGCGGGCGCCCGGTCGACAGCCTGGAATATCTGCGGATGGTGGCGGTTTCCCGGCTGATGCTGGACAACTTCCCCAGCATCCAGGCTTCCTGGGTGACCCAGGGGGCAAAGGTGGGTCAGATCGCGCTGGCCTTCGGCGCGAACGACTTTGGCGGCACCATGCTGGAAGAGAACGTAGTACGGGCGGCCGGGGCGTCGTACCGGGTGCCGCTAGACGAGATCGTCCGGGTGATCCGGGACGCCGGCTTCAAACCGGCGCAGCGTTCCACGACCTACCAAATCCTGCGGGAGTTTTAAGCACCGGGGCCCGAAACCCCGGTTTGCCACGCTTATGGGTTGTACAACCCGCGGGTCGAAGGGTAAACTGTAAGCGGAGGGAGGACTGGAAAATGGCACCGCATAACATCTGGATTCAGTGTGCGCCTGCAGCCCGGAAGGGACAGGAAGTGGAATGCCGCCTGCACTACGGCCACTACCTGGAGGTGGACGGAAAGGCGCAAGCCGCCCGGGCACGCCTGTGGGCGGCGCCGCCGGGGCGGGAGTTAGAGCCGCTGGCGCTGGCCGAACGAGACCAGAGCCTCGCGGCCGTGTTCACCCCCGCGGAACGCGGGGTGTACGCGCTCCTGGCCGAGTACGACCGGGGCCTGTGGACGGTGACGCGGGACAGGCGCTACCTACCCGGACCGGCCGCGGAGCACCCGGGGGAGGGGCAGTCCGCGCGCACCATTCAGCTCGGCTACTTCGCCAAGCGCCTGGTGTTCGTGGACGCGGACGGGCCCTGGCCCGGCTCGTTCGGCATGGAGCTGGAGATTGTGCCCCTGGCGCCTAACGGGGACGAACTGGAGATGTTGGTCCAGCACCGGGGCCGGCCCCTGCCCGGGGCGCAGGTGCACGCCTACTGCCGAGGCAAGCCCCGGACGCGGTTTGCCGTTACCGGCGCGGACGGGAAGGCGGACTTCGGGCTGCGGCCGGGGGAGTGGCTGCTGCTGGTGCGGCACGAGGAGCCGGCGGCGGTTGAAGGGGCCAACTTTCGGGTGACCAACGCGGTGTTCGGTTTGACTTGGCAATAGATTTGGCAATAGATGATGATGTAGATAAAGATTGTCTGCCCTGAAAAATGATCGTTCATCGTCGTGTTTCCTTCGCGGCCGGTGCTCCACGCCGACGGCAGCACGGCTCGTTCGGGGCGCTGCACCGCCTCCTGCGGATTGCGGTTTATCGCCTTTTGCAACTTGCAGTTGCAAATGCTTCTGAACCAGCTTTCAGCAATGCTTTGGGGTTAATCCGGCCGCGTCCTCGTCGGCGGCAGCGCCGACCTCACTTGCGCCGGCTGACCGTTACCGGCGCTACGCAATGGCCGCGGCCGGAAACACTGCAACGAACGATTTTCATCCTTCGTTGGTGCCGCCTACTAAGGCGGCACGGGGGGTCTGCGGAAATGATAATGGTTTGAGTGGGGAGGGCATGCGTATTTGATGGCTGTGGATGCGGAAAAACGCCTGCGGAACCTGCCCCCGGTGGACCAGCTGCTGCGGGAGCCGGCGGTGGAGACGCTGGTGGCGGCGCACCCACGCGTCCTGGTGGTGGACGCGGTGCGGGAAGTGTTGGGCCGGTGGCGGGAGCGGATCACCTCCGGCACAGAGGGTGTCCCGGCCGCCCGGGAAGAGCTGGTGCCCCTGATCGTGGCCGAGGTGACGGCGGCCGTAGAGGCCAGGGCCCGTCCGGCGCTGCGGCGCGTGATTAACGCCACTGGGGTGGTGTTGCACACCAACCTGGGGCGGGCGGTGCTGTCCCAGCGCGCCCGCCGGGCGGTGGAAGTGGCGGCTGCCAGGTATACCAACCTGGAATTTAACCTGGCCACCGGTAAGCGCGGTTCCCGTTACGAACTGGTGGACGAACTCCTGCGGCAGCTGACGGGGGCCGAAGCGTCCCTGGTGGTGAACAACAACGCCGCGGCCGTGCTGCTGGCCCTCGGCACCCTGGCCGCGGGGCGGGAGGTGATCGTCTCGCGGGGCCAGCTGGTGGAGATCGGTGGCTCGTTCCGGATCCCCGAAGTGATGGCCCAGAGCGGCGCCCGGCTGGTGGAGGTGGGGGCGACCAACAAGACCCACCTCCGGGACTACCGGGGAGCAATCACCTCCGAGACGGCGCTTTTGCTGCACGTTCACGCTTCCAACTACCGGATTGTAGGGTTCACCAAGGAAGTCGGGCTGGAAGAACTGGTGGCTTTAGGCCGGGAGTTCGGCCTGCCGGTGATGTCCGACCTGGGCAGTGGGTTCCTGGTGGAACTGGCCCGGTTCGGTTACCCCTACGAACCTACCGTGCAGGAAACGGTGGGGGCCGGGGTGGACGTAGTCACGTTCAGTGGGGACAAGCTGCTCGGCGGACCGCAGGCCGGGATCATCGTCGGCCGGCGGGAATTGGTGGACCGGATGAAGAAAAACCCGCTCACCCGGGCGGTGCGGGTGGACAAGATGACGCTGGCGGCGCTGGAGGCCACGTTGCGCGAGTACCTGGAGCCCGAACGCGTCCTGGAGCAAATCCCGACCCTGCGGATGCTCACGCTGGACGTCGCCACCCTGGAAACCGCGGCGGCCCAGCTGGCAGAGGTGCTGCGGAGCACCCTGGACGGACTGGCCGTGGTCGGGGTGGAAGCGGGTGTTTCGCAAGTGGGCGGGGGCGCGCTGCCCACCGCGGCGCCCGGGACCTTTCTGGTGACGGTCCGCCCGGCGGGCGTGGGGGTGAATGAACTGGTATGCCGCCTGCGCGCCGGGGAGCCGGCCGTAGTCGGACGGGTGCAGGACGACCGGCTCTGCCTGGACCCGCGGACCATCGCCGCCGACGAATACACCCCGCTGGCCGAAGCGCTGCGCCGGGCGCTGGAGGTGGGCGGATGAGATACCTGGTCATCGGGACGGCGGGTCACGTCGACCACGGCAAGACGAGCCTCATCAAGATCCTCACCGGCATCGACACCGACCGCCTCCGGGATGAAAAGGAGCGCGGGATTTCCATTGAGCTGGGCTTCGCCTACCTGGACCTGCCGGACGGCCGGCGCGCCGGCGTCATCGACGTTCCTGGTCACGAAAAGTTCGTGAAACACATGCTGGCCGGGATCGGCGGCATCGACCTGGTGCTGCTAGTGATCGCCGCCGACGAAGGTGTGATGCCCCAGACCCGGGAACACGTGGATATCATTCAGCTTTTGGGAATTGAACGCGGGATCGTGGTGCTGAACAAGATCGACCTGGTAGAGCCCGACTGGCTGGAACTGGTGGAGGAGGAACTGCACGAATTCCTGGCCGGCACGGTGCTGGCGGAGGCCCCGGTCTGCAAGGTCTCGGCGGTGACCGGCGCCGGCGTGCCGGAGCTATTGAAAACCATCGCCGCCCAAACGGCCGATATTCCCGAGCGTCCGGTGACGGGCCAGGTGCGCCTGCCCATCGACCGGGTGTTTTCGGTGGTCGGTTTTGGTACGGTGGTCACCGGCACCCTGGCGTCCGGCGCCTTGAGACTCGGGGACGCGGTGGAAATCATGCCCCGGCGGCTGCCGGCCCGGGTGCGTTCGCTCCAGGTGCACAAGCAGAAGGTGTCGCAGGCCGGCGCGGGACAGCGGGTGGCCGTAAACCTGGCCGGGCTGGACGTCCAAGATGTCAACCGCGGCGACGTGCTGGCCTCCCCGGGCGGCTTCAAACCGACCCGGCGGCTCGACGTGAAGCTCGACCTGTTGGAAGGAGCGCCCCGGGCCTTGAAAAACCGGACGCGGATCCGCCTGCACCTGGGGGCGGCCGAAATACTGAGCCGGGTGCTGCTGCTGGACCGGGAGGAACTGGCGCCCGGCGCCGCGTGTTTCGCGCAGTTGCTCCTGGAAACTGACACCATCGCCGGCAGGGGGGACCGGTTTGTGATCCGATCCTACTCGCCCATGCACACCATCGGCGGCGGGCGGGTGGTAGACGCCAACCCGCCGCGACACAAACGGTTTCAGGCCAAAGTGCTGGAGAGGCTAGCCACCCTGGAGAAGGGCAACCCGAACGAACTGGTGGAACAGGCGCTCCGGGGTGCCGCTGCGCCGGTAACCGCGGGCGACCTGGCCACAAGTACCGGGCTGGACCGGGGTGCGGTGGCCGCGGCCTGCACCGAACTGGAGACCCGGGGCGCGCTGGTGCGCCTGGCGGGTGGGGAACACCTGGCGCACGCGGACAACTACGCCCGGTGGCGGCGGACGGTGCTGGCGGCCCTGCAAGATTATCACCGCCGCTACCCGCTGCGTGAGGGCCATCCCAAGGAGGAGCTACGGTCACGTTCCTTTGCAGCCTTCTCCACGGGTAAGTTCCAGGACTTTCTGCAATCCCTGGCCGCGGAGGGGCTGGTCAGCCTGTATCCCCAGAGCCTGGCCCTGAAAGAGTTCAGCGCCGGAGAACCGCCGGAAAAGGCGCGGCGGTTGCTGGCGCAAATGGAGGAGGCGTACCAGCGGGGCGGGATGCAACCGCCCACCGCAGCGCAGGTGTTCGAAAAACTAGGCCTCAGGGAGGTAGAGGGCCAGGAGTATCTGCACCACCTGATCCGCCGCGGGGCGCTGGTCCGGGTGGACGACGAGTGGTGTTTCCACGCCGTTGCCGTGGAGGAGGCCCGGAAGCGGATCGAAGATTTTCTCCGGGAGCGCGGAGAGCTGTCCGTAGGCGAGGCGCGGGACCTGCTGGGCTCGTCGCGGAAGTACGCGCTGCCGCTGCTGGAGTATTTCGACCGGGTGCGGTTCACCAGGCGGGTGGGCGATCTGCGCGTGCTGGTGAGGAAATAAGGGGAAATGCAGCCCTGAAAATAGTCGTTAGAGTCGTCGGTCGTCAGTCGTGGTGTCCCCTTCGCGGCTTGGTGCTCCGCTCTTAACCTGCGGCCGGGGACACCACGCGGACGCCGAAACGTTACGCGCCTGATTTTCATTCTTCGTGGTGCTACTGATAAGCGGCATGGGGGGGATGCTACCCATGAACTGCCGGCGGGTGAAGGCCGAGGCCGGGGAAGGACGGCATCTGGTCCAGGCGGCGGCCACCGTGACCCCGAACGGGATCATTGTGGAGATCCTGGGCGGGGAACGGCCGCACGTCGGGGCGGTCGCGCTAGGCCTGCCGCGCCCGAGCCTGGCGGACCCGGAGCAGGTCAGTTGCAACGTGGCGGTGCTGCCGGTGCTGGGGCATAAGGACGACGAGGTGGCCCGGCCGGCGGCCGCGCGCGCAGCCCGCGAGCTGAACCAACCGGTGGCGGTGGTGGCGGGGCTGCACGTGGAGCGGGCCGGACCCGACGACATCAACCGGCTGGTGGCGAACGCCCATCAGGCGCTGGAGGCCTTGCTGGTATTGGTAAAAGCTGGTAGGACAGGCAGCGGGGGTTAGGTTTTTCCAACATTTACGGACTGGAAAACGAAAGAAATTCAGGTATAATGGCGAAAAACAGCCGTCGCTGGTCCCCAACCCACGTCATCGACCACGAGGATTGGCTGATTTCTGGAGGTAACGATGTTTTTTCGCGTTTTCCAGACTGTTTTTTGCGCCTGTGTTCTGCTTATATTTTCCGCAACGGCCGCCTTTGCGGCCACCTACACGGTACAACCGGGGGATTCGCTGTTCAAGATTGCGCTACGTTTCGGCCTCTCTACCCAGGAGCTTCAGTCGGCCAACGGCCTCGGGAACCGGACCATGATCGTACCGGGCCAACAACTGGTCATTCCGGGTGCGGCCAACTATACGGTGCGTGCCGGCGACAGCCTGTTCAAGATTGCCCAGCGCTACGGCATCTCCTACCGCGAACTCATGGAGGCCAACGGCCTCACCAGTTCCGAAATCCGCCCCGGGCAGGTACTGGCCATTCCCGGCGCGGGTCAAACCTACGTGGTTCGCGCCGGCGACAGCCTCTACAAGATTGCGGCGCGCTACGGCGTATCCTACCGGGACCTGATGCGGGCGAACGGCCTGACCAGAGCCGAGATTTACCCTGGGCAGGTGTTGACCGTCCCGGTCGGCGCGCCGGGCGCAGCGCCCAGCCGCTGGGCAGTATCGGCCCGGGACCTGGACCTGCTGGCCCGGATAATCACGGCGGAGGCCGACTGCCAGCCGTTCATCGTCAAGGTGGCGGTCGGAGCGGTGGTCCTCAACCGGCTCAAGTCACCGCTCTTCCCGAACACCATCGCGGGCGTTATTTACGACCGCTCCTACGGCCGCTACCAGTTCGAGCCGGTGCTGAACGGCTGGATCAACCGTCCGGCCTCCCCCGAATCGGTGCTTGCCGCCCGGGCGGCGCTGGACGGACAGGACCCGTCCTGGGGAGCATTGTTCTTCTTCGAACCTTGGGTGACCAACCGCTTCCTGCACAGCCTGCCGGTGGCCCGGGACCTGGGCGCCTTCCGGTTTGCTTACGCTTTCTAAATGATTCACTAGCTAAATTAACCCCCTCAAATCGCGGCGGACCCGTCAAGGGTCCCTTCTTTTTTCAACTATTTTTTGTGAGGTACAAGGTTTTTCGCGGGCGGAGGAGAAGAATCTATACTATGAGGCAAGCCTGAAGTTATGAAGCAAACCTGAACACCTGGGTGTTTCGCGCGGGAGGGTGGGATGTGACCGCGCCGGTATATTTTGCCGATATGCGCAGCAACAAGAAGCAAAACCGACTGGACAAGCTCACTAAGTTGTACCGGCGGGCGGGTCTCGGCGGCATCGTCGCCAAGGGCGACCTGGTGGCGCTGAAGGTGCACTTCGGCGAGCGGGGGAACACCACTTTCCTGCGGCCCCAGTACGTCAGGCGGCTGGTGGACCTGGTGCGGAAAGCGGGGGGCAAGCCCTTCCTGACCGATGCCAACACGCTTTACGTGGGCGGGAGGTCGAACGCCGTCGACCACCTGGAAACGGCGATTCTGCACGGCTTCGACTTCGTAGTCACCGGTGCCCCCGTGGTGATCGCCGACGGTCTTACCGGCAAGGACTACGTGGAGGTGCCGGTAAACCTGAAGCACTTCCGGACGGTGAAGATTGCTAGCGCCGCCTACCATGCCGATGCTCTGCTGGTAGTGTCGCACTTCAAAGGCCACGTTGCCACCGCTTTCGGCGGCGTGCTCAAGAACGTGGGGATGGGACTTGGCGCCCGCAGCGGCAAGCAGATGATGCACTCGGACGTCCTGCCCGCCGTGGACGCGGAGAAGTGCCGCGGTTGCGCCCGGTGCCGACGCTGGTGCCCAGCGGACGCGATTGCCCTGACCCGGAAGCAGCCCGACCGGCCGGGCCGGGCGGTGATCGACGAATCGAAGTGCCTGGGCTGCGGCGAATGCACCGTCACCTGCACTCACGGCGCCATCGCCATCAACTGGAAAACAGAGCCCGACGTCATCCAGGAAAAGATCGTGGAGTACACCTGGGGCGTTTTGAAGGACAAGGCAGGTAAGGCCGCCTTCATCACGTTCTTGAATAACGTGACCCCGGACTGCGACTGCTGCGGCTGGAGCGACGCCCCTATCGTCCGGGATATCGGTATCCTGGCGTCCCTGGACCCGATCGCCCTGGATCAGGCCTGCGTGGACCTGGTGAACGGTGAGCGGGGGATCAACGCTTCCCGCCTGGCTGGTCACGAGGACAGCCCCGACAAGTTCCGGGCACTGTTTCCGAACGTGGATTGGAGCCGGCAGTTGGCCTACGGAGAGAAACTAGGGCTGGGTACTCGGCGCTACCGGCTGGTAAAAATCAAATAACGGAGACGGGGGAAAAGCACTTGACTTACCAAAAGCGGAAAGTATAGAATATTGGCATTAAAATTAGCATTTTTATTTTTCTAATTAGCTTGCTGATTATTTTGAAATTTTTCACTAAGGTTGGCGGGAGGAGGCGGTGCATGTTGGCAACTCTAGCAACCCCCTGGGAAATGCCGGCTGTTGACCGATTCTGCTAGGAACAATGGGAGGTTTAGAGAGATAATGGCTGGAGACACCCTAATCGCCATCCTTATCCTGCTGCCAATGGCTACGGCCGCCGCGGGTCTCGCAGTTAAGGATCAACTGCGGCGACCGCTGATCATAATCCCATCCGCAGTCCTGATCGCCGCTTCGCTGATGCTCCTGTTTCAGGTTCTGGAGCACGGTCCACTCACCTTCACTCCCGCCCCCGCGTGGGGTTCCGTTATCCTGGTTTTGGAACTGGCCTTACTCGCTTACTTCGTCTACCTCGGCGTGGTGCGCAGACACGTCCTGGTCTTGGGCCTGGGCGGTTTGCAGTTCGCCTTGTTCTGCCTCTTCAAGTTCGCCTGGCTGCCCTCCGGGTTCAAAGCCCAGCCGGCCCTGCACGTGGACCTGCTGGCCGTGGTGCTGGGCCTGGTGATCTCGGTGGTCGGCGCGTTGATCGTGATATACGGCCTTAATTATATGGACAATCACGAGCGACACCTCAAGCTCAGCGCCACCAGGCAGCACATTTTCTTCTTCTTCCTGGTCGGCTTCCTGGGAGCGATGAACGGGGTGGTCTTCGCCAACAGTTTGCTCTGGCTGTTCTTCTTCTGGGAAATCACCACGCTGTGCTGTTACCACCTGATCCGCCACGACCTTACCGCTGAAGCCGAGCAGTCCGCGCTACGGGCGCTGTGGATGAACCTGTTTGGCGGGGTGGCCCTGCTGACCGGGATGACGTTGACCTACCAGGTTTCGGGAACACTTTCGCTCCTGGACCTCACCGGTTTTGGCCCGGTCGGTCCCGTGCTGCTGCTGCCGCTGGCGCTGTTCTGCGTGGCCGGTTTTACCAAGGCGGCGCAGGTGCCCTTCCAGAGCTGGCTCCTCGGCGCAATGGTGGCGCCCACTCCGGTCTCGGCACTGCTGCATTCGGCCACCATGGTCAAGGCGGGGGTGTACTTGGTGCTCCGCCTGGCCCCAGCCTACGAGGGCACCTATCTTTCAGCGCTGCTAGCCGTATTTGGGGCGTTCGTGTTCATGGTCGCGTCACTCCTGGCCATTAGCCAACGGATCTCTAAGCGGGTGCTGGCCTACTCGACCATCGCCAGCCTGGGCCTGGTGGTCTGTCTGGCCGGGATCAACACCGGCCTGGCGATCGCGGCGGCGGTGGCGCTGATCATCTTCCACGCGGTCACTAAGGGCCTGTTGTTCTTGGTGGTGGGGATCATGGAACAGGGTATCCACAGCCGGGATATCGAGGATATGGAGGGCCTCATCACCCGACTGCCCGTGATTTCGGGCCTGGCCATCCTGGGAATGATCGTGATGCTGTTCGTGCCCTTCGGGGTACTATTCACGAAGTGGGCGAGCATTCAGGCCGCGGCCACGCCGTTCTCGGACCTGTACCCGCTGGCGGTGGTGTTCCTGGCCCTCGGCAGCGCCGCGGGGATGGTGTTCTGGGTCCGCTGGATCGGCCGGCTGATCAGCAACGTTTCGGCCGCTGATGCCCCCCCGGCCGAGCCCCGGCCGGAACCGTGGCGGTCGGTTTCCTACCTAGTGGTATTCTCGCTGCTGGCGGGCGCGGTGGCGCTGAGCGCGCTGGCGGCACCGCTGGTGTCCTCCCTAATCAACCCCACGGTGGCGGCCATGGGCTACAGCCCGGCCCTGGATACGGCGGGCTGGCACCTGGCGACGCCTTACGGTTTCTTCTCGCCCTGGGTACTGTTTATCATCATTGCCCTGGCGCTCCTTTTGCCGGTCTTGCTGGTGCGGATCCGCCCGGAGGAAGTGCAGCCTGTTTACCTCTGCGGCGAAAATCAGCCGGCCACGGGCCCGACCTTCCGTTCCATCGCCGATCAGGCGACGCCCGCGCAGACGGGGGGTATTTACTGGACCCGGACGTTCGGTGAACAGAGTCTCAACACTTGGGTGAACGGGGCGGGGATTGTACTGCTCGCCGCTTTAATCGTGGGGGTGATCGTGTGAGCGGGTTCGATTGGTCGGTAGGGTTGGCCGCCCTGGTGCTGGCACCGTTCGTCGGAGGGCTTTTGCGTGGTATCGACCGCAAACTGACGGCCCGGATGCAGGGCCGCATCGGGCCGCCCATCTGGCAGCAGTTTTACGACTTCTTCAAACTGATCGGCAAAGCCCGCGCGGCGACCACCAAGGGCAGCCTGGTGTGGATCTGGGGCTACCTGCTCCTGACGATGCTGACGGTGTTCATGCTGTTCGCGCAGCAGGACCTGCTGATCATCTTCTTCATTCTCGCGTTCGCGGGCGCCTGCCTGGCTTTCGGCGCGTTCAGCGTCCGGTCGCCTTACTCCCAGATCGGGGCCCACCGGGAAATAATGCAAATGTTGTCCTACGAACCGATCCTGTTGCTGGCGGTGGTGGCCATTTTCCTGCAGACCGGCACTTTCAAGGTTTCGGGGATCTTCGAATATGGCCAGCCGCTCCTGTTTACGCTTCCGTTAGCCTTCGTGGCGGTGCTGATCGCTTTGACCATTAAGCTCCGCAAGTCCCCGTTCGACATCTCGGCCTCAGAGCACGCGCACCAGGAACTGGTCCGCGGGGTGTACACCGAGTATTCCGGCCGGTTTCTGGCGCTGATTGAACTGACCCATTGGTACGAACTGGTGCTGATCCTGGCCTTCGTCGCGCTGTTCTGGGCGCAGCCGCTGTGGGTGGGGGTGCTGCTGGCCCTGGCGGTGTACTTTCTGGAACTCATCGTGGACAACGTGGAGGCGCGCCTGCAGTGGAACTGGATGCTTTCCATCAGCTGGGCGGCCGGGGTCGGATTGATCCTGTTGAACATCATCATGATCGAAATGTTTTTCGGTAACGTGCTGAGGCTCTAGAAGGGGGAATTTGTGCGATGGGCTTAGTCGCCAAGGCACGGGTCAAATCGCCCTGGATCGTGCACTACTGCTGTAGTAGCTGCAACGGCTGCGACATCGAGATTCTGGCCTGTCTCACGCCGCTGTACGACGTTGAGCGGTTTGGGGTCCTGAACATCGGCAATCCCAAGCACGCCGACCTCCTGGTGGTCACCGGGCCGGTGAACAAGCGGAACGTACGGGTGCTGGAGAACATCTACAACCAGATGCCCGCGCCGAAGCTGGTTATGGCCGTCGGGGCGTGTGCGTGCACCGGCGGGGTCTTTCACAACTGCTATAATATCCTGGGCGGGATTGACAAGGTGATCCCGGTAAACGTGTACGTTCCGGGCTGCGCCGCCCGCCCGGAAGCAATCATCGACGGCGTGGTGCTGGCCCTGGATAAGCTTTCGAAAATCAAGTAGGCGGTGGGAGTGACTTATTTTATGAATGAAATTGCGGTCGACAAGGGCGCCCTGGGCCTGACGGTGCAACAACTGCTGGACGAGAACTGCCGGTTGGCCACTACGGTCTGCCTGGACCAGGGTGATTACTTCGAGGTTCTGTACTATTTCCACCGGGACCTGGACCTGGTGACCCTGCGGGTCAAGGTTGGGAAAGACGAGGAACTGCCGAGCATTTCCGGGTTACACCTGCCGGCGGCCCTGATCGAGAACGAGATGAAGGAGTTCTTCGGGATCAACATCACCGACATCGCCATCGATTTCCAGGGCCGGATGCTGCTGACGGAGGCTAGCCTGCAGAAACCGATGCTTAAAAACAACGCCAACCGTATGGAGGGATAGATACAGGCATGTCCAGGATTACTTTTCCCTTCGGCCCGCAGCATCCCGTGCTCCCCGAAGGGATCCAGCTCAGTCTCACCTGCGAGGACGAGAAAGTGGTCGAAGTGCGGCCGGTAATCGGGTACATGCACCGGGGCATCGAGAAGGCGGCCGAACGGAACCCTTACCCCAATAACGTGTTTCTGTGCGAACGGATCTGCGGGATCTGCAGCTTTATTCACGCCCTCAGCTACTGCCAACTGGTGGAGGAACTGATGAAAGTGGAGGTACCGCCCCGCGCGCGCTACCTGCGGGTGGTCTGGAGTGAACTTTCCCGGATGCACAGCCACTTGCTCTGGTTGGGGCTTTTGGCCGATTCTTTCGGGTTTGAAAGCCTGTTCATGCAGTGCTGGCGCGCCCGCGAAACGGTGCTGGATATCCTGGAGATGACTACGGGCCAGCGGGTCATCCAGTCCTCCTGCATCGTCGGCGGGGTGCGGCGGGACATCAACGCCGACCAGGCGCGTCAGGTGCGGGAGATGCTCAACAAGGTGAAAACCGAAATCGACGCCGTGCTGCCGGTGTTCCAGAAAGATTACACCATCAAGGCGCGTACGGTCGGCAAGGGTGTGCTGCCCAAGGGCCAGGCGTGGACGCTGGGCGCGGTAGGCCCGATGCTGCGGGCCAGCGGGTGGGCCTGGGACTGCCGTTCCCTAGGCTACGCGGCCTATGGCGAACTGGGCTTCGAACCGGTGGTGGAAAACGGCGGCGACAGCTACGCCCGGACCATGGTGCGCGCCCGGGAGCTGGTGCAGTCCTACGAACTGGTGCTCCGGGCCCTGGACAGCATGCCGGAGGGTGAACTGGCGGTCAAGGTGAAAGGTGCGCCGCCGGCGGGTGAGGCCATCATGCGCACCGAGCAGCCCCGCGGCGAACTGTTCGAATACGCCCGGGGGAACGGCACGCAGCAGTTGGAGCGGCTGAAAATCCGCACGCCGACGTTTGCGAACCTGCCGGCGCTCCTGGCCATGCTGCCGGGGTGCGAAATCGCCGACGTACCAGTGATCGTGCTCTCCATCGACCCGTGCATCGCCTGCACGGAGCGTTAGCCAACAAGAGTTGCGGAGGTGATAGGCGTGCCCTGGATGATGCCCAACATTCTTAAAAACCTCTTCAGTTCACCGGCCACCCGGAAGTATCCGTTTGAAACCCGCCAGTACTGGGCCGGAGCCCGCGGCCAGCTGCAGATCGACCTGGCGCGGTGCGTTTTCTGCGGACTGTGCCAGCGGATCTGCCCCGCCCAGGCGATCACCCAGTACGGGAACAAGAAGGACCCGGACGTGACTATCGATTACAACCCCTTCGCCTGTATCTACTGCGCCCGGTGTGCCGAAAAGTGCCCTTCGGGCGCCATCTACATCCATGAGAGCCACGCGGTGCCGGCGGATCGAAAAATCACCTACGGGCGGAATGATATCTCGCTCAGCAAAGGCGAGCTGTCCTAAGCCAAGGCGGGCCAAGATCGGAAAAAATAAAAAATTATTTTCGGAGTAACGGGAGGGCTGCAAGGCCCTTTTGTTTTTGCGGCAGGATATTGGATGATGGAGGCCGAAATAATCCCTAGTCAACCAGCTTTGCCAGCAGGGAGAGATGGATAAATGTGTTTGCAGACTCCATGGGAGAAAGCCCTGGAATTCCACGGGCACGTGTGCCCGGGGCTGGTGCTGGGTTTCCGGGCCGCCGAAATCGGGCTGCGGGAACTTGGTCTGGAACTGTCTCCGGGGCACGGCGCCAACCTGGTCTGCTGGGCCGAAAACCGGGCGTGCGCGGTGGACGCCATCCAAGCCGTCACCGGGTGCACTTTGGGCAAGGCCAATCTGGTGGTGGCCGACCACGGCAAACAGGTGTTCACCTTTGCCCGGCGCGACACCGCAGCGGCCGTGCGGGTAGCGCTCAAACCGATGGGCTTCGGACTCGGGGAGTTACGCGCCCTGCAGGAAGAGGCGCTGCGCGCCGGCGACGAACGGAGCCGGAGGGCATTTGCCCGCAAGCGGGAGGAAATTTCCGATCGGCTGCTGGAGCTGCCCGAGGAAGAGCTTTTCACGGTCCGGCCGGTGGCGGTGGAGTTGCCGCCGCAACAGCGGGTGAGAACCATGACCGCTTGCGGCGCCTGCGGGGAAGGCGTTTTCGCGGACCGGGCTCTTGAACGGGGCGAAAAGCTGTTGTGCCGGCCATGTGCGGGAGAGTAAAGGCGGGGGAGATGTAGATGCCAAAATCGCAACGGAGCGGTGCCCGGGGCGGCAAGAACAAGGGAAAGGGAAGAACGCCGGCTAAGGTGCGGGACAAGCGCGCCGAGAGGGAGGCCGGCCTAGAGTCGGCGCGCCTGAGCACCGGCCCGCGGATCGTGGGAATGCTGGTCAAGCCGGCCCATACCCTGGAAGAGGTGATCCGCCGCCCGGGGGCTTTTGGGGCGGCTCTCTTCTTTATTGCGGTGAACGTGATGCTTACCGCAGCCCTGTTGGATCGGATCCAGGAGCACGCCGTCTGGCTGGTGGAACACGGACCACCGCCCAACCTGCCTCCGGAGGAACTGGCCCTGTACGCGGAGCAGGCGCCGATGATGGCGTCCCTGTACAGTCTGACCGGCGCCTTGGTCAGTCCGCTGATCACCTGGTTCCTGGTCGGGCTGGTGCTCCGGCTGCTGGGCAGCGGCGGGGGAAAACCGGTTCCCTTGCCCGTACTGCTTAACATTTCGGTTTTTGCCATGACGCCGCACATGCTGGGACTGTACCTGGAATCTCTCTGGAAGTTCTTCGCCGACCCGCAGCGCCTGGATTACCTGCACCTGACCATCAGCGCCGCACACTTGGTCCCCGGCGCCGGGGAGACGGCCGCGTTCGTTGTGCTGAACGCGATCAAGCCGTTCACCATCTGGGGCCTGGTGCTGGCGTCGATCGGGGGGGCAAAGCTCCTGAACCTCCCGTTTGCCCGGGTGGCCGTCCCCGTCCTGGGCCTGTGGTTCCTGCTCGCCCTGGTGCAGGCCTTAGTACCCGCCGGTCCGGGGGGCTTCTAGCGGCATGGGCCGACGGACCACATTGCTAAACTATGCTAAACTGTGGTAGAACAGGAATAATAGTGGTGAAAAGACCGGCCATTAAGGGGAAACCCGAGGCCAAGGGGAGAATCAACCAAGATGAGAGTTGCCGTGTTCACTGACAGCTACCGTCCTTACACCAGCGGGGTGGTGCGCTCGATTGAAACCTTCAGCGAGGAACTCCACGCCCTGGGCCACCAGATTTTCATTTTCGCGCCGCGGTACGGCCGAGTACACACCCGGGAGGAATCTATTTTTCGCTTTTATTCCTTGCCCGCGCCGACCAACCCGGAGTACAACATCGCCATCCCGATTTCGCTGCGGTTGAAGGCCACACTGAAAAAGCTGAAGGTGGACATCATCCACGCCCATTCCCCGTTCATGCTGGGCCGCCTGGGCGCCCGCTGCGCCCGAGACCTGGGGCTGCCGCTGGTGTTCACCTACCACACCCTGTACGACCACTACGTACACTACCTACCCCTGCCCCTGGTTCGGAACCTGACCCGGAAGGTAACCCAGAAGCTCTGTGTCCAGTTCTGTAACCGCTGCGACATGGTGCTGGTGCCCACCTGGGTGATCGGGGATTACATCCGGGACCTGGGGGCGGAAGTGTCGATCACCAAGCTGCCCACCGGCATCAAAATCGAACGGTTCCAGCAGGGTAACCCGAACTGGCTGCGGGAAAACTTTGGCCTCCGCCCGGAGGAGAAAGTGTTGCTGTTTGTGGGCCGCATGGGCCAGGAGAAGAACGTGGACTTTCTGCTGCGGGCCTACCGGCGGGTACTGAGCGCGGTATCGGATACGCCGGTGCGCCTGGTACTGGTGGGCGGCGGTCCCGAGGCCGGCCAGTTCCAGAACTTGGCCGCGTCCCTGGGGCTTACCGATCACGTGCTTTTCACCGGTCCGCTTTCGGGACAGGACGTGGTCCACTGTTATGCCGGGGCCTACCTGTTTGCGTTTCCCTCGGTCATGGAGACGCAGGGGCTAGTGCTCGGGGAGGCCAAGGCGGCCGGGGTGCCGACCGTCGCGGTGAACGCCTTCGGGGTTCGGGAAATGATCAGCCACGGGGAGGACGGTTTCTTGACGCCGGAAGACGAAAGCGCCTTTGCAGACAGGATCCGGCTGTTGCTGACCGACGGAGAGCTGCACCGGCGCATGGTCCACACCGCCCGGGAAAACGCCCGGGAACTGTCCGCGCGGGTCTTGGCGAAACAGCTGGAGAACATTTACCGGGTGCTGGTCGAGAACCGGGCGCGGGATAACCGGCAACCGGGCTAGCCCTACGGGGGGTAGCCGCGGGGGCATGCGGCCGCCCTCAAGGCTTGCCGTTTGCGCCATCAAGGGCAAGATCAACGGGTAACCCGCCCGGTGTCCCGGGCGTCATTCCTCCCCGACGGCCGCGTGGCAGGTAAAACCAACCACCCCAGGACCGACGTGGGTGCCCACCACGCCGCCGACCCGGGAAACCAGGCTGGGACCAAAGCCGACCCGCGCGGTCAGCTTGGTTTTCAGCTGCGCGAACAACCCGGGCGCGTTGCCGTGTACAATGCCGTATACCAGCCGCCGGTCGCCAACCGCCTCCGCCAGCAGCGTAGCCAGCCGGTCCAAACCCTTGGCCCGGCCGCGCACCTTCTCGAAGGGGCAAACCAGCCCGTCATTCAGGGTCAGGATGGGTTTGATGTTCAACAGCGTACCCAGGAACGCCTGGGCCTTGCCGATCCGGCCACCGCGCTGCAAGTACTCCAGGGTGTCCACCATGAAGTAGGTCCGGGTGGTGGCTAATACGGTGTCCACCACTTCCAGGACCTCTTCCTGGGTGCGCCCGGCCCGGGCCGCCCGCGCTGCGGCCAATACCGCCAGGCCCAGGGGAATGCTGGCTCCCTTGGAGTCGATCACGGCGATGGACGCGTCGGGCAGCAGGGAGCGGGCCGCCTGGGCGGAGTGCACGGTGCCGCTGAGAGCGGACGAGATGTGGATGGAAATGATCTGGTCGCCCTGTTCGGCCCAGGGCTTGTAAACCTCCAGGAACTCGGCCGGCGACGGCTGCGAGGTGGAGGCGGGCAGTTCGGCCAAGCGGGCGTAGAAACGGTCGAGGGTGAGGTCGATCCCGTCCCGGTAGACCTCGTCGTCACTGAAAATGATCTTCAGCGGCACCACGGTAATGTCGTAGCGCGCCACTAGTTCGGACGGCAGGTCGGCAGTGCTGTCGGTCACAATTCGAATTCTTCCCATAAACTTCCTCACTCCACAGAAATAATAAAGTGGTAAAGCGGTTGTCCGCCGTAGTACAACTCGAAGTCGACCTCGGGGAACGCGCTTTGGAACCGGGCCAACATTTCCTCGGCCTCAGGCCGACTTACTTCTTGGCCGTGGTACAGGGTGACCAGTTCGCCCCCGGTGATCAGGCGGGAAATCACGTTTTCGGTAACCTCGACCAGGGTGCCGCTCTTGACCAGTTGGCCCTCGGCCAGGCCGATGTAGTCGCCTTCAACCACCGTGAGGCCGTCGATCTCGGCGTCGCGTACCGCCCGGGTCACCTCACCGGTGAGGACCGCCGTATGGGCGGCCTCCATTTTGGACGTGTTAGTCTGCAGGTCGGCGTCGGGCAGAAAGGCCAGCATGGCAGCCAGGCCTTGGGGGATGGTGCGCGTCGGCAAGACCCGCACTTCCTTCCGGGACAGGGCCTGTACCTGCTGGGCGGCCAGGATGATGTTCGAGTTGTTGGGTAGAATGATCACCTGGTCGGCGGGTGTTCTCTCGACCGCGCTCAGGATCTCCTCGGTGCTGGGGTTCATAGTCTGCTGCCCGTTGACGATGCTGTCCACTCCCAGGCTCTCAAAGATCTTCGCCAGCCCTTCACCGGCCACCACCGAAACCACGCCCAGGGGCTTGTTGGGCCCCTTCATTTCCACGTGTTGGTCGCGCATGTTGTTGATGTGAATCTCGTGGAGGGTTCCGTACCGGAGGCATTCTTCCAGGACGGTGCCGGGATTGTTGGAGTGGATGTGTACCTTGAGCGTGTCCCCGTTGCCGACCACCATCAGGCAGTCCCCGAGATCGTGGAGCCGCTCCCGTACCTCCCCGGCGGGCAAGTCCGGGCCCCGGAGGAGAAACTCGGTACAGTACAGAAACTTGATGTCCTCCAGGTTTTCCAACCGGGGAACCGGTTCGGTTTCGGCCCGGTCAAATTCCAGCGGCACGGTCAGTAGTTCTTCCTGCCGGAAACGCTTGAACACCTGCAGCATGCCTTCCAGAATAACGAGAAAACCCTGTCCCCCGGCGTCCACCACGCCTGCCTTTTTCAGCACCGGCAGGAGTTCCGGGGTGAGGGCCAGGGTTTCGGCGGCCCGGCGGTAGGTGTACAGGCTTAGGCGGCGCAGGTCCGCGCTGCGCTCCGCCGCGTAGCGCGCGGCCTCGGCCGCGCTCCGGGCAACGGTCAGCATGGTGCCCTCTACCGGCTCGGAGAGCGCCCGGTAGGCAAACTCTACGCCTTTTTCCAGCGCGGCGGCGATATCCCGCGCGCCGGCCTGGTCCTTGCCGGCCAGAGCGGCAGCGAATCCCTGGAGGATCTGGGACAGAATGACGCCCGAATTGCCTCGGGCGCCGCGAAGTGCCCCGCGGGCCATCGCCTCGGTGACGGCGCCGATGGACTCCTCGCTGACCTCGCTCATCCCCTGCAAAGCGGCCATGAAAGTCATGTACATATTGGTTCCGGTGTCCCCATCGGGTACCGGGAACACGTTCAGGCGGTCAATCTCCTTACGCATGCGGGCGAGGCGCGCCGCGCCCGCAACGAACACTTCCTGCAGTTGTGGACTCTCGACGTACCGCACGTCTCACCGCTCCTTTTCCGGCATGCACCCCCGAAGCCTTTTTCGACGCCTTTTATGGCTAATCCTGCAAGTAGCGGCGATTTGCAAGCGCCTGTTTTTCTAAAGTACCCCGTCTCCGCACGCGGCCAACGTTGACCTGGAGATCATCGCCCCGGACTACGTGAACATCATGCCCAACGGCCACGAACCCTTTGTCGGCGCCGCCCTGATCGAGGCCGCCCGCCGGCCGGAAGTGCAGGAACGGGCCCGGGCCGCTGCACCTCCTGGGCGGCAAGCTGGCGGTGGGTGACGACGCCGGGGCGATCGCCGCCGACATTGCGGCGCACATGGACCGGAAACGGGCCGGCCTCGGTCTTTAAGTCCGCGGCCGGTGACGACAAAACGGCGGTCGCCGGGAAAACACTTGGTTCCCGGCGACCGGAAGCTTGGCACAAAAAACCGGGCCTCATTAAACGGGGCCCGGTTTAGCTTCTGGTGACCTTTTATTCCCGGAACTTGATTTCTCCCCTGACCCCAACCACCAGGGAACGCAGGGGTACCTTGCGGTCGGCTTGGCGTACGGCCTGTTCGGCCAGGGCCAGGAGCCCGCGGCAGCAGGGCACTTCCATGGTCAGCACCGTGAGACTGTTGATCCCGGCGCCGTCGATGAACACCTTGAGTTTTTCCAGGTAGAGATCCTGGCGTTGATCCAGCTTGGGGCAGGCGATGGCCAGCGCTTTACCCGCCAGATAGGCGGCGTGGAAATCGCCCGCTGCGTAGGCGACACAGTCGGCGGCCAGCAAGAGATCCGTATTCCGGAACTGAGGTGCGGCGGGCCGGATCAGGTGCAGTTGCACCGGCCAGTTCCGCAGGGCGGACGGTGGCCCGCCGGCCTTGGGGCCGGTCGGACCGCCGGCGAAATCCACGGCCCGGGCGCCCGGGCAGCCCCCAAAACCCTTGGCGTCGTTGTCCGGCTGTTTCGTAAACCCCGGGGGCACGGAAAGATTCCTTTCCCGCAGAAATTCCAGGGCTTGGGCCAGATACTCGTGCTGCCCGTGGTCCCGGAGATGCTCCAGGTGCGCCCGCAGCACGTTTGCACCCTGGGCGACGATATTCTCCATGACCTTCTTTTGATCGTATGGCGCGGCAACCCTTTCCTCTACGGTGATGGCTCCTTCCGGACAGTGGCCCAGGCAGGCGCCCAGCCCGTCGCAAAGGGGTTCGCTCACCAGGCGGGCTTTGCCGTCGATGACCTGCAGTGCGCCCTCGGGGCAACCGGGGACGCACAGACCGCAGCCGGTGCACTTCTCCTCGTCTATAGTGATGATGGTGCGCACCTTGTGCTTATCCATTCTTCATTACCCCCTTCTTCCGTAGGCTGTTGCCACCAGCATAGCCGGAATCGCGGGAACCGGCTGTGATGCAAGCCACAGAACGGGTATGGTTTTACCTCGGCAAACACCTCCCCGGCGTGCACCAGGTGGAGGATGTGCTCCCGCCCGTCCTCGGCCTGCCGGGTGAGCTTAATCTTTCCATCCTTCAGGAAAAAAAGCGCTTCACCCGGTTCGCCTTCTACGAACACGATTCGGCCCTTGGGGTAACGGCGTTCGAACATCAGGTTTCCGATCCGCTCACGGTCATCCCGGGGCAAGTGGGCAAACAGGGGCACCCGGCGCAGTGGATCAAAGCTTTCGGCCATCAAACAGCAACCTCCCCTGATAAAGTAAACCCTTATGTTTTCATCCCCGGCTTGGGCGACGAAGACATCAACCTTTCCGATCATTCTACTGTTCCCGCTTGACTTTGCCAAGGTTTTTCGCTAAGATGGGAGAAGCAATCTCGGGATGTAGCTCAGCTTGGTAGAGCGCACGGTTCGGGACCGTGAGGCCGCAGGTTCAAATCCTGTCATCCCGACCATTTTTTAATTCTTTAGGATAGTGCCATCTTTCACAAAAACAAAGCGGGAGGGGTAGCACGACGTGAATCTTCTGATTATGGGTCCGCCC
This sequence comes from Candidatus Desulfopertinax cowenii, assembly GCA_001899445.1. GTDB lineage: Bacteria > Bacillota > Desulfotomaculia > Desulfotomaculales > Desulforudaceae > Desulfopertinax > Desulfopertinax cowenii. Next base: position 12,070 of record MPOA01000005.1, on the reverse strand, counting down.
GGAGGCGGCAAGGGGACGCAGTGTGAAGTGCTGATCAAGGAACTGAACATCACCCACATCTCCACCGGTGACATGTTCCGGGAAAACGTCAAGGGCGGGACCGAACTCGGTAAGAAGGCCAAAGAATACATGGATGCCGGACAGCTGGTGCCTGACGAAATCGTCGTCGCCATGGTGAAGGACAGGCTCTCCAAGCCCGACTGCGCCAGCGGTTTCCTGCTCGACGGCTTCCCGCGGACCGTGGCCCAGGCCGAAGCGCTGGACGCCACCCTGAAGGAAATGGGGGTTAAACTGGACGCCGTGCTGAACATTGCCGTGCCCCGGGAAAAACTGCTCGAACGGCTGACCGGCCGCCGGGTGTGCCGGACTTGTGGTGCCACCTACCACGTGCTGTTCAACAAGCCCAAGGAGGAAGGCAAGTGTGACAAGTGTGGCGGCGAACTTTACCAGCGCAGCGACGACACCGAAGCTACCGTGAACCAGCGCTTGGATGTCTACGAAGCTCAAACTCAGCCCCTCATCGAATACTACGGCAAGCAGGGCCTGCTTAAGAACATTGACGGCGACCAGGAAATCGCTAAGGTGACCCGGGACATTCTGGCTAGCTTGAAGCGGTAGCATCAGCACCCGTCGGTTTAACTGCAGTTGCCGGTAGCCCCTGGACATAAGATTTTTCAGCTCCCGGAGTGTTCCGGGAGTTGAAAACTTTTATGGGTAACGCCTAAATTCAAGTAATCTAGCAAAAGAAGCCAACTGATTGGAGGTTCATGGTATTGCCCGTGCCCCACGCCAGCTTGGCGTTCATCGGCGGCTCAAGCACTTACAGCATCAATTTTCCGGAGGCGCTTGACGCACCGGGTGTGCGCGTCCGGAAACGGGACCTGGTTTTCCCAACCCCGTTCGGCGACAGTCCCCCGTTCAAGCTCTTCGAGCTGTCCGGGGAGAACGGCGGAGTATCAGTATTAACCGTGCGCATGCACGGCTGGCGCCCGAGTACCACCCGGAGGGAAGCCTCCCGACAGGTGTTCTGGGTGTTGCGGGAGGCCGGCGTGACCAGGGTGCTGGCCGAAGGAGGCGTTGGGGCAGTGAACCATCTACTTGCCCTCCGCGACCTCCTGGTCGCCAACGACTACCTCGACTTCTCGCTCCGCCGTGACGTAAGCCTCACTTCGGATTACCTCCTATCTATGCGCCGGCCGCTCTGCCCGGAAATCCGCGGGGTGCTAGTATCCGCGGCGAAAAGGGAAGGCGGCGCGGATTCCCGGGTGTTCGACCGGGGCGTGTATGCGGTCACCGACGGGCGGCATTTTGAGAGCCCGGCCGAGGTGAACGTGCTGGCCCGCCTGGGAGCCGACATGGTCGGCCAGAGTCTCGCCCCCGAGGTGTACCTGGCCCGTGAGATCGGCGCCTGTTACGCCCGCGTGGACCTAGTTGTCAACTATGCCGAGGGCGTGGTCCGGGACTGGGAACACGGTGAGTTGAAGGAGATCTTTTACGGTGACGCCCGCCGGATAGGACGGATTATCCTCACCGCCCTACGCCAACTGCCGTTGGGGAGGAACTGCGAATGTGCCCAGCTGCGTTATCCCACCCTGCTAAAGTGAACGTTTTTGACTTTGCCCCTCCCGCCCGTTAAAATGGGAGTGACGGGCCCACCGGCCGGACGAAAGGAGTTAAACCGGTGCTCACCTTTGACATTCCCGCCTGGGGCCTCCTGGTGATCAAGAACGTGGTGTTTGACTTCAACGGAACCCTGGCCGTTGACGGGCGGCTGGTGCCGGGAGTGGCCGAACGGCTCAACGCGCTAGCCCGGCACGTGCGGGTGCATGTGCTCACCGCCGACACTTTCGGCACCGTGGAAGCGGCCTGTCGGGAAGTGAACTGCGCGGTGACCGTACTGCCGGAAAACCCGATCGGCCCCGAAAAAAAGCGGCTGGTGGAGAAACTGGGCGCCGCGGAAACAGCCGCCTTCGGCAACGGCGCCAACGATGCTCCCATGCTGGCGACGGCGGGACTCAGCGTGGCGGTGATCGGCGGGGAAGGTGCGGCGGTGGAGACACTGACCCTGGCCGACGTGGTCGTGGGGGACATTAACAATGGTTTGGATTTGCTGCTTAAACCCGGCCGCCTGGTGGCCACGCTGCGGCGTTAGGCTGACCAATAACATTGTGATGGGGGAGAGGACCCATGTTAAAAAACTACACCGAGGTGGCGGTAGCCGAAGTGTTCGAAGAGGTGCTGGCCCAACTGCGCAAGCAAAACCCGAACATCTGTGACTGCGAGCGCTGCCGCGAAGACGTGATGGCCGTAGCGTTAAACCGGTTACCGCCAAAGTATATCGTCACCGATAAGGGGGAAATCCTTACTAAGGTCAGCTTCAGCCGGGTTGGTGGAAAAGCCGAAATCATTGCCAGTCTGATTCATGGATTTGAGCTAGTTGGCAAACATTTGCGCCACCAACAGGGCGGTTGACCGGCGAAGATGTGAGGAGGGAAAGAGCGTGGAGAAGCGGTGCATCCTTTGCGGCCGGAAGTTCGTCGTTGAAAACATGTGCGAAACCTGCGCGGACGACGACCTTTTCACCACCGAACCCAAGAAGTCCGTGTCCGTTTGCGAGCTGTGCCGGAAGAAACTGAAACACGAAGCCGACAAATCCCAGAAACCCACCAAACCGGTGGGCTAACCACATTTGTAAAGTCTGTTTGGGCAAAATCCGGCCATTGATTGGCCATTGATTGAGGAGGCAATTCATTTTGGGTGCCCGGCGGTGGTCATTTTACGCCGCACTTGCGGCGGTAGCGATCATGATAATGTTCCTGGGTGGCGGGGCCCGGCTATACACCGAGTGGCTGTGGTTTGAGTCCCTAGGATACAGTAACGTTTTTGTAACCATCCTGCTTTCCGAGATCGGCCTGCGGGTTGCCGTGGGGCTGGCGTTTTTTGCGTTCCTGTTCGCCAACCTGCTGCTGACGCGGCGGGTGGTCCTGGAACAGGGCCGGATCACGCTCCAGGAGGGCAACGTCATCCAGATCAACCCCGACCTCCCCTGGCAGGACCTGTTGAGCAAAAAGGTGCTGGCCCTGACCTTCTTTGTGCTGAGCGCGGTCCTGGCCTACCTGTTCGCCCTGTCGGTGGCCGGGGAATGGGTGCTCCTGCAGAAATTCCTGAACCCGTCCGCTTTCGGCGTGGCCGACCCGATCTTCGGGAAAGACGTGGGGTTTTACGTGTTCACGCTGCCGTTCCAGATTTTCCTGTTCAACATCCTGTTCTGGACCGGCATCGTCACCATCCTCTTCGTGGGCCTGGCCTACTTCATCTCCAGCCCCTTCCGGGGCTTAGGCGCCGTGTTCGCGAACCGCTTCGCGCAGGCCCACCTTTCCGGGCTGCTGGCCTTTATCCTGCTGGTCAAGGCATGGGGTTACCTGCTCCAGCAGTACCTGTTGCTGTACTCGGCGCGGGGCGTGGTGTTCGGCCCGGGCTATACGGACATCAACGCCACCCTGCTGGCCTATCGCGTGCTGCTGGTCTTGGCCGTGCTGGCGGCGGCGGTGGTGATCGCCAATATTTTAATGCGCCGTCCCCAGCTGCTCCTGTACTCCGTGGGCGGCCTGATCATCGCGTCGATCGTGCTGGGCTCGATCTTCCCGGCGGTACTGCAGAAGTTCTTGGTGGAGCCGAACGAGCTGAACCGCGAGCTGCCCTACATTGAACACAGCATCAAGTTCTCCCGGATGGCCTACAACTTGGACCGGGTAGAGCAGAAGCCTTTCCCGGCCGGGCGCACGGTGGGGCTAGACGCCATCGAAGCGAACGCGGCCACCGTGACCAATATTCGCCTGTGGGACTGGCAGCCGCTGCAGGCCACTTACAGCCAGCTCCAGCAGATGCGCACCTATTACGAGTTTAAGGACGTGGACGTCGACCGGTACACCATCGACGGCGAGTACCGCCAGGTCATGCTGGCCGCCCGGGAACTGGACCAGAAGCAACTGCCGGACCAGGCGAAGACCTGGGTGAACCAGCGGCTGGTGTACACCCACGGTTACGGGGTGGCCATGAGCCCGGTGAACGAAGTGTCCGCTGAGGGCATGCCGCTGTTCTTCCTGAAGGACATTCCGCCGGTCACCGACACCGACCTCGTCCTGGACCGGCCGGAGATTTACTTTGGCGAGGCCACCGACGAGTACGTGATCGTCCGGACGGAGCAGATGGAGTTCAACTATCCGGAGGGTGACGCGAATGTGCACACTACCTACGCGGCGGACATCGGGGTGGAACTGGGCTCGTACCTAAAGCGGGCGGTCTTCGCCCTCGCCTTCTCCGATTACCGGTTGCTGCTGGCCGACGACGTGCGCCCGGACAGTCTGATCCTGTACTACCGGAACATCTGGGACCGGGTGCCTAAGATCGCGCCGTTTCTGCAGTTTGACCAGGACCCCTACATTGTGATCCACGACGGAAAACTGTTCTGGCTGTGGGACGCCTACACCACGACGAACATGTTCCCGTACGCCGAGCCCTTCCGCGGCCGGGACAATTACATCCGGAACGCCGTAAAGGTGGTCGTGGACGCGTACACCGGTGAAGTGGCCTTTTACGTGGCCGAGCCCGAAGACCCGCTCATCCAGACGTACCAGCAGATCTTCCCGGGTATGTTTCAAGACCTGAAAGCCATGCCGGAGGGCCTGCGGAAACACATTCGTTACCCGGTCGACTTGTTCAAGGCCCAGGCCCAGATGTACACCACCTACCACATGCAGAACCCGGTGGTGTTCTACAACCGGGAGGACAAGTGGAACTTGCCGACCGAGATCTTCGGCCGGGATAAACGCCCCATGGACCCGTATTACACCATCATCAAGCTGCCGGGTGAGGAGGAGCCGGAATTTACGCTGATCCTACCGTTCACGCCCCAGGGGCGCAAGAATATGATTGGCTGGATGGCGGCCCGTTCCGACGGGGACAATTACGGTAAACTCCTGGTGTATGAGATGCCGAAGCAGAGCTTGGTGTACGGTCCGATGCAGGTGGAAGCGCGCATCAACCAGGACCAGTACATTTCCCAGCAGCTTACGCTCTGGGAGAACCGCGGTTCCACGGTGATCCGCGGCAACCTGCTGGCCATCCCCATCGAGGATAGCCTGCTGTACGTGGAGCCGATCTACCTGCAGGCCGAGGCCAGCCGGATGCCCGAGCTGCGCCGGGTGGTCCTGCTGCACGGCGACCGGGTGGTGTTCGAGCCGGACCTGCCGCGGGCGCTGGAAGCCATGTTCGGCGGGGGCGGGATGATGTCGGCCACGCCGCCGCCCCCGGAATTCGAGGGCGAGTTGCCGGAGGCGCCGCCGGCCCGGGAACGCACCCTGGCGGATTTGATTGATGACGCCCGCCAGGAATATGAACGGGCGCAGCAGCGACTACGGGAGGGCGACTGGAGCGGCTACGGCCAAGCGCTCGAAGCCCTGGGCCAGACGCTCGAGGAGCTGGCGCGCAAGGCCGGTAATTAAAAAAAACTTAAAATGCCAGCGGAGGAATGGCCGTGACCAGGGGAAAGCGAAAAGGAATCAAGACCATCGGTATTCTCTCCGGCGGCGGGGACGCCCCGGGGATTAACGCGGTGATCCGGGCCAGCGTCAAGGTAGCCGTGCGCCACTACGGCCTGAAGGTGACCGGAATCGAGCAGGGCTTTGGCGGCCTGATTGAGGACCGGACCCGGAAACTTGGTCTGAAGGACGTAATGGGGATTCTTCCCCGCGGGGGAACAATTCTCGGTACCACCAACCGGGACAACCCCTTTCACTATCCGGTGCGGCTGGAAAACGGGAACGTCGAATTTCGCGACGTTTCGGACCGGGTGCTGGAAACCCTGCAAAAGCACCGGATCGAGGCGCTGATCGTAATCGGCGGGGACGGCAGCCTGAAGATCGCCTCCCAGCTCTGGAACAGGTTCTCCCTCCCGGTGGTCGGCGTTCCCAAGACGATCGACAACGACCTGTCGGCGACGGATCAGACCTTCGGTTTCGATACCGCCCTGACCACGGCCACCGAGGCCATCGACAAGCTGCACACTACCGCCGAATCCCACTACCGGATTATGGTGCTGGAGGTCATGGGCCGGTACGCCGGCTGGATCGCCCTGCAGGCCGGGTTGGCCGGCGGCGCGGACGTGATTTTGATCCCCGAGATTCCGTTTGACATCAACAAGGTCTGCGCCAAGATCCGGGAGCGCAGCGCGGCGGGGAAACAGTTCAGCATCGTGGTGGTGGCCGAGGGCGCCCGGCCGATCGGCGGAGAGATGGTGGTCAAGAAAGTGATCAAGGACAGTTTTGAACAGATCCGGCTCGGCGGCATCGGCAACCTGGTCGGCGAGCAAATCGAGGAGCGCACCGGCATCGAAACCCGCGTGACCGTGCTCGGTCACCTGCAGCGCGGGGGGTCGCCCACCGCCTTTGATCGGATCCTGGCCAGCCGCCTGGGCGCGGCCGCCGTCAACCTGCTGATGGAAGGCCGCTACGGCGAGATGGTTTGCCTGCGGACGCCGCACATCGCGTCGGTGCCCCTGGCCGAGGCCGTAGGGGAGATTCGGCGGGTGCCACTGGGCAGCGACCTGGTCCGGTTAGCCCGCCAGGCCGGGATCTCCTTCGGAGATTGACGGGAAGGAGTACTAAGGTTTTGATTCCGAACATCGGTTTCCCGGAACTGATCCTGATTCTGGTGATCATTGTCGTCATTCTGGGACCGGGCCGCCTGCCGGAACTGGGCAAGGCGATCGGCAAGATGGTCCGGGCGTACCGCAAGGAAGCCAATGACGGCCTGCCGCCGCCGGTTAGTCGGCGCGAGCGCCGGCGTTTGGAACGGGAGCGGGCCAAGCCGCATCCGGTGTCCGAGACCACGGCCGGTGCGGCTCCGCCGCCGGGTGCAGAGCCGGCGGTGAAAGACCCGGGACGGAGGGGACTGTTTACCGCCGTGTTCAAGGTGTTCCAGCTCCTCTTTAAAATTTGGCGCTGGAAGCGGCGTCTGCCTTAACCAGGCAGTCAACTTATTGAAGCTCGTTTGCAGGAAATGTACCCTAAACGGCGAATTTCTCAGGAGCTACCCAATTTTACGGGGGAAAGGACGGTGGCCGCTTGTTACCATTTAATATCGGCATACCCGAATTGATTTTGATCCTGGTGATCGCGTTGATCATTTTCGGTCCCGGAAAGCTACCCGAGGTGGGCAAGTCGCTGGGCAAGACGATCCGGGAGTTCCGCAAGTCCTCCAGTGAAACCACGGAGGTTCGGGATGCGGTCGAGGTGAATAAGAAGAAGGAACTCAAGGGCGGGGACGCCGAAATGAAGGAAGCGGAAAAGCCAGCCGCCGGGGCAATTGCGGAATCAAGCCCCGCCAAGAAGGAAACCAGTAAGAGTTAGGTTCGTCAACTTCATAACTCCGGAAAGGGGTGAGGAGAAGTGTTCCCAAACATCGGCATGACCGAACTGGTGCTCATCCTGGCCCTGGCCCTCATTATTTTCGGTCCCGGAAAGCTGCCCGAGGTGGGCAAGTCGCTGGGCAAGACGATCCGGGAGTTCCGGAACGCGCAGCGCGAAACCTTTGGGGACGTGACCGACACCATCAAGGAGGTCAAGCAGGACTTCCAGGACGCCCGTAAGACCCTGGACGTCGTCAAAGCGGAAGAGCCGCCTAAGTCGGCCCAGAGTTAACTTTGTTGGCTGTTGACAACCGTCTTCAACCCCCGTCGGATTAAGGACGATGGTCCCTGCTGGGGGTTGTTGTTTGACTGGAGGCGTACCAGTTGGCTGAAACTAATAAGGAATTGACCGTGGTTGAGCATCTGGCCGAGCTCCGCCGGGCCTTAGTCATTTCCGCCCTGTCGATTGTGGTGTGTGCCATCGGCTTCTTTTTCGCCCGGGAGCTTGTCCTGGCGGTGATCAAGGAGCCGGTGACCAGCCTCGGCCACGACCTACAGTTTCTCGGCGTTACCGAGCCCGTGATGACTTTTCTCCGGCTGTCCCTGTTCATGGGCTTTGTGGCCGCTTTACCGATCGTCCTGTGGCAGATCTGGGGTTTTATTCTGCCGGCGCTGAAACGGGAAGAGAAAAAGTATTTCACTCTGTTCGTGGTCTTATCCTACCTGGCGTTTATTGTCGGGATCTGTTTCGCTTTTTTCGTGGTCTACCGCTTCGGCATCGCTTTCCTGCTCCGGTTTGCCGGGGAAGAACTCGTCCCGATGTTGACCTTGGGTAACTACGTGTCGTTCACCATTACGTTTATGATGCCTTTCGGCCTGGTGTTTCAGCTGCCCCTAGCCGCTTACCTGCTGGCCAGGCTGGGTATAATTTCCAGGCAGTTAATGATCAAGATCCGCAAACATGCGCTGCTGGTCATCGTGATCATCTCGGCCATGCTCACTCCGGCCGACATCCTGACCTGCTTGCTCCTGGCCACCCCCATGTACAGTCTATTTGAGCTGAGCGTCTGGATCGTCGGCCTGGTGGAACGGCGCAAGGCAAAGGCGCGCGAGGCGGCCGAGCGCGAGGCCGAGGAAGAAGATGAAACACTACAACAATAAATATTCAAAAATAAATATTCAAAAGGGGGACCCGCGAGTGAATAGAAACAGAATCAGCATCATCGGGGCCGGGAACGTAGGTGCCACCTGCGCGCACTGGGCCGCGGCCAAGGGCCTGGGGGACATCGTCCTGGTCGACGTGGTGGAGGGCGTGCCGCAGGGCAAGGCGCTGGATCTGATGCAGGCCGGCCCGGTGGAGGGCTTCGACTGCATGCTCACCGGGACCAACAACTACCAGGACACGGTCGGCTCAGATGTAGTCATCATCACCGCCGGGGTTGCGCGCAAGCCCGGGATGAGCCGGGACGACCTGGTGAACATCAACGTGAAGATCGTCCAGCAGGCGGCGGCCGAAACCGCCCGCTATTCGCCGGACGCCATCATCATCGTGGTTACCAACCCGCTGGACGTAATGTGTTACGTGGCCTGCAAGGCCTCGGGTTTTCCGCCCGCGCGGGTATTCGGGATGTCCGGCATCCTGGACAGTGCCCGGTTCCGGACCTTCTTGGCTCTGGAGCTAGGGGTTTCGTTCGCAGACGTGACCACCCTGGTCCTGGGCGGCCACGGCGATCAGATGGTGCCCTTGGTGCGGTACACCTACGTGGGCGGTGTCCCCGTGGAGAAGCTGCTCCCGGCCGAGCGGTTGGAAGCCCTAGTTCAGCGCACCCGCCAGGGCGGGGCAGAGATCGTGGAATTGCTTAAGACCGGCAGCGCCTACTACGCGCCGGGCGCGGCTGTGGTCCAAATGCTGGAAGCGGTGCTCAAGGACCGGAAGCGCGTGCTGCCCTGCGCTGCCTACCTGCAGGGCCAGTACGGCCACAACGATATTTACGCCGGCGTCCCCACCGTGGTGGGTGCAGAGGGCATTGAGCGCATCATTGAACTGGACCTGACCGCCGAGGAGCAGGCGGCCTTCGACCGCTCCGTGGAATCCGTCCGAGCCGTACTGAAAAAGCTGGACCTGTAGAGCTGGGGCTAAATGGGAGCATCAGCGGCACGGCTCTTCTTGAGTGAACTGGAAAGTCCGACACCCAATCCGAGGAGTACCCAGAACAGGGGATACACTGACAGCACGTCAACCAGGAAAAAGCCCTGAACCAGGTAGATGGCAATCATGAGCCAAAAAGCAAACTGAACAGGATCACGGCGGTTAATGCTGGCCATACAGCAGCCTAGAAACCACAAGTACGAAAGAAGTGCCGGTATTCCCATGGTCACCCCAATTTCTAAATAGATATTGTGGGCCTTGGTGGGGGTTATTTCAATTCTTTCATTCCCGTAAAGGAGAGTGTCCGGACCAGTACCAAAAAAAGGTGATTTAGGAAGAGCTTTAATGGCCTCCCGCCAAATCAACAGCCTTTTGCTTCCGGCATCCTGATCACCTTTGAACGCCATTTCAACTTCAGTGGAGAAAGTTGCCGTTTGTTTGGCCAGCCTCCAATCGTTAAAGGGAAGAATTGCTGCCGTAACCAGCACGACGAGTGTGCCCAGGGCTAGTAGGTTCTTTTTTGTCTTCTGCGGGTAGTAATAAAACAAAAGCACCAAGCCAAATGCCAGCCCAACCCAGGCTCCACGGCACAGGCTGGTAAGCAGGGCGGCATAAACAAGCACAAAAACTGCGATCGGCCACCTGGCGGCGGGATTCTGGAGTAACCGCAGGGCAGCGAAAGGGAAGACCATTGCCATATAGGTGCCAAAATGGTTCGAGTTTAAGAGAGTGGCGAAACTCTTTTGATTCAGAGTGAAATACTGCAACAACCCGAAAAAGGCGACTAAAGAAGCGGACAGCAGCCCGGCATTGATGATCTTGTCTACTTTGTGGGAATGGCGTGAGCCGGCGGCGAAAGCCAAAAGAAACAATAAGGCAAAGCAAAGGTAGGAAAGAAAACCGGTGAATCTGTAAGTTGTTTCCCCGATCCAAACAATGGAATCATGCGGGGAAAAAATCGAAGATAACAGGGCAAAGAAGACGAACAAAAGCAAAGGGGTAAAACTCGCATGGCACTCAAGTACCCGGCGTCTCACAACGATATACATTGATAACAGGCTCAGGCTCAGTAGCATCGACCACCTGAGCAGGGTGGTTGCCAAAGCGGAAGTGGGTATCCAGATCAGTGGAAACAGGCTTAGCATAACGGTCAGGATTGGTACGGACAAATCCAAGGTATCTCCCCACTACTATTAAAATTAAGATTCTAGTTTTCCCCGTACAACTGACATTCCCTGCCATCTTCGGGGGACGGGAAAAATTTTTAAAACTATTGGCAAAGCATGGACAACCATGTATAATGTAGGGAAAGGTAAAGTATTTGGCAGTATAGTATATAGTATATGGTATTCCTGCCAAAGGCAAAGCCAGCGAAAGCTGGCGGCGCAAAGCTACAGGGGCTAAGGCGGGTGACCCGCTACGCCAGCCAGTTGCCAGGAGTTAAAGGACTTCTTGAGAATGCGGCCCGCCTGGCAGTGGAAGGCGGGCCGTTTCAGTTACCGGGGGTTTCCGGCAACCATTAAAGGTGTACCGACAAAGGCAAAGCCAGCGAAAGCTGGCGGCGCAAAGCTACAGGGGCTAAGGCGGGTGACCCGCTACGCCAGCCAGTTGCCGGTAAGCAGTCCAAGTAATGCTCATCCGTCAACTGGCCGATGAGTTTGTTTTTGAAGGGAGGTGAACAGGAATGCTGAACCTCATCAAAAGGCTGTTTAAGGACGAAGAGGGCCAGGGATTGGTGGAATACGGTCTGATCCTAGCCTTGATCGCGGTGGTAGTTATAGCAGCTCTTGTGCTTCTGGGAGATCGTGTCGTGGAAATATTTACAAATGTAGAGCAAGCAATGAGTTAATTGGATTTGCCTAGCAGCTTGTGTGAGATTTTCTCAATAAAAACTCCTGGCCAGGCGTGCGTGGATGTCGGCACCCAGATCATCGTGGCTGCCGACCTTCCAATCAGGCCTCGGACGCCGAACTGCTGCCGGGGCAGATCGACCAGGTCAAAGGGAACACCGGGCGCTATCCCGAGAAGGCGTTGGCCGATGCCGGCTACTTCAGCGAGGACAACCTCCAGTACCTGGCCAAGAAGGGGATCGAGGCCTACATTCCGCTGGACAAGATCAGGCACGGCGAGTGGCGGCAACAGGCTCCGTACGAGGGGCCGATACCGGGGGCCTTTCTCTCGCGGACCAGGGGTCAAGGTTCAACCCGGATGATAAAGGGGTAAGAAGGCAAACCGACCCCTGCCGCGCCCGGTTACCGGCCCCAGTCTGGACGGCGTGAGCATCACTATGAGGTTATCATTATGGTGAAGAAGGCATTTGCGCTGCTACATTAAGTTTGCTTGCTGCGTGTAATTTTGGAAAGACAATTGTTAAGTCAGAAGCTCTTATTCCATCTTACAATAAAAATGAACTTGTCAACGAAGCTACTGCTATTGTTGTTAATGGCCAGTATAAAATCGGCATAAATGGCCACTAAAAGTCGTCCACCAACACGTGGAAAAGCAGGTAAAAC
>MPOA01000004.1 GCA_001899445.1 Candidatus Desulfopertinax cowenii | reverse complement strand
ACGGAAGTTAAGCCCTCCAGCGCCGATGGTACTAGGGGACCAACCCCTGGGAGAGTAGGTCGCCGCCGGAAACTGATATTAGGAGAAGACCCCGCGCAAAAAGCCGGGGTCTTCTCCGTTTTCGCCCACCCGGCCTGGCGAGACCACTCCCGCCAGCGACCGAGCGGGGGGTGATAATGGAAGGATAACAGTAATTATGGTCGAAGTAATGAAAAGTTCGCAGAGCTGTAGGAGATCGGTGATTGGGGGGTGCAGTTGGGGTGGGCAGAAGGTGACCTAAAAAACCGGGAGGTGACCAGGTGGCGATGACCAGCGGGAGTGTCCTTTTGATTGATGATTCGCCGGTGTTCAGACTGGCCGTGAAAAATATTCTAAGTGCCAGGGGTTACCAGTTAGTGCCGGTCAGCAGCGGCGAGGAAGCGCTAGCCGAAATAAAGAGGCGCATGCCCGAAGTCTTTGGTTTAATTATTCTGGATCTTCACCTTACGGGAATCGACGGGCTGGAGACCTTGAAGCGGCTGAAAAACATTCCCGGCTACGCCGAGGTACCGGTCATAATCGCTACCGTAGACAGCAGCTTGGCCATGATCCGGCGGGCTATAGAATTGGGGGCCACCGATTTTATCCAAAAACCGCTCACCGAGGAGCTCATCGCCCGAATTGAAAAGTTTTTGAGTCCGTCGGGCTGGGACGAAGCGGAACTGGCCGAACGCTTTAGCGAGATCCTGAAATTGGAATTGGCCAGAGCCGCGCGGGGCCAGACCCCGCTCACCCTCCTTTTGGCCCGGCGGGACCGCCCCCTGGGTGCCCAAACCCCGAAGGTGGTGGAATTCCTGCGGCATAATCTACGGGGAATCGACACCGTTTGCCTTTTGAGCACAAGTACGCTGGGCCTCGTTTTGCCGCTGACCGATAACCGCGGAGGTCAGATAGTGGCCGGGAAGCTGCAGGATTGGCTCGCTAAATTTGGCCCAGGGAAGTGGCAGCTAGCCACGGCGACCTATCCCGATGACGGTAACGACCGTGAGGAACTCCTTGGGTTGGTCCGGTCGCGCCTGGCCGGGGAAGCGGAAACTTGAGAAGCGGACTCCAAAACCTTGATGCAGGTGGTGCCGGTTTCCTCAGAGGACGAACCACGGATACACGACCGCCCCGGAGCGTTTGAACGATAGATCGCCGCCGTAGATGAGGGCGGCGGGGGCAGTTTCATCACCCGACAATTTTCGCCAGTAGATAAGGTTGCTGAAAAAGTCGGACGCTGTCGTCTGGGCGGACTTGGTCTCTACAGGGATCAATTCCTGCCCAAGGTCGATGATGATATCCACCTCGTGGCCGGAGGCGTCGCGCCAGAAGTAAAGACTCGGCTGCTCACCGCGGTGCATGAAGTTTTTGTACATCTCCGAAACCACGAAACTCTCGAAGACCGCTCCGCGCTCGGCCCGGTGGAAAAGCTCATCTGGTGAGCGGATTTGAAGCAGGTAGCACAAAAGCCCTGTATCCAAGAAGTACAGCTTGGGTCTCTTGATAAGCCGCTTGCCGAAATTCTTGTGATGCGGCCTCAAGAGCGTCACTATGAAGCTGGCCTCGAGTGCGGAGATCCACCGCTTGGCTGTCGTGTGCGAGATGCCGCAGTCGGACGCCAGCCCCGATAGATTGAGCAGTTGTCCACAGCGGCCGGCACACAGCCTGATGAACCTGCCGAACGTCTCGATGTCGCCGACGTTGAGGACATTTCGCACGTCCCGCTCGAGATAGGTCTGATAGTAGCCGGCCAGCCAGTCGCGCGGAGGAAGGTGCTTGTCGTGTATCCGGGGATAAAAGCCGGTGAAGAGCGTTTCCAGCAAGCCCTTCGCGGGTGGCTTCAAGTTCCTGGGAGAGCTTTGGCCAAGCGTCTCGAGCGCTAGGGGCTTTCGCCCTTCGAGCTCTGCCAGGGAGAAGGGGAGAAGATGCAACACCGCGCACCTTCCGGCGAGTGACTGGGATATGCTCTGGAGCAGAAGGAAGTTCTGCGAGCCGGTCAGGATAAACCTGCCTGTCCAATCCCTGTGTTCGTCCACAAGCACCTGGATGTACGAAAAGAGCTCCGGCGCTCGCTGAATCTCGTCCAGGATGACCGGACCGTCGAACTGGTCCAGGAAGCCGCGCGGGTCCTCCAGGGCGAACTGCCGCTGGTCCAGGAGCTCGAGAGACACATACTGATAGCTCCTGAATACGACCTGGACCAGGGTGGTCTTGCCGGACTGCCTGGGCCCGGTCACGGTGAGGATCGGGAACTGCTTTGCCGCCTGCTTCAACTTGTCGGCCAAAGTGCGTTTGATCATGCTCTAAGTCTCCGTCTGTACGATTGAATATCTTGCGTTCAAATTACACGAGAGACGAGCCGTTGTCAAGCGCTTTTTTTCCGCCGGTCTGCCAGGGGGCACATGGTTAAGGGAAGAGATAGGGAGAACGGAGTTCTAAGTCATTGTGAGGTGCACGGTTCCGATCCGATTCGGAGGGCGGAAATTCGAGTTAGCGCCATTCTGGTCAGCGAATTGGTGGATTCGGTAACTTTCGGCCCGCCGGGCCGGCCAAGATTACCGGATGATTACCCGGTAATCCCGTAGCCAGACGTTGATTTGATATAGATAGGCAAACAGTTGCGGGCCGGCCAGCAGTTGCCCGAACCAGGTGGGTCCGAAGGACGACCCGTCGGTCCGAACCAGTTCACGGACTGTGTCCACATTGATCAGTGGGAGCAGAGGGGACGTCGGGTCGTCCAGCACCTCCAGCAGCTTTTGGCGCGTTGCCTTCAGGTAGGATGGGTTGTGGGTTTTCGGGTACGGGCTCTTGCGGCGCTGGAGCACGGGTTCGGGTACCACATCCCGGAGTGCCAGCCGCAGGACGCCTTTTTCCCGCCCGTCCCAGGTCTTCATGGCCCAGGGGATGTTCCAGACATACTCCACCAACCGGTGGTCGCAGAACGGCACCCGTACTTCCAAGCCGGTGGTCATGCTCATGCGGTCCTTGCGATCCAGCAGGGTGGTCATGAACCACAGGATATTCAGGTAGGACATTTCGCGGCGGCGGGCCTCCTCGGGATCCTCGCCCGGGAGCCGGGGCACTTCAGCTAAGGTGTCCCGGTAGCGCTGGGCCACGTACTCCTCGGCGCGCATGGTTTCGGCCAGCTCCGGGGACAAAAGCCGCATCCGCGCCGGAGTGGATTTGGACCAGGGGAAGGTACCGGCGTTTAGGTCTTCTGAGCGGTGGAACCAGGGGTAGCCTCCGAACACCTCGTCGGCGCACTCGCCGGAAAGGGCGACGGTGAAGTGCTTTTTGATTTCGCTACAGAAAATGTGCAACGAGCCGTCTACATCCACCATGCCCGGCAGATCGCGGGCCCGGACGACCGTCTCCAGGGTATTGATCAGTTCCGGAGTGTCGACCACTACGGAGTGGTGCACGGTGCCCAGCCATTCCGCTACCCGGTCCACCCAGAGGCTGTCGGCGTCGGGCTGGAAGGGGTTCGGGCGAAAGTATTGTTCGTTTCCCGCGTAGTCAATGGAATAGGTGTGCACCGCGCCGCGTTCCTGTTTGGCGAAGGCCCAGTTGGCGAAGGCGGTAAGCGCGGTGGAGTCTAAGCCGCCGGAAAGCAGGGTGCACACAGGTACGTCGGCCACCAGTTGCCGTTCTACCGCGTCCTGAAGCAGGTGGCGCACCTTTTCCGCGGTGGTGGGCAGGTCATCGGGGTGCGGCCGGCTCTCCAACTGCCAGTACCGGCGGATGTGTACTCCGCTGCGGTCGTACACCAGACAATGGCCGGGGCGCAATTCTGCAACCCCGCGAAACACGCCGTGTCCCGGTGTGCGGGCCGGGCCGAGCATGAACACCTCGGCCAGTCCCTCCACATCCACTTCCGGCTGCACCGCAGGATGGGCGAGCAGCGCCTTCGGTTCCGAACCGAACAGAAAGGCTGGACCGCGCCGGGCGTAAAACAGGGGCTTGACACCCATCCGGTCGCGGGCCATGAACAGGCGCTGGTCGTATGTACTCCACACGGCGAAGGCGAAGATGCCGTTCAGACGTTTCAAACATTCCGGACCCCATTCCCCATTCCATGAAGGACAGGAGCAGCGCCTCGGTGTCGGAGTGGCCGCGGAAGATGTGACCCCGCGCTTCCAGTTCCCGCCGCAATTCGGGTGTGTTATACAGTTCACCGTTGTAGACCAAAACGTATTCTTGCTTTCCCAGGCGGCGGACCATGGGTTGACCTCCGCCGGCGGGATCGATCACGATCAGACGCCGGTGTCCCAATGCGGCGCGGGTGGAGAGCCAGACGCCGGCGGCATCCGGTCCCCGGGCGGCCAGCGTCTCGGTCATTTCGGTGATCACCGGGCGTTCCCGGCGCAGGTCACGTTCCCAGTCGATCCAACCGGCGATGCCGCACATGTCAGTCTCTCATCCTTTCCAAAAGAGCACGCGAAAGCGCCACGACGGGTTCTGCGCTGAACTCCTTATTGCGGCGCCGCTGCCTTGAATCGTTTTATGGGGTATCCGGTTCAGTCTTATCTTATGGGAGAGAGCGGCGGGTTGGCATTCGACTTTGGTGGCAATGAATAGAAATTTTGGCGACATTGTGGTGAGCGACTGCGTTTACCCTTAAAGGGCAGATTGACTTTGCGCACACCCCAATTTTATCAGCGTTTTCATTGTCTGAATGAGGGGGGCTAATGAAATAGGCGGGAGGAATGGGGCGGTCTGGTGGCGAAGTTGCCTCATACCACCCTGAAGGAGGCGGGTGTTTATGGCCCGGGTGTTAACTGTAAAGCGCATCAGCCGCTGCATCGCCTGTTATTCCTGCATGCTGGCCTGCACGCGCACCGTCTACGGCCAGTTTTCCCTAGCCAAAAGCGCCATTCAGATCCGAACCCGGGGCGGTTTGCAGAGCAAACTGGCCGCTGACGTCTGCCTGGGCTGCGCCGAACCGCCCTGCGCTTCGGCCTGCCCACGGGAAGCCCTCCGGCCGCGCGCGGGGGGCGGTGTACGGTTCGCCCGGGCTAGGTGCGACGGTTGCGCAGCCTGTGTGGAGGCGTGTATCGCCCGGGTGATCCGGATGGATCCGGAGGAAAATTTGCCCATCGTCTGTGTGCAGTGCGGGACCTGCGTGCGGTACTGTCCGCACGAGGTGCTGGAAATGACGCCAGTGGACGAGGGGGAGGGGTAATTATGCTCGGAGAGCGCGTATTGACCATTCTGAACATCGACCTGGACGACCTGACCTGGAGCTCCGAGGCGCGCGCTGACCTGTCGGAATACCTGGGGGGCATCGGGCTGGCCGGCAAATTGTTCGCCGAGCGGTGGCGTCCGGGGTCATCCCCCGGCGATCCGGGCCAGCCGGTGGTGCTGGCCATCGGGCCGCTTTCCACCGTGTTTCCGCTGGCGACCAAGACGGCGGCCGTGTTTCACTCTCCGTTGACCGGGGAATGGGGGGAAAGTTACGCGGGTATGCGGCTGGCAATGGCCCTCCGGTTCGCCGGCTACGACGCCCTGGTGGTCAGCGGGCGCGCGCCGCACCCGGTTTACCTGGTGATTACGGCGGACGGAGTCGCTTTCCGGGACGCCCGGGCTCTCTGGGGCCTGTCCACCGAGGAAAGCGGGCGTATTCTCCGGGAATGGGAGACCGGCCGGGGACACCGGAGCATAGTGCGCATCGGCCCCGCCGGGGAGCGGGGCGTGGCTTTTGCCGGGGTGAACGTGGACACCTTCCGGCATTTCGGACGCCTGGGACTGGGCGCCGTATTCGGCGCCAAGAACCTCAAAGCGCTGGTGGTGCACGGGAACCGCTGTTTCCCTATCCCGGACCGCAAGGCTTACCGGGAGGTGTATGATGAAGTTTATGCCCGGGCGGTGGACACCGACCTGATGGAAAAGTACCATGGCCTGGGGACGGCGGGAAACGTCCTGGTGCTGAACGGGTTAGGTGCGTTGCCGACCCGGAACTTGCGGCAAAACCGTTTTGAGCACGCCGTGGACATCAGCGGCGAGGCCTTTGCCGAGAAAACACTTCTCCGCAAGCTGGCCTGTCCCGGCTGCCCGGTGGGGTGCATCCACATCGGTCTGTACCGGCGCCAGTTCGATGCGGGATACGAATTCGAGAGCAGTACGCTGGCCTACGACCACGAACTGATTTACGCCCTGGGATCGCTGCTGGGCATTTCGGACACCGGGGGGATTTACGCCCTGATCGAGAAGACTGAACTCCTGGGACTGGACGCCATCACCAGCGGGGCGCTGCTGGCCTGGGCGACCGAGGCCCGAGAAAAGGGGCTGATTGTCGGGGAGCAGCTGGGGACCCGGCTGACCTTCGGAGAACCGGAGGGTTACCTGGAGGTTCTGGATCGCATCGTTACCCAGCCGAACGACTTTTACCGGACCCTGGCTCAGGGTCTCGAAGCGGCGGCGGAGGCCTTCGGCGGCCGGGAATTTGCCCTGACTCTCGGCGGCCACGAAATGGCTGGTTACCATACCGGGTACGGCTTCCTGCTCGGCCAGGCCGTGGGGGCGCGGCACTCGCACCTGTGCAACGCCGGGTATGCGCTGGATCAAAAAATGGGCCCGGATTTTGACCCCGACGCTCTGGTGGACGAACTCATTGCCGAGGAAAAGTGGCGCCAGGTGTTGAATAGCCTGTGCATCTGCCTCTTCGGCCGCGGGGTGTGGACCGGGGACCTGGTGCGGCGGGCGCTTTTATGCCTGGGGATCGACGCCGAGGGCGAATTCCTGTCCGAGTTGGGGAAACGCATCTTCAAGCTGAAGAATGAAGTCAAGCGCCAAATGGGCTTCGACTACCGCTGGCTGCGGTTCCCGCGCCGCTGCCTGGAAACTCCTTCTTTCCAGGGCCAACTGGACGAAGAAGTACTCCGCGATCTGCTGAACCGTTACATCGCCAGGTTGGGGGTATGATCACCGGACCGCCCTGAACTTTTTAGGTTATCCAGCTTTCGGAGAGGTGACATTTTTTCAGACCAAGTTATTGTGTTTTAGGGTGACATTTTCACTGGCCATTGACATGCGCGGTCGGTTGGCAACCCCTGGACAAACCGTCCGAACTATGTTAATCTATTACAACCCAAATCTTTCGCGTGTGGGTGCCCTTGTTCCAAAGGGTGAAAAGGGAACCGGGTGCAAATCCCGGACGGCCCCGCCACTGTGAATGGCGAGCACTTCCAGATGCCACTGGGCCTCCGGCCTGGGAAGGCGGAAGTCTGCGATGAGCCATGAGTCAGGAGACCTGCCCGCGCGCCACGCACGATGACCTCCGAGGGGGGGTGCAGGCGTAATGCTCCATGCCGTTATGCCGGATGGCTAAACGTGTGGCCCCGTTCTCCGTCGAGGACGGGGTCGCTTGTTTCCCGCGCGAAATGTACCCTAGTCCGCCGGCTGGCGCCCGGCTGGATGAAAACTGAAAGGGAGGGGTTGTTCTGATGCATCTGAAAAGACCGTTTCCGCGGCTAATTACACCGCTGGTACTCTTGACGTTTGTCCTGGGGTTGTTTCTGCCGATCCTGTCCTTTGCCACCGCCGAAGCCAACGAACAGGATCCCAGAACCGAACTGATCGCGGAACTGATCGGATTCATTCACGAGCGATACCAGGCTGGTGAAGAACTGGACGCGCACACCGCTTATGTGCTCACCCTGGCCGGGGAAAACTTGGCCGGTGAGAAATGGAAAAAAGGCGGCCGCTCCCTGAAAAGCGAAGTGGAGGCGCTGGCCGACCTCCTGGGTGACAATCGAACCCTGGTTACTTATCTCCTGGCTACCCAGAACGCAGACGGCAGTTTCGGGCCGTATGCCAACGAGTACTCGACGGCCCCGGCGCTGCAGGCGCTGGCCGCGGTCCTGAACGACATCCCCGTCGGGGAAGCGGTTTACGGCCAAGTGGAAGAAGCGATAATCAGGGCGATCGGCTTTCTGCGGGAATCTTACCGGGAAAACGGCTACGCGGCCGACGCCTTTGGCTTTGACCACCGCTGCGTGGAGGCCCTGGCCGGCGCCGGAATCGTCCTGGACGGCAACGATTGGCTGTACAACGATACCACCTTGAAAGAATCGGTGGTAGAAAGTGCTTACCGGGTGGCCCGGGAAGCCACCTCGGTTACCGACGCGGTTTACCTGGCCAAACACTTAAACGCCGTTTACGCCGTGGCGCCCACGCACGCCGCCGTGAACGCCTTGACAGAGCGCCTGCTGGCGCTGCAGCAAGAAAATGCCGGCGAAAAAGGGCTTTTCGGAACCGGGAGCGTTTATGCCGAACTTCTGGTGCTGCGGGTACTCGGTCAGACCGGATACCTAGCCGGGGTGCGGCAGGCGGACGCCTGGACCTACATCAACCAGTTCCGGCACGAGCACAAAAACGTCTTCGGTGCTCCCACGGGGGCCGGGTGGGGCGGTTTCGGCGCCCCGGAAAGCGACACCACCGCCCAGGTGCTCACCGCCCTCAGCTACTTCACCGACGAAACGGTGCCCACCGCGGTCTACCGGGACGAGGGCCTGGCTTACCTCGGGGACATCCAGCATCCCGACACCGCGGGGATCACCCATCCCTGGGACCCGGCCTTCGCCACCGCCGAGACGCTCCTGGCCCTCCACTCCCTGGGGCTTGACTGGCGACAAGCGGAATGGGCCAGGGACTCCCGCACCAAAACCGCGGCCCAGTGCCTGCTGGCGCTGCAGGCCTGGAAGGATCCCGAACGGGTGAACCGGCTGGCGGACATGCTGAAAAACAGGCAAAAGTTTTCCGATCCAGGCCGGGGTTCCTTCGAAAACAGCGTCTACAGCGACATGTGGGCTTTCCTCGCCCTGGGCGAGGTCGGGAAATTGACCGTCATCAATACCGTGTATGCCCTGGAGTACATCCTCGGCAAGCAATGGACCGGCACTGGGCAGGAGGACGGTTCCTGGGGCGAAACCTGGGGCGACACTTACTATGCAGACTTCCTGTCCACCTGCCAGGCCCTCCGGAGTCTGACCCATTTCCCGGGTTACGCCGACAATCAGGATATTACGGCGGCAACAGAAGCCGGAATCGAATGGCTCCGGGTCCAGGGGCGCGACGACGGTAGCCATTACCATGGTTGGGACGACCCCCTGGTCGACACGGCGGACCTTATCCTGACTCTAGTCCACCTGGGACAGGATCCTGCCGGTGCCGAGTGGAGCCGCACCGTTGGCGGGCAGACCGTCAGTCCGGTCCACTACCTGCTCGCGCATGCCGCTTCTCCCGGGAATGTTTTCGCGGCCACGCAGGCCCTCCACGCCTTGATTGTCCTGCCTGTAGAGACTCCCGGTGATCCTGTGCCGCCGGGGACGGGGGAGCCCGGTGAACCGCTGGTTACCCTGGTGGGCGTAGCGGTAGTGGGCAAAAACGACGAACTCCTGTTCGGCCCGTCCTATGTACCCCTGGCCAGCGATAACGAGTGGGGGCGCACCGCCCTCGGTGCCCTGGACGCCACCGGCATTCCGTACCGCACCTCCGACCAGTGGCGGGGTTTCATCACCTGCATCGCCGGGCAGTGCAACGCGGGCACGGACGGGTGGATGTTCCAGGTCAACGACGTGGTGCCGGGTGTAGGCGCTGCCGACAAGCTGGTAGAGGACGGGGACCGGATCGTCTGGTGGTACAGCACGGATTGGACCTCCGGCGGCCCCGGCTGGAACGAGCTGTTGACCCGGCTGAGCCAACAGCAACAGGAACAGCAAGCGGATGAACTTCAGGAAATTCGCCTGCCGGAATTCCCCGCTGCCCTGAGACCTGCCGCGAAAGCAGAAGTGGCCTTGCAGGAACTGGGCGAACTCCCCGGACTCCAGCCGGAAGGTGTTGCCCTGGAGAAGGTGGCGGAGACAGGCCAGGCGGTGGTGGTGTTGGAAAGTGGCGAACCCTTGTCCTGGGAGCACCGGCGGCAGTTGAAGCAGGAACTTGCCCAAACCCCGGTGGATCTGGCGCGAGAAGTCAAAGCGGAAGAAGGCGCGCTTGTAGTTGATGCGGCGGCCAGGATTGGTCTCGCCATTCCGCCACACGCCCTCGACCGGGACATGCAGATCACCATCCGGCAACTGCGCGCCGACGACGCGGTGCCGCCGGTGCCCAGCGGCTACCGTCCGGTTTCAGCCTTCTATGCCTTCGGGCCGGCCGGGACCACCTTCAGCAGCCCGATAACCCTGACCCTACGGCTGGTGGTACCGCCGACGGTAAAACCGGAAAACCTGGTGTTCGCCCGGTACGACCGCGAAAAGGAAGCCTGGACCGCCCTGCCGGCAGTGGTTGATCCGGGCCGGGGCCTCCTGGTGACCGAGGTGCCGCACTTTTCCACGTTCACCGTTCTGGGTCGGGAAACCCGGAGAACTTTCGCCGACGTGGGACCGAACGCTTTCAACTGGGCACGCGACCCCGTCGAGATCCTGGCCGGCGCCGGTATCATCCGGGGGGTTGACGCGCACCGTTTTGAACCCGCTCGCCCGGTAACCAGGGCGGAATTGACCTGCCTGCTGGTCAGGGGCCTGGAACTCGACGAGACCGCCGACGCCATCTTCGTGGACGTGCCCCCCGGCGCCTGGTACGCCGGCGCCGTGAACGCCGCGGCGGGCACGGGGTTGGTAAAAGGCTTCGCTGACGGCACCTTTCGCCCCAAGTCCTACATCACCCGCCAGGAACTGGCGGCGCTGCTGGTCCGGGTCCTGGACCTGGACGGCCGGGAACCCGGAAAGCTGGTGTTCACCGACGCGGCCGCCGTCTCCGACTGGGCGCGGAACAGCGTGGCGGCCGCGGCCGAAGCCGGCCTCCTCGGCGGCTATCCGGACGGCACCTTTCGGCCCATGGGCCGGACCACCCGGGCCGAAGCGGCCGCCGTGCTGTACCGGGTTCTAGCCGATTTGTAGCCTCGAACGGCGCTCACCAAGCACGGAGACTGCCAGGGGTGGGGGAAGGTCCCCCCACCCCTGTTTCTTGCCGTTGCCTCAACTACCAACGCCTTCGTCCCTTGCCACCGCCATACCGGCCCCACCCCGGGCCCTGGTTTTCAAGAAATCGTCTTCATGGCCGCCCGGGGCCTTTCCCCACCTTTCGGCCCAAGTGCGCCAGTTCTTCCTGCCACCAGGCAAAAGAACCGCGGCCTTCAACCACGGAGCGGGTTCTTCCGGGGTAAATCTCGTAGTATCTCCTATAAGGAGTCGGTGTAAGGTCGGACATGATCACGTTGGCGCCGCAACGCAGGGCACGCGCTCGTCCCTCGGGGTGGAGGACGCCCACGGCGGTAGTGGCCGGTAGGTGGGTCCGGGGCAGTAGCAGGCGGGTCACGGCCAACACCTTCAGCGTCAACTCCAGCGACCCCGACGCGCAGCCGGCCAGCGGCGTGTCCGGATGGGAAATGAACGGGCCGATGCCGGCCATGTCCACCGCGAACCGCTTCAGCAGGAGCACGTCTGCCGCCAGGGCCCTCAGCGTTTGTCCGGGCAGGCCCACGATGTTCCCGGCCCCCACCTGGTAGCCCAGCTCCCGCAGCCAAGTCAATCTCTCCAGGCGGCCCGGCAGCCGGGTTTCCGGCCGTAGGCGCGCGAAAAGCACGGGGTCGGCGGTCTCGTGCTTCAAGAGATAGCGGCCGGCCCCGGCCGCGCGCAACTCACGGTAGGACGCCCGCGGCAGGTCGCCCAGGGATAGCGTTACCGTCACGTTCAGTTCGGTCTTCAGGCGCCGGACCAGGCCGGCGAGTTCGGCCGCCTGATAGCGCGGGTCCTCGCCGGACTGCAGCACGATGGTGCGATATCCTTCGGCCCGGGCGCGCGCGGCGGCGACGAAGATTTCTTCCGGTGCCATCTGGTAGCGGGGGAGGCGGCGGTTGTTGCGCCGTAGGCCGCAGTAGAGGCAGTTACGGACACAGTGGTTGGAGAACTCGATGATCGCCCGCAGGTGCACCGTGTCCCCCAGGTGCCGGGCGCGGACTTCGTCCGCCGCGCGGAACAGGGCCTCCGCTTCCCGGCCCCCAGCCTGCAGCAGGGTAACAATCTCGGCTCCCGAAAGTAGGTGGGTTTTGACCGCCTTAGCCAGAGCCGCGCTGAATGCCGGGCGCACGGGCGGTCACTCCCGCCACGTCTGGCCGGAGAGACACCACGGCCGCCCGCCGGCTTCGCCCGCTTCCAGGTCCGTATCCAGCGCCGCCAGGATTCCCGGAAAGGGAGACAAAGCACGCCGCAAAACCCCGTGCAAGTGCGCCAGTAGCACGCCGTAGTTGACGATCGGCACTCCGGCTTCCCGGGCCTGCAGCATCCGGGACAGCATCTCCCTCCGGTTCAGCATGCACGCCCCGCAGTGGATGACCAGCTTGTATTCCTCGAGGTTTTCCGGCAGCGCCCCGCCGCCGGCAGCGACGTCGAAGCGCAGTTCCCCGCCTATCGCCTGGCATAGCCACCGGGGAATCTTCACCCGGCCGATGTCATCCGCGATGGGGTGGTGCGTACAGGCTTCCGCAACCAGAACCCGGTCTCCCGGCCGCAGGCCGTCCACGGCGCGGACACCGGCCGCCAAGGTCGCCAGGTCCCCCTTGTACCGGGCGAACAGGATAGAAAAGGAGGTGAACAACACCCCTGGGGGCGTGTCGGTGGCGGCACGCAGGTAGACGGAGGCGTCGGTGACGACCAGCTTCGGGGGCGCAGTCATACTCCGCAGGGCCTGGCGGAGTTCCCGTTCCTTTGCTATTACAGCCACCCCGTTGTGCTCCAGCACGTCTCGGATCACCTGCTGCTGCGGCAGGATGAGCCTCCCTTTCGGGGCCGCCTTGTCGATGGGAACCACCAGGACCACCGTGTCTCCGGGCGCGATCAGGTCGCCCACAATGGTGGGTAGCGTCCAATCCCGGGGAGCGTGCCGGATAATCGCCTGCTTCAGCTGCGCAATGCCCTGGCCGGTCCGGGCGCTCACCGCCGTCCACGCAACCGGCAGCGCCGCCGACCAGGCGAAAGCCGCCACTTCCGGGTGCAGGTCGATTTTGTTGACCACGCCAATCACCGGAACGCCGTGCGCCTGTGCCCGGGCGAACACGCCCAGTTCGTAGCTGCCGACGCCGTGGATCGGGTCCACGACCAACAACACCAGGTCGGTCCTTTGGAGCACCTCGAAACTCTTCCGGACCCGGAGGCGGCCTAAGTCTCCCGTGTCGTCCAGGCCGGCGGTGTCAATGAGCAGCACCGGTCCCAGGGGCAAAAGCTCCATGGCCTTGGCCACCGGGTCGGTGGTGGTGCCGGGCACTTCGGCCACGACGGCCACTTCCTGGTTCGCCAAGGCGTTGATCAGGCTCGACTTGCCGACGTTCCGCCGCCCGAACAGGGCGATGTGCAGCCGCTCCCCGCGCGGCGTCTGGTTCAGTCCCGCCACTGCTGCCACTCCCCCCAGATGATAAAAAGCCGGGCGCTGTTTGGCTGCACCCCCTCTAAAACCGCAGATCCCGCTCCCCGGACTTGATCCGTTGTAGTAACTCTTCCAGCCGCCCCACCCGCTTGGGTAGCTGTTCTGCGAACCGTGCCACGTATTGGGCGATAATCCGTTGCCCCACTGCGCGGGTGCGTGGCATGGCGTAATCCAGGAGGTATTCTTGGAAAGTGAGGACCGCGTTCGGGATACAGAAGTGCCTGACCAGCCCCTTCTTGGCGAAGGTCATGAAATGGCAGCCGGTACGCGCCGCCCGGTAACAGGAAGTGCAGAAGGAAGGGATGTACCCGTCCCGGCAGAGTTCGTAAATAAAACCGTCCAGGGAACGGGTGTCCGCCAGTTGAAACTGTTGCCGTTCCGGAATTTGTTCCCGCTCCATTTCCGTATACCCCCCCACCGCGATCCGGGAGCCGGCATCCGCCTGTGAAACCCCGAGCCCCAGTACTTCCCGGCGCAGTTCCGGGCGCTCCCGGCAGGTGAGAATGAGGCCGGTGTACGGCACCGCGCACCGCAACACGGCCACCACCGTCTTGAAGTCCTCGTCGTTGACCAGGTGGGACGGACGGGTGGTGAATGGCGTGTTCAGGGCCGGCTCCACCCGCGGGAACGAGATGGTGTGCGGCCCGATCCCGAATTCCCGTTCCAGGTCCAAGGCGTGACAGATCAGGCCCAGTACCTCGAACCGCCAGTCGTAGAGACCGAACAGGGCACCGATGGCCACGTCGTCGATTCCCGCCTCCTGGGCCCGGTGCAGCGCGAAGAGACGCCAGCGGTAGGACCCCTTAAGCGTGTTGGCCGGGTGCATCCGCCGGTAGGTCTCGTGGTGGTAGGTTTCCTGGAAAACCTGGAACGTGCCGATCCCGACCTCCTTCAGCGTCCGGTATTCATCCACAGCCAGCGGCGGGGCGTTCACGTTCACCCGCCGGATTTCCCCCCGCCCGTTCCCGGCGGCATAGATCCGCTCGATGGACCGGCACATAAAATCTGCATCGCTCTCCGGGTGCTCGCCGTACACGGCGATCACCCGCTTGTGCCCCTGGGCGGTCAGCGCCCGGACTTCCCCCTCCAGTTCGTCCAGGGAGAAGGTCCGCCTGGAAACCGCCCGGTTCGTATGCCGGAAACCGCAGTAAGCGCAGTTGTTCACGCAGGGACTGGAAACGTAAAGGGGCGCGAAAAGCACGATGCGGTTGCCGTACACTTGTTCCTTGATCCGGCGGGCGGAGGCGAACATCTCCTCCCGGAGTTCGGGGTCCCGGTTATTCAGCAATACGGCCGCCTCCGCCGGCGCCAGGCCCTTCAGTTCCCGCGCCTTGGCCAGCACCTCTACCACTTCGGAACGATCCGGGTTGGCCTTTTCACTCAGGATTCTCCAGATCCAGGCCTCGTGGATGAAATCGGCCCGGGACTCCGTTTCCTCGTATCTCTTGATCATCTCCAGACGCCGCGTGCGCCAGGCGCGTTCCTCCACGCTCAGCATGTTCGCCCCCCCCCGTACACGACCGGCCAGGCGGTCGGCAAGAGGCTATCGCCCGGCACCCAACGGTCTTTTACGCACAGCTTATTCTCTAGATACCTACTCCGGTCCCGACTTGTCTAATGCTTCCGGTTTTGTGCTTTTTCGGGTAAAGTTAGGGGGGTCCACCCTAACGGGAGTGAGTCCGGATGAACCGGCTCAGCGAACGGTCGTAGGTTCTTTCGACCTCCGGCGGGAAAAGACAGCCGGGCAGCTCCCGCCGCTTCCAGTGGTAGTCCAGGCACTCGCAGCATTTTCCTTTCCGCGGGCAAGGTTCATAGGTGCAAGTACACTTCTGCCGGTTGACCTCAACAGTACATTCCATTGTTATCCTCTCCCTTCGTGTTTTTGTTTTGTAAGGAGTCTGCCCCGGCAACGGTGACGCCCGGCGGCTTTTACCCCGCCTTTATGATACTAGACTTTGTGTTTTCCAAGAAATAGAAGTACTTATCCGCTCAACCCTCAATAAAATGTTCCAGAACGCATCTGATACGCCACCGAACGCTTACGCTACGAGTACGCAATTCCCAAAGGAACTTAACCCGGTAGGGCCTGTTTTTGCAGTTCGGCAAACCTTGCTGAGGGGGGACTTCGTTGGGCAAAGGCAGAGTAAAACACGTTTTTCCCGGAGGCAACACCTCTATCGGCTTTTACTCCTATTACCACCACGTGATCGCCTCGGACGCCACCCGCATCTTCGTGCTCAAGGGCGGACCGGGGGTCGGCAAATCCACGTTTATGCGCAAGATTGGAGACGCAATGCTGGCCCGCGGGTTTGACGTCGAGCATCACCATTGCTCGTCGGACAACAATTCCCTCGACGGCCTGGTCGTTCCGGCCGTCGGGGTGGCCCTGCTCGACGGAACAACCCCGCACATCGTGGATCCCGTTACCCCCGGCGCCGTGGATGAGATCATCCACCTCGGGGACTACTGGGACGAAGCCAAACTGCGGGCGAACAAAGAACAGATCCTGGCTACCCACCGGCGGTTGGGACGGCGTTTTGCCATCGCTTACAGCCACCTCGCCGAAGCCAAAGTGATCCGGAACGAAATGGAAAGCTACGTGACGGAAAGCATGAACTTTACCCGGGTAAACAAGCTTACCGCCGAACTGATTCAGGACGTTCTCGCCCAGGCGCCCGGACGGTACCACGTGGATCCGAAAGCCAGGCACCTGTTTTACTCGGCCATCTCTCCCAACGGAGTGGTGCACTACATCGGTAGTTTGCTGCAGGACGTCAAGCAGATGTACCTGATTAAAGGCCGGCCAGGTAGCGGCCGTTCCACGCTGGTGGAGGCAGTGGCCCGCGCCGCCCACGCCCGGGGGTTGGACACCGAGGTCTTCCACTGCGCCTTCGAGCCGCACCGGGTGGACCTGGTGGTGATCCCGGCGGTGGGGGCGGCGGTATTGAAAGACGTGGAAGAGATCGGCTTCCAGCCCGGCTCCGTTCCCGGGCTGCGGGTGTCGGTGTACAATCTCGACGTACACCTTAACCGCGAGGCGTTGGCGCGGTACAGGGCCGAACTGGCCAGCGCGCAGGAACGGTTCACCGCCGCCCTTAACCGGGCGATTAGCCACATCGCCAAGGCGAAGCAGACGCACGACCACCTGGAGAGTTTCTATATCCCGGCCATGAACTTCGCCGCCGTCGAGGCCCGGCGCAAGGAGATCCTGGAACGCATCCTCGGTTACGCCGGCCACCGTTATATTGAAATCCCACCCTTCGGCGGCAACCCGATGTACTCCGACGTTTGATTTGCGAACAGGCCAATAAACCTCTCTACCAATTCCGGATCGAACTGGGTACCCGCGCACCTTTGCAGTTCGGCCACTGCTTCCTCGTGAGACATCGCCTTTCGGTAGGAGCGGTCGCTAGTCATGGCGTCGTAGGCGCCAGCGACGGCCAGGATGCGGCACTCCAGCGGGATCTCCTTCCTCTTGAGGCCGAAAGGGTAACCTTCACCGTTCCACCACTCGTGGTGCTTGAGGATCTGGTCGGAGATGGGAGCCAGGTCGGGCACAGCCAGGGCGATCCGGTGGCCGATTTCGCAATGCCGCTGTATTTCCATCCGTTCTTCGGGCGTGAGCGGCCCGGTCTTGAAGAGGATGCGGTCCGGTATCCCCACCTTGCCGATGTCGTGGAACTGGGCCAGGAGACGAAGGCCCGCCATGCTATTTTCCGGCAGGCCGAGGGCTAGGGCCATGTGGACGACTAAGGCCTGCAGGCGCTCGGTGTGGCCCTTGGTAATGATGCGCTTGGCCTCCAGCGTTTTCATCAGGGTCTGGACGATGGCGCTCCGGCTGCGGTGCAGCTTCTCGTGGTACATATTGTTGTCCGCTTTCCGGAACAGGTCACCCATGTTTACCCGGGTTTCATTGCTCACCGCAGAACCAACGGAAATGCTAAGCGGCAGGCCCGGGCTTACTACGTTGCGCTTTTCCACCGCCTTCCTGATCCGGCGGCTGGCGTTTTCCACCGCCGCCCGGTCACTACCAGGCAACAGCACGGCGAATTCGTCGCCCCCGATCCGGGCGATCATATCGCCCTCGCGGAAGCAACTCTTGAGCACCGTAGCGGCGTCTCTGAGCAGAGCGTCTCCGACCTTGTGTCCCAGGGTATCGTTAACCAGTTTAAGCCCGTCCACGTCACACACGATCACCCCCACCGGGGCGTGGCGGGAGCCTTCCAGGCGGTGCATCTCATGTTCGAAGTAGCGCCGGTTGTAGAGGCCGGTAAGCGGATCATAGAGACTGAGGTATTTCAGCCTGTCCTCCGTTCGCTTGCGTTCGGTGATATCACGGTAGATGACGTATATGCCGACCTGTTGGTTATCAACCACAATGGGGTAAGCGATCGTGGACACGTGGATCAGTCTGCCGTCTTTCCGCTTGCGCACTAACTCTTGCTGGACCGTGCTCCCGCCTTGGACGAGCTCTGACAAAGCCAGGGCTTCGGCAAGCAGATGCTCCGGGACGATAATTTCGTTTATTCGCCGGCCCACAATCTCGTCCGGCGCATACAAAAAAAGTTTCTGGAAGCCCTTGTTGACCATAATGATCCGATCCTCGGTGTCCAGCATCACAATCCCTTCGGGTGAGTTTTCAAAAAGCTGCTGGAAATAAGACTTCTGCAGTCTCAACTCCTCTTTCCATCGTCTCTGTTCCGAAATATCACGGACGGATTCAATCGCCCCCACTATGTTCCCCTGGCGGTCAAACAGTGGCGAAGCCTTCACCCACAAATAAGCCCCCCGTCCTCCCCGGACCGACGGGACAAACACCTCGGCGTAAAGGGTATTGCCTTCTCTTTGGACGTATTCGTACTGTTTTTCGAGTTCCTGGTCATCCGTACCGATAAGGTCGGCCAAAGTGGGTCTCGGTTTGCCGTAAAAAGGCACGGCGTAGGCGTAATCGCCCTTACCGAGCATTTCCTGCTTACTCACTCCCGTCAGCTCTTCGATCGCCCGGTTCCAGGCAATCACCTTTTTCTCCCGGTCGATAACAAAGGTGGCGTCGGGGAGAAACTCGATGATGTCCATTAGCTGGCGGTTGGCTGACTCCAGGGCCTCCCTGCTTGCTTCCAGCTCCTGCATTTGCCCCTTGAGCTCTTCCTCGGCCGCCATCAGTTCTTCGTTTATGGCCACCAACTCTTCGTTGGTCGCTTCCAGTTCCTCCTTGGCCTTCTGCAAGGCCAGCCGGTTCTGCTTACTCTCGGTGATATCGCGGACGGTGGCCAGGATCACGTCCTTGTCTTCCAGGTGCAGTTTGCGCAAAAATACCTCCACATCGAAAACCGAGCCATCGTTGGGCCGACGGGCCTTCCATTCAAAAAGCTGGTCCTCGCCAGCGATGACCCGGGCCCAGATTTCCGGCAATTGGTCCAGGGGATTTTCGGGGCTCGAATAGTCGTCTCTAATGGAAAGGCTAAGGGCTTGGTCCCGATCCACCTGGTACATCTCCAGCATCTTCCGGTTAACGTCGATGATTGTGCCGTCCAGTTCGTGGATAAAGATCGCATCATAGACGCTGTTGAAGATCGTCCGGAGCGCGGGCCTGGAAGAGCGGAGCGTCTTTTCCGGGCCGCTAGCGGCGGAAAAATCCTCCTTAGGCCGCTGCCCTGCTGCGCGATCGCCAAATTCCCGAAAAGTTCCAATCTTGTCGTGCCGGGTCATAGTTAAGCCCCCACTTCGCCGACAAGGCTGCCCCTCGTAAAACTAAAAAGTCTAGCAATCACGTGGGTTTCAGCTGAAATTTGGCGCGAAAAATTTAGCCAAATTGAGGAGGAACATCGCTCCTCAGCGAGAATTGATAACATGAAACCTCAATGCTGAAGGAAGATGTTCCCATAGCTATGGTAACACATACATTTAGCGAAGAGCAATCCCTTCCTTGGGCCCGCTCATCCGGAAGAACCGTACTACCTAAACCAAGAAGCGTTCTGGCGTTCGCAAGGCTCACTATTACTGGGTTCTTCGATTTTACGCGCCGGATTCAGGATAAAGCTCCGGGGAACCCCATGCCGGACTGAATCATTGACAGTTCCGCCCCGATTTGCTAGAATGATGACGGCAAACAAGAAACATTAATTCCGTTTTCCGTTCCGCGATAGCTCAACGGTAGAGCAACCGGCTGTTAACCGGTAGGTTGTAGGTTCGAATCCTACTCGCGGAGCCAGATAATTCTCCGCTAACTCAAGCGGTTCTTGGTTAACGCTTTGACCCCGTCGGGATGACCCGGCGGGGTCTTTGCTTGTACGCCCGGCATGTCTATTGCGCCGATGGGTTGAAAGAAACCCTGTCGCCTAACCAGCGGGAAGACAACCCGTAGGCAAGGGCGTGCCTCTCCCCTACTCGATCGTAACGCATCTGGCCGCCCGGCAATGTTTACGTCCCGAGACCTTTTTGATATGATTGCTTAAACCGCGATAAGCCCACGGACTGAACGATGCTAAGATAAGGGTGTTGCTCGTGACCGTCAATAACTTGCACGATTTTGTGCGCTTACTGCGCCGGGAGCGGGACCTGGCGGAAGTGGCGGTGGAGGTGGATCCCTACCTGGAGATTCCGGAGATCCACCGGCGGGTGATCGCCGAGGGCGGGCCGGCCCTGTTGTTTCGCCGGGTCAAGGGTAGTCCCTTCTCCGTGCTGACCAACATGTTCGGTACGCCGAAACGGATTGAGCTGGCCTTCGGCCCCCGCCCGGCGGAACTGGTACGGGAGGCGGTACACCTGGCGCAAACCCTGCTGCCGCCCAGGCCGGCCGCGCTCTGGGCCGCGCGCGGCACCTTGCGCGACCTGCTGCGGATCGGGACCAGGCGGGTCCGCCGCGGGCCGGTCACCGAGGTAACCGAGCGGCCGCCCCGGCTCGACCGCCTGCCGATGCTGACCGGCTGGCCGGGCGACGGCGGACCTTTCCTGACCCTGCCCCTGGTGTACACCGAGCACCCGGAGACCGGAAAACACAACCTGGGCATGTACCGCGTCCAGCGCTACGATGCGACTACCGCCGGGATGCACTGGCAGATCGGAAAGGGCGGCGGTTTTCACTACCACGTGGCCGAGCAAAAGGGCGAGCCTTTGCCGGTCACCGTATTCCTAGGCGGGCCGCCCGCCCTGGTCCTGGCGGCCATTGCGCCGCTGCCGGAGGACATTCCGGAACTGCTTTTCGCCTCCCTCCTGGCAGGGCGGAAACTGCACCTGGTGGACAACCCCGGCGCGCGCCACCCTTTGGTCGCCGAGTGCGAATTCGCCCTCTGCGGGCGGGTGCCGCCCTACGAACGCCGTCCCGAAGGCCCGTTCGGGGATCACTACGGTTACTACTCGCTGGCCCACGAATTCCCGGTATTCCACGTGGATACCGTCTTCCGGCGCCGGGACCCGATCTACCCGGCCACGGTGGTAGGCAAGCCCCGCCAGGAGGACTACTACATCGGGGAATACCTGACCGAGGTGATGAGCCCGCTGTTTCCGCTGGTTATGCCGTCGGTGCGCAAGCTCTGGACCTATGGTGAGACCGGTTTTCACCCCCTGGCCGCCGCGGTGGTCAAGGAGCGGTACGCCCGGGAGGCGCTGGTCTCGGCCTTCCGGATCCTGGGCGAAGGGCAACTTTCGCTTACCAAGTTCCTGATTCTCACCGACGAAATGCAGGACCTGAAAGATTTCCGGGGGCTTCTCACGCACGTCCTGGCCCGGACGCACTGGGAAACGGACTTCTTCATCCTGGACAACCTGGCCATGGACACCCTGGATTACGCCGGCCCGGAACTGAACCGGGGCAGCAAGGCCATCCTGATGGGCTTGGGTGCGGCCCACCGGGAGCTCCCCCGCAGCTTCACGGGCGGGCTGCCGGCGGGTGTATCTGCCGCCGAAGTCTTCTGCCCGGGCTGCCTAGTGGTGGCCGGGGCGGCGCACGCCGACGCGCCGGATCTGGCGGTCCGGGTCGCCACCCACCCAGTTTTCGCCGCCTGGCCGCTGGTCATCGTCGCCGACCGGGCGGACATCGCCCGGGACCAGACCCGGTTTCTCTGGACGGTGTTCACCCGGTTCGAGCCGGCGGCGGACATCTACGCGGCCGGCACCGAGGTGCGGCGCCACCACCTGCGGTATACCAGTCCGGCGGTGATCGACGCCCGGATGAAACGGGCCTACCCGCCGGAGGTGGAACCCGATCCCGAGACCGTCGCCCTGGTGGACCGGCGCTGGAAGGAGTATTTCGGCGGTTCCTAAATGATTGCGCGGTCTTGCGCCCAGGGAGCTTTGGCGCAAGGACGCCGCGAGCGCCTAAAACTGAAGGAATTGGAGCAGAAGGTCGAAGAATTGCAACTGATAACGAGGTCTGTTCGAACCGGACGCCGTTCGTTGGGGAGGAGAACGAGCTGGACTGGACGCTGGGTCCGTTGGACGTGGTTACGCTGGGGTTGGGACTGGTGTTGATCTCCACCGGCAACCTCATCATGTTCGCGGACAAAATTGCCCGGGCGGCCGGGTTTGAGATCCGCGGCGTGGCCGATTCGGGCGGACTGTTCATGTTCTTGGGCCTCTGGGTTTTCGGCCTGGGGGTGCTGACCGCCCTGTATCCGGTCGGTGTCCGGTTGATTGGCCCGGATTATGGTTGGGCGCTGCTGGCCCTAGCCGCGGCGGCGGTGCTGCGCATGGGGACAGGTTACAGAAAGTATCTTTAATGAGGTTGGCCTCCGAATGACTAACTTCCTTTTCGCCCTCCGTCAAGCGGGATATTTCACCCACAGGTGCAGATCCTCGAACCGGCCGCCGATGTGGGCGTTGTTGATCAGGATGCCACCGTGCCGGTAGCCGAGGCGGTGGAAAACCAGGTTCATCCCGTACGAGCCGGCCCGGGACAGACTCCACAGGCAGCGGTAGCTCCGGGCCACGCAGACTTTTTCCAGGGCGGCGAGCAGGTGGCTGGCCAAGCCCCGCCCCCGGAAGTCCGGGTGGGTGGCGCAGTCGGTCATCTCGGCGTGTTGCTGCCCCGGGTCCGCTTCGGCCGCCGTAGCGCCCACGATCCGTCCGTCCTTCAGCGCCACCTGGAACAGGGTTCCCAGCCGCATAGCCAAGGCCAGGTATTCCGGGTCGTCAATCGGAGTGGGATAAGAGCGGAACACCGCGCCGAAGAGGGCGGCCAACTCCGGAATGTCCGCCGTAGTCGCCGGGCGCAGCTCGAAATCCGGATCGGGTGCGCCCGGGGTTTTCTGCGGCTGGCGCTGAATCTCCGCCAGCGTTTCCAGTTCCTCGTTCAGCAGCCGGCTTTCGCGCCTTTCGGGCCGGAGGTAGCGCGCCAGGAAATAGGCCGTTTCGCCGCGGAAGAAGCCCTCGGCCCGGGCCTCGCTGACGAACCCCACGGCGGCCATCTCGGCCGCGTCTGCTTCCCGGGTGGGGATGATGATTTTGCTGAAACCCTTCGCCCGCGCGTGGCGCTCCAGGTGGTCCGCAAAGGCCGCGTAGTCTTTTACCCGGTAATCAAAAACCCACAGCCGTTTGCTGGTGTAGTCGTTCTGCGCGCGAAAGAGATACCCTTCGCGCTCCTCCCGCACCAGATCGTCATTATCGGTAAAAAGCAAAGCGCTCCCCTCGACTTCCAGTGAATTATCCGTTGTTTAACTTTCCCCGAACCCGTGCGTTCGTATAGCCCTCTCCGATCCGGCAAAAACTACGGTGGAGGTGAACTTGAACAAGACCCTACCTGCTGGAACGACTAGCACTGGTAGTTGGTTAACCGCTTGGAACTCCGCATGCAGCAACCTGATCGACGAGGACCTGCAACCGCCTGATTTGCCAACAAGCTCGAAGAGCTGGAACACCGCCGCTAGCGAAGCTGATTCTGGAGGCGCGCTGTATGTCGGCCATTCGCAACGAGGGTCCCTGGCGCGACGTGCCGGACACCGACTGGAACGACTGGCACTGGCAGTTGGCCAACCGCATCACCCGGCTTGGAGAACTCCGGGGTATTATCAACCTCACCCCCGAGGAGGAAGAGGGGGTGCGGCGCTGCCTGCAGACCCTGCGGATGGCGATCACGCCCTACTACGCCAGCCTCATGGATCCGGACGACCCGGAGTGCCCTATCCGGAAGCAAGCGGTACCCTTGACAGCCGAACTGCAGTTCGGGCTGGCCGAAAGCGAGGACCCCCTGCACGAGGACGTCGATTCCCCCGTGCCCGGGGTTACGCACCGCTACCCGGACCGGGTGCTGTTCCTGGTTACCGACCAGTGCGCTGTGTACTGCCGGCACTGCACGCGGCGCCGCCTGGCCGGCAAGACCGACCGGGCGCTACCCTCCGAGCAGATTGAGACCGCCTTGGAATACATCCGTAAAACGCCGGCCATCCGGGACGTATTGCTTTCCGGAGGGGATGGCCTGCTCCTGTCCGAAGACCGGCTGGGCGACATCCTGGAACGGCTCCGGGCGATCGACCACGTGGAAATCATCCGGATTGGTACCCGGGCGCCGGTGGTTGTCCCCCAGAGGATCACGCCCGGCCTGTGCGACCTGCTGCGCCGCTTCCACCCGCTCTACGTGAATACTCACTTCAACCATCCGAAAGAGATCACCCTCGAGGCCGCCGAGGCCTGCGGAAGGCTGGCTGACGCTGGAATTCCGCTCGGCAACCAGAACGTGCTGCTGCGCGCGGTGAACGACTGTCCGTACATCATCAAGGACCTGATGCACGCGCTTTTGCGGATCCGGGTCCGCCCCTATTACCTCTACCAGTGCGACCTTTCCCCGGGCCTGGAACACTTCCGGACCACGGTGGCCCGGGGGATCGAGATCGTCGAACTCCTGCGCGGCCATACCTCGGGCCTGGCTGTACCTACCTATGTGATCGACGCTCCCGGCGGGGGCGGGAAGATCCCCGTCGCTCCGCAATACTTGATCTCCCAGGCCGAGGGCAAGGTGGTCCTACGCAACTACGAGGGTTTGATCGCCGCCTACACCGAACCGGAAACGCGGGCCGAAGCCTGCCGTGACTGCGAGACCTGCAACCGCCTGTCCTACCGGGAAGGAGTCGGGCTGGAAAAGCTGTTTCGCGGGGCCCAGGTCAGCTTGGTACCCAAGGGTACGGTGCGGGAGCGGCGGTTCTGGGGCTACTGCTAGTTCACCGTCGGGCTTCGTTTTCCGCAAAATAAAGCCGCGGCCTTCTCTGCCGTAGCGGGACACACGCTTCCGGAGACGATGCCGCGGGCCTACGAGCCATACAAAAAGCGTAAACTGAGCTGGACCGTGCTAGTCCTCAACGACCACAGCAGTGCCGTAAGCCAGGATCTCGGCGGCCGTGGCCGCCACCTGGGCGGTGGCGAACCGGACCTCGACGACGGCGTTCGCCCCCAGCTGCTCGGCCTCCGCCAACATCCGCTTAAGCGCGTCCCGGCGGGACAGGGCCATCAGCTCGGTGTATTCCTTGATCTCGCCGCCGACAATGTTCTTGAGACCGGCCAGCACGTCGCGGCCGATATTCCGGCTGCGGACGATGTTTCCGCTGACCAGGCCCAGGGTCCGGACCACCCGTTTCCCCGGCACTTCGCGCGTCGTGGTAATGATCATCCTTCATCGCCCTCCCGTCTTTTTTCCAGCCAAAGGACCAGGATCAAGATTGAGAAACCCAGGGTGACCGCCCCGACCCCCACGCGCAACAGCAGGGGGATTTCCGGCGCGGTCAGGAACAGCCAAGCGATCCAGGCGGCGAACCCGCCCAGGATCAGAACGCCCAGCGCAATCACAAGGTAAGACAAGATTCTCATTTACAACCATCCTCAAAAACCTTCGGTCTATCAATTGTAAAGATTATATCAGGATTATATCAGATTTATTTTAGCTATTCCAGGAAAATATAAACCCAACAAGAAGTTGCTTTTGCCTTGCCGCTTGGGGTATATTTAGATTATAGTTAAAGTAAGTCAAAGTCAAAACCAAAACCAAAACCAGAGCGAGGTGGACCCCTTTATGCCGACCCTCGCCGACTACATCGCGGAGTACATCAAGAAGCGCCTGGCGGAAAGCCCAGACGGCTGCCTTGAAGTTCAGCGCAGTGACCTGGCGGACCGGTTTCAATGCACGCCGTCGCAGGTGACGTACGTGCTGTCCACCAGGTTTGACGTCCGGGCCGGGTTTTTGGTGGAGAGCCGGCGCGGGGGCGGTGGATTCATCCGGATCGTCAAGCTTTCCCTGCCCGAACAGAGCGGGCTGGTCGGAGAATTATACCGTCATATTGGCTCCCGTATCGGGCCGCGCGAGGCCCGGGAAATCGTTCTCCGCTTGCACGGTGAAGGGTTGATCAGCGAGCGGGAGGCGCGGCTGATGATTGGGGCCGTGGATAACCGTACCCTGCGCGTGGTGGACGTTCCCTGGCGCAATGCGGTCCGGGCCGGCATCCTGAAGGGTATGCTCGGCGCCCTGCTGGGCAACGGAGACCCCCGAGGCGCCGGGAGCAGGGGCGGGAAAGACTCCGCGGGATAGGTTTTGGAGCAAAAGAGGAGGGCTACCGTGCTTTGTGAACGGTGTAAACAGCATCCTGCCTCGGTGCACTATACCGAGGTTATTAATAACCAGAAGCGCCAGATGAACCTGTGCGAGGCCTGCGCCAGGGAGGCCCAGAAAGCGTTTGGCCTGGGCCCGGCGCTCAACCTGCAGAATTTTCTCGCCGGACTCATGGGTCCGGTGATCGCCGCGGAGACTCCCGGTGGCAAACAGCGCCTCAAATGTGAATCCTGCGGGTTGACCGAGGAAATGTTCGGTGAGCAGGGACTGCTCGGATGCGCCGACTGCTACCGGTACTTCGGCGACCGCCTGCAGCCCCTGTTCCGGCGGATTCACGGTTCGGTCCGGCACACCGGGAAGGTGCCCCAGCGTTCCCGGAAAAATTACCTCCTGGTGCAGGAAGTCGATCGCCTGCGGGCCGAATTGCACGACGCCGTGGAAAAGGAAGAGTTTGAGCGGGCCGCCGAACTGCGGGACGAAATCAGGAAACTCGAGGAACGGTTGGGGCGAAGGGGAGGGATGGGCACGTGAGCCTGAAGGAAGCGGTACACAACCCGTACAGTCCGTGGATGGACCACGCCGCGCCCGAAACGGATGTGGTGATTTCCTCCCGGGCCCGCCTGGCCCGCAATTTGGCCAACTTTTCTTTCCCCCACCAGATGTCGCCGGAGGCGGCCGAACAGGTGGTCCACGCGGTTGCCCTGGCACTCCGGGACCCGGAGTTCAGCGCGCGCTTCGGGGAAGTGGAACTGGTCCGGCTGGCGGAGCTGGCGCCGGTGGAAAGATGGATGCTGGTGGAAAAACACCTGATCAGTCCCGGCTTCGTAACGGCGGAGCGTACCGGCCACCAGCACAAGGGCCTGGTGCTGTCCGCTGATGAGCGGCTAAGTATCATGGTGAACGAGGAGGATCACCTGCGCATCCAGTCCCTTTACCCTGGACTACAACTCGCGGCCGCGGCGCGGCTGGCGGACGAGGCCGACGGCTTGCTGGAAAAGACGCTGGACTTCGCCTTTTCGGACCGGATCGGCTACCTCACGGCTTGTCCGACGAACGTAGGTACGGGCCTGAGGGCGTCCGTCATGCTGCACCTCCCGGCGTTGGTGCTGCTGGGACGGGTCAAGGATATTCTGACCGCGGTCACCAGGCTGGGCCTGACCGTGCGGGGGTTGTTCGGGGAGGGGACCGAGTCGGCCGGCCACCTATTCCAGCTGTCCAACCAGGTCACCCTCGGGCACAGCGAAGCGGACATCGTCAACAACCTGGAATCGATCAC
Source organism: Candidatus Desulfopertinax cowenii (assembly GCA_001899445.1). Classification (GTDB taxonomy): domain Bacteria; phylum Bacillota; class Desulfotomaculia; order Desulfotomaculales; family Desulforudaceae; genus Desulfopertinax; species Desulfopertinax cowenii. The sequence continues at coordinate 57,927 of MPOA01000004.1, read as the reverse complement.
CCGGCAGGTGATCGACCAGGAACGCACTGCCCGGGAGCAGCTCCAAAAACAGATGCCGGTAGTAATCCGGGACCGGGTTAGCCGGGCTTTCGGTATTCTGCGCCACGCGTATGTCCTTAGTTCCGAGGAGGCCATGCGCCTGCTCTCGGACGTCCGCCTGGGCGTGGGGATGGGGCTCTTGAAGGGGCTCACCCCCCGGCTGCTTTCCGAACTCATGGTGAAGACCAGGTCGACCTACCTGGTGAAAACCAGCGGGCGGCAACTGTCCCCGCCGGAGCGGGGCGAGCTCCGGGCCACCCTGGTACGGCAGGCTTTGCAGGGGGTTAAAAATAACTCTTAAACCAGGAATGACTCTTAGACCGGGAATACTCTTTAAAAAATAGACGCGGGATTCAGTAGTTACATTTAGGAGGTGTTTTATTAATGTTCGGACGTTTTACCAGGCGCGCCCAAAAAGTGATCCTGTTGGCCCAGGAAGAGGCCCGCAGAATAGGTTACCCCTACATCGGCACCGAGCACCTGCTGCTAGGCCTGGTCCGGGAAGGTGAGGGGGTCGCCGCTAAGGTGTTGGCGGAGATCAATATCGACGCCCGCAAGATTCGGGCGGCCATCGAAAAGATGGTGGAACCGGGCCAAGGCGGCGGTGCGCCGGTGGAGGTAGCCTTCACGCCCCGGGCCAAAAAGGTATTGGAACTGGCGATTGACGAAGCGCGACGCTTGGGCCACAACTACGTGGGTACCGAACACATTCTCCTGGGCCTGATCCGGGAGGGTGAAGGGGTGGCGGCCCAGATTCTCACCGGGATGGGTGCCGATCTGGAGCGGGCCCGGAAACTGGTCCTGCAGCTGCTGGGCGGTGCCCCGTTCAGCGAGGGCGGCCCGGGACGGGCGCCGCAGCAGGCCAAGACGAACACTCCGAACCTGGACCAGTACGCCCGGGACCTGACGGCCCTGGCCGCGGACGGCAAGCTGGACCCGGTGATCGGGCGGGACCGGGAGATCGAGCGGGTCATCCAGATCCTGAGCCGGCGTACCAAGAACAACCCGTGCCTGATCGGTGACCCGGGCGTCGGCAAAACGGCGATCGCGGAGGGCCTGGCGCAGCGCATCAGCGCGGGCAACGTGCCCGAGGTGCTGACCGACAAGCGGGTGGTGGCCCTGGACCTGGCCGCGCTGGTGGCCGGAACCAAGTACCGCGGCGAGTTCGAGGAACGGCTGAAGAAGGTCCTGGAGGAGGTCCGGGGCGCCGGGAACATCATTCTATTTATCGACGAACTGCACACCTTGGTGGGGGCCGGGGCGGCCGAGGGCGCCATCGACGCCGCCAACATCCTGAAGCCGGCGCTGGCCCGGGGGGAGTTGCAGACCATCGGGGCGACCACCCTGGACGAGTACCGCAAGCACGTGGAACGCGACTCGGCGCTGGAACGCCGCTTCCAACCCATCACGGTCGACGAACCGACGGTCGAGGAGACCATCGCCATTCTCCGGGGTTTAAGGGACCGGTACGAGGCGCACCACCGGGTACGGATCACTGATGCTGCCCTGGAGGCCGCGGCCCGGCTGTCGGACCGCTACATCGCCGACCGGTTTTTACCGGACAAGGCTATCGACCTGATCGACGAGGCCGGGGCCCGGGTGCGGCTGCAGGCTTTCACCATGCCGCCCGAACTGAAGGAACTGGAGCAGAAGGTCGAAGAATTACAGAAGGAAAAGGAGGCGGCGGTGGCCGCGCAGGAGTTTGAAAAGGCGGCCCAGCTGCGCGACCAGGAACAGAAGATCCGGCGGGAACTGGAAGCGTCCCGGGAGAGCTGGCGCCAGCAGAAGGGCGGCGACGAAGTGGTAGTGGACGAGCAGGACATCGCCCACATCGTCTCCAGCTGGACCGGCGTGCCGGTGCGTAAGCTGGCCGAGGAAGAAACCGAGCGCCTGCTAAGAATGGAGGAGGTGCTCCACGAGCGGGTGGTGGGCCAGGATGAGGCGGTGCGGGCGGTGTCCCGGGCGATCCGCCGGGCGCGTGCCGGCCTGAAAGATCCCCGCCGGCCGATCGGCTCGTTCATGTTCCTGGGGCCCACCGGGGTCGGCAAGACCGAACTGGCCCGCGCGTTGGGCGAGGCGCTGTTCGACGACGAGGACGCCCTGGTGCGGATCGACATGTCGGAATACCAGGAGCGCCACACCGTTTCCCGGCTGGTGGGTGCGCCTCCCGGCTACGTAGGTTTCGACGAGGGCGGCCAGCTGACCGAGGCGGTGCGGCGCCGGCCCTACACGGTGGTGCTGCTGGACGAGATCGAAAAGGCCCACCCGGAAGTGTTCAACGTCCTGCTGCAGGTGCTGGATGACGGTCGGCTTACCGACGCCCGGGGCCGTACCGTCGATTTCCGGAACACGGTGATCATCATGACTTCCAATGTGGGCGTCGGCTTGATCAAGGAAGCCAGGCTGGGTTTTGTAAGGGAGAACCAGGCCGCGAGCTACGAGCGCATGAAGGAGAACGTAATGGGTGAACTGCACCGGACCTTCCGCCCCGAGTTCCTGAACCGCCTGGACGAGATCATCGTCTTCCACGCGCTCACCGATGCCGAAATCCGGCAGATAGCGGAACTGATGCTCCGGGACGTGGCCCGGCGGCTGGAAGAGAACGAGGTCAAGGTGGAATTCACCGACCGGGTCAAGGAGCTGCTGGTCCGGGAGGGCTTTGACGAAAAGTTCGGGGCGCGGCCGTTGCGGCGCACCATCCAGCGCCGGGTGGAGGACAAACTCTCCGAAGAGCTGCTCCGGGGCGCCTTCGGCCAGGGCGACCGGCTGGTCCTGGACGCCGAGGGGGACGAGATCACCGTTCGTGCCGTTAAGTGACAAGCACGGACAGTTAATAACACAGGGTCACGTCAAAGTCGAATTTAGATGAGTCATAACGTCTTCGACTTGTGATCAAGTCCAGAAAATGGTATAATAGCCTAAGAATGCAGAATTCAGGAGTTAGTATTCAGAATCCGATAAATCTGGCCTGAATTCGATCTTCTGGCTTGCATGTATTGTTCTCATTGTATTGTCTCTCACGTTACCCGGGGAGAATGCTCCTGGATTCTTGCTTTTAGCCCATCCGGTAAGCGGGGTTACAAGATGCGTTGCCGCGAGTGCGGTTACCAATCGGTGCGGTGGCTGGGGCGCTGTCCGGGTTGCGGGGCGTGGCACAGCTTTGAGGAGGAAGGCCGCGGCGGCTCGACCGCATGTGCGGCCGAGCCGCCGCGGCCCATCACCGAGGTGGTTGTCACCGGAAAACCGCGCTTCACCAGCGGCATCGCCGAAATGGACCGGGTGCTTGGGGGCGGTATCGTCCCCGGTGCGGTTGTGCTCCTCGGCGGAGACCCCGGCATCGGTAAATCCACGTTTCTGCTGCAGGTTGCTTTCCTGGTTGCCGGCACCGGTGAACACGTGCTTTATGCCTCGGGCGAAGAATCAGCCCTGCAGGTACGTTTGCGCGCCGAACGTTTGGGAGCGTTGCATCCCGGTCTTTACCTGGTGGCCGAGACCGATATTGAGCGGATCGAAAACCACGTTGCCGAACTCCGGCCGCGGTTGGTGGTGGTGGACTCCATCCAGACCGTTTTCCACGCGGGGCTGGCGGCCGTTCCGGGTAGCCTGGGGCAGGTGCGGGAGTGCACCTTGCGCCTCACCCGCCTGGCCAAGAGCACCGGGATTCCGGTGTTGCTGGTTGGGCACGTTACCAAGGAGGGCGTGCTGGCGGGCCCCCGGACGCTGGAGCACATGGTGGACACTGTGCTGTACCTGGAGGGGGACCGGCACCACACTTATCGCGTGTTGCGCGGGGTAAAGAACCGTTTCGGCTCGACTAACGAAATCGGGGTCTTTGAGATGAATTCCGGCGGCCTTTCGGAGGTAGAAAACCCGTCCCGGCTGTTCTTGAGCAGCGGTGAAGCTCAGGTTCCGGGTTCTGTGGTCGTTTCTTGTGTGGAAGGCACCAGGCCCCTGCTGGTGGAGATACAGGCGCTAGTCAGCGCCACCAGTTTCGGCACTCCCCGCCGATTGACCACGGGGGTCGATTACAACCGGGTGATTCTGATGACCGCCGTGCTGGAAAAGCAGGTGGGGATGGTTCTTTCAAACCAGGACGTGTACGTGAATGCCGTTGGTGGGGTACGGGTCACGGAACCGGCTGCCGACCTGGGAATCGCCCTGGCTCTGGCCTCCAGTTTCCAGAATCGGCCGTTGCCGTCCCGGACAGTGGCGATCGGGGAGGTCGGTTTGACCGGGGAACTGCGCCCTGTGCCCGCCATCGAGAAGCGGCTGAAGGAGGCGGGAAAACTGGGTTTTGTAAACGCGGTACTGCCGGACGCCGGCCGCAACGGAGCTTGGGATCCGGATCTCCGGTTGTTTACGGCCAGGAGCCTGAAGGAAGTCCTGGAGGTGTTCTTTACCAGGTGACGAAGGGAAGGGGTTGAGTGCGTTGCAAGATGAGCGGGCCGAAGAACAGTTGCTGAAAGTATTACGGACCGTGGCGCCCGGCACCCCCCTACGCGAGGGACTGGAACATATCCTACGTTCCGAGAGCGGGGCCCTGATCATGATCGCCAACCGCCCAGAGGTGTTGGAGATCGCGGAAGGTGGTTTTCACGTCAACGCCGATTTTTCACCGGCCAAGCTGTATGAACTGGCCAAGATGGACGGGGCGATCATTCTGGATAAGGACGCCCGCCGGATCATCGCGGCGAATACCCAGCTGGTCCCCGACCTCGGCATTCCGTCCAACGAAACAGGAATCCGGCACCGTACCGCCGAGCGCGTGGCCCGGCAGACCGACGCGCTGGTGATCTCCATTTCCGAGCGGCGCGGCGTGATCACCATTTACAAAGGGGCCATGAAGTACGTCCTGCGGGACCTGGAGGTCATTTTCACCAAGGCCAACCAGGCGCTGCAGACGCTGGAGAAGTACCGCACCGTTCTGGACCGGGTGCTGGTCAGCCTGAGCATCACCGAATTTGAAGATACGGTGACCCTGTTTGAAGTCTGCAAGGTGATCCAGCGGGTGGTAATGACCCGGCAGGTGGTCCGGGAAATCGAAAAGTATATCTGCGAACTGGGCACGGAGGGCCGCCTGATCACCATGCAGCTGGAGGAACTGGTCAGCAACGTGGAAAGCGAGGGCCTGATGGTGATCCGGGATTACACCGTGAACCCGGACGAAAAGTCGCCCCGGCAGATCCTGAGCATGATCGAGTCCTGGCCGAGCGAGGATCTGCTGGACCTGTCCCTGATCGCCCGTGCTCTGGGTTACTCCGGCGGAAGCGCCATTCTGGAACAGAACGTTTCGCCGCGCGGCTACCGGGTGCTGGGTAAAATCCCGCGGTTGCCCTACCCGGTGGTGGAGAACCTGGTTGCCAGCTTCGGCACCCTGAACCAGGTGCTGAACGCCTCCCTGGAGGAACTGGACGAGGTGGAAGGCATCGGCGAGACCAGGGCCCGTTCAATTAAGGACGGACTTAGCCGTTACTGGAACCAGTTGCTTCAAGAGCGATATAGATGATTCTACCCGCCCGGATACGCTCGGAGGGGTGATTTTGACAGAAATGGCTGGTTTGTGTTATACTGTTCAGCAGTGAGAGGGGTTTTTAGGAGGTGGCGCGGGTTGTTCAAAATTGGGGACAAGGTCGTTTACCCCATGCACGGAGCCGGAGTTATAGAGGCGATTGAAGAGAAAGAGATTCTGGGCGAGCGGCAGCAGTACTATGTACTGCGCCTGCCGATCGGGAATATGAAGGTAATGGTGCCGACCGCGAGCGGCGAGAACATTGGGCTGCGCCAGGTGATCAGCCACGATGAAGTGCAAAAGGTAATCCGGATCCTGAAGGGTGTGAGCACCCAGATGCCCGGGAACTGGAACCGGCGTTACCGGGCGAACCTGGAGAAAATCAAAAGCGGGAACATCTACGAAGTGGCCGAGGTGGTCCGAAACCTGGCGCGCAGGGAACGGGAAAAGGGGTTGTCTTCGGGTGAAAAGAGAATGCTCGAAAGCGCGAGGCAAATCCTGATCAGTGAGTTGGTGCTGGCCACGGAAGTAGAGGAAGACGAAACACGATCAATGCTGGAAGAGATGTTTGCCTAACGCTGGCGAAAGCAACGCCAGCCTTTTTGTATGTAGGGGTTTTGAGAATTGCATAATATTAGGATAGTAAGGTAGGATGTATTAAGAGGATTATGGCCGAAGGGAGGTGACTGTATTGGCACGTAAGGTCACCTTTTTCGCCTTGGTTTTGGCTTTTGGTGTGGCTGGTGCTTTTTTGGGTTACTTGCTGGTGGCGGGTAATTACTTTACCCCGCCGATTGACCTGGGGCTGGCGATAGCGATCATCGTGCTGGGCCTGGTGGTGGGGGTGATCGTCGCGCCGCGGATCATTAACGTCGCCTCCCTGTTGGTGGCGCGTACGGTCGAGTACCTGCAGAAGATGCCGGCCCAGGATCTGATCATCGGTTCTTTCGGACTCATTTTCGGTCTTATTATTGCCAACCTCGTCGGTTCCTTGCTTGCCGGCTTCGGCTACGTCGGCCAGTCTGCGACTATCCTGCTGGCGGCTTTCCTGGGCTACCTGGGGATGGTCCTGGCCGTGAAAAAGCGGGACGATATCGCGGGCATGTTCGGCAGCATCCCGTGGTTTGGACGGGAGAAAACCGGCCGCGGGGAAATCAAGCTGCTCGACACTTCGGCGATCATTGACGGTCGCATCGCCGACCTGTGCAAAAGCGGTTTCCTCGAAGGCACCCTGATCATCCCGGCCTTTGTCCTGGACGAACTGCAGCAGGTGGCCGATTCGGGCGACGCTCTGAAGCGGAACCGAGGACGCCGGGGCCTGGATATCGTCAATCACATCCGCAACCACGGCGATATCCGGGTGCAGATCTACGAAAACGTTAAAGGCCTGAAGGACGTCCAGGACGTTGACGCCAAGCTGGTTAAGCTGGCTAAGAAGCTGGGCGTCAAGATCATCACCACCGACTTCAACCTGAACAAAGTGGCGGAAATCCACGGGATCAGGGTGCTGAACATTAATGAATTGGCCAACGCGCTGAAACCCGTGATGCTGCCGGGCGAGGAGATGAGCATCCAGGTGATCAAGGACGGCAAGGAAGCCGGGCAGGGTATCGGTTACCTGGATGACGGCACCATGATCGTGGTTGACGGTGGCAAAAAGTACATCGGCCACACGGTGCGGGTGCTGGTCACCAGCGTTTTACAGACCACCGCGGGCCGGATGATTTTCGCCCGGCCCAAGACGGCCGTGAAGCGTAGCGGTGCCGCCCGCGAACTGGATGAGGTGAACGCGGTTGGCTGAAATGCTGGCCATTGTGGCGGCGGCCGGCCGGAGCAGTCGGATGGGCTGTGGTCCTAAGAAACAGTACCGGCTGCTAGCCGGCCGCCCGGTTTTGGCCCGCACCCTGGAAGTGCTTGAACGTACGTCCCTAGTCGGGGGCGTGGTCCTGGTGGTTACGGCCGAGGAGGAGGACTGGTGCCGCCGCGAGATCGTGGCGCGGTACGGTTTCGATAAGGTGCTGGCGGTGGTGCCGGGCGGCGCCACGCGCCAGGAGTCGGTGTGGTGCGGCCTCGAGGCCCTGCCGCCGTGCGAACTGGTCCTGGTGCACGACGGGGTGCGGCCGTTTATCACCCCGGAACAAATCGGGGAGCTGGCGGCCGCCGCCCGGGAGTGCGGGGCGGCCACCCTGGCAGTGCCCCCCAAGGACACTGTGAAGCTGGCGGCCGCGGACGATACGGCCGCCACCACGCTGCCTCGGGAGCGTTTGTGGCTCGTGCAGACGCCCCAGGTTTTCCGCCGCGACCTGCTGTTGGCGGCGCACCGCCTGGCCCGGGAACGCGGGTTTCAGGGCACCGACGACACCTCCCTTGCCGAATTTGCCGGTCAGCCCGTGCGACTGGTCCGCGGCAGTTACCGTAACATCAAGATCACGACCCCCGAAGACTTTGCCTTTGCGGAGGCGCTTTTGGGGGGTGGGGCGGTGCGGATCGGGTTCGGATATGATGTCCACCAATTGGTTGACAACCGGAAACTGATCCTGGGCGGGGTGGAGGTACCCTTTGACCGGGGGATCGCCGGGCACTCGGACGCCGACGTGCTGGTGCACGCGGTCATGGATGCCCTGCTGGGGGCGGCCGGCATCGGGGATATCGGCCGGCTGTTCCCGGATACCGACCCGGCTTACCGCGGCATCTCCAGCCTGGTCCTCCTGGAACGGGTGGCCGGGCTGCTCCGGGAGCGCGGCCTGGAGGCGGAAAACCTGGACGCGGTAATCGTCGCCCAGGCGCCCCGGCTGGCGCCGTACATCCCGCAAATGCGGGACAACCTAGCCCGGGTGCTGGGGTTGTCTCCCGAGGTGGTGAACGTGAAGGCGACCACTACCGAGGGCCTGGGGTTCACGGGCGCCGGCGTGGGAATGGCGGCTTACGCCGTGGCCGCCCTGCGCGGTTGTTTTCGCCGGTAAGCGAGTGTTATTATAATAAGGGTAATAAGGGCTAGCTTGCGGGCGATTCCGGGTTGCCTGGGGAGGGGAAAACTGTGTTGCGGACAATCCGGCGGGACGTCCAAGTGGTCTTCGAACGCGACCCGGCGGCGAAAAACCTGCTGGAGGTGCTCCTCTGTTACCCCGGCCTGCACGCCATCTGCATGCACCGCATTGCCCACCGGTTCTACCGCTGGCGCCTATTCACTATCGCCCGGCTTATCTCGCACTTTTCCCGTTTCCTGACCGGCGTCGAGATTCACCCCGGGGCCCGGATCGGGGAGGGATTTTTTATTGACCACGGGTCCGGGGTGGTGATCGGCGAAACCACCGAGATCGGCCGCAACGTAACCCTCTACCAGGGGGTAACCCTGGGCGGGACCGGCAAGGAGAAGGGTAAGCGTCACCCGACGCTCGGGGACAACGTGGTGGTGAGCGCGGGCGCCAAAATCCTGGGCTCCTTTGAAATCGGGGAAAACTCCAAAATCGGTGCCGGTTCGGTAGTCCTGAAGCCTGTGCCGCCGAACTGTACCGTGGTGGGGGTGCCCGGGAGGATCGTACGCCGTGGCGGGCAGCGGGTCGACACCATCGACCTGCGGCACGACGAGTTGCCCGACCCGGTGGCCGAAGCGCTGGCCGTGATGCAGGCGCGGATTGAAAAACTGGAAGCCAAGATCCGCCAACTGGAAGAAGAACAACAGGTGGGAGGAGACAAGTAGCTTGGAATTCTTCAACACCTTGACCGGGCGCAAGGAGACGTTCCGGCCCCGTGATCCGGGGCGGGTCAGTATCTACGTCTGCGGTCCCACGACCTACAACTTTATCCACCTGGGAAACGCCCGGGCGTTGGTGGTGTTTGACACCATCCGCCGGTATTTCCTTTACCGGGGCTACCGGGTAACCTACGTGCAGAACTTCACCGACATCGACGACAAGATCATCAACCGGGCCCGGGAGGAGCAGATGGACCCCGCGGCCCTGGCCGCCAAATACGTGGACGAGTACTTCGTGGATGCCGACGCCCTGAACGTGCGGCGGGCAGACGTGCATCCCAGGGTTTCAGACCACATCCCCGAGATCATTGCCCTGATTCGGGCGATCATCGACCGGGGGCTCGGTTACGTGGCGGGCGGGGATGTGTACTTTGCGGTCCGCAAGTTCCCGGAGTACGGCAAGCTCTCGAAGCGTTCCCTGGACGACATGCGGGCGGGGGCCCGGGTGGGGGTCGGCGACTTGAAGCGCGATCCGCTGGACTTCGCCCTCTGGAAGGCGGCCAAACCCGGCGAGCCGTGGTGGGACAGCCCCTGGGGCCCCGGGCGGCCGGGCTGGCACATCGAGTGTTCGGCCATGGCCCAAAAGTATCTGGGAGAGAACTTCGACATCCACGGCGGCGGGGCCGACCTGATCTTTCCCCACCACGAGAACGAGATCGCGCAGTCCGAGGGAGCGACCGGGCAGCCCTTCGCTCGGTACTGGATCCACAACGGTTTCGTAACCATTCGCGAGGAGAAGATGTCCAAGTCGCTGGGTAACGTGTCCCTGGTCCGCGAACTGACCCGGACCTACCCGCCCCCGGCGTTGCGGCTGTTTCTGCTTTCCACCCATTACCGCAGCCCGCTCGACTTCAGTACGGGCGCTATGGAGGCCAGCGTCCAGGCCCTGGAACGGTTGAAGACCTCCCTCGGCCTGCTCCGGGAGGTGCTGGACGGTCTCCGGGAACGGGAGGAGGACCCGGACGCTTGCGCCGGGCTGGCGGAGGCCCTGGAAAAACTCCGGAACCGTTTCGAGGCGGCCATGGACGACGATTTCAACACGGCGCTAGCCCAGGCGGTACTTTTCGACCTGGCGAGCGAGGTGAATAGCTATCTGCATCACGCCGAACGGCCCGACCGCAAGGCGTTGCAGCGCGCCCTGGACTTGTTCACCGACTTCAACGGTGTTTTGGGTATCTTCCCGGAGCGAGACGGGCAACTGGTATTGGAAACCGGTACGGCGCAGGACGGTGAATTCTCACAGCGCCTGCTGGACCTGCTGATCACCGTCCGGCAGGAGGCCCGCCAGCGAAAGGACTTTGCCACCGCCGACCGGATCCGGGAGGGCTTGCGCGATTTAGGGATCGCGCTGGAGGATACTCCCCAAGGCGTGCGCTGGAAGAAAGTAAGGCAATAACTATTATGGGGAAAATAGGAAATAAGGTTTGCGAGGAGCTAAGGGTGGGAGAGAGCAAGCTAAGGGTCGTGCTGTTGGCGTACACTCCGGAACCCGAAAAGCTGGCCGCCCTGGCCGGGCGCCGCTGTTATTCGCGCCTGGGCAACGCGGAGTTGATTGCGGGGGAGGCCCGGCGGGATCCCGCGGCCCTGATCCAAAAACTGGTCCGCATGGGCCACGTCACGGTGATCGAGCACGCCGCGTTCACCTTTGCGGTGGAAGGGGTGTCCCGGAGCTTGCTGGCGCAGATCACCCGGCACCGCCTGGCGTCTTTCAGTGTGCAGTCCCAGCGCTACGTCGGGGAAACGGCGGCGGCGAACCCCGAGGGGGTATTTGATTATATTGTCCCGCCGTCAATAGCCGCCCTGGGGGCGGAGGCCCGGGCCGAGTTCGCCCGCCAGATGCGGCAGATCCAGGAGTGGTACGACTGCTGGGTGCACAAGTTGGGCGGCGACCGGGAGGCCTACGAGGATGCCCGGTTCGTTCTGCCGAATGCCGCCGAGACCAAGTTCGTGTTTACCATGAACGCCCGAGAACTCCTGCACTTCTTTGCCCTGCGTTGCTGCGAGCGGGCGCAGTGGGAAATACGCCGCCTGGCCGAGGAGATTTTGCGGCTGGTAAAACCGCTCGCGCCCACCATTTTCGCCGCGGCCGGCCCGGCCTGCCTGCGCGGACCCTGCCCGGAAGGGGAACTGTACTGCGGGAAAATAAAGGAGGTCCGGGCCCGTTACCGGGTGGATCCCGAAGAAGCCTGACTCTTGACCGCCGATTATTTTGGCGGGGGAATAAGATTTTTCCACCGTGGTTTTTTCAGCGGGTCCAGCATTCGACTGCTCCACCACAACAGCAGCAGGCCGACGCCCAGGTAAAAAGTGGGGTAAACGAGCCAGTAAGGCAGGAGCCATTCACCGCCGAAGGGCGCACCCTCACCTAGGATGCGGAACAGCACGACCAGCGGGTTGATGTCCATCAGGAACTGGGTAGCCACCGGGATATCCGGCGGTCGGGAGGAAACCTCTCGGTTGGCGGCTTCATAAATGAAGGCCGCTAAGAAACCGGTACCGGCCATCAAAAAGGCGGTGATGCCGTAGGCGGTTACGGTGCTGGTACCGGTGCGCTTGAAGTGCGCCGAGCAGGTCGTCCCGACGGCGGCGAACAAAAACATGGTTGCCAGGTAAAAACCGAATACACCCCCCAGCTGGGCGGGGGCAACGCCCCCGAACACGAGCACTATCCCGTACAACGGTAGGGTGGCCAGTACCAGCAGGATGGTAAAGGCGCACGAGGAGATCATTTTGCCCGCCACGATCCGCGCCGGGCTTAGGTCGGTGAGTAGCAGCACATTGAGCGTCTGCCGTTCCCGCTCGCCGCTGATACTGCCCGCTGTGAGGCCCGGGGTGACGAAGGCCAGCAGGATCAACTGGGCTACGCTGAGGACGGAGAATACCGCCCGGCTGCGCGCGGGGTCAAAGACGGCGGCCGAAGCCTGCCCGGTCAGGTACAGATAGCCGAGGGTAAACCCGCCCAGCACCAGCAGGTAGAAAAACAAGATCACCGGACCCCTGGCGTGGCGGAAATGCGGCCGCAGTTCTTTGACCACCAGCGGTTTCAGGTTCAGCATTTTTTGTCTTCCTCCTTCGCCCGGGTGGCGGCGGGGCTTTGCCGCTCCCCTCCGGTTACCGCCAGGAAAGCGTCTTCCAGGCTGCTCCTGATTACGGTGAACTGCAGCACCGGGTAGCCGTTTTTGATCAGGTCTTTGAGCAGGGCGCCCTGGCGCTCGCGATCCCCCGCGAATACGAGCCGGACGTGGCTTTCTACTTCGTCCACCCGTCTCACTCCGGGATAGCGGGCCAGGTAGCTTAGCAGTTCCGGCCGGGGGCGGTCTACCTCCACCGTTATTACCCGGGTGTCCCGGCCGGCGGCGGTGATTTCCGCTACCGGGCCGCCGGCCACCAGCCGGCCGTTTTCCATAATGCCTACCTGGTCGCATATTTCGGCCAGTTCGGGCAGGATGTGCGAACTGATCAGCACCGTTTTGCCCAACTGTTTCAACCGCCGCACGGTTTCTTTTATTTCAAACCTGGCCCTGGGATCCAGACCCGCCGCCGGTTCATCGAGGATCAGCACCTGCGGATCGTGCACCAGGCACCTGGCCAGGGCCAACCGCTGCTTCATTCCCCGCGACAGGTTATCCACGTAGGAATCGGCCTTGTCCTGCAGGTTCACCAGTTCCAGCAAGTCACCGACCAACCGGCGGTATTGATTCCTGGAAAGGCGGTAAGCGGCGGCGAAAAACTCCAGATATTCCCTGGCCGTCAGCCCGTGATACACGCCGAAGAAATCGGGCATGTAGCCGATCACCCGCCGTACCTTGCGGGGCGCGGCGAAGACCTCGAGGCCGTTGATGGTGACCGTGCCGCGGTCGGCGGGAAGCAGCGTGGCCAGAATGTTCAAAAGCGTCGTCTTGCCCGCGCCGTTAGGCCCGATCAACCCGTAAACCTGCTCGCCGGGGACGACCAAGGTTACGCCCCGCAGCGCTTCGGTTTTGCCGAAAGTTTTAGTCAGGCCCTTGATTTCGATCATTTCACCACCCCTTCCACCGCCAGGGCGGGCATGGGCGCTGCGGCGGAGGTCGTACCCGTTTGCGCGATGCTGAACCGGAGGCGGCTTTGCGCGGAAAGATACGGTTTCAGTTCTTCACCCGCCAGACGCTTCCGCCCCGCTCCCAGGTTGACCCACCGGTTGTTTGCCCAGTCGAAAACGCTTATCTGGTAGGGCCGAGAATCCGGACCCAGCCCGGAAAGTTCCACGGCCCGGATGTTGATTTCCGGGTAATGGGCCGGCAGTTGCAGGTCGAATTCCAGCACTACCTGTTCACCGGGGATCATTGGTTCGGCCGGGGTGTATTCCGGACCGGGGTCGATGATTTTTGCCGGCACGAGGCCCGGTGGCAGCCAGAACGCTCCGGACTCGGGCAGGGCGAGCGGCAGCCGCTGCCGCACCAGCGCTGAGTAGTGGTTTGCGCCGCCAGGGTGGGCCAGCTGCATGGTGCCGGGTAGGTCGGCGGCGCGTCCCACCAACTGCACGCCCATCTTAACGCCCGCCGGTTTCTCGGAAATGACGAATTCGGCGAATTCTTTTTTGGGGTACAGGTCCGCCGGCCGGTCCTGGGAAAGCCATTCGCCCAGGTAAGCGGGCCAGTCAAAGCGCCGGGCGGCCGTTAAACTACCGTCGACGTGCACCTTGCTTCCCGCCGGCAAGGCACCGATTTCCACGGCCCGGTCGCCGACCACCACCAGGCAAGCGGCCAGGTCCATACCGGTGCCGTTGTACAAAGTCCCGGAGATCTCGTCTCCCGCCAGTTTCAACTCGCCCCGGATTTGCCCGAAGTTCCCGGCCACTTTGTAAATCGTAGCCTGGCGCATGGACCAGAATTCCACCTGGTCAAAGCGGATCTGCCGGTTTTCCGCGCGGCATTCGACCACTGGTGGTTTCCAGCTTCCGCCGCCGGGGTAGCCAACCACGGCGGGGAGGAACACACCTTCCCCCGCATCGGTCAGCATCAGGCTGCCGCCCCGGGGGGCGACGTAAGACCCGCTAGCCCAGACTTCGGCGGTGTCTTCGTCCAGCAGTTCCACTACCGCCATGGTTTGGCCCACCGGACCGTCAAGCCGGTGAAACGGTCCCAGGCAATAGATTACCAGCACCGTCAGCACGGCGGTTAAAGGAATACCGGCCCAGGCCCAATCCGGCCGGTGGCGGCGTTTGAGTACCAGGTATAGGCCGGGCCCTACGACCAGCATGTATATGCCCCAGATCCCGGCCAGCAGTTGGAGCGGCGGCAACTGCAGGGGGAGCAGGTCGGTGCTGCGCTGCAGCAGTGGGTGAAATAAAAAATCATGCTGATCCTGCGGCCGGAAAAGGCGGGCCGGCAAAAGTGTTTCCCAGAACTTTTCGTCTGCCGGCTGCAGGTGCTCCAGGCCGGCGGCGCTGTAAATCACCCAGCCGCGCCCGACGCTGCGGTAGGCGATTAGCGGCAGGTCCCCTTGGGACACCAGCTTTTCTCCTTGGACGAAGGTACCCCTGGCTACTGGCACGGGGTCCGTGCCGGTCCGCATCCCGCCCCAATTGCCGCCTAACATTACCTGCTCGCCGGCCACTACCGGGCTGAGGCCGGCGAAAGGTTGTCCTTCCCGGGCCCCTGCCCCACCTGAAAGCACTAGTTTCCCTCCCAAGGCCACCCAGCGGCGGATGGCCTGCACCTGTTCCGGGCTGAGTCCGGCCGTTTCTTGTCCGTCCAGCACAAGCAAGTCGGCGACGGCCAGGGGCAGCGGAGTGGTCGGGATTTCCTCCGGGGTCATATTTTTGATGATCGCGGTACCTGGCGCGGGCATTTTACTGCTCCACCAAACAGGCAGGCCGCCGGACAGGGGCTTCTCCCCGATACTGATGCCTACCGGTCCGTTGGTCACTGTTCCTTGGACTACCGCCCGGCCTATTTCCGTTCCGTCCGCCAGCAGACAGATCACGGCCCCATGCGCGGCCAGCTCCCCGGGGACCAGCATGGCGGTTTTGAAGTGCTGATTGGCCGGAATCCGCACCCGGCGCTGGTACACCGCTTCGAGAGCAGGGTGGTCGGGATCCCGCTTTACTACCAGCAGGCCGTTTTCGATGGCCGGTCCGTTGTTGGTGATGCTGATGTTTAACTGTACCGGCACCTCGTCGGCTTCATATAAGCCGTTTAATCCCGGCACCACCCGGATGAGTACCGGGTCGGCCCAAGCCCCGGTGCCGGGGAGCACCAGGAGCAGCGTCAACGCCAAAATCAGGAAACTTTTGCGGACCCTCACCGTTGTCCCTCCTCCGCAAACTTGCCGGGGCCCCCCGAAGGAATTAGGCGCCAATCCAGGGATGGAAGCATTGCTACTCCTCCTTAGCTTACCGGAGCCACCGCCTGTTTCTTCAGATTTACCTGGAGTATTGTGGCTGTCGCTCCATCCTGGCGGAGAAAAAATAAATTGTCCTCCTGCTGGTCGAGTACGGGGTTCTGGTACTTAACCACCGTTTCCAACCGCAGAACCCGGGGTTCCCGTACTCCTTGTAGCTCCAGCCACCGCAACCACTCTATTTCCCGGTTGCTGCTTTCCGCACCCGGGCTAGCCAGTAAATTGCTGGCGGCCAGTCCGTTCCGGTCCCGGCCCAGCCTTTCGGCAAGTTCTCGGCCGCTGGCCCCGGTGTAGACCGACCGGATTTCACCTATCCGCTGTTGCACCGAAAACTGCGGGGAGCCGTCGGGCATGAAAGTCAGGATCCTTTCTTGCGGCCTGATGCTGACGAAAACCAGGTGGCCGCCGGCGCTCCAGGCAGGTTGTTCTCCTTGACCCAGCAGTAATTCTGCGCCGTTTTCCCGGTCGACCAGGTATAACGTGCTGCTGCCGTTCGGCCCGGGTCTTTGGACGATCAGGCTGGCGCCATCCGGGGACCAGGTGGGATGTTTACCTGCGGTCAGCAAGTGGGGGGTATTATCTTTTTCCCCCACCACCCACACCCGGGCGGTATTTTGCGGGGTGATTTCCGTATAGGCCAGTTCAGTTCCGGACGGTGACCAGGCCAGGTGGGTGAACTGCACGTTTTCTCCGCCTTCAACCAGGACTTCAAAATCCCGGGCGGATACCGCCGGGCCACCGAGCAGTTTTGCGGTGCTTACTACGGCAATCTGCGGTGACCGGCCCGGCTTTTGTTGGACCAGGGCTACTTTGCTGCCGTCTGGTGAAAAAGCGGGAGAATGATACCGCCGGTTCGGGGGGAGCGCCAGCACCCGGTACCGGCTCTCCGGTTTGCGCACCAGGAGGAGTTGGCCGTGGCGGGCCGCCAGCAGGTCGCCGGTCCGCGACACCGTGAAGGAGACGCCGGCATCTTCGTTCCAGAACCGCACCACCGCCACGGGAGAGTCTACCGGTTGGAGACTGGCGGGGGTCGGCGTTGGGTAAAACCGCACGGCCAGTACGGCCGCCGCCAGCAGCAGGAGCAAAAAAAGTCCCCCGATTTTCCGCTTCGCGTAGGGCTTGCTGCTTTGCAGGTTCGGCCGGCCGGAAGTCCCGGCGCTGCCCCCGCCGGTTGTTTCCGGTTGCCGGCGCAGTAGTTTTTCGCGCAGTTCTTCCTGCAGGCGGCGGTTGACCGGAACCGCTTTCCGCACCCGGCGGATGTGGTCCAGCAGTTGGGTTAACGATTGCTCGGCTGCACCCGTTTCTTCTGCCCCGGATGGGCGGCGGTACTTGTCCATGAGCACTACTTTTTCAGCTTTGTTCCGCCGGTTGTCGCGGTCATTTTTCATTCTGCTTCTTCCCCGGACCAGTTTCGTAGTGGCGGCGCAGCATTTTCAAGGCCCGGTAGTGGATCATCCGCACCGCGGTTTCGGTTTTGCCCAGCACCCCGGCAATCTGGGAAAAACGCAATTCTCCGGCATAACGCAGCGTCAGCACATCGCGATAAACCGGAGGTAATTTGTTCAACCGGGCATGCAGTTCGCGCATTTCCTCATCCAGCAGTACCTGTTCCTCCGGATTTCCGCCCGGTGTCGCCCGGTGGAGCAGGGAAGCGCCGGAGGCGGTCGTTTGGCGGTTGCCGCGCGTATAATCCAGGTAGGCATTGTGGGCAATACGAAACAGCCAGGTTGAAAAAGAACACCGCCCTCGCCAGGTGTGAAACTTTTCTAGCGCTTTGGTGAATACTAAGGCCGTTAAGTCGTCCGCGTCCCAGGCATTTGCCAGCCGGTAGCGCAAATAACGGTTCACCCCGGCGAAATTTTTGTTGTACAATTCTTCAAATGTCAGGGCGGAATCGTGATGCCGCCGCGGGGTTAAACCGTTACTGCCCATTGTTCCTCCGGCAGATCTTTAAGATCTTCTAAAACATGCATGCTTAGGAATCCATATAGATTCTAAATAGATTCTAACATGATAGACGAGTTCCAAGGTTTTTGGTAACGTTTTTGTTAAATTTTGCCCTGATATTCCCGCCAGAACCTGCGTGGTAATGCGTGGTAAAAATATAGAGCGGACTTCCAGCGGTGCCATCCATACCGCTTGCGTAAACGGCCCCCCGAATTACCTCCCCGCCAAACGGGATACGGCTTGGCACATGGCCGATTAGAAGCGGTTTTGCCTTGTACCGGTCAGGCGTGAGTGTAAGATTTAAGTAGGTGATGAGGGGTCGGGAATAGAAGTGAGACCTCAAAACGGCTTCCCCCGAGGGGGAGCCCTCCCAGCCAAAGGAGTGAGGTCTCGTGTTTAAGATTCGATTCCTGGTCGAGATAGTCCTGTTTCTGGCGAAGGAAATTTTTGAGTTAATCAGGACAAGCAGAAGTATTGATGAGTTGGAGGAGCGGGTGCAGCGGCTGGTCCAACAAGCTGCCGGAAAACTGTTAGTGGGAGCCTTGGAACATATTGACCTGCAACTCAGCAGCCAGCGCGATCCGGTTCTCAAAAACGTGGGGCGGCGGTCCCGAACCCTGGTTACCAGTTTCGGGGAAATCACGTTTAGGCGTAGACTGTACCGTAATCGGGAGACTGGCACGTACCGCTTCCTCCTGGACAAAGCCTTGAGGTTGCCCGAGCGCCAGCGGGTAACGCCGCGGATGACGCGCTTGATCCTGGAGCTGGGTACCGAGATGCCCTTTAGGCGCGCGGCCCGGATTCTGGGTTTCCTGGTACCGGGGATTCAACCGATGACCGTGTGGGCTAAGGTACAGGAGGCGGGGGAACAAGCCGTGCAGGACACTGAAACATTACGCGCGGCTGTGTTTGAAGACGGTGTTGTTCCTTCATGAGCGGCAAAGTGGTCCAAGAGCTATTCATTGAGGCCGATGGTGTTGTAGTGCCTTTGCAGCGGTCGGTAAAGCCCCACGGCGAGATCAAGCTTGTGGTCGGCTACGAGGGCAAAGAGAAAGACTCCTCAAGACTAGCGAACCGGTACACGGTGGCTACCACCAAGAGCAGCCGGGTGGCCTGGGAGAGTGCTAGTGCTGCTTTTGGACACAAGTGGGTACTGAGCGAGGTTAAGAAAATCCGCATTGGTGGAGACGGAGCCGAGTGGGTCAAACATGGTCTGGACGGACTTGACCCGGTTTGGTGGACACCCTGATACTTGGAGTAAGCTGAGAAAGGGGAGGTTGCAAATGCCAAAGACAAAACCGCCTTATCCGCCGGAGTTTCGGCGGGAAGCCGTGCGGTTGGTGCGGGAGAGCGGCAAACCATGACCCAGATCGCGGCGGATCTGGGGGTGTCCTTGGAGTCGTTGCGGCCTTGGGTCTGTCGCTATGAGGTTGACGCAGGTGAGCGTGAGGGCCTGACCAGTGCCGAGCGGGAGGAATTGCGGCAGTTACGCCGTGAGAACCGGGTTTTGCGTATGGAGCGCGAGATCCTAAAAAAGCCGCGGCCCTCAATGCCCAGGAGACCAACGGGAAACGGTAGCCGTGCACCTTTTTGTGGAGCGGGAGAGGGCCAATTACCCCGTCGTTATCATGTGTCGCGTGCTGGGTGTCTCCACCAGTGGATACTACAAGTGGCGGGCTCAAGAGCCCCTCGGCTCATGAGCCCGGGAAGACGCCAGACTGAAGGAGTTGATCGTGCAAATCCACCGGGACAGTCGGGGCACTTATGGGACACCCCGTGTGCATGCGGCGCTGGCCCAAAAGGGCAACCGTTGCGGGGAAAAGCGTGTGGCGCGCCTGATGCGGGAAGCCGGCGTGACCGGCGTGCACCGCCGCCGGTTGCGGGGTTGCACCCGCCGTGCCCCGGCTCGTTTGGGTTATCCGGATCTGGTGCGGCGAGACTTCACGGCTCAAGCGCGCCCAATCAGCTCTGGGTGGCCGACATTACCCAGCACGCCACCGCTGAAGGCTGGCTGTACTTCGCCCCGGTCATTGATGTATTTTCGCGGCGGGTTGTGGGCTGGAGCATGGGGGATGTGTCCGACGGCGGATCTGGTTGTGGCCGCGGTCAACATGGCCGTTCGGAACCGCCGGCCGATGCCTGGGTTAATCCACCACTCCGACTCATGAGCAGCCAGTACACCTCGCTGGCCTTTAGCCGGCGGCTTCAGGAAGCCGGGATCCGGGGCTCCATGGGCGGCGGTGGGCGACGCGCTGGACAACGCCATTGCGGAGAGCTTTTTCGCTACGCTGCAGACCGAGTTGCTGGACCAACGGCGCTGGCCTACCCGGCACATGCTGCGGACGGCGGTATTCGAGTACGTAGATGTCTTCTATAACCGCCGGCGACTGCACTCGGCGCTGGGGTATCTGAGTCCGGCCGAGTTCGAAAGGAGGTGGCACTTGGAGAAAAAGCCAGCGGTCGCGTGAGGTCAAAGCTGTAGAGTGTCCAAAAAACCGGGGCAACTCCAGCTGTCCAGCTTAAACGCCCGTTTTGCGGGTTACTTGAAAGAGGCGGCCCAGGCCATTGAAAGCCGCTTGGACTTACTGTCCGACATTCGTTTCAAAACCAGCGCCGCACAGGTACTAAAAACTCTATCTGCTAAGACTGAACCAGCATTCCAGGTGCATCTACCGATCTTGGATCACGGGAGAACGACGTCCAGAGGATGTTCGATTATGCTTCGCAAGTTATCTCACCCAAGACCGGCCCTAACATAAAAAGCAGCTTGCTACTTCGGGTGGGCGGCAATCGACCCGAATTATCTTGACAGTAACGTCAGGCCACAGCCCTTGACTTAGTCTGTAGCCTTAGTCTATACTGTCTGTAATGGAGGTGCGTACTGATGCCGGTGCAGGTAAATATTCACGAGGCGAAAACTCATTTTTCCAAGCTTTTAGCGCGGGTGAAGGCCGGAGAAGAAATTATTATTGCAAAGGCCGGTAGGCCTGTGGCGCGCTTGGTGCCAGTAAGTGAACAACCGCGCAAGCGTGTCCCTGGAAGTGCCAAGGGAAAAGTAGCCTTTACGCCCGATTTTAATGAGCCGCTCCCTGAATCCGTCTTGGAGACGTTTGCGAAATGAGGGCCTTGTTGGACACCCATACCTTCTTATGGTGGATTACGGATGATCCCCAGTTGTCGCTGCGGGTCCGTGAAATTATCGGCGACGCGAGCAATCAACTCTTCTTAAGTACCGCAAGCGGTTGGGAGATGGCGATTAAGGCCAGGCTTGGCCGGCTACGTCTGCCAAACGATCTGGAATCTTTTGTTGCCGAGCAGCTGATCATTAACCGCCTTGAGAGCCTCCCGGTTCAGATGAGCCATGCCCTGCATACTTATACGCTTCCTGATTATCACCGGGATCCTTTTGACCGGCTTCTTGTTGCCCAGGCCCGGTTAGAGAGCTTACCTATCTTAACCGCAGATCCACAGATATCCCGGTATTCGGTGGAGGTCATTTGGTGACCATAGACGAAGTTCTATTTCTGGATGGTCAAGGCGGGTGGTCTTCCTGAAGGACGTGATCTTCGGCCGGCACGCGGTGCGGGAAGCTCTGCGGGCCGGTCAACCCTTAAATAAGATTATTCTGGCCTGCGGTATTACGCCGCCGGTGCGCCGAGAACTCGTCGCCCTAGCCCGCCGCCGGGGCGTCCCGGTACAGGAGGTAGCACGGGCGCGGCTGGACGCCCTGGTGCCGGGAGCGAAGCACCAGGGGGTGTTGGCACTGGCGGCCGGACAGGCCTACGTTGAAGTTGAGGATTTACTGGCCGCTGGGGATCCGCCCCTGATCCTGGTCTTGAACGAGATCCAGGATCCGCATAACCTAGGAGCGATTCTGAGGACGGCGGAGGCGGCGGGTTGTGCCGGCGTGGTGATTCCGGCCCGGCGGGCGGCCGGCATCACCCCGGCGGTGGTGAAGGCCTCCGCGGGAGCCGCCATTCACCTGCGGGTGGCGCGGGTGGCCAACATCGCGTACACCTTACGCTACTTCAAGGAAAATGGCTTGTGGGTAGTTGGAGCCGATCCCGAGGGGGAAGAGCTCTACTGGGAGGCCGACCTGCAGGGTCCCCTGGCCCTGGTGATTGGGGGGGAGGATCGGGGTTTGGGCCGGGTGGTCCGCGGGGAATGCGACTACCTGGTCCGGCTGCCGATGTTCGGCCGAGTCGGGTCGCTGAACGCCTCGGTGGCGGCCGCCCTGCTGGTTTACGAGGCTGTCCGCCAGAGGAGCGGACGGAAAGCATGAAGGAATATCTCCTGGTTGACGGGTACAACGTCATTTTCCAATCCCCCGAGTTGAAAAACCTGGGCAACCTGGAACACGCGCGCGAGCGTCTCATTGCTACCCTGATCAACTTCGCCGCGCTGGCCGGCCAGCAGGTGACCGTGGTGTTCGACGCCCACCTGGTGCCCGGAGGGGTGGCGCATACCGAGAGACACGGCGGCGTCGAGGTGATTTACACGGCCCAGGGGGAGACGGCGGACACGGTCATCGAACGTTTGGCCGGCAAGCTGTCCGGGTCCGGGGTGGTGTTCGTAGTCACCGCGGACTACGTTGAGCAGCGGTTGATTCTGGGCCGGGGGGCGTACCGGGTGCCTCCGGTCGAGTTCTGGAAAAAAGAGCAGCAGCTCCGCCGAGAGTCCGGCACCTACCGGCGCGATCTTCCCGCCGACGGCTACCTGGAGAACCGTCTGGAAGATCGGATCCGTGCCGCCCTGGAAGCCTGGCGGCACAAAAAACCGGGGGGTTAGCGGACAAGTGGGCTTGACTCCCCTTCAACCTTTAAGTATAATCAACTACGTAAGTGACTCCTGGCTTTACACCCTTAACTACGGAGGCGATAGTGTTTGAGCCTCAACCCCCAGCTGGAAACCACCCCAATCTACCTGACGTTAGAAGATGAAAAGATTGTTGAGTATGCCCGAGACGGCAACAGTGAAGCATTGGAGTATCTTATCGACAAGTACCGTCATTTCGTCCGGGCCAAGGCGCGGTCTTACTTCCTTATCGGGGCGGATCGGGAGGACATCATCCAGGAGGGAATGATTGGGCTATACAAGGCGATCCGTGACTTTCGCCTGGACAAACTCTCCTCGTTCCGTGCTTTTGCGGAACTGTGCATTACCAGGCAAATCATCACGGCGATCAAGACGGCGACCCGGCAGAAACACATTCCCCTGAATTCTTACGTTTCCCTGAATAAACCGATTTACGACGAAGATTCGGACCGCACCCTGCTCGACGTCATCTCCGGCTCCAAGATCACCGATCCGGAGGAACTGGTGATCAGCAGGGAAGAGTTCGACGACATCGAGGAGAAAATCGGCGAACTGCTTAGTTCGCTGGAGTGGAACGTGTTGATGTCCTACCTGGATGGCAAGTCCTACCAGGAGATCGCCGTGGAGCTGGACCGGCACGTGAAATCCATCGACAACGCGTTACAACGAGTAAAGCGCAAACTGGAGAAATACCTTGAAAGGCGGAGGATTTAAGCAATTAGTTGACAGGTTGACCTACTAACGGGGTTGCAAAGCCCCGTTTTCATTTGGGGAGCTGAAACGATGTTGACAGCCGCAAGCCGGTTTTGTTACCATAGGGATGCGTTCCAAGCGCGCCAGAACGGTGCCGGTTCATTAGCCAGCTCCGTTCGCGTTTTGGGCCGGCGTAGCTCAGGGGCAGAGCAGCTGACTTGTAATCAGCAGGTCGGGGGTTCAAATCCCTTCGCCGGCTCCAGGAAGGTGCCGGTTGCGTTGCGAATTGTTCTTGTAATGCGCGCCGGTTTGTGATAAAATGAAAACGTTGACTTAGCGGGGTGGAGCAGCCGGTAGCTCGTCGGGCTCATAACCCGAAGGTCGCAGGTTCAAATCCTGCCCCCGCAACCAATATTGACTCAGACGAGCCCATATAGCTCAGTAGGCAGAGCGTATCCTTGGTAAGGATAAGGTCGGCGGTTCGATCCCGCCTATGGGCTCCAGTATTTTTGGCGGAGTAGCTCAGGTTGGTAGAGCAAGCGGTTCATACCCGCTGCGTCGGGGGTTCAAGTCCCTCCTCCGCTACCAGTGTTCCAACCAGCCGGCAAGGCTGGTTTTTTTGCCTTACCCGGCAGGAGATTACCGCTTTTCCGCGAATAAACACTTTGGCTTTGGACAAATAAGTAATAACCATTTTATGACTTTCACAGGAGGTCGGGAGAATGGCGAAGCCCAAGTTTGAGCGTACCAAGCCGCACGTGAACGTTGGAACCATTGGCCACGTGGACCATGGTAAGACCACCTTGACGGCGGCGATTACGCTGGTTCTGTCCAAGCTGGGTCAGGCCCAATACAAGAAGTACGACGAGATCGACGCGGCGCCGGAGGAGAAGGCGCGTGGGATCACCATTAACACGGCGCACGTCGAGTACGAAACCGAGAAACGGCACTACGCCCACGTGGACTGTCCGGGTCACGCGGACTACATCAAGAACATGATCACTGGTGCGGCCCAGATGGACGGAGCGATCCTGGTGGTCTCGGCGGCCGACGGTCCCATGCCCCAGACTCGGGAGCACATTCTCCTGGCCCGTCAGGTGGCTGTGCCTTCCATCGTTGTCTACCTCAACAAAGCCGACCAGGTTGACGACCCGGAACTGTTGGAACTGGTTGAGATGGAAGTGCGCGAGCTTTTATCCAAGTACGACTTTCCGGGAGACGACACCCCGATCATCGCCGGCTCGGCCTTGAAAGCCCTGGAATGCGGCTGCGGCAGCCGGGATTGTGCCCACTGCAAATCCATTTGGGAACTCATGGACGCGGTGGACGAATACATCCCCACCCCGGAACGTGACATCGACAAACCCTTCCTGATGCCGGTGGAGGACGTCTTCTCCATCACCGGTCGGGGCACGGTGGGTACGGGCCGCGTCGAGCGGGGCACCGTCAAAGTCGGCGACGAAGTGGAGATCGTTGGTTTTGCCGACAAGCCGCGGAAGACCGTGGTCACGGGCGTGGAAATGTTCCGCAAGGTTTTGGACTTTGCCCAAGCGGGCGACAACGTCGGGTGTTTGCTGCGGGGCGTCGACCGCGACGAACTGCTGCGGGGCCAGGTGTTGGCCAAGCCGGGCAGCATCAAGCCGTTGACCCAATTCTCGGCGGAGGTCTACGTTTTGACCAAGGAGGAAGGTGGTCGGCACACCCCGTTCTTCAACGGTTACCGCCCGCAGTTCTACTTCCGGACCACCGACGTCACTGGGGTCATCGAGCTGCCGGAGGGCGTGGAGATGGTGATGCCCGGGGACAACATTCAGATGGAGGTCTCCCTGATTACCCCGATCGCCATCGAAGAGGGCCTGCGGTTCGCCATCCGGGAGGGCGGCCGTACGGTGGGCGCCGGCGTGGTCACGGCAATCAAGGAATAGGCAGGAGGCGGGTGGGGGCCGAAAGACCCCCACCCTTTAAAAACCGCGACCGCGATTAATTTTCTTGACATCCTCTGACAGTTGTGATAGATTCAGTACCGTAAATTTTTGCCGGGTAGGTTTTTTTTTTAGTTTGGGGAGGTGTTTGCCTGTGCGGGTGGACGTCACGCTGGCCTGCACCCAGTGCAAGCGGCGCAACTATATTACCACGAAGAACAAGAAAAACGATCCCGGGCGCATCGAACTCAAGAAGTACTGCCGGTGGTGCGGTACGCACACGACCCACAAAGAGACCAAATAAGAAGCTAGGGATGATAATATGGCTAAAGGCAGAAAGCGGGAGGGCAGCGACGCCGCCAAGCGGGCTGCCGATAAAAAGGACCTCAAAAAGGGAGTGCCTCCTGTTCGTAAGCGGCCCCGGGAAAGCCTAATTAAGGCGAGCCGCCGGTTTTTTGAAGGCGTATGGCAGGAACTCAAGAAGGTCCATTGGCCCACGCGCCGGGAGGTAATGATTTACACGGGCGTGGTGCTGGTGTCCGTGGTATTCGTTGGGGTCATTCTAATGGTGGCGGACCTGATCCTAAGCCAAATCCTGACCCGGATTATTACCTAAGGCTGGGAGGTGCGGGACCCGGGGCTACCCGGTCCTCATTTTGTGGGTAAACAGTGGTTCGTGGTCCACACCTATTCCGGTTACGAAAACAAGGTGAAGGCCAACCTGGAAAAGCGCATCGAATCCATGCACATGGAGGATAGGATTTTCCGCATCGTGGTGCCGGTTGAGGACGAGATCGAGGTCAAGGGCGGTAAGCGAAAGATCACCAAGCGGAAAATCTATCCCGGTTACGTCCTGGTGGAGATGATCCTGGACGACGATTCCTACCGCGTGGTTCGGAACACTCCCGGGGTCACCGGTTTCGTGGGCAGCGTCGGGATCGGTTCCAAGCCCATTCCCCTGACGGATGAGGAGGCCAACCAGATCATCAGCCAGATGGAAGGCGAGAAGCCGCGCCTCCGGATCGACGTGGAACCCGGTGAGAAGGTGCGCGTATTGGCCGGGCCGTTTGAAAACTTCATCGGTACGGTGGAGGGCATCAACTACGAGAAAGCCAAGATCCGGGTGATGATCTCCATGTTTGGCCGGGAGACCCCGATCGAATTAGAATATTTCCAGCTTGAAAAGGTTATGTAAGGAGGTGACGGAATGGCGAAAAAGGTAATGGCTGTTGTTAAGCTACAGATTCCAGCGGGAAAAGCCACGCCGGCACCCCCGGTTGGTCCGGCCCTCGGTCAGCACGGGGTCAATATCATGGCCTTTGTCAAGGAATACAACGACCGTACGGCCGCCCAGGCCGGGCTGATCATTCCGGTTGAAATCACCATTTACGCCGACCGGAGTTTCAGCTTCGTGACTAAGACCCCGCCGGCTTCGGTGCTCCTGAAGAAGGCGGCCGGTATCGAGACCGCCTCCGGGGAGCCGCACAAGCAGAAGGTGGGCAAGGTTACCCGCTCCAAGGTACGCGAGATCGCCGCGCTGAAGATGCCCGACCTGAACGCGGCGGACATAGAGGCCGCGATGCGGATGGTCGAGGGTACGGCAAGAAGTATGGGGATTGAAATCGTTGAAGGCTAGTGGGAGGAGCGCTGCTCCGTTAACACCACGGGGGGGGTTGTAAAACAATGCCGAAGCACGGTAAGAAGTACGAGGAAGCGAGAAAGCAGTACGACCGCGAACAGCAGTACGAGGTCGTCGAGGCCCTTGAACTGGTCAAGAGGCTGGCGCCGGCCAAGTTCGACGAGACCGTGGAGGCCGCCATCCGGCTGGGGGTTGACCCCCGGCACGCCGACCAGCAGGTGCGGGGCGCAGTGGTGCTGCCGCACGGCACGGGCAAGACCCGTACCGTCCTGGTCTTCGCCAAGGGCGAAAAGGTAAAGGAAGCCGAAGAGGCGGGCGCCGATTACGTGGGCGGCGAGGAACTGGTGGCCAAGATCCAGGGAGGCTGGATGGAGTTCGACGTGGCCATCGCCACCCCGGACATGATGTCCGCCGTGGGTAAGATCGGGCGCATTCTCGGCCCGCGGGGCCTGATGCCTAACCCGAAAACGGGCACCGTAACCTTTGACATCGCCCGGGCGGTTCGCGAGGTCAAGGCCGGGAAAATCCAGTACCGGGTGGACAAGGCCGGCAACATTCACGCTCCGATCGGCAAGGTTTCTTTTGACACCAGCAAACTGGAGGAAAACCTGAAGACGCTTCTGGACGCGTTGATCCGGGCGAAGCCGGCGGCGGCCAAGGGCCAGTACGTGCGGGGGATAGTGGTTTCCTCCACGATGGGCCCGGGAGTAAAGGTTAACGCCCGCAAATTCGTCGGGTAAGCAAACTATATAAAGCGGATTCCAGGCTGTAGACAGCTGGCGCCGTAAAGGCTTAATGGTCGTCTTGACCGCCAGCCGAGGCGGGAAACAAGGTTTGCAAGACCTCTGTATGCCCTTGTCTGCAGAGGTTTTACCGTTTTCAGGAGGAGGTGTTAACGATTGTCCGTACGGGAAAAAAAGGTTGCGGCGGTCGCCGACCTTAAGGACCGGATGAGCCGGGCGCGGGTGATCATCCTGAGTGACTACCGGGGAATGACGGTGGCCGAAATGACCGTGCTCCGGCGCAAGGTGCGGGAAAGCGGCTCCCAGGTACTGGTGGTCAAGAACACCCTGGCGCGACTGGCGGCCCGCGAAGCCGGCATCGAGGATCTGGATCCCCTGCTCAAGGGTCCGACCGCCATCGCTTTCGGTTACGAGGACGAGGTCTCCCTCAGCAAGCTGATGACTCAGTTCCAAAAGGATTTCAAGGCGTTTGAGCTGAAGGGCGGCGTGCTGCAGGGACAGGTGGTGCCGCCAGAGGGCGTGCAGCGCCTGGCCGACCTGCCGCCCAAGGAAGTGTTGTTGGCCCAGGTCACCGGCGCTTTCCAGGCCCCGATTTACGGCCTGGTCAGCGTGCTGCAGGGCAACATCCGGAAACTGGTCTACGCGTTGGAGGCCATCCGGGAGAAAAAGGCGGCCGGAGAGTAACTCCGGTATTTACAGGCTAAAAGCAAAAACATTGAAAAATCAGGAGGTCAAGTAACATGTCCAAGGTGAACGAAATCATTGAAGCGCTAAAGGGACTTACCGTGCTGGAGCTGGCCGAACTGGTCAAGGCCATGGAGGAAGAGTTTGGCGTGAGCGCTGCGGCGCCCGTGGCGGCCGTGGCGGCGGTCCCGGCGGCCGGGGGTGCGGCGGCAGCGCCGGCCGAGGAAGAGGAACAGACTGAATTCGACGTCATCCTCAAGAGCGTTGGCGACAAGAAGATCAACGTTATCAAGGTGGTCCGGGAAATCACCGCGCTCGGCCTGAAAGAGGCCAAAGAACTGGTTGATGGTGCACCCAACCCGGTTAAGGAAAAGATCAACAAGGAAGAAGCCGAGGCCATTAAGAAGAAACTCGAAGAGGCCGGCGCGACCGTGGAGATTAAATAGAAATTCGGAATCCAGGATTCAGATCAGAATGGACAACAAGCGGGACAGGCTGCTTTTTGCACTTGATTTTAAAAGGTGACCTGTCCCCTTTTATTGTATCCAGGTTTTTCCACAAATTTTAACTTGACAAAAAGTTCTTATAATGATATCATCTAAAGTCGTTGCGCCTGATAAAGTATTTTCTTCCAGGACGGCAATACTCCAAATAAGGTGTCTAATCAGGTATAAAGCGAGGTAAACTAAAACCTTGCTTTTAGTATTTTATTTTTCAGGAGGTTGAGGTATGCAGGCCGTCCGGCCCAGGGAACGTAAGGTTTTCGGCGAAGCTGGCGAGGTCCTCGATCTTCCCGATCTGGTAGAGGTACAGAAACGTTCTTATGAGTGGTTCTTGGACAAGGGACTCCGTGAGGTTTTTCACGATATCTCCCCGATCCGGGACTTTACCGGCAACCTCGTGCTTGAATTCCTCGATTACCAACTCGGAGAACCCAAGTATAGCGTGCAGGAATGCAAGGACCGCGACGTCACCTACGCGGCCCCCATGCGGATCAAGGTACGCCTAATTAACCGGGAAACCGGCGAGGTCAAGGAGCAGGACGTGTTCATGGGTGACTTTCCGCTCATGACCGAACAGGGTACCTTCATTATTAATGGAGCCGAGAGAGTCATTGTCAGTCAATTGGTTCGCTCTCCCGGCGTGTATTTCAACGCCCAACCGGATCCCAGCGGCAAGAACATCTACGGCGCCACCATCATCCCGAACCGGGGCGCCTGGCTGGAATTCGAGACCGATGTCCAGGACCAAATCTGGGTACGGGTCGACCGTACCCGGAAGATCCCGGCCACGGTGCTGATCAAGGCGCTGGGTTTTGGAAACAAGGCGCGGATCCTAGAACTGTTCGAGCACCACAAGAGCATCCAGGAGACGCTGAACAAGGACAATACCGATAGCGAAGAAGATGCCCTGATTGAAATCTACAAGCGGCTACGGCCCGGTGAGCCGCCCACGGCGGAGAGTGCTCGCTCCCTGTTGGAAATGCTGTTCTTTGATCCCAAGCGCTACGACTTAGCGGTGGTTGGCCGCTACAAGCTCTTCAAGAAGCTGAAGCACGGGGTGTTGTACCGCTACCCCAAGGAAAGAAGTGGTCGCACCGAGTTTGACCGTTACCTGAACGAGGAAGTGCCGGTGGAACGCGAATTCATCCGCGAACTTACCCGGGAGGACATCCTGGCCACCGTGCGCTGCCTGATCAAGCTGATGCAGGGTGAGGGCCGGGTGGACGACATCGACCACCTGGGCAACCGCCGGTTGCGTTCCGTGGGCGAACTCCTGCAAAACCAGTTCCGGATCGGGTTGGCCCGTATGGAGCGCGTGGTGCGCGAGCGGATGACCATCCAGGACGTGGAGGTGATCACGCCGCAGGCGCTGATCAATATCCGGCCGGTGGTGGCGGCCATCAAGGAGTTCTTCGGTTCCAGTCAGCTGTCCCAGTTCATGGACCAGACCAACCCACTGGCCGAGTTGACCCACAAGCGCCGGCTCTCGGCCCTGGGACCGGGTGGGCTGTCCCGGGAGCGAGCCGGGTTCGAGGTCCGGGACGTGCACCACTCTCACTACGGCCGGGTTTGCCCCATCGAGACCCCGGAGGGTCCGAACATCGGGTTGATCGGTTCGCTGACCACTTACGCCCGGGTGAACGAGTTCGGCTTTATCGAAACACCTTACCGGAAAGTGGACAAGAAAACCCACCGGGTCACCGACGAGATTGTGTACCTAACGGCCGACGAGGAAGAAGAATACGTAATCGCCCAGGCGAACGTGAAACTTGACGAAGAAGGCCGTTTTCTGGAACAGAAGGTGAACTGCCGGTACCGGGGCGAGATCCTGACCGTGAACTCCGACCAGGTGGATTACGTGGACGTTTCGCCCAAGCAGGTTTTCAGCGTGGCTACCTCGCTGATTCCCTTCCTGGATCACGACGACGCCAACCGGGCGCTGATGGGCGCGAACATGCAGCGCCAGGCTGTACCGCTGTTGAAGTCGGAGGCGCCTTACATCGGCACCGGGATCGAACGGAAGGCGGCGTACGACTCCGGGGTCCTGGTGATCGCCAGGAAAGCTGGCGTCGTCGAGCGGGTGACCGCCACGGAGATCAAGATCCGCACCGACGATGGCGCGGTGGATTCGTACCGGCTCATCAAGTTCGGGCGGTCGAACCAGGGCACCTGTTTCAACCAGCGCCCGATCGTGTACACCGGCCAGCGGGTCGCTGCCGGCGAAGTGATCGCTGACGGGCCCTGTACCGACTACGGGGAATTGGCCCTGGGCAAGAACGTGCTCATCGCCTTCATGCCCTGGGATGGTTACAATTACGAGGACGCCATCCTAGTAAGCGAGCGGCTGGTTAAAGAAGATTATTACACTTCCATTCATATCGAGGAGTACGAGTGTGACGCCCGGGACACTAAGCTGGGGCCGGAGGAAATCACCTGGGACATCCCCAACGTCGGCGACGAGGCGCTCAAGGATCTGGACGACCGGGGAATCATCCGGATCGGCGCCGAGGTCCGGTCCGGGGATATCCTGGTAGGCAAGGTGACCCCCAAGGGCGAGACCGAACTGACCGCCGAAGAACGTCTGCTCCGGGCGATTTTCGGGGAAAAGGCCCGCGAGGTCCGGGACACCTCCCTGCGGGTACCCCATGGCGAGTCCGGCAAAGTGGTGGACGTGAAAGTGTTTTCCCGGGAGAACGGCGACGAGCTGCCGCCCGGGGTCAACCGCTTGGTCCGGGTGTACGTGGCCCAGAAGCGCAAGCTTTCCGAGGGCGACAAGATGGCCGGCCGGCACGGCAACAAGGGTGTGATCGCCCGGATCATGCCCGAGGAAGATATGCCCTTCATGCCTGACGGCACACCCATCGAAGTGGTACTGAACCCTCTGGGGGTACCGTCCCGGATGAACATCGGCCAGGTGCTGGAAGCCCACCTGGGTTGGGCGGCCAAGATCCTGGGCTACAATATTGCCACCCCGGTGTTCGGTGGCGGCAGCGAGGAGGACATCGTCCGGACCCTGGAGAAATCCGGGTTGCCCGCCGAGGGCAAGGTGGTGCTGCGTGACGGCCGCACCGGACTGCCGTTTGACAACCCGGTAACCGTTGGTTACCTGTATATGCTGAAGCTGGCCCACCTGGTGGATGACAAGATTCATGCCCGTTCCACCGGACCGTACTCCCTGGTTACCCAGCAGCCCCTGGGCGGCAAGGCCCAGTTCGGCGGCCAGCGATTCGGGGAGATGGAGGTCTGGGCGCTGGAGGCTTACGGGGCGGCCTACACCCTGCAAGAGATCCTGACCGTGAAGTCCGACGACGTGGTCGGTCGGGTGAAGACTTACGAGGCCATCGTCAAGGGTGAAAACGTGCCCGAACCCGGGGTGCCGGAGTCTTTCAAGGTGTTGATCAAGGAGCTGCAGAGTTTGGGCCTGGACGTCAAGGTGCTCACCGAGGAAGACGCCGAAATCGAGATCAAGGAAATCGACGAGGATGTTACTGAAACCGGCAAGGAACTGGGATTCGACTTCCGGGTGCCGGAAACCCGCAGCGGCGTGGTTCCCGGGGAGAGCGTGGATGAGGACGAGGACGAAGACGAAGAGGAACCCCTGGACGGCTTCATGGAAGAGGAAGAACCCGTGGAAGACGACGGTGAAGAAGACGACAACGAGGATGCCGACGTCGCGGACGCGGACGAGGAAGCGCTCGGAGCACCGTTGACCGCCGGTGAAGAAGACGGGGAGGCTGACGAGGAGTTGGACAAAGATTAGCTGGTTTTAAGCAACGACCGACGACCAAATCGGGAGGGAGCAAGTATAGTGCTAGATCTTACCAACTTCGATCGGATTAGAATCGGACTGGCATCACCGGAGCAGATCATCACCTGGTCCCACGGCGAGGTGAAAAAACCGGAGACCATTAACTACCGGACCCTCAAGCCGGAGCGGGACGGTCTGTTCTGCGAGCGGATCTTCGGACCGACCCGGGACTGGGAATGTTACTGCGGCAAGTACAAGCGGGTGCGTTACAAGGGTGTGGTCTGCGACCGGTGTGGGGTGGAGGTCACCCGTTCCAAGGTTCGCCGGGAACGTCTGGGGCACATCAAGCTGGCCACTCCCGTGTCTCATATCTGGTATTTCAAAGGTATCCCGTCCCGGATGGGGTTCTTATTGGACATGTCCCCGCGGGCACTGGAAAAGGTGCTTTACTTCGTTTCCTACATCGTCACCGATCCCGGGGATACGCCCCTGTTCAAGAAGCAACTGCTCACCGAGCAGGAATACCGGGAGTACCGCGAAAAATACGGCAACAGTTTTCAGGCGGCCATGGGCGCCGAAGCCATCAAAACCCTCCTGGAGGAAATTAACCTCCAGGAACTGGCGGCCGAGTTGCGGCAGGAAATCCGGGACGTGACCGGTCAGCGGCGGATCCGCGCCATCCGCCGGCTGGAAGTAGTCGAGTCTTTCCGTAAATCCCACAACAACCCGGCCTGGATGATAATGGACGTGCTGCCGGTGATCCCGCCGGAACTCCGGCCCATGGTCCAGCTGGACGGCGGCCGGTTCGCCACCTCCGACCTGAACGACCTTTACCGGCGGGTGATCAACCGGAACAACCGGCTCAAACGGCTGCTTGAGCTGGGGGCGCCGGACATCATCGTCCGGAATGAAAAGCGCATGCTCCAGGAGGCGGTGGACGCCCTGATCGACAACGGGCGGCGGGGTCGTCCGGTCACCGGTCCGGGGAACCGTCCCCTGAAGTCCCTGAGCGACATGCTGAAAGGGAAGCAGGGCCGTTTCCGGCAGAACCTGCTAGGCAAGCGGGTGGACTACTCGGGCCGCTCGGTGATCGTGGTCGGCCCGTCCCTGAAGCTGCACCAGTGCGGCCTCCCGAAGGAAATGGCGTTAGAGCTGTTTAAACCTTTTGTGATGAAGCGCCTGGTCAGCGACGGCCATGCCCACAACATCAAGAGCGCGAAGCGCAAAGTGGAGCGGATGCGGTCCGAGGTGTGGGACGTGCTGGAGGACGTGATCCGGGAACACCCGGTGTTGTTAAACCGGGCACCCACCTTGCACCGCCTGGGGATCCAGGCTTTTGAACCGGTGCTGGTGGAGGGCCGCGCCATCCAGATCCACCCCCTGGTCTGCACCGCATACAACGCCGACTTTGATGGGGACCAGATGGCGGTGCATGTGCCGCTTTCGGCCGAGGCCCAAGCCGAGGCGCGGCTGTTGATGCTGTCCACCTACAACATCCTGAATCCCAAGGACGGCCGACCGGTGACCATTCCTACCCAGGACATGGTCCTGGGGATTTACTACCTGACCATTGACCGGCCGGGGGCCAAAGGCGAAGGCAGGGTCTTCCGGGATGCGGACGAGGCCATCCTGGCCTACGAAACCGGGACGGTAGACCTGCACGCCCTGGTGAAGGTACGGATGCCGGACGGGAAAATCCTGGAGACCACCGTCGGCCGAATCATCTTTAACGAGCCCATGCCTGCGGAAATCGGGTTTATCAACCGCCTGGTGGACAAGAAGCTGCTGGGCCAGATCATTGAACGGTGTTACCGCAAGCTGGGCTATACCAGGACGGCCGATCTCCTGGACAGCATCAAGGCGCTCGGCTTCAAGTACGCCACCCAGGGCGGACTGACCATCGGCATGGGTGACATTGTGATTCCGGAACGGAAAAAGGAAATCCTGGCCGAAGCCGAAAAACAGGTGGAAATGATCGAGGATGAGTACCGGCGCGGCCTGATCACTTATGAGGAGAAGTACCGCCACGTCATCACCACCTGGAACAAGGCCACGAGTGCCGTCACCGAGGAACTACTAGCGAAGCTGGACCGGTTCAACCCGGTGTACATGATGGCCACCTCGGGTGCCCGGGGCAACATCCAGCAGATCCGGCAGCTGGCCGGGCTGCGCGGACTGATGGCGGACCCGTCTGGGCGGATCATCGACCTGCCGATCAAGGCCAACTTCCGGGAGGGACTCTCGGTGCTGGAATACTTCATTTCCACGCACGGGGCGCGCAAGGGCCTGGCGGATACGGCGCTTAGGACGGCCGACTCGGGTTACCTGACCCGCCGGCTGGTGGACGTCGCCCAGGACGTGATCGTGCGCGAAGTGGACTGCGGCACCGAGGAATACATGGAGGTCGAAGACCTGCGGGACGGCACCGAAGTCATCGAGAAGCTGGCGGACCGGATCATCGGCCGCATCGCGGCGCGGCCCATCTATCGGCCGGACGGTACCCTGATTGTCGACGCCCAGGAGGAGATCCTGGAGGAGGCGGCCGAGGCGATCCTGGCCGCCGGGATCACCAAGGTGCCTATCCGCTCGGTGTTCACCTGCAAGACCCGGCACGGGGTCTGCCGGCTGTGTTACGGGCGGAACCTGGCCACCGGTTACCTGGTGGACATCGGGGAGGCCGTCGGGATTATTGCTGCCCAGTCCATTGGCGAGCCCGGCACCCAGCTGACCATGCGGACTTTCCATACCGGCGGTGTGGCCGGCGAAGATATCACCCAGGGCCTGCCCCGCGTGGAGGAGATTTTCGAGGCCCGGCGCCCCAAGGGCCAGGCCATCGTGGCCGAGATCAACGGCGTGGCCGAGGTCCGGGAGGTCAAGGGCCGGCGGGAGGTCGAGATCAAGGGCGAGAACGGTGAACGGGTACAGTACGGTATCCCGTACGGCGCGCGTCTGAAGATCCAGAACGGTGACTACGTTAAGGCCGGCGACGAGCTGACCGAGGGGGCGATCAACCCGCACGACCTGTTGAAGATCAAGGGTATGGCCGCGGTACAGATCTACCTCCTGCGGGAGGTGCAGCGGGTTTACCGCATGCAGGGCGTGGACATTAACGACAAACACATAGAGGTGGTTATCCGCCAGATGCTGCGCAAGGTGAAGGTCGACGATCCGGGCGACACCGAGTTTCTGCCGGGCGGCCTGGTGGATGTCCTCGATTTCGAGGAGGCGAACCGCCGCATCGAGGCTGCGGGCGGCCGGCCGGCCACCAAGAAACCGGTGCTCCTGGGGATCACCAAGGCCTCGCTGGCCACGGACTCGTTCCTGTCGGCCGCTTCCTTCCAGGAGACGACCCGGGTGTTGACCGAAGCGGCCATTAAGGGCAAAGTGGACCCGCTTTTGGGCCTGAAGGAAAACGTGATCATCGGCAAGCTGGTGCCGGCCGGAACGGGAATGAACCGTTACCGGAGTATTGAGATCGAGGCGGAGGAACCTCCGTTGGGGCAAAAAGACGTCCAAGTCCAGTAGATGACGTTGACAAAAGAATTCCGCGGTGCTATCATTTTGTAGTGTCGTCTGTTAGTTCCTGGGGGATGACGCTTTTGCCTTTGAAAAGAATCGCGATGGCCCGTAAAAAGACGGTCGGCTCCAGGCAAACTTTGAAGGCGATCCAGCGGGGTCAGGCCCGGGTAGTGTATGTGGCGCTTGACGCCGACCGGCGGGTGATTGACCCGATCATCGAGGCCTGCCGGGCCAGGGGCACTCCCCTGGTGGAGGTCGATTCGATGCGGGAACTTGGTAGGGCTTGTGGGATTGTGGTTAATTGTGCTTCAGCGGCGGTTACGGAGGAGTAATAACTTCCCCTTACCACCCGGGGTAAGGGGATAAATTTGTAGAATGGGAGATTAATGGTGATACTTAAGACCATGAGGAGGTGGAAAGAGGATGCCAACGGTCAGTCAGCTGATACGTAAGGGGCGCCAGACCGCAAGCAAGAAGTCGGCTTCGCCGGCGCTCAAGGAATGCCCGCAAAAACGGGGCGTGTGCACCCGCGTGTACACTACTACGCCGAAGAAGCCCAATTCCGCCCTGCGCAAAGTAGCGCGTGTCCGCCTAACCAACGGTTACGAGGTGACCACTTACATTCCCGGGATCGGGCACAACCTGCAGGAACACTCGGTGGTCCTGGTCCGGGGTGGCCGGGTCAAGGATTTGCCCGGGGTGCGTTACCATATCGTCCGCGGGGCTCTGGACACCGCCGGGGTCCAGAACCGGAGCCGGGGACGTTCCAAATACGGGGCGAAAAGGCCCAAGAAGTAGGGGGGTAAGGATGTGCCACGCAGAGGAGCAGTCCCGAAAAGGGAAGTCCTGCCGGACCCGGTCTACGGCAGCAAGATGCTGACCAAGCTGATCAACCAGGTGATGCTGGACGGCAAGCACAGTGTCGCCGAGTCGATCTGTTACGGCGCGCTCGAAATCGTCCGGGAAAAAACCGGCCGCGAGCCTCTGGAAGTGCTGGAGCAGGCCATGAAAAACCTGATGCCCATCGTCGAGACCAGGCCACGGCGGGTCGGCGGCGCCAATTACCAGGTGCCCGTGGAAGTGCGGCCTGACCGCCGGCAGACCCTGGCGATCCGCTGGCTGACCGGTTACGCCCGCCAGAGGCCTGGCCGGACCATGCGTGAAAAGCTGGCGGCCGAGATCATGGACGCGGCCAACGGGATCGGTGGCGCGGTGAAGAAAAAAGAGGACACGCACCGGATGGCGGAGGCCAATAGAGCGTTTGCCCACTACAGATGGTAAAGGAGGTTCACGAATGGCCCGGGTGTTTCCGCTCGAAAGGACACGCAACATCGGCATAATGGCCCACATTGACGCCGGTAAGACCACGACCACCGAGCGGATACTGTTTTATACCGGTAGGGTGCACCGGATCGGCGAGGTTGATGACGGTGCGGCCACCATGGACTGGATGGTCCAGGAGCAGGAACGCGGTATCACCATCACCTCGGCGGCCACCACCTGTTTCTGGCGTGACTACCGGATAAATATTATTGATACACCAGGGCACGTGGACTTTACGGTTGAGGTCGAGCGCTCGCTGCGGGTGCTTGACGGTGCGATCGCCGTGTTTGATTCGGTGGCCGGGGTGGAACCCCAGTCCGAAACAGTCTGGCGCCAGGCTGACAAGTACCGGGTACCGCGGATCGCTTACATCAACAAGATGGACCGGGTAGGCGCCGACTTCTTCAAGAGTATCCATTCGATCAAAGAAAAACTCGGGGCCAATCCGGTGGCGGTCCAGATTCCGATCGGGGCCGAGGAGAAGTTTGTCGGCCTGATCGACCTGGTTACCAACAAGACCTTGATTTACACGGATGAGCTGGGCACCAAGTTCAAGGAGATTCCGATCCCGGCCGAGTTGGCCAAACTGGCGGCCGAGTACCGGGAGCGGCTTCTGGAAACCGTTGCCGAAACCGACGAGGAACTCCTAGCGAAGTACCTGGACGGCGAGGAACTGACGGTGGAGGATATCAAGATCGGCCTCCGCAAGGCCACGTTGGCGGTGAAGATCGTGCCGGTTCTGTGCGGGTCGTCCTACCGGAACAAGGGGGTGCAGGCGCTCCTGGACGCCGTAGTGGATTACCTGCCGGCGCCGACCGATATCCCGGCCGTGGTGGGGGTCAACCCGGAGACCGGCCAGGAGGACCGGCGCGCGGCCCATGACGGCGAGCCGTTTGCGGCCCTGGCCTTCAAGGTGATGATCGACCCCTACGTAGGTAAACTGACCTTTTTCCGGGTATACTCGGGTTCTTTGAAAACAGGGTCATACATTTATAATTCGACCAAGCAGAAAAAGGAGCGGATCGGGCGGCTGCTGCAGATGCACGCCAACCACCGCCAGGAGATCGATGCTGTGTACTCCGGGGACATCGTAGGAGCGGTGGGCTTGAAATTCACGGCTACCGGCGATACACTCTGCGACGAGACGCATCCTATCATTCTAGAGGCCATGGAGTTTCCGGAGCCCGTGATCTCCATCGCCATCGAACCCAAGACCAAGGGCGACCAGGATAAGATGGGGATCGCTTTGCAGCGCTTGGCCGAGGAGGATCCAACCTTCAGGGTCCGGACCGACGAGGAAACCGCGCAGACCCTGGTTTCCGGGATGGGAGAGTTACACCTGGAAATTATTGTGGACCGCCTCCTGCGGGAGTTCAAGGTCCAGGCTAACGTCGGCCGGCCCCAGGTGGCCTATAAGGAAACCATCCAGGGCACGGCCGAGGCCGAGGGCAAGTTTATCCGCCAGACCGGGGGCCGCGGGCAGTACGGCCACGTGAAACTGGTGCTCGAACCTCTGGAACGGGGCAAGGGCTTCGAATTCGTGAACCAGATCGTGGGCGGCGTGGTGCCCAAGGAGTATATTCCGTCCGTCGAGGAAGGCGTCCGGGAGGCGCTGGGAAGCGGCGTACTTTTCGGCTACCCGGTCACGGACGTGCGGGTGATTCTGGTCGACGGCTCCTACCACCCGGTGGACTCTTCGGAAATTGCTTTTAAGATCGCCGCCTCGATGGCCTTTAAAAAGGCGGCCTCTAACGCTGCACCGGTGCTGCTGGAACCTGTAATGGCGGTGGAGGTGGTTCTGCCCGAAGACTACACGGGGGACGTGATCAGCGACCTCAACGCGCGGCGTGGCCAGATCGAGGAAATGTATCTCGAAGGTAAAACCCAGATTGTGCGCGCGCATGTGCCGCTGGCCGAGATGTTCGGCTACGCGACCAACCTGCGTTCGCGCACCCAAGGCCGGGGCAACTATACCATGCAGTTTGATCACTACGCCGAGGTGCCGCAGAATATTGCGGACAAGATGATCCGCCGCTATTAAGCAGATATTGAATGCAGAGAAAAGGCATTAAGGATTTAAGTTATTTTAAGGAGGAAGATCAAGATGGCGAAGCCCAAGTTTGAGCGTACCAAGCCGCACGTGAACGTTGGAACCATTGGCCACGTGGACCATGGTAAGACCACCTTGACGGCGGCGATTACGCTGGTTCTGTCCAAGCTGGGTCAGGCCCAATACAAGAAGTACGACGAGATCGACGCGGCGCCGGAGGAGAAGGCGCGTGGGATCACCATTAACACGGCGCACGTCGAGTACGAAACCGAGAAACGGCACTACGCCCACGTGGACTGT
The DNA here is from genome assembly GCA_001899445.1 of Candidatus Desulfopertinax cowenii. Lineage (GTDB taxonomy): Bacteria > Bacillota > Desulfotomaculia > Desulfotomaculales > Desulforudaceae > Desulfopertinax > Desulfopertinax cowenii. The sequence goes on along the minus strand of MPOA01000004.1, from coordinate 18,358 downwards.
CCGGGTCACGCGGACTACATCAAGAACATGATCACTGGTGCGGCCCAGATGGACGGAGCGATCCTGGTGGTCTCGGCGGCCGACGGTCCCATGCCCCAGACTCGGGAGCACATTCTCCTGGCCCGTCAGGTGGCTGTGCCTTCCATCGTTGTCTACCTCAACAAAGCCGACCAGGTTGACGACCCGGAACTGTTGGAACTGGTTGAGATGGAAGTGCGCGAGCTTTTATCCAAGTACGACTTTCCGGGAGACGACACCCCGATCATCGCCGGCTCGGCCTTGAAAGCCCTGGAATGCGGCTGCGGCAGCCGGGATTGTGCCCACTGCAAATCCATTTGGGAACTCATGGACGCGGTGGACGAATACATCCCCACCCCGGAACGTGACATCGACAAACCCTTCCTGATGCCGGTGGAGGACGTCTTCTCCATCACCGGTCGGGGCACGGTGGGTACGGGCCGCGTCGAGCGGGGCACCGTCAAAGTCGGCGACGAAGTGGAGATCGTTGGTTTTGCCGACAAGCCGCGGAAGACCGTGGTCACGGGCGTGGAAATGTTCCGCAAGGTTTTGGACTTTGCCCAAGCGGGCGACAACGTCGGGTGTTTGCTGCGGGGCGTCGACCGCGACGAACTGCTGCGGGGCCAGGTGTTGGCCAAGCCGGGCAGCATCAAGCCGTTGACCCAATTCTCGGCGGAGGTCTACGTTTTGACCAAGGAGGAAGGTGGTCGGCACACCCCGTTCTTCAACGGTTACCGCCCGCAGTTCTACTTCCGGACCACCGACGTCACTGGGGTCATCGAGCTGCCGGAGGGCGTGGAGATGGTGATGCCCGGGGACAACATTCAGATGGAGGTCTCCCTGATTACCCCGATCGCCATCGAAGAGGGCCTGCGGTTCGCCATCCGGGAGGGCGGCCGTACGGTGGGCGCCGGCGTGGTCACGGCAATCAAGGAATAGGCAGGAGGGGCTTTTTGATGCAGAGGCAGAAGATCCGGATCCGGCTCAAGGCTTTCGACCACAACATGCTGGATCAGTCGGCCCGGAAGATAGTCGAAACGGTCCGGCGAACCGGCGCCGACGTGGCCGGCCCAGTTCCGCTACCGACCGAAAAGGAAATCTACACGGTTTTGCGTTCGCCGCACAAGGATAAGGATTCGCGGGAACAGTTTGAGATCCGGACCCACAAGCGGTTGATCGACATCCTCGAACCAACGCCCAAAACGGTGGACGCTTTAATGCGCCTCGATTTGCCGGCCGGGGTGGATATCGAGATTAAACTGTAGGGCCGGGGTTCAAAAATCCAAAACTCAAGAGGCATGCGGGGGATCGAGCTGACGGGATGGGCTGGCCCCCGGGGAGGTGTAACAGATGGCGAAGGGAATCCTCGGACGCAAACTGGGGATGAGCCAGTTTTTCACGGCGGAAGGGGTAATGGTACCGGTCACTCTAATCGAGGCCGGACCGTGCACCGTGGTGCAGAAGAAAACGACCGACACCGACGGCTACGCCGCGGTACAGTTGGGTTTTGAGGAGCGACCGGAAAAGAGAGTGAACAAGCCGGCGAGAGGGCATTTCCGCTCGAAGGGCGTCAACCCGACCCGCTACCTGCGCGAACTACGCACGGGCGACGTTGACGACTACCAGGTGGGCCAGGTGCTCAGGGTCGACCTGTTCGCCCCGGGCGACAAGGTGGACGTGGTGGGTACGTCCAAGGGCAAAGGTTTTGCCGGGGGGATCAAACGTCACGGCTTTCGCCGCGGCCCTATGGGCCACGGCTCCAAGTATCACCGCCGGCCGGGCGCCGCGGCGGCAAAGGGTCCGGCGCGCGTGTTCAAGGGGCGGAAAATGCCGGGCCGCCTGGGCGGTGTCCGGGTGACCGTTCAGAACCTGGAGGTTGTCAAAGTGGATCCCGAGAGAAACCTCCTGGCCGTGAAGGGCGCGGTCCCGGGTCCCCGGGGCAGCCTGCTCTTTATAAGAGAAGCCGTTAAGAGCCAGTAAGGTGGCAAAGGAGGATCAATAGTGCCCAGAGCAGCAGTCTACAACATAAATGGCGAACAGGTGGGCGAAATCGAACTCAGCGAAGCCGTTTTCGGCCAGCCGGTCAACGAGGTCGTGCTGCACGAAGTGGTGGTAATGCAGCTCGCCAACCGGCGCCGTGGTACCCACGAAACCAAGACCAGGAGTGGGGTCCGGGGAGGCGGCCGGAAGCCCTGGCGCCAGAAGGGTACCGGACGGGCACGCCACGGAACGATACGTTCGCCGATCTGGCGCGGAGGCGGAATCGTTTTCGGACCCCACCCGCGGGATTACAGTTACCAGGTGCCCAAGAAAGTGAAACGACTGGCCCTGAAATCGGCGCTTTCTGCCAAGGCCGGCGAGGGACGGATCCTGGTTTTGGATGCCCTGGAGCTTCCGGAGCCGAAAACCAGGGAAATGGTCCAAATTCTGGACAATCTCAAGGCCAGGGAGGGCGCCCTGGTGGTCACAGCGGAAAAAAACTCCAATATTGAAAAGTCGGTCCGCAATATTCCGGGAGTCAAGTCCATGGAGGCCCGGCAGCTCAACGTGTACGATCTGCTGGATCATCCCCACCTGATTCTGACCAGGGATGCGGTAGCCCGCGTGGAGGAGGTATTCGCCTGATGAATTTTTCCCACGACATTCTGCGCAAGCCCTTGATTTCTGAAAAGTCAATGTCGCTGACCGAGGGGAACAAGTACACCTTCATCGTCGATCTCAAGGCGAACAAGACCGAAATTAAGCGGGCGGTCGAGGAGATTTTCAAGGTCAAGGTGCTTAAGGTGAACACTATCCGGGTGAAGGGTAAACGGGTGCGCCGGCGGAACATCGTCGGCCGGACGCCGGAAACCAAGAAAGCGATCGTAACCCTGAGTCCCGGCGATAAAATCGAGATCTTTGAAGGCGTGTAAGGAGGAATAGGGATGGCCACTAAAAAATACAAACCTACTTCTCCGGGGCGCCGTTTTGTGACCGTTTCGGATTTTCAGGAAATCACGGCGGTAGAGCCGGAGAAATCCCTGCTCCGGCCGCTTAAGAAAAAGGGCGGCCGCAACCTGCAGGGCCGCATCACGGTGCGGCACCGGGGCGGCGGTCACAAGCGGCGTTACCGGGTGATTGATTTCAAACGGGACAAGGACGGGGTGCCGGGCAAGGTGGCGACCATCGAGTACGACCCCAACCGTTCGGCGAACATCGCCCTTATCCACTACGCCGACGGCGAGAAGCGGTACATCATCGCGCCGGCCGGCCTGCGGGTCGGGCAGACGGTGGTGTCCGGTCCCGAGGCGGACATCAAGGTGGGTAACGCCCTGCCGCTCCGGAACATTCCGGCGGGCGTGCTGATTCATAACCTGGAGCTTTACCCCGGACAGGGGGGTAAGGTGATCCGCTCGGCCGGCGGCGCGGCCCAGCTGATGGCCAAGGAAGGAGACTACGCCCACGTGCGCTTACCTTCGGGCGAGGTGCGGCTCTTCCACTTAGACTGCCGGGCCACTGTTGGCCAGGTGGGCAACGTGGAACACGAGAACATTATCACCGGCAAGGCCGGCCGGACCCGCTGGCTGGGTATCCGGCCGACGGTCCGCGGCGTGGTGATGAACCCGGTCGATCATCCCCACGGCGGCGGCGAGGGGCGCTCCCCAATCGGACGGAACCCGGTGACGCCCTGGGGCAAGCCGGCCCTGGGCGCCAAGACGCGGAAGAAGAAAAAGGCCAGCGACAGGCTGATCGTAAAACGGCGTTCGAAGTAAGAAAGGGGGTAGCAACGTGGGTCGGTCACTGAAGAAAGGACCTTACTGCAGTCCGAAACTCCTGGCTCGGGTCGAGGAGATGAACGCCAGGGGCGAAAAGCGGGTCATCAAGACCTGGTCCCGCCGGTCGACCATCTTCCCCCAGATGATTGGCCACACCATCGCCGTGTACGACGGGCGTAAGCACGTACCGGTGTACATCACCGAGGAAATGGTCGGGCACAAGCTGGGCGAGTTTGCACCCACGCGGACCTATCGGGGACACGGGCATCATACCGAGAGATCCACGGCGTTGAAGTAAGGGGGGAATTCTTCGTGGAAGCGAAAGCGGTTGCGAAATACATCCGTCTCTCGCCTGCCAAGGTGCGCCAGGTGGTGGACCTGGTGCGGGGCAAGAGCGTGGACGAGGCGCTGGCCATTCTCCAGTTTACGCCGAAGCGGGCGGCCAGGACCGTGGCCAAGGTGATCAGGTCGGCGGCGGCCAACGCCGAGCACAACAACGATATGGACCGGGCCCGGCTTTACATCGCCAGGGCCTACGTGGACCAGGGTCCGTCCCTGAAACGGTGGCGGCCCCGGGCTTACGGCCGGGCCAACGTGATCAAGCACCGAACCAGCCACATCACCGTAGTAGTTAGTGACGGAAAGGAGGGATAGTTGGTGGGGCAAAAGGTTGACCCGAGGGGGTTGCGGCTTGGGATCGTTCGTGACTGGGACGCCAAGTGGTACGCCGACAAGAAAAACTTTTCCAATCTCCTTTTGGAAGATGTCAAGATCAGGAAACACATTAAGAACAAGCTTTACGGTGCGGGCATCTCCCGGATCCATATCGAACGGACGGCCAATCGGGTGCGGATCGCCATCCATACCGCGAAGCCCGGGGTGGTGATCGGCCGCGGGGGGTCCGAGGTCGAGGTCCTGCGCAAGGAAATAGAGAAGCTGACCGGCAGGCAGATCAGCATCAACATCGTGGAGGTCAAGACGCCGGAGCTGGATGCCCAGCTGGTGGCCGAAAACGTGGCCGCGCAGCTGGAACGGCGGATTGCCTTCCGCCGGGCCATGAAGCAGGCGGTCGGGCGCGCCATGAAGATGGGGGCGAAGGGCATCCGGATCGCGGTCGCCGGTCGGCTGGCCGGAGCGGAAATCGCCCGTACCGAGTGGTACAGCGAGGGCAAGGTGCCTCTCCATACGCTGCGGGCCGACATTGACTACGGTTTTGCCGAAGCGAAGACCACGTACGGTAAGATCGGGGTTAAGGCCTGGATTTACAAGGGCGAGGTTCTGCTGGAACGGGCTTCTCGTGAAGGAGGCAGGTAACTATGTTGATGCCCAAGAGGGTTAAATTCAGAAAACAGCACCGGCCAAACCTGGCGGGTAAGGCCAAAGGCGGGACGAAGATCCAGTTCGGGGACCTGGCCCTGCAAGCGCTCGACGCCGCCTGGGTGACCAGCCGGCAGATTGAGGCCGCGCGGGTCGCCATGACCCGCCATGTCAAGCGCGGCGGCAAGGTCTGGATTCGGATCTTTCCCGACCGGCCGATCACGGCGAAGCCGGCGGAAACGCGCATGGGCAAGGGCAAGGGCACGCCGGAATACTGGGTGGCCGTGGTCAAGCCGGGGCGGATCATCTTTGAGATCGCCGGGGTGCCGGAGGAGATCGCCCGCGAGGCTTTACGGCTTGCTTCCCACAAGCTGCCCTGCAAGACCAAAATCGTGAAACGCCAGGAAGTAGGTGAGGCCGGTGAAGGTTAAGGAAATGCGGGACCTGACCGACGCCGAACTGCGGAAAAAGCTGGCTGATTCCAAGGACGAATTGTTCAGACTCAGATTTCAGAACGCTACCGGACAGCTCGACAACCCGATGAAGATCCAGGATGTCCGCCGGCGTATCGCGCGCCTAAAGACCGTGATCCGGGAGAGAGAGCTGGGCATCAAACACGCGTAAGGGGGGTTGGCAGTGGAACGCGGAAGCCGTAAAGTCCGTATCGGTGTGGTCGTGAGCGACAAGATGGACAAGACAGTGGTCGTGGCCGTGGACACCCTGGTCAAGCACCCGCTCTACGGGCGCACCATCCGCCGAACCAAGAAGTTCATGGCCGACGACCGGGAGAACCAGTGCCGCGTTGGCGATAAGGTTAAAATTATGGAAACGCGCCCGCTGTCCCGTCATAAGCGATGGCGGGTGGCCGAGGTGCTGGAGCGGTCGCAGATCTAGAGGAGGTGTAAGCCTTGATCCAGGTACAAACGATCCTCAACGTAGCAGACAACACCGGGGCCAAGAAACTGATGTGCATTCGGATCCTGGGCGCCTCTTTCCGGCGTTACGCCTCCGTCGGCGACATCATCGTGTGCTCCTGTAAGGAGGCAGCACCGGGCGGCGTAGTGAAGAAGGGCGACGTAGTCAAAGCCGTGGTGGTCAGGACCAAGAAAGAGATCGGGCGCCCCGACGGTTCCTACATCAAGTTTGATGAGAATGCGGCCGTAGTCATTAAGGACGACAAGAGCCCGCGCGGGACCCGGATCTTTGGCCCGGTGGCCAGGGAACTGCGGGAAAAAGATTTCATGAAGATTGTCTCGCTCGCTCCCGAGGTACTGTAGCAATCGGCTCGTCCCAAGGAGAAATTCAACGAGGTGGTAGCAGTGGGCAAACTGAACGTACGCAAGGGAGATAAGGTGGTCGTGATTGCCGGTAAAGACGCTGGCAAGCACGGCAAGGTCATTGAGGTCGACCCCCGGCGCAACCGGGTGATCGTTGAAGGTGTGAACGTGGTGAAGAGACATTCCCGTCCGACCCGCAAGCTGCCCCAGGGCGGGATCCAGGAGAAGGAGGCCCCGATCAGCCGCTCAAACGTGATGCTGATCTGCGGGCGCTGTCACAAGCCGACCCGCGTGGCCAAGCGTGTCCTGGACGACGGCAGCAAGATCAGAATCTGCAAGAAATGCGGAGAAGCCCTATAATTAATCTTGATTAATCTTGCGGATGGGTGGAACAAAAGGGGGCTTGTTGAAAGGTGTCACTAAAGCAGAAGTACCGACAGGAAGTCGTTCCGGCGATGATGGATAAATTCGGTTATCGGAACGTGATGGAAGTCCCCCGGTTGGAGAAGGTCGTGATCAACGTGGGCCTGGGGGAGGCGATCCAAAACCCGAAGGCTATCGACGCCGCGATCGAAGACATCCGGGCGATCACCGGACAGCAGCCGGTGGTCACCAGGGCCAAGAAGTCGGTGGCGGCCTTCAAGGTACGGGAAGGAATGCGCATCGGGGTCAAGGTCACCCTCCGGGGGAGCCGGATGTACGATTTCGTGGACCGGCTGATCAACGTTGCGCTGCCCCGGGTGCGGGATTTTCGGGGCATTTCTCCCCGGGCCTTCGACGGGCGGGGCAACTACACCCTGGGTTTGAAAGAACAGTTGATCTTTCCGGAGATCAACTACGATAAGATCGACAAGGTGCGGGGGATGGACATCACGCTAGTGACCACCGCCAAGAACGACGAAGAGGCGCGTGAGTTGCTCAAACTAATAGGGATGCCCTTTAAACCCCACTAAAGGAGGGCGGATAATGGCCAAAAAAGCCTTAATCAACAAAGCCAAGCGGACGCCGAAATTCAGGGTGCGGCAATACAATCGGTGCAAGCTGTGCGGGCGGCCCCGCGCGTACATGCGCAAGTTTGGCGTGTGCCGGATTTGTTTCCGGATGCTTTGCTACCAAGGACAAATACCCGGCGTCCGCAAGGCAAGCTGGTAGGTGAGGTGGGGGATGAAGGTTGGCCGGGCTGGCAGGAGCGCCGTCGGGAGCGGCTCGACGTTTAGTTTTTAAGGAGGTGGTGGGTTGATGTTGACCGATCCAATCGCGGATTACCTGACCCGGATCAGGAATGCCAATACCGCCTTTCATGAAACCACCGAGGTCCCGGCTTCCAGGATCAAGAAAGCGCTAACCGAGATTTTGAAGGAAGAGGGTTTCATCAAGGGCTTTGAGCTAGTGGACGATGGCAAACAAGGTAAGATTAGGATCTACCTGAAATACGGAAAAGGCAAGGAGCGGGTGATTACCGGCCTGAAGCGGATCTCCAAACCCGGACTCCGGGTATACGTGGGCAAGGACGAGATTCCCCGCGTCCTGGGCGGACTGGGCATTGCGATCCTGTCCACGTCCAGGGGGATTATGACCGACAAGGAGGCCCGCAAACAAGGCATCGGCGGCGAGGTAATTTGTTACATCTGGTAGTTATGAGCCGGTGATAGTTGTGAGCCGGTGGTAGTGTGAACCGGGAGGTGAACTAAGAGCAGATGTCGCGTACAGGGAGACTACCTATTAACATACCGCAGGGCGTGAAGATTTCGATCGATGGCAACACAGTCTTGGTCCAGGGGCCCAAGGGCGAACTCCGGCGGGAAATCCCGGCTGGCATTAAGTTGTTGCAGCAGGATGGGAAGCTGGTGGTTGAAAGAGCCGGCGATGAAGGACGGACCACCGCCATGCGCGGCTTGGCCCGCACCCTGGTGGCCAACATGGTGGACGGGGTTACCAAGGGGTTCCAGAAGACCCTGGAGCTGAGCGGGGTGGGATACCGCGCCGCGCTGCAGGGGAAGAAGCTCGTCCTGACCCTGGGGTACTCACACCCGGTGGAGTACGAACTACCCGCGAGCATAGAGATCGAGGTGCCGACGGCCACCAAGATCATCATCCGGGGCGCCGACAAGGAAGAGGTCGGCCGCGTAGCGGCCAAGATCAGGTCTTTCCGGAAGCCCGAGTCGTACAAGGGCAAGGGCATCAGATACGAGGGCGAGAAGATTCGCCTGAAGGCCGGCAAAACCGGGCTGAAAAAATAAGGGAAAGGGGGCTGGACAGTCGTGCTGAAGAAAGCCAGCCGTAAGGGGCCGCGCGAAAGGAGAAGAATCAGGGTTCGGAAAAAGATCGCGGGCACCGCGGAACGCCCTAGGCTGAACGTTTTCCGCAGTGCGCGGCACATCTACGCGCAGCTGGTGGACGACGACCGTGGGGTGACCCTCTGTGCCGCCTCCACCCTTTCTCCTGAACTGAAAGAGAAACTGGACGGTGCCGGGGGTAAGACCGAGGCGGCCCGCGCCGTTGGGGAACTGGTGGCCGAAAAGGCCAAAGCGTTGGGGATCGAAAAAGTGGTCTTCGACCGGGCCGGATACCTATACCACGGGCGGGTCAAAGCCCTGGCCGATGGGGCCCGGGCGAAGGGACTGGAATTTTAGAGTGCACGGGGGGAATGGTGTGACCAGAATTGACGTCTCAAAAATGGAGCTTTCCGAAAAGGTGGTTTTCATCAACCGCTGCGCGAAAGTGGTCAAGGGCGGACGCCGGTTCAGCTTTTCGGCGCTGGTAGTCGTGGGCGATGGTGCCGGGCACGTGGGTGCCGGACTGGGCAAGGCAACCGAAGTTCCCGAGGCCATCCGAAAAGGAATCGAGGACGGGAAGAAGAACCTTATTAAGGTACCCTTGGTTGGAACCACCATCACCCACGAGGTGGTGGGGCAGTACGGCGCGGGCAAGGTCCTCTTGAAACCCGCGGCCCCCGGTACCGGGGTGATCGCAGGCGGTCCAGTGCGCGCGGTGCTGGAGCTGGCCGGGGTCAGGGACATTCTGACCAAGTCGCTGGGTTCCAACAACGCCAACAACATGGTCCGGGCAACCCTCGACGCGCTGAAACGGTTGAAAACCAAGGAAGAGGTTGCCCGCCTGCGGGGCAAGAGCGTCAAGGAACTGCGGATAGGGGGTTAGGCCGTGGCGAAGCTTAAGATCACCCTGGTCAGGAGCCTGATCGGTCGGCCCGAAGCCCAGCGCCGGACGGTCCGGGCCCTGGGATTGACCCGGATGAACCAAACGGTGAAAAAGGAAGACGTGCCCCAGATCAGGGGTATGGTTGACAAGGTAAAGCACCTGGTTAAGGTTGAGGAAGCGTAGGGGGGTGAAGGAGTGAAACTGAACGAACTTAAGCCCGCGGCCGGGGCCCGCCGGAAACCGATCCGCAAGGGACAGGGTATCGGTTCGGGCCGGGGCAAGACGGCCGGGCGCGGCCACAAGGGTCAGAACGCCAGGTCGGGCGGCGGTGTGCGCCGTGGCTTTGAGGGCGGACAGATGCCTCTCTACCGCCGGCTGCCAAAGCGGGGCTTTAACAACATCTTTAAAAAGAATTTTGCGGTGGTTAACCTGGAGGACCTGAACCGCTTTGACGACGGGACCGTGGTCACCCCGGAACTGCTGCGGCAGTCCCGCTTGGTCCGGAGGCCGGCTGATAGAATCAAGATCCTGGGAGACGGCGAAATCAAGAAATCCCTGGCGGTGCAGGCACACGCTTTTTCCAAAGCCGCCCGGGAAAAAATCGCCGCTGCCGGAGGAAAGGCCGAGGTGATTTAATTGCAGTTTCTCGGCACCCTGCAGGCGGCCCTGAAAGTGTCGGAGCTCAGAAGCAAGCTCTTGTTCACCCTGGCCATGCTGTTGATTTTCCGGATCGGGGCGCACATCCCGACCCCGGGGGTGCGACCCGAGGCCATGGTGGAACTCATCCAGAGCGGGATCCTGTTCGGCTTCTTTGACGTGATTTCCGGTGGTGCCTTTAAGAACTTCTCGGTGTTCGCTATGGGCATCATTCCCTACATTAACGCGTCCATCATCATGCAGCTCCTGACCGTGGTCATTCCCAAGCTGGAGCGGCTGGCGAAGGAAGGGGAAGAGGGGCGCAAGAAGATTCTACAGTACACCCGGTACGGTACGGCCATCCTGGCTTTCCTCCAGGCGCTGGGAATGTCGGTGGCCATTAAGGGGGCGCTGATTGCTCCGAGCGTGATCAATTATCTGTTCGTGGCGCTCATCCTTACCGCGGGCACCGTGTTCCTGATGTGGCTGGGCGAGCAGATCACCGAGAAGGGCATCGGCAACGGCATCTCGCTGCTGATCTTCGCGGGTATCGTCTCCCGGGTTCCGGAAGGCGTTACCCGGGTGTTCGAGTACCTGCAGGTGGGCACCATCAACATCCTGAGCGTGCTCGGCCTGGTGATCATCGGGCTCTTGATGATTGCGGCGGTGGTGGCCATCCACGAGGGACAGCGCCGGATTCCGGTGCAGTATGCGAAACGGGTGATCGGACGTCGGGTTTACGGCGGGCAGACCACCCATTTGCCCCTGAAGGTAAACCAGGCCGGCGTCATCCCGGTAATTTTCGCGTCCTCGTTCCTGATCTTTCCCGAACAGCTCCTGCAGTGGTTCTCGGGGAACATGGTGGCCGCGTGGTTCCTGAACTTCTTCCACTGGGGGTCGTTCCTGCACACTACGCTGTACGCCCTGCTGATCATCGGGTTTACTTATTTCTACACCGCCATTATCATGAACCCGGTGGACATGGCCGACAACATCAAGAAGCACGGGGGGTTCATCCCCGGAATCCGGCCGGGCCGGCCCACGGCCGAGTACATCAGTAAGGTCATGTCTCGGATCACCTTGGCCGGGGCGCTGTTTTTGGCGCTGATCGCGATCCTGCCGAACTTCGTGCTGATCGCCACCCAGATCCCGAACGTGTATTTCGGGGGCACGGCGCTGTTGATCGTGGTCGGTGTGGCGCTGGAAACCATGAAGCAGGTGGAGGCGCACCTGTTGATGCGTAGCTACCAGGGCTTCATCAAGTAGTTCGGGTTGATTTGATGATTACCAGGAAGTCGCCCCGGGAAATCGGGTATATGCGGGAGGCTGGGCGGATCGTGGCCGGAGCCTTCGCCGAACTGGCTCCGCTGATCGCGCCCGGGATCACTACCCGGGAACTAGACGCGGTAGCCGAGAAATACATTCGCCAACAAGGGGCCAAACCGGCCTTCAAGGGTTTGTATGGTTTTCCGGCCAGCATCTGCACGTCCATCAACGACCAGGTGGTGCACGGCATTCCCGGTTTAAGGAAATTAAAAAAAGGAGATATTATCAGTATTGACATCGGGGCGGAAATAAATGGTTATTTTGGCGACGGTGCGGTGACCTTCCCCGTGGGGAAGCCGGAAGACGAGGTTTTGGAACTGATCCGGGTAACCAGGGAAGCCCTCGAAGCCGGTATCGCCCAGGCGCGGGCCGGAAAACGGCTGACCGATATCTCCCACGCGGTGCAGACCTACGTGGAGCGCCACGGGTTTTCAGTGGTCCGGGATTACGTGGGGCACGGGATCGGGGCGAAAATGCACGAGGATCCGCAGATTCCGAACTTCGGCCCCCCGGGAAGAGGCCCCCGGCTGGAGCCGGGCATGACGCTGGCCCTGGAACCCATGGTGAATATGGGTGGCTACGAGGTAATGACGCTGGTGGATCAGTGGACGGTGGTGACCAAGGACGGCAAGCCATCCGCCCACTTCGAACACACCATCCTGATTACCGAAGACGGGCCGGAGATTTTGACGTGGCTTTAAGGTCGTCGGTCGTCGCTTGTCCGAGCAAGTTATTAGCGAAGTCTGTAAAGTGCTCCGAAAGGTCTGGTAAAGAGTCAAGCGGTCATCGGTTGGGCGGTGGAGGGATACACGTGAAAGCGGAACGGATCAGGCCCGGACAGGTGGTTGTCTCCCGGGCCGGTCGGGACGCCGGACAGTGTTACGTGGTAATTTCGTTGCGGGGCGATTCCCGCGCGGCCGTTGCTGACGGGACGCGGCGCCGGGTGCAGAATCCGAAGTACAAGAATTTCAAGCACCTGCGGTTACTGGCGGAACCGGATCCGGAACTGGAGCGCAAGATCACCAGCGGGGAAAGAATAACGGACGCCGATATCCGGCGAGTGCTCTGGGTTTTGGTGGAGAAGGAGGGTTGCCAGTGAAGCAAGATGTCATCGAGGTGGAGGGGAAGGTTGTGGAGCCTCTGCCCAATGCGATGTTCCGCGTTGAGCTGCCCAACGGCCATAAGGTCTTGGCTCACGTCTCGGGGAAGATCCGGATGAACTTTATCCGCATTCTGCCGGGGGACAGGGTCCTGGTTGAACTCTCTCCGTACGACCTGACCCGGGGCCGGATCGTGTATCGGTATAAGTAGAAGCACTGTTTAGGAGGGTATTACGGTGAAGGTCAAACCTTCGGTGAAGACTATTTGCGAAAAGTGTAAGATAATCCGCCGGAAGGGCAAAGTGAAGGTTATCTGCGTAAACGCCAAGCATAAGCAAAGGCAAGGATAAAGGAGTGAGGGTGTTTGGCCAGAATAGCCGGGGTTGACTTGCCGAGGGATAAGCGGGTGGAAGTGGCCCTGACCTATGTTTACGGGATCGGCCGTTCCTCGGCCAAGAAACTTTTGGAACAGGCGGCTGTCGATCCTTCAACCCGCGTCCGGAATCTCACCGAGGAAGAGATCACCCGGATCAGGGACCTGATCGACAAGGAATACAAGGTGGAGGGGGATCTCCGGCGCGAGGTAGCCCTGAACATCAAGCGACTGATTGAAATTGGATCTTATCGTGGTTTGCGCCACCGGCGGGGCTTGCCGGTTAGGGGACAGCGCTCCAGAACCAACGCCCGGACCCGAAAAGGCCCCAGGAAGACCGTGGGCATCCGGAGAAAAAAGTAGGGGGTTAGCAGATGGCGCGTAGGCCCAGAACGAAAAAGAAAGAGCGGAAGAATATCGAAAAGGGCGTGGCCCATATCAAGTCTACCTTTAATAACACGGTGATTACCATTGCCGATGTCCGGGGCAACACCATTTCCTGGTCCAGCGCCGGCACGGTGGGCTTCAAGGGTTCCCGGAAGAGCACGCCTTTTGCCGCCCAGCTGGCGGCGGAGAAAGCGGCCCGGGAGGCCATGGAGCATGGCGTACGGGAAGTAGCCGTGATGGTGAAGGGCCCGGGGGCTGGCCGCGAGGCCGCGATCCGTTCCCTGCAGGCCGCCGGACTGGAAGTAAGCCTAATCAAAGACGTTACGCCCATTCCGCACAACGGTTGCCGGCCACCCAAGCGCCGGCGCGTATAAGTTTAAGTTTAGGAGGTGCCTTTTTGGCCAGATACACGGATGCGCGGTGCCGTTTGTGTCGCCGCGAGGGAACCAAACTGTACCTGAAAGGAGATCGTTGCTATACCCCGAAATGCGCGATTGGCCGCCGGGCCTTCCCGCCCGGGCAGCAGGGCCCGTCCCGGCGGAAGGTCACCGAGTACGGCCTGCAGCTCCGGGAAAAGCAGAAGGTCAGGCGAATCTACGGGGTTATGGAGACCCAGTTCCGGAACTACTTCCGCAAGGCCGAGCGGCAGCCGGGGGTAACCGGTGAAAATCTGTTACGCTTATTGGAACGGCGCTTTGACAACGTGATTTACCGGCTGGGGTTGGGCGCGTCCCGGGTGGAGGCCCGCCAGCTGATCCGGCACGGCCACTTCACCATCAACGGACGCAAGGTGAACATTCCGTCGTACCTGGTGCGGGTTGGGGACGTGATCGGGATTCGCGAGCGGAGCAAGTCCATGTCGCGGATCCGGGAGAACCTGGAGCGGGCCACGGAAAACAATCCCCCCGCCTGGCTGGAGTACGACAGCGAGCGGTCCGTGGGCCGGGTCGTCGCTCTGCCCACCCGGGAACACATTGATATCCCGGTGCAGGAGTCACTGGTAGTGGAGCTGTACTCCAGGTAACCGGATACCTGCTTGAGGGGGTTCGCAATGCTAGAAATAGAAAAACCGCGGATAGAGTGTGTGGAGATGAATCCGGACGGTGTTTACGGAAAGTTTGTGGTGGAGCCGCTGGAGAGGGGCTACGGGATCGTCCTGGGTAATTCGCTTCGGCGGGTGCTCCTGGCTTCCCTGCCTGGCGCGGCCGTCACCGCCGTAAAGATTGAAGGGGTGCTCCACGAGTTCTCGACCATACCCGGGGTGCGCGAGGACGTTACCGAGCTGATCCTGAACCTAAAAAGCCTGCGGCTGAAGTTCCACGGCGAAAACGAGGAGAAACTGATCCGGATCGAAGCCGAAGGCCAGCGGGAGGTTTTGGCCCGGGACATCATCACCGACCCCGACATCGAGATCCTGAACCCGGACCTGCATATCGCGACCCTGGAACCTGACGCCCGGCTGTTCATGGAATTGACGGTTAACCGGGGCCGGGGTTACGTTCCGGCCGAAAAAAACCGGCGGGGCAATCACGTCATCGGTGAGATCCCGATGGACGCCATCTTTACACCGGTCACCAAGGCCAACTTTACGATCGAGAAGACGCGGGTGGGGCAGGACACCAACTTCGATAAGCTGGTCCTGGAGGTTTGGACCGACGGCAGTATTCGCCCGGACGAGGCCCTGAGCCTGGCCGCCCGGATAATCATCGAGCACCTGCAGTTGTACGTGGGCCTGACCGAATCCGTAAACAACGTTAAGATCATGGTGGAAAAGGAAGAGGAGAAGAAAAACAAGCTCCTGGAGATGCCGATCGAGGAACTGGATCTCTCGGTACGGTCGTACAACTGCCTAAAGCGGGCGGGGATCAACACGGTGGAAGAACTCATCCAGCGCAACGCGGAAGAAATGATGAAAGTGCGCAACCTGGGCAAGAAATCGCTCGAAGAAGTGGTGCGCAAACTGGGCGAACTGGGCTTAAGCCTGCGCCAGGACGAAGAATAAGGCAGCGAGGAGGTAAGGATCGAAATGGGCTACCGGAAGCTGGGGTTGCGCTCCGACCAGCGGAAGGCCATGTTGCGGAACATGGTCACTTCGCTCATCAAGGAGGAGCGGATCACCACCACCGAAACGCGGGCCAAAGAGGTGCGGAGCATCACGGAAAAAATGGTTACCCTGGCCAAGCGGGGCGATCTGGCCGCGCGGCGCCAGGTGATGGAATACGTGTTTGACAAGGCGGCGGTCAGAAAACTTTTTGACACGGTCGGGCCCAGGTACGAGGACCGTTCGGGCGGCTATACGCGGATTATCAGGATCGGTCACCGGCAGGGAGACGCGGCCCCCATGGTGATTCTGGAACTGGTGTAGTGATTCCAGGTGCCGAAGGTCAAGCTGATTCTGGCCTATGACGGCACGGCCTACCACGGTTTCCAGAAGCAGTCCGGTTCGGGCCTGCCGACCATCCAGGATGCATTGGAGCGTTGCTTGGCCGAGTTGTCCGGGAACGTGATCAAGGTGATCGGGGCCGGCCGCACGGATGCCGGCGTGCACGCCCGGGGCCAGGTGGTGGGTTTTGCCACCGGCGGGTGGGCTATTCCCACCGGCCGGATCGCGGCCGCGCTGAACGGAGTGTTGCCCGACGACATCGTAGCCGTGGAGGCCTGCGAGGTGCCGGAGGGCTTTCACGCCCGGTACAGCGCCCTGGCCAAGACTTACAGCTACACCATATTCAACCACCGCGTGCGGTCACCGTTCTGGCGGCTGTACAGCCTGCACGTCCGAGACCCTCTTGAAATTGCCGCCATGCGGCAGGCGGCGCGGCACCTTGTCGGACAGCACGACTTCAGCTCCTTCCAGGCCACCGGAAGGCCGGTCAGGTCGGCAGTGCGCCTGCTTTCCAGGGCCGAAGTTGAATTCGCCCCGCCCCTGGTACGTCTCACCTTCCGGGCCGACGGCTTCCTGTACAACATGGTTCGGATCATGGTAGGTACTCTGGTCGAGGTGGGCTTAGGGCGGCTCGATCCGGAGGCGGTACCGGACATCATTGCCGCCCGAGACCGGAAGCGCGCCGGACCGACGGCGCCCGCCCATGGACTGTGCCTGGAAGCAGTAGAATACGACTTAACCTGAGGCACCCCCTGGACGCTCTTTTCGTTGACTCCGGGGTGTTTCTTTCTTATACTGGAAAATACCCGCAATGGTACGGCCGGCGCCGGAGGTGGATAGAGTTGATCGGGAAGTCGGAAAAAACGGTCTGCCAGAACCGCAAGGCCCGGCACGACTATCACGTTCTGGAGACCTACGAGGCCGGGATGGTACTGAAGGGTACCGAGGTGAAGTCACTACGCGTGGGCCGGGCCAACCTGAGGGACAGCTACGCCCGGATCCAGGACGGCGAACTCTGGCTGGAGAACATGTACATCAGCCCCTACGAACAGGGGAACCGTTTCAACCACAACCCGAAGCGCGTGCGCAAGCTCCTGATGCACAAGAGCGAGATCATGCGGCTCTGGGGTAAAACTCGGGAAAAGGGCCTGGCGCTGGTGCCGCTGCGGGTGTACTTTCGGGACGGGAAGGCCAAGGTGGAACTCGCGCTGGCCAAGGGCAAAAAGATCTACGACAAGCGCGAAGAAATCGCCAGGCGGGAAGCCAAGCGCGAGATCGCCCGGGCTGCCCGGGGCAAAGCTTGAGGCGCAACCTAAGATTTGCCAAATATTGACGGGAAGCGCTGTTCGTGCTATCATGTGAATACACCGTTGTTGGTGTGGTCAAAGTGAATATGGGGGCGACGTGGTCTCGACGGGGGAAGTGATGGCAGGAGGAGCGAGCCGGGATCGCCACTTACCCGTAAAACGGTGGCAAAGGCAATAACTGCCAAGAACGAACCTGTAGCCCTGGCTGCTTAAAGATCAGCCAGCATCCCACCCGCTTAAGCCCGCGGAGCGGGAGCGGGGTGTCACACCAGCGGGCTCACCCGGCGCCAATTCTCGGAGGTGCTGCGGGACATTCATCGAGATAGTTCCCGCGGAGCCTGGCTGTAGGTGAAGCGGGAGCGAAACCGAAAATACAGCCTACGCTCGTAGCCGCCTCTTGTGGTCGTTCTTCCGGACGGTGGGTTCGACTCCCCCCGCCTCCACCAGCAAAAACCACAGTAGTGATTTTATAGATGACCTCGGTGTTTTCGGGAGACACGTTTACCCGTTCGACGAACGTGTTTATTAGTCTCCGGCAAGCATCGGGGTTTCCGCTTTTTAAGATCTGGGCTTGTTGGTTAAGATATGAAGTTATGGCCGAGAGATCTAGGCTTTGGGCGTCACAGCGTGCCTTTAGCTTTTGGTATTCATCAGCCATTGCCTTCTTTTGGTTTTCTAATGACTTTAGCTTTTCTACAATCGCCGAGACCTGAGCCCCAGCACCTTCAGCCAATACAGTTACCAGGTTTTCAATCTGACTGTTGAGTCGGTTCATTTCTCTTTCCAAATGCACCAAGGCATCGGCAGCCTCACCCCGTTCTTTGTTGGAGTGTTCGTGCAGCCGCCGGGCGAGGGTGGGAATGACCTCGGGTGAAAAGAGGACCTTCTCCATATCAGTCAAAACATGTTCTTCGACCAGCTCTTTCCGAATTTTCCCCACGTGACATGTTCCAATCCGGTTGGCCTTATTGCACTCATAGTAGTGCTGTCTTACGATGCCACTCGATGTGCGATAGCTGGAACTGTTGCCCGTCATAGCGCTCCCGCACTGGCAATATATCAGGCCGGCCAACAGATATGTGACTTTGGCTTTGTTTCGGGCACGGGCACGCTTGCGGCTATCGAGCATCTTCTGGACCTCCTGAAAGACCCGTTCATCGACGATCGCCGGCATTCCCCCAGGGATCTCGATGATTTGGTCGGGGTCTTTGCTCCTGTGGTGGTTTCTTTTGTTGCCGACCTTTTGTTAATGGCCAGTATAAAATCGGCATAAATGGCCACTAAAAGTCGTCCACCAACACGTGGAAAAGCAGGTAAAAC
>MPOA01000003.1 GCA_001899445.1 Candidatus Desulfopertinax cowenii | reverse complement strand
GGCTGGAAACTGGGTGTCGCCATCTGAGCCGGATTAGGCCACCGCCGGTTTCAATCCCTTATAGGCAGGCTGGAAACACAAGAAAGGGGTGGCGGCCGCTGTGAGTAGTGTTGGTTTCAATCCCTTATAGGCAGGCTGGAAACGAATCCCCGGGCCTTGCCTGGGCCTGGGGGCCGGGAGTTTCAATCCCTTATAGGCAGGCTGGAAACACTAGAGCGCATCCAGCACCACCTCCAGAACGAGCGTTTCAATCCCTTATAGGCAGGCTGGAAACCTTGCGCTCCGCAATACATTGCGGAGCGGCGCTCTCGTTTCAATCCCTTATAGGCAGGCTGGAAACGACGATCTGTGCTTGCAAATTCGGGTGTTGGAAGAGGTTTCAATCCCTTATAGGCAGGCTGGAAACGTTGGCCCAAATGCAAGTTGACCAGACGGAACAGTGTTTCAATCCCTTATAGGCAGGCTGGAAACTAGGTCGTCCATTCGTACCTACTTCCTTTCTTGATGTTTCAATCCCTTATAGGCAGGCTGGAAACGAATACATCACCCGGCGCGAGCCGGGGCTACCGTAGTTTCAATCCCTTATAGGCAGGCTGGAAACCCTGGAGACCGCTTGTTACCTGGCCGGGGTGGTGCCGGTTTCAATCCCTTATAGGCAGGCTGGAAACTGGGTGTCGCCATCTGAGCCGGATTAGGCCACCGCCGGTTTCAATCCCTTATAGGCAGGCTGGAAACTTCGAAAACCCCTTGACACATGTCTACCCAATGTGAGTTTCAATCCCTTATAGGCAGGCTGGAAACCTTGCGGCGTGGGCCGTATTGGCCCGCGCTGCCGACGTTTCAATCCCTTATAGGCAGGCTGGAAACCAAATAAAACCACCGCCCACCGCGCGGTTGGCCGCAGTTTCAATCCCTTATAGGCAGGCTGGAAACCCACAGAAGGAGTTGCGGGGGTTTATCCCCCTGCTCCAGGTTTCAATCCCTTATAGGCAGGCTGGAAACCCGGGCGGGTGGAAGGTGGGCCAATAGCTGATCTTGTTTCAATCCCTTATAGGCAGGCTGGAAACCTTATCCCCGGTTCAAAACCGGGGAAATTTTTTCTTGTTTCAATCCCTTATAGGCAGGCTGGAAACCCGGTATACGTTTCCTTCCTGGTCCCGCCGTTCGATGTTTCAATCCCTTATAGGCAGGCTGGAAACCCGTTTCCCGCCCCCGCGAAAGGAACAGGAAGATACGTTTCAATCCCTTATAGGCAGGCTGGAAACCGGTTTCGGACTGCCGCAGACTGGCGGCAAACTTAGGTTTCAATCCCTTATAGGCAGGCTGGAAACTAAATGCGCCACGGTGGCGCTTCGGGCGCTACCAGAGTTTCAATCCCTTATAGGCAGGCTGGAAACCATCCGCTTCCAGTCCCGCCACGTGTTTACCGGGGACTAGTTTCAATCCCTTATAGGCAGGCTGGAAACTTTTTCTTCTTCTTCATACTGGTGTCCGCTGGTGCGTGTTTCAATCCCTTATAGGCAGGCTGGAAACGTAGAGACTACGCCCGGAGAGTCGCCAAAGTTTCCGGTTTCAATCCCTTATAGGCAGGCTGGAAACCCGGTCGCCCGGCACGGTGGCCTGGTGACCGTCCACAGTTTCAATCCCTTATAGGCAGGCTGGAAACGGTGGACACCGCAAAAACAAAGGGAGGCGGTTCAAAGTTTCAATCCCTTATAGGCAGGCTGGAAACCTTTTCGGTCGGAGTGCTTCGTCTCCGGATGATGCGGGTTTCAATCCCTTATAGGCAGGCTGGAAACCGCGTCCCGGATGAGGGATTTTAACCCGCGGCTAGGGTTTCAATCCCTTATAGGCAGGCTGGAAACGACAAAGACGTGACGAACACCACTACTTTCGTAGAAGTTTCAATCCCTTATAGGCAGGCTGGAAACCCACCGGCACGCAACCGAGGTCGATGCGAACCGCTGCGTTTCAATCCCTTATAGGCAGGCTGGAAACCGTTTCCAGCGGAGTATCGCCCGGCCCTCGGTGGGGTTTCAATCCCTTATAGGCAGGCTGGAAACCAGACAAAGACGTGACGAACACCACTACTTTCGTAGAAGTTTCAATCCCTTATAGGCAGGCTGGAAACCTTGCGTTCAGAGACGCAACTGGGAACCGCATTTTCGTTTCAATCCCTTATAGGCAGGCTGGAAACTAGAATTACATCATAGCCAAGTTTGCGCGATTGGCGTTTCAATCCCTTATAGGCAGGCTGGAAACTAGCGTGGACATACGGGGAATTAGTGGAGGTAGTAGGTTTCAATCCCTTATAGGCAGGCTGGAAACCCACCGTGCCGGGCGACCGGCATAGGTGCGCTACGGGTTTCAATCCCTTATAGGCAGGCTGGAAACTTATGGGATGGCGCAAAAGGTTGCGGCGGATATGGAGTTTCAATCCCTTATAGGCAGGCTGGAAACGTTTATCAAACTTTGTCATATATTTTACCGTCTCCAGTTTCAATCCCTTATAGGCAGGCTGGAAACCTGGAAGTGGAGAAAGTAATATCCTTTGTTTGTCAAGTTTCAATCCCTTATAGGCAGGCTGGAAACCTGTGCAGGAGAATACAACGGTATCTGCTGTGTTGAGTTTCAATCCCTTATAGGCAGGCTGGAAACCGGTGCTTGAACACATTAGGCAGAGTGTGGTAAAAGTTTCAATCCCTTATAGGCAGGCTGGAAACCTAGTACCCGGCGGGCCGTAAAAGTTGTGATCTCGCGTTTCAATCCCTTATAGGCAGGCTGGAAACTGTCCCAAGGGGCGAAAAAACGGGCGCACCTGCCTTAGTTTCAATCCCTTATAGGCAGGCTGGAAACTCTTCTGCCGTCTCTATCCACTGTTCAATGGCATCCTGTTTCAATCCCTTATAGGCAGGCTGGAAACTTATCCAGCCCGTAAGTCACCGGCGCGCCAAAAGGCTGTTTCAATCCCTTATAGGCAGGCTGGAAACTTTATCAAACTTTGTCATATATTTTACCGTCTCCAGTTTCAATCCCTTATAGGCAGGCTGGAAACTGGGGCTCCGGGTGGGCCGTAAAAGTTGTGATCTCGCGTTTCAATCCCTTATAGGCAGGCTGGAAACAGGATTCGGACAGGCTTAGTGAGTTAGTTGGTGGTTGTTTCAATCCCTTATAGGCAGGCTGGAAACCCATTAAAAGCACGAAGTACGTGAATTTGCCTATTTGTTTAGGAAACTTGCTCCTTGCGGTACCGGGCATGTTGTAGACAATACACCACATTAGTCAACCCTTGCCCCACAACGACTGCGGCGTCCGGCTGCCTTTAAGATGGCTGTCGTCGATCTCCTGGGTTTGTTGTATAATTCGAGGTTGACGACAGTTTTCCTGCTGCTTTAACAATTTGCAGGACTTATATTTCACGAGTGTGCAGGGCTCAAGATTTGCGGGTGACAGAAAATATTGTTATACCAAAGTGTACAGGGTGAGCAGCGGTTAAGCAGTCGGCTATCCTGGAATATCAGTTCCGAAAAATATACGTTGTGGCTGCAGCTCTGCATTTAAGTTATCTAATATTATATAATTATCTCATTTCCACCTTTCTTTAAGCCCATTATTTCTCGCGAAGAATACTTCGTTGTGCGCAGGGAATAGATTATTACGGAGTCTTCCTTGGGATCCATTATGCGGACCAGTTCCATTCTTAGTGCTTTGAGCCGGCTTTCAGATATATCCCCTTCAAAAACCGAATTTTGTACCCAATGGAGATATTTGCGGCAAGCTTTTAACATCTTGGCCACCCTTTTGACGTTGGCATCATAAACAAGGATTACAAACAGGTTTTAACCCCCTCACTACGGTTTGGTCACCAGGTCATTACAAACGGAATATATTCTTTTTCACCCATAAGATGCTTTTCCAACTTGTAAAGTTCTAGCCTAACCAAGCGCCGATAAGACACCGATCGTCCTATTTCCCGGTGTTGAATCGTAGTGCGTAGTTTCTCTTCCAGTTTCTCCACAAAACAGCGTTTACCCCGGTCTTTCAAAAGCAAGCCCCGGGTTCCTTTTTCGAAGTCATCCGCAGTTAGCATACGCCGCCCGAGCAGGGTAAAAATGACCCGGTCGACGATAATCGGCTTGAAGATTTCCGCAACGTCCAGGTTCAAGGTGAACCGGCGAAAATTGGTTGCGTGTAGGAAGCCGATGCGCGGATCCAGATGTGTCCGGTAGATTTCACTGAGACAGAGAGTGTACAACAGCGTGTTGCCGAAGCTGATTAAAGTGTTGAGGTGGTTTTGGGGCGGGCGGCGTGTCCGCGCCTCAAAGACAAAATCATGCTGGTCGATGATGGCATCAAAGGCACGGTAGTAATATTCGCGGGTGTTCCCCTCAACCGCCATTAGCGCCGCTGTATCTCCGCATTCTTCCAGCGCCCCATTAAGATTCTCAATGGCCGCGATAACCTCCGTCAGTTCCTTGCCCCGGCTGCGGTAATATTTCAGCACCCGCAAGATATTTCTCAACGCACCCTCAACGATGCGCCGCGCTATTAGCAGTCTTTTTGCCGGATTGAGATAGTGTTCGGCCTGCCTGAGCGTCATGTAACCGGAGTTCAGGTGTTCGCGCGGGTAAAAAGTGCCCATGTAGTAGCCGTCACGATTAAAGTAATGTAACACAATTTCTTTCCGGGAAAGAAATTCGAGAAAACGTTTGTTGATCTCCACTTCGCCGAAAACCATAATCTCGGCCGTATCCTCCACGGGGATGAATCGCCTTTCCCCGGCTTCGGTTTCAAAATAGAGGGTATTGTCCCGGCGGCGGAAAACGCCGGTCGAAAACACATAAAAGGTTTTCTTCATCGGTCTTCGGTCTCTCCCTCAAGCCCAGCAGAATTCGGCGTAGGCGCAGCGGCGGCAGTAACGGCATTTTTCCGGGGGTGGCGGCTTTTCCTGGTAAATGATCCGCAGAATTTCCCGCTCCGTTTCTTCCACCTCCGCCACAGTAGGCGCATCCAGGACCACTGTTTCCCGCGCCCTTTCCGCCGGAAAGCGCAATTCGCCTTGCGCCTGCACCCCGTGCGCTGCCAGCTCCTTCAAATAGAAAGCCAACTGCATCCGGGCGCTTTTCCGGGAACGAGAACTCTTCTTCACTTCGCCCACCAACAAATGCCCATCGGCGAACCGGTAAACATCCATCTTGCTGGAGCCGACTACCAGTTCTTTCTTCTCGCGGGCGTAGGACGTTTGGTCGATCAGTCGCCCCAAAAACAGGTTCGGGTCCTCGGCGTCCGGGGTCAGTTGGTGCGCAATAAGCCACACTTGACGTCGGCAAATGTGGTAATACCAAACGAGGGTGCCACTCACCCGGTTTTCGTGCACCTGTTCCCCCTCCAGGTTCAAATAAACTGCTCCGAAAGGGGTTCGTCGGCCGGTGCCACTAGAGAAAGCCCGATATCCTCCCGGTAATAGGTTGCATAACGGAGCCGCAACAATGTCCGGTCGGCCACCGGTTCCCCAACCTCCCGGGCCACTTCCACCGGCACAGGGACCAGGAACTGGTACATCAGCGCCATGAAACGCCGCCGGTCTTCAAAATCCAACGTACCAAGAAACCCACGCGCCGTGTACCGCGTCCAGAGCGCTTCCGGATCGCCTACAGCGAAATAATCCAGACCCTGCCGCACCACCTCCGGCACCTTATCATAGGAGCGGGGGACAAAGACTCCGCACGTAGGATGTTCCGGGCCGAAAGGATCTATCCCGGCCAGTTCCCGCCAGTGTCCGTACGCAGCGGCTTCTATTTTCTGCAGCGCCCCCTGATGAGGATTGCGCCGGAAACACTCCCGGTAGTAGTCCCGGATCAGGCGGCCGGAGGCCCTTTCCTCAAAAGCAGGTGTGCGCTGCAGGAGAACGTCCGTTACTTCCCGCCGCACGACATCCCGGTAAATGTAGCGCCGGGTGTCCTCGGTGCCGCCGCGCCGAAAATCAAACAAATAAACCGCCCCGGGCTCAGTTTCACCTTCACCGTGGCGGTTGCAGCGTCCCGCCGCCTGGATCACCGACGGGAACAAAGGCCGCGCCCGGAATACAACCCGAAAGCTCAAATCCACCCCCGCCTCCAGCACCTGGGTGGAAACAACCAGCGCCGGTTCTTTGGCGTCCAGTACCCGCCTGATTTCCGCCAGGCGCGCCCGCTTGTGCAGCGGCGTCAGCCGGCCGGACAAGAAGTAAAGCCGCCTCCTTTCGTCTTCCCGGAGCAGGGCCTTGATGCGGTCGTAGACCAGCGCCGCATCTTGAATGGTGTTCTGAATCACCGTCGTCGCACCCCGAACCCGAAAAGTTTCGACCACCTTCTCCGCCAGTTGATCCTCAGCCAGGGACCCGATGCTCTGTACCCGGTAACGATCGAAAAGAGCGTCTTCCCGACCGAGAGACACAGGTTCCAACTCGAAAACCCCACCGCTCAATTCCGGGAGCGTGGCGGTGGTGAACAGGAAGCGGCAGTCCAGTTCTTGCGCCGCCGCCTCGGTCACGGCCAAGAAAGGTACCCACGAGGTGGCGGCGACCGTCTGGGGCTCGTCCACGATCACGAACGCGCCCTGCAATCCCTTAAGCCGCACGGTGTGTTGGCCGCGCTCCGGGAAGAGGGCTCGGAAAAACTGATTATAGGTGGTCGCCACCACCGGCGCCGACCAGGTATCCATTGCCACCGCTTCCAGCGGATCGGTCTCCGCGGCCGGCAGTTTTTCCAGGGCGGCCAGGTGGTGGTGCACCAGTATTTCGAGGCCGGTGGCCGCGGAGATCTCGGCGGCTGCCTGGGAAAGAATAGAAAGATATGGCGCTACGTAAATGAGTCGGCTGGCCCGGCCCGCGGCCACGGCGGCCAACCCGACACTGAGCGCGGTTAGCGTCTTTCCGTATCCGGTCGGCAGCTCGAGGGTGAAAAAACGAGCGTCCGGATTCCGCCGCAAGGCGGTCAGGGCCGCCCGGCGGCTCTTTTCCCGCATCTCCAGCAGTTCCCCCCGCGCACCATCCCGGTGCAGGTTTTCTTTGCGGTGGGCACAGAATGTTTCCAGCCTTTCCAGGGCGGCTTCGGCCTCCGGTGCCGTGATCGTCTCGCCCGGTACGCGGCTGGGATCAATCCCGGCGGCGTGCAACCGATCGCCGGTGATCAAGCGGTGGTTTTCCCGGTTTTTGACCACACAGATCCGGGCCCCGGCCGCAAATCGATTGCCGCGTTCCAGTTCACCGGCGATGTGATCCAGGGCGGCATCCTGCCATTTTTTCCAAGCGGCGGCCACCCCGGCCAGTTTCCTTGACAGTTCGGACGGCACCAGGGCGGCCTCCAGCCGGGCCAACTCGGGAAAATAACCCGAGGCTAGGGCGAAAATACCTTGCAAATCACAAGTAAACAATTCCTCTGCCCCGTGTTCCCCCTGCCACGGCGGGTAGTCCCCCACCGTATCGGGAACCGGTCCGTGATGGTGGTAAATGAAATAGACAAGACTCAGCCCCGCTGCGAGCAGCGCCTTTTTCTCCCGCCAGGCCGGGCGCCACGCCGCCAGCAACTCCTCCAGCAACAAGGCAAACAACATTGCCCCGGCGAAGGCATGGGGTACCCCACCTTTGCACCTTTCCGCGGCGGAAGACCGGATATATTTCTGCCACCGCTCGCTTGCTTTCCCCGCATCGTGTAGCAGACCGGCCAAAAAGCGCAACCGCTTCCCGTAGTCTCCGTCCGGCCGCCCCATGGCGGCCGCCACCGCGCGCAGGTGATCCGCCAAAAGATGCTCCCGCCCGGCTTCGTCCGGCGGGCGGGCCCAGCAGTCCGCCAGGGGATAACCTACCATAAGCAGGCCACCTCCCCGGAAGGGAGGGCTACCAGCCGGTAGGCCACCTTCGGCTGTGCCGCTAAGACCACCTTCAAGGGGCCGCCGTTGATCTCGTAATAGACGGTGGTTGCTCCGGAAAAAGTTCGGTCGCCCCGGTGGTGGTAGGGCATCCCGCGGGCCGCCGCGTAGGCGGCGGGCGCCTCCAGTTCCACCCGTGCCACCGCCTCCTGCGGCACCACCGTATGTACCCGCACCGCCTCTCCTTCGGCCGGCGCTACGGGCCTTCCCGCGCAAACCCCTTCGAAAACGGGAAAAGTCAAACAGAAAGCGGCTCCCAGATAGGTATGAAACACACTCTGCCGGTTGACCAATTTATTCCGCAAGGCGTCCAGGCTCTCACCGGCATAATAAACCCGGTAGGCGGGTGCCACAACCATTTCCATCACCGTGAGGCGGTTAAAATTTTTCCCGCTGCTCACAAATCCCTTGCCTAGCAGAGACATTTGCATACACACGGTCCGCACCGGCGCGAGCAAACGGAGACCGAGATAATGCTCGCCGGCCAGAAAACGGGGCCAATCCGGGCCGTGGTGATCGATACCCAGGATCGCGCCCAGCAGTCCGTGCAACGTTGGACGCGGCGGAAAGGGATAGGTTCCTTGGGTCACCGTGGTGTCCGGTTGGCGGAAATGGGCCAGTTTGCCCCGCAAGGTGAACATCAGCACCTCAATGGGGCCCGCTTCGGCGGCCATCTCTTTCACCCCCGCTGCCGTTACCATACCGTTTCCGGTGCTTGGGGCAACTTCCCATCAAGGGCAAAATCGGGATGCTTCCACCAGCGCACGCGCTTAATCTTGCTGCTGAATTCTGCTAAAACCCGGGCCAGCCCGTGCACCTCCAGGGTCACCTCGGAAATCCCGGTCGGCGGGTTGCTGCCCAGCCACTCTTCCCGCCCCGGCTGCAAGGCGACGTAGTCTTCCAGATAACCGATGCGGAAGAAATCGTCGTTGTATTCCACGTGCACCAGCAGGAGCGGCTGCTGTATCCCGCGCCCCCGGGCCTGCCGGTGCAGCGTGCCCTTCCAAAGTCCTTCCAGCATCACTTCCAAGTCGGCGGCGGTCATCCCCGTCGTACGGGCCAAAGTGGCGTTGATCACCCCGGGCATGGCAAACACGGCAAAGGGAAGATAATAGCTGGTCCAGACGGTCCCCTGGCCTTTCCCGCTTTCCGCACCGCTTTCTTCCACCTTGATGTCTTCGCTGGGCATCACCGTCGTGCCTTGGACGTACTTGGTCTCT
Organism: Candidatus Desulfopertinax cowenii; assembly: GCA_001899445.1. GTDB lineage: Bacteria > Bacillota > Desulfotomaculia > Desulfotomaculales > Desulforudaceae > Desulfopertinax > Desulfopertinax cowenii. Next base: position 190,932 of record MPOA01000003.1, on the reverse strand, counting down.
ACTGGGTGCAAAGAATGCGCCCAGCCGAACTGCACCGGCCCGGTCTGGTGAAAACTCGCTCCTTCCACGCTGAACACCGCCCCGAAAACACGCATGTCAAACGCCGCCGCCATCAGGCCTTTTTGCTTGTCCTTGGTCTTTTCCTGGCCGACCCGCGCCAAAATAGCCTTCGCCAACCGGTCCCGGCCGAGCAGCTTTCCGTCCGGCGTGCGCTCTTCCCGGCACCAAACGAAGTAGCGCTTTTCCGGTCCGCCGTCGGGATAACGGGCCAGCACGTAATCCCGCACATCGCGCTTGATGCTGACGTCGGACAGCGAAATCCGGCCGTCCTCTTCACCGAACAGGCGGCGGGCATCGCTGTCGTTCAGGGGATCCCGGTTGGGAATCCCGTCTTTGACCGCTTTTACAAACAGAATTTCGCCACTCGCCACACTCATGAGGCCTCACTCCCGTTTTGCTGGTTTTGATTGTCTTGCCCGGCTTGCTCGGCCGGCAGCGCTAGGGCATAGCCGCTCCAGAAAGCGGCGATAAACTCATCCTTTTCTTTGGCCACGACCGGCCGCAACCGTCGGTATTCGCACTCCACCACCGCCGCCCGCCGGCGGAACTCGTCAGTTACGCGCAGGTCCACCTTCAGCGCGTACTCTTGAAAACGACTCAACGCCCGCCGCCAGACATCGTCGGGGCGGAGTTCGGAACCGAAGGTCATCACCCGGTGCCGCAAGAAATCCTTCTGGAGTTTGCCGTAGTACCAACGCCCAAACTGCCGCGCCAAGTATCCAGCGGCGAAGCCGAGCTCCTCCGGCGTCTGAAAGTGCATTTCTTCGGGCGGCCTCTCGGTCAGGACCGCTTGTAGTTCCCGCCAGTCACGCAACTCTCTCCCTCCTTTCTGGAAAACTACCTGGTGATAACGGCGGAAAAAATACCGGAAAAGCGTGTAGAAATACACCTCCTCTTTCAGCTCGGACCAGTTCTGGCGCCGGGCGGTCTCGGTCCCCAACACGGAGGCTTGCGCTTGGCCGGCCATCCTGGAGGCCGCCCCGGCCACAAACGGTTTCCAGTCCAGTGGGCGGCGGTGCAGCACCTTGGCCAGCACCGACCAGAGATAGCAGCCGCCGTACGCCCGGACCAGCAAATAGGGTAACGACCCGTAGCGTTCAGCGACCCACCCCCCGGCCGGGAGTTTGAGCTCCTGGCGTACCGGTACCGCCTGTGCCAGCACCACGCCGATCACCTCTTGCAGCGTGGCCACCACCGACGGCAGGACATCCTCGACCACGGCCCGCAAGTGGATATCGGCGTTGGATTCGGTATAATACACCATCGCCAGGCGGTAGTGGTCACTGCCTAGTTCTTCGGGCAGGGTGGCTTCAAACCCGGTGATCGCCGCCAGGGCCCGGTCGTTGCGTCCCGGGCGGAGCGGCTGCCGCCGTCGGTACCGGTCCAGCGCCTCTTTCAAGAACACTCCGTCTTCAGCCCCCGGTTCCTGCAGCGGCAACACCAACACTGTTCCCTGGATCGCCGGCACGTTCCCCCCCTTCGCTGCTTCTCGCCGTCCCCCCGCCGAGGCCACCGGCAGAAAGAGTTCCCGCCGGAGCCACAACGGCAACACTCCGGACACCTCTTTAAAGATCCCCGCCCCCACCGTCAAGGCCAGGTAACAATCGGCGCACAGCGCCCCTACCGCCGCCGCGAGGTCGGTCACCTTATCTCCTTTCTTGAAACGGGCGGAAAAGGGTGGGTGCCAGGTAGGAGCCAGCCACGACCAGGCCTTGGAATACATCGATACCGCCGGTGCTTCATCCCGCGCGCACAAGCGGCAGCGCTCGGCCGTACCCTTTTCCGCGCCTTCCAAGATTTTTGAACTTTTGAAACACCCGGCGATCCGGGCCAGATCACCGACAATGTACCGCCCGGGGGAAAGCACGCTTTCACCCACCAAAATGCGGTCCCGGTCTCCCGGCTTGGGCGGGCGGTCAAGGTACCGATAGGGACCCTCTTCCGCAGGAACGGCCAGTACTACCAGGCCATAGCCCGAATTGGCCGCGTCAAGCCGGCCTTGGATTTCCGCGGCCGTCGTTTGGAGGAGATCCGCCACCTGTTTGATTTCTGTTGCGGAGAAGGGGCGGGCGAGGTTTTCCGTACGATCCAGGCGCCCCCGGAGAAAACTGGCGGCAGATTGACTCAGCTCCTTCCACATCGCGGGAAAAACCGGGTAGACGGGCAGCCCGTACCGGCCCTGCGGCTGCGTGAGATTGCCGCCGGCCGGACGCACGAAAGGCAGACCCAAACCCCGCGCCACGTCCGGGCGAAAAACCATGCGCCGCTTCTTGTTCTTCTTGGCCTTTTTCCCTGCCGGAACCTCTTCCTCCTCATATTCGCCCCATACCTGCAAAGGAAGCCTTTCCGCCCGGAAACCGCCGTTTAAAGCGATCTCAATCACGACCACGTTCGCCAGGAAACGCGAATCATCCTGAACATCTGTGAGGAGTTTTAAAAATTCGGCCGGCGCCAGGCCGTAGCCCAAAAACAGCCTCCCCAGGGCAACCAACCGCTCAAGAAACATCGTCCCCCTCCTTCACCGGTGATACCACCTCGAACAAGACGCCCGCAAACGGATTCATCTCCACTTAACAGTTACAAAAACACTAGCACCAGCCGGAACCCCTGGCGAGGCTCTCGGCTACCAAGTTTTTTAGTAGTTAACTACCAAATCATCTGCGTCATCTGTGGCCAGCGCCCGCGCCGCCACCTCTCTCTTCTACCAACCCACAGAGTTCGGCGCGCGGCAGCTGCCGGCAGGCGGAGTTAAAACCGACCTGTGCCAGGGCTTCTTTGACAAACGGTCGGACGGTCTCCAGCACCTCCTGGTAGCCAGCGGCGCCGATGGGGTTTTGCCCGTGGGCCATAATGGAGTGGTTCCGCTTCTGGAGCGCGTTTAACAGCCGCTTTTCCTCCCGGCGGAAAAGCCGGCCCAGACCGTCTTCCAAATCGTCCAACAACAGGTAAGCCTGCACGAGGGCCAATTGCAGCGGCCGGCCGCCCTCCTGCCGGCTGGCGTATTTCGCCCGCAAGCCCTCCGGCAAGGCGGAGACGTCGATGCGGCCGGTGTCTAAGCCGTAAGGCATCCGCAACCGCAATTGGGCTAAAAGTTCCAGGGCCCGGTAAAGCCGCCCCACCGCGTCGTCGTAGCGCCCTTGCTCCGCCCGGCGCTCGGCGTTGTAAAGCAGATCCACCACCGCCTCATAAGCGGCCCCGGACTTTTCCGGCTGCGAAAGCCGGGCCGCCGCCTTGATGTAGGGCTCAAGTGACGAACCGCCGCTGCCCTCCAGAATTTCGTAGGCGCCGGAATGGTCGAAGGCATCCCAAAGACTGAAGGCCCGGCAGAGGCGGCGCAAACGCAAAAGTTCCTCCCGGGCGGTCTGTGGGCTGCGCCGGATAAGCCCCCCCAGCACCTCGTCGGCCGCCCGGTAATCGTAGCGGTTCAAAAGCTCGCGCATGCGCTCCAGGTGATAGTCGATGACGAAGGGCGACTGGTCCACTCGCACCGGGATGTCGCCGCTCTTCACCTTGATGAGGTCTTTGCGCGGCCCCTTGCTGAGTGATAGATCCCAGCGGCGGAGCACGGCCATCAGGGCCAACGCTACCGACATGGTCTTGGTCCCTCCGGTATAGTTGGCGATCACCTCTACTTTTTGCCCGGCAAAGCGCTTCCGTACGCGGCGGTCGATCTCGTCTAACGCCCGGAAAAGCGCCTCCAGGTCATCCGGGTCTTCCACCAAGACCTTCTCGTACCGGTCGGCACTAAGCCCCAGTTGGCGAGTGATGGAAGGGCCTCTGGGGTCACCCAGAGGAATGCTCTTCCCGCATTCTGGACACGAAACTGTCCGGGGATCACCGCAGGGATTCCCGTCCCCGTCCACCACCACGGTGCTCGCCGATTTGCCCCCCGAGCACAGGAAGTAGACGAAGTCCGGTTTAAACTCCCGGCAGCCATTCACCACCGGGGCGCAGGAACCGCCCACCGAAACCACGAGTACGGTGGCCATGTGCTTATTTCCCTCCTTCATTACTCCAGCCTGCCACGCCTCTTATTTGCTACCATTTCAGCCAAAGACTGGGCAGTGCCCAATTGCTAAAAAGTTATCGGCCCGGCTTCGCCAAAACTACCGGAGGCTTTTAAGCAACTCCTGGTACCAATCCCTCTTGCGTGACTGCTTCGCACGCCCGGCTTCTTTGACTTTGGCCACGATGGCTTCCGCGACGCGGCGTTTGGACCCGGGATCGCCCTCCAACGTGCGCCACTGCTCGTAAAAAGCGTGGATCCGCCCCGCAACCTCCGCAGGTTTCAGAGCCCGGATTTGTTCGACCAGCTGACCTACCTGTGCCTTTCGCGGATCAACAGGTGCCTTCGCTTCTAGTTTCAAACGCCCGTAGCCACTGGACGTTTTCGCGCCGATCCCCTGGTGCCAAAGAGCGTGGGACAGAATCTCGAAAGTCGTTTGCACCCACTCCACCGGGCCGGACAAGGCAATTAAATACTTACCGGTAGCCGCGAGAAACGGGACCGGCTTGGGACTGTCCCAATCAGCGGGCGGGGCACCAGTGCCCTTGTAATACTCTTGGTGGTGCACCGTAAGAACATCAGGATATAAGAGCCTTTTGCCCGGCAGCGGCAGGGCGTCAAAAAAAGTGACGTATCCGGCGGCCGCGGTATCCCCGAAGACTATTTTGTAGGCCGGGGTGTGCGGCTGCCAATCTTCGCCCAGATGCTGGCGGGCAAAGGCGGCGGCAAGCCCCTTCAGCGCGCTGCCGGGGATGTAGGGCACGCCGCAGGTGCGGTGCAAAGCAATCGCGGTCTCCAGTACCCCCTCCGCGCCCAACCCCACGGCCATGCGCCCGGCAACTTCGGCTTCCCGGCATTCGACCCCGCAATCCCGCAGCACCTGCCGCCAGCGCTCAAACCAGCGGGCGTAGGTTTCTCCTCCCGGAATCTCTGCGGCCTCCCGGACCAGATCGCGGCGGCTGCCCTTATCTTCCCGGTCCTGGTTGCGGATGAACCGGTCGAGCCAAAGGCCGGCGTTGGTTGTCGCTGTCTTTTCGACGCTGGTCAGGCAGGCCCGGCGCGTGCTCATCCGTCCACCCCCTTATCCGCGGTCGCCTCCACGCCCAGTACCGATTGGGCGAACCGTTTGTACCAGACCAAGGCGTCCAGCACCTTACGGGTAAGATCCATGTATTCCTCAAGTTCGGCCTCGCGGCTGCGCTTAAGCAGTTCTTTTTCCTGAACAACTTCGGCGATGTGCGCCAGTAATTTCTCCCCCGCCTGGCTGCCCCGCGCCTCGACGAAAGCTAGCGCCTGGGCCAACCCGGCGGTGCGCACAAGCACCGGCAGCCGGTGGGCCAGGGAGCCGTACTTCCGGCGCTCATCTTCGCCCACCTTTGCCACCTGCGCAAAAACTTGTGCCGCATATTCCTGGCTACGTGTCCGCACGGCTAACCCCCCCCGTCAGCCGCAGCCGGCAAAGCCCTCGCCCGACCGTCGCCTTGCCACCCAACTGCAGCGGCCCAGCCACCAGGTCGGCCAGCGTGCGGAATACCTCATCCGCCTCCGCCATGACGGGCGTCGCCACAATCAACCCCGAGAGTACGGTCTCCGCGGGAAGTGCTTCTTCATACCAGAGCCCGCCCTCTTGGACCGTTTTCGCCTCTTCCTGCAACCTTATGCGCGCCGTGATTTCGGTAGCGGTCTCCAATAGAAAACCAAGGACGTCATCGTGCACGACACAGAAACGCGCCGTAAAAACGGCCTGCCAATCCGGGTCGTCGGCGAAAACCTGGCCGCCGATCCAAGCCGCCCAAGCCTGCGTCCCGGCGTCGTCTTGGCCGTCAAGGTCGAGATCCTCCAGGATAACCCGGCCGTTGTGCACGATGACCTCCGCGTTGCCCGGAACCAGGCAGGAACGCACCCCCGCGGGAGAAGGCACCGCCGTTGGCAGGCCGGAAACGGCGGCACAGCCGGCGTCCCGCAAGAAACGGCGCAGAATAAACGGGGCGGTCACCCAGGCGAACGTGCCTTTGAGGCTTCGGACCGGCAGCACCAACAGCCGCTGGTCTGAGATTTGCACCGAGCCCGCGTAGTCGCTAGCGTGGCTGGGTTCCGGGCCGAAGACGCATCTGCGCAATTCCTCATCGGGGCAGGCCTCCCGCAACACCCCTTTAAGGGAGGAACCGGGAAGGTAAGGCAGACCGGTGGCCTTCTCCCGGGCGACCGGCAGGTCGATCGCCCCCACCGCCTGTCCGGTCCCGGCGTGCAGGGGGGAGAAGGCGTGAATGAAAAGCAAGCGGGCGTTCATTGCGTCTCAAACCTCCTTAAGAAGAATTTAAAAATTCCAGAAAGGCTTCCAAAAGGGCGGGGTTGCCGTTGAGCGGCTCGATCTTCTTGGCTTCGACTTTGCTGAGCCCAGCCTCCACCGGCCAACTCTTGCCCGTTACCCCTTTTGCTTCTTTGAGTGCTAGGCCTCCGGGCAGTGCCATCAGACCTGTTCCTTCCAGAATCACTGCCAAGCCAACCGCGCTATCGGCGCAGGCCAGGGGGCGGAGAATAAGTGGGCTGGCCAAGCGGTCGCAAGCTTTTCCTTGCAGGATAGTATCTTGCGGGTCCCCAGCGTCTTTGAAATGAAACACAATCGGCAAACCGAACGCCGCCCGCGGAAACTTGTCAATATTTAGCAGAGCCTGGCGGTGCTTTGGGGCCCGGTTACCCGTAAGTTTTCGGATGGCGTCCGGTTCCGGCCACCGGCTGCGCCCGGGTTGCCGGGGCGAAACGCCGGAATTACGGGCCTGGCGGAACGCTTTCAGCTGCTTGATCAAGTACGTCCAGGCGGCCTTTGGGTTCGGATGGCCTTGCGTCACCTTCATTGTGAGCGCGGGCGCAAGATGGGGTACTTGGGCGGGCCACTCCCCGGCAGTCACGTGCCGTTGCAGCCCTTCGCGGATCTGCGTTACTACGTCAGCAGCCCCGGGTAACGGTACCGGCTTGTCATCGATTCGAAGCAGTTTCAATGCCCCGAAGCCGCGCCGGGTACGGGCACCAACACCGCCGAAGGTCTCCCAGGCCCACAGGGCGGCTTCAACTTCTGCCCTCCGCTTTTGGGGATAGGTGAGGGTGAGCTTAAATTTTACTCCCGTTCTTACTTCGCCGGGAGGGTTTTTATCTTGCAAAGGAAAGGTAGCGTAAGCTAAGTCCCTCCAATTCGGGGAAGGTCGGGTCCGACTCTCAAAAGGCTGGACGTGCTGTCCACCGTTGGCGATTTCCAGTCTGATCTGCACCAGGGACGGGCGTGGTTCCTTTTCCGTGCTGGCCGCTCCCCAAAGTTCATCTTCCGCCTCTTTCATCATCCGCAAGTCACCGTTGAACTGCCCGCCCCGGCAAGCCCGCCACCAGAAGCGCAACTGACCCCGGATTGCCGGGCCCCGGATAATCGTTAACGGGTCGGCTTCGCCCGGGTCCACCCCGCCGCCGAAAAGCGGCGTAATCAGTTCGTAGTGGCGGACTTGAGTTATCAATGAAACCTCCTTGGTACCCGCCAACCGCCGGTCAAGGCGGGGTTCGACCGCCGGCGGGACGAGTTCCGCCCTGCTTTCATCTCGTGGCAGCTTGCGCATGCTCTTTTTCCACCTCCATCGGGCGTAACTTACCGTCCCAGGCCCCCAGCACGGCCAAGCCGAAACCGTCGCGGCGGTCCTGCTCTCCGTCGCTGACGGCCTGCATCCAGACGGCTTCGAGCCACCGCGCTATGGCCGCCTCTTTGCCCTCCAGCCGCAGGAAGTAGACGGTGCCGGCCGGCGCCAGGCGGCGGGTGGGTTTGGGTTTGCCATGCTCGAAACTCCAGCCGGATACCACCGCCGGCCGTTTAACCGCCGCCGCCCGCAGGGTTGGTTTTACGCCCTCCCGCCGGTCAAGCAGCCACCTCGGTTTCCAGCCGTCTAGGAAGCAGGCTGGGGTCAGCAGGATAAGGCGGCAGTGCCGCTGGTCAAGGATCTTCTGTTTCAAGTCTGGGGAAAGGGTGGGAAACGCCTGGCGGCTCGACCGCCAGTAGACCAGGCGCCGCTCTCCGCCGAGGGGCGCAATGCCCGGCTTTAAGCCGGTGGTGTCCGCCTCCACGATCAGGCCCAGCCGGCGGGCGGATTTCAGCTTTCCGGGTTCGGCCAAGCGGGCAAACTCCAGGCCGCGGGTCTGGAACAGCGCCCCGCGTTCTTCGTCGGCCGTTTGCGTCTCGGGTCTTATGCCCACGTGCATCCGTACTTCTGGAACCGGGCCATCGTGCCCCATGGCGGCAAAGGTTACCTCCTGATCAACGGGCATCTCCAGCCATTTTTCAAAGAAAGTCCACCGCCAAAAGCCCGGTGCTGCCTTGCAGGGCTTGCGGGGATCACGTTGCGGCAGCCCGACCAGCGCTACTTCCTCCAGGACTATAGTACTCAGATCGGTCTTTGCCCCTGAAGGCAGCTCCAGCGGCACCAGCCGTTTAAGCATCGCCCTGCCCGGATCAGCCGGCTCCAAATCGAGCAACAGGGCATCGGCCGGTGCCGGGACCAGCCACTCAGCAACGTCCTCGCCGGTTGTCTCCAACTCCGCCAGCAACGGCCCCCGCACCCGAATGCGCTTAATTTCTTGTATAACATCAGGACCAAACCGGCCGTACTTGTACAGACCGACGCGTGTGCGGACACCCCCTGCCACAGTAGACGGAAACGGGAACTTCAGGGAAAACGCCCGCGCACCAGGAAACGGCCCGAAAGGACGACCATCCCTGACAATCAAAGGATCGCGGGGTTCAATGATCCAGACGCTCACTTTGGCCTCACCTCCCCGTTTGATGTTGCCAACATGCGCTCACCAGCAAGGTCCATTGCCACAGCGAATTCATGCGCAATAACGAGCTCGTCTGCCAGCTGGTTAAGCTTTTCAAACGAAAACTCACCTTCTGCCAGTCGCTTTTCCAGCTCCTCTAATACTGGCTTCGCAATTGGCTCTGCACCCCGTTTAGCTTTCTTGCGCCGCAAGATGCGGATAGCCTCCAAGCGCGCTGCTTCCTGAAGTCTGGCCTTCAACCCCTCGTCTGGGACACCATCCGGTACCGCAAGCATCCTGGCAAGGTCTCGCAATTCATAGGCGGCAGCATCAGGTATAGCCTCGGCCCGGTGTAGATCAGTGAACCATTCCAACCACCGGTCTAGTGTGCCCCAGGCACCTTTAACGGTCCGCGCCGCCCCGCTTCGTTTGCTGAGCGTTACCGCCAGCGCGTTCTTGCCCGATACCGATTTCGCCGCCTTCTCGGTCGCCCGCGCCAGTTCCAAAGCATCGGCTAAAGGATCAAGATGGTGGGCGATTACAATGCCGGCGGACAGCGTCGGCGAAGTGCGGCCGTCGTCCGCCTTGAAGTTTGCCAGTCGCCGGCGGAAGGTTTCGGCCAAGCAACGGGCACAGGCCAGCACCTTGTGCAGAGGCACTAGCGCCAGGACATCATCACCGCCGGAATAGATCAGTGAACCGCGGTGCTCCCGAACGATATCCCGCGCCTCTTGCGCGAAAATGCTCTGCGCCCGGGAAAGCGCGCGGTGGGCGCCAGGCGTCTTCTGCGCATCAATCACCCGGCCCAGATGATCGCCGTCTGCCAGCAAAAGAACATAATAAGGAAGCGGCTCTTTCCCACCAAAGGCTTGCTTCAGAAAGTGGCGTAGCGTCTCCTTGGCTTGAGGCAGCCGGTTTTCGGGGAGGTATTCATGAAGGCGCTCCGAAAACAACAAATAACCGTCGTGCCGCTCGAACACCGGATGAGATTCCCCAACCGTGCCAAGGGCGTCCCGCATAATATCGAGTTCCTTCAGCTTTGTAATGTACGCCTCAACGAGCGGGCGATGTTTTTCAGTGAGCCTTTCCAGCAAAGGAAGGGCAGCGACGTGAGAGGTACTGAAAAAACGCTCTTCTTTTCCCCGCTGGCCGTGCCGCTTCAGCAGACATACCCCGCACAGTCGCTCGCCGGGCCTTACACCGTACTTGGTGTGAAGTTCGTTTTCTTTTTTGGTCGATTGACGGTAAGCGCGTTCGGGAATGACCGACTCCCGGCACCCGTCGAGCGAACACTTGGGCGCCTCACTCTCCCAGCAAACGGGCGCAAAGTCGTGCGTTGCCTTCCGGGTGTTCAGCAAAGCCTCGACCAGGGCGCGCGTCTTTTCGTAGTTGTCGCCCAAGGGATGGGCCGCCCAGAAGAACTCGAGGAAATCCTCGACCTGGCGCCACGCCGCGGTGCGGTCAAACTCGCCCTTGATTTCAGCGAAGGCGCCGTCGCAGAGTTTGTTGAGGTGCGCGAAAACAGCTCGCCAGACCTCCTCCGCCAATTCGACCAACCCGTCCGGAGTCCGCTTCACGACCGCCACAATGCGGTTGGGCACATTGAAGGGTGTCCCCGGTTGCAACTCGGCAGGATCCTTTGGCGCCGGAAAGACTAAACTCTCAGGCCTGCCGCCGTTCTGATGCACAACTTCCAGCGCCGCCTTCTTTGCCAACTCGCTCAGCAACCACGAGCCGAACCACAGGTCGCGGCTGCGTCGCGCCGTAGCGATGAAGTCCTGAACCGGCCCGATATGAAAGATAATCAGGTAATCCTGGCCCATAAGCTTTTTCTCCAACCTCCTCCCTCAAAAACAGACGCGCATTTCCATTCGTTCGCCGGTGGGGGCACCGTCGTGAATGACCCACCCGGGAACGGCGCGGCGTTGAGGTGCTGGACCTTAGGTCTGTGCGGCACCTGCGGGGCGATCCGCTGCTGCGGATCGATTTGGGCGTTGATCTCGATGACCCGCTCGATCTTCTTCCCGGTAAGCGCCTCCAATTGCCGCAACTGCACGGCGGTAAACGGATGCGAAAAATTCAACAGAATCAAGGCTTTCTCACCTTCCCGCTCTCTCCTCCCCCGCGCCGGCAAAATAAGGCGCGAATTCGGCGATGAGCGCGCTGCGGCCCACGTTCGCCTCCGGGTAGCCCAGCCACTCCCGCAGTTTGGCGTACACCTCCCGGAGCTGGTTGGCCACCGTTTGCTCCCGTTTGCCGAGCGCCGCGGCGATGGCCGCGTTGTCCAGGCCGCGGCAGGCCAGGCGGGCCACCTTCCGCTCGGCCGGCGTGAGCCAGCGGCGGACGAACTCGGCGCGGCGCCGGGCCGCGGCGGCGCGGGTGAGCCGCTCGTACCAGGCCACCACCTCCGCCGGGTCGTCTAGTTCGGCCACCGTCCGCATCAGGGTGCCAGCCTCGGCCCAGCGCAGGACCGGCACCGGCACCAGCCAGGCTCGGTCGGCCGGCGTCAGGTGCAGCCGACGCCGGACCCCCGGGTGCCAGCCAGCGGTGACCAGGTGCCAGACGCGGTCCTCCGGCCCAAAAAGCAGTTGTGCCACCACCATCCCGATAATGCCCATCACCTTCCGGCCGCCGGAGACGCCAAGGTGCACCGTCACGCCTTGTTGGCGCGCCCGGCGCACTTCCCCGTACAGGGTGCCCAGCAGCGCCCGCAGGCACTCTTCCCCGTGGAAATCCGTGACCGCCCCGCGGGCCCCGGTCACGGGAACGGCCCGCAGCCGCACGCCGGGATAAAAGCCCCTCCCGAACTCGGCCGCGACCACCGCCAGCGCCTCCCGGACGCCGGCGTCCAGGGTGTGCACCACGGCTACCTCGCCGATGGTCCGGCCGGCGGCCAAAAGCCGGTCCAGGGTGATGGTCACCACCTGGGGCTCCACGCCCAAGGTGGCCACCAGAATCTCCGCACCGCACCGCTTGTTGGTCATCCGCTCCATACTTACACCCTTGTTCGCTCATCAGCCCGTTTGCCCGCCCGTTAGTTAAAACGGATCTTTTCCTCCCCGCTGCACGAGCGTACAACAGCCGTGGCCCTGGGAGTTCTTGCTGCCCAGCCCGGCGTCCAGGGCGACCTGCAGCAGATCCGGATCACCGGCAAGTTCGTACTCCCCCATCCACCCCTTGATGATGGTATCTTTGTAGCGGGTGATCTTGTGGTCTTTCTCGGTAACGCCCACCGGCCGGATGGCAAAGCCGTCCGCGAGTGCCGGACGGCCGTGGATAAGAGCATGTTTTTTAGCCAGGTTTTCGCGCACCAGTTCGGAAAAGCGCGGCTCGAACGGCGAGTAATAATAGGTGAATTTGCGGCCGCTTGCGGTTAACAGGGTGCTGTAGACGACCAGGGGGGAGAGCATGCGCACCCGAACGGTACTTTGGGCCACCCGCAGCGCGGCGATATACATCTCCCGCACCTCCAGGCGGGCCGGGCCCAGGCGCAGCCACCCCCGCCGCAAAAGGCCGGTGCCGATCTCCTGCAGGATGAAGGAAACCGGGGAGCAAATAACCAGGTAGAGTGGGGGCTTCAGGAGGAGGTTCCCCGTGTTGCGGTCGTAACGCACCACCCCGCTCATCAGCCGGGAGAAGGTGAAAAGCTTAAAGCGCCTGTTCTCGTAGGCGAAACCCTGCTCGTGCAGGTAGCTCTTCAGCGCCGGGTTTTCCATCACCCGGTAAAGCAGCCCCTGCACCAGGCCGGCGTAGTGTACGGACAGGCTAACCGGTCCGGCGGCCCCCAAAACCAGTGTCAGTTGCACGACCGCAAACCTCCGTCGTTTTTATGCCCCATATTGTTACTTACCCGCTTAGCGCGCTAACAGACCACTTCTTCCTAAATGGCGGGAGTAAACAATTACTATCTACTTCCTAGGGCGATTCCAGAGTGCCCGGCAGGTTTGCAAGCGCATTAGAATACAACTGGTGGCGGTGGCTTGACATGTTAGCTGGAAAAAGGCAAGCTGGTTTCCTGTTTCGGCAATATCTGGGCGACACCTGTATTTTCCGCGCCCAGCACGCGGGCTCCTTCCGCGAATAAAGACATCTTTTGCTGTATTTTGTCGAATAGCAAGGAGATATTAAGAAAAGGCTTAACCCCCAAACCATAAACCTTGAGGCAAGGGTACCAGGAATACGTTGTTGAACAGAAGAAAAAATCCGAGGCTGATCCCCACGGCGAGCAGCAACATCCGCAGTACGCCGGGCCGCTCTTCCTGACCAAGGCTGAGGAACCAGAAGAAAAACATCAGGAAAAGAAAGCTGGCGAAAAGGAAGCCGAGGTATAGTATCAGGACTATATAGGCGACAGTGCCGGCTGCCAGTACCAATAAGCGCTTGACGACAACCCCAGCAAAGGGCCTTTCCTCTTTTCTTTGTACTACCGCGACCACCAGTTGGATGACGCTGAAAACGGCCAGGGCGGCGGCGGCTACTTGTGGTACGAGCCGCCCCATTTCGGAGTAGGAACTACTCATGTACCAGACTCCGACAGCCACGAACAAAAACACCAGCGCGGAAAGGAACGTGCTATTAAGCAGTGGAGACACCTCCCTTACGTTCCTGGTTCCAGGCCCGCAGGCTGGCAATGGCTGGCAGGGTTACCGACACTAGGCTGAGCACGATCAACACCATCGAAATCGGCCTGGTGAAAAATACGTGGAACATGCTGCCCGTCGCCTTGCCCAGGAGCATAGACTGCACCAGTCCGTTCTCCAATATAGGTCCGAGGATCAATCCCAGGCAAATGGGTCCGGGGTGAAAGCCCATCTTTTTAGTTAAATAACCTACCAATCCGAAGAAAACCATGATGCTCACATCGAGCATATTGTTTCGAATCGCGAAGGATCCGATCACCGTGAGGAACACGATCATCGGCGCCAGCAGGTTGGGCGACAGGTTGATCAGCCGGGCGATGTGTCGGGAGCCGTAAAAACCCAGCACAAACATGACAACATTGGCAAAAATAAGAGAGATCAGAAACGTGTAGGTAATGCCACCGAAGACGGAAAACAGCTCCGGCCCTGGCCGCAGGCCCTGCAACATCAAGGCGCCCAGGATTACTGCCGCTGGCGCGGCCCCGGGAATCCCAAGAGAGAGCAGCGGCACCAGTGACCCGCCCACTTCGGAATTGTTGGCTGCTTCCGCCGCGGCCACGCCGTCGATGGTGCCCGTGCCGAATTTACTCTTGTTTTTCGCAAAGCGTACCGCCTCGTTATAGGAAACCAGGGCGGCGATATTGCCGCCGGCCCCGGGCACGATGCCTACAAAACAACCGATGACCGAAGAGCGCAGGAGCAGCACCGGTTTCCTGAGCAGTTCCAGGATCACCGACTTCGCCACGCCTTTTTGGGGCTTGTACGTAACGCTACCGTACCGGTTGAACTTCCTTTCCACCATGAGCAGGACTTCCGGGATACAGAAAAAGCCAATCAGGGCCACGATCAACTCCACACCGGCTTGCAGTTGGTGAAACCCGAAAGTGAAACGCATGTCGCCGCCAATCGGGGCGATGCCGATGGTGCTCAGCAATACTCCGAAAGCCCCACCCATCAGCCCCTTCAGCATCGAACCGGTAGACAGGGTAGCGATGATGGTCAGGCCGAAGACCGCCAGCCAGAAATACTCGGGCGGCCCGAATTTGAGGGCCACTTCCGCCAGGAGCGGTGTCAACAACAACAAGACGATGGCGCCGAATATGCCGCCTATTCCGGAACTGAATGCCGCAGTTACCAAGGCGTGTTCGGCCTTTCCTTTTTTGGTCAGGGGATAACCGTCAAAAGTAGTGGCAATGGCGGACGGCGTGCCCGGCGTGTTGATCAGGATCGCCGCGATGCACCCGCCGTAAATCGCGCCTACGTACACTCCGCCCAGTACCATCAGCGCCATGCCGGGCTCCATCGTGAAGGTAAAGGGAACCAGCAGCGCCAGGGCCATAGTGGCGGTCAGTCCCGGAAGGGCACCCACGATAATTCCTGCGGCCACTCCCACAGCCAAGAAAAGGAAGTTGACCGGATCAAAAACATTCCCCAAGGCGACCATTAGATGTTCGCTCATGGCCGTCGCCCCTTCTTGAATAATCGCCGCCCGCCCCGGGCTTTCCGGGGCGGGCGGCCCGGAAAGCCCGGCTGGGGCCGGCACATTATTGCTTATTGTCCGGCGGCCCGCAGTTCTTCCATGACGGCGGTGTATTCAACGGTCTTGGCCTGAATGTATTCCAGGGACTCGGCCGCGTTCATTGCCCTGGGCTCAAAGCCTTCCGCGACCATCTGTTCCTGGACAGCCTCGTTATTGGCGATCCGCATGAAGGCCTCTTCCAGGATCTTTACGATTTCGTCATCGGTGCCCGGGGGTACACCGACGCCGCGGTCGATACTGGCCGTCATGTCGTAACCGAGTTCGATGAAGGTCGGCACGTCTGGCAGAGCCGTGAAGCGTTCCTGGGAACCGATCGCCAGGATCTTCATCTTGTCCTGGTGCTGCACCAGGTCGTTGGAGTTACCGAATATTGCCTCCACGTGGCCGCCCAGGAAGGCCTGCAACTGCGGGGCGGCCCCTGTGAAGGGCACGTACTCGAATTTCGCGCCGCTCAGTTTTTCGAGCTGGAGCGTGGCCAGGTGGTGCCCGGAGTAGGTACCTGAACCACCGATGGTGATGCTGCCGGGTTTTTCTTTGCCGGCGGCGATGAACTCCTCCAGGCTGTCATAGGGGCTGTCCTTCGACACGGCAAGACCGATCGGCGTGGCCTGGAAGATGGCTACCGGCTTGATCTGCTCGGTCTTGTAGCCAGCGTCCTCCCGGAACAGTGGCTGTAGGATGATATGGGGGATGTTGATCCCGCTGATGAAGTAACCGTCAGGTTTCTTGTTCACCAGTTCAGACCAGCCTACGGCCCCACCGCCGCCCGCCTTATAGGTGATGATGACTTTCTGGCCGAGGAATTCTTCCAGCAACGGTTGCTGGCGGCGCGCTTCCAGGTCGGACTGGCCGCCCGGGTTAAACGGAATCATGTAGGTGATTGGTTTGGTAGGATAGTCTACTTTGGGCGCCGTTGACTCCTGGCCCTGCTGCCCGCAGCCGACAGCCAAGGTAAGGACAAACACCGCAACCGCCAGGATCCCGAACGCTTTTCTCATTCTAAACACCCTCCCTTAAATAACATTCTTAATATTCTGGCTTTTGAAGCCACAAAACTTGTCCCGCAAACGCGGCGAAAAGTATTGACAAGACAGACGGTTTACGCGCTGCGGTAAAGCTTGGTGATCACAAACTCCCTTTGACCCAGGACCTCGGCGCTTGTAAAACGGCCGTTGGCAACCCGCAGCAGCATCTCCATCAGCATGTCCCCGGCAGTTTCAAGATCGATTTCCCGGCGCAGCATACCCGATAGGTCGACATCAATGTGTTCGGACATGGTGCTGGCGGTTGCGGGGTTGGCGGTCAGCTTGATCACCGGAACAATGGGGTTGCCGACGATGTTGCCCTGTCCGGTGGGGAAAAGGTGGATCACCGCCCCGGCAGCCGCCCACAGAGTCACCGCTTCCGCGGCTGCCGACGAGGTGTCCATAAACCACAACCCCTTGCCGGTGGGTGCTTCCGCGGGCTCAAGCACGCCCACGTACCTGCTGGTTCCGATTTTCTGAATGTTGCCCAGCGCCTTTTCCTCGATGGTGGTCAGTCCTCCAGCGATGTTGCCCTTCGTGGGCTGAGACCCGATTAGGTCAACGCCCTGACCGAGAATAAAATCGTTGTAACTGCTCCACATCTTGTGGAACGCCTCACCGACTTCGGGAGTGGCGGCCCGGTCCTTGAGCAGCAGCTCGGCACCGGTGACCTCCGAAGTTTCGCCGAACATCACCGTGGCATTCAAGCTCACCAGCCTGTCCACCACTTTCCCCACGGCGGGGTTGGCCGCGAGACCGGAGGTGGTATCGGACTCACCGCATTTTATTGACACCGTCAGTTCGTCCACGGTGCACGGCTCCCTCTGCAGTTCGGAGCTGTACAGGACATACTCCCTGGCCTTTCGCGAAGCCGCTTCAACCGTCTTCAGGATGCCGTGCCTTTCGATGTGGAAGTCGGCCACGGGTTTCCCGGTCTTGGCGATCCCCTCGACAACAATGTTGGTCCATTCGGGTTCAATGCCGATCACCACGCAGGCAGCGACGTTAGGGTTGCTTCCGGTCCCGATGAGCGTCCGGAAGAACAGCTCCAGGTCCTCGCCGAATTGCAGCCTGCCGTAATGGTGCGGCAGGGCGAGACATCCCTTGATGTTGTTGGCCACCGCTTCGCAAGCGGCATTGGAGAGATCGTCCAGGGGGAGGATCACTACGTGATTGCGGACACCCACCTTGCCGTTTCCACGTCGGTAGCCCATAAACCGCGGAATTTTCACTTCTCTTACCACCTTGCACTTCTCAAATTATGGATGTGTACGTGTTCGCCGATCTTGATCTCACTCACGGCGAAACCGATTGGTTCGTTGTACTTGATGACTTGGTCTCCCTTGGCAAAATCGGCCAGGGCAATCTTGTGTCCCAGGGGTATGTTGGCCCTGGCGGTGATTTTAAGCGTATCGCTACTGTCCATCACCCAGCCTTCCACGGTTTCACCGGCCAGGATTTCACTTACTGCTACGCCGACCGTGTCGTTCTTGTGGTGCACGCAGAATTTCGCGGAATTCGCCACTGTTCTCTCCCCTTCCATGAACCGGGACCTCCAAGCCCTGAAGTTTCCAGTACCACTCAACCCACTGTTGACGCTATCACCCCCCGTATTGTTGCCTTCGGTACAGACTCAAACGGTTGCCTTTTCCCCGAACTGCGCCACGTTGAGCCGAACCGCCAAATCGTTCAGCTCGTTCATAAGGGACGGCGGGACGGGGATGCCCTCCTGCCTGCGCCGGTCGGCCGTCATTCGCCTGCGCTCGCCCGGCAGGAGAATGCGGTCGGCCCCTTCCACCAGCGGGACTGCTTTTATTTCGGTTTTCATCCCGCCAATCCGGGAAAGATATTCCGGCATAGACATGAAGGGCGCAATATCAATAGCGGTGAAAAAGTGGCCCACGTCGGTCGGCTGCAAGCCTTCGTCGTACATCCAGCCGACGCGCGGGCCGTAAGCGGCACCGCTGACAACCCCGCACAGGATTTCTACGGCCAGGGCTAAAGCGTAACCTTTCGGCCCGCCCACCGGGAGCATCGCCCCTTCCAACGCCTTCCGGGGGTCAGTGGTAGGCCGTCCGTCGGCGTCAATCGCCCAACCCTCCGGAATAGACCGTCCTTCCCCGGCGGCCAGAATGATATTGCCCCGGGCCGCGCTGCTCGACGACATGTCCACCACAATCGGCCCGTCCACAGCGGGGAAAGCAAATGAAATCGGGTTGGTGCCGAAATAGGGTTTCCGGCCGCCCCACGGCGGGATGCCGGGCGCGGAATTGGTGAAGGCCAAGCCGATCATCCCGCGAGCGGCCGCCATCTTGCAGTAGTACGACGCGGCCCCGAAATGATTGCTGCGCCTTACGGCTACCACTCCCACCCCCGACTCGCCAGCCAGTTCAATCGCTTTTTCCATCGCCTGTACGGCAACCAACTGGCCAAGACCGTTGTCACCGTCCACGACGGCCACGGCCGGAGCGGAGCGGATCACCCTGATCTCCGGGGCAGCCTTGATACGTCCTTTTTGCAGGCACCTCAAGTAAGCGGGCAGGCGGCTGACGCCGTGCGTGTCAATCCCTTCAAGACTGGTGTCCACCAGTACGGCGGCTACTGTTCCGGCGTCTGCAGAGGGAACACCGGCACCAATAAGCAGGTCAGTGCAGAATTTATGCAAGTCGGCGGCTGATACCGTAAGTCCCACGGGAAGAACACCTCTTTTGCCCGTACCGCTTAACGGTTTTACGTCCTGAAAAGACCAAAGAAGACGGTAAAATTGACAGCTTTGGAAAAGCATTGTTATAATAGGTATGTGGTATTATCTTTTAATCCGATTCTATATGTCACCCTATTTAGTGTCAATACCCTTTTGTTCCCTGAACGCAGTTTTTTAGGGGTAGCCGCAATAAAGACCCGGCCGGACTTGTAATGGACGCAACGGGCCGGTAGAATTATAACGTACTTCAAACACATCTCGATTGTATGCGCGTTTATGCGCGCGAGCTCCAGCTCCAGGGAGGGCTTGGTTGAATGTTTGAGCGCATTGGCCGCAACGACAGTCTGCACCACGAAGTGGTGGAATACGTACGGAGGCTGGTTGAAGAAGGCAAGCTCGAACCCGGAAGTCGGCTTCCCACGGAACGGGAGATGTCTGCGAAGTTCGGAGTAAGCCGCACGGTGATCCGCGACGCAGTGAAGACTCTTACAGGCCTGGGCTTCCTCGAGGTAAAACACGGTGTGGGGATTTTCGTGGCGCATCCAGACAGCGCTTACATCGGGCAACAGCTTTCCAGGGTGATTTGTTACCAAAGCGACACCATCAATAACCTTTTCGAGGTGCGCATGCAGCTTGAAACCGCGGCCGCCGCCTGGGCGGCCGAACGCCGGAGTAAGAGCGACCTCGAACTGATCGCGAAAAACGTCAGTTCCCATTTGGCCCTGGTCACGGAGAGCGGCGATCTAGCGGCCTTGGGAGATACGGACCGGAGCTTCCACCTGCTCGTAGCCAAAGCCTCCGGCAACCACATCATTGCCCGCCTGATGCGCAGCATGCTGGACATATTGATGGTAAGCAATCAGCGAACCCTGGCAATCCCCAAGCGGGCGCAACAGTCTGCAGAAGAGCACCAGCAAATCTATAGGGCCATCGCCGCCCAAAACCCCGGCGAGGCCAGAGAGGCCATGAAAACGCACCTGAACAGCGTGCTGCAATCACTGAAACAACAAAGGATAGTTTAAGGAACCTTTTGCCCGGTGAGGGTTGGTGGGCTTATGCAGCCGCAGATCAACATCCCCTTTGGAAAACGTACGGTGAAGTGGCAAGCTCCTGACGGTTGGAGCGTTACGCTGATCCAGCCGGAAGATGTGCCGGGGGTACCCGATCCGTCGGCCGAGATCGAGCGGAGTCTGAACAACCCCATCGGTGGCCGTAAATTAGAGGCATTTGCGGGCGCCAAAACGGCTGCGGTCGTGGTAAGTGACTTGACCAGACCGGTACCCAACAAGGTCATCTTGCCTCCGATTATCGCCCGGCTGGAAGGAATGGGGATCAAGCCCCAAGACATCACCCTGATCGTGGCTACGGGACTGCACAGGGCATGCGGCAGAGAGGACTTCATCCGGCTCGTCGGCGAAGAACTGGCGGAAAAGACAAACATCGTTAGTCACAACGCCCTGGACCGTGACTTGCTGGTGTACTGCGGCCTGACCCGCAGGGGTACGCCCGTAAAAATAAACCGGCATTACCTCGCGGCGGACTTGAAAATTCTAACCGGAATGATTGAGCCCCACCAGATAGTCGGATTCTCCGGGGGAGCTAAGGCGGTGGCGATCGGGCTGGGATCCGAAGAACTGATTCAGGCCAATCATTCCATGCTGCTGGACGAGCGGGCGCAGGCCGGCAGGCTGGACGGGAATCCGGCGCGGGAAGACATTGACGAGGCCGGTGAAATTGCCGGAGTGGACTTCCTCCTCAACGTGGTCCTCAATAAAGACAAGCAAATCGTCAGGGCGGTCGCCGGGGATTTCCGAAAAGCCCACCGGGAGGGTGTGAAAACCGCCCGCCAGGTCTTTATGGTGCCGGTACAAGTGCAGGTGGACGTTGTCATTGCTTCTCCCGGAGGCTTCCCCAAGGATCTTGATCTGTACCAGACCCAAAAGGGATTGGCAAACGCGGCGCGCGTGGTCAAGGAAAAAGGATATATCGTTCTGCTGGCCGAGTGTCCGGAAGGGGTGGGCAGCCACAAATTCCTCAGAACAATGAAGCGACACAAAAGTCCCGGCGAGGTGATCGAGTATTTCAAGAACCGCGACTTCCGAATCGGCGTCCATAAAGCCTTCCAGTGGTGCCGCTCCTTGGAGAAAGCGGACACGGTCTTCCTCGTGTCCGACGGCATTTCTGCGGAAACGGCAGCCAGGCTGATGGTTCGAAAAACGGACCGTATAGACGCGGCTATTTCCGCCATCCAGTCCAGGCTGCCTGCCAATCCGCAGGCGGCCGTGATTCCAAACGCCAACGCAACCATACCCGTGCTTGCGGGCCTACCCTAACCTATTGCAATCCACAAGGCATCCGCTTGGTTCATTAGGGTTCCGCGCCTATTCCGCCCGGCGATCGGTCAGAAAGGCAATGGTCTTCGGCGTCAAATCCGCTTTCCGCCCGCGTGCCGCCGCGGGTGACAACACCACCGGGATGGTCTGCAGCAGGATCTGCAGGTCCAGCAATAGGGAATAGTTGCGGACATAGTAGAGGTCGAAACGGAGCTTATCCTCCGCCGAAGTGTCATAACGCCCGTGGATCTGGGCTAGACCGGTCAGGCCGGGTTTGACCAGGTGCCGGTAGTGGTAAGCCGGGTTTTCCGCCTTGAACTGGGCCACGAATTCCGGCCGCTCCGGGCGCGGTCCCACGATGCTCATATCCCCCCGCAACACGTTAAAGAGCTGCGGCAATTCGTCCAACCGCGTGGCGCGCAGCAGGCGGCCCACCCTAGTCACCCGCGGGTCGTCCGCCGTAGCCAGCACCGGCCCGGTGTGCCGCTCGGCATCGACCACCATGGTGCGCAGCTTGTACAGCCGAAAAACACGGCCGTTCTGGCCCACCCGCTCCTGCAGGTAGAACGGTGGCCCCGGCGAGGTAGCGGCGATCAGGAACGCCAGCAAAGCCAGCACCGGCCCGCCGGCAAGCAACCCGACCAGCGCCACGCTCACGTCCATTACCCGCTTGCCCAGCGCCTGGAACCAGGAAAGCTGGAACTGCTCTAGCTGCAGTACCGGCAGATCGTCAATCTGGCTCACCCGGGCACTGTTCAGCAGCACTTCGTACTCACTGGGCACTAGGTAGACTTCCCGCCCCGCCTCCAGGCTGGCCGCCACCACCTTCCGCCGGGCCTCCGGGAACACAGAAGGCATCACCACCGTGGCGTCTGCCTCCCCCAGCCGGGCCGGAAGCTTGTCCGCTTTCTCCGGCGGCAGCACGTCCACGATGCGGAACGTCCCGCTGGGCAACCCCCACAACTTGCCGAGGAAAGCCAGGACCTCCTGTTCGCTTCCCAGAACCAGCAGCCGCCGTTGCCCGTGCAGGCGGCAGTCGACCCGCCAGACCAGCCAGCGCCAGCCAACCAGAAGCACCAGCTGAATCGCACCGCCGATCAGAATAATGCTCCGCGGAAAGGCAGGTTCCCGAAACCAGTAGCTCGCCGCCGCCGTGGCCAAGCCAACGAGGACGACCCCGGTCAACAGCTCGCGCAAGGTGGGCACAAAACCGTTCAGCCGGCGGTCGTACAGCCCCAGCCCCGCAAGTACTAGGAGCGTACCCCCGGCCAACCAGGGAGCAAGGTCCAGGAAAGCATTCCAGTTAGTCGGCGGGATATCGACCCCGAAGCGGACCACGAAAGCCAAGTAAAATCCGTTCAGCACCAGTACCACGTCACCGGCGGCCACGAGAAACCTCGGGACCGCTCGCGGTCCCCGATGTTCGCCGGTCGCCCCCGTACCGCCCCGGTGATCATTCCTCTGCCCCTGGTTTGCTTGCAAGCCGCACACCTCCACCGTACCGCAACGCCAGCCAAATTAACTTCGACCGGATTCGGGAATCTTTGTCTGAACTGGCCGAAATAGCCACCACCCAGGTTTTATTTCGCCCGCCGGTCGCCAAATTCCTTCCCCACCAGGCACAATCCTGCAGGAATACCAAGCCCCGGCCGCCGGTCAAGCCCCAGACTCCTACTGATATTTACAGATACCGCGCCCTCTCGCCCCGGCCGCCGGAGCTATTTCGCCGGGACAAGAATTTCCCCCTGTTGACCCCGGCGCCGGACCCGGTATCCTATAGATAGGACCGGACAGCGGCGGGCGGCAGCCGCCAGGTGCCTGTATATAGCAGACCCCGGCCGCGTTAACCCCGCTGCCCCGGTCCCGTTCGCTGGAGGTGGGGGTGAAAAACCTTGGGCAGACCATCCGGGGCGCAAACGTCTTCGCCAGGATACGCCTCCCTGGCGCAAGCCCTGCTCCGCAGCGCGGGCCAGGATCTTGGCCGCGGCGCCCGCGGCCCGTACCGCGGCGCTTACTTAAGCGCCCGGCGCTTCCTGGACACGCCGCTGTTCGCCGTGTGCTGCCGCCTGGCGGGTACCCGCCCGGACACCGTCCGGCGGGAGCTGCTCCGCCGGGCCTGCGCCCACCGGGAAAGGAGGCGCCGGATCTCCCCCGGCTGACTTTTGGGCGCGTTACCCGCCCCGGTACCCCTTTCCCCGGGCGGTCTCCACCGGCCGCCCGTTTAAGCCCCCCCGGGCCTGCGCTCTCCGACCGGCCGGGGGTGTCTTTGAGGAGGTGATTCCGGATGGCCGTACAAGCGGTCCCGCTGGCCAGCGTGCTCGTCGCCCGGTTCGTCACCGGCACCGACGCCGAGGGTAACCCGATCTTGCGGGCGCGGCGCTGGTCCAAGGTCAAACCCGCCGCCCCGGACCAGGGCGTGTACAACGCCGCCCAGGCCATGGCCGGCCTGCAGGTGCACACCCTGGCTGCGATCGAGCGGCAACTGACCAGTGAACTGATCGAGGTCTAAGAGCGGCCTCTCCCCCGGCGGCCCACCGCCGCCGTCTCCCAAAACGGAGGTGAGCTCGTAATGGACGTGACGCGCACCCTGGAACTCCGCTTCGCCAACCAGGCGGGCCGGACGGTCACCATCCGGGTGGCCGACCCCCGGGAGGACCTGACCGCCGCCGAGATCGAGGCGGCCATGCAGACCATCCTGGCCGAGAACGTCTTTACCTCGACCGGCGGGGACCTGGTCGGCCTGGTGGACGCCCGCCTGGTGAGCCGCGAAGTCACCACCTACGAATTCGGGGCGTAAGGGTCCGCCCCCCCGGGGGAGGGGTGCTTCCCCTCCCCCTTTATTGTTAAAACGGAGGTGAGAAGCGCCGTGGAAGAGCTGTTCGCCGCTTTCGGCAACTACGGTTTCCCCATGGTGGTGGCCGCCTACCTCCTGGTGCGCCTGGAGCCCCTGATCCGGGAGCTGCAGAAATCGGTCGCGCTTTTAACCGTGGTGGTCGCCCGGCAGGGCGGGGTGAACGTGGCCGAGGCCCGGCGCCTCGTGGACGGTGAGGCCCGGTGAAGTGGACGCACATCGTCATTCATCATACCGGCGCCGAGCAGAAGAATGCCCGGCAAGTGCGCGACTACCATCGCCGCCTGGGCTGGCGGGACGTGGGCTACCACTACCTGATCGAGCGGGACGGGGTGGTGGTCCCCGGCCGGCCGCCGTCGATGCGCGGGGCGCACTGCCTGGCCGGGGGGATGAACCATAAAGCGCTGGGCATCGCCCTGCTCGGAAACCTGGAGGAACGCCCGCCCTTGCCGGCGCAAACGGCCGCCCTGCAGGGCCTCCTGCGGCGGCTGGTGCGGGAGTACCGGATCCCGCCGGCCAACGTGCTCGGGCACCGGGAGGTGCCCGGGGCGGCCACCGTCTGCCCGGGCCGGCACCTGGACCTGGCGGCGGTCCGGGCCGCGCTTGGCCCCGACCCCGCGCCCCGCTACCGGGTGCAGGTGGGGGCCTTCGCCGACCGGGCCCGGGCCGAGGCGCTGGCCGCGCGCTTGCGGGCGCAAGGGTTCGAGGCCTGGATCAGCGGCGGGAGCTAGCGCCGGCCGGGCTCAAGCTGGCCGGCTTGGGAACCTTATGACGGGGAAACGGGCGGCAGTCCGCGCGGGCTGCCGCCCGCGCCCCTGCTCGCCAGCGCATATCCTTGACTAACCGTTCCGCCTTTCAAATAATACGATTCCCTTCTCTACGGCCGCCAGGACGATCGGGTTACTTGCTTCTGGCACCGCAAAAGGGAAAACCTCAATCGGAAAATCCAAGGTAAACTTCCCGGTCCACTCCACGATTCTTTCCATGAATGGCCGGTCATCTTTTTCGAGCAGGATCAGCAAATCAGCATCACTCCCCGGCACACCCCTCTTTTCGGCCAGGGATCCGAAAAGAATAATCTTTTTCACGTTCTCGTCTTCTTTTCCGATCCGCTCTGCGATTTTTTGCAGCTCAGCCAACAGTTCATCCTGCTTGAGCCAAAACACCTTCACAGAATTCAACGACTCTTCGACCACAAAAGAGGGCATTTTCAGCATCCCCCCTCGTAAAATACTCAAAGGGACTCCCCGATTCAAACCCGTTGGGATACCGGGTGGGGATATAGAACTTATCCAAAGTTTTGGCGCAATTCAAAAGCTCGCTACTCACGGCGGTCTTTTTCGAAAGGACCCGGAGCAGCTCGAATACCGAATGGCCCCACGCGACCGCGTTCATTTTTTGGAGAACAGCCTTAACCGCTTTTTCTGCGGCTTGTTGGCAAACGAAGCAAGCCCACTCAAAGACTTCGTTTTCCATCATTTTCGCCGCAGATTCCAAATCCCTTTTTGCTTGCTTCATCCAGTCTTTACTCCGCTCCGGCATCGATCTGCTCCTGGCGCAAGGGGGAACCGCATTCGGCAAACGGTTTAACCCCCCTTCAACCAGGACTCTACTCCTTTCGTTTCGGATTCCTTTGAAATTTATTCTGGATTTATTGTATCACTTCCGGGTCAGTTTTTTACCAGGAAATGCAAAATTTTTGTGCTCTGGTCTAGTTTTTCTAGAAACGGCTGGCGCAAGAGCTACCTAGCTATGTTGACGCGCCTGGCCCCCATGTGGCAGAATTGAGATGCGGAATCCGACAATTCAAAACTCACCATCCGAAGGAGACCTAAGGCAGAGATGCGCAAAGAAACTGTACCCGTCGCCAGAGGAGATGGTATCGGTCCGGAGATTATGGAGGCCTCCCTCCACGTTTTATTGGAAGGAGGCGCCGCCATTGAGCCGGTGTTTGTCGAAATCGGCGAAAAGGTTTACCGCGCCGGCTACACGGCCGGCATCACCGCGGAAACCTGGGAAATAATAACCAACCACCGGGTTTTTTACAAAGCACCGATCACCACCCCGCAAGGAAGCGGCTACAAAAGCCTGAACGTCACCATTCGCAAAACCCTGAGCCTTTACGCCAACGTGCGGCCGGCGATCAGTTACGACCCGGTTGTCCCGTCCAAACACCCGGGCATGGATGTGGTTGTCATCCGCGAAAACGAAGAGGACCTTTACGCCGGCATCGAACACCAGCAGACGCCCGAAGTCGTCCAATGCCTGAAATTGATCTCGCGGCCGGGATGCGAGCGGATCGTGCGGTATGCTTTCGAATACGCCCGCGCCTACGGGCGCAAAAAGGTCACCTGCATGACCAAGGACAATATCATGAAGCTTACCGACGGCCTCTTTCACCGGGTTTTCGACGAAATAGCACCCGAATACCCGGACCTGGAAAGTGAGCACTGGATCATAGACATCGGGATCGCCAAGCTGGCCGACACCCCGGGTAATTTCGACGTGGTGGTGGTGCCGAATCTTTACGGCGACTTGGTCTCGGACATGACCGCCCAGATCGCCGGGTCGGTGGGTTTCGCCCCCAGCGCCAACATCGGGGATAACCACGCGATGTTCGAAGCGATTCACGGTTCCGCCCCGCGCTATGCGGGTCAAAATCTGGCCAACCCCTCCGGCCTGCTGCTCAGCGGCGTGATGCTGCTGGTGCACATCGGACAGGCCGAGGCGGCGACGCGCATCCACAATGCCTGGCTCAAAACCCTGGAGGACCGGGTGTGGACCTACGACTTGGTGCGCAAAGCGAAAGCGGCGGGCCTGGCCGGTTACACCGAGGTCGGCACCCGCGAATTCGCCAAAGCCGTCGTCTCCCGCCTGGGACAAAAACCCGAGCGTTTGCCCGCGATCGACTACCGCCAGGCCGGCTTCGGTTTCAAACCGCCGCAACTCACCGCGGTCCGCAACGCCGCCATGCAGCTTGACGGCGTCGACATTTTCCTCCACGAAGGCCAGCTTTCCGGAGCTGAACTGGGCCGCAAACTCGAACCCCTCGCCGGACCGGAATTCCGCCTGGTGATGATCACCAATCGCGGCCAGAAAGTCTATCCGGGAGGTTTTTCCGGGACTTTCTGCACCGATCACTGGCGTTGCCGCTTCCAGGCCCCCGACGGCGGTGCGCCGCCCACGCCCGCCGCCATCCGCCAGCTATTGGCCCGCCTGGAACAAAACAACCTCCAATGGATCAAACTTGAAAACCTTTACCTGGTGAATGGAAAACGCGGTTACAGCCTCGGCCAAGGGCAGTAAGAGATCAAGGCCGCTGGCGTGCTGCCCGTGCGGGCGGCTTCCGCCCCAAGCCGGTCACTAACCGGTATCCGGGACTGGAATCCTTCGGGCGATATGCTGACGTGGCCGCCTGTCCTTGCCCGCCCCGGACAACATGCAGTACAATGCAACAAACAAGAACGCTTACACCAACCGGCTACCGCGCGGCCGCCACTACGCCGCCACCGGCCGGGTGCTGGAAATCGCCATCGAGGAAGAAACCGTCCGCGCCGCCGTCCAGGGGACCCGCCGCCGCCCCTACGAGGTTACCATCCGCCTGCGTCCGTTCACCCGGGCCGAGATCTCCCGCCTCAAGGCCGCCGTTGCGGAAGACCCGGCCCTGGCCGCCGAACTCGCTTTGGGCAAACTGCCCGCGGAAATGCTCGACCTGCTGGCCGGACATGGCCTTTCCCTGCTTCCGGCCTCCTGGGACGACCTTCAGGCGCGTTGTTCCTGCCCGGACTGGGCCAACCCGTGCAAACACCTGGCTGCCGTCTACTACCTCCTGGCCAACGAGATAGACCAGAATCCGTTCCTGCTGTTTAAACTCCGCGGCCTTCCGGAGGAGGAACTCCTGGCCGGGGTGGGATTTGCCGCCTTCGACGCCGCCGCGCGTGAGACCGATCCTTTCGTTCCCTGCGCCGCCGTACCGCCCTGTGCCGCCCCCGGGCCCGGGACGGCCGCGCCCGCCGCGGCCGCCGCCTTAACCGAACTGCTGCCCGCCCTGGCGCGGCGGGAGGAAAGGGAAGCTTTCTTCGACCTCCTGACCGAGGCGCCCCTGTTTTATCCCTACGGAAACTTCAAGAAGATTCTCCGCCAGGTCTACCACAACGTGGCATCCGCCCTGGAACACCTGGAGTTGTCCGCCGGCGAAAACGGAGACGGCACGCTGCCATCCGTTCTGGACCACCCGGAATGGTATCTCCTCCATCCGGCGAAGCGGGAGGCCCACCCCTTGGAGGAAGCCGCCTTTTTCGCCGTGCCCGGCACCGACCTCCCGGACAACCTTGGGGGTACCGTCCGCATGCTGACCGTTCCCGCGGTCGCCGCAGCCGCCGGCGCCGGCCGGGGCGCGCCCATCTCCTTGCGCCGTCGCAAAGGCCGTCTCCTGCCCGTCAGGCCCGTGCTGGACCTTTTCCTGCGCCTGCCGCTTTCCCTTTCCGATGCCGACACCGCTCCCCCGTCCGTCGGCCGGTTTTTGAGCGCGGCGGCGGCCGTCGCCCTGGCCCAGTCCGGCACCTACGTCCCCGCGGTGCGGACCGGCCGGGACGGCCGCTTCTGGGTGGACTATGTACCGCTCCCCCAGGCGCCCGGGGTCCTGGCGGCCCTGGATCACCTGGCCGCCCTGATGCCC
Source organism: Candidatus Desulfopertinax cowenii (assembly GCA_001899445.1). Lineage (GTDB taxonomy): Bacteria > Bacillota > Desulfotomaculia > Desulfotomaculales > Desulforudaceae > Desulfopertinax > Desulfopertinax cowenii. The sequence goes on along the minus strand of MPOA01000003.1, from coordinate 162,304 downwards.
GCCTTCTTCATCTTCCGCCGGGCGGACCAAAGCGTCCTGCCGGGGCGCGCGGGGGCCACCAAGGTAATCTCCCTCTTTTTGAGCCACCTGGTCCACGCCTTCGCCGGCGTGGACGCGGCCGACAAGGTGGCGGCCGCCTTCTTTCGCGGCGCGCCCCACACGCCGGACGGCTTCGCGGAAAGACAGACCGCCCGGGCCGTCTCCGACTGGCTTTCGCCCCTGAGCCTGCAGGCCGGCGAATTCGCCCCGGTCATCCGGCTGGAAATCGACCCGCGGCCGCGCCGCAAAGTGCGCCTGCAGGTCTTCATCGACGTCGAAAACCGCCACGACCCGCTGGCGCCGCCGCGGCCCCTGGAGGAAATCTTCGCCACAAAAAGATCCTCCATCATTCTGGTCCCGCACCTTTTTCCGACGGCACCATTATAACACAATTTCTGGAAATGCAACGCACATGCTTTGAACAACCCTACGCCATCATCCCGTCCATCAATTCCCGAAACCCCATACTCACCGGCCCTGCAAAACCCCTCGTCGCCTCGGCTAACGCCGTGGAAACAAGCCTCACATCCAGGCATCCTCCGATATAGGCATATCGTTGCTGGGTTCAACCTGCAACCAATTCAAGGCCGCCAAGTTGCGAATAACGTCCGCCACTTCACGCTCATTCATCGGTGGACGGCGGCGTTGCTTCCACTGCATCACCGCTTCTAGTACCTCAGATTCGGTTGGACGGTGCTTTTTGGCCGCCGCCAGTTCACCAGCCGCATACATAACGGTGGCGGTAATCTCGGCTTGATTAGTCCGCATCCTCATGAAGAGATCGGCTGTCTTTCTTATAATCGGCTCCCACTGTTCAATATCAGCCTTATAGGCCCGGCGCGCATCCTTAAATGTAGGACCAACTTTTACAGCTAACATCCGACCGAGACGCTCTTCCCGAATCAAACTGTTATTTGTCAATCCGGCCAGCAGTTTTTTCAGTTCCGGTGCATAGGGACCGTAACTACCCCGCTGATAGCGCAAGCCGGTGGGAAGACCCTCCTCCGTGGCCACAAAAGCAATCTTTTGAAAGGTAGTACGGCTAACGGGCCAGTGATACGGCTGTTCCTCAATTCGGCTCAATATTTCTACCAAAGCTACCCATGCCGGTTCGATCCGGGACCTACCGGACATCGTGGCCGACAAAGCTTCTCCGTTAGAATCACGGTCGAGAAATTCGGGCTGCATTTCCGCCCGGGGCGTACCGTGAGGTGCATATAATTCCACCGGTATGTCCAACCGCCTTAAATAGCGGTACAAAGTTGGGCCAACAACACGCCATTCAAGTTGGCCGTGACCACAGCCCAACGGGGGCACGGCCAGCGAAGTGACCCCCCATTCCTTGTAGTGAGCCAACAAGTATTCCAGCCCGCGCTTAATGTCTTCCAACCTTGAAACGGACCGCCAATGATCCTTAGTGGGGAAAACCAATATCCAGGGCGGAAACAAGGACTTGTACAGGTACGGACGGCCCAACTTGACCTCATTACGTGCACAGCGTGCCAGATAATCCTGATACATATCCGGAAAGCGCTTCTTGAACTCAAGCGCCACTCCTTTACCCATAACGCCCACACAGTTCACCGTATTCACCAGGGTCTGGGCCTTTGATTGAAACAAATCGCCAACCAACACCTTGACCACGGCTACCCCCTCCTATCTGGCCTGAAAAACATGTGGGCATTAACCTCCACTACCAAAGGTACCCCCATTGCCTGAAGCACATTCCAGAGCTTTCGATCTGGTACATACACCCCAATTAGATAGTTAGAATCAACACGTTCCGGCACCAGAAGTTCTGCATGATTGACTTATGCTCCCACTCGCGAATTTGATCTTCCGGATGTGTCCAACGCTCGGCAAAAACAATTTCTCCGTCCAGATAAGACAAACCTTCCGGAGACGGGTAAAAAACCGCCCAGTTACTGGAAGCATTGCGATCAGCAATCACTGCGCCGGGCAAATCCAACACGGCTGGTGCAATTCGCAACACACAAAGATCGGTGTACCGACTCGATAGATAATACAGCATAGGGTTACGGGCGTGTAAATACAAGTTGACATATTCGTGTAACGGCAGTCCGCCCGGCACCACTTTTCTCGCCCGTTTCTCCTGGACTTCCGCCATAGCTACGGAAACATGACGCACCTTTCCAGCCCGACGATGGGACAAAATGCCGTTCCGTATGATGGAAGGAACATTCTCAACAGCCGTGAGGTAATGCAACTCCTCCAAATCCTCGCGCTTCAAGATCTTTCCCCTCTTGGCTCAAGTGTACCGCCAATGTGGAAGTGTCCAGCGGCCGCCCCCTTCTGGAAACCCCTCGCGTAGCGTAGGCCGATACAGCGCCACGCGCCCCCCGGACCCGCTGTCAGCCTACGTCGGAACAACTAACAACCAGCTGACCGGCCGGGACTACGGTATTGCTATTATCGGCCAACTGCGTCACTACGCCTATCTAAACACACCAGCCGTAGCCGGACGACCACACCAAGGCGTGTGAGTACCACACTGTTACACATAAAGGTCCTTACGCGTAACAACCTTTGGGCTATGGCGGCTGGTCAGACACTCTCACCTGCCCGTGCCCGGAGCTGCTTCACCGCCCCGAATGCGGCCGACAGCCTTCTCGCCTAGCGCCTGTCTTTTCTTCCGCTCCAGCGGCAGAATCCGGTCCAGCGCGGCGAACACCTCTTCCCGCGTGCAGTGGATGCCGCGCCGTTCCAGGTAGTACAGTTCCCTTTCCAGCACGCTCGCATCCACTATGGCCGGCCGCGCCGTGAAGATCCGCCGGTGCTTGGTGGCGCTGGTGCCCTCCTCGCGGCCGTGAGCAGTTCCTCGTATAGCTTCTCCCCGGGGCGGGCACCGATCACCTTAATCTCGATATCCCGGTCCGGCTCCATCCCGGCCATCCGGACCAGTTCGCGGGCCATGTCGATAATCTTCACCGGCTTACCCATATCCAGCACGAACAGCTCGCCGCCCTCGGCCAGCGCCCCGGCCTGGACCACCAGCTGCACCGCCTCCGGAATAGTCATGAAATACCGGGTCATCTCCGGATCGGTCACGGTCACCGGACCGCCCCTGGCGATCTGCTCCTTGAACAGCGGAATGACGCTCCCGTCGCTCTCCAGCACGTTCCCGAACCGTACAGCCGCGAACCGGGTCGCGCTGATCCCGTTCAGATGCTGCACCACCAACTCGGCCAGCCGCTTCGTGGCCCCCATCACGCTGGTCGGATGCACCGCCTTATCCGTGGAAATCAAAACAAACACTTCCGCGTGGTACCGGTCGGCCGCTTCCGCCACGTTACGCGTCCCGAATACATTCGTGCGCACCGCCTCGTCCGGGTGCTTCTCCATCAGGGGCACGTGCTTGTGCGCCGCCGCGTGAAAGACCACCTGCGGCCGGTGTGCCGCCCACACGTCCTCAATCTTCGCCCGGTCGCGGATGTCGGCGATGGCCACGTCTAGCAGCGCCTCCGGAAAGTGCCTCCGGAGTTCGTTCCACACCTGGTAAACTCCGTTCTCCGCGTGATCCAGCAGCACCAGCCGCTTCACCCCAAACCGTGCGCACTGGCGGCACAGCTCGGAACCAATGGAACCGCCCGCGCCGGTGACGAGCACCACCCGGCCCTGCAGGTATGCGGCCATTTCGTCCAGGTTGACCTGCACCGGCTCCCGGGACAGCAGATCCTCGGCCTTTACCGTTTGCAGGTCGGCCAGTGTCACCTGTTTGTCCAAGAAACGGACAATGGCCGGTAGAATCCGGAGTTCGGCACTTGTCCGCCGGCAGATGCGGATGATATCCCGGACGGCCTCGTGCGGCGCCGAAGGCATGGCGATGACAATCTCCCGCACCCGCCGTTCGGCCACGATCTCCGGGATGTCCTCCCGCGTGCCCAGCACCGGAATGTCCAGGATGCACATCCCCTGTTTCTGCGGATCATCGTCCACAAAGCCGACGGGCACCTGCCCCTTGCCGGCGTTCTTCAACTCCCGGGCCACCAGCGCTCCCGCGTCCCCCGCACCCACAATGAGCACGTTGCGGCGCCAAACCCCGCCGTTATTCTCTTTGCGCCGCTCAAGGAACATCCGCCAGCCCAAGCGCAAACCGCCGACCAGCATGACGTTGATCGGCCAGGCAATCACCATGATACTCCGGGGCAGCGGGTAAGCCAGAATATACACCAAGGCCATGACCACCAGCGTCCCCAGGGTCAGCGCCTTCACAATCGCCAGCATCTCGCCGATGCTGGCGTAACGCCAGACCCGGCGGTAAAGACGAAACACATACATGCTGCCCAGCATCGCCGCCGCATTCAGGGGCAGCAGGTAATACAGAAGCGCCACATACTCCGGACGGATGGGCTCTCCGTACAGGCGCAGCACAAAGGCAAGCACCAGACTCACCGATACCAGCACCGCGTCGACGGCCGCCAAGAGTCCCATCCGCAAACCCCGGCTCAACAAATCTCACCTCCGTACCAAAACCATCCCCGCCGCGCCATCCCATTGCCTACACAAAAACCGGGCTTGGAGCCCGGTACGCTTACGTCCAACTGTCACCGTGCTTAAACTGTCACCAGCCACCGTAAGGATAGATATACCGTGGCCACCGGCTCCGTTTCACTCCTTAAATTCGACTTGGGACCAGCTCATCCTGCTAGTTAAGTAGATTTTTATCAGTTCATGCAAATCCTTGCAGGCACCTGGATACAAAAGCCAAACGGCAGCAGAAGGTTATAACACCCTACCGGGTTGCCGCCCGCAGTACCTTCTCCACCGCCCGGGCGGTCTCTTCCATGTCCACTTCCGAAAGCGTCGGGTGCACCAAAAACATCAGGGCGGTCTCGCCCAGTTCCCGCGCCACGGGTAGGGGCTCCGCGGGCCCCAACCCTTCCCGGCGGAAGGCCTCCTCCCGGTAGATCTCGCTGCAACTGCCGACAAAGCACGGGATACCCTCGGCCTGAACCGCCAGCATCACCCGGTCGCGGTCCCAGCCGTCCTTCAACGCCTCCGGCCGAACAAAAGCGTAGTACTTGTAGTACGCGTGATCCACTTCCTCCGGGGGCACGGTCACCCGCAGAGCCGGCAACCGGGAAAAGCGCTCCGTCAGGATGGCCGCGTTCCGCCGCCTCTTCGCCACCCACCCAGGCAGCTTTCGTAACTGCACCCGCCCGATGGCCGCCTGCATCTCGGTCATCCGCCAGTTGGTGCCGAAAGACTCGTGCAGCCAGCGGAAACCCGGCGGGTGTTCCCGGTGGTAAACTGCCTCGTAACTCTTCCCGTGGTCCTTATAGCTCCAGGCGCGCTCCCAGACCTCCCGGCGGTTGGTGATCAGCATCCCGCCCTCGCCGCCGGTGGTCATGATCTTGTCCTGGCAAAACGAAAAGGCCGCTGCGTCCCCGAAGGATCCCACCGGCCGCCCCTTGTAAGTCGCCCCGTGCGCCTGGGCGCAGTCCTCGATTACGAAAAGGCCCTTCTTTCGCGCCAACTCCAGAATGGAATCCATTTCACACGGCCAGCCGGCCAGGTGCACCGCAATGACGGCCTTGGTCCGGGGCGTCAGCGCCGCCGCCACCGTCTCGGCGGTCAGATTCTGGCTCACCGGGTCCACGTCGGCCACCACCGGCGTAACCCCGCGCATCACCGCGCAACTGGCCGAGGCGATAAAGGTCCGGCTGGGAACGATCACTTCGTCCCCGGGGCCAACACCCAGGGCGTGCAGGGCCAACTCCAGCGCCACCGTCCCGTTGACCACTGCCACAGCATACGCACAACCAGTAAAGGCGGCAAATTCCCGCTCGAACTGCCGCCCCTCTTCCCCGGTCCAGTAGTTCACCCGCCCGGAGCGCAGCACCGCCGCCGCGGCCTCAACCTCATCGTCCTCGAAGTAGGGCCAGGGGGCAAAGGGCGTGTTACGTATAGGTTTTCCCCCGTAGACAATAAGAGATGGCACCTCATCAATCACCACCTAGTCCCCAAAACCCGCTTCCCACACTCAGACTTCTGTTGTATCCGACCTAATCTCTACCCGTACCTGGTAACGCACCCCGTCTAGCTCAAAGTAGGCAGATTCCTTCCAGTTGTTGGTGGTTAGCGCCCGGAGCCTCTTTAGTACATCTCCGACTTTTTCTTTCCGGTCCAAATCCAGTCTTTGCATTGCTTTAAGATCAGCCTTCCGGTGCATTGTACCACCATCTTCCTGCGGAATGCGAGGCAACCGGTGTTCCAACAGTAGGGGAAGAGCTTCGCGCATTAGCTCTTCTTCTAGCGCTAGAACCCGCTGGTAAAGGGTGTGGGCTGTATCATCAGGGAGAACAGATAGTTCTTTCCGTAACGCAACGTCTCCACTATCAATTCCCTCAACATCTATCCAGTGTAGGGTAGCACCATAAGGCGTTTGCTCCAAGATAGCCCAGCTCGGGGTGTGCCAACCCCGGTTGAACGGCAGATAGGCCGGATGCAAGTTTAGAGTGCCTATCCGGGGGATCTCCAGTACTTCCCGCGGAATAATGTACGGAAAGTGAACAGATAGAATGTAGTCTGGTCTTAACGAAGCCAGTAACACCTTTCCTTCCGGTGTCCGGAATGCCTTATCTTTCAACACCGGAACTCCTGGTGTTAGCGCAAGCATCTGGTTGTTACTATCCCCTTCAGAATCTCCCGGTAGAAGTAGAGCCACCGGTATACAGTTGGCGTTGCGTAACAGCCTCAGCACCTGCACTCCGATCTTTCTATTGGCAGCGTATACAATTCTTGTGTTCCCCACTCCGTTAGCTCCCCTTTGAAAGTGTTTGCCGCCTTGATTCATTCGTACCTTGAAAGAACTCAACCGTAGCGTATCCCGGTTGTGAGATACCCTCCCCTTTGAGTACCTTGACCATCGTCATTCCTATAACCTTCAGATCTAGCCAAATGGACCAATTGTTCACGTACCACACATCCAACTTGAACTTCTCCTCCCAGGTGATGGCGTTACGCCCGTTCACCTGCGCCCAGCCGGTGATCCCCGGCTTCACCTCATGCCGCCGGGCCTGCTCCGGTGTATAACGATCCAAGTATTCCATCAGCAGAGGCCGCGGCCCCACCAGACTCATCTCTCCCTTTAGCACGTTGAACAGTTCCGGCAGTTCATCCAAACTCGTCTTCCGCAAAAACCGTCCCACCGGCGTCAGGCGCAGCCCGTCCGGCAAAAGCTCCCCCTGTTCGTCCCGCAGGTCCAACATAGTGCGAAATTTATACATCGTAAAGGGCCTGCCGTGCAGCCCCGGCCGCACCTGGCGAAACAGCACCGGTGCGCCCATGGTTAGCCGGATCACCACGGCCACCCCCAGCAGCACCGGAGCGAACAGCACCAGACCTAACGCGGCCCCCACCAAATCCATGCCCCGTTTTAAAACTACAGAGCGCATCTTTCCCTCCCCCGGCCTGACAACCCCGGGAAGCAAAAGAACCGTTTCCTTGTTTCCCCCAACTCCATCTCCGTCAAACGGCTTGCGTTTCCACCCTTAAATCCAACAACGTTTCCAGATAGGTCCGCAGGTCTTTTACCCTCGTAAAAAAGCGGTAGCCGGCCTGGTTTAATATGTTAATTTGGTCTTGGTCCCCCGGCAAGATCAAGGCCACCGGCTGGCTAAAACCTTCCTGGACCCCGGCAGGCCAGGCCAAGTCCACCACGGTCAGCACCTCCCCGGTCGGGCGGCACACCTCATAGTTCAGCTCCGGTTTCGGTAAGCCGTGCGCCCGGACCCGCTCCAGCAAGGCCTGCACCTCGTCGTCCATTTCCGCGGACAGGGGCGCGCCCGCTTCCCCGACCGCCGCGGGAAGCTCCGTAGAGTAATCGAGGACCACCGGAGCAGCGGCTGACCCCTGGTAGAGTTCTTCCAGGAAGCGGTTGGCCGCCGCAGCCAAAAGGCGCCGCCGCTCGGCCAAAAACTCTTTATAGTTTTCCAGCTTCCAAAGATCCGGATCCTGGGGAACCCACTGGGAAGCCAGCGCCCCCGGATACCTTGCTTCCACCTCTTCAAGGTAAATTTCCGGCCTTTTGTCGCTGATGGACAGGTTGGCCGCCTGGGTCAGAAAACAGTAGTTCGCAATGGCGTTGACCTCCGCCTTTTGGTAACCGTAGTCGTAGAGAAGTTTTTTCGGGAAAATGTGGTGCACCTGCAGGGCGTTGAGTCGGCCCAGCATATTGGCCGAAAGAGGCACCCCGCTGCCCCAGTCCAGGGAACTGGACACTCTGGTCAACAGGTAGAGCAGGGGGTAAAACCTGGCCCCCAAACTCCACCCGGCAAAGTCTTCCGGGCGCACCTCCAGGCTGCCGCCTGGGGCCACTCGGCGCAAATCTTTGCCAAAGCCAGGTCACCCTTGGAGAGCTTGGTGCCCCCGCTGTTCACCCGGTTGAAGATGTCCACCACCACGTCAACCGTTTTGTCCTCACCCGTCACCTCTTCCACGTGCAAATCGATGTTCTTAATTCCTTCAATAGTGGTCAGGCGTTGGATATACGTCTCCATCCGGGGCGCCAGTTCCGGGATCGCAAACAGCCGCCCGATAAACTTGCCTACCCCAGTTTGCATCAACTCCGTAACGTTAATCCAGAGGGGGTTGTCCTTCATTTTCGAGGGCATGTAAAACTCGAAGATTTCGTCCTCCAGATGAAAATACAGCCCCGTAAAGGCCTGGGGGTTGCCGTCAAAGAACCGGGGAAAGGCTTGCCCCTGATAATGCCGTACAACGAAGTCATCCGCTGCTGGCCGTCGAGCAGAAGCTTAACCACTCCCGGCGCCGGGGCATGATCACCCCTGGCAGTGGCACTTTCCGACCCGGTAACCCATACCAGCAGGCTGCCAATGGGATACCGGCGATAAAGGGACTGCATCAGGCTGCGCACCTGGTCCCGGTTCCAGACATATCCCCGTTGAAACTCGGGGAGAGCAACACTGCCCAGGTCGATCTGGTCCAGAATGGTGGCGATTTTCACGCCTGAGTCAGCTCGAACAGTAGACTAGTAGCTGTGGTAGGAAAATAAGCCCTATTTACACACTTTCTCGCACTGCGTCGGCAAGGACCTTTTCAAGCTTGTCCGCCAAACGTGAGAAACTATGGTGCTTTTCTACGTATTCCCTGCCGCGCAAACCCATTTCCCAGCGCTCTTCTTGAGACATGTAGAATAATTCTTTTATGGCCTGGGCTAAGGTAAGCGGGTTCTCCGGGGGAACAGTGATGCCCGCCTGTGCTTCTTCAACCGGATTATTGGGCGAGTTAACGCTGAAGATAACGGGACGTGCGGTAGCCAGGTAATCAAACAGCTTATTGGGACTTACACCCCACCTAAAGACCGGCGAGTACTTTAACGGCATAACAAATGCATCAGCCTCACGTAACAAATCATAGATTCTATTCCGTGGCATAGGATCATCAAAACGTACATTGTTCAATTCCCTTTGTGTAGCCACTTCCTGCAGCCTCGACTTTTCCGGTCCGTCGCCAATGAACCGTATCAGGATTCTTCGGTCCAGGTCTTCCTGCCGCAATACTGCAGCGGCATCCAACACAGAGTCCAACGCATTCGCCAACCCGTGGGCTCCCGCGTACATCACGGTAAACGCTCCATCATTGCGTGGTGGTTCCGGTGGCGGCACCAAATCAGTGTTAATTCCATTGGGAATCCAGACTACTCTCTCCCGATCGGCACCCTTTTCCGCCATATGGTCCACCGCCCCGGGAAGCAGGGAGATGATCCGTGCCGCACGACGGTAGAGATACCTTTCTATCTTTTCCAAGCCTCGCACCACCGGATGCCGCGCCGACACATTACCCAAATCCACGAGGCTCTGGGGCCAAAGGTCACGCACCTCAAAAACAAACGGTACCCGAAACCTGCCGGCGAGGCGCTGCGCCGCCAGTGCAGCAAATAGATGGGGGCTCGATCCAATGATCAGATCCGGGCGTTCAAGCCCCTCTACCTTCCCCGCTCCCCAGATGCGCCCCGCAAAAACGGCCATATTCCAAACCCGCGCGGACGTGTTGCCTGGATAAGGCGGTGTTCGCAGCCATACGTACGGAACACCATCAATGTCCTCGCGCTTCATCCTTTTCCCGGGTGCCAGGCGGTTCTCCTGACGGGTCCTGTGATCGAAGCTGGAAGCAAAGATGATCACCTGGTGCCCCCGGCGGGCCAACTCGCCGGCTAGGTTATGGTGGCGGCCATAAGGTTCGGCGTAGTGGTTTATCATCCAGATTATCAAGGACCTGCGCCTCCCACAAGGCATTCCGCAATCTTTTCGGCGGCGTCACCGCGGCCGTAGGGATCGGCATCCCGTCCGCCCGGATGGTTTAGCCACGAATGCAATGCCTCCGCCACATCCCGCTCGTCCTGCGGCGGGACAACCCTGTTCCAACCGAGGTCAACGAGTTCCACCCACTCGGTTTCGTCCCGCAGGGTCACGCAAGGCACGCGATAGAAGAAGGCTTCCTTCTGCACCCCGCCGGAGTCGGTGGCTATCAGCCGGGCATGTTTCTCTAGCATCACCATGTCAAGGTAACCCACCGGATCGATCAGGTGAAAGTACCGGCTCGCACCACGCAATAGGTTTTCTCTTTCAAGCGCATGCCGGGTGCGAGGATGGACCGGTAGCACTACCGGGATGTCAGCGGCCACCTGAATGAGTCCCCCAAATATCGCTCGCAGGCGGTCCGAGTCATCGGTATTCTCCGCCCGGTGCACGGTAGCCAATATATACCGCTGCCGGACAAGCCGCAGTTCCTCCAGAATGCGGCTTTCCTTTTCGGCCTTTGCCACGTAGAAAAGGGCAGCGTCATACATCACGTCTCCGACCAGCTTTATTCGGCTTGCCGGAATGTCCTCGCGGCGCAGGTTTTCCACCGCCGCCTCCGTTGGCGCGAACAATATCTCGGAGGCATGATCGGTCAACACCCGGTTGATCTCCTCCGGCATCCGCCGGTTGAAGGACCGTAGGCCCGCCTCCACGTGCGCCACCGGAATGTGCAACTTAACCGCCGCCAGCGCCCCAGCCAAAGTCGAGTTGGTGTCGCCGTAAACCAAAACCCAGTCCGGTTTTTCCTGAAGTAACACCTGCTCCACGGCTTCCAGCATACGCCCAGTCTGAAACCCATGGCTCCCGGAACCGACCCCTAGGTGGTAATCCGGCGACGGAATCTCAAGTTCATCGAAGAAAACGGCGGACATGCTGTCATCGTAGTGCTGGCCCGTGTGAACCAACACTTCTCCCACACCGGCCGTGGCCCGCAACACCCGCGAAACTGCGGCCGCCTTGATGAATTGTGGCCGAGCGCCTACAACCGTAACCAACCTCACAGTGTCAACTCCCTATACATCTGCAGTAACTTTTGCGCTTCAATTGACCAGTTGTACCGCACGCGCACGGCTTCCCGGCCCCGTTCTCCCATAGCCTGGGCTTCGGCCGGATGCTCCAGGAGCCACAGAATCGCATTCGCGATCTCTGTGGGATTTAATGGGTCTACCAGTAACCCGCACCCAGCCCCCTCCACAATTTCGCGCCAGAGCGGAAAGTCTGAAGCAACCACGGGGATCCCGACAGACATGTACTCAAACAGCTTAACGGGGTAGCTATCCAGATAATTGGGTATTGGGTGAAGTGTAACAAGGCCTACCCTAGCTTTCGATAAGAGTCTCCTGATGCCTTCTCTCGACTGCCACCCCAAAAAGTCCACCCGCTCCCACTCCGTCCGGCGCCTTAAGTCCCCCTCTAATTCCGGCGGATTGAAAGACCCCGCCAGCACCAGCCGCGCCCCCTCCGTGTCGGGAAGAAGGCCTATCGCCCGGACCATCTCGTCGATGCCCCGTATCCTGGCAATGCCGCCAACGTAAGCCACGATGGGCGGGCGGTGGGTGTAAGGGGTGGGATTGTCGACTATTAGTTCCTTAAGCCTGGGAAAGTTTTGTACCACCACGGTCTTACCCGGCGGAAAACGACGGGCAATCGTCGGGGTTGCAGCCACTATCCGATCAAAGAAGCGCGCGCCTACCATTTCTACAAACTCGGCACACCAGGCCGTGATCCGCCGTAACCACTTGGGAACCCAATGCTTGCTAAGGATCTGCCTGGGCAAGTCCTCGTGAACATCGTAGATAACCTTTTTCCCACGCAATTTAAGGGAAAGCCCTATCCCGATCAATTCCGGATCGTGAAAATGATAAACTTGGGCGTTTTCCCGTAAGGCAATCCGGTACGCCTGCCAAGCAGTTTGGGTGAAACGCCCCAACCTGCTGCGAGGCTTCGGAACGATGCGGATCGTGATCATACCTTTCCCTGGAACCTCTTCGTAGGGTACAACAAGAGTGGTTTTGTAACCTGCCCGGGCGAGCGTGCTACACTCTTTATAATAGATGCGCGTGTCAAACAGCGGGTGTACCGAAGTTATGTGAACAATCGTGTGCAACGTAATTGCTCTCCCTATCTAATAAGACAAGCCGTTGAGTTGTGACGCACTCTAGGCGTACTCAGGCTTCCAAAGATAAGTGTACCACGCCCACCAAGCAACCACAGAAACAGTAAAGCCAATCCCAACCCATGACTAACAATAGTGGTCGGTAAGTCAGCACTTGTTAAACTAAACACGGGAACAATCATTATGGCCACACCCACCCATAGTGGTACACGTTCACTAGTAAGACCGTCAATAAGCTTAAAAATCAGACCTGCCACAACAGAAAAGACCAGCATACCGACAAATCCAAAGTGCATATACGAAGTAGCCAAAAAACCCGTATTAACCCAAGTATCAGCATGACCATATTGGAAAAGGCTAATTATCCTCGGAACTGGGTATTCATAGGGGTAACTTGACAAAAATGATAGTGCGTTATTAGACATATAGATAAAACCCGATTCGGAAAAAAAGTGATAATAAGTAAAATGATTATTCGCAGTTACAAAAAATACTCTGCGTAATAGCAGCGAAGCCGGAAGTGTTTCTCCCCCTACCCAGTAGAAGAGCAATACAACACCCGACAGAGCTGCTAGACCATATACCAGTGCATGCACCACATAGCGCCACTGCACAAAAAAGTATGCAAATAGGACTAGAAGAGGGTAAAACAGAAAGGCTTTGTGAGCAGTAACTCCAAAATAGACAACCTGGCAAATCATAATCACCGCAAGAGCTACATAATAACGCTTCCATAAGAAATAAACGAGTAAAACAATGTTTATCACCTTTGCATACCATATCTTCACGTATGACATAAGACCGGGAAAGACTATCGCTGCAACTTCTGTGCGAAACTCGTATACACGAAGCAAGTCAAAGTTCAGGTAACTGAATCCCCCTCGAACCGTTATCCAGACAAACACGACAATAAGCACACCCAGACTCAATGCAATGGCCAGCAGTCTCCCTTTTGGCGGCTTACGGATCCGGATTTTTGGGAAATGGATAATAATATACAGAACTAAAAACGACGATAATACCATGTACAGGTATTCTCTCGCTTCGTCCTTTAAACCGTAAATCGATAACAATGGAACAGCTACAAATAGGAAAAGGAAAACAACAAAGAACTCGGAGGGTTTCCTTATCCTAAATGGCAGGATGAGAGCAAAAAGAACAAGTACGAGATAGGATTCTAGTACTTTCCAAACATTGGGATTATAAAGAAAAACGGCATAACCAAAAAGTGGTGATACGAAGTGTATGTATCCCAGGTCAAGGACACACTTGAACACAAGTAATCCCAACATGAAGAGCAATCTTCCGTATAACGCCTGCCGGGTCAAGATAAAAAGATTAGGGCGCTTCACGTTCAGTGCTCATCCTTATCTTCTCTAATTCTGCAAGATCAGCTGCCAAAATAACCAGAAGCTCCCTGAACCCATTGTGATAACTCTCCGGGTTTGACACTAACTCATGTCTCTCCCGTAGCGTATTTGGACCTACGTACACATCAATTACCTTCTCTGGCAGCGGAAACTGTGCTGACAATTCTCTGTAGACATCAGCAATGCGCTGACTACCCAAGAAAGACCACCAACCCAAAATGAAGGTGCCCGACAACTCGTAGGGGCCGTATCCCGCTCCTTCTCCTTGCGTTTGATATCCCCACCGGTAAACTCCGTTGCTGCCATCCATGAAATTTGTCAAACGTACGGCGGGAAAATCGGGTGTCGGCATGACCAACACTTTATTGAAAAATTGCCTCTCCAATCCTTGTTTCAATGAAACGTAAAATTCCTTCTCCAAAGAATCATCGTCATAAGCATCGGAAAGGCTTGTTAACCAAAGGGGGAAACGGTGACTATGTGACGAATCTTGGGCAATTCCCACCACGGGTGCAGGTTTTATTTCCGGATACTTGTCGGCGTTGCCTGCGTAAGCATAATCGGGGTGGTCAGTCCAAACTCCGGGCTGAAAAAGCCAGCCCCCGCCAGTCTGTGGCACAACCTCCTGCAATAAGATAGTCCTGGCCGTGTTAAGCACCTCATCAATTGTAGCCGAATAGCGGTGCTCAGATTTGGTTAGTCGTTCGTAAGCGCGCAAGTCAGCCGCAATGGCGATAAGAAACAGTTCTTCGTCAATGATTGCCCGGTAGTAGCTGCGCGCCAGCTTTGTGCCATCGGTTTCCAATTTCCAGGTAAGGCGTTCCCTGATTCCACCCTCGAACGGGTCCCTCGCCCATTGCCAAGCTGGCTCCACAGCCCACAGTCTGTGTATTTCATCATAGAGAAAATAAACTAGGTCCGGTGACACCAGATAGCCTTTACCGGTTTTTTCGGCTGCCACTGCAAAGCGGCTTGCAAGATATAGGTATTGAAGCCTGGCCAATCTACCTGCTGTTAAGGCCTCTTTCTGCAAATCAATTGCGTGCAAGAATCGTGCGAAATGCGCCGCGAATGCTCTTTGCCAAGCATCCTCATCCAGCTCAAAAGCAGCATGCACTGGAACCATAAGATAGTGCCCCGCGTCATAAGCATTCTGGTCATTCCACAGATCTTCTTGCAAGTACCGGTGAACAGTTTGCGCCCAGAGGTCACGTTCTAGCTGTCCCGGCAACGGTTCCTCTTCATTGTTTTTATCATCCACAGCCACGGCCACGGACTCGGACTCGGACTCGGACGGTACAGCTGGCACGACCATATCAGCAGAAGTATCCTTGCTTTCGTCAACATCCAAATCCAAAGCAACTGGCATACTTTGGTAGGACACTGCACCTACCAATAGCCCAAGAATCACAAACGATAAGACAATTGGTGCAGCCCTAAGCTTTATTCCTCTCGGTTTGTTTTTTTTCACAGTGACCACACACCTTCGCCAAATCATTACCTTTTCTTTTTGCTCCACACTGACAAACCCAGCCTTTGACATCGCCCGGATTTCCGTAAACTAGGGCGTGGCCCGGTACATCCTTGGTCACCACCGCGCCCGCACCCACCAGAGCGTGGCGGCCGATGGTCACCCCGCATACAATGGTGGCATTGGCGCCGATGCTGGCCCCTTGTTTCACCAGGGTCGGAATGAAGTCTTGCGAAGTGTTGCGCGGGAAAGCGCTCCTGGGTGTCTTGACGTTGGTAAACACCACGCTTGGGCCGCAGAAAACGTCGTCTTCCAGGGTCACGCCTTCGTAAACGCTGACGTTGTTCTGGATCTTGACGTTGTTGCCGATCTTGACGTTGCGGCCGACGAAGACGTTTTGGCCCAACGTGCAGTTCTCTCCGATTTCGGCTCCGGCCATGACGTGGCTGAAATGCCAGATTTTTGTCCCGGCCCCGATTTTCACCGGTTCGTCCACATAGGCCGATTCGTGCACAAAATAGTCTTTCTTGTCCCCCGCCCGCACCAGGACGCGTACCACTTCCAGTCCCGTCTTCCCGTCGGTTAGCGGCGCCGCTCTCCTTTGCACGCAGTCCAAAAAATGCCGGACCTCGGTCTCTAGGGCATCCCCTTGGTCCACCGGCATCTCGCGTTTGCCCTTGTCCCAGACGGTCAAGTCGTCGCTTATCCCCTTATCGTAAAGCCACAGCTTATCCTCGTGTTCGTTGTAGCTGAGGGCGCCCTTAGAGCCGATGACCACCGTTTGGCGCTCGTCTTCCGGCCAGAGCCACGAGACGTGCAGGTGCGCCCGCACCCCGCTGGCGAACGCCAGGTTCAGCCGCACGTCGTCCTCAATGCCGGACTGCAATGCGGCCAAGCCCGTAGCCTCGATATTGGCCGGCGGGGCCTCAACCAGGTGCAGCAGCACAGCGATATCGTGCGGGGCGAAACTCCAGAGAACGTTTTCTTCTTTCCGCACCCGTCCCAATTTACGGCGCCGCATTTCCACGCATCGCAGTTCTCCGATCAGCCCCTGCCGCACACAAGCGATGAGCTTCTGCACCGCGGGCTTGTACAGCAGGAGATGGCCCACCATCAGCACCCGGTCGCGGTCCGCGGCGGTGGACACCAACTCCTCCGCCTCCCGGACGGACAGGGTCATGGGCTTTTCCACCAGGACGTCCTTGCCGGCAAGCAGCGCCTCCCGGGCCAATGTGTAGTGGGTCGGCGCCGGGGTGGCGATGACCACCGCGTCGACAGCGGCGTCGGCCAGCACCGGCCCGGGATCGTCGTAAACGGAAACGCCGGGGTATTGCTTCGCGATTTCGGCACGGCGCCCGGCGTCAGTCTCTACCACTGCGGCCAGCGCGCCGAGGCGGTGGAAAACCCGGACGTGGTTCTTACCCCAGTTGCCGGCCCCGAACACCGCCACGCTGGGGGTATTCATCACAGCAGCACCACCTTTCCCTCCCGGTGCGCTACCCCGCGGGTGGCGTTGCGGGTGTCCAGTATTTTTCCCGCGTGTTCCACCAACCATGGGTAGTCGATCCCGGAATGGTCGGTGGTGATCACGACCAAGTCTACATCCCGTAGCAATTCGGCCGTGAGCGCCACGGATTGAAATGACCTGCCGGAGATCTCGATATGGTCAATGTACGGATCGTGATAGAGCAATTCCACCCCGTCCTCAAGCAGCAGTTCGGCTACGTGCACCGCCGGGGAACCCCGGTGGTCGGCCAGATCCTTCTTGTAGGCCATGCCCAGCAGGAGAACCTGCGCCCGGGACGGGGCCAGGCCCATCTCGTTGAGAGCCCGCCGCACCTTTTCCCGGACAAACTCCGGCATCCGCCGGTTGACCTCGCCCGCTAGGCCGATGAAGCGCGTGGTGAAGTTGTACTCCCGCGCCTTCCACTCTAAGTAATGCGGGTCGATGGGGATGCAGTGTCCGCCCACACCGGGCCCGGGGTAAAACGGCATGATGCCGAAGGGCTTGGTAAAGGCAGCGTCCAAGACCTCCCACACGCTGAGGCCCATCTTGTCACATAGTAGAGCGAGTTCGTTGACCAGGGCAATGTTGACCGCCCGAAAGGTGTTTTCAAAAACCTTGACCAGTTCGGCAGCGCGGGCGCTGGAAACTGGCACCAGGTGTTCAATGGTCTGGGTGTAAAAGGCGGTGGCCGCCTCCAGGGAGGCCGGACCGACGCCGCCCACCACCTTGCTGGTGTTCCTGGTGGTGTAACGCTTGTTGCCCGGGTCCACCCGCTCGGGCGAATGGCAGAGGAAGAAGTCCTGTTCGGCCTTTAGGCCCGATTCTTCCAGGATGGGCAGCATCACTTCCTCAGTAGTGCCCGGATAGGTCGTGGATTCCAGCGAGATCAACTGACCGCGGCGCAGGCGCCGGGCGATCTCGCGGGTCACGTTGACCACGTACCGCAGGTCCGGGGCGAGGTTTTTGTCCAGCGGGGTGGGCACGCAGATGACGATCACGTCCAGCGCCCCAACCGCGTCGAAGCCCTCTTCGGCGCGCAGCCGCCCGCCGGCCACCAGTTCCCGCAGCTCTTCGTCCTTCACGTCGGCAATGTAATTCTCGCCGGCGTTGATCATGCGCGCCCGCCGCGGGTTCTGCTCGATGCCGGTGACGTGGAAGCCCACCTTGGCCTTTTCCACCGCGAAGGGGAGCCCCACGTAGCCCAGCCCGACCACCCCGACCCGGGCGGTGCGGTTGTGGATTTTCTCCTTGAGTTCTTCCACCACTTGCCTGACCATCAATTTGTGGAACGATATCCCTTCCGCCATTCAGACCCTCTTCCTTAATGACTGCGGCACTTTTCGCGCGCAAACAGATCCTGGGGTTTTTGCTGATTTAAACTTCTAAACTCCGTACCTTTCTGTATAGGCGGGAAATATTCTTACCAGTTCTCTTTCTTTGTCAAGCGGCATTCTCATCCTGGGCTCCTCGGCCTCAATGCTTTTAAAGTCATTTTCAGGGGCGGCCAGAAACTCATCCCAACGGCTAAGGCAATCTATTTCATTCTCGTAATGCCGGCGCGCCAAGGTGATCAGGCTGTCTGTAAGATATACCTCAGTGGGAATCACCGAGATTACCTCTCCGGCATCAACTTGTTCATCAATGTAGTGTAAAGTAACTCCCAATGGTTTCATTTCCAGTATCGCCCACTTGAAGGAGTCAAGGCCACGGCACGCAGGGATTATTCCGGGATGACAATTGATTATTCTCCTGCCTGATACACAATCTGCCGAAAGAATGCCTGCTCCTAGAATCAAGTAAATATCACATGTATCATCAATCTCGCGATCATTGCTGCAAATTATGTATGGTATTGAATGCTTTTCCGCTAAAACCTGTGGAGCTACCGCCTCCGACTGGTCAGGTCGATGTTTAAATAGCCCCCCCCGCTGTTTTCGGGATTTAAACGGTAAAGCATACATTGTTGTAAGCATACTTTTTCTTTTTTTTCAAAAGTTTCTGTAAAACCTGTTCAGTTTTCAGGTGCGGAAAATGATAAGTAATTAGTCCTACGGTAGTCATCGCGGGCTCCCCCTCTTGCTGGTTGTATTTCAGGCCCAAAATTCGGTCACTGTCGCGGCTACGTATTGCACTTCGGCATCAGTCAACTCAGGAAACATCGGCAGGGACAACACCTCGCGGGCGGCCGCTTCGGCCGCCGGAAAGTCCCCATCCCGGTAGCCCAGGGGGGCGAATACCGGCTGCAGATGCAGCGGCAGCGGATAGTAAACGGCCGTGCCCACGCCGTGCTCCTGCAAGAACGCCCGCAGTTCGTACCGCCGGGGCGTCTGCACTGTGTACTGGTGATAAACGTGGTAGGCATAATCCGGCGCGGTGGGAAGTCTGAGGTCGTCCCCGACCGCGTCCGCGACAGACTGCAGGAGGTGCCCGTAGCGCGCCGCGATCTCCCGCCGCCGTTGGTTCCAGCCGTCCAGGTGGGGCAGCTTGACCCGCAGGACGGCGGCCTGCAGCTCGTCCAGCCGGCTGTTGCAGCCCAACAGGTGATGGTAATACTTGGGCCGCGCTCCGTGGACGCGCAGGAGGCGCACCCGGTCGGCGATTTCCGGGTCGCTGGTGACCACCATGCCGCCGTCGCCGAAGGCCCCCAGGTTCTTGGTGGGGAAAAAGCTGAAGCACCCGGCCTCACCCAGGGCACCGACCCGTTTCCCTTTGTACGCGGTGCCCAGGGCCTGGGCCGCGTCCTCGATCACCTTCAGCCCGTGTTTGGCGGCCAGCACCAGGATGGGGTCCATGTCGGCGGGACAGCCGTACAGGTGCACCGGGATCACGGCACGGGTGCGGGCGGTGATCTTTTCTTCAACGCGGGCGGGATCGATGTTCCACGTTTCGGGGTCAATGTCCACGAACACCGGCGTGGCCCCTGCTCTGGCTATCGCCCCGGCGGTGGCGAAGAAGGTGAACGGGGTGGTGATCACCTCGTCCCCCGGTCCAACCCCGCAGGCCAGCAGGGAAAGGTACAGGGCATCACTGCCGCTGGCCACGCCGACGGCGAACCGGGTACCACAGTACGCCGCGATTTCTTCTTCCAGTATTTTGACATTTTCTCCAAGGATGAAAGATCCTTGCGCTATTATCTTACTAAGACTCCCAAGGATTTTCTCCGCCAGGCCCTCGTTTTGGCGGGTGAGATTGAAAGAGGGTATGGCGTACTTTTGATCAACTACCTTCATCGGTCTGTCTCCTGAAAAACAAAAGTCCCACCGGTTAGAAGACTAACTTTTTGAGCCTTATGTGCCGGGCAATAGCCAAATGCCCCAGGAAGAAAAGTAATATATAACACACCAGCATGGTCAGGCTGTAGGTCAATACAGCCACCCAGGCCGAATATCCGAGTCCGGCAACAAGGCCAATTCCACCCGATACTAGAATAAGTCTGCCTGCATCCCAAGCCAACTGCCAGTCCTGTTTTTCCAATATGTTAAGCGTCTGGGAAAGCGGAACAACCACAAACTGCACCAAGAACATTAGTGCCAAGAGCTGGACATATCTTCCCGCCTCCAGCCAGCTGTCTCCAAAGACCAGGCCGAAAAAGAAAGGCCCCCCTACTGCCAGTAATACTATGGGAACAAGACCGTATGCCAGCAGTTTCCCTGCCACGGATAAAAAGAGTTGCCGAAAAGCTAAAGGGTCTTCCCTGGCCAACCTTGCGCCTTCGCCAAGGTAGACCTGGGCCACAGCTCTGCCGATTAGGGACATGGGGGTGCCAATCACTTTTTGGCCCAGCATAAACCATCCGGCGACCTGCGGTCCATAAAAGCCAGCTATTAGCAACAGCGGCAAATGTAAGCCGGCACTGTTGAACAATCCGGAACCGCTGGACAATAAGGGGAAGCGTCGGTAGCGATTCGCCGCCTCACATATGCCCTGAAGGGTAGCGGTTTTGATGATTTTTGCATCTTCTCTCCAGGCTACTAGCGCTAGAGTGGTAGTGCCGCCCGCTTGACCAAACAAATGCCCAGTTAGCAACCCTAAAGGTCCCAACTTTAGAACTCCAAGCCCAATCTGTGCGCTTGCCATCGCCATTCCCTGGTTAATCTTGGTCTGAGCAATGCGAGAGAACGCCTTTTTCCGCACGGCCCAGTAGTTTAGAATCTGGTAAGCCCCCGCTGCAACTAGACCCACAGGAATTAACCACAGATACTTATCCAAGTTCGGCGCATTTATTACTCCTGTGATAACGTCCCCAAACTGCCAAACCGTCACACCTGCCAAAAAACCAACCACCAGCAAAGCCAAGAAGGCTAAAAGGAGTAGATTTGCCGCAGTTTCGTCTTTTTCCGGAAGGGGAATGGCCAATTCGAACCGAAGCGAAGCTATAACCACCAGAATCGACAGAATTGATGTATATATGCCGAGCAGACCAAAGTCGGATGGGCTGTAAAGCCTGGTCAAAACGGGGGTCGCCAAAACTACGATACCCTGCCCTATGGCGGTACCCCCAGCTACAAGTAGCACATCGGATAAAAACCTGTGTTTGCGCAGTCGGTCCCGCAGTAGCAACAGTAACCTCCCAACTTTCTGATCCAATTACGGCCGCTAACCACCGGGAGCGCCCGACGGCGGTTAGTCCCTGGCAGGCCCCATAGATCTAATATCAGTATAAACCGACTCGGTCCTTATGGCGAGGTGAAAGCGGTGACCCCGGAACAGATTATCAGCACCACCCGGGAGTATCTGGCGCAACAGCCGGACGTGGCCGCCGCCTATGTCTTCGGCTCGGTCGCCCGTGGCCGCATGTGGGCCCAAAGTGACGTCGACGTCGCCGTGATCTTCACCCCCGAAGCGGGGGATAAGTTGGCCCGGTTCGACCGGCGCCTCGAGCTGGAAATGGCGCTGGGAGACCTGGTCCACAAAACTGTGCAGCTGGTGGACTTCGAAACGGCCCCGGTGTTGTTGCGGTACCAGATCCGGAAGTACGGCAAGGTAATCGTCGATAAAGACCCCCCACGCCGTGTCGTGCTTGAAGCCGCCGCCATCGGTGAGTATCTTGATTTTCAGCCTGTGCGCCAATTCTGCACCGCGGCCAAATTGAAGAGGTTGTAGCATGGTTGATCAGGACTTCATTCGGCGGAAAACATTTTCTTGCGGCAGGATTCCGGCCTCGGTGAGGACGACCATGATGCTGCACACCAGGTGGGCCCACAGGTGCCGCGGGATGGCATCAATTACCAGCCAAGAAGCGCACAGCTCCGCTGGCGAAGATCCCTTTTTCTGCCAAAAGATCCCCCTGAAGCGGTTTATGGCTTTGCCGGTCATCATCAACTCAGTTCAATGAGTTAAACCCGGAGCGCTCGGCGGCGGTCAGCTCCCCGCCAGGCCCAAGCGATCCAGGTCGACGGCGTCAACCTCGACGGTCATCTGCCGCTGGAGCAGTTCCAGCAGCACGCGCACCCGGCCGCGGCCGGAGACCGGCTTTTCGATGATGCCGACGAGGCCGGCGAACGGACCGTGCCGGATGGCGACCCGGCTGCCGGTCGGGAACTCCCTCTCCGGCTTGGGGGTCTGGTGGTCGCGGGGGCCGACGCGCTGCCGGATCAGGTCGATGGCCGCGTCGGGCACCGGCACCGGGGTGTCGCCGGCGCAGAGCAGGCGCCGCACCCCCGGAGTCCAATTCACCTGGTTCACCAGTTTTGTGACCGGTGCAATGTGTACGAAGAGGTAGCCCGGGAACAAGGGTTCCATCAGGGATACCTTTTTAGAGCCCCGTTTGCGGCGGACCGGGATCTTGGGCAGGAAAACCTCGACGCCTTTGGCTTCGAGATGAGCCACGGCCAGGTCTTCGTTCTTGGGCTTGGTATTCACCGCAAACCACTGCACCGAATCACCCTTTGCTTAGGTTTATTACAGCACGTCCAGGATGTTCACCCGGGGGATTTCGGCCGGAACCGCTTCGGCATCCGCACCGTCCCAGGTGATCACCAAACAGTCCCCGGTCAGTCGCCGCCCTGTCCCGCCCCCGGCTTGTTTGCGTGCGGGGTCGTCGGCGGTAAATCCGCCCGGGGAAACAACTATGTATGGCAGGTTCAGGCTGGCGGCGGCGAGCTTGAGCATCTCCAGGATTTCGTCCGGCGGGCCGTAGAAGACCAGGCGCGGGGGCGTGCCGGTAAGGAGCGCCTGCCGGGCCACCGCCCGTTCCAGGGCCTGACTTACGCGGACGATTCGCCGGTAGGACACCTTCAGGTACTGGTAGGCCAGCCGGGTCTTTTCGGCCATGCCCTGGGGCGTGAGCACGTACCGCAGGGTGCGGCCGTTCACCCGCTCGAGCTTCACCAGGCCCTTGCGGACCATTTTTTTGAGCAGGAGGTTGACGGTGCCCACGGAGAGACCGGTGCCCGTGGCGATCTGGCGCTGGGAGGTCCGGTCGGTGCGGGCGAGAATGGCTAAGATCTGGTACTCGCTTTGCACGCGCGTAACCACCGTTCAGCAATTAAACGTTCAACTGGTAATTACTATAGGGGAAACTGGAAGGCTTGTCAATACACGGCGAGAAACGGCAGAACCTGGCGGATTGAGGCACAAGTCAGTAGCGCTTCAAGGTTTTGTCGTGTTCGCCGCAGTTACGCAGAAAACCAAAAAGCCCATGAACGCAGCAGTCACGAGTTCACGGGTATACATTTTCACTTCAGTCAGTCCCTTTCTCTAATCATTCGTTCGTATTCGCGGATTGTCCTTGAGCAATTGAAAACACTGTTTAGATAGTTCCTGTATAGGCATTGGAAGTCCCTCAAGACACTTCCGAAAGCGAGTGGTTGTCCGATGCATTATAGTTCCTCGAGTTGCCCCTTATCTTTTTCGTCAAGGGCTTCCCTGATTAGAAAATCAAGTTTTTGTGCCCCTGAGTCCATTGCGATTTGCTGATCCCATTTTTGCCAGTCCTTCTCCCAAAACCACTTCCTTAACTGAAAAAAGTCTTTCTCAGGAAGTTTTTCTATCGCTGCCTTGATTTCAGCTACGTCAAGCATTGAGGCACCTCCTTTTTCTTTGCCTGCCTCGCAAGTTTCTAGGCTTTTTTCGAACATCCGTTTACCAACATTATACCCCAAACGCGATCAAAGTGAGCCATCACTATTGCGGATTAGCAGCGCCGAACCAGAACCGAAACAAAACATACCAAAAAGAAGAGGGGCGGTGGCGTTGTCCTCCGGGCGAAGAGTATGCGGACAAGTCCGGCCTCTACTGTCGGGTGCAGTCATCTTCGGAGATCGACTGGGCATGCCAGCGCAATGTTCTGTTTCTGGAATTATTTCCGTGCAAACGTGCCGGAGATACCTGAAGGAATTGAAGATAAGGTCCTTTCCCTGGTGGCGTCCAGACCGGGTCATGAACGATTACGCTGCGGAACTGCGCCATTTTCTTGAACTTGCCCAGTTTTTCTTGCGGTAGGATTCCGGCCTCGGTGAGAACGACCATGATGTCTTTGTAGTCTTCTGGCGTGTGCAGATTTGGTGGAGATATGCCGCTGCTCCTCCAGATCCGCGATATACTCAACCAGCCGATCGGTTTTCCGCCGAATGAAGTCCTGATCAACCATGCTACAACCTCTTCAATTTGGCCGCGGTGCAGAATTGGCGCACAGGCTGAAAATCAAGATACTCACCGATGGCGGCGGCTTCAAGCACGACGCGGCGGCCACAAACCGGATGGCTGCACACCAGGTGGACCCACAGGTGCCGCGGGATGGCACCAATTACCAGCCAAGAAGCGCACAGCTCCGCCGGGGAAGATCCCTTTTTCTGACAAAAGCGATCCCCCTGAAGCGATTTAGGCGTTTGTACCTGTCCATTGCCGGCTGTAATAGCTACCTCCGAACCTTGGCGCGGGTTTGCTTCCCCGGGGCCCCGGCCAGCCGGTCCAGGTCGACGGGGTCGAGTTCGAGCGGGGTCTGCCGCTGGAGCAGGTCCAAAAGAACCCGGATGCGGCTTCGGCCCGGGACGGGGCGTTCG
Organism: Candidatus Desulfopertinax cowenii; assembly: GCA_001899445.1. Classification (GTDB taxonomy): domain Bacteria; phylum Bacillota; class Desulfotomaculia; order Desulfotomaculales; family Desulforudaceae; genus Desulfopertinax; species Desulfopertinax cowenii. The sequence continues at coordinate 137,452 of MPOA01000003.1, read as the reverse complement.
ACCACGCCCACCAGGCCGGCGAAGGGGCCGAAGCGCACCGCCACCCGGGTGCCCGGGGGAAACTGCGCTTGGGCTCCCGGGGTGATATGCCCCCGGGGGCCGGTGCGCTGCCGGATCAGGTCGATGGCCTCCTCGGGCACCGGCACCGGGGTCTCACCGGCGCAGAGCAGGTACTTCACGCCGGGGGTCCAGTTCACCTGCCTGACGGCCGGCAGGGCGGGCGCCAGCCGGATAAACAGGTAGCCCGGGAAGAGGGGCACGACCAGGGCGAACCGCTTGGTGCCCCTTTTGCGGGTCACCTCGATCTTGGGCAGGAAGACCTCGAATCCTTTCTGCGCCAGTTGCAGGGCGGCGAAGTCTTCGCTTTTCGGTTTGGTGTGGACCGCAAACCAGAACATGCGTTTAGCTCATCTCGCGGCGTCATTGAATACACCCGCCGGCATTCCGGCGCAAAGCCCCCACCCGGCCGGGCCTTCCGGCTCAAGGCCGCGCGGGAAGGAGAGCCGGGAAGTCTAAAGCCAGGGTATTTTGTCCAGGTGCTCGCCCCGGAGCACCGGCATAAGCTTTGTCCGCAGCGGTTCCGGCAGATCTTTCACCTTCAGGTTATCAACTTTCAGGATTTCGACCGTATCCAGTTTGAGCGCTTCGGCCAGTTCCTTCGCCGTGAGCCCCTGGTTTTTGCGCAGCTCCTTTACCGTCTTACGCCCCAGGCCAAAGCCGAAAAACATCGGGCTGAAATCGCCTGCCTTTCCTAAGTGTTTCGCGGGCCCGGCGGGCTGTTTACGGTTCACTATCCGGCCGATCGCGCCGGAAAAACTCGCTGCCGAAGGCGGCGAAAACGCCCACCATCACTCCGAGCACCGCGGCCAGGGCCAGGTTCAACTTCTTGTTCGGGGCCACCGGCACGGTCGGCTCCCAGGCGGGGGTCGCCACGACGATGCTGGTCTCACCCAGCCGCAGCGACTGGGCGATCCGGGAGGCCTCAAACTGGTCCACAAAGGCCTGGTAATTGGCCCGCAGGAGCTCCATCTTATGGGCCAGTTGCTCTTCGGTCATCTGCTTGGCGGCCAGTTCGGCCTGCAGCCCCTTGAGTTCTTCTTCGGCTGCCGCGATCTGGCGCTGCAGTTCCTTTTGTTCGGTCTGCAGTTCGGCCACCCGCAGCCGGAGGGTGGCCGCCTGCTGGGCCAGGTTCAGGTAAACGGGATTCAGTTCTTCGCTGCTCATCTTGAGGGGGGCCAAGTCTTTTGCGCCGGACCCCGAGTATTCGCCGGCGACGGAAAACAACAGAGGGTCGTCGGCCAGGGCCTTGCGGGTCTCCAGGGTGACCGGGGTTTCGGCCAGTTGCCGCTCGGTTTCCTCCAGGCGGGCCAGGGAACTCGCGAGCGCGATCTGGTTTTCCACGGTCCGGGTCCGGAAACGGGTGAGCAGTTCCAGCCTGGAGGCGACCTCCTGTTCCAGCTCGCGGACCCCGCGGGGCTGGGCCAGGAAGTGCCGGTAGTCATCGACCGCCTCGGCCAGTTTTTCCGCTTCGGTGTCCAGTTGGACCCGGACAAGGTTGGCCGACTTGGCGATATGTTCTCGGGTAAGTTGGTTAAAAAAGACGACAAACTCATCGGCCACGGCGTTGGCGATCCGGGTTATCAGCGCGGGGTCGGCGCCGCTGACGGTGATCCGCAGCAGGTTCGTGTCCTTGATGAGCTCTGCGCTGACCATCCTCTTCAGCCGCGCGACGTCAAACTCCCGCGGGTCGAGCGCCAGCCGGTCGATCACCCCCTGCAGCACGACTGGGTTGGTGACCTGCTCGCGGAAGGTTTCCGGAGACATCGGGCCCAGGAAGGTACGCACCGCCTGGTCTCCTGGGGCTTCCGCGCCCAATTCGGGCCGGTTGACGAGCAGCACCGTGGAGGCCTCGTAGCGGGGGGACGCCAGGAAGAAGCTGTATACCGCAGCCGTCCCCACGGCGAGCACGGTGATCAAGGCCACGATCCACTTGCGACGCACGAGCACTTCCACAAGCTCGCGCAGGTCGATTTCGTCGTCGGGGCGGCGGGGGTCATCCTGAACCGGTTTTTCGGTCACTTTTTGTCCCTCCTGTGGCGCTCTTACTTCACCTTCATTAATATTCGACACCTGTCCAGAAATATCCTGCCGGGTTGACGGTGCCGACGGAAAGACCGGCGCCCGGGGCGATCTGGCGCGGGGAGGTCCGGTCGGTACGGGCGAGAATGGCCAGAAGGTCGGCGGCACTAGTACTTCTATCCGCGGGTTTTCCATAGTGCGGTCACGCAGCGGCAGTGTCCGCTGGGTATCTTCTCCCGGCAGGATCCAGGACAAGGCTATTGAGGCATCAACCACATAACTGCTGATCAACGCCTTTTCCCCTGGTGGCGCATATGCCGTCTTGCGCCCCAGGTTATTGTCAACCAGTTGGCCCAGTAATGGTTGACAATTGCGCCAACCGGATCTATACTGGTCATTAAATAACTTAAGGGGAGGGGTTTTGAGTGCAGGTTGTTTGGCCTTTGCGCCGGGCGGCCAGCAGAACCTTCCGGCGGTGCGAGGAGTTGCCTTTCGCCCAGAAGCTTTTGCTGGCCGTCGGTTTCGCGGTGCTGATTGGGATCACCGCCCAGATCCGGGTGCCTTTACCCTGGACCCCGGTACCGATTACCGGGCAGACTTTTGCCCTGCTGCTGGCCGGGGTGCTGCTGGGCCGGAGCTGGGGCGGTTTCAGTGCCGGTTTTTACCTGGCGGTCGGGGCCGCGGGGCTCCCCTGGTTTGCCGGCTTAAGCGGCGGCTTGGCCGTGCTGGCCGGGCCTACCGGCGGGTACCTGGCGGGCTTTGTCCTGGCCGCCATGGCGGTGGGTTACGCGGTGCGGACCTTCGCCTGGGCGCGTACCCTTACGGGACTGGCGGTGGTGATGCTGGCGGCCAATTTCGTCCTGATTCACGGGCCGGGCCTGGTGGTTCTTTCCCTGTTTACCGGGGTCACCGAACCCATCAAGCTGCTGGGGATGGGCACCATTCCTTTTATCCCCGGCGACCTGACCAAGGCGCTGGCGGCGGCAATGATCGCCTGGCCCTTTTTGCAACCGGAGCCCGGTGCGCATGCCGGCCGGAGGGCCTGACCCCCGGCCTCCGACCGCTATTTGCCCCCGGCCTTGAGCGGAAGATAAAAACGCGAAGCCATGTCGTTTCTGGCTTCGCGATTTTTTACTGGTCGGAGCGACAGGATTTGAACCTGCGACCTCTACCACCCCAAGGTAGCGCTCTAGCCAAGCTGAGCTACGCCCCGCCATGTTGGAGAATGTAACATTTTTTATTCTAAACCATTGCCGTGGAGCCGTCAAGTTTAGCAAAAAGACTCACCTCCAGGGCCCCCTGGAGGTGAGTCGATCAGCTATCGTTCGGATCCCAAAGCACTTACTTTACTTATTGTTATTGCCCTGCTTGATCTTGGCCAGCATCTCGGGGGTGATGTCCTCGTACGCGCCCTTCTTGATCTCGACCTTTTCGGCGGTTTTGTAGTATTCCTTGAGGATCTCCAAGATCTCCGGACGGCCGAATTCCTTCGGCAGCTCCTGGCCTTCCTGCATTGCCCGGCGGAACTGGGTGCCGGACACGACGACCCGGTCTTCCTTGCCGTGCGGGCAGGTCATCAGAGAGGCCATGCTCTCGCACTTGTAGCAGTAGAAAGTCCAGTTGATCTTCATGGGGCCGAGTTCCAGGGCGCCCGGCCACAGTTCGTCGAAGATTTTCTGGGCGTCGAACGGGCCGTAGTAGTCGCCGACGCCGGCGTGGTCGCGGCCGATGATCAGGTACCGGCAGCCGAAGTTCTGACGGAAGACGGCGTGCAGCAGGGCCTCCCGCGGGCCGCCGTAGCGCATCTCCATCGGGTAAACGCCCAGCGCGATGACTTCCGGCGGGAAGTAGTGCTCGATCAGTGCCTCGTAGCACTTGACGCGGGTTTCGCCGGGGATGTCGCCCTTCTTGAGGGCGCCGACGATGGCGTGGATGAACGCGCCGTCCACAAAGCCGCTTTCCAGGGCGAACTTCACCAGGTACTCGTGGGACCGGTGCATGGGGTTGCGGGTCTGGAAGGCGACGACGTTAGACCAGCCCTTTTCCTCGAACAGCGCCCGCGACTGGGCCGGATACATGTAGTACTTCGGATATTTCTCCTTGTACTTGCCTTCGTTCAGGGCCTTGACCGGGCCGCCCAGGTTGTACTCGCCCTGCGCCATGGTCTTGGCCACGCCCGGGTGTCCTTCGGCGTCGAGGGTCTTATAAACTTCGCGGCACTCGGCTTCCTTGTCGATCTGGTAGATTTCCTCGACCAGCATGGTCGCGTACAATTCCCCGGACTCGCGGTCGTGCAGGGCAACCTCGGTGCCCTCCTTGATTCCGGCGGCCTGCAGTTCGCTCGCGCTGATGGAAACGGTAACCGGCATCGGCCACATGGTACCGTCAGGGAGCTTCAGGTCGAATACACAGCCCTGCCACTCGGCCTTGTTCATGAAGCCCTTCAGCGGCGTGAAGGCCCCCATGCCGAGCATCAGAATGTCGGATGTTTCCTTGGAAGTCATGTAAACCTTGGGGAGACTTGCCGCGCGGGCGATTTCTTCTTCCCTTGCCTGGCCCTCCAGGAACAGGGGTATCAGTTTTTTTTCGGGACCGTGTGGATTTGGAAGCGCCATAAGGATTTTCCCCTCCTAAAAAGTTTTTAAGTTTGTGACTCAGGGAACTAAATAGCCCCAAAACTCCCTTCCTCTTTAGGTAACTTTCAGATAACTAATATACCAGATATAGGCCAGATCGTCAACATTCTGTTTACCCGAAGCCGGTCCACGCCTCCCACCGTGAAAGCAGCGGCCCCGGGGGACAAACCTGCCCCGTATTTATCATTTTTGCGCGATAATAACCCGTGAGATTGGTTCTTTTGCGGTGACCTTGGTCCCGGTAACAAGTTACCGGGGGAACGTGACCGGCGCGGTCGCCGTCAGGCGTCCCCGCCTAGTTCGAATTTCCGGTATAGGACCCGCACCGCCCGCTCGGCCTCCTCCCGCCGGATTGCGCAGGACACCTTGATTTCGGAGGTGCTGATCATGGCGATGTTGATCCCCGCCTCGGCCAGCGCTTCGAACATGGCCGCCGCCACGCCGGGATAGCTGACCATCCCGGCCCCGACGATGGAGATCTTGGCCAGTCCCTCGTCGTAGGTGATGCCCTTGGCCCCCACCTGGTCCTGGATCCGGCGCACGGCTTCAAGCGCCCGGGGCAGATCGTCCCGGCTCACGGTGAAGGCGATGTCGTTGCGGCCGCCCCGCATGGCGCCCTGGATGATCATGTCCACGTTGATGCTCTCCCGGGCCAGCTCCTGGAAAATGCGGGCGGCAACGCCCGGCTGGTCCTCCACGTCAAAAAGCCCGATCTTGGCCACGTTGGCGTCGTGCGCCACCCCGCTGACCGCTGCCGCTTGTTCCATTTCTCCGCCCTCCTTGATCAACGTCCCGGGGCCGTTATGGAAGCTCGACCGGACCACCAGCGGTACGGCGTACAGCTTGGCCAGCTCCACGGCCCGCGGGTGCAGCACCACCGCGCCCAGGCTCGCCAGTTCCAGCATCTCGTCGTAGGAGATGGTGTCCAGCTTGCGCGCCTCGGGCACCAGGCGCGGATCGGCGGTGTACACCCCGTCCACGTCGGTATAGATTTCGCAGTTCCCGGCCTTCAGGGCGGCGGCCAGCGCGACCGCCGTGGTGTCCGAGCCGCCCCGTCCCAGGGTGGTGATCTCTCCGGCGGGGGACACCCCCTGGAAACCGGCCACCACCACGACCCGTCCCCGCTCCAGTTCGGCGCGCACCCGGGTCGGGTCTATTTCTGTAATCTTCCCCTTGGAATGGATCCCATCGGTACGAATCCCGGCTTGCCCTCCGGTCAGGGAAACGGCGGCGCAGCCCCGTGCTTCGAGCGCCATGCACAACAGGGCGCTGGATACCTGCTCCCCGGTGGCCAGCAGCATGTCCAGCTCCCGGGGGGAGGGGTTCGGGCTCACCCGGCCGGCCAGCGCCAGCAAATCATCGGTGGTGTCTCCCATGGCCGAGACTACCACCACCACCCGGTGACCGTCGGCCACCGTGTTTTTCACCCGTTCGGCGACCCGGGCGATCCGCTGGGGGTTGGCCACCGAACTGCCGCCAAACTTTTGGACAATCAGCATGCTCTACCTCCGTCTTGGCAAGCAATTAAATTGGCTTCATCAACCGTCGTCCTCCACGCGCAGCACGTTGCAGATTTCCTCCACCACTTCCAGTTCCCCGAGTTCGGCCAGGGCGTCCCGCAGGTTCTGCTCGGCGACCTCGTGGGTGATCAGCACCAGTTCCGCCCGGTCGCCCCGGGTGTCCCTCTGGGTCACGGCCGCCAGGCTCACCTGGTGGTCGCCGAAGACCTTGGCGATCTGGGCCAGCACCCCGGGCTGGTCGATCACCCGCAGGCGCAGGTAGTTCCTGCTCCGCACCTGCCCCATGGGCTTGAGGGGCCGCTCCTCGAAACAGGTGCAGCTGATGATCCCCGGGGCCCGGTGCACGATGTTCCGGGCGGCGTCCATGATGTCCGCCACCACCGCGCTGGCCGTCGGCAGGTCCCCGGCCCCCCGGCCGTAGAACATGGTGTCCCCGACCGCATCACCCCGGACGAACACGGCGTTGAAGGAGTCGCTGACCGCGGCCAGGGGATGGCTCTGCGGCAACAGCGCCGGATGGGTCCGGACCTCGATGCCTTCCGGGGTGTCCTTGGCGATGCCCAAGAGCTTGATTACGTACCCCAACTCGGTAGCGTAGGTGATATCTTCAGTGGTGATTCTAGAAATCCCTTCCACGTACACGTCCTGGAAAGAGATGCGGGTATTAAAGGCGATGGAGGCCAGGATGGCTGTCTTGCGGGCCGCGTCGTACCCTTCCACGTCGTTGGTGGGGTCGGCCTCGGCATAGCCGAGCGCCTGCGCTTCCCGGAGCACGTCCTGGAAATCGCGGCCCGCGTTGGTCATCCGGGTCAGCATGTAGTTGGTGGTGCCGTTCAAGATGCCCATGACCTGCTGGATCCGGTTCGCGGCCAGGCATTGTTTCAACACCCGGATGATGGGAATGCCTCCGGCCACGCTGGCCTCGAACAGCAGGTCACTGCCCTTTTCCTGGGCCAGTTGGAACAGTTCTTTCCCGTGCACGGCCAGCATGTCCTTGTTGGCGGTGACCACGCTCTTGCCCCGGGCCAGGGCCGTGCGGACGTGGTCGAGGGCCGCGCCGGTGCCGCCCATGACCTCGACCACGATCTCGATTTCCGGACTGTTCAGAATCTCCTCCGGATCGGTGGTCAGGATCCCCGGCGGCAAGGGCACTCCCCGGTCCTTGCGCACGTCCCGCACCAGGACCCGCGAAATCTCGATCCGGGCGCCGACTCGGCCCGCAATCAGCTCCCGGTTACTCTGCAACACCCGGTAAACGCCTCCGCCCACCGTGCCGAGGCCCAGCAGGCCGACTTTGATGATTCTGCCCCGCACTTTAAAGCTCCTCTCTTTCGCCTATATAAAAATTCTCCGGAATTTCTGATTTTCCTCTTCCCATTTCGATCGGCTCCCGTTTGTTCCCCCGGGCTTAACAGTATAATAAAAAGAACAATAGCCCGAGGGTCGGGAGCGTGATACGGTGGCGGAGGGCTTTGTTCCGGCTTACCGCAAACTGGGGCTGGAAGCGTTGCGCCGGCGCGCGGGGGAGGCCTACCGGCAGCTGAAGCGTTGCGAGCTGTGCGGCCGGAGGTGCGCGGTCAACCGGCTGCTGGACGAAACCGGCGTCTGCCGGGCGGGGCGGCGGGTCCTGATTTCCGGGTATGGCCCGCATTTCGGCGAGGAGGCGCCCCTGGTGGGGGAACACGGTTCGGGAACCATCTTCCTGACCTACTGCAACCTAAAGTGCGTGTTCTGCCAAAACTACGACATCAGCTGGGAGGGCGGCGGCGACGTGGTGACCGGGCGGGAACTGGCCGACATTATGCTGGCCCTGCAAAAACGCGGCTGCCACAACATCAACTTTGTCAGCCCCACCCACTACGTGCCCCAAATCCTGGCGGCGCTGTACCTGGCCGCCCGCCGGGGGCTCGGGGTGCCGCTGGTGTACAACACCGGGGGGTACGATTCCCAGGAGACGCTCAAGCTCCTGGACGGGATCGTGGACATCTACATGCCGGACGTGAAGTATATGGACCCCGAGGTCGCCCGGCGGTTGTCGGGGGTCGAGGACTACCCCGCGGTGGTCCGGGCCGCCCTCCGGGAGATGCAGCGGCAGGTGGGGGATCTCGTGACCGACCGCCGGGGCATCGCCACCCGGGGCCTCTTGGTGCGCCACCTGGTACTGCCCGGAGGACTGGCCGGCACCGCCGCGCTGGTCGATTTCCTGGCCGCGGAGATTTCTCCGAACTGTTTCCTTAACATCATGGGCCAGTATTACCCGGCCTACCGGGCGCGGCGTTTCCCGCCGCTGGACCGGCGGTCCACCAAGGAGGAACTGCGCGCGGCGATCCAGCTGGCCCGCGACCGGGGTTTAAGGGTGTACACCTAAATACTGGGACGCAGCCGCTCCACCAGCGCCAGAATCCGGGCGGCCAGGCGCACCAGGGGATGGTGCGTAACCCGCTGGAGCCGGCGGTATTCACCCCGGGTCCGGGCCACTTCGTCCTGCAGGAACCGCACCGAACGCTGCAGGTCTTCCCCGGCTTCCAGGGCGTCCTTCAGGTCGCCCTGCAGCCGTTCGATTTCCTCGTGCAGCGCCTTTTCCCGGCGGTTGGCCGCGAATTTCTCCTTGTCCAGCCGCACCTTGAGTTCGATGATCTCGCCCTGCAGTTCGGCCACCCGGGTGCTGTGTTCCTCCTTCAACTGGGCGAGGCGGGCTTTTTGCTCCCGGTTGGTTTCCCGGTACTGCTGGAGCTTGGTGAACATCCCCTCCAGGTTGTTCCGGGTCGCCTCCAGCGTCTCTCGCAGGCGCGCCAGCTCCTCCTGGCCCGACCGGGCGCGCTGCACCCACAGGCGGCACTGGTAGAGAATGCTGTTGGCCTTGGATTCCAGCTTCCGCACCTGTTCCTGGTAATACAGGATTTCCTTTTTCCGCAGGGACAGCAGCAGGTCTTTTTCGGACAACTGGGTGGCCAGGTGGTCGCGCTGGTCCCGCACGATGGCGTGGGCCGCCACGGCGGCCGCGGCCTCTTTCTGCGCCGCAGACAGTTCCTGCAGCTGGGTCTGGACCTGCTGGTACTTCCGCTGCCACTGTTCCCGTTCCCACTGCCAGCGCTTTTTCTGGTCCCGCAGGAGGCCCAGGTATTTCTTCATCACGTCGTCGTAAACCCGGTGGGCGGCCTGGTTGTAACTCCACAGGCTGTTGCCCTGGAGTTCGAAGTAGGGGAACTTCCGGAGGATCGCTTCCACCGCGGTTTCGGTGGTCAGCCGCCACTTGTTCACCACGCTCACGACCTGGGGCAGGGACAGCCCTCCGGGATGCAGGCGGAAGGCCTTGATGATCAGGTGTTTCAGGGGGTAGTTGCCGGTGTCAGTGTCCCATTCGGTCAGGCCCCAGGTGCCGTCGCTGAGCTGGATGAACCGCCCGTCCTGGATCAGGTTGGCCTCCTCGACGATCATCCGCTTCAGCTTCTTTTTCTTATTCCCGCTTTTGTTCCCGCCCGTGCTGGCTACCTCCCACAGGTTCGAGGGTTCCTGGCGCTTGAGCAGCAGGTGGTAAAACCGGTCGTTTTCCGGGTGGCCCTGGAGATTCAACCGCCACAGCTTGTCCTCGCCCTGGGTGAAGCAGCTGTGCTGCCGCAGGCAGAGAAACACCTTCTCTTCCACCTGGGTCAGGGAATAATCCTGCAACATCTTGCGCCGGACGTAAGGCGCCAGTTCCTTGGCCGACATGGCCTCAAAGAAGTACAGGGTCCGCTTCAGCACGTCCGTCAGGGAATGGAGCGTGCCGTTCGCCTCGATACTCACCTTCTCCCTCCTTTTGCTATGACTGCCAGGTCCTTACAATTACTTCCGCGTTCGGGGTCCCAAACCCTTGCGGGAGAAGGTAATTTCTTCAAAATTTTTTCTTACACCGTTCTACAAAACCAAAACCCCGCGCGCCAAGGCGGGGGGTTTTTGTAAACTGTTTGCCAACGGTGCCGGTTCGGTCCGGCTCACTAGCGCAGGCTGTAGTTCGGGGCCTCCTTGGTGATGGTCACGTTGTGCGGGTGGCTCTCCAGGAGGCCGGCGCTGGTGATGCGGACGAACTTGGTCCTGGTCTTCAGTTCCTGGATATTCCGCACGCCGCAGTAGCCCATGCCGGAGCGCAGCCCGCCGACCAGCTGGTAGACGGTTTCCGACAGCGGGCCCTTGAAGGGCACCCGTCCTTCCACCCCTTCGGGCACCAGCTTGCCGGCGCCCTCCTGGCAGTAGCGGTCGCTGGAACCCTGGTGCATGGCCCCGAGGGAACCCATCCCCCGGTATACCTTGTAGCTCCGCCCTTGGTAAATCTCGATCTCGCCTGGGCTCTCCTCGGTGCCGGCTAGGAGGCTCCCCAGCATCACCGCGTCCGCCCCGGCGGCGATGACCTTCACGATGTCGCCGGAGTATTTCACGCCGCCGTCGGCGATAATCGGCACGTCGTGTTTGGCCGCCTCCGCGGCGCAGTTGTACACCGCGGTGATCTGCGGCACCCCGATCCCGGCGATGACCCGGGTGGTGCAGATGGAACCGGGCCCGATGCCCACCTTTACGGCGTCCGCCCCGGCGAGGATCAGGTCCCGGGTGCCCTCAGGCGTTGCCACGTTGCCGGCGATGACGCACTTGTCCGGGTACTTATTCTTGATCTTAGACACCGCCTGAAGCACGCGCCGGGAATGGCCGTGCGCGGTGTCCACCACGATGGCGTCCACCTTGGCGTTGACCAGGGCGTCCACCCGGGTCATGAAATCCTTGGCTACCCCGACGGCCGCGGCCACCCGCAACCGGCCTTGGGAATCCTTGGCCGCCCGCGGGTACTTCTGCAGCTTTTCGATATCCTTAATGGTGATCAGGCCGCGCAGGTTGTTCTCCTCGTCCACCAGCGGGAGTTTCTCGATCTTGTACCGGCGCAGGATCTCCTTGGCCTCGTCCAGCGTGGTCCCCACCGGCGCGGTGATCAGGTTTTCCTTGGTCATCACCGGCTCGATCGGGCCGCTGAAGTCCTGCACGAAGCGGATGTCCCGGTTGGTGATGATGCCGACCAGCTTCCCGTTCACGGTCACCGGCACGCCGGAGATGCGGTACCGCTCCATCAGCACGGCCGCTTCCTGGAGGGTGTTGCTCGGGGAGAGGTAGATGGGGTCGGTGATCACGCCGTGTTCGGACCGCTTCACCTTGTCCACTTCGAGCGCCTGTTTCTCGATGCTCATATTCCGGTGGATCACGCCGATACCGCCCTCGCGGGCCAGGGCGATCGCCATCCGCGCCTCGGTCACGGTATCCATGCCGGCGCTCATCAGGGGAATGTTCAGGGTAATGTTGCGGGTTAACCTGGTCGCCGTGTCCACTTCCGCCGGAAGCACTTCCGAGGCCGCCGGGACCAGGAGTACGTCGTCGAATGTCAGGCCTTCCTGTATAAACCGTTCCGGGAACACTAAAAGCCCGCCCCCCAAAAGTAAGGTTATGCCGAACATTATAGCACAGCGGGGACAAGCCTGCCAATCGACTAATGTAAATCGACCAATATAACTGTCAGTCCTGGCCTTGCACCGAGTCGATCCCGAAGCGCATGAAGTGTTCGCGTAGGTTGGCGATCACGCCGGCCGACACCCCGAACTCGCGGGCCATTTCGGCGTCGGTCCGGTTCAGGCGCAGGCCCTCGATGAACCGGTCAAAGTCCACGCCCACTTCCTCGGTTTTCAGCTGTAGGCTGGGCTGCGTGCTCCAGGGAACCCGCGCCCAAGTTTCCGACTCGTGGATGTCCATCCTTCTCAGCTCCCCCCAAATAAAGAGACTACTTTTTAGCAGACTCCCCCTTAGACTGCCAGAAAAGGGGACAGGCATGTTTTTTGGCAGACTACCTTTTAGAGTGCTAAAAAAGTAGCCTGTCCCCTTTTTTAGGTTAACCGGAATGGGAGGGTTTTATGGGCGGGTTTGTTCGCGTTCCCCGGGCGGCGGGATGGCGGCCTCCACGAAGACGAGGACCTCCTCCCCGATGAACACGATCCGGGTGGTGAGCCGGAACCGCTTGTGTTCCACCTTGACGTCCCGGCCGTCGATGATCCGGGGCACCAGCCGGGGGTTCAGCTTGTTCAGTTCCTCTCCGTAAAGCGGCTCCAGCCACTCCTTGACCTTCTTTTCGATGGCCAGTCGCGTTTCCCGTTCCTCGTGGGCGGTTAGGTCGTCGGCGAAGCCGATATCCACCTTGATCCCGGTTATCACCTGCTGCCGCTCGGAGGAGAGGCTGGCTCGGAGTTCGTCCGCTTCCTGCCGCGCTGCCGCCAGTTCTTCGTTCAGCACGCGTACCGAGTACATCAACTGCTCGATCTGCCGGCCGGTGTGCACCGACATGGCGCTGGCCCCGAGCAGGGCACCCAGCAGCAGGAGGCCCAGCACCCGCAGGGCCCGTTTCACTCGCGGCCACCGCCGGTAAGCGCCAGGATCAGTACGTAGGCCAGCTGCGCCCCCGCCAGGCTGCTTAACACGTAGCACAGCTGCCTGATTACCGCGGACACCTCGCCCCGGAAGATGCCCGATTCGAAGGCCTCAAAAATGTAAAAACTGGAGCCGATGGCAGCCGCGATCGCCCAGATCTTCACTTCCTGGGCAATGCGCAGCATGACGGTCACCGGGGGCTCCCGAACCAGGGAGGCCCCCAGCGCGCCGAGAATCGAAGCGCCCAGGATCATGCCGCAGGCGGTAAAAAAAATCAGGACCAGTTTGGGCCAGAGTCCGTCCACCGCCCCGCCCTCCATCCGCTTTTGGTAATCCTATGCGGTCCCAACCGGGACCTAGTACGGGAAAGCGGCATGAATTGGCGGGAGCGCGCCATGAAACCTGCGCCGGGCGGGGTTCAGCGGTTATCAACCGTTAGGATAAGGAATGATCCGGTTTTCCCAGGTGCGCAGGATCAGTTTGTCCGGGCTGTGCTCCAGGACGTAGGGGGGCAGTACCGGCGTCTTGCCGTAACCCCCGGGCGCGTTGATGATGTAGGTCGGCACCGCCAAACCGGAAGTGTAACCGCGCAGTTTTTCCATAATCGCCAGTCCCTCGTCCACCGAGGTGATGAAATGGCTGGTACCGCGCACGGCCTTGGCGTGGAAGAGGTAGTAGGGCCGCACCCGCACCCGCAGCAGCTCGTGGTTGAGCTTTTTCATCACGTGGGGGTCGTTGTTGACCCCTTTCAGCAGGACGGCCTGGTTGCCCAGCACCGCGCCGGCCTTGACCAGCTGGCTACAGGCTGCAGCGGCCTCGGGCGTTACCTCCAGGGGGTGGTTGAACTGGCTGTTGATGTAGATTGGCGGATACTTGTCCAGAATCGCGCACAACTCGGGGGTGATCCGCTGCGGCAGGGTGACCGGTGTTCTGGTGCCCAGCCGTTTGATTTCTACGTGTTCGATGCGGTGCAGTTCGCCCAGTAGCCAATCCAGCGTAGCGTCGCTGAGCAGCAGGGCGTCGCCCCCGGTAATCAGCACGTCGCGGATTTCCGGGTTGGCCCGGATATAGTCGAGCGCCGCCTCCAGGACCCGCCGGGGCTGGTGGCGGTCAATCTCCCCGATGTTCCGCCGCCGCTGGCAGTGCCGGCAGTACATGGCGCACTGGTTGGTTACGTTAATGATCAGGCGGTCCGGATAACGCCTGGTTATGCCCGGGGCCGGGGCGGTGAGCCGCTCGGCCATGGGATCGAAGCTGCCGTGGGAGTCGGTGATTTCGGCGGCCGAAGGCACCGCCTGGCGCCAGATCGGCCCCCCAACGCCCCCCGCGGCCATCACCGCGGCATAATAGGGAGAAATCGCCCACCGGTACTGCCGGGAAACCCGCTCGATGTCGCGGATGGTCTGCCGAGCCAACCCCACGAAACGGGCCAGCAATTCGACCTCGGTGATGCGGTTTTTCATCTGCCAGCGCCAGTTCCGCCAGTCATCCTCGGTGCCGCCCAGCAGTTGCAAAAGCTTGCTTTTGTGCGCGTCAATCCGGTCGGCCCACTCCCGGCCGCAGGGAATCGAATCTCTGGCGGCCAGATAATCAGCGATCCGCTGCTTCAGCTCGCCGGCCCGCTTCAGGGACTGCTTTCTTTCTTCCTCGGCCGTCAGGAAACTGCCGTTGATTCTGTCCGTGGCCACAAGAACACCCCCTTTGCGCCACTTCGGCAAAACAAAACCCCGGGAGTTCTACAGTTTCCGGGGGAAGCGCACAAACAGATAAGCCTTTGTTTCAAGGCTGCCTACGCTCCGTCTTCCCACGCTTACGAGGTTAGCTGACGGGTTCGGGCCGGAAGGTAACCCTACCCGGCACCGGTCCGGCACCGGGATTCACCCCAATTTGTGGGTCCCCCGCTTCTCGCATCCTGAGAACTCAGCGCTAGCTGTACTTCAACCATTATAGCACCCGGGAGGCCCGGGTGTCAATTCTCGAATCCATTTTGCACCATTACTGGGATAGGAGCAAAACGCCGGGGCTAAAGGTGGCAGGTGTCGTTGAACAACAGCAACTGGGCCCGGCCGGGGGCGAACATTTCGACGATGTTCAGGGCGGCATTGTCCTGGCGGAGGCGCCAGTACTGGTTCAAGTCCATGTTGATCAGCCGGGCGATACCGGCCCGGATGGTGCCGCCGTGTGCAACCACCACCACCTGGTCGTCCGGGTGCCGGACGGCGATTTTCTGCAGCGCGCCCGCCGCCCTGGCCGCCACTTCATTCAGCGTCTCCCCGTTCGGCAGGCGGGTGTCGAACGGCCTGGACCACCACTGCCGGGAGAGGTCGGGATAGAGCTTGATGATCTCCTCGCGGGTCAGCCCCTCCCAGTCGCCAAAGTTGATTTCGCGTAGTTCCGGCACCTTGTGCACGGTCGCGCCGTGCGGCTCCGCCAGGATGCGGGCGGTGGCGTAAGCCCGCTGCAGGTCGCTGGCGTAAAAAGCGGCGAAACGCTGGGCCGCCAACCGTTTGGCCAGGGCCCGGGCCTGGTCCATGCCGGACCGGCTGAGCGGAACGTCGGCGTGACCCTGGTAACGGAGCGCGTGATTCCACAGGGTTTCACCGTGCCGGACAAGGAATAGCTTGCACCCCACGCAATTCATCCTTTGCTACCGAAAAGCATACCGGTCAGGTCCACATGTCCCGCACCCTCCGGACCAGTTCTTCGATCAGGTGCGGCAGCGGTTCGGACTTCAACCCCACGATGGCAATCTGGCCCGGGATCAGGGGCAAAAGCAGCTTGGGCGCGGGGCTTTCGGCGATGGCCTCGGCCATCCTGGGGGTCAGTTCGCCCAGCATTGAATTGGGGACGACGATCCCGAGGGGGCCCACGATCAGGTCCACTTTTCTGGCATTGATCACCACCGCGTTCTCCCCGCTCGCCCCTTCGTTGGCGCCCGCCCGCAGCATCACCGCGGTGGCCAACGCGTTTGTGCCCAGCGCGAGGATTTCCGTATCTTCCGGGAGTTCCTTCCGCAGTTTCTCGGTGAGGTGTTTCCCGATGCCGCCCCCCTGGCCGTCAATTACCGCGATGCGCAAACCGCTCTCTCCCCTCTTGACCCGAATTATAGCATACAAAGCGCAAGAAAAAAAAGAGAGCCAAACCGGCCCCACCCTGAACTACCATGTTATGAGTGAGTTGCAAGTAATTCCCAATATGTGCATAGTTTTGTGGATAAGTAGTTTAATGCCCCGATTTCTCGCCGCTGATTATCTGCAGCCGGGACTCCAGTTCGTGAATCTGCCGGTTCTTTTGGCGCAGGCTCTGGGCATACTGGTAGTTGGTGCGCATCAGCCGCCGGTTTTCCCGTTCGAGCCGTTCGAGAAAGCTGGCTTTTTCCTGCTCCTGCCTTTCCAGCAGCAGCATCAGCACCCGCCGGCTTAACCGCAGCTGCAGGAGCTTATCCTCCAGTTCCCGGACCCGCTTTTCCAGGTAATCAAGATCGTGCGGCACCTGTTGGCCTCCAGAACGAAGTATTTTCACCCCTAGTTTATGTAATAACCGGTCGTGATAGACTATGTCCGCGCCTGGAGTTTGAGTGCCGCCACCACCTCCGTAGGGACTACCACCTCTCCCAGGTGGGCATGGATGGCGTAGCCGTGGAAATCCGATCCCCCGGTCGCCAGCAGTCGGAATTTTGCGGCCACCTCGCGGTAGTGGACGACCTGCGCCGCACCGTGTTCCGGGTGGTAAACCTCCAGCCCGGCCAGCCCCGCCTGCACCAGCTCGGGAATCAGGTGGTCCGCTTCGGCCGTTGCCGGATGCGCCAGCACCGGCACCCCGCCGGCCCGCCGGATCAGGCTGATGGCCTCGACCGGTGAGAACTTTTCCCGCGGCACATAACCGGGACAACCGCGGCCGATCAGCCGATCGAAGGCCTCCTGCCGGTCACCTACGATGCCCAGGCGGACCAGGGTCGCCGCGACGTGCGGACGGCCCGGGCTGGCCCCCCCGATCACCCGGAGTACGTCGTCCATGGTGACGGCCAGCCCCAGGGACCGCAGCCGGTCGACGATCCGCTCCACCCGCCGGGCCCGCGCCCCGGCCAACTCCCTGATCCGGGCGCGGAAGGCCGCGTCCCCGGGGTCGATGTAATAACCCAGGATATGGATTTCCCGGCCCTGGTAGTCGGTGTTGATCTCGATGCCGGGCACCACCTCCAAATCCAGGGAACGCGCGGCCTCCTGGGCGGGGGCCACGCCGCATACCGTATCGTGGTCGGTGATCCCCACCGCGTCCAAGCCCAGGGCGTGGGCCAACCGCACCACCCGTTCCGGGGACTCGGTGCCGTCCGAAGCCGTGGTGTGTACGTGCAGATCCGCCGGCACTTCTTCACCTACTGGGTTAAAACCTGTTTCAGTACCCGGAGGAGGTTGCCCCCCAGGATTTTGTCTATTTCCGGCTCGGCAAAACCCCGTTTTTCCAGGCCTGCGGCCAGATTTCCCAGCCGCCCGGCGTGTTCCAGTCCGGGGAGGCGCCCGGGGAACCCGTCGAAGTCCGAACCGAGACCCACGCAGTCCGGGCCAACCAGCTGCACCACGTGCTCGATATGGTCCAGGACCCGCTCCAGGCAAGGCGTCTCAGCGTGCACGAAACCGGGCACGAAGGTGATCCCGATCACCCCGCCCCGGGCGGCCAGCACCCTGATCTGGGCGTCGGTGAGGTTGCGCGGGTGGTCGCAGCGGGACCGGGCGTTGGCGTGGGAAACGATCACCGGTGCCGCCGATATTTCCAGCACGTCCCAGAAACCCCGTTCGGAAATGTGGGCCAGATCGACCAGGATGCCCAGGCGGTTCAGTTCCGCCACTACCGTGCGTCCGAAAGCGGTCAGGCCGCCGCCCGTGCCGGCTTCGCCCACGCCGTCCGCCAGTTCGTTCCGGCCGTTCCAGGTCAGGCCGAGACAGCGCAGCCCCAACCGGTACAGCGTGCGCAGCACGGCGATACTGCCTTCCAGGGCCTCCCCGCCCTCCACCGCCAGCAGCGCGCCCAACCGGTCGGGACCACCGTCCAAGACGTGCTCAAGATCATTATTCCCCAAGATGACCGCAACCCCCGGGGGCGAGGCAACCCTCCGGTAAAAAGCGTCTACCAGGGTCAGGGTGCGCCGCAGGTAGCCGCCCCGGAACTGGGGGTGCACGAAGGCCGCAAAAAACTGCACCTTGACCCCTCCCCGCAGCAGACGGGGCAGGTCAAGGTGCCCTTCCCTAGTCTCACAGTGAAACAGACGCCCTTTATCCACGATCACCGACAGGGTGTCGCAGTGGGCGTCCACAATCATCCTGTTTTCCCGGGCCAACCCTGCTATTTCGGGGCTGGACATCAACAGGGACCTCGCTTTAACGGGGTTCGACGATGAGTTTGATCGCCGTCCGCTCTTCCCCGTCAATCATGATATCGGTGAACGCCGGAATACAAATCAGGTCCATACCGCTGGGCGCTACAAACCCTCTCGCGATCGCGATCGCCTTAACTGCCTGGTTGATCGCCCCGGCGCCGATCGCCTGGAGTTCCGCGCTGCCACGCTCGCGCAAAACCCCCGCCAGGGCCCCGGCTACGGAGTTTGGATTGGACTTTGCTGAAACCTTTAAAACCTCCATCTCGCTACCTCCTTAAAGGCTTCGGTCATCGCGACAACTACAACTTCACCATTTAAGATGCTATTCGCCAATGTCTAAAAAATTCCTTTAACGCATTTGGAAAAATATATTTAGGATATTTGCTCGTATCTTTGCAGGCGCCGGATGTCCAAAGCCTTCCCCGAAACCGGGTCCAGGGTCAAGAGCACCGCGTTGAACTGGTAGGGACCGCTGGCCACCTGAAACTGCCGGGGCATTTGGGTCAGGAACTTCTGCACCACGTTTTCGGTCTTCACCCCGATCACCGAATCCCGCGGCCCGGTCATCCCCACGTCCGAGATATAGGCGGTGCCGCCGGGCAGGACCCGCTCGTCCGCCGTTTGCACGTGGGTGTGCGTGCCCAGCACAGCACTCGCCCGACCGTCGAGATACCAGCCCAGGGCGATCTTTTCGGACGTGGCCTCGGCGTGAAAGTCGACGACGACCAGGGGCGTGTACTGGCGCAGATCTTCAATAATCCGGTCCATGGCGCGGAACGGGCATTCCAGGTTGGCCAGGTACACGCGACCCGATACGTTCACCACCCCGACCTTCAGGTTGTTGCGGCCGCGGTAGCAGGTGTAACCTACCCCGGGCGTGCCGGGAGGATAGTTCGCCGGCCGGAGGATGCGGAGTTCCTCGTCAATAAAGTTCAGGATTTCTTTCTTGGCCCAGACGTGATTTCCCATGGTGAGCACGTCGATTCCACAGGCAAAAAGCTCATTTGCCACCTCCCGGGTAATCCCGTTACCGCCGGCCGCGTTCTCGCCGTTAGCGATTACCAGGTCGATCCCGTGCTCCCGGATCAGGGGTCCCAGCTCGACCCGGCAGGCCCTCCGTCCCGGCCGGCCCACTACGTCGCCGATCATCAGCAGTTGCACCGTTATTCCCCTATTCCAGCTCTTCTGGCTTTGAGTCTATTTCGCATACTCGACCACCCGGGTCTCCCGAATGATGACCACCTTGATCTGACCCGGGTACTCAAGTTCGTTTTCCACCTTCCGGACGATGTCCCGCACCAGGCGCACCGCTCCCAGGTCATCTACCTTGTCCGGTTTAACCATGATCCGGATCTCGCGCCCGGCCTGAATGGCATAGGCTTTATCAACTCCCGGGAAGGAGTTGGCAATTTCTTCAAGTTTAGTGAGCCGCTTGATGTACGCCTCGATGGTTTCCCGCCGCGCTCCCGGCCGCGCCGCCGAAATGGCGTCGGCCGCCTGCACCAGCACCGCCTCTACGGTCTCCGGTTCTTCATCACCGTGGTGGGCGGCAATCGCGTGAATCACTTCCGGCCGCTCCGCATACTTCTTGGCCAGGTCCACGCCAATGGTCACGTGCGGTCCTTCCATTTCGTGATCCACCGCCTTGCCGATATCGTGCAACAAACCGGCCCGCCGGGCCAACTTCTCGTCCGCCCGGAGTTCGGCGGCCATCAGGCCCGCCAGGTAGGCCACCTCAACCGAATGCTTCAGCACGTTCTGACCGTAGCTGGTGCGGTACTTCAACCGCCCCAGCAGCTTGACGAGATCCGGGTGCAGCCCATGCACGTTGGCCTCGAAAGCCGCCTGCTCCCCGATTTCCCGGATCTGTACCTCCATTTCCTTCCTGGACTTCTCCACCATTTCTTCGATCCGCGCGGGGTGAATCCGTCCGTCGGCGATGAGCTTTTCCAGCGCCAGCCGGGCGGTTTCCCGGCGGATGGGGTCGAAACCGGACAGGATCACCGCCTCCGGCGTATCATCAATGATCAGGTCAACCCCGGTCAGGGTTTCAAAGGCCCGGATGTTACGGCCCTCGCGTCCGATGATGCGCCCTTTCATTTCCTCGTTGGGCAGCGGAACCACCGACACCGTGGATTCAGCAACGTGGTCGGCGGCACAGCGCTGAATAGCTAGCGAAATGATGTCCCGCGCCCGGCGGTCGGCTTCCTCCTTGGCCTTGGTCTCCTTTTCCTTGATCAGCAACGCGATTTCTTGCTGCATCTCCTGCTGCACTTCCTGCAGCAGGATTAGCCGGGCTTCCTCGGTGGACAGGCCGGATATCCGCTCCAACTCCTGCACCTCTTTGTGGTACAGCGCTTTGAGCTCATCCTGCAGCCGGGCCAGTTCGGCTTCTTTCTTTCCCAGCGCTTCTTCTTTCTTTTCCAACACCTGCAGCTTGTGGTCCAGGCCTTCTTCTTTCTGGACTAGGCGGCGTTCCTGGCGCTGCAGTTCGGCGCGCCGTTCCCGGCTGTCCCGTTCCACCTCGTTGCGCAGCTTCAGGATTTCTTCCTTGGCCAGAATCACGGCTTCCCGCTTCTTGGCTTCGGCTTCGCGGTTCGCTTCCTCGAGGAGTTTCCTGGCCCGTTCCTCCGCCGAGGAAATCTTCATTTCGGCCAGGAATTTGCGCAGGAAATACCCGCCGCTAAAAGCAACAAGTACGGCGACAAAGGCGATTATCAGTGCTGCGGTTTCAGGCAACAATTTCACCTCCTGGTAGTTTAATGTAAATAAAAAGCCGAGGTTTCCCCGGCAGAAAATGACTGGCATTCACCACAAGAAATCCCCGGCATGCGTCCCAGCGTACGCTCCCGTGACCCCATATTCGGTTATTTATCATCAAACCGATCAGGCAAATGCCAATACTATTTTCTCCCAAAAATAATTGTAATCGATTTACCTCTTTCCTGTCAAGGAAATCACCACTAGAGGGCCTTAAACGGCCCCTGGTACCACAATTTGCTAAAACATAAGGTGAAAACCCCCGCTGGGCGGGGGTTAGAATACCTGAACCACACGTTTTACTTCGGGCACTGCTTCCTTGAGCGACCGCTCAATCCCCTGCCTGAGGGTGACTGTAGCCATCGGTCACCCGCTGCAAGCCCCCTTCAGCCTGACCTTGACTACCCCGTCGTCTTCCACGGAAACCAGCTCCACGTCCCCGCCGTCCCGCTGGAGATAGGGACGAACCTGGTTGATGACGGCTTCAACCTTTTCCTTCAATCGTACAAACCTCCTTTACAATACAAGGCAAGATGTTTACCCCTATTTTACCTTATTCCCACGGAATATGTACATACTATCCCCTCGGTTGCCTACTTAAACTGTACACTACCACCCACCACCGGTTTCTTGCCCGAACCCCGGGGTCGTGGTATAATCATTCAGTAGTAAGCCGAAGTGGCGGAACTGGCAGACGCGCGCGACTCAAAATCGCGTGGGGTTTCCCGTGTGGGTTCGACTCCCACCTTCGGCACCAGAGGAACCAACAGCCTCCCCCGGATCCGGGGGGGTTTTTTATTGCCCACGTCCGCCCCCCGTGCGGGCTACGGACCGACGAATCTCGCCATCAATTCGTGGCCGAACGGGACAAACAGCCCGCTCCGCGCGGCGCAAACCTCGTCGAAGGTCGGCCCGGACCGCCGTTTTAGCCGGCCGTCCCGCATGCTGGCGAACGGGACCGGGTCGGCGGAGTGCGTCCTGGTGCGCAGGAGCGTGGGATGGTCCGGCAGGACCATGACCCGAAACGGTCCCAGTTCCTTGAGACCGTACAGCACCTCGCCCAGCACCTGCCGGTCGATCTCCTCGATCGCCCGGATCTTGGTGGCTAAATCACCCTGGTGGCTGGCTTCGTCCGGCGCCTCTACGTGGATCAGCACGAAGTCCAGGCCGTCCGCCAGCGCCGCCAGCGCCGCCTCGGCCTTGCCCCGGAAATTGGTGTGGATGTTGCCGGTTGCTCCTTCTACCTCGATGCGGTCCAAGCCCGCACAAAGGCCGATCCCCTTGACCAGGTCCACCGCCGAGATCACCGCGCCCGCCAGCCGATAGCGGTCGTAAAACGGCGGCAACGCCGGGCGCCGGCCCTGGCCCCAGAACCAGATCGAGTTGGCCTCCCGCAGGCCCCGCGCCCGGCGTTCCCGGTTGACCGGATGGGCCGGGAGAAGCTTGCTGCTCTCGGTCATCAGGCCGCCCAGCACCTCGGCGCCGGCCCCGGCCGGCAGGTAATCCTTCACCACCCGGCCCGGGATGTCGTGGGGCGGGATGAGCGCCGTGTCGGCCGGTCCCCCGCGCCAGACCAGCAGGTGGCGGTAGCTGATCCCGGGGTAAAACCGCAGCTCGTCCGATCCGAGCTGCGCGTCCAGGTGTTCGATCAGCTGCCGGGCCTCCCCGGAACTGATCTCCCCGGCGCAGTAATCAACCATTTCCCGGTCTTCGTAACGCCCAGCCTCGGACAGGGTGACCAGGTTGCACCGGAAGGCCACGTCCGCCTCCTCTAGGCCGATGCCCATACTGACCGCTTCCAGGGGTGCCCGGCCCGTGTAGTACCGGCGCGGATCGTAGCCCAGCACCGCCAGGTTGGCCACGTCGCTTCCCGGCGGGTAACCTTCCGGCACCGTCCGCACCAGGCCAAGCTCCCCGCCGGCGGCCACCAGATCCATGTGCGGCGTCCGGGCATACTGCAGCGGGGTCCGGCCGTCCAACTCGGGGCGGGCCTCGTCAGCCATGCCGTCCCCAACCAGTACCAGGTATTTCAATCTTAAGGCCCCTCCTTTTCCGTTTGGGACAAGTTTCGGCACCCGGCGGCCGGGCTCCTCTTCCGGCGAATAAAAAGCCTATCTATACCTCGTCGTCTGCCGTGCTGAGGCATTATCTCCGGCTACTCGAGTCCGCACTAAGGAATGAACTCGCTCGCCTCGGGCGGCGTTAGAGGCTCGCCCGCTTCGCGGCCTCAGACAGTCGGTCGCCGCTATTCCTCGGCTTCGCTCGTTCCTTGAATAAGCTCCCAATGTGACCTCCGATAATCCTCAGCACGACAGACTGAGTTTTTCAGCAGAATCTATCTAACGAGTAGAAGAATAGGCACCCCGGGCGATATAATGTACGGGGGGAGGAATGCACGGATGAACCGTTACACGCTCACCGTGGTCAAAGAGGTCGACGGCTCCGTTTATTTCAACCTGTTCGTCAACGGCAGCCTGGCCAACCTGGGCGGGCTCCTGTACCTGAGTAAAGAGGCTTTCGATCAACTATTCAAGGACCTTTTCCGCGGTTCCAAGGGCAATTGTATCAAGGCCTTCTGTGCCCGGTCCAGATCCTGACGCATCCGGAAAAATAAACCCAAATTTTTATCCTCACCTGCGCAACGAAAATAGACCCCGATTTTCATCCTCACCTGCGCAACGATTCAATCGCCGTGAACGACTTCCCCGGCCTAGACCCGGAATCGCCGTTTCCCGTCGAGATACAGGATTACGGCCAGCACCGACAGCCCCCCCAGCACGGCAAATCCCAGCAGGCGCGGTTCAATAAACGCCAGGATCGCCGGCCACCGGGAGCCGAAAAACATCCCCACCCCCAGGTACACTGTGCCCCAGCCCAGGGCGAACAGGGAATTATAAACCAGAAACCAGCCCATCTGCAGGTGGGTCAGCCCGGCGAGATAAGGCGTCAGGTTGCCCAGTCCGGGGATAAACCGCCCCAGGAGGACGAACAGGCCCACCGAGTACGCCGGCAGGGCCTGCGCTTGCAGCAGCCTTTCCGGCGGGAGGCGCAAGAAGCGGCCGTAGCGCTGGAAGAAAGGGGTCCCTACATTCTTTCCCACTACGTAAGCCAGCACCGAACCGGTGGTGTAACCGGTGAAAGCGGCGCCGAGGGTGACCGGAAAACTCAGGGTGCCCTGGTGCACCAGGATGCCGGCCAGGATCATGACCACCGCCCCCGGGAAAAAAGGCACCCCCAGGGCCTCCAACACCGTCCCGAGCACTACGCCGCCCAGTCCGAGCGCTGCTAGGCAGTCGAGGATCGACTCCAAGGGCATCCCCCCCCTAACTTATGATGCCCGCTGGAGTCGTCCAAATCCGCGGCAGAAATTAGGAGGGAATCACAACACCCGAGCCGCGCCGCCGTAGATCAGCCCGCGCAGGGCGTCAATGGTGACGATGGTTTCGTCCTTCAGAACGCGGGTGGCGTCGGGCACACCCACGATCACCGGCAGGCCGAACTGCAGGCACACCACCGCGGCGTGCGAAGTCAAGCCGCCCGCCTCGGTGATCACCCCGGACGCCTTCTCGATCGCCGGCACGTAATCCCGGTCCGTTGTCCGGGCGACCAGGATGTCTCCGGGCCCGATTTTTGCCACCGCCTCCTCGGCGGTGAGCGCCACCTTGATGCTGCCGGTCACCGCCTGGTTGCCGATCCCGGTGCCCCGCGCCAAAACGTTGCCGACGGTGTGCACTTTCAGCAGGTTGGTACTCCCGTGCATACCCACCGGCACGCCCGCCGTAATCACCACCAGATCGCCTCCCCGGATCAGTCCGGCCCCCAGGGCACCCTGGATCGAAGCCGCAATCATCCGGTCGGTGTCCTCAATCTCCTCTTCCACCTGCACCGGCTGCACGCCCCAGACCAGGGCGAGCTGCCGGACCACGTCCTCCCGGGGGGTGATCGCCACGATCGGCCGACCCGGGCGGTACTTGGCCACCATCCGGGCGGTATACCCGGTTTGGGTGGCCGTGATGATGGCGGCGGCGTCCAGATCGCCGGCGATGGAGCAGGTGGCGTAGCTGATCGCATCGGTCACCGTGTGCCGGGAGATTTCCCGGCGCTTCTGCAACAGCATCGACGCGTACGGCAGATCGGCTTCCACCCGCCGGGCGATCCGGTCTATGGTGCGCACGGCGGCTACCGGGTACTCCCCGGCGGCCGTTTCCCCCGAGAGCATCACGGCGTCCGTACCATCCAGGATGGCGTTGGCCACGTCGCTGGCCTCGGCCCGGGTCGGCCGCGGGTTGTGAATCATGGATTCCAGCATCTGGGTGGCGGTGATCACCGGTTTACCGATCCGGTTGCACTTGTTGATGATGCGCTTCTGAACCAGGGGTACTTCCTCCGCCGAAATCTCCAGGCCTAAATCCCCCCGGGCGACCATGAGGGCGTCGGCCACCTTGATGATTTCGTCGAGGTTTTCCACCGCCTCCCAGGTCTCAATCTTGGCGACGATGTGGGCCTTGGACCCCTCCTGCTCCAGGATTTCCCGCACCGGGAAGATGTCTTGCGCCCGGCGCACAAAGGAAGTGGCCACAAAATCAAAGCCCAGTTCCAGGGCGAAACGGAGGTCTTCGATGTCTTTTTCGGTAACGGCGGGAATGGAAGTGCGAACGCCCGGCAGGTTCAGTCCCTTCCGGCTGGTGATTTCGGCGTCGTTCTGGACCCGGCAGAGCACCTGCGCCGGCCTGACCTCCAGCACTTCGAGGCCCAACAGTCCGTCGGCTAGCAGGATGGTGTTGCCCGGCTGCACCTCCAGTGGCAGCGGCGGGTAATCCACCGGGATCCGATCCCGGTTGCCCTTCACCTTCTCGGTGGTCAGAATCAATTCGTCGCCGGCGCGCAACACCACCGGCTCGGGCTCCAGCTCGCCGATGCGGATTTTGGGTCCCTTGAGGTCGATCATGATCCCGACGGCCCGGCCGGCAGCGGCGGCGGCGCGGCGGACGTTTTCAATGCGCCGGCGGTGTTCCTCGTGGGTACCGTGAGAGAAATTGTGCCGGGAAATGTTCATGCCGGCCTCCAGCATGTCCCGGAGTACCTCGACCTTTTCGGACGCCGGGCCAATAGTGCAGACTATCTTGGTGTGGCGCAAAGTTCCCATCCCCACCCTAAATTGATAGGATTCCAGCTAACTTGTAGGCCTGCAGGTCGATCACCTTTTCCCCTTGCAGACACTGATCCAGGTCCCAGCTACCCACGCGGCCGTTCCGGACCCCGACCGCCAGCTTCCGGTGCCCGTTGACCAGGAGTTCCACGGCTAGCGCGCCCAGGCGGCTCCCGAGCACCCGGTCCTGCGCCGTCGGCGTGCCGCCTCGCTGCAGGTGGCCCAGGACAGTCACCTTGGTGTCGAAACCGGTGATGTTCTTGATCTCCCGCCCGATCTCGATGCCGCTGCCGGCGCCTTCGGCCACCACGATCACGCTGTGCAGCTTGCCCCGGCGGTACCCGCGCATCAACTTGTGGCAGACGTCCTCGATCCTAAACGGCAGTTCGGGAAGGAGAATGGATTCGGCGCCGCCGGCCAGCCCGGCCTCCAGGGCGATGAAACCGGAGTTTCTCCCCATCACCTCGACGATGAACAGGCGTTCGTGGGAGGTGGCCGTGTCCCGGATCTTGTTGATCGCATCCACTGCGTTGTTCACGGCGGTGTCGAAACCGATGGAGAGTTCGGTTCCAGGGATGTCGTTGTCGATGGTGGCCGGGATACCGATCACCGGCAGGCGGAATTCTTCGTAAAACTGCCTGGCCCCCTTGAAGGACCCGTCTCCGCCGATGATCACCAAGCCCTGCAGGCGGAAGCGTTTAACGTTTTCGTAGGCCCGCGCTCGGCCCGGTTGGGTCAAGAATTCTTCCGAACGCGCCGTGCGCAGGATCGTGCCGCCCCGGTGGATGATATCGGCCACCGAACCAACGTGCATGGGTTCCATGTCCGCTTCAATGAAACCCGCGAAACCGCGCTTGATTCCGATTACTTCGACCCCGTGGTAGATCGCCTTGCGCGCCACGGCCCGGATGGCGGCGTTCATGCCCGGCGCGTCTCCGCCGCTGGTCAAAACCCCGATTCTCTGCAAAGTCGGTTGCTCCTTCAAAAATGGACCTTGATTTCCGCTCCCCGCTTGCGCAACGCTGGCCTCCGCGGGAGGGATTCCGGTTGACCCCCCTTACTGCCTTTATAAGTTTCCGATTGCGCGGTATTTATGATAGCGGGTACGCAGCAATTCCCCGCGGTCCAAACGGCAAATTTCGTCCAGGTGGCGGAACAGTGCTTCCCGCAGCAACTCCAAGGCCTGCTCCGGGTCCCGATGCACGCCGCCCAGGGGTTCGGGGACGATTTCGTCGATCACGCCCCAACGCAGCAGGTCCTGGGCGGTCAGTTTCAACATCTCGGCAGCCTCGCGCGCCCGGCCCGCGTCCTTCCAGATGATACTGGCACAGGCTTCGGGGGAACTGACCGAAAACACGCTGTGCTCCTGCATCAGGATGCGGTCCCCCATTCCCAGCGCCAGCGCGCCCCCGCTGCCCCCTTCCCCGATCACCACAACGACGATGGGCACCTTCAGGGTGCTCAGCGCCATAAGGTTCCTGGCGATGGCCTCGGCCTGCCCGCGCTCCTCGGCGCCGATCCCGCAGTGCGCTCCCGGGGTATCCACGAAACAGACCAGCGGCCGCCCGAACTTCTCGGCCTGCCGCATCAGCCGGAGTACCTTGCGGCAGCCATCCGGGTGGAGCATGCCGAAATTCCGGACCAGGTTTTCCTTGGTGTCGCGGCCCTTCTGGTGGCCGACCACGGTGACCGCGTAGCCGTTCATCCGGCCGATGCCGCCGACCACGGCCGGGTCGTCGCCGAAGGCCCGGTCTCCGTGAAGTTCCACGAAGTCGGTGCAGAAGTTGTCGATGTAGTCCCTGGCGCCCAGGCGGTTGGGATGCCGGGCGATCAGCACCTTCTGCCAGGGGGTGAGATTGCCGTAGGTGGACCTTTTCAGCTCCAGTGCCCGTTGTTCCAAAACCTCGATCTCCCGGTTCAGGTTCAGCCCCTTATCCGCAGAGAACTGTTTTAACTCCGCGATTTTGGTTTCCAACTCGTAAATCGGTTTCTCAAAATCAAATACGGTCGGCACCTTGATCTATTCCCCCTGCTGGTGTAAGCCCAGAATCTTGATGATGGTGTCCCGGAGCCGGTTACGGGGCACAACGAGGTCCACGAACCCGTGTTCCTGCAGAAACTCGGCCTGTTGGAATCCATCCGGCAGCTTCTGCCGGATGGTCTGTTCAATCACCCGCGGCCCAGCGAATCCGATCAGCGCCCCCGGCTCGGCCAGGATGATGTCCCCCAGGAAGCCGAAGCTGGCGCTGACCCCGCCCATGGTGGGGTCAGTCAATACGGAAATGTAAAGCAGGCCCGCCTGGTCCAGCCGGCCGAGGGCGGCCGCCGTCTTGCCCATCTGCATGAGGGAAAGGATCCCCTCCTGCATCCGGGCGCCCCCGGAAGCGGAAAAAGCCACCAGCGGCACCCGCTTTTCCAGGGCCCGTTCCGCGGCCCGGGCGACCTTCTCGCCGACCACCGTGCCCATGCTGCCCATGATGAAGTGGGCGTCCATGACCACGACCACCACCCGGTGCCCGCCGATGGTCCCCTCGCCGGTGACCACGGCTTCCCGCAGGCCGGTCTCTTCCTGGGCCTTGGCCAGCTTCTGGGCGTACCCGGGAAACTCCAGGATATCCCGCGGCTCCAGGTCGGCATCAAACTCCACGAAACTGTCCGGATCCAGGGTGAGCTCGATGCGTTCCCAAGCCGTCAGCCGGAAATGATGGCCGCACTTCTGGCAGACCTTGTAGTTGCGGCTCAGGTCCTTGGAAAACAATATCTCCCGGCAACGGCATTTGATCCAGAGGCCCTCCGGGATCTCCCGCTTGGACTCCGGTTGTACCGTAAAGTACTTGGATTTTCTGAAGAGCTCGAAAACGGTTCCCACCTCTCCCGGTGCCTGAACCACACCCGGCGCCGCCGGCCCTGCCGGCCCCGCTTCGGATTCAGGCCCCAAAGTTTCTGGCGGATGACGGAAAAAGATATCCAGAGCACCTAGCCCTGGATAGTGTCGTCCGTAGGTCTGATGATCCCGTGCCGGCTGTAAACTTCAGCCCGGCCGCGAATCTTGATGGCTGCCGTATGCTCCGTAAACTGGGCCACCATTATTTCACCCCGGTCCAACTTTTCGGTGTGGTGAAACTTGGTCTCCCGCCCCCGGGTAAGGCCCATAATGGTGACTCCGTTTTCCAGGGCTTTGATGATTATGTATTCTGCGGTCCAGCTCTCGCTCATTTCCTGCCCCCCGCTGGTTTTAACTGGTTTCAAACTGTATCATAGCACACGCAAAACCTGGTTGACAAGGATAGGAAAGGCAACCGGCGCCCGGCGCCCCGGGCGGTCAAATCCGACCGAACAGGCCGGCCTCGGCGTTTTGCTTAATGTCGGAGAGGTAGTCCCCGATCACCTTGTTCCCCTCGCCGTTATTATTATTAACGGTGCCGTTGACCAGGATCACCGTGTCCGGGGACAGCAGGTGGCGGAAGCGGGCGTACACCCGGGGGAAAACCACCACTTCGATCCGGGCGGTCAGGTCTTCCAGGGTCAGGAAACACATTGGGTCCCCCTTACGGGTGGTAATCGTTCTCACCCCCACCACCAGCCCGCCCAGGATCACCTGCTGCCCGGGCGCCAGGTTGGGAATCTCGGCGGCGCATGCCGTGGTGACCGCCCGCAGCCGCTCCCGGTATTCCTGCAGGGGGTGTCCGCTGACGTACAGGCCAAGCATCTCCTTCTCCATGGCCAGGACCTCGTGGCGCGCAAACTCCGGTACCTCGGGCAGGCGAAAGATCTCGGGGGCGATTCCGGCAGCCGCCTCGTCCCAGTCCGCGAAAAAGCTCACCTGGCCCGATTCCTTTTCTTTCTGGAGGCGTATACCTAAGTGGATCGCCTCGTCCAGCACCGCCAGGAGCTGCCGCCGGGAACCCAGGCTGGCCAAGGCCCCGGCGCGGATCAGACTTTCCAGCACCCGCTTGTTGATCACCCGCCCGTCCAGGCGCGTGCAGAGATCCAGGAGGTCCCGGAACGGCCCGCCCCGCTCCCGGGCTTCGATGATGGTGTTCACGGCACTGATCCCCACGTTGCGCACCCCCGCCAGCCCGAACCGGAGGCGTTGGCCGTCCACCACCGTGAAGTCCCGGCTACTCTCGTTCACGTCCGGGGGGAGCACCTCCAGGCCCAGCTGCCGGCACTCCTCCACGTAGGCGCCCACCTTCTCGGCGTTGTCCTTCACCGAGGTCAACAGCGCCGTCATGTACTCGATCAGGTAGTTGGCCTTGAGGTAGGCGGTCTGGTAGGCAATCAGCGCGTAGGCGGCGCTGTGGGACTTGTTGAAGCCGTAGCCGGCGAAGTAGGCCATGAGGTCGAAGATCTGGCTGGCCGTTTGTTCGTCCACCCCGTTGGCCACGGCGCCGTCCAGGAACTGCTGGCGCAGGCCGGCGATGATCTCCGGCTTTTTCTTGCCCATGGCGCGGCGTAAGAGGTCGGCCTCGCCAAGGCTGAACCCCGCCAGGTCGCTGGCGATGCGCATCACCTGCTCCTGGTAGAGGATCACGCCGTAGGTGTCCCGGAGGATCGGTTTCAACTTCGGGTGCAGGTACCGCACCTCGGTGTCCCCGTGCTTGCGCCGGATGAAATCCTCCACCATCCCGCTGCCCAGGGGGCCGGGGCGGTACAGGGCGACCAGCGCGATCACGTCTTCGAACATCTCGGGCCGGAGCTCCCGGAGAATGCTGCGCATGCCGCTGGACTCCAACTGGAACACCCCCACGGTGTCCCCCCGGCCCAGGAGTTCGTACGTAGCCGGGTCGTCCAGCGGGATGGCGTCGATGTCCAGCTGGACACCCCGGTGGCGCCGGATCAGTTCGACCGTGTCTCCGATCACCGTCAGCGTCCGCAGGCCCAGGAGGTCCATCTTCAAAAGCCCCAGTTCCTCGATGGCCTCCTTGGCGAACTGGGTGGCCACTACCCCGTCCGAGGTCCGGTACAGGGGCACGTAGGTGGTCAGTTCATCCTTGGCGATCACCACGCCCGCGGCATGGATGGACACGTGCCGGGGCATGCCTTCCAGGGCGCGGGCCTTGTCCACCAACTGGCGCACGTTTTCGTCCCGGCGGTAAACCTCGCCCAGTTCGGGCGTGGCCAACGCCTTCTCGATGGTCATCCCCGCCTCAAGCGGGATCAGCTTGGCCACCCGATCGACCTTGGCGTAGGGCATGCCCAACGCCCGCCCCACGTCCCGGATGGCGGCCCGGGCGGCCATGGTGCCGAAGGTGCCGATCTGGGCGACGCATTCCCGGCCGTATTTTTCAAAGACGTAGTTGATTACCTCGCCCCGGCGTTCAAAGCAGAGGTCGATATCGATGTCCGGCAGGGATACCCGCTCCGGATTCAGGAACCTTTCGAAGAGCAGGCCGTAGGCCAGCGGGTCGATGTTAGTGATGTCCAGGGCGTAAGCCACCAAGCTGCCGGCCGCCGACCCGCGCCCGGGCCCCACCTGGATGCCGCGCTCCCGGGCGAAACGGATGAAGTCCCAGACGATTAAGAAGTAGGAGCTGTACCCCATCTCGGCGATGATTTTGAGTTCGTAATCCAGCCGCTCCCGGACGTGCGGTTCCACCCGGCGGTAACGGCGCTCTACGCCCCGGTAACAGAGCTCCTGCAGGTAGCGGTCGGCGTCGTAGTTGGGCGGCACCCGGTACTCCGGCAGGTGCACCGACTCGAAGTCCAGTTCCAGCGCACAGCGCGCGGCGATGACCCCGGTGTTTTCCAGCGCTCCAGGCACCTCGCCGAACAGGCGGGCCATTTCCGCCCCGCTTTTGAAATAAAACTGGTCGCCCTCGAACCGCAGCCGCCCGGCGTCATTCACCGTTTTCCCGGTCTGGATGCACAGGAGGATATCCTGGATTTCGGCCTGTTCGCGCCGGACGTAGTGCACGTCGTTGGTGGCCACCAGCGGCAGGTTTAGTTCCCTGCCGATCTCCACCAGCCCCCGGTTTACCTCCACTTGGCCCGGCAGGCCGTGATCCTGTAGTTCCAGGTAGAAGCGGTCCCCGAAGAGGTCACGGTATTCCCCGGCGATCTGCCGCGCCCGCGCGTGGTCTCCCGCCAGGATGGCCCCGGGGATTTCCCCGGCCAGGCAGCCGCTCAGGGCGATGAGACCGTCGCCGTACCGGGCCAGCGTTTCGCGGTCCACCCGGGGTTTGTAATAAAAGCCCTCGGTGAAAGAAAGTGACACCAGCCGGAGCAGGTTTCGGTAGCCGCGTTTGTTTTCGGCCAGCAGCACCAGGTGGGCCAGCTTGTCATCGATCCCTCTCGAGCGGTCGTGGATGGTGCGCGGGGCGACGTACACTTCGCAGCCGATGATCGGTTTGATCCCGGCTTTGTGGCAGGCCTTGTAGAAGTCGATGGTTCCAAACATGGTGCCGTGGTCGGTGATGGCGAGAGCCGGCATGCCGAACGCCTGCGCCTGGTGCAGCAGGTCCTTGATCCGGGCCGCCCCGTCCAGCAGGCTGTATTCGGTGTGGTTATGCAGATGAACAAATTCTTTCAAGGTGGACGCCTCCTATTCACCCAGCAGCCGCCGGTGTTCGATCAGCATGCACCGGTCCATCACCGGGGTGATCCCGTGCGCCCGGGCCAGCGCGGCGGCTTCGGCGCTGGTCACCCCGAGCGGCAGCCAGATCACCTGCGGCCGGAGCCTCAGCGCCGCTTCCACGAAGGGCAACACCTGGTCGCTGCGCCGGAAGATATACACCAGGTCCACCGGTCCGGGAATATCTTCCAGGCGGGAGAAGACCTTTTCACCCAGAATCTCTTTGGCCTTGGGGTGTACCGGGATAATCCGGTAGCCCCGGGACTGCAGGTAGGCGGCTACCCGGTGACTGTCTCGGTCCGGCTTTGGCGACAGGCCGACCACTGCCACCGTCCGGCACTTCTCAATCAGTTCGCGCATCTCCCGGTCGTCCGGGTTATCAAACACTGGTATTCGCCTCCTCTTGAAGATAAACATTAAGAACTCCTTCGAAGCTACCCAGAAAATAGTCATCGGTCGTGGTGTCCCCTTTGCGGCTTGGTGCTACGCAATAGCCGCAGCCGGGGACACCACCGACACCATTTTCATCCTTCGTGGTGTCGCCTGTCAGGGGGCATGGGGGTCTACCCTAATGATAATCGGTTCGTTTCGGCGCTGGCAAGCCCCGGAGGGAATGCCATTTTTCCAGGTAGGCCAGGACCACCTGGCAGTAGGTGGCGTGCGACCACGTTAGCGGGGCGACCGAAAGCGGTTCGCCGGTGTACGGGTGCGCCTGCTCGGGCAGCATCCCGGTATCCATCCGGTACCGGTAAACCCATTCCAGCAGTTCCCGCGCCCGGCCCAGGTCTTCCACCGTTTGCGCCGCGTCCACGTACCAGTTGGCTAGCCACAGCGTGCAGATAAACCAGGGGTTACCCGGCACCCGTTCGAGGTCGTCGCTCCGCTTAAAGTAGTAATCGTTGGCGTATCGCGCCACGCCCCCGATCTCCGTCTTGACCCACAACCCCTCGGCTACGGCCCGCATGGTGCCGATTACCCGCGGATCGTCCACCGGGAACACCCCCAGTCCTGTGACCCAGTACAGGCTGGCGTCCAGGGTGTAATCGTCGATCCACCGCCCGTCCGGCCCGCGGTATCGGCCCCGGATGAACCGGTTTAGTTCGGGACTGTAGAGTTCCCCGAGGATGCCGGCCTGCACCTCCCGGGCGGCTTGTTCCCAGGTCTCCCGGGAGCTCCGGTCGCCCAGCAGCGCGGCGCACCGGGCGGCCGCCGTCAGTCCGGCCCAGACCGCGGCGGACGTGAAAGTGAACACGCCCCGGCGTTCCTCCCAAAGGTCGAAACTTTGCCGGGGCAGACCGGTCCCGGGATCGCGGTAGCCGGCCATAAAGTCGGCGGCCGGCTTGATCAGGGGAAGGTACATCGCTGCCAAAAACTCGATATTTCCGGTGTATTCGAAATGCTTCCACAGGCCCCACAAGACGAGGCCGGTTTCGTCCTCCTGAATGGGGAGCTTGTCCTCGCCGTTCCCGGACCACGGATGCCAGCTGGAACCCAGGGTGCCATCCGGGTTGTATTTGTGGTAGAAATATCCCTCCGGGCCGATTGTCCGGGCGGCGAAACGGTAAAAGGCGGCCGTGGTCTCGTGGTAACCGGCCTTGTCCAGGGCGTGAGCCACCAGGGCGCCGTCGCGCGGCCAGACGTACGAGTAGTGGTCCCGGTTGGTGCTCAGAATGTCGGTGTCGTTCGCGGCCAGCACCGCCCCGCCGTTATCGATCTGGGTGCGGGTGACCAACAGGCTCGTCCGGAACAGATCCACCAGGGTCTCCGGCAGGTCGGCCCAGTCCCGCTCGGCGACCGCCAGCCAGTTCCGCCAGTAAGTGGTCGTCTCGTCCAGCAGCGCCGCCACCGTATGATCCAGTACCCACCGGTGCCGTTCTCGGACCGCCTCTAGGCTGTTCCCGGCGACGATCCACAGTTCGACCACGGCCTCGTCCCCCGGTTCCACCACCGTCCGGAGACTGATGGTACTGTCGACCGACCCCTGGTCGGTGGGATTCATGCCCAACAAGCCGTCTTCGGCGTCGCGGGCGCTGCCCTCCCGGCCGCCCCCGAACCGTTTCTGGACGTGGTACTGGAAGATGCCTTCGCCGCCGCCGCGCCCGCTTACGAAAAGATAGTAATCCCGCTTGTAATGGCACATCGCCCCGTAAGCCGGATCGTACACCGCCGTGTCCCCGATATCCCAGCCCCCAATATGGAAATTGTTATTAAAAAACAGGCGTACTTCCCGGGCCACCGGCCGTTGGTTGCCGATCTGCACCCGCCGCAAAAAAACGTTTTCCCGGTAGTGAACCGCGTCGTGAACGGCCAGGGACAGGCCGAGTCCCTCGTGCGTGGCCTCCACATGGGCCACCAGCGTTCCAGGCCGGTAACCCATGCGCTTTCGCCACCCGGGCTGCTCCACCCAGGAAAACTCCCCGTCCACCCAGACCCCCAACAGGCACCTACCCCCTGAAACATGATTTTCCATTCCGACAAACGGAAAATACAGGTCCCGGAGGTTTAGGTCCTGGTCGAGGTTCACGAGCATCTGACCGTTTCCCAATACGATATGGCGCGGCAAGGGGAATCCTCCAGTTTTACAAAATTGTTTTTAAATAAAGCCATTTGGACCGGGAATACTAAAAAAGGCCTTTTACGCAATTAATCTTTACCTAAAAAAAGAGAAATATTTTCTAGACTGTTTGCAGAGGGGGAAAATACATGACGGCATTAAGTTGGGCCATTGCTGCTTTGCTTGTCGCCCTGGTACTGGGTATTTTTTTATGGATGCGCAGCGTCGCGGCCCGGAAACAGGCAGCGCCGCTCCAAAAACGGGAACCGGAATCATTTGTCTATGAACTGGCCCGCGAGATCAGCCTTCCCGACCCCGGCCGGCCCAGGGCACCGGTTGTGGAGCTTCCCCGGCGATACGGGCAGGACCGGTTGGTGTTGATGGCCCGGGATCCACACTGGCTTTATGCGTACTGGGAGATTTCGGCGGCCAAGCAGGAGGACTTCGCGGAGCAGTACGGACCGGCGGCCTGGCGCACTTCAAGACCCGTGCTGCGGGTTTACGACGTTACCGGCGTTCCCCAGTTTAACGGCGGCAATGCCCTCAGCTACGTGGACATCCCCCTGAACGAAGAGGCCGAAAGCTGGCATATCGAGGTCGGTCAACCCGACCGGTCATACTGCGTAGACCTGGGGCGGATACTGCCGAGCGGCGAATTCGTAACCTTGCTCCGCTCAAACGTCGCCCATACGCCACGGGCTACCCTGTCCGACCGTCTGGACGAGGAATGGATGTGGATCGAGGGCGTATACCGCTCCCTGACCAGGCTGCCCACCGGCGTTAGTTCGCCGCTAGTGATCGAGGAAATGCGGGAACGCATGGGGGCCGTGCCCCTGGGAATCAGCTCTCCCGAGTTTAGCACCGGAAGGGGAAAGGATAACTAATGGTTAAAGGATACCTGGCCCTGGTACTCCACGCGCACCTGCCCTACGTGCGCCACCCGGAGCACAGCTACTCCCTGGAAGAACGGTGGCTGTACGAGGCCATCACCGAAACCTACATCCCCCTGATTTGGATGCTGGAACGGTTGCTGCACGACGGCGTGCCTTTCAAGCTCACGGTATCCCTTTCACCACCCCTGCTGGCAATGCTTCAGGACCAGTTTCTTCAGGAACGTTACCTTGCGCATCTGGATAAAATGATCGACCTGGGTGAGCGGGAAGTGCGCCGGACGCGGGGCACTCCTTTTCACGACACCGCCTGCATGTACCGCGACCGCCTGTACGGCGCCCGGAAGACCTTTGCCCGCCGCTACGGTAAAAATCTGATCCGGGCTTTCAAAGGTTTTCTGGACTCCGGACAGGTGGAGATTATCACTACGGCGGCCACGCACGGTTACCTGCCCCTGATGATGATCCACCGCGAGGCGGTACGCGCCCAGGTGGAAATCGGGGTCCGGGCCTTCCATAAATGCTTCGGCCGCAACCCGGCGGGCCTCTGGCTGCCTGAGTGCAGTTACACGGTCGGCCTGGATGAAATCCTGAAGGAGTTTGGCCTCCGTTACTTTTTTACTGATACTCACGGCCTGCTGTTTGCTTCCCACCGACCGCGCTTCGGGATTTTCGCCCCGATCTACTGCCCTTCGGGCGTGGCCGCGTTCGGCCGGGACCTGGAATCGTCGAAACAAGTCTGGAGCGCGCAGGAGGGCTATCCAGGAGACTACAATTACCGGGAGTATTACCGGGACATCGGGTTCGACCTGGACTACGACTACATCAAGCCCTACATTCAGCCCAACGGCCTGCGGGTGAACACCGGATTCAAATACTACCGGATTACCGGCAAAGGGCAACACAAGGAACCTTACGTGCGCGAGTGGGCGCGGGCCACGGCGGACACCCACGCCGGAAACTTCATGTTCAACCGGGAACACCAGGTGCGCTATCTGTGCCGGGTAATGGACCGGCCCCCGTTGATCGTGGCGCCCTACGACGCGGAGCTTTTCGGCCACTGGTGGTTTGAGGGGCCGCAGTGGCTGGAGACGTTGATCCGCCGGATCGCGTACGACCAGGACGTCCTGGAACTCATCACCCCTTCTGATTATCTCCGGCGTTTTCCCTGCAACCAGGTGGCCACCCCCTGTGCCTCCAGCTGGGGTAACAAAGGGTACCACGAGGTCTGGCTCAATCGCACCAACGATTGGATCTACCGGCACCTGCACTGGGCGGCGGAGCAGATGATCGCCCTGGCGGGCGATTACCCGCGGGCCGAGGGGCTGCAGCGCCGGGCGTTAAACCAAGCGGCCCGGGAGTTGTTGCTGGCCCAGGCCAGTGATTGGGCGTTCATTATGGCTACGGACACTATGGTGGAATACGCCGTGCGGCGCACCAAGAACCACCTGTTGAACTTCAAGGGTCTGTGGCATCAGATCCGGGAAAATCGATTGGAACCGCGCTGGCTGGAAGAATTGGAGAGCAACAACAACATTTTCCCTGATCTGGACTACGCCGTTTACGCCAAGAAATGACGGGGGCAACACCGTCCGACATAAAGAAACACCTTTCCACTCTTGGCAGATTGTGGTCAATG
Organism: Candidatus Desulfopertinax cowenii; assembly: GCA_001899445.1. Classification (GTDB taxonomy): domain Bacteria; phylum Bacillota; class Desulfotomaculia; order Desulfotomaculales; family Desulforudaceae; genus Desulfopertinax; species Desulfopertinax cowenii. The sequence continues at coordinate 99,842 of MPOA01000003.1, read as the reverse complement.
TTATAACATAAAGCGGAAAGTTTTTTTGTAGAGCTGTAGCGAAGGATGTTCCGCCTTTGTAATCTTTTGGACTACAAGCTTTTCCATTGGGCACTGGCTGAACCGGTGTCCATTAAAAATGCGATTTTGCTTCACCTAGAAGGAGGTATAGTTGTTGCCCGTAGTTGAAAGAGCCCGGCCCCAAAAGCCCGGCGGCAAGCAGATGGAGGAAGCCCTGCGTCGGTCTGAGGAGCGTTTCGCGCAGGTTTTCTACGCCAGTCCCAACCCGATGGCGATTGTGCGGCTTGCGAACGGAGTCATCGTGGACGTAAACGAAAACTGGGTTGACGTCACCGGCTTCAGCCGGGAAGAGGCCGTGGGGTCCACCATTTTTGAATTGCAAGCGTATCTGGATTTGGATGACTGGTCTGAAATGGTGCAGGCCATTAGGGCCCAGGGGAACCTGCGTAACCACGATATCCGTTTTCGCACCAAGTCCGGCGAGATGCGGTACGCGCTGGTGTCGGCGGACACCATCAACTGCTTCGGGGACACGTGTATATTGTTCGTGGCTACCGACATCACCGACCGCAGGCGGCTCGAACAGCAGATGGCCCGCCTGGACCGGCTGAATCTGGTTGGCGAAATGGCGGCGGGTCTGGCCCACGAGATCCGGAACCCGTTGGCCGCGGCCCGCGGTTTCGTGCAACTGCTTGGGGAAAAAGAGGATTGCGCTCCCTACCGGGACTACTTTGAACTGATAATGCAGGAGCTGGATCAGGCCAGCGCGATCATTTCCGAGTTTCTGGCCCTGGTCAAGAACCAGCCGGTCAGCCTGCGGACGCAGAACCTCAACTCCATCGTGAAAGCCCTGCTTCCGTTGATCAGGGCCGATGCCGTTATCCACGACAAGTACGTCCGGGTGGATCTCCAGAAAGTTCCGGACTTGCCGTTGAACGAGGAGGAAATCCGGCAACTGGTCCTGAACCTGGCCCGTAACGGCCTGGAAGCCATGGCTCCCCGAGGCTGTCTGACCATCAGGACCTTTACGGCCGGGGAAGAAGTGGTCCTGGCCGTGAAGGACCAGGGTAAAGGAATCACGCCCGAGGTCCTGGACCGGATTGGCACCCTCTTCTTTACCACCCGGAAGCACACAACCGGACTGGGATTGGCGATCTGTTACAGCATCGTCCGCCGGCATCGGGCCACCATCGCCGTGGATACCGGCGCCAAGGGAACCACCTTTTACGTGAAGTTCAAACTGCCCCGATCCCCGGCCGGGGCGGCGGAAGTTCGTTAAACCCGTTCATTCCTTGTTGTTGACGATGGTATTTATCTTGTCCACGTACATGTTGGTCAGTTCCTCCGCGATCTCCATGGAGGCGCCCTCGCTGAACACCCGGCATACCGGCTTGTCCGGATCGGGCAGCACCAGCGCCCAGCCCTGCCGGTGGAACACCTTGACGCCGTCGGTCAGTTCCAGTTCACCCGGATTCTCGTTCTCAATCAGCTTACGGATCAGGCGGCCCTTCGCCTGCCAGGAGACCGGAATCTCCTTCTTGGCCAGGTAGATTTCGGGGATCTCGTCCACCAGTTGCGAAAGGGTGGTCTTCTGTTCGGCCACCAGGCTCAGGATGCGCACCAGGGCGGCCAAGGCATCAAAATGGAGGAAGAACTGGGATATGTCCTGTTTCAGCACCGCGTCCACGAATTCACGCGGCGCGGTTTTAACGCGTACCACCCGCCCGCGGTAGCGATCGGCCAGGGTCTCCACCGCCTGCGAAGTGCTCACCGGCACCACCACGGGACCACCCCGGGTCTTGAGGGTGTACAGGGCGATCAGGGCTGTAAGCAGGTCGTCCTGGACAATGCGGCCCCGGTCGTCAATCAGGATCAGGTGTTCCCCGTTGGCGTCCAGTACTGCGCCGCCGCTGGCCCGGCGCTCGGTGACGGTTCGGGCCAAGAGCGGCAGTTCCTCCTGGTATTCGTTCCAACCGCGCGGCTGGCGAGCGTCCTGTAATCCCGCCACGTTTTGCACCTCGAGCCCCAACTCCCGGGCCAGCACCGGAACATAGGGGCCCAGGCTGGCCTCGTCGTAAGCCAGCACCAGGGTCAGACCGGCGTCCCGCAGGGTATCGCGGTTCACCTCCCGCATTAGGTTCTGGAGGTAGGCTTCGGTGATGGCCGGCACGAACTCGGCTTCGGTGATGCGCCCGGCGTCTACCCGGGCGAAATCCCCCCGGGCCAACAGGTTTTCGATTTTCCGTTCCTGGGCCCGGGTGATGTTGCCGCCCTCCGGGTTGGTGAAAACCATGATTACTTTGTCCGGCTCCCGGGTGGAAAACTGAACGTGCACTCCCCCGGCGCATTTCAGGGCGCGTACCGCGAACCGGTGCACGGGCAACGTGCCCCGTCCGAGCACGGCCACGACCGCGCCGGCGCTCTGCAAGCCGCTGACCACCGCCTGCTTCAGCATAGCCGAGGCCGGAAAGGCGTCGCTGGAAACCGCGATCCGGCCGCCCTTCATCGTCGACCCGAACGCGCTGGCCACCCGGGCGGCGAATTCCGGCGTGATTTCCAGGTTTGCGAGTCCGATTACACCCTCGGCACCGAACACGGTCTTGCGCGTGTGGGTGCCCCAGACCAGGCTCTCGTGCACCGTGACGCCCATGTCCACCAGTTTGTGGGGCCACAGTTTAACCTCGGGCTTCAGGGTGCCCCGTTCCCGGATCACCGAATCGCTGCCCACCACCGCTCCTTCGTACACGCCGGCGTTGGCCTGGATCTGCACCCGGCTGCACAGCACCGCGCCCCGGAGGGCCGCGTTCCGCCCGACGAACACGCGGTCCCAGAGCACGCTCCGTTTCACCGAGGCCCCGGCCTGAATCAGGCAGCCGCTGCCGATCACGCTGAACGGTTCCAGCCGGGCTCCCCGGTCGACCTGACTGTGGTCTCCGATCAGGACCGGCCCCTGGATGGCCACCGCGGGATCGAGCGCCACGTTGTCCCCTACCCAAACCCCCGGTTCGGTTTCCACGCCCGGAATTGCCAGCTGCACCTTGCCGGACAGGGCGTCGTACTGGGCCTGGAGGTACTGCTGGAGGTTGCCGATGTCGCACCAGTAGCCGGAAAGCACCAGACCGAAAAGCGGTTTCTTTTCCCGCAACAACAGGGGAAACAGGTCCTGGGAAAAATCAAACTTTCGGCCGGGCGCGAAATAGTCGAGCACTTCCGGTTCTAGCACGTAAATACCGGTGTTCACGGTATCGCTAAACACTTCGCTCCAGCCGGGCTTCTCCAGGAACCGCACTATCTGGCCCTCCTGGCCGGTGATCACCACGCCGTACTCCAGGGGACAGTCCACCCGGGTCAGCACCAGGGTGCCGATCGCGCCCCGGGCGCGGTGAAACTCAATGGCCTGGACCAGGTTCAGGTCGGTCAGGGCATCCCCGCTGATCACCACGAAGGTCTCGTCCAGGAATTCCCCCGCGTTCTTCACGCTGCCGGCCGTGCCCAGCGGCCTGTCCTCGACGAAATAATGCAGCCGCACCCCGTAATCGGAACCGTCCCCGAAGTGTTCCTTAATGGCCTGGGGGAGGTACTGCAGGGTCACCCCGATTTCGGTGACCCCGTGCTGTTTTAACAGGTCGATGCAGTAGGCCATCACCGGCCGGTTTAGCACGGGCACCATGGGTTTGGGACGGTTGCAAGTCAACGGGCGCAGCCGGGAACCTTCCCCGCCCGCCATGATGATTGCCTTCACAGAATCCCCCCGTCATTATTTGGATTGTATCGTCAGGAGTATCTCTCAAAGAACTGGTACACCCGGCCGAAGATGCGGCCCAGCCGCTCCTCCTCGCGGGTCGGCCACGGCGCCGCCTGGCGCGCGTTCCAGACCTCGCGGTAAATCCGGACCGTATCCCGCGCCACCTTTTGCCAGTCGTACTGCTTTCGAATCTTGCGGAAGGCCCGTTCCTGCATCATCTTGGCGCGGGCGGGGTCGTACAGCACGGACAGAATGCTATCGGCCAGCGCCCGGCTGTCTCCCGGCGGCACCTTGAGCCCATCCAGTCCGTGCTCGATAATCTCGCTGATCCCGCCGGTGTCAGTAGCAACCACCGGTGTTCGCGCCGCCATGGCCTCCAGGATCACGATGCCGAACGGTTCGTACAGGCTGGGGAACACCGCGACGTCCGCCCAGTGGTACAGAGCGTTACGCACCTCGTCGTCCACGTACCCGGTAAAATACACCCTGGAAGAAACACCAAGGTTGGCGGCCAGCGCCCGCAGTTCTCCCTCGTACGGGCCCTTGCCCCCGATGATGAACTTCACGTTGGGCACCCGGGCGAGAACCTGCGGGATGGCCTCCAGCAGCACTTGCACCCCCTTCTCCCGTACCAGTCGGCCCACGTAAAACACGATCTTTTCTTCGGGCGCAGCGTAGAAATCACGCCGCACGCGGTTGTTCTCGGGCGGCTCGAAGTTTTCGGGACGGACCCCGTTGGGGATTACCGTGATTTTATCGGACGGGAGCTGGAAGATGTACTTCAGTTCGCCTTCCATGTACCGGCTGCAGACAATCACCCGCCAGGCCTCGTAGGTCAGCCACCACTCCACGTTGCTGATGTAGTTCTGGGTGGGGTTGTGCAGTCCGTTGTGCCGACCGAATTCGGTGGCGTGAATGGTGGCCACCAGGGGGAGCCTTCTGGCGTGCTTAATCGCCCGGGCCGCAAAGGCCACCAGCCAGTCGTGGGCGTGAATCACCCGGAAATTGCCCACCGCTTCCAACAGGCTGAGCGCCCGCTCCAGAATCGCACAGTTAAACTGCAGTACCCAGGTGGTAAAATCCGGCGCCGAAACCTGGAACGGATGCACCCGGTAAATGTGGATGTTGCCCTGCACCTCGTAATCGGCCGCCCCCGGGGCGGAACAGGTGAGCAGGTGCACCTCAACGCCCTCCCGGTTGAGGGCAGTATTCAGGTCGTATACATGCTGGGCGAGCCCGCCGACCGTTTTCGGAGGGTACTCCCAGGAAAGCATAAGTACGCGCATTGGCATCCTCGATAACCTTCCCCCTTGCTGCTGGCGCTTTTTGTTGTAGGATGCCTAAAGGGGATGCTATTTTATTCTGCCCCGGCTGGCAGAATTTATGATTTCCGACCGTGAAGTGCTTTAATTTAATTAATAATAGAGTTATCCAGAGAAGAATAGGGCGGGTACCGATATTGTTGAAGGGGTGTGGGGTCATCAAGCTTAGACTTTGCCCGGAAAATAGTTTTTTTCGTACGTCTGTCGTAGTGTTCCCTTTGCGGCTTGGTGCTCCGCACCGGACGGCAGCACGGCTCGTTCGGGGCGCTGCTCCGTCTCCTGCGGATTGCGGCTTGCTGCCTATTACAATCTGCAATTGTAAATGCCTTTAAATCAGTCTTCAGCGACGCTTTGGGGCTAATCCGGCCGCGTCCTCGTCGACGGCAGCGCCGACCTCACTTGCGCCGGCTGACCCTTGCCGGTGCTGCGCAATAGCCGCGGCCGGGAGCACCACGACAAACGATTTTCATCCTTATGTTGGTGCCGCTGGGCATAAGCGGCATGGGGGGTCTGCCTTGAAAACCTGAAAATGGGATAGTCGGGGGACTGGCTCCTTTTCCGGAAGATAGCTTATCTCTTGTCGCGAGGGACATCCGGAAAAGGTGCCTGTTCCCCTTGTAGGATTTTTAGTCGAGGTGAAAGCCGCCGTATTTTCGGAAATGCGCCACCAACCCGCCGTCGTTCAAAATCTTCAGCATCACCGGCGGCAGCGGGGTGATCCTGATTTCGGTGTTCCGGGTATGGTTGCCTAAAACCCCCGCCTCCAGGTCAACCTCCAGCTCGTCGCCCGGTTCGATGGCGCTTGTGTCGCACTCGATCACCGGCAGGCCGGTGTTGATCGCGTTGCGGTAGAAGATCCGCGCGAAGGAACCGGCGATTACGGCCGAGATTCCGGCATGCTTGATCGCCAACGGCGCCTGTTCGCGGGAGGAACCGCAGCCGAAGTTGCGGCCAGCCACGATAAAATCTCCGGGCCTGATCTTTTTGTAGAAATCGGGGTCCAGGTCCTCCATCACGTGCCGGGCCAGCTCGGACATGTCCAGGGTCTTGAACTTGTACTTGCCGGAAATGATGTAGTCGGTGTTGATGTCGTCGCCGAACTTGTGCGCTTTACCCTTCAGGCGCAATCTCGTCACCTACTTTAAGAATTCTCTGGGGTCGGTGATTTCACCGGTCACCGCCGCCGCCGCCACGCTGGCCGGGGACGCCAGGTAGATCTCCGCGTTCCGGTTGCCCATGCGGCCCTTGAAATTGCGGTTGGCCGTGGAGATCACCCGCTCCCCGTCCGCGGGCACCCCGTTGTGGGTGCCGACGCACGGGCCGCATCCGGGGGTGACCACCGCGGCGCCGGCCTGAACCAGGGTCTCCAGGGTGCCGTCCCGCAGCGCTTCCAGGTAAACCCGGCGCGAAGCGGGGGCGACGATGAAACGCACGGACGGGGCCACCCGCCGCCCGCGCAGAATGGCGGCCGCCGTGGCCAGGTCCTCCAGCCGGCCGTTCGTGCAAGTGCCCAGTACCGCTTCATCCACCGGCAACCCGCCGACCTCGCTTAACGGAACCACGTTATCCACCCGGTGCGGCCGCGCCACCTGCGGTTCCAGCGCCGCGGCGTCGATCTCCACGACGCGCTCGTACACCGCGTCCGGGTCGGGCGCCGCCGGCGCGAACTCCCGCCGGGTGTACCGCGCCAACCAGCCCATTGTTTTCTCGTCGGCTTCCATTAGACCCGCCTTGGCCCCCATCTCCACGGCCATGTTGGCGATGGTGAACCGGCCCTCCATGGACAACGCCCGGATGGCCTCCCCGGTAAACTCGACCGCCATGTAGGTCGCCCCGTCGGCGGTCACTCGGCCGATCAGATGCAGGATCAGGTCCTTGCTGTACACCCCCGGGGGTAGTTCCCCGTGACATACGAACTTCAGCGTCGGCGGCACCTTGAACCACATCTGGCCCGAAATCATGGCGGCCGCCAAGTCGGTAGAACCCACTCCGGTGGCGAACGCGTTCAGGGCGCCGTAAGTGCAGGTGTGGGAATCGGCCCCGATTACCAGGAAACCCGGCCCGACGACGCCCGACTCCAGCATCAGCTGGTGGCAGACCCCGTCGCCCACGTCGTACAGCCGGCAGCCGGTTTCCCGCGCGAAGTCGCGCATCAGCTTGTGCAGGTTGGAAACGCTCTCGGTCGGGCTGGGCGCGCTGTGGTCGATGACCAGGGCGACCCGGGACGGGTTAAAAAGCGCCCGGCCACCCATCTCGCGAAAAGCATTGATGGCCAGGGGGGAGGTGCCGTCCTGTCCCATGACGAAGTCCACCTTGGCCACTACGATATCGCCCGCCTGTACCTTACGTCCGGACTTGCGGGAGAGTATTTTCTCAATAATGGTCTGGCCCATGCTTGATCCTCTTTCCGAAATGGTCTGCGTACATATACACCAATTCCTTGTCGAACAGGGAGCGTTTCAGGGACACCGCCGCCGCCCTGATTTCCGGCAGCAGTTCCTGGGCCTGGTGCCGCGACAGGTAAATGCCGTACTCGGCGAACTTGGCGCGCACTGCGGCGGCCCCGGAGTGCTTGCCGATGATGATCTGCCGCTGCAGGCCCACCTCCTCCGGGGCAAAGGCCTCGTAGGTGCCCGGGTGCTTCAGGGCGCCGTCGGCGTGAATCCCGGATTCGTGGGCGAACATGTTGGACCCGACGATGGCCTTCCAGGCCGGGAGCTCCCGTCCGGAGGCCCGGGACACGTACTCCGCTACCTCGCGGAACATTTCGGTGTTGATCTTCAGGTCGATACCAAGGAAATACTTGAGGCCCATCACGACTTCTTCCAGGGCGGCGTTGCCGGCCCGCTCGCCCAGGCCCAGGACGGTAACGCCCACGTAGTTAGCGCCGGCCCTGATGCCGGCCAGGGCGTTGGCCGTAGCCATGCCGAAGTCGTTGTGGGTATGCATTTCGATCTCCAGGTCCGGTACCTGTTCCCGGACAAACTTGATGTAATCGAAGGTGGTAAACGGTTCCAGGATGCCTACGGTATCGCAGTACCGCAGCCGGTCGGCCCCGGCTTCCTTGGCCGCCCGGGCGAACTGGACCAGGAACTCGGGATCGCTGCGGGAAGCGTCCTCGGCATTCACCGAAACGTAGACTCCGTGCTGCTTGGCGAACCGGGTGGCGTTGACCATCTGTTCCAGCACCCATTCCCGGCTGGTCTGCAGTTTGTGTTTTATGTGGATATCGGAAGTGGAAATGGAAATGGCCACCGCGTCCACGCCGCAGGACAGTGAAGTTTCAATGTCCTTGATCACCGGCCGGTTCCAGCCCATGATGCTGGCCTTCAACCCCAGGCCGCAGATCTTGCGGATCACTTTCTCCTCGTCGCCGCCCATCACCGGAATGCCGGCCTCGATCTGGTGCACGCCCAGCTCGTCCAGGAGCTTGGCAATCCGCACCTTTTCGTGGTTCGCGAACACCACGCCCGCCGTCTGTTCGCCGTCGCGCAGGGTGGTGTCCACGATGACGATGTTGCGTTTCTGTTCCATAAATCCGCTCTCCCTCCTAACCTTAACCTTACCGCATAACAAACCGCCGATCAAACCCTTATTTTACCGGTCCAGTTTCTCTTTCAGCAGGGCGTTGACCAGGGCCGGGTTGGCCTTGCCCCTGGTGGCTTTCATCACCTGGCCCACCAGGAAGCCCAACGCCTTGGTCTTACCCTGCCGGTAATCCTGCACCGGACCCGGATGGTTGGCTAGCACCTCGTCCACCAGGGTACCAAGGGTGTCCGCGTCGGTGATCTGCACCAGGTCCTTTTCGGCGACCACGGCCTGCGGGTCCTTGCCACTGGCGAACATCTCCTCCAGGATTTCCTTGGCGATTTTCCCGCTGATGGTCCCGGCGTCGATCAACCGCAACAGCGCGGCAAGCTGGCCGGGACGTACCCGGCAGTCCCCGATCTCCACCTGTTCGGCGTTCAACAGGCGGGCGAGGTCGCCCATCACCCAGTTGGCCACCGTTTTGGGGTGTGGATAAAGGCGGACGCACTCTTCGAAGTATTCGGCGGTCTCGCGGAACATGGTGAGCACTTGGGCATCGTAGGCCGACAGGCCGTACTCTTTCCGGTAACGCCGCCGCCGGGCTTCGGGCAGCTCTGGCAGGTCCTGCTGGATCTTGTCGATCCAGGACTGGCTGATCACCAGGGGCACCAGGTCAGGATCGGGGAAATAGCGGTAGTCGTCCGCTTCTTCCTTGCTCCGCATGGGAACGGTGACTCCCTTTTCCTCGTCCCAGGACCGGGTCTCCTGCACCACCCGGCCGCCAGCCTCGTAGACCGAGATCTGGCGTTTGATTTCGTAATCCAGGGCCTTGTGCACCGCCCGGAAGGAATTCAGGTTCTTGATCTCGGTCTTGGTCCCCAGGACTTCACTACCCCGGGGGCGGACCGACACGTTGGCGTCACACCGCAGCGAGCCCTCCTCCATCTTACAGTCGGACACCCCGGTGTACTGGATCACCGTTTTCAATTCCACGAGGTAGGCCCGCGCCGCCTCGGCCGAGCGGATATCGGGACCGGACACGATTTCCAGCAACGGTACTCCGGTACGGTTATAATCCACCAGCGCGTACGGTGCTTTTGCGTTTTCATTCCGGTGGATCAGCTTCCCGGCGTCCTCCTCCATGTGCACCCGCACGATCCGGCACCGGTGCTGCTCGCCGTCGTCCGTCCGGAAGTCCAGGTGCCCGTCATAGGCCAGCGGCAGGTCGTACTGGGATATCTGGTAGTTTTTCGGCAGGTCCGGGTAAAAGTAGTGCTTCCGGTCGAACTTGCAGAACCGGGCCACCTCGCAGTTCAGCGCCAGCGCCACCCTGATTCCGTACTCCACCACCTGGCGGTTGAGCACGGGTAGCGTGCCCGGCAAGCCCAGGCAGACCGGGCAGACCTGCCTGTTCTGGGCACCGCCGAACGCGGTGCTGGAATGGCAGAAGATCTTGGAATCGGTCTTCAGTTCAACGTGAACCTCCAGGCCGATTACCGCTTCGTATCCGTTCATCTGCGACCCTCCCCCGGAAACAGACTCCCGTTTTCATCCTTCGGGGAGCCACCGCCAGCAGCATGGAGGATTTCCCCGGTAAGCGCCGGCTGCCGGCGGTGATGATCGGTGGTCTGCTGAAAAGCGTACCCGGCCCGCAGCAGGGTCCCCTCTGCAAACGGCTTCCCAATCAGCTGAATCCCGACCGGCAACCCGTCCAGGAAACCGCCCGGCAGGGATACAGCCGGCAGTCCGGCCAGGTTGACCGCCAGGGTGAACATGTCGGAAAGGTACATCTTAATGGGATCTTCGGTCTTATCTCCAATCCGGAAAGCCGGCTCCGGGGTGGTCGGCGCCAGCAGCAGGTCGAACTTTTCAAAGGCCTGCTCGAAATCTCGCCGGATCAGGGTGCGCACCTTCAGCGCCTTCAGGTAATAGGCGTCGTAGTACCCGGCGGAGAGGGCGTAGGTGCCCAGCATAACCCGTCGCTTCACCTCGGCCCCGAAACCCCGGCTCCTGGTCGCCTTGAACATGTCCACCGCGTCGCCGGTCACCGGTGCCCGGTAGCCGTAGCGTACGCCGTCGTACCGGGCCAGGTTGGAACTGGCTTCGGCGGGGGCGATCAGGTAATAGGTGGGCAGGGCGTACTCGGTGTGCGGCAGCGTAACCTCCTCCACGTGGGCGCCGCGCTGCGCGAACACCGCGGCGGCCTCTAGAACGATCCGGCGCACGCCCTCGTCCAGGCCGTCCCCGAGGTATTCCCGGGGCAGGCCGAGGCGCAAACCCCGGACGTCGTCCAGCAGGAAGGCGGTGTAGTCCCCGGTCCCTCCCGGCGCGGACGTGGAATCGCGTTCGTCGGGTCCGCAGATGGCGTTCAACACCAGGGCGCAGTCGGTGAAATCCCGGGTCAACGGGCCGATCTGGTCCAGGGACGAGGCGAACGCCACCAGGCCGTAACGGGAGACCAGGCCGTAAGTCGGTTTCATACCGACCACGCCGCAAAAGGCCGCCGGCTGGCGGATCGAACCGCCGGTATCGGAACCCAGCGCGCACACGGCGGTGCCGGCCGCCACCGCCGCCGCCGAACCCCCGCTAGACCCGCCCGGCACCCGGTCCGGCGCCCACGGATTGCGCGTGGTGAAATAGGCGGAGTGCTCGGTGGACGACCCCATGGCGAACTCGTCCATGTTGGTTTTTCCGATGATCACCGCCCGCTGAGCGTTCAGTTTTTCAATCACGGTGGCGTCGTAAGGGGGGACAAAGTTGTGCAGCATCCTGGAAGCACACGTGGTCGCGAGCCCCCGGGTACAGATATTGTCCTTGATGGCGAATGGGATTCCGGCCAGTAGTGGCAAATCGCGGCCGGCACGCAGGTCCCGATCCACCTCTTCGGCCCGGGCCAAGGCCCCGGCCCGGTCCAGGGTGATGTAGGCCTGTACTGTGCCTTCTACTTCGGCAAGGCGTTCAAAAACAGCCCGGCAAACCTCCGTGGCGGAGACCTCCCGGCGGGTCAGCAGCTCACGTAGTTCGTGGGCCGTAAGATCATAAAGCTTCAAAGGCAAAAATCACTCCCCATTGATGGAGTCGCGCACGTTGATGGAGTCGCGCATGGGCCACTTTAGAAAATCCGGGGCACCTTGAAAAACCCGTCCTCTTCGTCGGGGGAGTTGCCGACCACGTCTTCAGCCGGCAGGTGCGGACCGACACGGTCTGGCCGGAAAACGTTTTGTAGGGGCAATACGTGGGCGGTGGGCGATACGTCCGCGGTATCTAGCTCGTCCAGAATCTTGGCATATTCCAGGATCTTGGCCAACTGAGTCGTGTAGCGCTCCTTTTCCTCGTCGCTGAGGTCGAGCCGGGCCAGCAAAGCCACGTGTTCCACTTCGGCCTTAGTTAACATCTGATCACCCCGTCAAAATGCGCTATCATTATATCAATTCCCGGACCCAGTAGCAAGATTGACTGCAGCCTGCCGCAGCTCGCGGGCGTGCTTCCGGGCGGTCTCGGTAATCCGCCGGCCCCCGCCCAGCATCCGGGCCAGTTCCTCCAGGCGGGCGTCCTCGTCCAGATCCGCGATCATGGCCCGAATCCCCCCGTCCGTTGCCACCTTCACGATCCGCAGGTGCCGGTCCGCCTGCGAGGCGATTCTGGCGGCATGGGTTACGCAGATCACCTGGCGGTTCCGACCGATTTCAAAGAGCTTTTCGGCGACCGCCTGCAGCGCCCGGCCGCCGATCCCCGCGTCTAGCTCGTCGAAGATCAGCGTCGGGGTCTCGTCCACCGCTGCCAGCAGGGCCTTCAGGGCCAGCATTATCCGGGAGAGCTCGCCGCCCGAGGCGACCCGCGCCAGAGGCTTCAGCGGTTCTCCGGGATTGGCCGAAAACAGGAAAACCGCTTCCTCGCCGCCGCGGGCGTTGGGTCCTTCCAGGGGACGGAACTCTACCCGAAACTGGACGGCGCCTAGTTCCAGTTCTCGGAGTTCTCGGACCACCCGTATTTCCAGTTCCCGGGCCGCTTCGCGCCGCAGGCCGGAAACCCGGACTGCCAGGTCGTCCCATTCCGCGCGCAGGGCGGTAACCCGCTCCCGCAGCCCGGAGATTTCCGCTTCACCGTCCAGCAGTCGGTCCCGCTCGGCCGCCGCCGCTTCCCGGAAGGCCAGGATTTCCTCCACCGTCACCCCATACTTGCGCTTCAGACCCTCGATCAGCGCCAGGCGCTCCTCCACCGCGTTCAGCCGCCGGGGGTCGAATTCGGCCCGTTCCCGCACTGCCACCAGGTCCCGGGCGACCTCCTGCACCTGGCTGAGAACCGATTCTAGGGTGGCCACGCCCTCCCGCGCCTCCCGGCTGAGGTGGGCCAGGCTGCGCAGGCTATCCAGCGCCCGCCCGATCTGGGCCACGGCCGCCTCCGCATGTTCGTCGCTCCCGTACAGCGCCTGGTAGCCCTCGTCCGCCAGGCGGGCAATCTGTTCGGCGTTGACCAAAAAAACTCTTTCCTCGCCCAACCGCTCCTCTTCCCCGGGTTCCAGCCCGGCACGTTCGATCTCTTCCACTTGGTGGGTGAGCATGTCCAGGCGCCGCGCCCGCTCCATGGCTTCCGCCTGGTGCACTTCCAGCGCCTTTCGGGCCGCCGCCCACTCCCGGAATGCGCCTTCCAGGAGACGCACCGCCTCCCGGAGTTCCGGTCCCCCGCTCCGGTCCAGGAGTTCACCGTGGCGCTCCTCGCGGAGCAGGAACTGCTGCTCGCCCTGCCCGTGGAAATCAATCAGCCGCTGCCCGGTCTCCCGGTACAGGGCCAACGTCACGGTCCGGCCGTTAATACGGTACAGGCTTCGCCCGGTGCTCTGCAGCTCCCGGCTCAGAATCAGGAACCCCTCCTCCGGTTCGATCCCCGCTGCGGCCAGCGGTTCCAACACCGCCTCCCGTTCCGGCAGGTCGAACACCGCCTCTAGGTAGGCCCGATCGGTGCCGGTCCGCACATACTCCGCCGACGCCCGGCGGCCGAGCACAATCTGCAACGCATCCACGATCAGGGATTTACCGGTGCCGGTCTCGCCGGTTAGGACGTTCAACCCGGGCCCGAACTCGACGCTGAGATCGTCGATCAGGGCAAAATTCCGCACCACCAATCTCCGGAGCATTCCAACTCACCCCTCCAACAAATCCGCCAGGCGGTTTCTCAGTACGGCCACCTGTTTCCGCGACCTGACCGCCACGAAAATGGTATCGTCACCGGCCACCGTGCCCAGGATCTCCGGCCACCGGGCGTAGTCCAGGGCCGAAGCCACACCCTGGGCCGCCCCCGGCAGAGTCTTCACGACCACCAGGATCTCGTTGGACTCCACCTCCCAGACGTAGTCCCGGAAGAGCCGGCGCAGCCGGTCCTCGGTCAAACCCACCGGCTGTTCTCCCGGGGGCAGGTACCGCATGGTCTGGCCGTCGGAAGCCTTCACCAGGCCTAGCTCCTTTACATCCCGGGAAACGGTGGCCTGGGTCACCTCGAAACCGGCCTGCCGCAGCATTTTCGCCAGTTCAGCCTGGGTGCCGACGGACTGCCGGTGGATGATCTCCAGAATCTTCCGGTGGCGTCTGGCCTTCACTCCGTCCCACCAACCTTCTCGATGATGATTGCCAGCGGCGGCTGGCCCTGCCGGTTGACCACCCGGAAAGACACCACCGCGAAAAACCGCGGCGGCAGGGCGGCGCATAAGTCCTCCACGGCGGCGGTCTCCCGTGCTCCCTCCGGATGCCCGGGATAACAGACCAGGCTTGCCCGACCCCCCAGCCGCAAGACGGCCAACGCCCGCCGTAGGGCGGTTGCGGTTGTTTCCGCCCGGGTGGTGACCTTCCGGTTCCCCCCGGGCAGGTAGCCGAGGTTGAACATCACCGCGTCCACCGGGCCGTCCAGGTGCCGGTCGAGTTCCTCGTGCCCCGCCGGCACGAGGTGCACCCGCCCGGACACCCCCTCGTCCAGGAGCAACCGCTGCGTCCGGGCCAGCGCCGCCGGCTGGATGTCAAAGGCCCAGACCCGACCGGCTGGGCCGACCAGCCGGGCCAGAAACAGCGTGTCCTGTCCGTTGCCTGCCGTGGCGTCCACTGCCCGGCCCCCTTTCGGAACCACGGCGGCGATGTGCTGATGAACCAGGGACACCATGCTGTCCAGGCGGTTCATCCGCCCGTTTCCCCCCGGAGTTTCCGGTTCAGCACCCGAAAGTAACCGGTAGGCGCAAACCTGACTAGCCGGCAGGCGAAGTCGGCCCGGCGGACGTGCAACTCGTCCCCCTCCCGCAGGTGGAAACTCTCCTGGCCGTCCAGGACAACCACCGGATTAACGGCCGGGCGCGTCAGGTACATGCGGATGGTGCTGTTCGGTCCAACCACGCAGGGCCGGATCCAGAGACTGTGAGGGCAGAGCGGTGTCACCAGGATCGCCGACAGCTCGGGGGCCAAAATCGGCCCCCCGGCCGAGAGGGAATAGGCGGTGGAACCGGTTGGGGTGGACACAATCAAGCCGTCGCCCGCATACCGGGCGACCGGCTCGCCGTCGATTTCGAACGCCACCTCGATGGCGCGCAAGGTGGCGCCCCGCGACAGAACCACGTCGTTCAGGCAACAGCCCCCGTAAACCTTTTCCCCGTTCCGCAGGACAGCAAGATCAAGCATCAGCCTGGTTTCGGTCCGGAATCGCCCCTCCGCCCAATCCTGCAGCGCCCCAAACACCCCGGGCGGTTCGACCTCGCTCAGGAAACCCAGCTTGCCTAGACGCACTCCGACGATCGGCACACCCTGGTAAGCAAACAGGCGGCTCGCGGCTAGCACGGTGCCGTCGCCCCCCAGGGCGATGACCAGGTCGGCTCCCGCCTGGCGAGCCTCGGCGAGGCCGCGCCACTCGCCCGCCTCGTTATCAACACACAACACCCCGATACCGTCCCTGGCAAGCCAGGTGGTAATCCGTTCAACCACGGGCTCTGTCCGGGACCGGGGAATCAGACGGTTTATTACCAGGACGACCGTTTTCACGCTAGACCTACCTTTCGGTAAAAAAGGGGACAGGCTACTTTTTTAGCAGACCTTCACTTAGAGTGCCAGAAAAGGGGACAGGCATGTTTTTTGGCAGACTGCCTTTTAGAGTGCTAAAAAAGTAGCCTGTCCCCTTTTCTGGCGCTACAGCTTCCGGTGCGCTTCGGCTACCACCCGGGAAATCTCCGCCTCGACGTCCAGAACGGTGGGTACCCCCTTTTGCACGTACGCCAGGTACTCGATGTTCCCTTGAGGACCGCGGAAGGGGGAGTAATCGAGTCCCTTGATTCCCCAGGCCAGGGCCCGGGCTGCTTTCAGCACGCCGGCCAGCACCGTGATGTGCACGTCCGGGTCGCGGACCACGCCCTTCTTGCCCACCTGTTCCCGGCCCGCCTCGAATTGGGGTTTGACCAAGGCCACCCCCGCCGCGCCGCCAGCGGTCAGCTCGTCCACCTTTGGAAAGACCAGCTTCAGGGAGATGAAGGCCACGTCAATGGTGAAAAAGTCGGGCCGCACCCCCAGGGCCTCCGGGGTCAGGTGGCGGATGTTGGTCCGTTCCAGGCAGACCACCCGCGGGTCCTGCCGCAGGGTCCAGTCCAACTGGCCGTAACCCACGTCCACGGCGTACACCCGGGCGGCGCCGTGCTGGAGGGCGCAGTCGGTGAAGCCACCCGTCGAGGCGCCCACATCCAGGACCACTTTCCCGGTCAGGTCGATGCCGAAACCGGCAAGCGCCTTTTCGAGCTTCAATCCCCCGCGGCTGACATAGGGCAGGTCCCCGCCCCGGACTTCCACCGGAGCCTCGGGGTCCACCTTGGTGCCGGGCTTGTCAACCCGGTGCCCGTTAACAAAAACAATCCCGGCCATGATCGCCGACCGGGCGCGTTCGCGACTGGGGAAACAACCCTTCGCTTGCAGCAGTACGTCAAGTCTTTCCTTACGGTCCTTACGGCCCACGGTTTACCTCGAACGCGTCGCGAGCTTTAACTTGGCCCGCTTCCGCTTTTCGCTTTCGGCGATTTCCACCACGTGGTCCACGGTCAGACCGTACTTGGCGCGCAGCAGGTGTGGCGCTCCGTGCTCGACGAAGCAGTCTGGAATGCCGATCAAGCGGACCCGGACGTCGGAAAGCCCCCGGCGGGCCAACATCTCCAGGACGGCACTGCCGAAGCCCCCGCTCACCACGTGTTCCTCGATGGTGATCAGGCGGCGCGTCTGCGAAAGGTGGCGGCAGATGCACTCCTCGTCCAGGGGTTTCACCCAGCGGGCGTTGATCACGCCGGCGTTTATTCCCCGGTCGGCCAGCTGCCCTGCGGCTTCCAACGCCAGCGACACCATGTTCCCGACGGCCAACAGGGTGATATCGTCGCCGTCCCTCAGCACCTCGGCCCGGCCGATGGGCAGCACCCGATATTCCTGGTCCAAGGCGCACCCTGTGCCTTTCCCCCGTGGATAACGCACGGCGATCGGCCCCTTGTGCTCCACCGCCGTCTTCAGCAAGTGCTGCAGCTCGTTTTCGTCCCTGGGGACCGCGATCACCATGTTGGGAATGGAACGCAGATAGGAGAAATCAAACAAGCCCTGGTGGGTCGGGCCGTCCTCGCCGACCAGCCCACCGCGGTCCAGGGCAAACACCACCGGGAGCTTTTGCAGGCAGACGTCGTGCAAAACCTGGTCGTAAGCCCGCTGCAGGAAGGTGGAGTAGATCGCCACTACCGGCCGGTAACCCTCGGCCGCCAGGCCCGCGGCCAGGGTGACCGCATGTTGCTCGGCGATCCCCACGTCAAAGAACCGTTCCGGAAACTCCCGGGCGAACTCCGCGAGACCGGTGCCCGTGGTCATGGCCGCGGTGATTGCCAGGATCCGGTCGTTCTCTCGGGCCAGCCGGACGATGGTCTTCCCGAAGACTTCGGTATACGAAACCCGGCTTACCGGGGGTGTCTTGCCAGTTTTAAGGTCGAAGGGGCCGATGCCGTGAAACTTGCCGGGGTGGTTTTCAGCGGGCGGGTAGCCCTTGCCCTTGCGGGTGAGCACGTGCACCACCACGGGGCCTTCGACCGCCTGCGCCTGCCGGAAGACGTTGATCATTGCGGGGATGTTGTGCCCGTCGATCGGGCCCAGGTAGGTGAATCCCAGTTCCTCGAACAGCATCCCGGGAACCACCAGGTACTTCAGGCTGTCCTTGACGCGTTCCACCCACTGCAGCACCCGGGGGCCAACGGCCGGGATGCGCCGCAACAGCGATTCACACTCTTCCTTGCTGCGGGAATACATCGGGTCGGTGCGCAACCGGGACAGATAGTGCGCTATCGCCCCCACGTTCTTGGCAATGGACCTTTCGTTGTCATTAAGCACCACGATGAGGCGTTTGCCGAGGTGACCGGCGTGGTTGAGCGCTTCGTAAGCCATTCCGCCCGTCAGCGCCCCGTCCCCGATTACCGCTACCACGTTCCGGGTGCCGCCGCTTAAGTCCCGGGCCACGGCCATGCCCAGACCGGCGGAAATCGAAGTGCTGCTGTGCCCGGTGCCGAAACAGTCGTAGGGGCTCTCGTTCTGGTTTGGAAAACCGCTCAATCCCCCCAGCTGCCGGAGACTGGCAAACTGCGGTCGCCTCCCGGTGACGATTTTATGCACGTAGCACTGGTGGCCCACATCCCAGACCAGCCGATCCTCCGGCGCGTTGAACACGTAGTGCAGTGCCAGGGTTAGTTCCACGACGCCTAGGTTCGGCGCCAGGTGCCCCCCGTTGCGGGAAACGGTTTCTATGATAAGCTGGCGAATTTCGGTGGACAGTTTGTCGAGTTGGTCCGGAGTCAACCTGCACAGGTCCGCAGGCTCGTTGACGGTGTCAAGCAGCTTACTCAATAACAATCCATCCTTTAACGGAATTTGTTACTGCGATTACCAGGTCTTGCACGCCAGAAACAGAGCTTCTCGGCACCGGCCAGAATCTTGCCCACCAAAAAGATTATCCCTTCGGCCTTTTCTACCGCGACCCTTTTACCGTAGGCTTTGCCGGTAATGATGGCCGAAGCGATCATCGCCGTGATCAGCACGTTGAAAACGAGGGCATCTATCCCCGGACGAAGCACGGCC
The DNA here is from genome assembly GCA_001899445.1 of Candidatus Desulfopertinax cowenii. GTDB lineage: Bacteria > Bacillota > Desulfotomaculia > Desulfotomaculales > Desulforudaceae > Desulfopertinax > Desulfopertinax cowenii. Next base: position 81,138 of record MPOA01000003.1, on the reverse strand, counting down.
ACCTGGAACATCAAAGTAATTCCCAAGGCCCCGGCGATAATGCCAGTAATATCGCCGATCACGTCCTGTGTAAAATTTGCCACTTTGTCCCGGTTTTTTACCAGGTACACACTCTGCCGCGCGCCAAAAACTTTTTTCGCCGCTTTGGCGTGCAGAGGAGCCTCCCGCGCAGCGGCCGCGGCGGTGCCGATGATATCAAAAAGCACGCCGACGAAGACAATTAATACCAGGAGAGACAGGGCCAGCCAGATCTGCGCCATCTGCCGGACGAGCGTCTCGGTGATCAGGCTGATCACAATGGTGGCGCTCAGGGTTCCCAGGCCCACGATCAACAGGTGCCGGCCAAATGGTCGGCCGTTACCGTTACTCAATCACCTGGACACCTCTAAGTTGGTTTTGAGGTAAGTGACAGCAGGCCGGGTAAATATTGTAGCTTAGGTCTAGTAGGTTTTCCCGAACCGCCACCCGCCGTCGCCGTACGGGCGGTTTCCCTTTAAGGCCGTCCCCGGAACGTTGCCGATACCGGTACTGGACTACCACTTAGACTACACTGCAATCCCCGACCTGCCCCTTTCAGGACAGCCTAGGAGTTTTCCTCGGCGGAAGACCCCTTTTCCTAGCCTCTTTTGCAGTAATGGTTTCACCCCACACCCCCTCGGCGAGGGCCCCCACGTCAGGGATGCTTTTACCGGGAATCCACCATTACCACTCAAGGCAGGCTACACTGTACGCAAGCTTTCCCCACGTACAGGTTTATACCCCAAGCCGTAGTTCGCCGCATTCCCCACGCACTTGGGTCTCCACGGGGGCGGGGTCAACGCCTGCATGCCCTTGCAGGTCGCCCCATCCCCTTAACTCCCAGCACCAACCCCCGACTGGGCGTCGGCAGCCAGCACCAGGAACTTCATCGATGTGCCCGCGGCGGATTTTTAGGCCCGCCTTTGAAAAAGGGGTTTCCGACTAGGATACTGCGTCACTTACCCATTTATCATTTCCAATGTTCTGAAAAATTTAGGTATCAATCATAAGCTATCATAGCACACCGCTGTGGTGGCGGCAATCCCCGCTTAACCCCGCTTGGGCACCGGTCGGGTTAAAGCGAACCATGGAGTATCTTTGCGCCTCTAAAAATTGCGGGTGGCGATGAATTGCACGGCGTAGCGAAAGAAATCCGCTTCCGACCCCAGGCTTTCCAGCGCGGCTAACGCTCTCGCGCAGGCCTGTTCGGCCCGCCGGCGGGCCGCGTCGGCGCCCAACAGCGACACGTAGGTATGCTTCCGGTTCCGAGCGTCGCTGCCCACTGGTTTCCCGGTGGTCGCCACGTTCCCCGTGACGTCCAGGAGGTCGTCGGTGATCTGGTACGCAAGGCCGAAGTACTCCGCGAATTCAGTCAGCCGTTCCAGGGTGAACGGGGCCGCGCCCCCCAGGAGCGCCCCCGCGCGCACCGCGGCCCGGAACAGCGTCCCGGTTTTCGCCCGGTGGATGAACTCCAGTTCGGCTTCCCCAACCTCCCGGGCCGTGGACACGACGTCCAGCACCTGTCCTCCAATCAGGCCGGAAGTTCCGCAGGCCACCGCAACTTCCTCAACCACCTGCAGCACCTGTCTGGGCGCAAAAGCCTCTTCCCGGGCACACCGGGCCAGGAGTTCGAAGGCCAGGGTAAACAGGGCATCACCCGCCAGAATGGCGACCGCTTCGCCGAAAACCCGGTGGCTGGTAGGCTTTCCCCGGCGCAGGTCGTCGTTGTCCATGGCCGGCAGGTCGTCGTGGATTAGCGAATAGGTGTGAATCAGTTCGATGGCACAGGCCGCCGGCAGTACGCGCCTTTCGGCGCAGCCCGCCGCTTCGGCGGCGGCCAGGGTCAACGCCGGGCGGAGCCGCTTGCCGCCGGCGAATACACTGTACCGTACCGCTTCGTTGATGACCGGCGGGTGAGCGTCCGCCGGCGGCAGGTACCTATCCAGCGCGTCGTCGATCACGGTTGTCTTCCGGGAAAGCAGCGCCAGGAAATCCGTCACGATGCACCGTCCCCTCTCCGCCCGTCATTCCGAAGCGTCTCCAACCCCGCCAACACCTGCAGGTGCTGCTCGGCCTGGTCCAAAATCCCGTGACAGTACCGCGCCAGCTCCACGCCCTCGGAAAACAGGTCCAGTGCTTCTTCCAGGGGGATGTCACCGTTTTCCAGCCGGCGTACAACTTCCTCCAGGCGCCGGAGCGCCTCTTCGAATTTCTTACCGGTCACGGAATCATTCCTTTCTGGAAACACTGCTGCCCAGCCGTGTGCCCACGATGCGCTCCACGCGTCCCCCGAGCTCAACCGCCTCGGCTTCCAGTCTTTCCTTTTCCCGCAGGACCCGTTCCACGTAGGTCTGGTTTTGGATTAACCGGGCGTTCACGTCCACGTTGACCAGGGCACTCTTGACCGCAGCCACAGCCAGGTAACCGGCCACACCTGCGTCGCTCAGGACCAGTTCGTTGCCGACCCCGGCCAGGCGCTCGGCCTGCCGCAGGGTTTCTAGGCCAGCCCGGGCTATTTCCAGTGGAATCTCCGTGGCCTGGTGCAGGGCGTCCTGGATGGCCTCCTTGCGCCGTTCCTTTTCGGGCGCCGGATGCCGAGGTAGACGATAGGCCGCCATCACCCGGTCAAAGGCGGCAATATCCTCGGCCGCCAGCGCTTCGAATTCCCCGGAAAGCCCGCCGGCGGCGTCTAGGATTGAACGGACCGCGGGTTCGACGTCCCGGTATTTCTCCCGCCCCAAGGTCAGGTTGGCCACCATTTTGAGCATGGCAACCGCCAGCGCGCCGGTCAAGGCGGCCACGCTGCCGCCCCCGGGCGACGGGGTCCCCGCGCCGGCCCGCTCCAGGAATTCCCGTACCGGCAGGTCAAATACGTTTGGCATCGGGTCTCACCCGCTTTTCCCCAACTGCAGTTCAACGGCCCGCAGCACGTTCTTCATCAGGAGAGTGGTCGTCATACTGCCAACCCCGCCGGGAACCGGGGTAATGGCGGACGCCACTTCCCGGACCGCCTCAAAGGCCACATCGCCGCAAATGCCGCCACCCGGGGCCGGGTTGGTCCCGGTGTCCACGACGACGGCCCCCGGCTTAACCATTTCCGCTCGGATCAACCCGGCGCTGCCGGCGGCCGCCACCAGGAGGTCGGCCTGCCGGGTGTGCGCGGCCAGGTCCCGCGTCCGGGTGTGGCAGACGGTGACCGTGGCGTTTTCCCGGAGCAGGAGCAAGGACAACGGCTTCCCCACGGTCTCGCCCCGGCCGACGATCACGGCGTGCATCCCGGCCACCCCGATCCCGTACCGCCTGAGAATCTCCAGGCAGCTCAGCGGCGTGGCTGGGTACAGCCCCTCGCTTCCGGCCATTAGGCGGCCGCGGTTCGCCGGGTGCACCCCGTCCACGTCCTTGGCCGGGGAGATGGACTCCAGCACCCGGGTCCGGTCCAGGTGGCGCGGCAGGGGCAGTTCCACCATGATCCCGTGCACCGCCCGGTCGGCGTTCAGGGCCGCCACCAGGGCTACAAGCTCTTCTTCGGCGGCATCCCTCCCGAGCCGGTGGAGTCGGAACCTGATCCCCACTTCACCGGCCACGCGCTCCTTGGCCTGCGCGTAGCACTGTGATCCCGGGTCGTCCCCGACCAGCACCGTGTCCAGCCGGGGGCTGATCCCCCGGCGCACCCAGGCTTCGACTTCTGCGGTGATCTCTTTCCTGATCCCGGTCGCCAACGCTTTTCCGTCCAGTATTTGGGCCATGCGTCCTCCTAGCTGCAGTATCTCCTCTATAGATTTTTAAGCATTATCCTGGATTCTGAATTTCGGTTCCCGAGGTATGTTTCTTCCACGGCGCATAAAAGTCCTCCCGCGCGGAGCTGGACGGTGATTTTTTCTCCGGGAAGAACCTCGGCCGCGTCCCGCAGGATCCGCCCGTCCGCCCGCCGGCAGACGCTGTAGCCCCGGGCGAGAATTTCCAGGGGGCTCAGGGCCTGAAGCCGCCCGGAAAGAACGGCCAGGCGCGCCTTCCGTTCGTCGACCAGCCGGGCCGCCACGTTTTTCAGGCGTTCCTCTAGCTGGGCCACCTTTTCCCGCCGCCGCGCGCAAATCCAGGCGGCCGGTTCCGCCAGGACCGGGCGCCGGACCAGGGCCTCCAGCCGCAGCCGGCGCCAGTCCAGGTGGCGCCGGATGGCCCGGTCCAGGCCGACCCTCAGGTTTTCCAGCTGCCCCCGCACCGCCCGCCGATCGGGCGCGACCAGTTCGGCCGCCGCGGACGGGGTAGCTGCCCGCAGGTCGGCCACCAGGTCCGAGATGGTCACGTCCTTTTCGTGCCCCACCGCCGACACGACCGGCACCCGGGACTCGAATACCGCCCGCGCCACCAACTCGGTGTTAAACGCCCAGAGTTCCTCGGGTGCTCCGCCGCCCCGGCCCACGATGATCACGTCCACCTCGTCCATTTCGTTCAGCCGGCGGATGGCCTGGGCGATCTCGTAAGGGGCGGTTTCTCCCTGCACGGATACCGGCGCCAGTACCACCCGGGCCAGCGGCCAGCGTTTCCGGAGCACGGTCAGGATGTCCTTCACCGCCGCGCCCACGGGAGAGGTCACCAGGCCCACCACCGCCGGAATGGACGGCAGCGGCCGTTTACGGGCGGCATCAAACAGGCCCTCCCGCTGCAGCCGCTCTTTCAGCCGTTCCAGGGCCTCGTGCAGCGCTCCCGCGCCCTCGGGCTCCACGGCCTGGGCGTACAGCTGGTAGCTCCCGGACCGCTCGTAAACGCTCAGGTAACCGCGCACCACCACCGCGGTGCCGTTTTCCAGCCGGATCTCGAGTCGCGCGGCCTGGGAACGGAACATCACCACCCGGAGCCGGGCGGCTTCGTCCTTGATCTCGAAATAAAGGTGGCCGGATGGGTGATACACACAGGACGACACTTCGCCCCTGACCCACACCCGGGCCAGGAAGGGATCAGATTCCAGCCGTTCTTTAATGTAACTGGTCAGTTCTCGTACGCTGAGGATTCGCACGCCGCCATCCGCCCCAAGAAATCGGCCGCCCGTAGGCAGCCCGTCGTTCGGCCTTAATCCGGCCAGTAAGCATCCGGCTGTTCCACCACTTTGCCCAGGATACCGTTCACAAAGCGACCCGAATCATCGGTGCCGTACATCTTGGCCAATTCTACGGCTTCGTTGACCGCCACGTTGGCCGGGATATCCGGACGGAAGAGCAGTTCAAAAAGCGCGATCCGGATGATGTTCCGGTCCACGTTGGTGATCCGCTCCAGCCGCCAGTCGTGGCTGACCCGAGCGATCACCCGGTCGATCGCCGCCTGCTGCTCCCCTACACCGCGCACCAGTTCCCAAGCGAAGGTCAGGTCTTTGTTTTCCAAACCCAATACCGTCCGGGTCCGGGCGAAGGCTTCCTCCCCGGAAATCCTCGCCAGTTCAGCCTGAAAAAGAGCCTGTAATGCAGTTTCCCTTTGCCGTCTCCGGTTCAAACGCCTTCCCCGATTACCCGCGCCGGAGCCGGTCCCAAAACGCCTGCCAGTCAGTGCGTTCATCCACCTGCTTTCCGATATAGTAACCAACCGCCACGGTGAGCGCCACGAACACCGCCCGCCAAAACCCGTAGGTAATGGCGAACCATCCGAACAACAGTCCCAGGATAACCCCGATGACTTTGCCCCAGTGGCCGTTTAGGATCTCCAAAGGTCTTGGTAGCAATTAACACCACCTCGCTACTCAACCCGGCCCTTCGCGATGGCAAAGTTTACGATCTCAACCTTGATCCGGTTCACCGTAAGCCCGGTGACATCCCGGACCTTGTCCTGTACCATTTGTTGGATCTGCCGCGACAATTCGGGGACGTTCAGGTCCGGACTGGCGATCACCTTCAGGCGGATCCCGATCCCCCCGTTCTCCGCCCCGACCTTGGGACGGACCTCCCGGATTCCGGGCACCGAACTGACTGCCTTCGTAATCAGATTTTCGAGGGCGACCAGCGATACCCGCACCTGTCCAAGCGCACTCTCGTCTATAATAGCTTGGCTTTCTTTCTTCCGGCGCAGGCTCACCCACAACAGCCGCAAGCCGCCCAAAAAGAAAGCGCCCAGAACAACCACCGCCACCTCTCTGTGTTCCGGGCGGAAGATTATTATTTGCAGTTGCGCTACGGTCAACACCCCGGTCAATAGCAAAACTCCGATCAAAGCGGCTGCTGAAACGGCCAGGGAGCAGATGGCCAGCAGGCCGCGGTCAAACGGCCCCATATCTTTTACCCCCTTGGGTATCTACCGTGCTGGGCGTGACTGGATTTTGGTATTTTCGGGCGTCGTTCTGGTTCTCCGGGCGGGCTATCTCACCCGCGGTTCTTCCTCTCCTCCTGCTGCTGTTTCATCATCCTTGGCGAAGGCCACGCCCTGGACGTGGACATTCACCTCGACCACCTTCAGCCCGGTCATGGTCTCCACCGCGCGCTTAACGCTGTTCTGGACCTGAATGGCCACGTCCGGGATCCGGACGCCGTAGTCTACGATCAGATACAGGTCCACGGCCGCCTCTCTTTCACCGACTTCTACCTTGACACCTTTGGCAAGGTTCTTGCGGCCGAGCCGCTCGGCGATGCCGCCGGCCAGACCGCCGCTCATCGCGGAAACCCCTGGTACTTCGGTGGCCGCTAGCCCAACCACGACGGCCACTACCTCATTGGCAATCCTAACGGCTCCGATTTCGCCCTGTAGTTCCGATATTTGTTCTGCCATCGATTTGCACCTCCCTACATTGATTCCTTGTTGTTAGTATATACCATTAGCAGTAGTGGATTCAACGGGTGGCAAACGTTACATGTTGTCGGCAAAAATGTGCTGCTGTACGAAATTGGTATAAACCTCGCCGCGCCGGAAAAAGGCGTTGGCTAATACCCGCTGGTGGAAAGATATGGTGGTGGGCACTCCCTCGATGATAAACTCGTCCAGCGCCCGCCGCATGCGGTCGATGGCTTCGGCCCGGTTTGTTCCCCAAACCACCAGTTTGGCCAGCAGCGAGTCATAGAACGGCGCAACTTCGTATCCCTGGAACAAGGCACTCTCCACCCGTACCCACGGCCCTCCGGGCGGCAGGTAGGCGGTGATCCGCCCCGTGCGCGGCCGGAAATTAGCCCACGGGTCCTCGGCGTTGATGCGACATTCGATCGACCAGCCGTTGATGGTGATCTCGTCCTGGCCGAAGGACAGCGGCTCCCCGGCCGCGACCCGGAGTTGTTCCTTTACCAGGTCCAGGCCGGTGACCATCTCGGTTACGGGGTGTTCAACCTGGATCCGGGTGTTCATTTCGATGAAGTAGAAATTGCCGGCCCGGTCCAGCAGAAACTCCACGGTGCCGGCCCCGTAATAACCAACGGTTTGGGCCGCCCGTACGGCCGCCTCGCCCATTTTCCGGCGCAACTCCGGCGTGAGCGCGATCGACGGCGCCTCCTCCAAAAGCTTCTGGTTGCGGCGCTGAATAGAACAATCCCGTTCCCCCAGGTATACGACCTTACCGTATTTATCCCCGAAAACCTGGATTTCAATGTGCCGCGGTTCTTCTACATATTTCTCCAGGTAGACGTCGCCGCTGCCGAACGCGCTTTGGGCCTCGCTCCGGGCCATTTGCACGGCGCGGGCCAGGTCGGACTTGTCGTGGGCGACCCGCATCCCGCGGCCCCCGCCACCGGCCGAAGCCTTGATCAGTACCGGGTACCCGATTTCCGCGGCCACGGCGAGCGCGTGCTTTTCGTCGGTCACCGCCCCGCCCGAACCCGGGACGATGGGCACCCCCGCGTTCCGGATCAGCTCCAAGGCCTCCGCCTTCGCCCCCATTTTTGCGATGGCCTCTACCGGAGGGCCGATAAAGGTGATGCCGCAGCTCTCGCAAACCTCGGCGAAATGAGCGTTTTCGGCCAGGAAGCCGTAGCCGGGATGAATGGCGTCGGCCCCCGAAAGTTCGGCGGCGCTGATGATGGCGGCAATGTTCAGGTAACTGCGGGAGACATCCGGTGGTCCGATGCAGAAAGCCTGGTCGGCCAGCCGGACCGGCAAGCTGTCGCGGTCGGCCTCCGAGTAAACGGCCACCGTGGCCAGCCCCAGTTCCCGGCAGGCGCGGATAATCCGGACGGCAATTTCCCCGCGGTTGGCGATCAATACCTTTTCCATTTCTCTCTCTCCGTCTACCCGGTGCCGATTACAAACAAAGGCTGACCGTACTCAACCGGGTGCCCGTCTTCAACCAGGATGTCAGTAATCACGCCGCTGACTTCAGCCTCGATCTCGTTCATAAGCTTCATGGCCTCGATGATGCAGACCACCTGCCCTTCCTTAACTTTGTCGCCGATCTCGACGTAAGGCGGAGCGTCGGGCGCCGGCGCGCGGTAAAAGGTGCCGACCATGGGCGCCACCATGGTAACCGCGTTTTCTTGCTGCGGCTTTCCGACTTGCGGTTCCAGACCCACCTCCGCCGGCTCCGCGTTCAGCGCGGTGCGCTCGGCGACGGGCACCGCTTCGTCCCCCATCTGGCCCTTTTTAATGGTGATCTTGATTCCCTGACTTTCCAGCGAAAACTCCTTGATGTCGGTCCGGTCCAGCAACTTGACCAGTTCCCTGATTTCCTCCAGGTTCATGTTTCTTGCCTCCTTGCTCTGCGCGGCGCTCGCCGGCTTGTCCTTGGCCACCGGGCGCTTTTTGGACTCCGCCGGGCGCAGTTCGCCTCTGCGACGGGCTTCAAAGAATCTTCTCGCCACCTGCGGAAAAATGGCGTAAGACAACACGTCCTCCTCGCTGGCGGCCAGATCGCCGCATTCCTTTCTTATTTTTCCCAATCCGGGCTCCAGCAAGTCGGCCGGCCGTACGGTAACCGGCTCCGCATCCCCCAGAATAGCGCGCACTACCTCAGGGTTCAGCGGGCCCGGCGGCTGGCCGTAAAGGCCCTGGATGTAGTTCTTGATCTCACCGGGAACCAACTTGTAGCGCTGTCCGGTGAGCACGTTCAGCACGGCCTGGGTACCCACCATCTGGCTGGTCGGGGTGACTAGCGGCGGGTAGCCGAGCTCGGCCCGCACCCGGGGGATTTCGGCCAGCACCTCCTTCAGGCGGTGCAGCGACTTCTGTTCTTCCAGCTGGGAAACCAGGTTGGAAATCATGCCCCCGGGGACCTGGTGGTCAAAGACTCGCATGTCGTGGATCCGCGTCACGCCGCGCTCGTACCCTTCACGGCGGCGCAGCTCCTCGAAATACTCGGCGATTTCGAACAGCGTCCGGAGGCGCAGTCCGGTGTCGTAGGGCGTGTCCCGCAGCGCCCGCACTACCGTCTCCACCGGTGGTTGGGAAGACCCGAAGGCCAGGGGCAAGGAAGCAGTGTCGATAACGTCTACCCCGGCCTCGGCCGCCTTCAGGTAAGCGCCCAGGGCCATACCACCGATAAAGTGGCAGTGGAGCTGCACGGGCAGCTGCAACTCCCGCTTGAACAAGCTGACCAACTCGTAAGCTTTGTGGGGCGTCAACAGCCCGGCCATATCCTTGATGCAGATCGAATCGATGCCTATCTCGGCTAGTTTGAGAGCAGTCTGAAGATAGTGTTCGGTGGTATGGACGGGACTAAGGGTGTAGACCACGGCGGCCTGCACGTGGGCCCCGGCCTCCCGGGCGGCCCGGATGGATTTCTCCATGTTGCGGACGTCGTTCAACGCGTCGAAGATGCGGATAATGTCAATACCGTTCTCCACCGACTTGTGGACAAAGGCCTCGACGATGTCGTCCGGGTAGTGCACGTAACCGACCAAGGATTGTCCGCGCAACAGCATCTGCAGAGGGGTCTTCCGGGCGTGTTTTTTGATCAGGCGGAGCCGCTCCCAGGGGTCCTCCTGCAGGTAGCGCAGGCAGACGTCGAACGTGGCCCCGCCCCAGACCTCCAGGGAGTAATAACCGATGGAATCAATTTTCTCGATAATCGGCAGCATATCCGCGGTTTTCATCCTGGTGGCCCAGAGGCTCTGGTGACCGTCCCGCAAGGTGGTATCCGTGATCCGTACCCGTGACAAGTGCTAATTCCTCCCCTAACGAAAGTTGGGTCGTTAATTACCAAAAACAACCCAACAAACGCAACATCCAGTGTATGGAGCAACATAACCGACGTACTTGATTATACCGGAGGATTACGGCTTTTGGAAATGGTTCGTTGACAAGTATACAAAAAACATAGCAACCTACGGGCCTTGTACCGTTAAATATCAAGATTAGGTCTGACTTTCAGCCGCATGCCCGATTACCATGACGTTCTCGAACTTCACTCCCGCCCCCCGGGCCACCAGGTTGATGATCTCGGCCGTCTCGGCCTCGGAAAACGGTTCCGGGACGATCACTATCACCAGGTCGTTCTGGAAAAATACCACCGCGTCGCGGAAGCCTTTCGCCCGCAGAATGCTTTCCAGGCCCATTTCCCGTCCCAAATCCCGGGTGATCTGGAGTAGCCGCTCCTGGGCCGCGGCCCGTTTCGCTTCGTCGGCGTTGGGATCCTGCGCCACCGCCTGAAGCAACTCCACCTGGCGCCCCCGGGTCATCTCCCGTTCCAGGCGGTACTCGACAAAGAAATCGGTCCGGGCCGGCACGAAGGGCGCGGATCCGGGGTCGACCCGGCTGTCCGGATCTTTCGGCTTCAGGTCTTCCGTGGGTACGACGGTCACCGGTTCGGTGGAGCTATCTGGTTTGCCGGCCGACGGCATGCGGCCGCCCGCCGACCAGAACAGCCAGGCACCCACCAGGATCACTGCCAGCAGTACCAGTCCCGCCATCTGAAACAGCTTGCGGTCCAGCATCCAAAAACGCATCTTTCTCCCCCCTTAAAAATCGAGTTAAAATCGAGCAACTTTTTTGGCAACCCAGAAATGCATTCTTTACTTTAGTTTTTGAATTCTGAATCTGGATTCATATTTAAAACTTCTTCGGCAGTACCAGGATTTTATGCGGTTCCACCCCCAAGGCCACCCGGGTCGCCCGGAAGAGTTCAGCTTTAATTTTCGGGTTGCGCGCACCCTCGGCCACCACTAGCACCCCGATCACCCGGGGCGCCAGTTCCCGCTCCACCACCGGAATTTCGTAACCCCGGTCTCCCCGGACCACCACCAGTTGGCCCGATTCACTGATGTCGGTGATCACCCGGGTGGTGCCGGCCGGGTCGCTTTCGTCGCTGATCTTCCGGCCGGTGGTGTGATTGACGGCGTATTCCGAAGTGGTCGACCCCTCCAGGCGAACGCTCACGTCCACCTTCCCCACCCCGGAAATCTGCTGCAGCAGATTTTCCAGTCTTTGGGCCAGGTACTCCTCCTCGGCCTGGATCTGCAGCCGGGGTTGCGGCGGGGACAGTCTTGGATCCGGGGAGGTCACGGTGCCCACCGGTGTAGCCTCCCGCTTTCCGCCGGTATCCAGGTAGCCAAGCAGCAGCAGGAAGATACCCAGCACGGCCAGGGCCAACAGGAAGATCATCTGGCTGTTTTTGCCGCCACCTCCCATAAGATCGCTCAGTTTCACGTTGTCACCTCCTGCTAATTCATCATTGATCGTCACAATTTACCTACCGGTACTCCACCGTCACCTGCTCGGAGGCCAGGCCGTAAAAGTCAGCCACGATCCGGCACAACCGTTCGACGGCTTCCGGGTCGGGCGCGGGCTTTGCCGGGGCGGCGACCGGAAGAACCTCATTATTCTTGTCCCAACTCTCCCCTTCCAGAACCAGAACCACCTCCTCCAGGCGCCCCGGTTCGCCCGTGGCGGTACCGCCTTCCACGCGGACCCGCACCTCGGCCACCGCCACGTCCGGGTTTAACCCGGCCAGGGCCTTGATCTGCCGGGCCAGTCCCTGCTCGTACTCCGTCTGAGCCCGGGATTGGCCCAACTGCCACAACCGTTCCCCTTCCCGAAGGATTTCCGCCGTCGCTTCCTGGTCCGGCTGCCCAAGCGATACCCAGGAAAGGTCGGCGGCCAGGTCCCGGTTCCAGAAGCTCACTCCCGCCTGCAGCACGGCCACGATGATTAAAAGCCCCAGCACCATGCGCACGTACCGGCGCAGGTCTCCGTGCGGCAGCAGGAGTTCCAGGGTGACGGCCAGGATGATTAGAATCACCAATTCCCGGACCAGGTTTTGCACGGCTTCCACGCGGGATACCTCCTACCGAAGCATGACGTTCAGGTTGCCCAGACCGGTCATCAGGGCCAGCGCGAAAAAGAACAGGAGCGCGGTGGTGGCCACCACGGCGAACACCGCGATGATGCTGTTGCCCAGGGTGTTCAAGCAGTCTGACAGTCTGGACTCTCCCAGCGGCTGGACCAGCGCGGCCGCCAGCTTGTAGATGAAGATCAGCACAATGATTTTCAGCAGCGGAAACAGCACCATCAGGAAGATTAATAACAGCCCGGCCAGTCCGACGGCATTTTTCACCAGCAGCGACGAACCCACGATCATTTCCATGGCGTCCGAGAACATCTTACCCACAATGGGTAGGAAAGTCTGGGACGCGTACTTGGCGGTGCGAAAAGCGATACCCTCGGTCACCGCCCCGGCCACCCCCTGGATGGTCAGCACGCCCAGGAAAACGGTGGTCAGCACGCCCATTACCCCGAGGCCCACGTGCCGCAGAAAGTCGGCCAGGCGGGAAAGCGAGAACCCGGAGGCCAGGTGGCTGATCATCCCCAGGATGCCGGAGAACAGAATCAGGGGTAGCACCACATTCTTCACCAGGTTGGCGGCCCCGTTCATTACGATCACGATCACCGGGTGGATCAGAGCCGCCGAGGCGAAACCGCCGACCGCGCAAAGCAGCGTCAGCATCACGGGCAGCATGGCGTGCATGAACACCACCATGTTCTCCACCGCCTGCCGGCCGGTGTTCAGGGCGATCATGAACGAACCGACGGCGATGGTGATCAGCGTCAGGTACACGGCGGTATAGGCCATCCGGCTGGTGGTTGATTCTTCAAAGGCGCTGGAGATGTTTTGCAGCACGGCACAGATCACGGCCAGCACCACCAGTTTGCCGAGCAGGGTGGCACTGGCGATCACCTCCTGAAAAAGATAGCGCCAGATGGCGCTCAGGAAATCCCCGGGCCGGTAGCCCAGCTCACCCCGCACCAGGGACGTGACCAGGCTCCGGAAATCCAGATCTGGCAGGGTGCGGTCGATCTCCTCGTTGAGCACCTTGACGGAGTCATCCAGACGGCGCAGGTCGATTTCGTCCAGGAGGCCTTCCACGCCACCGGCCGTTTCGGCCCAACACAAACCGGGAAACAGCACCTGGAACACCAGCAGGAAGGCCAGCAAACCCCTTACCACCAAACTCCCACCTAATCAAGGATTTTCATTAAAATGTCCAGCACGGCCATCACGATTGGAATGGCCAGCACCAGGATTAAGATCTTGGCGGCCAGTTCGATCTTTGCCGCCAGGGCGCCCTCTCCGGCGTCCCGGCAGATCTGGGCGCCGAAGTCGGCGATGTAGGCGATACCCACGATTTTCAGGATCGCCCCCAGGTACACCATGTTCACGTTCGCCCGCCGGGACAGGTCCTGCAGGACCTCGATCACGGCGCCGATCTTGCCGAGGACCGCCAGGAACAACGCCACTCCGGCCGCGATGCTGACCAGCAGGGCGATTTCGGGCTTGTACTGCCTCAGGATAATCACCAGGACGGCCGCGACCAGGCCGAACCCCACGATTTGCGTGATTTCCACGCCTCACACCTGCCCTAAAACAGCCTGAAAACGGTCTTCACCTGGTCGAAAAGGTTTCCGAGCAAGTCGATTACCCACATCAAGATGATCGCTACCCCGGCCAGGGTGGCCAGGTGGGCGTATTCCTCCTTGCCGGCGTGTTTTAGCAGGGCGTGCAGCACGGCGGTAAGGATACCGACTCCGGCGATTTTGAAAATAAGATCAATATTGGTGCCCACGCTTTCCCTCCTCTAGACTAAAATCAGCACGATAGCCAAGCCAGCGAACAAACCCAGGTATCGCCAGAGTCTGACGTTACGTCGCGCTTCTTCTTCGGCTTTCAGGTTCTGCGTCCGGAGGCGCTCGCAAGCCAGGCGCAGGTGCTTAGCCTGGTCCTGGCGGTCCGAGGCGCCCAGTATCTTACCCACCCCCTGGAGCACGGCCAGATCGTCGGGCCGAAGGTAGGAGTTCGGGTAGTACTCGTTCAGCGCGCGCTCCCAGGCCTCCTGTGCCGTGCTGCCGGTACGGGAGGCCAACCCGGCGTGCGCCCGGGCGAACAGTCCGGATACGCAGGATTCAGACCTCCTGGCAACCTGTTCCAGGGCCTCGGTTAAAGGGGTGGCGGCGTACACAATCTCGGTTTCCAGCAGGCTCAGGGCCGACTGCAAGGCGCGGAGTTCCTGGGGGCGCCGGGCGTAGCTCCCGGCCACCAGGAGGCCCAGCGCCCCCGCAGCCACGATCACCAGCAGTGCGCCCGCTACCTTGAACACTGGATCGCCTCCACCGTTTCAAAGTTGCGCCCGTCGATTATCCTCCGCACGGCGCCCGGACCGTGGCGGTACTCCAGCACCACGAACCGCTCCACAATGTGCCGCTGCAGCAGGTCACGGAGCACCGGCCGGCTGCCCAGTTCTTCAACCGAGGCGGCGTGGGCGGTGGCTACGATCCGTACGCCCGCGTTCAGCATCTCCTCCAGCGCTTCCACGTCTTCCCGCCGGCCAATTTCGTCGGTAGCGATCACGTCGGGCGATAACGCCCGCAGCAGCAGCATCATTCCCTCGGCCTTAGGACAACCGTCGAGCACGTCGGTGCGCAGGCCCACGTCCCGCTGGGGGATACCCCGGTAGCAGCCGGCGATTTCGGAACGTTCATCCACCACCCCCACCGTCAAACCCGTGAAACCGAGCCGCGGCACTCCGTTCGAGATCTGCCGCACCAGGTCCCGCAACAGGGTGGTCTTACCGCACCGGGGTGGGGAGATGATCAGAGTGTTGTACATCGTCCGGGGCCCCCGGATCAGCCACGGCAGCACCTGGTCGGCTACGCCCTGCACCTCCCGACTGATCCGGAAATTAACCCCGGTCAGGTATTTCAAAGTGCGTACCCTCCCCCCTTCAACCACCGCCCGGCCGCATAAGCCGACTCGGTGGCCGCCGGGAACGGTGACAAAGCCCTGGCGGAGTTCGTCTTCCACGGCGTAGAGGGAGGACCCGGTCACCAGTTCCACCGTCCGGACTACGTCCTCCTCACTAACCCGGTAGGCCCGTCCCGGATCGCCGGTCGGCAGGCCTTCGCCGGTTAACATGGTCTCGCCCCCGGCACGGCTCAGGATTAGGGGCTTGTGCACCCGGAGACGAACCTCCTCCAACACGGACCAAGCGCTCGCGGGCAGTTGCCCCAGCAGCGCCCGGATGGTGGTGGGAAAGAACCCGATCACTTCCTCGCGCAACCGGTGACCCGGCCGCACCTCAGTCAACTGACCCATATACACCACGGTTTGTCCCCTCCTGGTTACATAGGTATGCCCCGGCAGCCGCTCTAGACCATGAAAAAAGTGCTCTGGCAGAGCACCGCTTTTTGTGGTGTGCTGACATATCTGCCGCGCGAAACAAAAAAGGGGACAGGCTACTTTTTTAGCACTCTAAAGGATAGTCCGCCAGAAAAGTAGCCTGTCCCCTTTTTTGGCACTCTAAGTAGGGGTCTGCTAAAAAAGTAGCCTGTCCCCTTTTTACCGATCAGATTGCATCTCGGCCGGGGCTTCCATTCTCGTCCGCGGACTCAAGGTACGCGGGTTCGTCGAGGTCCAAGCAGGTAACGTCCCCGTCAATGTCGTCTTCGTCCGGATAGATATCTCTCTCCAGGCCGTAGAGATCCTCGTCAATGCTCTCCAGGTAGTCCTCCAGCCTTTCCTGTGATAACCGCAGCTCATCCACCGCGTCCGCGAACTCGGCCAGAGCGTCAACCATCCCGGCCAGGAGTTTGGTTTCCTTGGAATCGGCCGGCATTTCCAAACCGGCGGTCAGCCCCTGTAAGTAGGCCACTCGCGCCTTAAGGTTCGCCATTAAAATACCCCCTTCTTGTTGCCAATCCTAGTATCCCTCTACGAAGGGGGTTTTAAACATTCAGGCTAGGCCCGCTTGATATATGCTCCGGAACGGGTGTCCACCTGGATCACGTCGCCCTCCTCGATGAAGAATGGCACCTGGATCACCAGCCCGGTCTCCAGGGTGGCCGGTTTCGAACCGCCGGAGGCGGTGTCCCCCTTGATGCCCGGGGTGGTTTCCGTCACCGTGAGTTCGACGGTGTTGGGCAGGTCCACCCCCAAGACCTGGTCCTTGTGGTAAACCACGTGGATGTTCATATTTTCCTTCAGGTACTTGATCGCGTCCTCCAGTTGCGTACGGCTCAACCCGACCTGGTCGAAGGTCTCGTTGTCCATGAAATAGTAGTTTTCGCCGTCGTTGTATAGGTACTGCATCTCCTTGCGCTCCAGGACCGCCCGGGGGATCTTCTCCCCGGCGTTGAACGTGCGCTCGGCGGTGCTCCCGGTGCGCAGGTTCTTGATCTTGGCCCGGACGAAGGGCGAGCCTTTGCCCGGCTTCACGTGCATAAACTCGATAACCTGGCACGGGTCGCCGTCGACTTCGATAGTCAGGCCGGTGCGAAAATCATTAGTGGAGATCAAGTTCCCGCCTCCTCTTGGAAATTATACTGCCGGTAGAACCGTTTTCTAACCGGATGCTTTCCGGGCTCAAACCCGGATCAGTCGGTCCTTGGGCGCTAGGGTCAGGATTTCGGCACCGTCCTCGCGGATCACCACCACGTCCTCGATGCGCACGCCGCCACGGTCCGGCAGGTAGATGCCGGGCTCGACCGTCACCACCATGCCGGCCTGCAGGGTTTCCTCGCTAAACCGGCCCAGGCGCGGCAGTTCATGCACCTGCACCCCCAGGCCGTGGCCGGTGCTGTGTCCGAAGTACTCGCCGTAGCCGTGATGCGCAATGACCTCCCGGACCCGGGCGTCCACGTCGGCCGCGAGCACGCCGGTCCGAATCATTCTGATGCCCGCTTCCTGGGCCGCCAGCACTACCTGGTAGATCTCCTCCTGCCAGGGCTCTGGAACGGCCCCGACCAGCACGGTCCGGGTGAAATCGGAACAATAACCGTCGCAGACCACTCCACAGTCCAGCAGTACCAGGTCCCCTTTTTCCACCACCTTGCCGGACGGCCTGCCGTGGGGTAACGCCGACCGTGCCCCGGACGCCAGGATGATCTCAAAAGCCATCCGCTCCGCGCCCCGGTCGCGCAAGGCAAACTCCAGTTCCAGGGCGATCTCTCGCTCGGACCGGCCCGCCCGGATGCGGTCCACGATCCAGGGAAACGCCTCGTCCACCAGCCCGACCGCCTGGCGAATCGCCCGGATTTCCTCCTCGTCCTTCACCAACCTAAGCCTCTCGACCAGGTCCTTCAGCGGTCGCAGTTCAACCATTGACAGCAATTCCCGCATCCGCAGGAACTGCTGGTGAGTCACGTGGGCCGCCTCAAAGCCCAGCAATTGGTACACCCGGTTTTGCAACAGCTCGGCTAGCAGTTCCAACCAGGTCTTTTCCACGGTCACAACCTCGAAGCCGGGCGCCTCCGCGCCCGCCTGTACCGTGTACCGGGCATCGGTCAGCAGCAGGGCCTCGTCCGGTCCGATCAGCAGCACCCCGGCCGAGCCGGTAAAACCGCTCAGGTAACGGACGTTATCGATTCCGGTCACCAGGAAGGCCTCAACCCCGGATTCGTCAATCAACTGTCTTAACCGGCGGACGCGCTCAAGCACGCACTCCGGCCTCCCTCCCGACCAGTTCAACGGCCGCCCGCAATCCCAGCAGGTAACTGGTTACTCCGAACCCGCTGATCTGGCCGGCCGCCACGGGAGCGATCACCGATCGGCGCCGGAACTCCTCCCGCCCATATACGTTGGTCAGATGCACCTCCACGACGGGCAGTTCCACCGCCGCCACCGCATCGCGCAGGGCGATACTGTAATGCGTAAAGGCGGCCGGGTTGAACACCACCGCGTCAAATTGTCCCGGGGCGGTGTGCAGCCGGCTAACAAGCGCGGCCTCCGAGTTCGACTGGAAGCATTCCAGTTCCACACCCAGTTCGGCCGCCAAGTCATGGAGCCTCGCGTCTATGTCCTCCAAGGTGATGGTTCCGTAAACTCCGGTTTCCCGGGTGCCCAGGAGGTTGAGGTTCGGGCCGTGCAGCACCAGGACGCGCAATCTGTATTTACCCTCCCTGAATTCAGCGTTTACTTACCCGCTCACGGCCAGCTTGCCGACCCGCACGGTCGGGGCGCCCTTGCCCCCGAAAAACCGCAGGTCGCGGCCGACCGCGTCCACCGCGGTCAGCAGGTCCCGGATATTTCCGGCGATGGCCAGTCCCCGAACCGGGTAAGACAGTTTCCCCTGTTCGATCCAGAGCCCGGTGGCCCCGACGGAAAAATCCCCGGAAATCGGGTTGGCGGTGTGCATACCCATGACTTCATCCACGTAAAGCCCGGAGGAGATCTCCCCGATAATCTCTTCGGGGCTTTTGTCTCCCGGCTCCAGGAAGAAGTTCGTGGTGCCCACCTCCGGGCCGCCCTTGTAAGAGGCGCGTACTCCGTTGCCGGTGGACGCCACGCCGTCCTTCGCCGCCGTGTAAGTATTATACAGGTACCCCCGCAGGATTCCGTTTTCGACCAGGACCGAACGCGACGAAGGTACTCCTTCGCCGTCAAAAGGCGCCGACCCGATACCGCCCTCCAGGGTGCCGTCGTCCACAATGGTGACCAAGTCAGAAGCCACCACCTCGCCCACCTGGCCGGCGAAGAGCGAACGGCCCTTCTGAACAGCCTCCGCTGTTAGCGCCGGGGCGAGCACCCCGAGCAGGCTGACCATTACCAAGGGATCGAAAACGACCGGGACTTCCATCCCCCGCTGGGTACGGGCGCCCAGCATGCGGACCGCACGCCCGGCCGCCTCCCGGCCCACGGCTTCCGGATTCAGTTCGGCGAACCGCGAACGAAAATCCATGGCAAAACCGGTCTGGTGATCCTCGCCCTCCCGGGCGGTCAGGGCGATGTACAGCCCGCAAACCGCGCCCTGGTAGTAAGCCGACACCCCCGTGCTGCTGACAATCCCCACCTCCACCAGTCTGTCCTGGTAGGTGGAACCCTCCACGATGGCCACCCGGGGATCGTGGGCCCGGGCGGCCGCCTCCATGCGCCGGGCCAGGTCGATTTTTTCCTCCATCTGTTTACCGGACAGTTCCGGATCGAAAATGTCGACCGCCGGATAACCCGGCGCCGAGTTCGGCAGGCGGTGAAACTCGTCCTCGGCCGTCACGGCCGCGTTCGCCACCGCCCGCTGCGCCGCCGTCTCCAATCCCCGGGGGGACAAATCGGTGGTGTACGCGAACCCAATCCGGCGGCCCCGGATAACCCGTAAGCCGGCGCCTTTTTCGGCGGCACTTTTTATGGTCTCCACCCGGCCGTCCCGGACGTCGATTTCAATGCTGGTACTACTGCTCAAATAAACTTCCGCGGCGTCGGCACCAACCGCCAGGGCCGCATTCACGCCCGCTCCGGCAATAGCGAGGAATTCCGTGTTTGACATTGGCAAAGACAGCTTCCTTTCCCGCAAACCTTAACCGAATTTATTTTCTCTAGCGCAAAAACCCTACCCTACTATGCCATCAACCCAAAGTTTTTTGTTCGTCGCCATCCGGATGCCGACCCGAGTTTTCGGTTTCAAACCCTAGAGACGGCGAATGCGCCGCACCCGGAATTCCGGAAAACCTAAAGCAGCGGGCAGATTTACGGTTCGGACCTCGGGCCCGTCCTCCAGTTGCTTGGTGCCGCCGACCACGATCGGCGAGTCCTTGCGGCTCGTGCCCAAAAGCATGGTGGGCTGGGCGTCGCTGACCGGTACTCCTTGCCCGTCCTTGCCACAGGTGCCGATGGTAAACCCAAGGTCCTTGCCGACCATGGCCACCCGGCGCAACACCTCCGGACCGTTTCCGGTGAGGGTGGCCCCCCGGACCATGGGGCCTACTTCTCCGTCCCGGATCAGGTAGCCCTCGGCCACCTCGAACACGAAGTCCCCGGTGGTGGTGTTGACCTGGCCGCCGCCCATCTTCCGGACCAGAAGCCCTTCTCCGGCCTCCCGGATGATCTCCTCCGGATCGTCCCGGCCCGGGGCGATATAGGTGTTGCCCATGCGGGGAACCGGCTTATGTTGGTAGGACTCCCGGCGTCCGTGACCGTTGGACTCCCTTTTTTCCCTGGTGGCCGACAACCGGTCGTAGAGGTAATCCTCCAGCACCCCGTTGGCGATCAGGGTCACCGGACGGGCGGGCGTGCCCTCGTCGTCGAAAGCATAGGAACCGTACCGGCCTGGCAGAGTGGCGTTGTCCTCCACGGTGATGGTCGGGGCAGCTACTTCCTGGCCCTGCTTGCCCCCGTATACCGAAAGCCCCTTCTGCACCAGGTCTGCTTCCAGGCCGTGACCGCAGGCTTCGTGGACCATGGTCCCCCCCGCCGCCCCGGACAGAACTACCGGCATGCGGCCGGATGGCGCCGGCTCTGCCTCCAGCAGGGCTCGGGCCCGCTTGGCGGCGGCAGTGCCCATCTCCCCGGGGTCATGGTGGTCAAACAGCTCAAACCCGGCGGTGCCGCCCACGGCCTCGGTGCCCGTCTGAATCATGCCCTTCGCCGCCGCCACCGCGTTCACCACCATCCTGGTGCGCACCCGGCGGTCCTCCACGTGCACCCCGGTACTGTTGGCGATCACCACGTCCTGCACCACGTCGCCGTAACCGGCCATCACCTGTTTGATGGCCTCCCCGTCAACGGCGCGCGCGGCGCGGTCGGCCTCCGCAATCTTTTCCGCCTTGCGTTCGGCCGGCACGGTTTCAGGCAACTCCCGCACCGTAAACGTTACCGGTGGGCGCAGGGTGGTCAGGTCCAGCGTCACGTCCTTTTGCCCGTTGCCCAGGGCGCGGGCCGCAATCCGGGCGGCGCGCAGCAGGCCGTCCCGGTCCAGGGCGTTGGTGTGGGCATAAGCCGTGGCTTCCCCGGCCAGTACCCGGACGCCAGCACCGGCTTCGACGCCCGACTGCATCCGTTCCACCTTGCCGCCTTCTAGCCCGATCCCGGTCACCCGGCGGGATTCAACGAAAACCTCCGCAAAGTCACCCCCGCGCGCCAAGGCCACCGCCAGCGTTTCTTTTAGCAGCTCCTTGTCGATCAAAGCAGAGCGCCTCCCCCTACCTGCAAAGCGTGCGCAGGGTTAGCTTGATTTTTTTATTTTTAGGCCTAATTGAGTATAGCTTTTCCATCCGGAATTGGAATATGATCCGGCGTTCACCGCTACTTAAACGGGCGCGGCCCCAACTCCGGTCCGGGGGACACCGGCCCAACCCCCGGCGCGGGAGAGCCAACGGACGGCTGGAAAACGTCGTAGCGCCCTGTCAACCAGTGTCCCATTTCGGCAAGCTGGCGGCGCCCCGCAGGCGACGGATCGGCATAGACCAAGAGCAGGATGTCCGCCCGGACCACTACGGGAGGCGACTGGTTTTCCTCCCGCACGGACAGCTGCCGGATTTCCGAAATGTTCGGCAGGCTCTGCAGGCTTTTCAGGTAGTTCAGCACCGCGGGGTATGTGCCCCGCACCCCGATCTCGAGCGGCAAGATCAGCAGGTGGTCCGCCTCCACGATCGGCAGGGGCCGGAAAAAGATGATTTGTACCCCGTCCTCGGCGGCCCGCAGGCCGACGTCGACAATCAGCGCCCCGCCCTGCACGTCAGCCGCGAAAAAATCCCGCAGCTGCTGCAACTCCGCTTCGGCTTGCGCCAGCGCCTCCCGCTGGCGAGCCGCCCCGGCGAGCAGGCTTTCGGCCGCGGCCAGCTCCTGCTCCACGGCGGCGACTTCGCGCCGGATCTCCCCGAGAGTGGCCAGCTGGGGAGACAACAAATACAAGTAAAACAGGGCCGCCGTTATGCTTGCGCCCAGCACCAGAGCCAGTTTCCGCTCCCGTTCCCGTTTAATCAGGCGCGGCCACATTTTCGCTGCTCCTCGCCAATTGAGTGCTTATTTTGAAGGATAGGACACCATCACCTTCTTCCCGGACTTCCTGCAGCACCACGCCGGAGAAATAAGGCCTCCGGTTCAAATTCTGCACAAAGGCACCCACCGCCGCCAGCGACCGGCTGCGGCCCTCGATCCGCAGGATCGAAGGCCGGGGATACGGCTCGTCCGCCGCCGTTTCCTCTCCCGGGGCGATTTCCAGGGCCGTGAGCCAGACCGCGGCGGGAACGCCGGCGTTGACGTCTTCCAGGAGGTAGACCAAATCCTCGCGCTCCAAGAACACCTTCCGCCATGCCGCCAACATGGCCTCCGCTCTCTCCCGCTCCTGCTGCAGTTCCTGAGCCGCAGCCACCTCGGGGGCTAAACGTTCAAGCGCCGTCCGTCTTTCCTCCAGGACGCCCTGGGCTGAAAACAGGGTGAAAAGGAAGGTGCTGTAGCCAAGCACCACCACCGCCGCCCCGGCGCGCCAGGCAATGGCCGGGGCGAGGTCCGCAAGGCTCTGTTTTCTTCTTTCGGGCGAAAGCTCCGGCGGGAGCAGGTTGACCTTGGACATTAAGCCAGCACCTTCCGTGGAGGCAGTCGCGCGCTATTTTTCCCAGTGTTCCGGGGGGCTCTCACTTACCCGCACCCTCCCCGTGACGGGGGCAACAATCACGTAGCGCAAACGTCCCGACCATTGATCCCGCAGCGTTACGGTGCCACCCTGGACGGGCGTACCGGCGGCCGAAAACGCCAGCCAGTCTTGACTGAAAGTGGTTCCCACCAGCTCGACGGTGCCGGGCAGGGTTACCTTGTCCAGCACCACGTACGTCGGGGAAGCCGCTTTTCGCACCTCGTACCGGGCGCCATAGGGGTAAAACCTGATAAAATAGGCCGCGCTTTCCTCATTAAGGGCCCTTTGCTGCACCACCCGGATATCCGCCGCCATCTGCCGGGCCACGGCCTCCAGGCGGGCGGCGGCAAGCGGCTTGGCGAGTTCGGGCCCAGCAACGGCCAGCACTGTAGACACGATCAGCAGCACGATGACAACCTCGAGCAGCGTATGGCCCCTCATACCTGGACAACTACTTTTCAAGCTTCCCAGAAACTCGCGCCCCGCCTTTCCCCCACCATAACCTGACGCAGGCTCGATCACAAGGCAAGCACCACCAAGTCGGCCGGAGCATGTACCGCTGGGAGCGCCCTTATTACAGCCCTCCCAGCATCTGGAAATACGGCAACAGGATCGCAATTACGATGAAGCCCACGATTGCCCCCAGTCCGACGATCAGCACCGGCTCGATCAACGAGGCCAGGCGGGCCACAAGGGTCTCCACCTCACTCTCATAAAAGGCCGCGACCCGCTCCAGCATGGTGTCGAGGGCCCCGGTTTCTTCCCCCACCGTGATCATCTGGGTGACCAGGGGCGGGAAAACCCCGCTTCGCGCCATGGGCTCCGCGAGGCTGGCTCCCGCCCGGACGTATGCCCCCGCCTCCTCAACGGCCCGCACGACCAGCGTGTTCCCCGCCACCGCCCGCACAACCTCCAGGGCCCGCAGAATCGGCACCCCGCCGCGCAAGAGTGTGCCCAGGGTGCGGCAGAAACGGGCGATGATTGTTTTGTGCACCAATCTCCCAAAGACCGGCAGCCGGAGAACCAGGCGGTCCCAGTGCGCCCGCCCGCGTGGTGAGGTATACACCACCCGCCAGGCTACAAACAAGCCCGCCACCCCAACCGGCAGCAGATACCAGTACATGCGCAAACCCTCACTAAAGCCCAGCACCAACCGGGTGGGCAGGGGCATTGGTGCGTCGAGCGCGTAAAGCATGTCGGTGAACGCCGGCAGCACAAAGGTAACCATCACCAGCAGGGTCAGAACGGCAACGGAAATCACCACGGCCGGATAGGTAACCGCAGACTTGATCTTGCTCCGCAGCACGTGTTCCCTTTCAAAGTGCAGCGCCAAGCGTTCCAGGACGCGGTCGAGCACGCCGCCCACCTCGCCGGCCTCAACCATGTTGGTCATCAACGGCGGAAAGACCCGCGGGTAAAACCGCAGCGTCTCGGCCAGGCCACGCCCGCCCCGCAAATGTTCCGCCACCCCGGCCACGGCCCGGGCAAGAACCCGGTCCTCCGTCTGCTCCCCCAGCGTCTGCAGGGCGCTCAAAAGCGGCACGCCTGCTTCGATCAGCGTCGCCAGCTGGCGGCAGAAAACTGCCAGACTGCGGGCTCCCACCGGCCGCTCCCGCAGAACGGCATACCCGAACCCGATCTTTGTCCCGGCCGGCGCCGCCTGGAGATCAACTACGACATAGTTCTGTTCCCGCAAAAGCGCTACCGCCCGGGCTTCACTTTCGGCCTCTAGCTGTCCCCGGACCAAGCGCCCGGTTAGGTCGCGGGCCCGGTACACAAAAATCTCAGGCACATTTGATCCCGCCGTTAAGGTTTGCCAAAATACACTAGGGATTATTTCGGTAAATTTCTGGCGGGTTCCTGCTAAAAGTCAAAATTTAGACATGCCGGGTCGATCAACAATCCGCCAAAACCGACTTTACGAGCTGGGCGTCGACCCGCGGGACAAGGCGTACTCTACCGATTGCTTCCGGCAGCACAAAAGTAAGCTCGCCATCGCGCGCCTTCTTGTCGAGACGCATCGCTTTGACCAGCTCATCCGCCGAAAACTGCGCCGGAACCCTGCTGGGCAGACCTGCGCGCTGGAGGAGAGCGGTAATCCGGACCGCACAGGAACCCGCCAGGAGCCCCAGCGCTACGGCAAGCCGGGCGGCCACCACCATCCCAATGGCCACCGCTTCGCCGTGGTGGTACACCCGGTAGTCGGTTAGAGCCTCTAAAGCATGGCCCACGGTATGGCCGTAGTTCAGAATCTGTCTCTGGCCCGTTTCTATTTCGTCTTCCTCCACCACCGCCGCCTTGAGACGACAAGAGGTGGCTATGGCTTGCGCCAGCGCGTCCCGTTCAAGCCGCAGGAGGCGGTCGATGTTCTCCTCCAGCCAGGCAAAGAAAACGGCTTCCTTGATGACCCCGTACTTGATGACTTCGGCTAGCCCCGCCCTGATTTCCCGCGTGGGCAGGGTGGCCAGTGTATCCAGATCGGCGACCACCAGCCGGGGCTGGTAAAAGGCACCGATCATATTCTTGCCCCAGGGGTGGTTAACCCCCACCTTGCCACCCACGCTGGCATCCACCTGGGCCAACAGAGTGGTCGGCACCTGGATAAAGGGCACGCCACGCTGGTAGGTAGCCGCAAAGAAACCCGCCGTATCTCCCACGACGCCGCCTCCAAGAGCGATCACCGGGCACGCCCGGTCCAGTCCCTTGGTCAGCGCCAGGTCGTAGAAGCCCTGTACGGTGGCCAGTGTCTTGTACTCTTCACCGTCCGGCATCTCGGCCCAGACGGTATCCCACCCCGCCCGGCCTAAACCTCTTTCGACCACGTTTCCGTAAAGGCCCCGCACCCTGGGGTTGGTAATAACCAGGACCTTTGGCGCGCGAAAACTTTCGCGCAAGAGCTCGCCCAAACGGGGGAGTAATTCCGTACCGATCCAGACCGAGTAACTGTGCCGACCAAGGTTAACAGCTACTTTCTTTAGCGTCAAGACATCCCTTTCCCTTCGAGTAACCGATTCCGTTATTGGACCCCCCACAAGGCAAGGCCGATGGCCAGGGCAAAGGCGGGATCGTAATCACCTTGGGTCTTAATTTGGACCGGAGGCCCATCCATTACCACCGGTATACCCAGCCGGTTGGCGAGATAAGGACCCAAATTCTGGATTTTGCTCCCCACCCCGTTGAGAATTATTTTCGTAATCGGGTGTTCCCGATCCTGGGCCTGGTACCAGCTAAACGAGCGTTGCGCTTCGCGGGCCAACTCTTCCAGGGCGGCCCGGTAAATAACGCCTTCTGATTGGTCGGAGATCCCGCGCGCACCATCTTTTCCGTCAACCTCAACCGCTACCTGGAGGCCCTGCGGTAAGGACCGCGTGTATTGCAGGCGTCCCTCCCGGACAACCACTAGTTGGGAGTAGGACACATCGATATTGAGCACGGCCCAAGTCGAAGGGTCCTGGAGTCCGTCCCCGGATGACCCGGCAAAAGCCCGCCACAAAGCCAGGGACCGCAAATCAACAGCCACCAGGCGCAATCCGGCTTCCGTAAAGCAGCGGTGGCATTCCCGCACCAGAGTTTCGGGCACGGCAGCCAGCAATAAGTGCAACTCTGGTCCGTGAGCGCTATTAACTTCCCCGAGATTAACGTGCCTGATAATTAAATCACTAACCGGTAAGGGAATATAGCGCTCTGCCTCCCACTTGAGCACCCGCTCGATTTCCTTCGGCGGCACAGGAGGAATGCGGATGTGGCGCGTAACAACCTTCTCCCCCGGGATGGCCGTAACTACGTACCTGGTATCGGCGCCCGAATTTTGGACGGCGCTCGCGAGCGCGTCGGCCATCTCTTCCGCAAAGATAACTTCATCCTGTACGGGAAACGGGAGGGAAAACTGACCGGCCGCGGTTACCGCGAGCTCATCTCGGGTGAGGCAGACCTCGGCCACCCTGATATACGGTGGACTGAGATCAACGCCCGTGAAGCGACCGGTTTTATGCGCTCTTATACGCCGTAGCCTACCCAAAGCCCCGAACATTACCGTCCCCTTCTTACAATACTGGATATCGTTCCCGCCAGGACTCGATTTTTATACTCGAAGAAACGCCCTGCAAGACCTCCGGCGGCAACCCCTCGACGAGTTGGGGGTTGCAGACAATCCCAACCGCCCCTCCGCCCCCTCCGCCCGCGCCCGGGAGATCGAGCCCGCGCGCAACCAAGCCCCCGTAGAGGGTGGCCTTGCCCCAGGCCTGGAAGGTATTTGCGGCAATGACCACCGCGTCAACCTCAAAATTTCTGATCGAAACGTCCGCCAGGGAAATCAAAACGAGGAGGTCATTTCCGCTTTCGGCCTTAAGATCATCTTCGACCGTGATCCCGCCCTTGGCCACGATAACCGCCTGGCCGCTGTACTCCCCCGAAATCTCGATTGCCCCCTCGGCGAAGTAAATACCGGCGTACGAAGTGCTGCCCGACTCTCCCCCCAGCACAACGTCGCCCGCGTAGTAACGGCCGTTTCTTTGCGCTTCGATCCTGTACCACTCTTCCTCAATCACCGGGAAAGTGGGTACACCGGTGTAGCCCGCGTAGGCGTGCCCCGTTATTTTGTCCGTTCCCGTAATCGTCCCCGAAGCGTAAACGTCGCCGACTATGCGGCTTGCCCCTCCCAGGTCAAGATCACCGTTTAAAACGAATTTTACGCCGTCAACGCCCTCCGCCGGTTCAAGCGAAAAATTTCCTTTTAGGTTAAGACTGGTGGGGCTCTCCGGCAATACGCTCACCCCCCGGACTAGATCGGACGCCGCGGATACCAGGACACTCACGTTCAACGTCTTCCGGGCTAAGGGCTCATCCGGCGGCCCAAAGATACCAACGGAGGTTATCTCCACCCGCGTCGCGATTCCGACCGGAACCTTCTTCAGCGTTACCTCCAGGATTTTGCCGCCGGCGTAAGGCACGTTCGAGAAAACGGTTTGCTCGACATCAGCAGGCAGCCCGCTAAACCAGCCGGGCTCGTACCTGATCCGCGCCAGGACCCTTTCGGCGCCGGCCTCCGCCGCGTAGTAGGCCTGCATCAGGCTTTCCTGCCGGGCGCTGGAGAGCCGGTGGCTGGCCGCCAGCGTCACCACCGCGCTGCCCAGTACGGCCAGCACAAGCAGCACCAGCATTACCAGGATAAGGGCCTGGCCCCGTTCCGCGCGCCTCCCCCCGCTCCGGCCTGGAGTTTTTTGCCGCAAACGCTTCACCCCCTCAGTCGAGGGTCCTGATCCGCACCGCAGTACTCATCGTGCTCTCGGGTTCGCTACCCTTTCGCCCGGTGAGGGTGATCCGGACCAGGCGAATGCTGTTCAAGTCCGCTTCCGGCACCGGCGGCGCGATTTCCGTGCCCTGGCGGTCGTAATACGTCAGGCTCAAAGCCGCCACGTAACTGGCCACCGGATTGTGCCCGCCGTCGACCACGCGCATCAACTGTTCCTTATCCGCCATGTGGTAGTAACGCACGAGCCTCCCGTCAGTAGTTTCAAACCCAACCGCGTTATTGCTCGCCTCGTCCAACCGCACCGCGGCTTTCAACTCCCTGCTCATCCGGTCCAGGCCGAGGCGCAAGTTTTCCTGGACGTCAACCCGGGCCGCTTCCCGGTGCCAGGACCGCACGCCCTGCTGGTACAGGGCCAGCGTCGCCCCCAGCACCAGGCTGAAGATCAACACGGCCACGACGACCTCCACCAGGGTAAAACCGCTCTTTCGAGCGCGCTCCCGCTTCACCGCCACTTCCCCCGGTCCATGGTCAAAGAGACGATCTCCTCGGCCGCATGCGCGGCCTCGTAGACGGCCACCGTCACCGTTTTCACGTCCGGCGCTTCGTCTCCGAACAGGTCGGTCTCGGAGACGGCCACCCGGTAAACATACTCCGGATGGTCAAGAAAAACACCCGGTGGTTCTGCAGGGTCAGTAGGCTCGCCCGCCTCCAGGTCGTGGTAGGTCCTGTTCCTCAATTCCTCCAGCTTCCCCTGGGCCAGGTTTGCGGCCACGATCCGGTCCCGCGCTTCGGCCGTCCAGCGCGTACCGTGAAGATAGGCGGTCATCAGGGGCACAATCGCCACCGTGAGCACCAGGACGGCGATCAACACCTCCACCAGGGTGAAACCACCCCGGCCCGCGCCCTTTGGAAATCTCGTTTGCCGCACCAGTCCGCCTCCTCAAAGTTTCTGCCCTGAAAATAGATTTCTTGAGCGTGTGCCCGCTCGTGGTGTCCCCTTCGCGGCCGGGGACACCACTCCGTACGAAGACACGCCTCGGAAGTAGACCAATAGGCATTATCGCCACCTAGAGGCAAACCAGGAAAACCTGCCGGTACCAGCCGAGGATGGCCGGGCCCCAGAGGATGGCGGCCAGCGTGCCCGCCGCGATGAACGGGGCCAGCGGCACGGGGTCTTTCCGCCCCTTTATCCTAAGTAACAGGAGAACAATCGCGGCCAGACCGCCAGCCGCTACGGTTAGAAATAGAGCCAGCGCGATGGACGGCCAACCGACAAAAAGCCCGGCCACGCCGGAAAGCTTCACGTCTCCACCGCCCACCCCACCCTTGCTAATTACGGCCACGACGGCCCAAAACCCTGCTCCCGCCGCGCCTCCCGCCAGCGCCGACCAGAGGTCCACGTCCCGGGCCGCGAAACCCAAAATCACGACGCCCGCCAGCCCGGCCAGCACCAGGCGGTTGGGAATCAGGTAGTGCTCCAGGTCGATAAAGGCGGCCGCGATCAAAACGCCCGCGAGGAAAAGATACTTGGCCAGCACCGGGGTTGGCCCGAAATGGTGAAACAGCGCGGCAAACACCGCGCCGGTCAACAACTCCACCCCGGGATACCGCACCCGAATGGGCGTGCCGCAGGAGCGGCACTTACCCCGGAGGACAAGGTAACTTACCACCGGGATGAGATCATACCAGGCCAGGACGTGCCCGCAGGCGGGACAACGAGATCGCCCGTGGACCACCGATTCCCGCCGCGGGAGCCGGTGAATTACCACGTTGAGGAAACTGCCCACGCAAAGCCCGAGCAAGAAAATCAAACCTGCCATTGCCCACTTACTGGTTCCTCTCTAAATTTAATTATTTATTCCTGCGGCCAGCGACCTGTGAAGGTTTAAACGCCAGGCCCTGATCACTGCACATCGGCGACCAGGACAATAACCAGCTCCCCCGCCGCCGCCAGGTATCCTTCGCCGTCACCCTGAACGAAACCGGTGCCGAGATCACCATCATCAAGGGTGCGGTCGATCTCCTCCATCGACCGGCGCGGAATCTTCCCCTGGTTATCACTAGGATCTTGGGTGTGGTCGTCATCAAAAACAACAATCGCGTCCCGGGCGGATCCCCCGGTTACGTTGATCCCCGTATCCCAGCGCAGCCGGCCATTCCAGGGGGTAAAACTCCATCTTTCCAAGTAGGGCCCGTTCCACCCGGGCGTGCCGTCATCTACCAGAAAACCGTTGGGGGTACTGTAATTATCGGTCAGCGCGGGCCAACGCCCCGTATCCGCATAGTACTGCAGGGCTGCCGCCTTTACCGCTTCGGCGGTCTCATAAGCCCGGGCGATCTTGGCTTTCTCCACGGACCGAAACGCATTCGGCAAGATTACGGCCGCCAGCACCCCGATGATGGCGATCACCACCAAAAGCTCCACCAGGGTGAAACCCCGCCGGTCACGACGCAGGCCGGGCAAGCCGAACATCAATAACGCCCATCCTCTCCTGAAAAACAAAAGGGAGATTTGGTTCGCTTTTACCCCGCCGAAATGGAACCCACGAAGGGGCTTCCGGCCGGGGCCGGGTCCTGCCGGCACCAGATGGCGCCGGCAGGACGCCACTTAAGGTCATTTAACGTTCAGGAGTTATTGCACCGGATTATCAGTCATCAGCGGAGATCAAAACATCAACGCTAACCGTCGCCTCGGCACCATATCTAACAATTCCGCTTTCCCCGTCTTCCGCGCCGTCCAGGTCAACATCAATGCGCGCGGCGGCGCTCTGCGGCACGCCCGTGATTCTCAAATACCGCTCGGTGGCATCATCACCATCAAAGCCGCCGCTGGCTTCGGCATCGTTATGGTACTCATAATTGCCGCCCCACGGGTTCCGCGCCGGCCAGCGCTCCAGGTAGGGGCCGTTCCAGCCGGTTGTGCCGGGGTCAGCCACAAAACCGGGATCGTTACTTGGTGTCGCTTGTTCCTTTGGCCACCCCCCGGTATCGGTGTAGTAATTCAGCGCCGCGGCCTTGATCGCCTTGTAGTCGGCCTCGGCCGCCGCCACCTTGCCCTTCTCAATGGCCTTGAAGGCGTTGGGAGCAATGATAGCCGCCAAGATGCCGATGATGGCGATGACCACCAAAAGCTCGACCAGGCTGAAACCCCGCCGGTCCCGGGCCCTGTTCTTCAAGCCTTTTAACCGCATAAACCGTTCTTCCTCCTTCGGCGTTGATTTTTTAAGCTGCTTTCAGCCGCACCCGGATGCTGCTGCCGCCGGGTGTCTCGCCTGCCGCCAAGTTAAGCCTGGCCGCATGCTAACGCACATGCACCACCTCCAAAAGCAGAGGCAGGCAACCCCGCTCGTTCGCCCGCCTGGTCTTCGGCAGCCCGGCCGCCCGGCGACTCAGCCACTCCAAACGCCGGGCCCGAGACTTTACGCCCCCGCCTCGCGGCGGGCTTGCCTTTTCGCTACCAGCCAACCGATTGAATATTCAGTCAACGTCCCCGCCGACCGAAACTACAATGTTAACTTTACCATGGTCGATAATAACAGTCAACTTTATTTCGGGCAAATCCGGCCCGTTTCCGGCTAAAAGTCGAAATTTTCAGCGCCACTTACCGCAGGGAACGCTCAAAGTTGGGGTCGCGGCTCCACGTCACCGCCTCTTCCCGGCTGATGATCCCCGCCCTATATAGATCCCGCAAGGCGGAGTCGAAAGTCTGCATGCCGTAACGGCCCCCCGCCTGCATCTGGGAAATGATCTGATGGGTCTTTCCTTCCCGGATGAGATTGCGGATGGCGTAGGTGGCCACCAGGACCTCCACGGCGACCGTACGCCCGGGCCGGTCGAAGCGCGGCAGTAAAACTTGCGAAATCACCCCCGCGAGCACGTCGGCCAACTGCACCCTGACCTGCTGCTGCTGGTGGGGCGGGAACACATCGATAATGCGGTCTATGGTTTGCGCGGCCCCGGAAGTGTGCAGGGTAGCCAGCACCAGGCGACCCGTTTCCGCCGCCGTGATCGCCGTGGCGATGGTCTCCAGGTCCCGCATCTCGCCCACCAGGATGACGTCGGGGTCCTCCCGTAAGCTTGCGCGCAGGGCCGCCGCGAAGGAAAGCGAATCCTGGCCGATCTCCCGCTGATTCACCAGGCACAGCTTGTGCCGGTGGACGTACTCGATAGGGTCTTCGAGGGTGATGATGTGCCCGCGTTTCGTCTCGTTGATGAGGTCCACCATCGCCGCCAGCGTGGTGGTCTTGCCGCTGCCCGTGGGTCCGGTAACCAGGACCAGGCCGCGGGGCCTCTTGGCCAACTCGCCGACCACCGCGGGCAGACCCAGTTCCGCCAGCGCCGGAATTGACGCGGGGACGAGTCGGAGCGCCAGGGCCGTCGACCCTTTTGAGCGGTAAGCATTGACCCGAAAACGGCCCCCTTCCTCCGGCAGGGCGTAGGCCAAGTCTATTTCGCCTGTTTGCCGGAATTGCTCGTAACGATACTGCCCCATAATTTCCCTGGCCAGCGCGTCCGTCTCTTCGGCGGTTAACGGAGACTTTTTCTCCGGGGGCAACCCCAACTCGCCCCACTCCGGCGCACTTAAAGGCAAGAGCTCGCCGTATGTCCTCAAGGCCGGAGGACTACCGGCGGTCAGGTGCACGTCAGAAGCATTCAGGCGCACCGCCAGGGATAAGAGCTCCGAAATCCGCCAGGGCATACTTTCACTCCTTGAATTCGCCTAAACGGCCTACTTTTACGCCGAAATCCGCTCAAGAGCGAACCTTTACTCCACGGCATAGGCCACGCGGATAATCTCGTCCACGGTTGTGGTGCCCGCCAGAACCTTGCGGATGCCGTCTTCCTTTAACGGCACCATTCCTTCCCGGACCGCCTGCCGTTTGATCTCGTCCGCCGGCGCCTTGGCGTTGGCCAAAGCCTTGATCTCCCTTGTGGCCGACAACACTTCCTGGATACTCGTCCGTCCCCGGTAACCGGTATGCCCGCACGCGCCGCACCCGCGACCGCGGTGGAGAGTGAGCGGCTGGTCGTCGGGCACGCCTAGAAAAACCCGCTCCGGTGCTCCGGGCTCCACCGGGTAAGCCGTGCGGCAACGAGTACAGATGACCCTTACCAACCGCTGCGCCACCACACCCCGCACTGAGGAAGCAACCAGGAAGGGCTCGATCCCCATGTCAATCAGGCGGGTGAAAGCCGCGGCGGCATCGTTGGTATGCAAGGTAGACAACACCAGGTGGCCCGTATTAGCGGCCCGGATCGCAATTTCGGCCGTTTCCCGGTCTCGGATTTCCCCTACCATTACAATATCGGGGTCCTGGCGCAAGATCGCCCGCAAGCCGACCGCAAATGTCAAGCCGGCTTTAGGGGCCACACCCGTCTGATTAATGCCTGGCAGCGAGTACTCAACCGGGTCCTCGATGGTGATAATGTTTTTCTCCGGTCTGTTCAGCTCGTTCAAAACGGCATAAAGGGTAGTGGTCTTGCCGCTGCCCGTGGGTCCCGTCAATAAAAGCATGCCGTAAGCGCCGCGAATAAGGTTTTGAAAGCGGGCCAGATTATCCGGCGAAAAACCCAACCGGTCAAGTTTTAGAAGCGCAACACTTTTATCCAGCAAGCGAAGCACTGCCTTTTCCCCGAAGACGGTGGGCATGGTAGAAATCCGGAGGTCAATTTCCCGGTCCGCGTGTTTTAGCTGCACCCGACCGTCTTGGGGTATTCTTTTTTCGGCGATATCCATACCCGCCATAATTTTGATTCTGGAAATAACCGCGGACTGGATGCGCGCCGGTAAACTCATCACCTCGCGCAAAACGCCGTCGATCCGGTAACGAACCCGCACCTTGTTTTCTTGCGGCTCGATGTGAATATCACTCGCCCTTTGGTTAATTGCACCCTCAACAAGGGAGTTAACCAGACGCACCACAGGGGCGTCTACAGCTGTTACCTCTTCGGTGCGCGCAGGCAGCTCTTCCTCTGCCGGCGTGCCGGCGGCAATCTCTTGTACCGCTCTTTGCATACTGGCGGGGCCAAAAAACCGCTCAATGGCTTCTTCTATTTCCCGCTCTGTGGCCATTACGGGGTATATGTCGTAGCCGGTCGCCACCCGCAGGTCGTCAATGACTACAACATTCAGCGGATCCGCCAGCGCGACGATTATCCGGTTGCCTTCTTTCTTGATTGGCACCACTTTGTGACGCCGCACCAGCGATTCGGGAAAACTCGAAACCAGTTCAGCATCCGGCGTTATATCGGCCAGGCTCACGCGGGGAATGCCCAGTTGGTATTCCAGCACTTCAAGGATGACGTCTTCGGTCACGTACCCCAGGTCGACTAAAACCTTTCCGAGACGTTGGCCGGTCTGGCGTTGCACCCTTAAGGCCTCTTCCAGCTGCTCGCGCGTGATAAACCCACTTTCTACCAGGATATCGCCAAGAGGTCGCTGGTGCGCGCTAATCGCCACCGGGCAACCCTCCCTCCGATAAGACAGACTTCAGCACATCCCGCAAAGCGCTTTGCGTCGCTCATGTGGGGGCCCGAGCCCCAAAAACATCCTTAGCGCTTGCTAGACGCGGGTAGTCCCGGGACTTCCGGCCCACGAGCAGCGCACGGGTCAAGATAGTTTCGCTCCCCCCGAGACAACCTGGTCAGGGCCCGGACGGAAGTCCGTCAAGATAGTTTCGCTCCTGGAGATAGTTCAGAATCAGCCGGACTGTTTCCGCCAGCGAAAGTTCGCCGGTGTCCACCGTGAGTTCGGCAACGTCATAAACCCCCGTCCGTTCCCGGAGGAGCCCCGCGATGCGACTCCGGACGTCCCCGTGCAGCAGGGGCCGGGTTTTTTTTCGCCGTATACGGCTATAGATGACCTCGGGGTCGGCCGTGAGGGCGATTAACACGCCGCCCATGCGAAGGTGGCGGACGTTTTCCGGGTTCAGCACAATTCCCCCGCCGGTGGCGATCACCAGCCCCTGTGGTGTGGCCAGTTTCCGGCACAAAAGCGCCTCCTCAGAACGAAAGCGGATCTCCCCGTCCTCGCTGAAAATGCGGCGCACCGGTTTGCCCACCAGCCGCTCGATTTCGGCGTCGGTATCCATAAACGGCCACCGCAGGATGCGGGCCAAACGCCGTCCCACCGTAGTTTTGCCGGTGCCCATGAAGCCGATCAGGACTACGTTGCGCAAGGTGCCCAGCTTCCTTCCCGCACTCTTTGCAGGTAGCGGCGATGGTTGTCCAACAGTTCATCCAGGCTGTCGCCGCCGAACTTCTCCAGGCAGGCCCGGGCCAGCTCGAAGGCCAGCACCGCCTCGGCGATCACGCAGGCCGCCGGGACGGCGCAGATGTCCGAACGTTCAAAGGCCGCCTCCGCCGGGGTACGGGTGACCAGGTCCACGCTCTTAAGCGGCCGACGCAGGGTGGGAATCGGCTTCATGGCCGCACGGACCACGACCGTCTCGCCGTTGGTGATGCCGCCCTCGATTCCGCCGGCCCGGTTTGTGGAGCGGTAAAACCCCCTTTCGGGATCGTGGAAAATCTCGTCCTGCACGGCGGAACCCGGCAACGCCGCCCCCGCAAATCCCAAGCCCACCTCGACCCCCTTAATGGCCTGGATACTCATCAGCGCCCCGGCGAGGCGGCCGTCCAGGCGCCGGTCCCACTGGGCGTACGAACCGAGTCCCGGCGGCACACCATAAGCTCGGACTTCAAATACGCCACCCAGCGAGTCTCCTTCGTCGCGAGCCCGGTCGATCTGCTCCAGCATGCGCAGGCTGGCCACCGCATCCGGACACATCACCCGTGACTCCGCGATGCGGGCGCGGAGGACGTCCCGGGGCAGGTCGCGGATCTCGACCTCCACCTTCCCGATCCGGACCACCAGACCCAGGATTTCGACGCCCAGTTCCTCGAGCAGACGGCGGGCCAGGCTGCCCGCCGCCACCCGGGCTGCTGTTTCCCGGGCGCTGGCTCGCTCCAGTACGTTCCGCACGTCCCGGTGCCCATATTTGAAGACCCCGGCCAGGTCGGCGTGCCCCGGCCGAGGTCGGGTCACCACCCGGTCGTCCGTCCGCGCCCCCGGGCCGGGGTCCATGGTTTCGGACCAGTTCTCCCAGTCCCGGTTCTCGATCTGCAGGCAAACCGGGCTACCCAAGGTCTTCCCGCCCCGGACGCCGGCGAGAATCCGCACCCGGTCCTGTTCAATGGTCATCCGCTTGCCCCGGCCGTAGCCCTGCTGGCGCCGGGCCAGGTGATGGTTGATGTACTCGGCCTCCACGGGCAGTCCGGCCGGCAGCCCCTCCACGATCGCCGTCAGGGCCGGACCGTGGGACTCTCCGGCGGTCAAGTAACGCAGCAAGCTCAACACCTCAGTCAATTATCTTCCATGTGCCCGCTAATTATCTTCCAGGCAGGCCCGCAAGGCCGCCCGCATGGTTTCCACCGGCGCCTCCTGCCCGGTCCAGAGTTCGAAAGCGACGACTCCCTGGTACAGAAGCATCCCGAGCCCATTGGCGGTGCGGGCGCCGGCCAGCCGAGCCGCCTGCAGAAAGGCGGTCTCGGCCGGGTTGTACACCAGGTCGTACACCAGATGATTGGCAGATATCCACTCCGGCGGCACCGGAGGCGCCTCCGCGGTCCGCGGGTGCATCCCCAGCGAGGTGGTCTGCACGATCAAACATGCGCGGGCAAAAGCGGACCGGGCCCGGGCACCGGCCGCCGCCAGCTCGTCCCAACCGTACGCCGCCGCCGCCACCCCCTGTTTCCGGATCAGGGCGGCCAGCCCGGCCCCCCGCTCCACCGTGCGGTTGAAGATTACCAATTCCTTGACGCCGTGCAGGGCCAGGGTCACGGCCACGGCCCGGGCCGCGCCCCCCGCCCCCAGGATTACCGCCGCCTCTCCCCGGGGGTCCCGGCCGGCCTCCCGCACCGCCCGGAGAAAACCGGAGCCGTCGGTGTTGTGGCCCACCAGGCGGCCGTCCCGGTGCACGATGGTATTTACTGCGCCGATCAGCCGGCTGTCCGGAGTGGTTTCGTCCAGGAAGGAGACTACGCGCTCCTTGTAGGGCACAGTGACGTTCGCCCCCAGCAAATCCAGGGCGGGCAGGGCTTCAAGCGCCGCTGCGAGCCGCGCCGGTGGTACCGACACCGCCAGGTAGACGCAGTTCAAGCGCCGGGCTTGAAAGGCGGCGTTGTACATGGCCGGGGAGAAACTGTGGCGAACCGGGTACCCCAGGAGTACGGCCGCCCGGGTGTCAGCGTCGATCATGGCCCAACCTCCTGCTGAAACCGTGGCGCTTCCGGATCCGCGGCAACAACAGCCTTTCCAGCTGGCGACTGAAAAGAGTGGTGCCAATGAACTCCTTGCCCGGTAGCGGGTTGATCAGGATGGTGAACAAGCCGAGGCGGTTGCCGCCCACCACGTCGGTTAAGATCTGGTCTCCCACCACCGCTGTTTCCCGGCGGCTAACGCCCATCAGCTTCATCGCCTTCAGAAAGGGCTTCCGGCGCGGTTTCACGGCCCAGAAAACGGCCGGGATGCCGTATGCCTTCGCCATTTCCCCGACCGCGCGCCGCCGGTTGTTCGATACAATCGAGACTTTAAACCCCGCTTCTTTGAGCCCTTCCATCCACGTCACCAATTTCTGCGGCCAGGTTAACTGACCGCGCTCGACAATCGTGTTATCTAGATCGAAGATAATGCCCCGAATGCCCTGCCGGCGCAAGTACTCCAGGTCGATATCGTAAATGGAGGGAACATACAGGTTGGGAAAAAGAAGCCGCAGCAACAGCCAAACCTCCCCAAATGTGCTAGCCCAAGCCGAAACGGGCAATGATAGGGTCCGTAATAATAATGTACCCGCACTCGCGAGTACAAATCCACTACCTTCAGGCGGCACTACCGCAGGCAATCCCCCGGCCGGCAGGACCGGGCATAGGCCGCAAACAGCGGCTCCGGGTGCTTGCCGGCCTTCGGCACCGCGCAAGGCACAAACCTCGGTCCGCTACCCGCCGGGCCAGCCGGCCGTTGGCGAGCTACTTCGCCGCCGACGTCCGCTCTTCCTGCAATAACCTTCCCCGCCCCGGCCAAAAATGAAAAACCAGGTCGAAATCAGGCACATTTCGGCGTCCGCAGGCATAACATTTAGAGGCAGCGTTTTTCACGGGAGGTGCCTTAATGCTCCCCGCGGCACTGAGTGTTGGTTTGGTATCGTTGATCAACGGCATTCTGCTGCTTCTTTCTTATATCACGAACAACTCCTTCCCGCAGCCCCTTTCCCCCGAAAAAGAACAGAAATACGTGCGGCGCATGCTGGCCGGCGACGAAGATGCCCGGAACGTACTCATCGAACACAATCTGCGGCTCGTCGCCCACATCATAAAAAAATATGACAGCGTGGGAGAAGAACTGGATGACCTGATCTCCATCGGCACCATCGGGCTGATCAAGGCCATCAAAACCTTCAACCCCCAGAAGGGGGCCCGCCTGGCCACTTACGCCGCCCGGTGCATCGAGAATGAAATTCTCATGCACCTGCGGGCCATGAAGAAGACCCGGTCCGAAGTTTCCCTGCAGGATCCCATCGGCGTCGACAAGGAAGGTAACGAGATCACCCTGATCGACATCCTCGGCACCAACCCCGAGGTCGTGGAGGAAAAGGTGGAAAGTTCCTTCGAACAGCGCCGCCTCTGGGAAAAACTGCACCAACTTCCCCGGCGCGAGAAGAGGGTGCTGGCGCTGCGCTTCGGGCTGGTGGACGGCACCCACCAGACCCAGCAGGAAATCGCCAAAAGCCTGGGTATCTCCCGGAGTTACGTCTCCCGGATCGAAAAGCGCGCCCTGAATAAGCTCGTCAAGGAGCTCTCCCTGGACGCCGCGCGGTAAAGGGTCCCGTTTTGAAGCCGTTAGGATAACGCATGGGGACATAATACTTCAAGGCGGTTATGCCCTTGCGTACCCTTCAAGGTACTCCTCCGTTAGGAATTTAACGAGGATAGTGTTCACTACCCTTCACCCCTTCCGGTAAACCGCAGGCTCCCCGTAGCGGTAGTCGCGTCCCTGCGCGTCGTAGATCACGAGCGCCCGGCCGCGCTGCCGGACAGCCCCCAGGATCAGGCGGCGGCCGTCAGTAGTGGTAAAAGCGTCGGCCACATGCAGGCGGTGGAGGTCAAAAGCAAAGATGCTCGGGGGGTACTAAAAAATTTCCCACGCTAAAAAGGATAGTTCCAACCGGCTGGCGAACATAAGTATCGAAGAAACACTGCCAGCCAGTTGGGGTCATATCGTTAAGAGACCTGGTTTGGTCTTACATGTCTTTATTTCGCCTTGCAGGTGGGCGCGTTTACTTCAGTGGAAGGCAGCCAGTATAGTTGGTCACCCGGAGCGGAAGGAGGTGAACGTGGAATATGCTGCAGGTGCTTAAGGGTTTGTTGAGAGACGAAAAAGGGAAATTATATGAGTACGGACTGTTAATTGTGCTGTTTATCGTGTTGGGCGCCGGAGTTGTGGGGGGTCTTTTTGTCCAGTCAACGGGTGTATTGGAGGCTGTTCCGGAACTTTTCTTTGAGATTCTGGCTGAGACCGGTTATAGTAAATAATGGTTTGATTCGCTCGCTTTCCGGAGTACGCGGCGCCCCAGTGCTGGAACGCGGTGGCGGCAAGCGCAAGCGCTTACCGCCGAATCCGGCTGCTGGGGCTTTATTTTATGGTGAACACTTGGCACAGATGGATCTGAACAGCGTAGTGCTCAGGTAACGCTCGCCACGGTCGGGCAGGATCACCACGACCGTGCCGGAATCCAGGGCCTCCGCAACGCGCAGCGCCCCCGCTACCGCCGCCCCGCTCGACATCCCCACGAAAATCCCCCACTTCGTGGCCAGCAACCTCGCCATTTCAAAGGCCTCGCCATCATTGACGACGATTTTGTCATCCAGGAGTTCCGGGTGGTAGATTTTCGGTACGATGGCTTCCCCCATGTTCTTGAGTCCTTGGATGGTGTGACCCATTCCCGGTTCAACGCCGACGATTCTGATCCGGGGCTTCTTCTCCTTCAAATAGCGTCCAGCACCCATCAACGTCCCCGTGGTACCCATGCCGGCCACAAACACGCTAACTTCCCCGTTCGTTTGCGCAAAAACTTCCGGACCAGTGGTCTCGTAATGCGCCAGGCTGTTGTTTTCATTATCAAACTGGTTAAGCATGAAATGTCCGTCCGGATCCTCGGCCATGATTTGGTGTGCCCTGCGGATGGCCCCGTCGGTGCCTTCCTTGGCCGGAGTCAGGATCACCTCCGCGCCAAAGGCCTGGAGAATGCGGTACCGCTCGACGCTCACGCACTCCGGCATCACCAGCTTCACCCGGTAGCCCTTCGCGGCCCCGATCATCGCCAGGGCAATGCCGGTATTCCCAGACGTTGGTTCCAGGATCACTTTTCCCGGGGTGAGCCGGCCAGATTCCTCCGCCTTCTTGAGCATGTAGTAGGCGGGCCGGTCCTTGATGGAGCCGCCGGGATTGTTCCCTTCCAGCTTCCCAAGAATCCGCACCCTGGGATTGGGGGTCAGGTCCTGCAGTTCGACCAGGGGTGTGTTCCCGATGGTGGACAGGATATCCATAGTGCATCGCCTCCGAGATGGGTTGAACGGACCGAGTGGTGTTCTTTGGGGAGATAGAATTCACCTTCATAAAATTTGATTCCTGCAGCGTGTTCCTGGAAAAAAGTCAATCCGGCGGCCATTCCCGGATTACCAGTTTTTCGCGAAAGCGGTCCAGGATTTTGAGCACTTCGCGGCCGAAAAACAGGCTGAACAAGATGTTACCCAGGGCATGGGCGGTGTCAAACCCAAAACTGAGCGCCTGCACGGCTAAGAAGGTTTCCAGGGATAGGGGGTAAAACGTCGAGGTCCAGACCCAGAGGTTGACCAGCCAACCGAACAGGTAGCCCCAGAGCAAACCGAACCCCGCCAAGACAACCGGCCGCCGCAGCACCGGGTGGCGGCGGAGGGCCCCGGCGGAGGCCCCGGCCAAGCCCCACCCAAGCATTTGCCAGGGCGTCCATGGCCCTTGGCCCAGAACAAAATTAGATACGGCACCAGCTACAGAGCCTACCGTGAACCCGGCCCAGGGACCGAGCGCCAAGCCGGACACAATGGTGAGGAAGGTGGTGGGCTGAACGCCGGGCAGACCGGCAAAAGGCAGGCGCGCGGCGGCGGCCAGGGCGGCCAGCGTCGCCACCAGCGCCAGCTCGCGCGTCGACGAACGCCGCCTCTCCACCAGGACGAAACCGACCAGGAGCGCGCCGGCCACAAACAGGGCCGCAAAAAGCCCCCAGTTCAGCCGCCCCCCGGCGGCGGCCAACCCGGCGCCCCCCACCAGCACCGCCACCACGCCCGCCGGCGCCAGCCACCGCCTAGCGGGCAGCCGCGGCACGGTGCCTTGCCTCCAGCCAGCGCACAGCGTCCGGGACGGTATACACCGGAGCAATGCCCGCAAACATCCGGCCGACCTGGGAGTTGTAATAAAGCGCCCCCTCCAGCACCTCCGGCAGCGCCCCGTTCCCCGCTACCC
Organism: Candidatus Desulfopertinax cowenii; assembly: GCA_001899445.1. Taxonomy (GTDB): domain Bacteria; phylum Bacillota; class Desulfotomaculia; order Desulfotomaculales; family Desulforudaceae; genus Desulfopertinax; species Desulfopertinax cowenii. Next base: position 39,590 of record MPOA01000003.1, on the reverse strand, counting down.
GGCCCCCGGACAGTACTACCGCCTCTTCGGCCCACTCGGCCGCAAAGTCGATATCGTGGGTGGCGACTACCACCGTCTTCCCCTGCGCTTGCAAATCTTTCAGGGTGCGTCCGAGGCGTTGCTTCCATGCCGGATCCAGCCCCCGGGTCGGTTCGTCCAGGAGCAGGATCTCCGGCCCGCCCACCAGCAGGGCGCCGAGCGCTACTAACTGGCGCTCTCCGACACTGAGATCCCGCGGGTTGGCATCCCGGAGACGATCCAGGCCCAGGAGGCGGAACACCGCCTCGACCGCTCCCGGCTGGACGCCCAGCCGCCGCCTGCTGAATTTCAGTTCCCCGGCCACCGTGTCGCCGAACAGGTAGTCCCCGGGGTTCTGGGCCAGGAAGGCTACCCGCCGCGCCATCCGGGCCGGGTTTTGAGCCCGCGTGTCCCGTCCCAGAACGGTCACCGTGCCCCGGTTCGGCCGAAGCAGGCCGGCCAGGTGTTTCAAAAGGGTGCTCTTGCCCGCTCCGTTGGCCCCGAAAACGGCCACCAGCCGCCCGCCCGGTACCTGCCAGCTACAATCCCGCAGGGCTTCCGGGCCGTCCGGATAAACGTACCAAACCTTTTTTACCGCGGCCACGGGTGCGGCCGGCCCCGACCCGGCACCCGCTCCGCCCGGCGATACCCCCGGCGCGCTCTCCAGGGCACGCAGCAGGCGCCGCCCGTCCCGCACCGTCAGCGGCGGTTCAGCGAAACCAGCCCGGGCGAACACCCCGGTCACCGCCGGCACAAACGGCAGGCCGCGCGCCACTGCTCCCCGGGCTACCGCGGCGGGCGGACCGTCGAGCAGCACCTTGCCGCCGTCCAGCAGCACTACCCGGTCGGCCAGGTGGAAACAGCGTTCCAGGCGGTGTTCGATAAGCACGATGGTGGTGCCCAGTTCTTCGTTCAGCCGCCGCAGCGTGTGCAGGAAGTCCTCGGCCCCGCCCGGATCCAGCTGCGACGTCGGCTCATCCAGCACCAGCACCCGGGGCCGCATCGCCAGCGCCGCCGCCAGGCAAACCTTTTGCTGCTGCCCGCCCGAGAGCGTGTGCACCGGGGAATCGCGAAGGTGTCCCAGGCCGAGGAAGTCCAAGACCTCGGCCACCCGCCGCCGCATCTCGGCGCGGCCCAGGCCTAGGTTTTCCAAGCCGAAAGCCACCTCGCGCTCCACCGTGGTCGCGATCAGCTGTTTCTCCGGGTCCTGGAAGACAATGCCCACCGTCCGGGCTAGCTCCCGCGGTTGCAGCGCGCCCAGATCGCGCCCGGCGCAACGGAGGCGCCCGCCAAAAAACCCCCCGTGAAACCGCGGCAGTAGCCCGGCCAGCGCCCGCCCCAGGGAGGACTTTCCACCGCCGGACGGTCCGATGACCAGCAGGAACTCCCCCTCGTCCACGCGCAGATTGATCCCGCTCAGCGCTGGGCCGCGGCCGCCCGGGTAACGGTAGTTCAGATTTTCGATCTCAACCAGAGCCAACGATTCCACCCCCACTGCAGCAAGGCGGGCGTAAGCAGCGCCGGGATCAGGACGCCCAGGGGCACCAGTGCCTCCCACCGGAAAACAGGGTCCAGAACCGGGTAATAATTGTAGACCGCCCTACCCGAAAGAGACGCCAGCAACCCGGCCGTCACCGCCACCAGCACCCCGGCCAGGACCAGCCCGTCCCGGGGACGCCAGCTTTCGGTGAAATACACGGTCCGCGGCCCGCTTCCAAATCCCCGGGCGTACATGCTCTCGGCGATCTCCAGCGCCCGCTCCAGGGAAGTCGCCAGCATGCCCCTGGCGACCAGCATCCGGCTGGCCAGCCGGGAAACCACCGACCCGGCGTCAAAGTCAACCCCCCGGGCGGTTTGCGCCTCCCGGATACGGGCGTAGTCCCGCAGCAGGGCCGGGTAAACGCGCAGCGCCAGCAGAAAAATCACCGCTGCCCGCGGTGCCCGGCCGGCAAACAGGTTGAATACCCGGTCCGGGTTCAAAGCGGCGCTGTACACCAGAAAGGCGGCCAGTACCGCCAGCAAACGCAGGGCCATCCCGCAGGCGAACCCCACGGCCTCCAGGGAAACGGTCAGCGATCCCAGTCCGGGCAGGAACGGCCCCCGCCAGAGTACGGTGGTACCGTGCGGGGCCACCAGCGGATTGATCAGCAGGAGCAGGACGACCACCGGCAGGCAGAACAGGAAAAGCCCGGCCCCGCTCCTTAAGGCGTGCAAACCCGCCAGGGCCGCCAGGCAGACCACCAGGAGCGCGGCCAGGTACAGCGGGTGGTTGATCACCAAGGCCAGCAGGACGACGCCGCCCGTAAAGGCACAAGTTGCGGCCGGGTGCAATGTCTGCAGAAACAAACCCTTTTCCCGGTAAATCACGGGTGTCAGTCCTCTCCACCGCTACAATGGCTGGTTTGGCCGGACCGGTTCGCCGGACATTTTCAGCCGGCGGGCCCGGATTCCAGGGTCCGGGCCAGGCTCCACGCCGTTTGCGCCCGGGTCGCCGGAATCCCAGGGTCAAAACCGGGATACAGCAATCCCCGTTCCCCGGCCCTTTTCACCACGCCGCTCCACCACGGCTCTTTGGGATCAACGGCCGGGGGCTCTAATCCCAAGAACCGCACCATTACCGCAACCACCTGGGCGCCGGTGACGGTACCGCCCGGGTCGTAAATGTTTTCCGCCACCCCGCGGACCAGACCATGCGCCGCTAGCGCCTGAACGGCACCAAAGGCCCAGTGCGAAGGATGGACATCCCTGAAGTATGCTTTCCGGGGCCCGCTTCTGACACCAACGGCCGCCGCGACCATCCGGGCGAACTCGGCCCTGGTCAGGGAGTGTGCCGGACGAAAGGTGCCGTCGGGGTAACCGCCGATAACGCCGCGGGCGGTGAGAAAAGCCAGTTCCTCGTATGCCCAGTGACCAGTAGACACGTCGGGAAAGAGATCCGGTGAAAAAACACGCCCCAGTCTCTCCCAAAAGGGCGTCCCGGTCCACAAGTCGGCCAACGCAAGCACGGCTTGGCGGGTAGAAAGCGGGTTCGCGTCCAACCCGGCGGCATAAGCGAAGGCGCCGTCTCCGGTCTGCAGCTCCAGCAGCGCGGCGACCGGATTGCCCGCATGGTTGGTCCACTCCGGTCCGGCCGGGTCCAGCCCCAGCGCCACCAGGGCCTGGATGACCGCGGCGCAGGAATCGGCATTGGTATCCAGGCCCCAGCCTCCGAAGCCGCCGGTCACCTCCGACTGCACCGACCGGAGATAGTCCAACGCCCGTCGGACCGCGGGATCTTCGGTCCCCCGTTCCAGGGCGGCGAAGGCGGAAAGCGCCATGGCGGTCATATCCACGTCCGAGGTTTCCACGCCCACCGCGTAGGAGAAGCCCCCGTCGGGGTGCTGCCGGGCCACCAGCCAGGCGCGGGCCTGCTCGGGATCCGGTACCGGGTTGCCGGAGGCCCGCAAGGCGATAATTGCCCAAACGTGGGCGTTCACCAGTTCCCCACCCGTCCCGTCGATGTAATCGGCGAACTTGCCGTCCGGCTGCTGCGCCTCGGCCAACCGCCGGGCCAGGTCGGTGGCGGCCGCACCCGACGGCCCTTTCTCGGCGATCACCGCCAGCAGGGCCAGCGCATAGTCCGTGGTCGGACCGCCTGGTTCAAGCCCGTCCAGGTACGCCGCCACTCCGGGTCGGGGTGCAAACCCGGCCGCCCGCAGGGCGATGGCCGTCCAGGGGGAGTATCCTTCCCGGGCCTCGCCGGCCTGAAGGCTGGCCGCTCCGCCGGTTATGGCCTCCTGCACCCCCGGGATAGAAAAGGCGGCCTGCGGACTGCTTAGCGCCAGTACTAGTGCCGCCACCACCGCCGGCATCCACCGGAATGAAACCTTCAACCACCCGCTCATCTTTGCTCACCCCGCTGATTGTTTACTTGTTCAGGGCACCCGCACCGTGTCCTGCCCGGTCACCACCAGGGCGAACGTGCCGCGGCACCGGAACGGTTCGCGGACGAGCAGCTCTACCGCCGCCCGCACTCCGGCCCGGTCAGCGCCGGTGACCATGAAGAGCGGCGCCCGATCCCCCGGACCGTTTCCGACCGCCCACAGCACACCGGTTCCCGCCCCGTGACGGCCGGTCTCCCGCCCGTCGGGCCCCAGGCGCAAGACCTCCCCCACCGCCAGCCGCAGGTACACACCGCCGCGCGGACCCTGGTCGTTCCAGTGAGCCAGGTCCGGGACATCCCCCAGATGTTCCCAGGCACCGACCACCAGGGTGGGCTTCTCCCGTTGCCGGACCAGTTCCTGGTCCAGCAGGGTGGTCCGAACGGAACCCACGCCGTGTTTCCGGAGTACAGACTCCAGGAGTGCCGCCTCCGCCTCGTAGCCAACAGGGTGCAGGACTAGGGCACCCCCCGCCCCGGACCCGTAACCGTTCACAAAGGGCTGGGGGAACGCGCCGACCACCGCATTTGCCATCTGGCCCGCGCTCCAGTCCTGGTAGTCCCACCAGATATAGTCGCCGGGCCGGGGCCGGTACTGGGCCGGGCCCACGGCGGCCGCCACCCCGTTGACCCAGTAAAGCCAGTCCTTCTTTTCGCGGCCCCACGTCCGTCCCGTGTAGCCGGACTCCAGGCCCGCGATCCCACTGACGAACCCCCCTCCGTAGGCGGTCTGCACCTCCAGGTTCCGGTCCAGGATGTCCAGTACCGTGTCGCCCGGCCGGCACCCAACCTCCCGTGAAAACAGGATCTCCCGGCCGTAGTCCCGGGTAACGTGCAGGAAGACCCGGTTACCGGTGCCGGCGGCCGGTGGAAAAGCGCCCGGCGCTCCCGGTTCGGCGGGCATGGAGGCCCGGGCGTTTCCCCCCGGTGCGGATTCCCGGTCCACAGCGGTCTCTCCGAATTCCCCCAGTCCCGGGACCGCGCCTCCCGCCGGGGCTGGACCCGCGTTGGAATCAGTCTTTGCCGTAGCCCCCGCGCCCGCCGCCCGGATCGGCAGTTCTTCAACCGCGGCCCCGGTTTCCTTTCCGGCGACTGGCACGTCGTTTCGGGGAGCTTCGTTGCAGGAGGGGACGGCGAATACCAACAGTATACATATGAAAACGGCGAATACTTTCTTTAACGGCATCCGCCCAACTCCTTCTCCAAATCCAAAATAAAGCCCCGTCTCCTAAAAGAACGGGGCAAACAGCCGGCACTCGGCGGGCGCATCCCCCTCTCCTCCGGAGGCAGACGTTACGCCGTATCCAGGCAGGTCTCCTGACTTAGGTTCAACGCCCTTGCCGCCTTCCCGGGCCGGGACTCGCGCCCAGTGGCTTCCGGCAAGCGCTCACCATCACAGTGGCGGGACCGTCCGGGATTCGCACCCGGTTCCCTTTTCACCCTGCCGCGCAGGGCACCTGGATACACCTGTTCTGTTTTCACATATTTTAGTTTTAGCACAGTTCGGGAGCGTTGTCTATCCAAAAACGGGTAACCCCGCGCCGATAATCCGGGGCCGGGATCCCCACCGTTTGCCCGGAACCGGCTAGCTTGGGGGGTGCAAACCACGGATGTGGGTCAGCACCTGGTTTACCCGCTCTTCGAATTTACCCCGTACCGTTAGGATCTTTTCCGGCCGGACCAGTCCCCGCAGAACGGTGCGGATTAACCAGTCCATCTCCGCCTGATAGTCCGGGTTGGCGGTACGAAAACCGTTGGGCACCAGCGGTATTTCCGGCGGCACGTAGACCACCAGGTCGTAACTCCCGGCGCGGGACTCGCACTCCCGGTAGTACTCTAGGTTGTCCCGGCTGCTGGATCTGCCGGACCGCCACTTCAGCCAGTAGGCGGCGTTATCGATCACCGTGCGGTCGGCGATAAAACGACCCAGTTCGTCTTCGGCCCAGATCTGGGCGCGCAAGACCTCCCACTGAAAACGTTTGGAAAGCTGCGGCCGCCCTTTAAGGTCCCGCGGGTTATCCAGCCCGAGTTCTCTGATCACCAGCCGGGCCTGCTCCTCCACCAGGGGTAGGTCCAGCTCCTGGGCGAGCACACGGGCCAAGGTGGTCTTACCCACCCCCTGGGCGCCGCTCAAACCAATCCGCACCTGCCATCACCCTTTCCCGGTCAGAGTCTTCGCAAACCTGCCAGGATGCTGCCGTTCGCGCCTCACCTGTTCGCCCTGATCGTCTGCTACTTTCTCTCCCGGCGCTTAAAGCCCCCGGCCAACCACGCCCCGGGTCCGCTGCCGGACAATCCCGGTCCGAAAAACAAACCCAGCGGCAGTTCTTCCACCCGTCCGCTCCGGAAATGCGGACCCGAAGATCCAGAGAACCGATTTTTCCCGGCATACTCTCCCGCTCCCGCACATAGTTATTTAAAAACCGCGACGGGGGGTATCGTTCAGTGACCGCAAAAAACGATTCGCCTGCAAACCCGGCCCTTAACTGGGTGGCGATCGGCCGGGGTCTCCTAATCGCGCTGGCGCTGGCCGTCGTGCTCAGTCTCTTCGCTACGCTGCTGCTTTATTTCTCCAGCCTGTCTGCAAAGCTCCTTCCCTCGATCGCGGCCGCCATTCTGTTGATCAGCGTGTTTTTCGGCGGCAGCCTGGCGGCGGCTCGGGCTGGCGGCAAGGGCCTATTTCACGGCCTCGGGGTCGGGCTCGGGTTCTTCGTCTTGATGTGGGTCCTGGGCGCCCTGCTGTTCCCCGGACCGCTGACCCTGATCGGCCTGCTGGAGAAACTCCTGCTGGCCGTGTCCGCCGGGGCGCTGGGCGGCATCCTGGGAGTGAGCCTGGTGGACTAGGGCAGCTCCCGGACCTCATCCGGGTAGTTGGTCAGCCGTTCCAGGCCGTCGCTGGTAACCAGGAAGGTGTTTTCAATCCCCACCACGCCTGCTCCCGGAAAAGCAAACTTGGGTTCAAGCGCGAAGACCATGCCGGGCACGAGTTCCGTTTCCAGGCCCGCAGCCAGAACCGGCAGTTCGTTCAGTTCCAGGCCCACGCCGTGCCCTACGAACCGGACCGGGTTGGCGTGCCCCATGAAGTGCGCCTCCAGTCCGGCCTCCGCCACCAGGGTCCGCGCCCGTTCGTACACCGCCGCCGCCGTCCAGCCGGGCCGGACTTCCCGGGCGAGCGCCTCCTGGATTTCCAGGGCGACCCGGTGCCCCCGCGCAAGTTTGGCGGGCAGCTTCCCGACCACGAAGATTCTGGTCATGTCCACGATATAACCGTGAAAAATGCCCGGATAGTCCACCACCACCGGCTCGTTGCGGTTCAGGGTCTTGAAGGAGGCACCGAAGCGGAAGGCCGGGCCGACACCCGGTCCGCCCACCGCACCGTCGAAAAAGCTGGTCACCAGGGCGGTTTCCCCGGTCAACAGGTGGCCCCAGAACGGCTCGGCGTTCAGCCCGCGCATCCGCAAGAGCCCTTGGTGCCCCTCCCGACGGGCCACGGCCTCGAACAGGCCGGCCATTTCCACTTCGGTCCGCCCTTCCCGCAGAATTCCGGGCAGCGCCTCGAAAACGGCGTCCATGCGCCGGCCCGCGTCCCGGAGCAGGGTGATTTCGAAGGGCGTCTTCACGGCCCGGAGCTCTCGCACCAGAGACGCGCAGTCGGTGAATTCGGCCCCCGGGAAAACTTTTCGGTAGTACTGGTAAGTGGCCACCGGCAGCACGTCGAATTCCAGGCCGAGCCGCTCGGGCCCGGGGTGCCCCGCCTCGTGGATCAACTCGGGCAACTGGCGGAAACTTCGGATCGGCACCACGTCCTCCACCGCCGCGTCGGCCCGGGCCAGGTTGTAGTCCCGGCGCACCATGAACAGCGGCTTACCTTCGGCGGGGATGTACAGGTGGCCGTCTTGAAAGGTGCCGGTAAAGTAAATCACGTCGGCCGCCTGGACCAGTAGCGCCCCGTCCAGGCCGTGCGCGCGTAAACGTTTTTGAAACTTTTCCCACCGCCGGGCATACTCCCCGGGTGGCGGTTCAATCGCTCGCCGCAAGCGCCCACCTCCTCCGGAAACGGTTGGAATATATTCTCATAATGCTAAACCTTCCCCGCCTCGCCTGTCAACAAAAAGATGGCCACCGGATACAGTTAACACCGGCGTGGCGCTGACGAAAGCAGCTCGCCGGTCAACAAGTCAACAAAAAAAGCCGCCGGAAGCGACGACCCCCGCGGGACAGAAATGTCCCGAGCCCATTGCCGGTGATCATCCCGCGGTTGGTTATGGAGGCAGTTGCCGTCAGGCGATGTGGACGCCCCTTCTGGCCCCCACCTTTTCGATCGCCTCCCGGTACAACTGCAGGTACTCCACAGCCGAACGCGCCCAGGAAAAATCCATTTCCATGGCGTTGCGGACCAGCCGGTCCCACGCGCCCCGCCCCTCCCGATACAGTTTCAGCGCCCGGGCGATGGCACTGTACAGCGCCCGGCCGTCGTAATCCCGGAAAGAGAAACCGTTGCCGTCCCCGGTGGCCGGGTCGTACTCGGTCACCGTGTCGGCCAAGCCGCCGGTTTCCCGCACAATGGGAATGGTGCCGTAGCGCAGGCTGATCAACTGCCCTAGGCCGCACGGTTCAAACCGCGACGGCATCAGGAACATGTCCGAGCCCGCGTAGATCCGCTGGGCCAGCACGGCGTTGAACCCGATGTGCACCCCGATCTTCTGCGGATAACGGGTTTTCATTTCCCGGAACATTTCCTCATAGTGCCGGTCCCCGGTACCCAACACCACCAGCTGGAGGTCCAGGCGCATCAGTTCGTCGATGATTTCCGCCACCAGGTCGAGGCCCTTCTGGTCCACCAGGCGCGAAATCAGTCCCAGCACCGGGACGTCCCGAACCGGCAGGTTCATCTCCCGCTGCAGAGCGTACTTGTTTTCCTTCTTGTGCTCGGCCCCGGCAGCGTCGTAGTTCCGGTGCAGCCGGGGGTCGTTTTTCGGATCGAACTCGTGGTAATTGATCCCGTTGATGATCCCGTACAGCTCGTGGGAACGCTGGCGGAGCACACCCTCCATCCGCTGCCCGTATTCCGCCGTCTGGATTTCCCGGGCGTAGGTGCGGCTTACCGTGCTGAGCACGTCGGCGTACAGGATCCCGGCCTTCATAAAGCTCACCATGCCGTAAAACTCCAACTCCTCGGGCCGGTAGTACTCCATGCCCAGTCCCAGGATCCCCAGCACCTCCTTCGGGAAATTTCCCTGGTACTGCAGATTATGGATGGTAAACACGGTCGCCGTGCGGTGGTAGAACGGGTTCCCGCGGTAGTGGGTCTTCAGGAACAGCGGGATGGGGCCGGTCTGCCAGTCGTTGCAGTGAATCACGTCCGGCTGCCAGCCCAGCCGTGGCAGCAGTTCCAGCACTGCTTTGCAGAAAAAGCCGAACCTTTCGGCCTCGTCGTCAAAAACGTAGATTCCGTCCCGGTAATAATAGTGGTAATTATCGATCATGTAGACCGGAATGGTCTGGTGTGTACCCTGGAAATGGGCCTCGATCTCGCGCTGGCGGATGATGGCCTCGTGGTTCTGGTCGGCGAACCAGACCGGGAAGTCGCTCAAATACCGGGCCTCCTCGATCATCTTATAGCGGGGCATCACCACCCGCACGTCGTGGTGCGCTAGGCCGTGGTCCACCACGGTGGCCAGCGCCTTGGGCAGCGAACCGGCCACGTCGGCCAGCCCACCGGTCTTGGCGAAAGGAACCACTTCCGAGGACACGAAAAGGATCTTCAGCGGTCGGTCAAACATACTGCGGCACCTCCTCTGCAAATGGTCTCCGGATTTCGGGCGGCGCTGGTACCACTGTTTCGCGGAGCGCTTCCGCGGCCAATTCCGGAGGCGTGGGATTGATGAAATAACCGGTGCCCAGCTCGTAGCCGGCCATAATGGTGAGGCGGGGCAAAAGCTCAAAGTGCCAGTGGTAGAAGACCTCTCCGCCCACGTTGACCGGAGCGGTGTGCAGCACCAGGTTATACGGCGGCCGGTAGACGGTCCGGTCCAGTTTCACCAGCGCCCCCCGGAGTATCGGCGCCAGGTCCCGGACGTCGTCCTCCCCGATCTGGCCGAAGTCGGCCTGGTGCTGCTTGGGCACGATCCACATCTCGAAGGGAAACCGGGCGGCAAAAGGGGAAAGGCACACAAACCGTTCGTTCTCCAGCACCACCCTTTGCCGGTGAGACACCTCCTGCTGCACCATGTCACAGAACACACAGGTACCCTGGTTTTTGCGGTACTCGTGAAAACCAGACAACTCCTGGGCGACATCAACCGGAACCATGGGAATGCCGATGAGTTGCGAGTGCGTGTGTTCCAGGGAGGCCCCGGCGGTGCGGCCCTTGTTTTTAAAAATCTGGATGTATTTGAACCTCGTGTCCGCGCGCAGGTCCAGGGAACGAGCCCTCCAGGCCCAAAGCACTTCCTCGACCTGCCAGTCGGTCTGGTTTACCAGGTCGGGCTCATGGTCGGTGGACTCCACGATCACCTCGTGCGCCCCGATCCCGTTCATGGCTTCGTACACACCGTCGCGCCACGAATACTGCCGCTCGTCGGCGCGTACCGCCGGAAACTTATTGGGTACGACCCGGACCCACCAGCCCGGCTGGTTGGACGGCGTTCCGGCCTCCCGAAAAGCCAGGATTTCGGGGGGGGTTTGGTTTTCGTTGCCCGCGCAGAGGGGACAGCTTCCCGGATTGAGTTCGTCGGGGGGACAACGGAATTCGTTCGGGCGCTTGGCCCTTTCCGTGGCGATAATCACCCACCGGTCCACTACCGGATCCTTGCGCCACTCCGGCATGGAAGAGCCTCCTTTCAAGGACGCGGCCGTTGATGGGATTCTTACGGCCTTCCTAAATGGTTTACGGGATTCGTTTTTTTTATGCCGCGCGAAAGGGAAAAAGTCGGGTTTCATCGAAATGAGAAATCACGGTAAAAGATTTGGAAGATTTGGTAGAAGGGACGGTTCCGCATGGCTGGCGAGGTGGAAATCAAGGGGACCAGGAACGGGTTGGTGATTTTGCTGCCCACAACCGGCAATTTTGATGAACTTAAGCATAGTCTTTGTCGGAAAATAGAATCGGCCAAGGGTTTCTTCCGCGGAGCGCGTTTTACCCTGCACCAGGAAGCGGTCTCCCTGCCCTCCCACCAGAAGCAGGAATTGGAACAGCTGCTGACCGGGTACGGGCTGGTGCCCGCGCCCGACATCACCCTGCCCCGTCCGTCGGCTCGCGCCGTACCGGCTCCCGCCGGCGACCGGACGCATATCCTCTGGCACGGTGTCCGCTCCGGACAGCAGGTACGCAACGATCTGGGCCACCTGGTGATCATGGGTGACGTGCACTCAGGCGCCGAGGTGGAGGCCGGGGGCCACGTGCTGATTATGGGTAGTTGCGCCGGGACCGTCCGGGCCGGGATTCACGGGAATCAGCAGGCGAAGGTCGTGGCCCTGGACTTTCGGGGCGCCGTAGTGTATATCGCCAACGCTCACGTCCTCACCGGTGAACCCGGTTCCGGCCCTCCACCGGGAGCGTACCAAGCGGTATACTGGGGCGGGAAAATCGTTTTCTCCCCCTTCACCGGATGAACCAACAAGTTCAGCAATGGTTGTTTTCCTCAAACTGGTGGTTGAGTTGTGATCAGCCCCGGCTTTAAACGTTTTCCCGGGCCACGGACAGCAAACCCACCAGCGATTTGCCGTCGCGGATCACGCCCTCCGCAATCAACTCCGACGCCCGCTTCAGGGGTATTAACTCCACTTCCACGAATTCATCCGCCTCGGTGGACGCCTGCCCCTTTTCGAGGCTCCGGGCCAGGAACAGGTGCATTTTTTCGCTGGTGAAACCCGGTGTTGAGTAGTAGGTGCGGAGCAGCCGCCAATTCCGGGCCGTATAACCCGTTTCCTCCAGCAGTTCCCGCTGGGCACACTCCAGCGGATCCTCGTCTTTCTCCAGTTTGCCCGCTGGGATCTCCAGGAGTTCCTCCCCCACCGGGTAACGGTACTGGCGTACCAGGATCACCCGGCCGTCATCATCCAGGGCCACTATTGCCACCGCGCCCGCGTACTCCACCACCTCGCGGGTGCTCGTCCGGCCGTTCGGCAGGCGAACCGTGTCCACCCGGATTTTAAGGATTTTACCCCGGAACACGTACTCCGAAGCCAGGCGTTCTTCACGCAGATCCATTTGCCGACACTCCCCGTTTTCTGACTGGTATAAAATACCCGGTTTCGCCGTTGGGCAATCGTTCACCTGCTTGATAAGTTCCGTTTAGTCCTCGGCCATCAGGAGGTATAGAAGAACAACCATTCTGGGAGAATAACGGCAGTTATAGTATTAGGAGCTCTCGAGGAGGTCGAATTATGGGGCTGAGGCGTTGGGATCCCCCCGAACTGAACACGCTGCGCGAACATATGAACCGGATGTGGGACTTTTTACGGGCGGGTATGCGCGAGACCGTCGCACCGCGCATCGACATCCACCAGACCGAAGACGAAGTGGTGGCAGTGGCCGAACTTCCAGGCGTCCCCTCGAAGGACGACATCGAAGTCAACGTCACCAAGGACAGTATCTCTATCCGGGGCGAAATCCGGCGCGTTCACGACATCAAGGATGAGGACTATATCCACAGCGAACGCTTTTACGGCAGCTTTTCCCGCACCCTGCCGCTTCCGGTGGAGGTGAAACCGGGGGAGGCTAAAGGACGCTTTGAAAACGGGTTGCTGGAGATTCGCATCCCCAAAACCGAAGCGGGGCGAAAGCAAAGATCCTACCGGGTAGACATCAACTGAAAGCGGTGCCTTCCGGGCACCGCTTGGGGCTTTAAGTTTTTCGCTTCCTTTTTTCGGACAGATGCGGGGTTAGACCTATTTCAGCCAGCCGGCTGACAATAATCTGGATGTGGAGCTGCCCGCGGAGAACGACCTCGCCGTCAATGACCACCGCTGGCAGCGGCAGGACCTTTCTGCGGAGTTTACCGTCTTCCACGCGGGAATACTGGCGGTACGCAACGGAGACCCGCTCTCCGTACATGTTCTTCATTACACCCTGCAAAATTTTAAACTGGGCATCCAGGGGCAACCCGGCCCCGACTCCGTTCGGCGGTCAAAACGGCGCCCCGCCCTCCTCCGGGTGCTCCCCGATCACCAACACTTCCACGGGCATTTCACATACCACCTTTCAAACATCCATACAGCAGCTCCCGGAGCCGATGACCGCCACGAGCCTAGAAACCGCCGGTAAAGGCGACATCGTAGAGCGTAGTCAACGGCTCCAGGCTCCCTATTCCGCGAAGGCTTCCCGGAAGGCCGCGGCGCACGCCGCCACCGTCCGGTCGATGTGTTCGTCGGTGTGGGCGGTGGACACGAACATCGCCTCGAACTGCGCCGGGGCGATATACACGCCGTGCTCTAGGAGCGCCCGGAAAAAACGGGCGTACCGGGCCGTGTCGGAACGCACCGCGCTCGCAAAGTCGGTTACCGGTCCGGGCTGGAAGAAGGTACACAGCATCGAGCCGACCCGGGTAAAAAACACTTCCGCCCCGGATTCCGCCGCCGCTTTTTGCAGGCCGGCGGCCAAGCGGGCTGCCTTGCGCTCCAGTTCTGCGTAGGTGCCGGGCTGCGCCAGGGTTTGCAGCGTGGCAATGCCGGCGACCATGGCCAGGGGGTTTCCGGACAGCGTGCCGGCCTGGTACACCGGACCCACAGGCGCGACCAGTTCCATGATCTCGCGGCGACCGCCGTAGGCGCCCACCGGCAGCCCGCCGCCGATAATCTTGCCTAGGCAGGTCAAATCGGGGTGTACGTCGTAAAGGCTCTGGGCGCCGCCGTAGGCCACCCTAAAGCCCGTGATCACCTCGTCGAAGATCAGCAGGGTACCGTACCGCCTGGTCAGTTCACGCAAACCTTCCAGGAATCCCGGTCGGGGCAGGATGACACCCATGTTGCCGGGTACCGGCTCCACGATCACGGCGGCGATCTCCTCCCCGCTCCGGGCGAAGAGTTCCCGCAGTCCCTCCAGGTCGTTGAAGTCCGCTACGATGGTGTTTCGGGCGGTGTCCTCCGGCACCCCGGGGCTGGTCGGCACGCCCAGCGTCAGTGCGCCCGAGCCGGCCTTGACCAGCAGCGCGTCGGCGTGACCGTGGTAGCAGCCTTCAAACTTGACGATCTTTTCGCGCTTGGTGTAGGCCCGCGCCAGCCGCAACGCGCTCATGGTGGCCTCGGTGCCGGAGTTCACCAGCCGCACCAGTTCCACCGACGGCAGCGCCTCCACCAGCAACCGGGCCAGTTCGGTCTCCAGTTCGGTGGGAGCCCCGAAACTGGTGCCGTACTCGGCACACTCCTTTAGCGCCCTGACCACCACCGGAGCGGCGTGCCCCAGGATCAACGGACCCCAGGAGGCGACGTAATCAACGTACTGATTTCCGTCGACGTCGAAAAGTAGGGCGCCTTCCCCGCGGGTAAAAAAAACCGGGTTGCCACCTACCGCCTTAAAAGCACGCACCGGGCTGTTCACGCCGCCCGGCATGTATTCTCGCGCTTCTGCAAACAGCGTTTCCGATCGGGAAAAATCCCAGCCCATGAAACCCCTCCTGTCTGGTGTGTTGTGCCGCGATTCGGCGACCGCCGCTCTTACTACCGGAAATACTGCATGCTGCTCCGCTTCAGCTCGGCGGTGCTAAAGAGCACGATGTAATCCTTGACGTTAACTGCCGCACTGATCTGGCGCACTAACTCCCGGCACTCGGCCTCGGAGCGCCGGTGTACCATTGAGTAGAGGTTGTACGGCCAGCCCGGCGCCGTTGCTCGCTGGTAACAGTGGGTCACCTCCGGGAACGCCGCGACCGCCCGGCCGACTTCTTCAATTCGGTCCGGCGGCACCACCCAGGCCACCAGGGCGTTGCCACCGTAGCCGACCCGCTGGTGCCGCAGGGCCGCACCGAAGCGCCGCAGCAGGCCCCGCCGCAGGAAATCCCTGATGGTGTCTAGCAGCTGCTCCTCGGTCACGTTCAGGTGCCGGGCCATGTCCGCGAATGGACTGCTCTCCAGGGGTAGGTCGCCCCCAAGTTCTCGGATCACCCGCTTTTCAAAGTCACTGAGCATCGGGCACCTCGGACACGTCAAACTTCACCTTGATCTTAAATACCCGCTCGGCCGGCAGACTCAACACGTAGTCGATTCCGGTGCGCGTCTTGATTTCGTCAATAATCCGGTCCACCTCCGCCGGCGAGGAAGCCAGCACCGTAAACCACATGTTGTACTCGTGGGTGCGCAGGTAGTTGTGGCTCACCTCGGGGTAGGCGTTGATCACGGCGGCGACTTCTTCTATGCGGGTCTCGGGCACCTGAATGGCGCACAGCGTGCCGGTGTAACCCAGCTGTCGCGAATCGAAAAACCCGCCCATACGCCGGATGATCCCGGCTTTCCGAAGCCGGCCGAGCCGTTCCAGCACCTCCGTCTCCTCGAGGCCCAATTCCCGGGCGATCTCCAGGTAGGGCCGGGGTACAAGCGGGATCTGCCGCTGGATGATTTCCAACAGCCTGCGGTCCGTGCTATCGAGCTGCATGTTCAATCTTCCCCCTGCGGTACAGACACCACGGTTCTTCGGCCATGTGGTCCCCGTGGTAAAATTTGGCCCGCGCCCGGCACCCGCCGCAGGTGTCGCGGTAGTCACAGGTGCCGCAATTCCCCTTGTATTGCCGGGAACGCAGATCCCGAAACAGTTCGGCCTCCCGCCACAGCTTCCCGAAGGGCGTCTCCCGAACGTTGCCGACCGGTGTATCGAGGTAGGCACATGCCTGCAAGTCCCCCACCGGATTGATCAAGCAGTAGGCGATCCCGGCCAGGCAGCCCCGCTGAAAACGGGTCTTGACCCCCAACTGGTCCGCAATCCGGATGAACTGTGGGGCGCAGGTCGGTTTCACCTCCAGGCCCACGGACTCCTGCTTTTTCAACAGTCGGCGCAGCAGGCGCTCGTACTGGACGGCGCGTAGGCTGGTGTGTTCAATGTCCGCGCCCCGGCCGGTGGGCACTAGAAAAAAAACGTGGTGCGCTATGCAGCCCAATTCTATGGCTAGGTCGGTCAGTTTTTCGACCTCGTCGTAGTTCCAGTCCATGACCGTGGTGTGCAGCTGAAAGGATAGACCAACGGCCCGGCAGCTTTTCATCCCGTCCACGGCAGCTTGCCAGGAGCCCTGCTCCGCCCGGAAGCGGTCGTGGGCCGTGGGGTCGACGCTGTCCAGGCTGATTCCGATGGCCTGAGCCCCGGCTTCCACCAGGCGGCGGGCCACCTCCTTCGTGAGCATGGTGCCGTTGGAACCCAGCACCGGGCGCAAGCCCCGGCCGGCAGCATGCGCGATCAGTTCGCAAATGTCCGGGCGCATCAGCGGCTCCCCGCCCGAAAAAATCATGATCTTGAACCCGGCCGCGGCAATCTCGTCGATCAGGGCCATCCCCTCGGTCGTGGTCAGCTCGTCCTCGGCCCGCTGTCCCGCGTCGCGGTAACAGTGGGCGCAGGCCAGGTTGCACATGTTCGTGGTGTTCCAGGATACCAGCACCTTTATGCCTCCCTCAGCCAGCGGGCCACGTCCGGGGCGAAATAGGTCAGGATGATATCGGCGCCCGCCCGCTTCATTCCGGTCAACATCTCCAGCACCAGGGCCCGCTCGTCCACCCAGCCCTTCTCCGCAGCGGCCTTGACGAAGGAATACTCGCCGCTGACGTTATAAGCCGCCAGCGGCACCTCAAAGGTATCCTTAATCCGCCGGATGACGTCTAGGTAAGCCAGAGCCGGTTTGACCATCACGATGTCGGCCCCCTCCTCCAGGTCGAGCGCCACCTCGCGCAGCGCCTCCAAGGCGTTGGCCGGGTCCATCTGGTAAGAGCGGCGGTCGCCGAATTGCGGCGCAGAGCTGGCCGCTTCCCGGAACGGACCGTAAAAGGCGGAGGCGTACTTGGCGGCGTAGGACATTATCGGGATGTGATTGTATCCCTCGGCGTCCAGTAGGTCCCGGATCGCCCCGACCCGGCCGTCCAGCATGTCGGAGGGAGCGACCACGTCGGCACCGGCGCGCGCGTGCGAGAGCGCCGTGCGGGCCAACAGTTCCACGGAGGGATCGTTCAGGATCTCGCCGTTCTTTACCAAGCCGCAGTGCCCATGATCGGTGTAGGCGCACAGGCAGACGTCCGTGATTACCAGGAGTTCCGGGTAACGCTCCTTGATCGCCGCCACTCCCCGCTGCACCACCCCGCCCGGGTCATAGGCCGCGGTGGCCCGTTCGTCCTTGGTGTCCGGAACACCGAACACGATGATCCCTGGAATACCCAGTTCCACGACCTCGTCGAGGAGCCGGGGCAGGGTGTCGACGGAGTAGCGGCTCACCCCGGGCATGGCGGCAACGGGCTGGACCACCCCTCGGCCCGCGGTGATGAACACCGGGTAGATCAGGTCGTCAAGCCCGAGCCACGTCTCTCGCACCAAGCGCCGTATTACCGGTCCCTGGCGCAACCTGCGCATCCGTATTTTCACCGGGATTACCCCTTTCCTTTAGTAACCCGATCTCGGCGTCGGTGAGGTAGCAGGCCGGGTCGGACGCCCAAAAATCACCGGTAACCGCCTCGGCCCGCGGCCGAAAATTGCCGTTGCAGATGTCGAGCCAGCGGCAGGCCGCGCAGCGCCCGCGCAGAAGGAGTTTTCTGTTTTTCAGCCCGGCCATGATCGGGTTTGTGGTGTCGTTCCAGATCTCGCTGAACTTGCGTTCCCGAACGTTTCCCAAGGTGTGGTTCATGGTGAACTGGTCCGGATGCACGTTGCCGTACCAGTCCACCGCCCCGATGGCGATGCCGCTCCGGTTACCCCCGGCATTTTGCAGCCACTCCCATACGGCAGCCGCCCGGTCGGGATCCTCTTGCTTCAGCTTGAGGTATATATACACGGCGTCGGCGTGGTTGTCGACCGTGAGAATTTCCTTCTCCAGTCCGCGGGCGCACAGGTCGACCGTCCGCGCGTAGATCAGGTCCAGAACCTCCCGTTTCTCCTTGGGAGTCAGGTCCTGTTCCTTTAAGCCCTTGCCCCGCCCGGAATAGACCAGGTGGTAAAAGCACACCCGGTTCACCTGTTCGGCCTCGATGAGGTCAAAGATACTGTCGATCTCCCGGTAGTTGTAACGGGTGATGGTGAAGCGCAGTCCGACCCGCTGTCCGATGGCCACGCAGTGGCGGATGCCTTCCAGTGCCGCCTCGAAGGCACCGTCGAAACCTCGGATCCGGTCGTTGGTCTCCCGGATGCCGTCGATGCTCACCCCCACGTAGCCGACCCCGAGTTGCTTCAGCTTCCAGGCCACCTCGCGGGTGATCAGCGTGCCGTTGGTGGAGATCACCGGCCGTAAACCCTTTCCCCGGGCGTAACCGGCCAGTTCGTAGAAATCGGGCCGCAAGAGCGGCTCGCCCCCCGAAAACAGCAGCACCGGCACGTGCGCCGCGGCCAGATCGTCGATCAGCCGCCGGGCCTCGGCCGTGGTTAGTTCGTCCGGATCGCGCCGGGTAACGGCGCTGGCATAGCAGTGTTTACATTTCAGGTTGCAGATCCGGGTAGAGTTCCAGACCACCACGGGACCCAAGGCCTTCGGCCGGCGGTGGTAACGCAAGGAATCCCCGGCCTCCCGCCGGCCCGATACTATTTTCGAAATGCTAAGCAACAGTCCCACTCCCACCGAAGTAATCCCGAATAGCCGCCACCAGGCCGTCGATGGTATACTCGCGCGCGGTGGCGTGCACATCCAGGCCCATCTCCGCCGCGGTCCGGGCGGTGACCGGCCCGATGCAGATCACGGCCGTCCCGGCCATGAGTCCGGACAGGTCGCCGGCACCCAGGGCCCGGACAAAGTTCCTCACCGTGGAGGAACTGGTGAAGGTCACCGCGTGCACCCGCCCCTCCGCCAGCAGCCGCCGCACCGGCCCGGCGTTGCCGGTTACCGGCACCGTCCGGTAAACCGTCACGTCGGTGACCGCCGCCCCGGCCTGGGCAAGCGCCTCGGCCAGCGCCGGCGGAGCGATGTCCGCCCGCGCCAAGAGCACCCGTTCCCCCGGGTGCAGCATTTCCCGCAATCCGTCCACGACCCGCTCCGCCCGGTACTCCTCCGGGACGTAGGCCACCCTTAAACCCCGTTCTTCCAGCGCCTCCCTGGTGCAAGGCCCGATGGCGCAGAGCCGCGCCGGACCCAGTTCCCGGACATCCCGCTCCAGTTCCCGGAGGCGGTTGAAGAAGAAACGCACGCCGTTCACACTGGTGAACACGATCCAGTCATAACCGCCGATTTCGTCTATCGCCTTGTCCAGTAGACCGTAATCGTCTGGCGGGCGGATGGCGATAGTGGGAAACTCCAGCGCCTCGCCCCCCAGCCGGGTAATCTTCTCGGACAGGGCACTGGCCTGCTCCCGAGCCCGGGTGACCAAGATTCGCTTGCCGAACAACGGTTTCTTCTCGAACCAGCGTAAGCGTTCCCGCATCCGGCAGACCTCCCCGACCACGATCACCGCCGGATTCTTCAGCCCCGCCGCCCGCACCCGCTCGACAATTGTATCCAGGGTACCCTGCACGCTCTCCTGTTCCGGCAGTGTGCCCCAGCGAATCACCGCCACCGGCGTGGATCCGGGCCGGCCGTGCCGCACCAGGCGGTCCACGATGTCAGGCAGATTGGCCATGCCCATCAGGAATACGATGGTGCCGGCCCCGGTGGCCAACTTATCCCAGGCAATGGCACTCTCATCCTTCTTGGGGTCCTCGTTCCCGGTGATCACGGCCACCGAAGCCGTAAAGTCCCGGTGGGTCAGCGGAATCCCGGCGTAGGCCGGCGCCGCCACCGCCGAGGTCACCCCGGGCACCACCTCGAAGTCGATGCCGCTGGCGGCCAAGTATTCGGCTTCCTCGCCGCCGCGGCCGAACACAAAGGGGTCACCCCCCTTGAGTCGCGCCACCGTAAGCCCCGCCCTGGCCCTGGCAACCAACAGAGCGTTGATCTCATCCTGGGTCAGGGTATGGCCCTCCGGGGACTTGCCCGCGAAAACCAGTTCGGCGGCGGACCGGGCATGGCTCAGGATGCGGGGATTCACCAAGCGGTCGTACACCACCACGTCGGCCTCCCGGATGCAGGCCAGGCCCTTCAAAGTCAGCAAGCCGGGATCACCCGGTCCGGCCCCCACCAGGTAGACCACTCCTCGGGACACTAATTCTCAACCCCCTTGCGTACCCGGTCCAGGATTGCACCGGCCCCCATTTCCAGCATCCGGGCGGCCAATTGCCCCCCCAGGCGCTCCGGTTCCGATACCGGGCCCGAATCCTCGGCCCGTACCAGCTCGCGCCCGTCAAGGGACGCCACCACGGCCTCCAGCAGCAGCCGGCTGTCCCAGACCCGGCCCAGCGCCCCGATGGGTACCTGGCAACCGCCCTCCAGGCGCCGCAGCAGGGTTCGTTCGGCCAGTACCGCCGCCCGCGTCGGGGCGTGGTCAACAGTCCGCACCATTTCAATTATCTCGGCATCGCCCTGCCGAACCTCAACCCCGAGCGCTCCCTGCCCTACCGCCGGCAGGCAGACCGAAATTGGAATCCGGTGGGTCACCCGGCCGGTCAGGTTCAGGCGGTACACGCCGGCCCACGCCAGCACCAGGGCGTCCACCACGCCCTCGTCTAGTTTCCGGAGCCGGGTCAGCACGTTCCCCCGGACCGGGACCACTTCCAAGTCCGGCCGGTAGGCCAGCAACTGGGCCGTCCGCCGCAGGCTGCTGGTACCCACCACCGCGCCCGGCGGCAGCTCTTCCAGTACCCGTCCGCTGCGGGAGATCAACACGTCGCCCGGGTACTCCCGATTCGACACCGCCCCAACGACCAACCCCGGCGGCAGCCGGGTGGGCAGGTCCTTCATGCTGTGTACGGCCAGATCGATTTCCCCGTCGAGCAGCGCTTTTTCCAGCTCCTTGGTAAAAAGGCCCTTGTCGCCGATCTTGGCCAGGGCCACTTCCAGGATATTATCCCCGGTGGTCCGGATCTCCTTGCGCTGGAACTCGACCTCCGGGTAACGCGCTCGCAGGCGTTCGATCACCCAGTTGGCCTGCGCGAGGGCGAGCCTGGAGCCTCGCGTGCCGACCACGACCATCCGGCGCCGCATCAGCCGCGCTTTCCCTTTCCACAGGTAACCGGGCAGGGTTCTCGGTCCGCCTCCGTTTCGGTTTCCAGGGCGAACAGCTTCTGCAGGGCGTCCGAGTAAAAATGCCCCTCGGGCGTCAAGGCCAGTTTCTTCAAGCGGGTGACCGGCTCGTGCAGCAGTTGGTTAACAATGGAATTAGCCATGGACCCGATTACCTTGCGCTCCCGGTCCGATAAGTTGCCCAGCCGGTTCAGCGCCCGCCACAGTTCCTTCTGCTTGATCTCCTCGCCCCGTTTCTTCAACGCCACCACCGTGGGAATGACGAAACGCGATCCCACCGCCAGGAGAAATTCCCGTAACTCGCCGTCGATGATCCGCTCGGCCGCAGCAGCCGCCCGCTGGCGCTCGGCCAGGTTGGCGTCCACCACGCTTTGCAGGCTGTCAATGTCGTACAGCGCCACGCCGGGCAACTGCCCGACCTCGGGCGCCACGTCACGCGGCACGGCGATATCAATCAGGAAAATCTGCCGGCCGCCGCGCCGCTCCTGGACGACGGCCATCGGGTCTGGTCGGATCACGTAGTGGCTGGCCGCCGTACAGCTGATGACGATGTCGGCATGTTCCATCCACTGGTAGAGCTCGTCGAACCGGACCGCCCGTCCCCCGAACTGCCGGGCCAGTTCCACCGCCCGGTCGTACGACCGGTTAGACACGATTACACCGGCCACCCCGTTGGACAGGAGGTGTTTGACGGTCAGCGCGCTCATTTTCCCGGCGCCCACGATCAGGACCTCCCGGCCTTCGAGACTACCGAGGGTCTGCCGCGCCAGTTCCACCGCCGCGTAACTGATCGAAACCGGATTCTTGTCGATACCCGTTTCGGTCCGTACCCGCTTACCGACCGCCAGGGCCTGCTGGAACGCACAGTTCATAAGCCAGTTCACCGTGTCCACTTGCTGCGCGAACTGGTAGGCCTGTTTCACCTGTCCCAGGATCTGGGTTTCGCCCAGCACCATGGAGTCCAGGCCGGCGGCCACCCGGAATAGGTGACGCACGCCCTCCCCGAAGGGGTATACGTAGATATAGTTCTTGATGGCTTCCACCGTGGTCTCACAGCGCGCCGCCAGGAAGCCCAGGACGCTTTCCAAGCCTTCTTCCGCCGAGAGAACGGCGTAAATCTCCGTCCGGTTGCAGGTCGAAATGATTACACAGCTTTCCACACCGTCCTGGTCGGCCAGGCGCCGTAACGCGTCTTTCAGGAAGTGTTCTGGAAAAGAAAGCCGTTCCCGCACGGCCACCGGCGCCGTGCGGTGGTTAAGCCCCACCGCGGTGATCAACACGCTCAACCAGCTCCTTTACCCGGTCAAAATCCCCATCCCGGAGCGCCTCCAGGATCTCGGGCGTGGCTAGCGCCGCCAGCAACTGTTCCTTTTTTGCCGAATCAGTAACATTCCGAATGATATTATGGCGTATTTGGCCGAGAAGTGCAAGGTAATCCCCGTACTGGGGGCCGAACTCTTTTTCCAGCTGTTCCCGGATCTTCCGCGCCAGGAGCGGACTTTTGCCCCCGGTGGAAATGGCGATGGTCAGATCGCCCCGGCGCACAGTGGCCGGAACATAGAAGCTGCAGTGCTCTGGATCGTCCACCGCGTTGAGCAGGACACGCCGTGCCCGGCAGTCCCGGGCCACCTGCCGGTTGACCTCCGGATCGTTGGTGGCGCTGATTGCCAGCAGGGCGCCGGCCACGTCACCCGGCTGATAGGGTCGCGGTTCGTACTTGATCTCTCCGGCTTCCGCCAAGGCCCGCAATTCGTCCACCAGCGCCGGGCTGATCACCCGGACCCGCGCTCCCGCCGCCAGCAGGGAGCGCACCTTGCGCGCGGCCACTCGCCCTCCGCCCACTACCAGGCAGGGTTCCCCCTCGAGCTTGATGAAAACGGGATACAGCTCGCTCATGGGACATCTCCAATCAATAACTGCGTATCCGGACAAACTCGGCGGCTTCGAACAAGCTCCGGCGTGCCGGGATATCGGGCAGGGTTTGCAGGCAAGTGCGGGCCTTGGCCAGGTACTTTTCAGCTACCTGCAGGGCCAGGTCGATGCCCCCGCACTCCTTGGTCAGCCGGATGGCCTCCTGGATATCTTCCTCTGTCTTTTGCTCCTTCTCCACCAAGGTCAAAAGCCTTTCCCTTTGGGGACTTACCGACAGCGCCAGAATAACCGGCAGCGTGATGATCCCCTGCCGGAGGTCGCCGCCCACCGGCTTGCCCAGCTGTTCCTGGTCGGCCACCATGTCCAGTACGTCGTCGGTGATCTGAAAGGCCATCCCCAAACAGTAACCGAACCGGCCCAGAGTGTTGTACACCTGCGGGGGAGCGCCGGTGGCCACCGCGCCGAGCTGGCAGCTGGCCCGGATGAGCAGCGCGGTCTTGCACCTGATCCGCCGCAAGTAATCCCTCAAATCGGACCGGTTGGTGCCACTGAACTGAATAATCTCCCCCTCGCACATCTTCATGCAGGTATGGGCCAGCACGTTGATGAAGATCGGGTTGTCGTAATTGGACAGTAGGATGATCATGCACTTCGCGAACAGGTAGTCCCCGGTGTGCGTCGATACCCGGTTGCCCCAGAGCGCCTTGATGCTGGGTAGGCCGCGCCGCAGCCCGGAGCCATCCACCACGTCGTCGTGGACCAGCGTAGCCATGTGGGCTAGTTCTAATGATAACGCCACCGGCAGCACCTTTTTCAGATCGTAATTGTGAAACTTGGCCGCCAGAAGCGCAAAGGCCGGACGTAATCGCTTACCGCCGGCCCGGAAAAGATGGCTAGACGCCTCTGCCAGGAGTTCGTTCGGGCTATCCAGGACTGCATGCAGTTCCCGTTCAACCACGTCAAGGTCCCCACGGACTACTTCCAACAATGGTAGCATTGTCCTACAAGTCCTCTCTTCACGAAACGGCGCTGCCTTTCCATGTTTCGCCCGGGACGCCGAAAATCCTTCCTAAAACGCGATTTCAACGGGTACCGCAGCGATCAGCGGTGTCCCCCCGTGTCACCGCGCACCCGCGTATCCTGGAAGAAAGCACCGTCCTCCTTAACGTAGGGGATGGCGTCCACTTCCTCCGTATGCCCCCGGTCTTCCTCTTCCAGGGGTTCGGTCTCGGTGGAAAGGCCATGCTGGGCGAGATCCTGCCAGGTGTCCTCCCGGTCGTATAAGGTACTTTCGTCCCCGGAGGAGTAAGGGGCTCGAGCCAGGGCCTTCTCTTCAATGGGTCGGACCCGTTCGCCTAAATTGGTTCGAGAGGTCGGGGAGGCTGTCGCGGTGGTGATCTCGCCGCGGTCCTTGCAGTCGCGGCACTTGGTCGTGTACGGCAAGGCCTCCAGTCGGTCCGGGTCGATGTCGGCACCACATTCGTCGCAGCGCCCGTAGGTTCCCTGATCCAACCGCCGCAGGGCGTCTTTAACGGCCAACAGCTGCAACCGCGCGTTCTCCTGCAAGGCGAAATCCTTGCTGCGCTCGAAGGTCTCGCTGCCGACGTCCGCCGGGTGGTTGTCGTAAGTGCTCAGCTCGCCCACACTGTCTTCCAGCGCCATTTTGTTTACGGTCTCCCCGATTTGTTCAATCTGCCGCTGCAAAGTTTCCTGTTCCCGCAGCAGGCGGGCACGGACTACCTCCGTCTTTTCCGGATCCAAGGGGCTATCCCTCCTTCGTGCCGGACAAACACGCCCGGGCCTTATGTGGGTTGGAAACCTAAGGCCTGAGGTTGAGTTCCACCAGGCGCACGATTTCGGCGATGAACTTCCCGATCAAGGGCAGGTTCAACATCACCAGCCGCTGAAGAATGATTAACAGTACGGCTCCCAGAATAGTGAAACCGATGGCGATCCCCAAGCCGCGGGCGATTCCGGTCAGGAAGTTGATGTACAATAGGCGGTAGGGTCTTTCCAGCAGGGTCACGTACTCGGCCAGCTTCATCTTTTCCATAGAAATGATCAGTTCATCGATCTTGTTTTTGAGTTCCCTTAAAAGCCTGTTTTCCGCTTCCCTGTCCATCAGTCTGCCCGTCGCCCCCTGCGATCATTATTTACCGTGGCCTCTAAAAATAAAAGGCCAGGTACACTACCCCGCCGTACGGACACAGTGACCGGAGGCAATGCCCGAAAAGCACCCTTATGGGAAAAGCGTCTTACTCCAGGGATTACCCTAACTTTAGCCGCGAAGCACTTGTAACAGGATCGTCCGAAGGCGCAGGCGGTCGTAGTGCCCCAGGTAGACCGCTTCCCAGAAATCCCGCGCCAGTTTCGGGCGTGTCTCGAGAAACGGCACCGCCCGGTCCGCTACCCAGTAAAACATCCGGGCCAGGCGGGCGAGCCGCCGCAGCTCGGGCTGGAGGCGGTCCTCCACCAGCCGCCGGTACCCCAGGCCAACGGTGTCCCAGGACCGGCCGCAGCAGGCCACCGCCTCGGCGGCCAGGGTGGCACTCAACAGCGCCCAGTAAATGCCCTCCCCGGTCAGCGGGTCCGCAAACCCGGCGGCGTCACCCAGGAGAATCACCCGGTCGCCCGCCACCGGGCCGTCCCCCGTCCAGTCCACGGACACCGGGAAAGCACGGAAAACCCGCGGTTCCCGGAGACCTTCCCGCTCCAGGTAACGCCGCAGGTAATGCTTGAGGTTTTTCGCCCGGGGATCGGTGGTGTACACCCCCACGTTCAGGTGGTGGCGCTTGGGGAAAACCCAGCCGTAGCCGGCCGGGACGGCGGAAAAATCCACGGAAAGCATTTTGTACGCCGGGGCCCCCGCGGATGAGGGCCGCGGTACTTCCGCCACGGCCGCAAAGGCGCCCGAAGCCCCGGAAAAGCGTTTGCCCAGGCGGGCAGCAATACGGCTGTGGGCGCCGTCGGCTCCGGCCAGCAGCGCCCCCCGGTACGGTCCGCCGGGAGCGTGCACGACCACGCCCCGCGTATCGTACTCAAAGCCGGTCACCGGGCTGCCTTCGATCAGCCGGGCCCCCGCCCGAACCGCTTGACGCACCAGGAAGTGGTCGAAGTGTTCCCGCCGGACCATGTGACAGACCGGATAGGGCCACGATATTTCCACCCGGCGCCGGAAACGGAGCGCCGAGCTACAGAAAGAATCCTCGCGAACCTCGTCCCAGGGGAAAGGAATAAGACGGGCGGCCTTGGGCGTAACCCCGCCGCCACAGGGCTTGGCCCTGGGCAACCGGTGTTTCTCCAGGATCAACACCTCTCGGCCGGCGCGGGCCAGATGGTAGGCCAAAAGGGCACCGGAGGGGCCGGCCCCCGCGATGATCACCTCGTACCGCTCGGCCACGCCGCCAACCACCTCCCCCTGGAGAGCGCCGACGGTTTAGTTATTCAGACTGCTGACCGGCGCCGGGATCCGGCCGCCCCGCCGCACGAAGCCCGCCGCCCCGAAGCGGTTAACGGCCATCACCGGCGACCGGCCCAAAAGACCTCCGAATTCCACAAAATCCCCTTCCTTTTTTCCGGGCACCGGGATCAGCCGGACCGCAGTGGTTTTGTGGTTGATCACCCCGATGGCGATTTCGTCGGCGATCAGCGCGGCGATCGTTTCGGCGATGGTGTCCCCCGGCAGAACCACCATGTCGATTCCAACCGAACAGACGGCCGTCATCGCTTCCAGTTTATCCAGACCGAGACCGCCCGATTCCACGGCCCGAGTCATGCCGGCATCTTCGCTCACCGGAATGAAGGCCCCGGAAAGGCCGCCCACGTAAGATGAGGCCATCGCCCCACCCTTTTTCACCGCGTCGTTGAGCAGAGCCAGCGCCGCCGTGGTACCCGGAGCACCGCAAACCTCCACGCCCATAGCCTCGATGATCTCGGCCACGCTGTCCCCGACGGCCGGGGTGGGAGCCAGGGAAAGATCCACAATCCCGAAGGGTACTCCCAGTCTCCGGGCCGCCTCCCGGCCGACCAGTTCGCCCATGCGGGTGACCTTGAAGGCCATTTTTTTCACCTGTTCGGCCAGCGTCCCCAGGTCGGCGTCCGGCAGCCGGGTGACCGCGTTCTTAACCACCCCCGGTCCGCTGACGCCCACGTTGAGCACGCACTCCGGTTCACCGACCCCGTGGAACGCCCCGGCCATGAAGGGATTATCCTCGGGGGCGTTGGCGAACACCACCAGCTTGGCGCAACCGATTCCGTCCCGGTCGGCCGTGCGGGCTGCTGTTTTCTTGATCACCCGACCCATCAGGTAAACCGCGTCCATGTTAATCCCGGCCTTGGTGGTGGCCACGTTCACCGAGGCGCACACCCGTTCGGTGCCCGCGAGGACGGCCGGGATGGCTTCGATAAGTGCCCGGTCGCTCTGGGTGAATCCCTTATGCACGAGGGCGGAGAAACCGCCGATGAAGTTGACGCCGACGTCCCGGGCTGCCCGGTCCAGGGTGCGGCCCAGGGCCAGGTAAATTTCCGGGTCCTGGCCCCCGGCAACCAGCGCCAGCGGTGTCACCGCGATCCGCTTGTTCACGATAGGGATGCCGTACTCCCGCTCGATCTGCCCGCCAACCTCCACCAACCGTCCGGCCTGGCCGGTAATTTTATCGTAGATCTTGCGGCAAAGCGTATCCGGATCGGGATCGACGCAGTCGCACAGGCTGATCCCCATGGTGATGGTGCGGATGTCCAGGTTTTCGTCCTGGATCATTCTGATGGTTTGGATGATTTCGTCCAGGCCAAGCATCTCTAATCTCCACCCCAAATAAACTATATGCGGTGCATGTAGAGGAAGGCCTCCTCATGCTGGGCGTCGATCCGGACGTTCAGTTCCCGGCCCTTCGCCGCCAGCAGTTCTTTCAAGGTGCTCAAGTCCACCTTACTGGCGCGCATGTCGGCGACCATGATCATGGCCAAGAACTCCTGCAGGATGGTCTGGCTAATGTCCAGAATGTTCACCTGGTTTTCAGCCAGCACCTGGGCCACCCCGGCGATAATTCCCACCCGGTCGCGGCCCAGCACAGTGACGATGATGCGGTTTGAGCTGGTCATCAAACTCATTCCCTCCAAATCCCGTCCCTCGGATCTCCTTCCGCCGCCCCAGGAAAACGGATGCCCGCCGCGCCAAGCGGCGCGGACCGGGCATTGCTTGTTTCCCCACTTTTAACTTCCCAATTGCGCACTTCTTCGCCGAAAGACTAGGCTTCGGCACCGGCCGGTTTTTTGCTTTTCGGCAGCTTTTCCCTCAGGTCCAGCCAAACCTGGCTCGAAATAAAGATCGAGGAATAGGTGCCGCTGGTGATGCCGATGATCAGCGCCAGCACGAAGGTCCTCAAAGTGGTGCCGCCCAGGAAGTAGAGGGCCACCAGCATGAACAGCACCGTGAGCGCGGTGTTGATCGAACGCGCCAGGGTCTGCCACAGGCTCCGGTCGATGACGCTCTCCAGGGGCTCGGTCTTCTTGGCCGTTTTGCGATTCTCCCGGATTCGGTCGAAGATCACGATGGTGGCGTTGATCGAGTAGCCTAGAACGGTAAGAATGGCCGCCACGAAGGCACTGTCCACCTGCAGCCAGAAAAGCGAAAACAGGCTCAGAGTAACTAGGGCGTCATGCAGCAGGGCCACTACGGCGGCAATGCCCTGTTTAAACTCAAAGCGCCAGGAGATGTAAACCACCATGGCCGCGGCGGCGATCACCAGCGCCAAAATGGCGCGCTGGGTCAGCTCCTTGCCGATCACCGGGCCAACGGCGTTGTTGCGGAGCACGGTGAGTGCGCCCAGTTCATCCTCTAAGGCGGCCACCAGGTCCTGGTTTCGTTCCTCGCTGATCACCCCGGTGCGCAGCAGTACCTGCCTCTCGCCGCTGAGCTGGATCACGCTCTGCTCCAGGCCGTGCCTGGCCAGCACGGTACGGACCTCCTGCACGGTCACCGTCCGCTCGAATTCCAGTTCGATCAGGTTTCCACCCGTGAAGTCGATCCCCAAGTTCAATCCCCGGAACAGGAGGGAGATGATCCCCGGGATGATGATCAACAGCGAAATCAGATACCAGTACTTGCGTCGCTTGACAAAATGAAAGAACATCTTGACCCCCCCCTATGCCCGGTACAGCCGGGGACTGCTGGCAACCCCGCTACCCGCGATGTGCTGCAACACCCACCTGGTCAGGACCAGGCCGGTGAACATACTGGTCAGAATTCCGATACCTAGCGTCAGCGCGAACCCCTTGATCATTATCGGCGCGAAGGCGTACAGGATGGCGGCCGCGATTAGAGTGGTCACGTTGGCGTCCAGGATGGCCACGAACGCCCGCTTGAAACCAGCGTCGACCGCCGAACGCAACGACCGGCCGGTGCGAAGTTCTTCCTTCAAGCGTTCGAAAATAATGATGTTGGCATCGATCGCGATCCCCAACGAGAGCAGGAAACCGAATATGCCCGCCAGGGTGAGGGTGGCATTGAAGGCCGCGAGGATTAACAACACCAGCACGGCGTACACCGTCAGGGAAAACGCGGCCACCAGGCCGGGTAGGCGGTAATAGGCAAGCATGAACAGCAGAATGGTCCCGAAACCGATGATCCCGGCATTGACCGAACGCGCCAGGGAATCGGCGCCCAACTGCGGCCCGACGGTCCGCTTTTCCATAATCTCCAGCTTGACCGGTAGCGCGCCGGAACGCAACAGCACCGCGATCCGGTGCGCCTCCTCCAGCGACTCGTAACCGCGGATGACGGCCTTGCCGTTCAAGATGGGCTCCTCAATTATCGGGTTTTGGAGCGGTTCCCCGTCCAAGTAAATGCCCAGACGTCGGCCCACGTGTTCGGTCGTCACGTCGGCGAACACCTTGGCTCCTTCGGGATTCCAGGTAAGGTTGACCACCGCCCGCATGGTGGCCGGATCGTACTGCTCCCGGGCGTCGGCCAGGTCGGCACCGGTGAGAACGGTATTACCGTCCTCGGTGCGGAACTCCAGGTAGGCCGGGCGGATCAGATCGCGCACCACCTGCTCCGGGTCGTCCACCCCGGCGATCTCCACGATGATCCGGTCCCGGCCCTGCGGTTGGATCACCGGTTCGGTCACCCCGAACTGGTTCACCCGCTCTTCCAGCATGCCCATGGCCCGCTGCACCGCGTCCGGGGTAGCCTTCGCTTCCTCGGTGTCCACGGCCTTCAGGACCACGTGCACGCCGCCCTGCAGGTCCAGGCCCAGGCTGATGTCCTTAGTCAGCGGCAGCCAGGGCACGTTCGGCACCCGGGCAAAGGCCGCAAACGCAACGCCGGCCGCCAGCAAGAGAATCGCGGCGACCTTCAGCAAGTTACCCCATCTCAAGGTTCAGCTTCTCCCCTTACAACAGTTTGGCGCCGTTGATCACCAGTTCAAAGCTCGAATTCAGGAAGTTGGCCGCCCGGCGACATAAAGTCATCCGGGTCAAAAAAATCTCGAAGTATTCCATCACCGGACAGATGTCGATATCAATGGTCAGTTCCAAGGTAATGGCGCGCCGGTTTTCGTGGACCCACAGAAAGGAGTGCTCCGCCGCGTAGTTAACCCGGTCGTGAATATCGAAGGTGGCGAAGTCCGGGTTGCGTACCCGCGAACGGTGCACGTCCGACTTGTCCGCCAAAATGAGGGCTGCGGCTACGACGTTGACCGGCTGGCCGTATTCCTCCTCGTGATTGGCGATCGCCGAAACCACCTGCGCAATTTCGTCTGGGGGCATCCCCATCTCCTGCAATACCGTAAAGGCGATCAGGGCCCCGGAAATGCCGTGGTGGCTACGGCTCACGACGTTGCCGATATCGTGCAGGTAACCGGCGATAGCCGCCAGCTCAGCTTCCCGCCCCGAGTGACTCAGCCGTTCCAGAATATTGCGCGCGATACTGGATACCAGGTTGACGTGGCGGTAGCTATGTTCCGTAAAGCCCATAACTCCCAGGAATTTGTTGCCGTTGCGTACGAAACTGTCAACCGTTGGGTGGGCCTTGACCTCCTGAAGGGTGACCAACCACACTTCCTCCTATCAGGCCCTGGAGATTCTATGCCCTAATTATTTGTCCCGGCGAACCTGGGCAATGGAAGTCCTTAAGAGTTCGATCTTGACATTGTCCGCGATCTTCAAGGTCACGGCGTCATCCTTCAGCTTAACGATCGTGCCGTAAATGCCACCGGCGGTGATCACCGGATCGTTCACCTTCAGGCTTTTAATCATCTCCAGGTGCTTTTTCTGCCGGACCTGCTGGGGCCTGATTAAAAGGAAGTACAAAAGGGCGAACAGCCCGACAATGTAAATGATAAAGACAATGTCGCTCATACTTGACATCCTTTCTTAAATGATTTTCTGGTACTGATTCGCTTTAGCCATGTTTTTTCCTGTCTTGCCCTATGTACTTTTACTACAAATTCATCCCGGTGTCAAATATGCAGCCAGGAATTCCCTCTTCAGCTTCGTGAACCATCCTTCCCGGATCGCCTTCCGGATCCGCCGGGTCAGGTCAAGCAGAAAGTGCAGGTTATGAATGGTCGTCAGCCGGATTCCGAGCACTTCGTCAACTCTTAAAAGGTGGTGGACATAAGCCCGGGTGTAGTGCCGGCAGGTATAGCAGCCGCAATCGGGGTCCAACGGGCGAAAATCCCGCGCGCACCCGGCGTTGCGCACCACCAGTTTTCCGGTCCGGATAAACACCGAACCATGGCGGGCCATGCGGGTCGGGAGCACACAGTCGAACATATCCACCCCGCGGGCCACCGCCTCGAACAGACAGTCCGGGGAACCGACCCCCATCAGGTAGCGCGGCCGGTCCGCCGGGATCAGCGGTACCGTCCACTCCAGCGCCTCGTACATCAACGGTTTCGGCTCACCCACCGAAAGACCGCCGATTCCGTAACCCGGGAAATCCAGGTCGGCCAGCGCCCGGGCACTGCGTTCCCGGAGGTCCCGGAACACCGAGCCCTGGATGATCCCAAACATGGCCTGGCCTTCCCCGGCTCCCATACGCCGGGCCCGCTCCGCCCAACGGGTCGTCCGGTCAGTAGCGTCTTGGGCCTCCGCATGGGAACAGGGATAGGGAGCGCACTCGTCCAGAACCATGGCAATGTCCGAACCGAGTGCCTGCTGGATTTCTACCACCTTCTCCGGGGTAAAGAAGTGTCGAGAGCCGTCAATGTGCGACCGAAACTCCACGCCGTCATCGCTGATTTTCCGGAGCGGCGCCAGGCTGAAAACCTGAAAACCGCCACTGTCGGTGAGGATCGGCCCGTCCCAGTGCATAAAGCGGTGCAGCCCCCCTGCCTCCCGGACCAGCTCGTGGCCCGGGCGCAGGTAAAGATGGTAGGTGTTGCTCAAGATGATCCGCGCGCCGAGGTCGCGCACCTCCTCGGGGGTCATGGTCCGGACGGTGGCCCGGGTGCCCACCGGCATGAACACCGGCGTGTCCACCACCCCGCGCGGGGTGGTCAGTTGCCCCAGCCGCGCCAGGGTAAGGTCATCCTGCTTTATTACCTCGAAAGAAACAGCCATGTAACTCCTCCAACCCAACACCCCGAGGGAAGAGTCCCCCGTACAATAATAAATAACCCCGGCACCGTGGGGAAATACGGGGTCTTCACGAGAATAAGCGTAGGCGTCAGCGGCCGTAATTCGGCCGGATTGAAATCCCGGTGTAGTAGTGGTGGAGAATCTCCCGGTAGTTGAAACCCTCTTGGGCCATTCCCCGCGCCCCGTACTGGGACATGCCCAGACCGTGACCCCAACCATGGCCCACAATGTTCGCCCGCTTAAGATTCCCGGTGGCCGGGTCGACCTCTTTCTCCAACTCAAAAAGGGCGCTCTTCAGCCCCAGCGCCGTCCGGACCCGGTCGGCGTTGGCGATTATTTCGGTGCGCGGCTGGAAATCAAGCCCGGTGCCGCTGACCCGCAGCTTCTGTACCCTCATCCCGGAGGCGGTGGTCGCCAACACCTCGATATCGGTGACGCTTAAGAAAGGATATTGCCGACTGGCCAACTGGTTGGCCAGTTGTTTGGCATTATAGCTGACCCGCCAGTTGTAATGCCGGTCATTGCGGTCGAACGGATCGGTTTTCCCGCGGATATAAGGTAGCGGCTCCCGCCAAACATCCTCGACATTTTCAGTGTAGCCTCCACTGCTGGAATGGTAAAAAGCCGCAATCGGCTGGCCGTTGTACAACATCACCTGCCCGCGGGTGGCAGCCACCGCCTGGTTGGACGCCGGCCGCTCCCAGTCCAGGCCGCGATACACTTGGGTGGCCTGGCTGCGGCAGACGTGGTACTGGTCGTGCACCGGGTTTTGCAGATGCCACAGCGCGCAAGTCCGGGCAGCCACCGCCTGCGCCCGCAGGGCCTCCTGAGGCCAGGTAGATGGCATCTCGGCAGGCACCACCCCGTAGAGATAGTCTTCGACGCCTAATTCGTTGACGGCCAGCAGGAACTCACCCTGACCGTCACGTTGTGAATCCTCCGCGCGCCGGCCGCTGATGATTTCCAGCTGCCCGCGATACTTGCGCAACGCCCCATCGACCTGTACAGACAGGACACCGCGCTCGCCCGCCACCGTCACGTTGTGAATCCCCCGCGCATCGGCCACGACCACACTCTCCACGTCCTGCGGTAGGGTGGTGATCCGGCCCCCGGCCGCGAGCAGCACCGCCCCCTGAACCGGCCGTTCGCTCCGGACCTGCCCGGCGCCCTGAAAAGTGATTGCGCGTCCGCTCTCCCGCACCATAATCGGCCCGTGGAAAAAGCCCTCTACCTCCCCGTTCCGGGTTACCTGCAAAACACCCCCAGCAGGGCGTACTTCCCAGGTCTCTCCGCTTCTCGGGACGGCGATCAGGCCTCCGGTGGCGCGGTTAACGATTTCGTAGGTGCCGCTCACTTTGAAGGTCACCGCCGGGGTTTCCCTGAGCAGGGCAACCCGGATGACCGGTTCATTGTCTCCGGCGTGTAACTCCTCCGGCACCAACGCAAGCAACACCGCCAACGCCATTACTCCGACCACGAGCACAGCCCACCAGTAACGCACGGCCAAAAATATTTGCCTCCTCACAGGTATCCGGCTGTCATTTCCGCAAACCCAATTCGACAAAAAACGACCACGTCCTGCCGCCAATGGAGGCAAAAACCTGCTCGCCCTGTTAATTTTCTTCCAGGATCCACTTTTTGATTTTAGCCTTTTTCGGCACCCGGCCGGAAATCTTTACATTACCGTTAATCACCAGTCCCGGGGTTAGGAACACGCCGTAACTAGCGATCATGTCCAGGTCCTCGACCTTGGTCACCTGAGCCTCGATGCCCATTTCCTCGACGACCGCACAAACGTCGCTGTGCAGCTTCTTGCACTTGCGGCAGCCCGGACCAAGCACCTTGATTTCCAATACGTTCACCTCCCCGTTAAGAATAAAGAATGGACGGCGTTGTTCATCCTGGTGGCCCTCTACCTCAAGGGAAAGGGCATTTCGAGAAATGCCGTCTAGCGCCGGAAGAAAAGGTTCAGCACCGCGGTGAGGATAATGCTGAGCAGAATGGCGGTAACCACCGGAAAGTAAAAGGTGAAGTTGCCCCGTTGGACAATAATATCCCCCGGCAGCCGGCCGATACCCGGAATCTTGCCGCCGAAGAACACCAACGCGCCCAGAACGGCGATGACGATGCCGATAATAATCAGCAACCTGCCCAGGTCTTGAAACAAGTCCACAAGTTTCACTCCTTCTTTTTCCGGCGCCCAAAACGTTCTCTTTCGCTGAAAACACACCCGCAGTACTGCTGACGATACATCCCTAGTTCCCGGAAGCGGTTTACGCCCTCCCGGAACCCCCGACGAAAGTCCGCATAATAAAAAGGTATGCCGTATTCGATCGCCGCGGCCTCCCCGGCCTCCCGGACCAATTCGTGCTTTTGAAAGGGACTCACCAGCAGGGTAGTCGAAAATGCTTCGAATTGCCCCTTTTTCGCCACCCTAGCCGCTCGCCGCAGCCGCAGTACATAACAAAACCGGCACCGTTCCTTCTCCCGGTACACGACCCGCCGAAAGTACTCCTCCAGCGGGTACTCCTCGGCAAAAATCACCGGCCAGTCTCTTTCCCGGGCGTAGTCTGCCAACGTGTCCCGGCGGCGCAGGTACTCCGTATACGGATGAATATTGGGGTTAAAAAAGTAGCCGTATGGCGCCCACCCCTGCTCTCGCAGCCGGGACAGGGGGAAAACCGCGCACGGCCCGCAGCAAACGTGCAGCAGCAATTTCCGGCCTTCACGCTCGGGAATCTCCAATCACCCCATCACCAGAAGTTTTCCTGGCCGGTCCCGGGCGGAACCGGGTAACCCAGGTGACGGTAGGCCAGCGGCGTGGCCACGCGGCCCCGCGGCGTGCGGGCGATGAGCCCTATCTGCAGAAGATAGGGCTCGCAGACGTCCTCCAGGGTCACCGCCTCCTCGTTGGTAGCGGCCGCCAGGGTATCCAGTCCCACCGGCCCGCCGCCGAATCTCTCCACCAGCACCGCCAGTAGATGACGGTCGGTGCCGTCCAGGCCCAGATCGTCAATGCCCATGAACTCCAGCGCTTCGATCGCCTTCTCCGCCGTGATCACGCCCCCGGCCCGGACCTCCACGTAGTCCCGGACCCGTTTCAGCAGGCGGTTGGCCACCCGGGGCGTCCCCCGGGCCCGCTTGGCGATTTCCCCCGCCCCCGCCGACTCGATATCCACCCGGATGATGGCCGCGCCGCGCCGGACGATGGTCTCCAGTTCCGCGGTATCGTAGAATTCCAGCCGGCTGATCACCCCGAACCGATCCCGCAAGGGCGAGGTCAGAAGTCCCGCCCGCGTGGTTGCCCCCACCAGGGTGAACCGGGGCAGGTTCAGACGCAGGGAACGGGCACCCGGTCCCTTGCCGATTACTATGTCCAGGGCGAAATCTTCCATTCCCGGATAAAGGATCTCCTCGACCGCCCGGGACAGCCGGTGTACTTCGTCAATAAACAGGACATCCCCGGGGCCTAGGTTGGTGAGAATCGCCGCCAGGTCACCCGGCCGCTCAATCGCCGGCCCGGAGGTGACTCTAATGTTGCTCCCCATCTCCCGGGCAATAATGTGCGCCAGGGTCGTCTTGCCCAGGCCGGGCGGCCCGTAGAGCAGCACGTGATCCAGGGGCTCGCCCCGGTTCCGGGCAGCCTCGATGCAAACGCTCAAGGTCTCGCGAACCCGGGCCTGCCCGATAAACTCGTCGAGATAACGAGGCCGCAGGGTGGCCTCGTCCAGATCCTCCACTTCCAGGTTGGGCGCGACTATTCTCTTCTCCACCTTGACCCCCTATTCCCCTAAAGTCAGCTCGTTCCCGAAGAGTCTGCCGCAAACTAGCCCGCACTCAGTATCCGCAGGGCGGACTTGACCAAGTCAGCAGGGCCGGCGTTCTGGTCGGGTACTCGGTTCAGGGCTTCCCCGGCGTCCCGGGCGGTGTAACCAAGGCTGATCAGGGCAGCCAGCGCTTCCCGCTGCGCCGCGGTGCCGGACGTGGAACCGTCTCCGGCCACCATCAATTGTTGTTTCTCCAACCGGTCCCTGAGTTCAACCACGATGCGGCGGGCCGATTTGACGCCAATGCCCGGCACGGTGACTAGCAAGGAGGTGTCCTCCTGCAAAATGGCCGTTAAGAGCCGGCGGGTACCAAGCCATCCTACCACCGTCAACGCCGTCCGCGGTCCGATACCGCTCACGCCCAGCAGGTGAAGAAAGACCGTGCGGTCCAACTCGTCGGCAAACCCGAACAACTCCATGGCGTCATTCCGGACCGCCAGGTAGGTATGAAGCCGTATCGTTTCACCAGGCTGGGGGAGGGTAGCGGCGAGTGACGGGGGCACCTGCACCCGAAGCCCGAAACCGCCGACTTCGATCACCACGGCCTCCGGATACACGGCAACCAATTTTCCGGTTAGATAATCAATCATTCATTAAAGCCCTCCACCCGCCCGATAATGACAATGGCAAATGGCCACCGCCAGCGCGTCCGCAACGTCGTCCGGGCGGGGCATTTCCGGCAGCCCGAGGATGGCCCGCACCATGTATTGCACCTGTTTTTTTTCAGCCCGGCCGAAACCGGTGATTCCCAACTTTACTTGCAGCGGAGTATATTCGACAATCCGGGCCCCCGACTGAACGGCGGCCAACAGGGCCACTCCCCGGGCCTGTCCGACCGACACCGCTGTGCTGGCATTTCGGTTGATGAATAACTGTTCAACAGCCACTTCCTCCGGGTGGTACCTCTCCAAAATCGCTGTCAGCTGCCGGTAAAGCATCTCCAACCGAGCCGGCTGCGACGAACCGGCCGGGGTACGCACACAGCCGTAAGCCACCACCCGGCGACCGTCGTCGGTGACGTCCAGTATCCCGTAGCCGGTGACGACCAGGCCCGGATCAAGGCCCATAATCAACCCCATGACTTTCCTCCTGGAAAGCCTATTCGACGATCACCATGCTAATCCTGCCGTAGTTCGTCCAGATTTTCCAGGGCCGCATACAGCGCCGCCTCGTCGGGAAACTCCATTTCTCGACGCAGTTCCGCCTGGATTTCCGCTGACTGCTCCGCAAACGCCGTGGCCTTTAAGAGCTTCTGGCGGTAAGACTCGGGTAGACTGTCCACCCGGAGGTCCAAGACCTCCAGCACTTTCCCGTTACCGCCCAGCGGCCCTTCATAGATGGCCACGTAGCCGTCGCAGGTGCCCAGATGCCGGTAGGTCACGTGCTCCGGGCAAAACTCGCCGCTGCGCTGGGTGACCACCAGCTCATGCGGCAGGTCAAAGAAAACCGACCAGCCCTCCGTTCCCGGGTAACGGTCCAGCACCCCGGAAATGTCCAGCCCGTGCAATTCCGGCGGCGGCTGGCCGTGTTGGCGGGTTTTTCGGTCACCACAGGCGTAAACGACCTCGTGACGGAATATAGTGGTTTCCTCCACGGTAGGCGCAGCCAAATCCGGCCCGGGAGCGTTAACGCCGTCTCCCCATACCCACCACCCAATTCCGGCCGCAAGCGCCAGCAACAGGGCGATTCCGGGCAACGCACGTTTTCTATTCACGTCACTTCCCCCAATACGAATAATACGGAAAATACTAGTAAAAATTATTGCCCGGATTGGCGGGGAAAATACAAAACTTAAAAAAGTCTACCCTTGGGCAGGCAGACGCAGGCAGACCTTAAAGCCGCATTGGAGTTCTAAAGAGCCCGTTTCCAAAACGGGTACAAAGCCTCCAAGGCCGACCCGCTAAGAAGGCCCAACCTGGAGGCAGATGGGTCCGGGAGGTTTTTGGACAAAGTGTTTAGCAAAGCCATGCTAGAAAGGCGGAATGGGGGGCAACTCCCGTTTATGCTGGCTCCGTTTGATCAGGTCGTTCACGATACGCCGTACCCGGTCGCTGCCCGTGCCGCTCTCCAGATAATCATCGAGTTCCTCATAGGTAATACCCAACTCGGCCTCATCGTTATGGTCGTCCCACAGTCCGGCGGAGGGCGCCTTTTCGATTACCCGCCGCGGCAGGCCCAGGTACCGGGCCAGCTCTTTAACCTCGGCCTTCAGCAGGCTCGCCAGAGGCAGTAAATCCACCCCACCATCGCCGTACTTGGTATAGTAACCGATCATGATTTCACTCCGGTTTCCGGTGCCGACCACCAGATACCGGTAGCGCGCAGCGAAAAAGTACAGGGTGGTCATTCGAAGCCGCGGCTTGATGTTGGCCACCGCCAGGTCCCGTTTGTTTGAATCGCTGTAAGTCTCGCCGCTCAGTTGCTTAAGGAACGTTGTAAAAACATCGTTCAGCACTACCGTGCGGGTTTCCAAGCCCAGATGCTCCGCCACCAGCCGGGCGTCATCGGCATCTTGTGGAATACTGTAGCAGGGCATGATCACCCCCAAGGAACGTTGGGGAAACGCCTGTTTGCAGAGCGCCGCCGCCACCGCCGAATCGATTCCACCACTCAAGCCCAGTACCAAGCCTTCGGCCCGGGCCTCGGCCACCTTGCTGCGTAACCACTCCACAAGTGCCGGCACCAGTTTCTGCAGATCCACCGAATCCCCCCGTTTTAGCGATTCATCCCATAGATACTAACACGTTTGCAACCACACGTAAACCCGGGCTGTTTTCCGAGCTACCCGGATAACAACAGATAAGGAACTACGGGTTACGGCCGATTTCAGCCTTGAAATCCGACACACCGCTTGATCTTCCTTGTACCCTTATATTCGCCATATTCGCCCTCCTTTTGCGTTATCCTTTGAAAACACATCCAAAAACCCATGTCTTTTTTTCAAATGGGGGTGGAAATCTATGGGCTGCATCCTTCGGTATTTGCCCCGTTCGACGTTTTTCTCTGGGGCCCGGGACTGAGTGCAAAAAAGGAAAACCCTCCGGCTTTTACACCAGGGGGTTTTTGGATAATCAGTTTCCGGCGGCGACCTACTCTCCCAGGGGTTGGTCCCCTAGTACCATCGGCGCTGGAGGGCTTAACTTCCGT
>MPOA01000002.1 GCA_001899445.1 Candidatus Desulfopertinax cowenii | reverse complement strand
ACCTGGTCCGGAATTCTTCGTCCGTGTTGGTCAGGCGAAGGAACACTTCATCGGCCTTCTTCTCGTCCTTGAAGTGCGGTGGATCGAACGGCTGGATGAAGTAGAGGTAGAAATCACGGGGCGGTACCGCCGTCGAGCGCTCGTTGGGAGCGCCGAAGAAGAGATATCCTTGTCTTGCCGCCTTGTGCTCCAGCCATTCCAGCTCGTGCTGCCAGATCTTGTAGCCGGTGACGTAGGTCTGGTCAGTGCACTCCATGACCCTTTTCAGGGCCTCGTAGTAGTAGCGGTCGAGCTGGGAGGCATCGAGGCTCTCGGCGCGCTTCTCGATGAGCGCGTCGAAGTCGTCGGTCTTCTTGAGATCCAGGTAGAACTGCCGGTTGTCCGGGTTGGAGGAGATGAACTGGCCGCTGACGGTCCTGTGGATCTCGCGCAGGACCGTTTCTACCTGGGAAAGAAGGTCGTCGGCCGGGTCTCCGCCCAGGTCCTCGATGCCGGGCTGGTAGAGACAGAGCGCGTCGCGCAGCTCCTCGGCCGTGGCGCCCAGGGGCGCGTAGATGTCTCCGGTCGTCAGCCGGTGGACCGAGAGCGCGTGAATGATGCGGAGCGCCATGGGCTTGTACGCCGGCCGGGTGAAGGCCTGCTCGATCCGGGATTCCAGCACCTGGCTGCAATCGATCACCGCCTTGATATCCGGGACGGCGCGGAAAGAGGGGTTCTCGCACAGGTTCGTCCAGTAGCTGTCGTAGGCGATGAGACCAGGCCGGTCCTCCGGCACCTTCTGGTCGAGCAGCTTCTTCATGGCGAGGGAGAGGGTCTTGAGCACCTCGCGCTTCTCCACCGCCGTGACGCGTTCGAAGGTGTCGATGTAGTCGGGATGGACCGGAAAGAGGCGGACGAACTCGTCCATCCGCTCGTTCATGTGGCCGTAAAACTTGGCAAAGGGCGTGAGGTACTCGCGGATCTTGGCCTGCTGCTCGCCGGTCTTCTTGAGGAGGCGCTCGGCGACGACGAACTTCACGTCCTTGCGGGCGATGAGGATCTGTTCGAACCGGTCCTTGACCCGGCGGATGCTGTCGGCCACGAAGGCGAACCGGGGGCTGTCGAAGATGGCCTCCTGCACACCCGCCATGAAGCGGAAGCGCAGATCTTTGCAAACCTCGCCTACTACCCGCAAAAAATTCAGATCAAGTATGAGTTCTTGGTCCTTGCGACTATTCAGATAGTCAAGCAACTCATCGACGACGAACAACAACCCATGGTCCGGGAATACACCATGGAATGCCGCCATCATCTCCTCAAATAGCACTTTGTGGCTCAGAACCTTCTCGTGAGGTGGAAATGTAAAATCCACCCCCCATTCGGCAAGGTGTTGTTCAAGATGACCGCAAACGAAATCCCTTAACGGCATTTTGATGCCTTCCAGTTCGGTGCGGACCACCTTGAACTTGCCGGCGATCCGCTCCGCGGCTTGTGCCACCTGCTCGTTGCCCAGGGCGGAAAGCAGATCCGCATGCTCGGCGATGCTGGAGATCACCGACATCAGGTGAGACTTACCGGTGCCGTAGTTGCCCACGACAAGCAGTCCCTTGTTATCGACGGGCCGGTCGAACTGAAGCTGGGGGATCACAAGGCCGGTCAGCTTCTCGGCCATCTCGTCGGAGATGACATAGGTGCTGACCAACTGTCTTGCGCTTGTGGCCTCATCGGCATCCCGTAGCTGGACTACGGACTCGATGGGCTCGAACTGGATCAGATCTACGTATTCCATTGCCCATGCCCCCTTGCAGCTTCGTTTCTCGTTCCCTTCATGTCGTCACCTCCGGACTGGCCACCAGAAAATCGCGAATCGGGTAGCGGCGGTATTCGGGGTGGTCCGGGACAGCGTAGGTCATGTGACCATCCACGATGGTTCCGTTCCAGGCGGCCACGACCGTTTTGTTCCGGGACAATCTTTGAAGCAGACGCAAAGGGTCCTGCTTCAGGTGGACATCGAAAAGGATCTCGATGTTGTCGAGCAGAACCAGCCCTGCCTGCGCCGCGAGCGTCGCGGCAGGCAGGTCGCCTGTGGCCTTACCCACGATTTCGCTCAAGAGCTTTGGAGCCTGCAGGGTCCGTTGGTGTTCGGTCAGGTCCAGCATCCGGCGAGACAGCTCGAGATTGACGTTGATGAGCGGCGCGGAGGTCGAGACCGACACCTCCCGCAACGCTTCCGTCTTCCCGCTTCCCGCCGGGCCCACCACCAGGATCAGGCGGTGATAGAGCTCGCGAGCCTCACCAATCTTGCGTATGACCTGATTCGCCAAGGGCTCCGTCATTGCGCGTCACCCTAGTTCTGAATGACTCCGACCGGCATTACATACAGCGGCGCCTGTTCTCGTGGAAGTTGCAGAACTTCCGCCACTTCTTCGTCCTGGAAAGCCCCGACCACAACCGTGCCCAGCCCCAGCACCTCGGCCTGCAGGTGGATATTCTGCCCCACGTGCCCGACTTCCATGTGGGCGTACCGGATGCCCCGTTCCCCGTACCGGTCCGTGATCCGGTCGTAGGTAGCGGCGATGACCACCGCCACCGGAGCCGCGGCGATAAACATCTGTCCCAGGCAGGCCCTGGCCAGTTGCCGGCGCCGGTCGCCAGGCGTCAGCAGGTCCAAGGCGTGCTCTTGGGGGTGGTACCGGTAAATACCTGCTTCCAGCCCTGTCACCTCGCCCACTACCGGGTAAAGATCCAGCGGGTATTGGGCGCCGGCACTCGGCGCGGCCCGGCGAAACCGCTGGGCCGGATCCGGATGCGGGTCGGTAATCCCCTGCGCGGCCCAGAGCAGTTGGGCCAGCTGTTCCAGTTTCAGCGGGGCCGCCCGAAAACTCCTTTCCGATCTCCGCCCGGCCACCGCCGCCTCCAGGGACATTTCCCCCGCCGGGGTGCGGGCAGCGCAATCGTTTCCGCCACTTCCCGGGCGATATCCTCCCCGGGATCCGCCGGAACGCTGTTTTGCACCGTTTCCTTCCCGGTAGCGCAGCCGGCCGCGGTCAGGACCGCCCAGCCCTGTGCTGGCCACCGTATAGAGAAAGTCCCGCCGGGAAAGTTTTTTCCGCGCCGGAATCATCTTTAACCCAGCACTCCTCCGAAAATAGACCCGCTTTTCCTTCCCGCCTGAGCGGTGCTTAATCACCGCGTCTGTATTTTGCCGAACGGTATTTCAAGTTGGGCAAATTGGCCCGCAAATTTATGGCCATTATACCATAACAACGGCTCTTTGAGTGGGAGAAAATAGATGAATTGGTCGATTTTAGAGCAGCCGGCACTGATGCTTGCCCAGCAGCCTGATCGCGCCCACTATCGAGCTCGGCCTTTCTCGGACGCCCGGACAGGCTTTTTAGCACTCTAAAGAAGAGAGTGCCAGAAAAGTAGCCTGTCCCCTTTTCTGGCACTTTAAGTGGAGGTCTGCTAAAAAAGTAGCCTGTCCTCTTTTTTACCCTTCGGGCATAGGATGGACCTTCCGTGGAAACGCTAACCTCAAGATATAACCGGAGGGGGTCTCTCCATGAGTTGTGCCGCCGTACGCCAGCAATTTGAGGCTGAAGTGAAAAAAGGACTGACTTTTGAACGGGCTCTGGAAATCTACCGCGAGGTGGACGGCTCGGTATCCGCCCACCGCGTGGAACTGGCCGAACTAAAAAGGGCGGGGGATAGCGAAGCCACCAAACACCTGGAAGAGCACATCGCGGAAGGCGAACAGCTGCTCCAGGAGATCAGGCGGATGAAACTGCACTGACCAGCCGCCGGGCACAGCGCCCGGCTTCGCGCAGCACCCTCTCCTCGTCCACGGTCAGTACCCGCCGGTCCCGCATCAGTACCCGGCCGTTGACGATGACCGTGTCCACGTCCGCCCGGCTAGCGCTGTAAACCAGGTGCGCCTGAAGGTTGTGAGCCGGGGAAAGGTGCGCCTGGTTCAGGTTCCACAGCACGATGTCGGCCCGCTTGCCCATTTCCAGCGTGCCGATTTCCCCGTCCAGGCCCAGCGCCCGGGCGCCTCCCACGGTGGCCATCTCCAGCGCCCGGCCGGCCGGGAGCACGGTCGGGTCCTCCAGCGCCACCTTCTGCAGCAGCGCCGCCGTACGCATTTCCTCGACCATGTTTAGATCATTGTTGCTGGCCGCGCCGTCGGTGCCGATCCCGACGTTGACTCCCGCCGCCAGCATCCGGGCCACCGGGGCGATGCCGCTGCCCAGTTTCATGTTGCTTTGCGGGTTGTGAGCCACCCCGACTCCCCGGCGCGCCAGGATTTCAATATCTGTTTCGCTTAAGTGTACGCAGTGGGCCGCCAGCACCGGGCGCTCAAAAAGGTTAATCCTTTCCATCAGTTCAATCGGCGAACACCCGTATTCCTGTTTGATTTGTTCGATCTCGGTGCGCGTCTCCGCAAGGTGGATGTGCAAGCCGACCCCGAGTTCGTCCGCGGCGGCGAGCACCTTTTCCAAGTAAGCCGGTGGGCAGGTGTACGGGGCGTGCGGCCCCAGCATGGCGGTAATCCGGCCCCCGGCGGCGCCGTGCCAGGCGCGCACAAACTCAAGGCTTTCGGCCAGGACCTGGTCGGCCCGGGGTGCCACCCCGATCAGCCCCCGGCAGAGGGAGGCGCGCAACCCGATTTCCTCCACGGCTTGCGCGACCCGGTCCATTTCGAAATACTGGTCGGCGAAAGTGGTGGTTCCCGACTTCAACATCTCCAGGCCGGCCAGCAGGCTGCCCCAGTAAATATCATCCCCGGT
This sequence comes from Candidatus Desulfopertinax cowenii, assembly GCA_001899445.1. Taxonomy (GTDB): domain Bacteria; phylum Bacillota; class Desulfotomaculia; order Desulfotomaculales; family Desulforudaceae; genus Desulfopertinax; species Desulfopertinax cowenii. The sequence continues at coordinate 327,483 of MPOA01000002.1, read as the reverse complement.
CAGTTTGGCCTCGATGGGCCAGACCTTCTGGGTCAGCCACTCCATCAGCGGCAGGTCGTCGGCGTATCCCCGAAACAGGGTCATGGCCGCGTGGGTGTGGCAGTTTACCAGCCCCGGAGTAGCCGCCTTGGCGGTGGCGTCAATGGTCTCATCCGGTTCGAATCCTTCTGGAACCGAGCCGGTGGGTCCGACGTGACTGATCCGGGCCCCGTCCACCGCGATGTCTCCGACAAACTCGGTTCCGGTCACCGTAATTACGTAGGCGTTGCGAATCAGGAGTTTCACTCTTTAACCCCCTCTCTTTATGTCTGTGGGAACACTCCGTTTACCCTCAATTCTGGACGTGCTTCCGTAAGCAGCCAGGTAGGACTTCCGCAACCTGGCCACCTCTTCTTCCGCCAGGATGATCGGTGCGGCCACCGCGCTGGCCAGGATGTAAACCTGCGCCGCTCTCTCCACCAGCTGGCACACTTGAAACGCTTCTTCTGGTGTCTGCCCAACCCCGACCACCCCGTGGTTAGCCAGCAACACGGCGTTCACCTTTTCCAACGCTCCCGCCACCGAATCGGCCAGGTGCCTGCTGCCGGGGGCGGCATATTCGGTCACCGGCACCGGCCCCCCGATCATCGCCGCCGCGTCCTCCAGAATCGGTGGGATGGGCTTTTGAACCACAGCCAGCGCACTGGCGTAGGGCGAGTGGATGTGAATCACAGACAGCACGTCGGGCCGGGCCCGGTAGATCGCCAGGTGCAAAGGCAGCTCGGTTGACGGCTTGCGTTCCCCTTCCAATACCTCCCCGTTCATGTCCACCAAGACCATGTCCCGGGTGGTGATCCGGTGATATTCGAGCCCGCTGGGAGTAATCACCACGGCATCGTCCTTGAGCACCCGGTAGGAAAGGTTGCCCCAGGTGCCCACCACCAGTCCGGCCTCAGCCACCTTCACTCCCAGTTTCATTAGTTTCTCCTTGGCCTTGTCCGCTACCAGGCTCAAAACCATCCCCCCAGATTCACATTCCCTCCAACTTCGGCCGGCGGATTCCGCCGGCCACTACTCCCATCCGGCCAGGTACGCCTCCTGCTCGGCGGTCAACCGGTCGAGCTTGATGCCCAGCGCCTCCAGCTTCAATTCGGCCACCCGGCGGTCAATTTCCGGAGGCACCGTGTAGAGCTTTTTCTCCAACTGTCCCGCCTGTTCGTACACATGCAGCGCAGTCAGCGCCTGCAACGCGAACGACATGTCCATGATCTCGGCCGGATGACCGTCGCCGGCCGCCAGGTTCACCAAGCGGCCCTCCGCCAGGAGGTACAGCCGCCGGCCGTCGGCCAGGGTGTACTCCGCGATGTTCCGGCGCACCGTCCGCCGGGACACTGCCAGCGCCTCCAGGTCCGGTCCGGAGATTTCCACGTTGAAGTGGCCGGCGTTGGCCAGAATGGCCTGGTCCGGCATCACCTGGAAATGTTCCGCCCGCAGCACGTCCCGACAGCCAGTGGCGGTGACGAAGATATTCCCCCGGCGGGCGGCTTCCAGGCTGGGCATCACCCGGTAGCCGTCCATGTGCGCCTCGATCGCCCGTACCGGGTCGACCTCGCAGATAATTACCTGCGCTCCAAAGCCACGGGCGCGCATCGCGATGCCCCGCCCGCACCAGCCGTAGCCGATCACCACTACCGTTTTTCCGGCCACCACCAGGTTTGTGGTGCGCATGATCCCGGACCAGACAGACTCCCCGGTGCCGTAGCGGTTGTCGAACAGGAACTTGGAGAGGGCGTCATTCACGGCGAACATGGGAAAGGCCAGCCGGCCCTCGGTCTCCAGGGCGCGCAACCGGATCACGCCGGTGGTGGTCTCCTCGCAGCCCCCCAGCACTCCCGGTGCCAGGTGGGCCAGGTCGGTGTGGAGCAGGTGCACCAGGTCGCCGCCGTCGTCGATCACGATTTGGGGCCCGTTTTCCAGGGTGCTTACCAGGTGGGCGCGGTACTCCTCGGGTGTCGGGTTGTGCCAGGCGAACACGGGAATACCCGTCTCCACCAGGGCCGCGGCCACGTCGTCCTGGGTAGACAGCGGGTTCGACCCGGTCACGGTCACCGCCGCGCCCCCGGCCGCCAGCACCTCGGCCAGGTAAGCCGTTTTCGCTTCCAGGTGCACGCTGACCGCCACCTTGACCCCGGCCAAGGGCCGGGACCGTTCGAACTCCTTCCGGATGGCGTTCAGCACGGGCATGTGGGACCGGACCCAGTCGATTTTCAGCCGGCCCTCCGGCGCTAGCGACTGATTCCGGATCGCGCACTTCATCGTCGTTTTATCCCTCCCGTCCGCCCTTCAGCACGCGCCGCAGGGATTCCGCGAAAGGCGGCCTGAACACCCCGGCGTCGGTGATCAAGGCGGTGATCAGTGTGTGGGGCGTAACGTCAAAGGCCGGGTTCCAGACCCGCACCCCTTCCGGAGCCACCGGCCGGCCGCAGAAGTGGGTTAGTTCGGCGGGATCACGCTCCTCGATGGGGATGTCCCGGCCCGAGGCGGCGCGCGGGTCGATGGTGGAAAGCGGCGCGGCCACGTAGAACGGGAGGCCATGCGCCCGGGCCAGCACTGCCAGACTGTAGGTGCCGATCTTGTTCGCCACGTCCCCGTTAGCAGCCACCCGGTCGGCGCCCACGATCACCAGGTCCACCTCCTTCCGGGCCATCAGGTAGCCCGCCGCGCTGTCGGCCAGCAGTTCCACCTCGATTCCCTCGCCCATCAGTTCCCAGGTGGTCAGCCGCGCGCCCTGCAGGAAGGGACGAGTCTCACCGGCGTAGACCCGCACTCGTTTCCCGGCCTCCCGGGCGGCGCGGATCACCCCCAGCGCCGTTCCGTACCCAACCGTGGCCAAGGCACCCGCGTTGCAGTGGGTCAAAATCCGGGCCGGGTCGGGAACCAGTTCCTGGCCGTAGGCCCCCAAGCGGCGGTTGGCAGCCACGTCCTCCTGCAGGATCGCCTCGGCCTCCGCCAGCAACACCCGCCGTAACTCCGCGGCGCCCCCGGGTGTCGCCGCGGCCCGGTTCAGCAGCCGTTCCAGCGCCCAGCGCAGGTTGACCGCCGTGGGCCGGGTATCCAAGAGTTCCCCGGCGGCCTCCCGCAGTCTGGCCAGGAGGGTTTCCCGGTTCTCGCCGATCTCCCGGGCAGCCAGCACCAATCCGAAGGCAGCCACCGCCCCGATCGCCGGTGCGCCCCGGACCTTCATGGTGCGGATCACGTCGGCCGCCTCCTGGTAAGAATTGCAGGTTACGTAAACGGTTTGGGCCGGTAGCCTGGTCTGGTCCAGGACGTACAACCGGCTATCCCGCCAGTACAGCGCCTCAGCCCGGCTCATTTGCCGCCCCCCACCCGCACCGGTCCGCCGACCGCGCGGTGGCACAGGCAGTCCCGTTCCGGGTCGATAAGCGCCACCGTTTCCGCAATCAGGGATCTGATTTTGGCGGCGTTCACCTGCATGGCCTCGATCACCTCTTCGTGGGTCAGCCGGTGGGGAGAGATGCCCGCCGCGAAGTTGGTCACCATGGCGATGGTGGCGTAGCAAATCTCCGCCTCCCGGGCCAGCACCACCTCCGGCACCCCGGTCATCCCAACCAGATCACCGCCGAGCTGCCGGAGCATTCTGATTTCGGCCGGGGTTTCAAAACGGGGACCCTCGGTGGTGACGTAGGTCCCGCTAGCGTGCACTGGCAGTTTCAGGTTTGACGCGGCCCGGGCTAACAAGGCCCGGAGTTCCGGACAGTACGGTTCCGTCATGTCCACGTGCACCACTCCGTTCGGTCCCCCTTCGAAAAAGGTCTGTACCCGGCCCTTGGTGAAATCCAGGAACTGATCGCAAAAGACCAAATCCCCGGGTTTCATGTCCAGGTTGAGCGACCCGACGGCCGCGGTGGCCAGAATGCTCCTTACGCCTAGCCCCTTTAACGCCATTATATTCGCCCGGTAGTTCACCAAGTGTGGGGGAACCGAATGCTGGCGCCCGTGACGGGCCATAAAGACGACCTCTCGGCCCTGGAACCGCCCGACCTGCAGTCCGACATCCCCGTAAGGAGTACTCACCCACTCTTCCCGAACATCCTGCAACATTTCCGGATCGTACACTCCGGTACCACCGATCACGGCAATTCTCACGGTCATTCCCCCACATCTCCTCTGCTCACGTTTTTAGCTTGCGCGGCCGGAAAACCCCTATGCGCCAGTCTTCCTCGGAAATAGCCGTTCATTAAAAATAAAGGGGCATCCAAGCATGCCCCGATTTGAACGTGGGCGGCGGCCACTTAGCCGAGCAGGCCGTCCACAAACTCCCCGGCGTGGAAATAGGACAAGTCGTCGATTTTCTCGCCGGTGCCCACCAGTTTGAGCGGGATCTGCTGCGTGTTCCTGATCGCCACCACGATGCCGCCCTTGGCCGTTCCATCCAGCTTGGTCAGGACGATCCCGGTCACCCCCACGGCCTCGCCGAACATCTTGGCCTGGCTCACCGCGTTGTGGCCGGTGGTGGCATCCAAAACCAGCAGGACCTCCTGGGGCGCACCGGGCAGTTCTCGGCCTACCACTCGGAACACCTTCTTCAGCTCTTCCATCAGGTTCACTTTCGTATGCAGGCGCCCGGCAGTATCCACGATCAGGACATCGTAACTGCGGGTGCGGGCGGCCTGGATGGCGTCGTATACCACGGCGGCCGGGCTTGCGCCCTCGCCGTGTTTGATGACCGGCACCCCGGCGCGCTGCGCCCAGATTTCCAGTTGCTCGATTGCCGCCGCCCGGAAGGTGTCCGCCGCGGCCAGCAGCACTTTCTTTCCATCCTGGCGGAGCATGTACGCCAGCTTCCCGATGGTGGTGGTCTTCCCGGTGCCGTTCACCCCGACCACCACGATCACGGCGGGCTTGGTTCCTTCCAGGTTCAACACCGTGTGTTCCTGCTCCCCGAAGATCCTGTGCAGTTCGGCCTTTAGGATTGGCTTGAGCTGGGTGGGATCGCCCAGCTTCCGGGCCTTCATCTCGTCGCGGACCCGTTGTACCAGCTCCAGGGAAGTCTCCACCCCCACGTCGGCCTGGATGAGAATCTCCTCCAATTCTTCGTAGAGGGCCTCGTCCACGGTCATGCGCCCGTAAACCAGACCCTCCACCTTCTCCGCCAGGGCCTCCCGGGTTTTCGCCAGGCTTTTCTTTAGCTTGCTGAATAAGCCCATGCCTGTCCTCCCACGTGGCTACTGGGTTCTTCTCCCGAAACTCCTACCGAATAAGCCCATGTCTGTCCTCCTAGAGTTCTTGCCCGGGGCTCCCGATCCGATCCAGTGCTTCCCTGGCCGCGTGTTGTTCGGCTTCCTTCTTGGTGCGCCCGGTGCCCCGGCCCAGGATCTTGCCCCGGTAGACCACGCCGGCGGTGAAAACCTTGCTGTGGTCCGGTCCTTCTTCCTTGATGATTACGTACCGGAGAGGGTCGGGAGACCTTTTCTGCAGCAATTCCTGCAGCCGGGTCTTGTAATCGTTCTCCCCTTTGCCGGCCAGCGTGTTCCTGATCACGGGCTCCAGCCACCGCAGCGCAAACCACCGCGCCGTTTCCAGTCCCTGGTCGAGGTATACCGCCCCCAGCAGCGCCTCGAAGGCGTCGGCCAGCACCGAGGCCCGCTCCCGGCCGCCCGAGAGTTCCTCACCGCATCCCAGCCGCAGGCAAACACCCAGACCCATTGCCCGGGCCACCTGCGCCAACGCCGGCTCGCAGACCACCGCCGCCCGGATCTTGGTAAGCTCGCCCTCGGTAGCGTCCGGCAGCCGCCGATAAAGGTATTCGCTCACCACTATTTCCAGCACCGCGTCACCCAGGAATTCAAGCCGTTGGTTGTGCCGTTCTCCCGGGTGTTCATAACTGTATGAACTGTGGGTCAGCGCTTCACGCAGCAGTTGCGGATCGCGCCAGCGAAGGCCGCTTTTGTCCTGCAGTTCGGCTATTTCCCGAAACACCATTACCCTCGTTCACCGCCGGACCAGTAGTAAGGCTCGGTCTTTCGGCGGGGCGTGAGCACCATTACCCTCGTTCACCGCCGTACCTTTTAAAAACCAGGGTGGCGTTGTGTCCGCCAAAACCAAAGCTGTTGGAAAGGCAGACTCGCACCTCGGCCGCCCGGGCCACGTTGGGGACGTAGTCCAGATCGCAATCGGGATCTGGATTCTCGTAGTTAATGGTGGGGGGGATGACGCCCCGCGCAAGCACCAGGGCACAGATTACCGCTTCCAGGCCGCCGGCCGCGCCCAACAAGTGTCCGGTCATGGACTTGGTGGAACTGACCGCCAGGCGGGCCGCATCCGGTCCAAAAACATTCTTGATGGCCAGGGTTTCCACCCGGTCGTTTAGGGGGGTCGACGTGCCGTGGGCATTGATATAATCAATCTCTTCCGGCTCTAGGCCCGCATCCTGCAGGGCCACCCGCATGGAAAGGGCGGCACCATGTCCGTCTGGATCGGGAGCAGTAATGTGGTAGGCATCGCAACTGGCACCGTAGCCGACCACCTCGGCGTAGACGCGCGCGTCACGCTCCCGGGCATGCTCCAGGCTCTCCAGCACTAGGATGCCGCAGCCCTCCGCCATTACGAAGCCGTCCCGCTGGGCGTCAAAGGGACGGGAAGCCTTCTCCGGTTCCTCGTTGGACACGGAGGTGGCCTTCATGGCGCAAAATCCCGCCAGCGCCAGCGGGGTGATGGGGGCCTCGGTACCGCCCGTGACGATCAGGTCGGCATCGCCGCGTTGAATCACCTTGAAGGCGTCGCCGATGGCGTGATTGCTGGAAGCACAGGCGGTAACCACGGTGGTGTTGGGACCGTACAGCCCGTAGGTGAGCGCAATCTGTCCCGCCGCCATGTTTCCGATCATCATCGGCACAAACAAAGGGCTGATCCGGCCCGGACCCCGTTCGGCCAGGACACGGGCCTGTTCCTCGAAGGTGCGCATGCCGCCGATTCCCGATCCGATAATCACGCCGGCGCGTTCCCTCCGGAGCTGACCCAGTTCCAATCCCGCGTCCGCGATGGCCATACCCGCGCCAGCTACGGCGAACTGGGTATAACGGTCCATCCGCCGCGCTTCTTTCCTTTCCATATAATTGGTCGCTTCAAAATCCGTTATCTCACCGGCAATTTGCGTCCTAAAATCGGAAGCATCAAACGACTGGATTCTCCTGATGCCTGAACGTCCCGCGATCAGGGCCGACCAGAATGATTCCAGCCCGATACCCAGAGGCGTGATCACGCCCATACCGGTGATGACCACGCGTGACCGCATCAAAGCACCTCCCAGGAAATAACCCGCGCGGCGGATTAACCCCGCTCCTGAAAATAGGCCACGGCGTCACCCACGGTACGGATCTTCTCCGCGTCCTCGTCCGGAATACGTATATCAAAAGCCTCTTCGAAGGCCATTACCAATTCCACCAGGTCCAGGGAATCGGCCCCGAGATCGTCCACAAATGAAGACTCTAAAGTCACCTCTTCTTCGTCCACTCCCAACTGTTCCACAATCAACGCCTGCACTTTTTGGAACGTATCGGCCATCTACCTGTCACCTCCTTTCAAGCTCGTCGAGTTATATGGCCATTCCTCCGTCCACAGCAATCACCTGACCGGTGATGTAACCGGCGGCTTCGCTGGCTAGAAAAGTAATCAACGCCGCCACATCTTCCGGCGTCCCGAAACGCCCCAGTGGAATCTCGGAGATCATCCGCTCCCGGACCTCTTGGGGCAACTTGTCGGTCATTTCGGTCAGGATGAAACCGGGGGCCACCGCGTTAACCGTGATGTTACGAGAACCGATCTCCCGGGCCACCGATTTGGTTAACCCGATCAGCCCGGCCTTGGCCGCCGCGTAGTTAGCCTGACCCGCGTTGCCGCGCAGTCCGATTATGGATGAAATATTGATAATCCTGCCGTAGCGGGCCTTGAGCATGTACCGGAGCGCCGCCCGGGTGGTGTTGAACGCACCCTTCAGGTTCACGTTGAGCACTGCGTCCCAATCCTCGTCCTGCATGCGCATCAGTAAGTTGTCCCGGGTGATCCCGGCATTATTCACAAGTATGTCCAGCCGGCCAAACTCGTCCACTCCGGCCTGCACCAGTTCGGCCGCCTCTTCCGGCCGGGAAACGTCGGCCTGGAACAGGAGCACCCGGGCTCCGGCCCGTTCGGCCTCACCCGCCACTTTCTGCCCTGCCCGGGCGTTGCTTACATAGTTGATCACCACGTTCGCCCCCGTTTTGGCCAGGGCCAGGGCCACCGCCCGCCCGATACCACGCGAGGCTCCAGTTACCAGGGCCGTTCTGCCGTCAAGATTCATTCTAGCCAACCTCCTCCAGGTGCGCAAGAACTTTTTGTAGGGAAACCCCGTCCTCCACGTTCAGGATGGTGTTTCCGGGACGGGCGATCTTTTTCATTAATCCGGACAGGACCTTGCCCGGGCCCACCTCCACGAAGGTTTCCACGCCGGACTCGACCAGGTAGCGCATCCCTTCTTCCCAGCGCACCGGACTGTATATCTGGCGGACCAACGCCGCCCCAACCTCATCGGCAGTCCGCAATAAAGACCCGTCCACGTTGGCCACCACGGGCAGCCGCGGATCCCGTATCCGGACGTCTTCCAGCGCCTGGGCCAAACGTTCCCCGGCCCCGCGCATTAACGTAGAATGAAACGGCCCGCTGACCGGAAGCGGCACACATCGTTTTGCCCCGGCCCGTTTCGCCAACTTGACCGCCTCCTCCAGCGCTGGCATCTCGCCGGCCAGGACGACCTGTCCCGGGCAGTTGAAGTTGGCCGCGTTGATCACCCCGGCCCGGGCAGCCTCGGCCGTGATTCTCTCCACCTTATCTCGGTCCAGGCCCAGAACGGCGATCATTCCACCGGTCCCCAGGGGTACAGCCTCCTGCATCAACTGTCCGCGGCGACGCACCAGGAGCAGGGCGTCTTCAAACGAAAAGGCACCCGCCACCACCAGGGCGGTGTATTCCCCCAGGCTGTGGCCGGCTAACACCTCGGGTTTAATCCCCTTTTCCCGCAGGATCTCGTAGCAGGCGATGCTGGTCGCCAGCACGGCGGGCTGCGTGTTGGCCGTCTTTTGCAGTTCCTCCTTGGGTCCCTCAAAACAGAGTTTGGTCAGCGCAAAACCCAGGACTTCGTCGGCGCAGTCGAACACCCGGCGCGCAGCGGGATAATCGGTGTACAATTCTTGGCCCATGCCCACGTACTGGGAACCCTGACCGGGAAACAGAAAAGCCATACGCATGGCTAGCCTTCCCCCATCGCGCCGATTTGCCGCAGTACCCGCTCAGCTTCGGTCACCAGTTCCCGGATGATTTCGCGGGCTGGTTTGATCTCTCGGACCATAGCCGCGATTTGTCCGGCCATTACCGAACCGTACTCGATATCCCCGTCCACCATCGCCGCGCGGAGCTTGCCCACGCCCAGTCTTTCCAGTTCCTCGGCGGGCACCTGGCGCGCCTCCAACTCCTCAAAGCGGCGGGTAAGCTTGTTACGCAGGCACCGTACTGGATGTCCGGTTGAACGCCCGGTGATCACGGTGTCCCGGTCCCTGGCCTTGAGAACCCTCTCCTTAACCTTGGGGTGCACCGTGCATTCCTCAGCACAGATAAACCTGGTACCCATTTGCACCCCTGAAGCCCCCAGCGCCAGCGCGGCCGCGATCCCCCGGCCGTCACCGATACCGCCAGCGGCAATCACCGGAACATTTACGGCATCAACAATCTGGGGCACCAGGACCATGGTCGTCAGTTCCCCGATGTGGCCCCCCGATTCCATACCCTCGGCGATCAGGGCGTCCACCCCGGTCTGCTCCAGACGCTGGGCCAGCGCAACCGAGGCCACCACCGGGATCACCCGGGCCCCGGCCTCTTGCAACGCGCTGATATACTTGCCCGGGTTGCCGGCACCGGTGGTCACCACCGCCACCCTTTCCTCGATCACCACCCGCATGACCTCCTCGGTAAAGGGGGAAAGAAGCATTACGTTAACGCCGAAGGGCCGGTCGGTGAGCGCTTTCGCCGCGAGAATTTGTTCCCGCACCCAATCCGGCGGCGCCTGGCCGGTCCCGATGATCCCCAGGCCACCACCGTTGGAAACCGCGGCCGCCAGTTTCGCATCCGACACCCAAGCCATGCCGCCCTGTAAAATCGGATAATGAATGCCCAATAATTCACAAAGCTCGGTGCGCAGCACTGTAGTCAACCTCCTTTTATCCAGTCGGCTCCGGTGTACCCCGGGATGCAGTGCTGTACCAACGCACGGCTGCCGCCGCCCAGGAAAGGCCAGCGCCGAAAGCAACCATCACCACCCGGTCACCGTCTGCCAGCCGGCCGGAACGTGCCGCCTCATCCAGGGCCAGGGGAACGGAAGCGGACGAAGTGTTGCCGTACCGGTCAACGTTCACCACGACCCGGTCCATCGGCAACTCCAGGCGCTTGACCGCAGCCTTGATAATTCTGATGTTCGCCTGGTGGGGAATAAAAAGGTCGATCTGGTCCTGCTTCAAGCCGGCCGCCCGGATCACCTCGCTTGCAGCCTCACTGAGAATCCGCACCGCGAACCGGAACACTTCGCGACCGTTCATGTGGATGTAGTGCAGTTTCTTTTCAACCGTTAGCGCCGAAGCTGGGAGGCGTGAGCCTCCCGCCGGTATTTTCAAAAGATCGCCCCCGGCGCCGTCCGAGCCCAGGCAGGCCGCCAGCAGGCCCCATCCGGCCGGTGCCGGGCGTAGCACCACCGCCCCGGCCCCGTCCCCGAACAGGACACAGGTGGAACGGTCCTCCCAGTTGATTATTTTGGACAGGGTTTCAGCCCCGATCACCAATACGGTACGGTAGGTGCCGGCCGCAATAAACTGCGCCCCCGCCACCAATCCGTACAAGAAGCCGGTGCACCCGGCGGAAAGGTCGAAGGCGCCCACTGGTCCGCAACCAAGACGTTCCTGCACGAGGCTGGCCGTGGACGGGAACACCATGTCCGGGGTCACCGTGGCCACGATGATCAGGTCCACCTCGCCGGGGGTAACTCCGGCATCGGCCAGGGCCCGGCGGGCCGCAACCACGGCCAGGTCCGAAGTGGATTGGTCAGGGGCAGCAATCCGGCGCTCACGAATACCGGTACGTTCGCGGATCCATTCATCGGAGGTATCCACCATGGACTCCAGGTCCCGGTTGGTCAGGACCCGATCGGGTACACAAATGCCGACCCCGGCAATGCCGACTGAAACCTCAGCCATTGGCCGTTTCGGCCCCCTTGGTCAAAGTTTCGTTGATTCCACTAGCAATAGCCTCGACCAGGTTATTGCGGACAGCTTCACCGGCCACGCGTATCGCGTTCTTGACCTCCTTGGCCCGCGAACTGCCGTGGCTGACCACCACCACCCCGTTGACGCCCAATAGCGGCGCCCCGCCGTATTCGGTGTAATCGAAGCGCTGGCGGATACTCTTTAACGAAAAAGCGGAAATCAAAAGAAACATTCTGTTCATCCAGTTAGTGGCGATTTCCTTTTTAATAGCGTTCCCTAGGGCGACAACCAGACCTTCTCCGGTCTTGAGCACGATATTGCCCGTAAACCCGTCGCATACAACCACGTCCACGCGGCCGTTGAACAGGTCCCGGCCCTCGACGTTGCCCACGAACCGGAACGGCGCCCTTTCGAAAAGCGGGTAGGCGGCGCAGGTCAGTTCATTTCCCTTGGAAGCCTCCTCCCCGATATTCAACAGTCCGACCCGGGGGCAGGTCACCCCCAGCACTTTGCGGGCGTACATAGCGCCCATAACCCCGAATTGGAGCAAGTGGGTGGGTTTGCAGTCCACGTTCGCGCCGACATCTACGAGCACGGTCTGGGACTTTTCGTTGGGGATGATGCTTAAAATGGCTGGCCGCTCGATACCGGGGATACGCCCGAGATGCAGGAAACTAGCCGCTAGGGTGGCCCCGGTATGGCCCGCCGACACCACCGCATCGGCTTGTCCATCCCGGACCAACTGCACGGCCTTCACGATGGAGGCCCCGGGCTTGCGCCGGACCGCCAGGACCGGTTGCTCGTCCATTTGAATGGTTTCCGAAGCGTGCACCACAGGTAAGCTTGGGGGTGAACCCAAAGCGGCGGAGATTTTTTCCTCATCCCCAACCAGAATCACTTCCAGATCCAATCCTCTGGCGGCGGCCTCCGCACCTCGGACGATTTCCAAAGGCGCAAAGTCCCCCCCCATCGCGTCAACCGCAATGCGCAACCACAGTTCCCCCCCGCAAGGCACTTTCGTATAAATGTGAGTATATCCAACTTACCATATAAAAGCAACAAAAGCAAAAATAAGCTTTTGGGGGCGCCAAAAGCTTATTTTTCCCTATTTACGACCTTTTTCGCCTTATAGTATCCACACTCTTGGCAGACCCGGTGCGGCACCATCCACGCCTGGCACTGTGGACACTCGACCAGGTTGGGCGCGTCCAGCTTCCACCTCGCCCGGCGCATCCGCTTGCGCTGTTTGGAATGTCTGCGTTTCGGGACACCCATCATTCCACCCCCTTCGGGTTCGGTTTGAGAAGCTTCGCCAACGCGGCAAACCGGGGATCGATATTGTCGGTACGGCAATCACAGGTAGCCTCGTTGAGCATCTGCCCGCACTCCGGGCAAAGGCCCCGGCATCCAGGGTGGCAGAGCGCACGCATGGGCAGGGCCAGCAGGATACCCTCGGTCACCTTGTCGGTGAAATCCACCAAGTCGCCCTTCACGCAGCTCGCCTCGGCATCACCGCGATCCCGGCCCTGCACGTACCTCTCGGCCAGAGCAACCTCAAAGGGATATTCGAAGCGCTTCAGGCACCGGGCACAGGTCAGTTCCACCCGGCCGCGGACGGTGCCGTTCAGCCAGTACTGACCTTCTACACAGGTCACGGTGACCTCGACGTCCACCGGACCCAGGAAGCTGACTGTCCCGTCCGGTCCGTCAAGCGCGGGCAGTTCCTCCCGGAAGGTGAAGGTCACCGGGGCACCGGAGTGGTCCCGCGCCATGCCGAGGTTGAGCCAGAACATAAACTTACCCCCATCCAACAGAGCCATTATAATTGGGGTCCCCTGGCTTGTCAATAAAAACCTGGTCTGCCCGGCCCACGGCGGCCATAAACTTTTTTGAAACCACAAATTCGAAAGCGCCCAACCACAACGGCGCTTACTACCAGACCGAAGGAATCTGTCATGCGCTCAAACCCCGGCCGGATAACGCTGGCCGTACTGACCGTCACGTTAATCGCCGCCATCGCCGCCCGCCCCCGGACCGCGTTCGAGGGGGCGCTGGCCGGAATGGATACCTGGTGGAACATCGTGTTTCCGGCCCTACTGCCCTTTTTTATTGTTTCCGAATTGGTACTGGGTCTCGGCCTGGCAAGTATTGCCGGTGCGTTGCTGGAACCGGTGATGCGGCCGCTCTTCCGTCTCCCGGGTAGCGCCTCGTTTGCGGTCGCCGTGGGCTACAGTTCCGGTTATCCAGTCGGCGCCAACTTTACCGCCCGGCTCCGTACCGAAAGAATGTGTACCCGCGCCGAAGCCGAACACCTGTTGACCTTTGTCAACAACGCCAGCCCGCTGTTCATCCTGGTGGCGATTTCCGTGGGCATGTTCAACAATCCGGCCCTAGGACCGTTCATTCTGGCCGTGCATTATCTAAGTAATCTGACCCTGGGTCTCCTGTTCCGCGGTTACCGCCGCCGCGAACGGGGACCTGCGGTCAACACGGCAAATCTGTGGAAACGAGCCTTTCACCAGTTTCTCGCCACCGATAACCGGCACCCGGGGCAGATCCTGGGGGACGCCGTGAAATCGGCGGTCAACAAGCTCCTGGTCATCGGCGGGTTTATCATCCTCTTCGCCGTGATCGTAAATCTGTTGTCGTGCTTCGGCCTGCTACCGGCCTTCGCCGGCTTGCTGGGTTTTTTCCTGCAACCGCTGGGTCTGGCGCCGGAGTTATACCTGCCGCTCGCCACCGGCGTTTTTGAGATGACCCTCGGGACCAGGTTGGTGAGTGAAACGGCGGCTCCATTGCTCCAGCAACTAATCGCGGTCCAGTTGATCCTGGCCTGGAGCGGCCTTTCCATCCAGGCCCAAGTCGCCGCCTTTGTCACGGGAACCGACATCCGGCTGGGCCTTTACTTTCTGGGCCGGTTGGCGCACGCCGCTTTGGCGGTTGCCCTGACCCTGCTCCTGTTTCCGGCGTTCGAGAATCTCCTGGTGGCGGCGGCCGTTCAAGCGCCGGCCGCCGCGGCCTTATCCTGGACGGCCGTCCTTCAGACCGCCACCCTTCTCGCCCTAACCCTGCCCCTAGGGCTGCTGAGTTTTGCCATGTTACTCCATACCATCCGCCGCTTATTTCGCTTATTTCATGTTTTTTAGCTCTTTGCGGCCGCCTTCGATTTCCTTGAGAATCTTTTCTAGGCGAGTTTCCAGCTTAGCCAGGACATCGTCGGAATAATCCCGGGCCCCCAGTCGCATTTCCCGGGCCACCTGTTCGGCCTTACTGACGATCTCTTCGGCTACTTCCCGGGCCCGCCGCACGATCTCACTTTCTTCGACTTTTTTCTCGATTTCTTTCTGGGCCTCCTCCAGCAGCCGGTTCGCCTCCTGGCGGGATTCGTTGATCACCTTCTCCCGCTCTTGAACCAGCCACTTCGCTTTACGGACCTCTTCCGGCAAAATGGTACGGGCCCGGTCAAGTAGATCCAGGAACTTTTCCTCGTCAACTAACACCTTTTTGGTCAAGGGCACCCGGGGAGAACTCTGCACGAATTCTTCCAGGTCGTCCAGTACGGAGAGCAATTCCACCTAACTCTCACCCCTTAACGGAATTTGTCCCGCAGCATCCGGGCCACCGGGTCCGGAACCATGTCGTCCAGACAACCCTGGTAACGGGCCACTTCCTTAACGGAACCGGAACTGATGAAGGAATACTTCGCTTCGGTCATTAGAAACACGGTCTCAATTTCGGGCGCCAATTTTTTGTTCGTCAGCGCCATGGTAAACTCGCTTTCGAAGTCGGACACCGCCCGTAAACCCCGGATTAGCGCCCGGGCACCCTGTTCCTGGGCATAGCGCACGGTCAGGCCGCGGTAGGCGTCCACCCGTACGTTAGGGAGGTCGGCCAAAACGGTACGCAGCATTTCCAGGCGCTCCGAAACGGTAAAAAGCGGCTCTTTGGCCGAATTGTAGGCCACCGCCACGATCACCTGGTCGAAAAGCGTCACCGCCCGCCTGATGATGTCCAGGTGTCCGCTGGTAACGGGATCGAAACTACCCGGATAAACCGCAATGTTCACGTCAATTCCCTCTCCAACCGATAGAAGGAAAGCAATGCTTCACCGTAGCGCTGCCGGCGCCATACGCCGAAGCCGGCGATCTGCTCGGCTGGCGGATTCCGGTGGGATGTTTCCGTGATGACCCAGCCCCCCGGGTCAACCACCTCGGCGCGCGCCAGAGCTTCCAGAGTTTTAT
Source organism: Candidatus Desulfopertinax cowenii (assembly GCA_001899445.1). Lineage (GTDB taxonomy): Bacteria > Bacillota > Desulfotomaculia > Desulfotomaculales > Desulforudaceae > Desulfopertinax > Desulfopertinax cowenii. Next base: position 311,960 of record MPOA01000002.1, on the reverse strand, counting down.
CCGCGAGCCCCCCCGCGTACGGGGGATCCATGAACACCAGGTCAAATTTCCGGCCCTCGAGGCCAAGGGCCGCGATCACCGGCACGGCGCTGCCCCTCCTGACGGTCGCCAGCGCGGATACACCGATGCGCGCCAGGTTGTCCCGCAGCAAAGCGGCCGCCCGCCGATCCTTTTCCACGAAAATGGCCTGCGCGGCGCCCCTGCTCAGCGCCTCCAGGCCTACGACACCCGTTCCGGCGTAGAGGTCCAGAAACCGGCATCCCGGCACCCGCGGCGCCAAAATGTTAAACAACGCTTCACGGGCCCGGTCCGTGGTAGGGCGTACTGCTGATCCGGGCCTGACCTTGATGCGTCTGCCTTTCAGTTCCCCCGAAATAATCCGCAAAACGGCTTCACCTGTTACGTGCCATTTCGAAACTTATTATAACACATGTCACCTAGAATCACGATCAATTCCAAAAGGCAGCGCTTGTGCCGCCTCCCGGTATATTTGGGCGGTCCGCGGGTTACCATACTCTCGAAAACCGGACCTCGCTAGCTGAGGAGGCAATCGTTTTGAGAATTTGCGGCGTCACCACCGACCTGGCTATTGAAGCCCACGATGCCTTGCGCGCTCAGACCGGGCAGGAAGTCCTCGGAGTCACCGTGGACCGCCGGGATTTTTCCCACGGCCGGGTAACTACCGTCCGGATCGTCGACGAACACGGCGCTCAAGCCATGGGCAAGCCGCCTGGGACATACATCACCATTGAGGCCCCCGTACTGCGGATCAACGACCCCGAAGGCCACACCGCCGTGGTCCGCGAACTGGTCAATGCCCTGCGCGGCTTCATTCAGGTGAATGATCAGGCCAGCATCCTGGTGGTGGGCCTGGGGAACTGGAACGCCACGCCGGACGCGCTCGGTCCGCGCGTCGCCAACCAGACTTACGTGACCCGGCACATGTACCACTTTGCCCCGGAACACACCCCGGCAGGAACCAGGATATTGAGCGCCCTCGCCCCGGGAGTTCTCGGCATCACCGGGATCGAAACGGCCGAAATCATTAAGGGCGTGGTGGAACACGTCCAGCCGGAACTGGTAATCTGCGTCGATGCTCTGGCCGCCGGTTCGGTGGAGCGCATCGCTTCCTCCATCCAGCTTTCCGACCGTGGTATCAATCCCGGATCAGGCATCGGTGGCCAGCGGCGGGGCTTGAACGAAGAAACCCTGGGAGTAAAGGTGATCTCCATTGGAGTGCCCACGGTGGTCCACGCCGCACTGATCGCCCAGGACGCGATTGTAAAGCTGTACGAGGCTTACGACCGCACACCACCCCAACCCGCCGAAATGGAAGGAATCATTCAGCGGCTGCTGGAACCTTTTGGCGGCCAGTTGATGGTTACGCCAAAGGAAATCGACGAACTGACCCGCAACTGTGTGCGGATCATCGCCGGCGGTATATCGGCGGCGGTGCACCCGGGCATCGACCCGGAACACTATGCTGATTACCTGCAATAATATAACAACACAAAGAAAAAGGAGCAGAGCGGCGGCCGCCGTCTGCTCGTTCACTGCTAGGTTGTTGATCCTTTATTGGATTTAAGCTGACAATCCGGTAACTTGCTGGGTGAGATTATTCGCCCTGGGTGCCGAAAGGCTCGGGCGGCACGGTCTGGCGAACCTGGGCCACGTTGCCCTGGGCCATCGCCTGCTCGGCAAAGGCTACCATCTTGCGGACCATGTTGCCCCCGACCTTACCGTTAACCCGGGAGGGCAGGTCCCCCTTGTCGAGCTGCTGGTAGTTGCCAATCCCGATCTCGGCAGCCACCTCGTACTTCATCTGATCAAGCGCGTTCTTAGCTTGCGGGACAATTTTCGGATTCGTGCGACCCATTTTTCTTACCTCCTCTACAAGTAGAATAAGATTTTTATCTGTTAGATACTATTATGGGTTGTGTACAAACGATTTATGTTAGTACATAATGTCACGGTTTCCTCGGCCGGGAGAAATTGAATCGTTTTTCCCATCCATCCAGCCGCGGGAAGTCGATGCCCATTTCCCGCCCCAACTCGTAAGGCGGAATTCCACGAGTGGTACTCATTCTGCTCCTTTGGAACTTTTTTATGCCGTATCTTTTTTTGTTCTGTTTGTTCACTTCGATCGCCCTATCTGAAGTTATCTAAAACATTTGAAATAGTATTTCTGGATTTTGGGCTTTTCATCCCGCCGTGTAATTCAGGCAGCTTTCACGCCAATCCTGACACCAACAAGCCGGGAAAGGAAGGGAAAATTGACGCCCGGCCCATATTCTGCTAAACTAATTTTGACGCGGTAGCGGCATATTTTTTTGGTATTCTTTGGGTTGTAAAGGGGATAATGATTAACTAAACTCCTCTTCTCAAGGGTGAATTGCGATGCTAACCGTGGGCCTGCCCCGGTCGATGGCTTACTATTATATGTACCCGTTTTACGCGGAGTTTTGCCGGCAGATCGGCGTTAAAGTCGTGGTGTCACCACCAACGACCAAACGCACCCTGGAAAAAATGGGGTTCTGCCCCACCGACGAGCCCTGTGTGGCCGTCAAGCTGCTATTTGCGCACACCCGTGAATTGCTGGACCATGGAGTGACCCGGCTGTTCATTCCCTGCCTGGTCAGCCTGGAACGCAAGAACTATTGCTGTCCGAAGTTTATCGGGATCCCCTATATGGTCAGAAACGCCCTGGAAAACGGGGCGCAGGTAATCAGCCCCCGAATCGATCTCTCCCGGGGCAAGCGTGACTGGGAGCAGACCTGGGTCGAAGCCGGTGCACAACTGGGGGCCTCGCCGCAACAAGTCAGGCAAGCCCTCGATTCGGCATGGCGTGCCCAACGCCGCTTTGAGGAACTGTGTATTAAGAAACGAATGGTCACTCCAGAGGCTTTTCGGGTGCTGCACGGCGACAGGCCCCCGGATGACGACCGGCAGGAGGCCGCCGGAAATGAAGGCCAGACCATAGGTGTCATCGGCCACCCCTACATCCTCTACGACGGGTTCAGCCTAGATCTTTTAGCCAAGTTTGCCGAATACGGGCCGGTGTTGACCGCCGAAATGGTACCCCAGGCCGAGATCCGTCGCCAGATGGCCACGGTGGCCGAGGGCGAACGGATGTGGAGCTTCGAGGCCCAACTGCTCGGCGCCGCGCTCCACTACCTCCGCAACGGGCTGGTGGACAAACTGGTCCTGGTGGGTTCCTTCGAATGCGGACCGGAGTCCATCATTGAGAATTACGTGGAAGAAGAGGCGGCCCGTCACGGAATCCCTTTTCTCCTGCTGACCCTGGACGAACATACCGCCGACGCTGGACTGGCCACCAGGATCGAGGCGTTTATGGACGTGCAGCCGCTGTCCACCGGCGTCGTGGACGGCGGCCGGAAAACTCCGAAACCAGCAAGCAAACCGGCGGTTCCGGGCCTGCGAACCGATCGGGTGGTGATCGGCATGCCAACCATGGGGCACCTGGACCTAGCCGTCCGCTCCGCACTGGCGGACTGCGGCATCGATTCGATCAACACGCCCCACGCCACCAAGGAGATTCTAGAACTAGGCAAGCCGCTGGCGCCCGAATTCGTGTGTCTTCCGTTCACCTTCACCCTAGGCCAAATGCGCTGGCTCCTGGACCACGGGGCGACCCATTTGCTTATGGTCGGTGGCAAGGGGAAATGCCGCCTCGGCTGGTATGCCCAGGTCCAGGAACAAATGCTGCGCCGGCTGGGCTATGATTTTGAAATAATTGTGATCGATTCGCCCCTGCCCCTCAGGGAACGGTGGTCCGGTTTCCGGCAAACTCTGAAGCGGACGACCAACAACGCCTCCTGGCTCAAGATAATCCGGGCGCTATACGCCGGCTATCACCGGATGGCGGCCATCGACGAGGGTGAACGTATCTGTCACCGGGTACGCGCCTTCGAACGGCGTCAGGGAACTATCGATCCGTTGTTCAAGCGTTTCGTGCGGCGGGTCGAACGCGCCCCCTCGGCCGAAGCGGCCTGGCAACTGCTAGCGGAATTCCGGGAGCAGGCCGCGGCCATCGAAGCCGAGGAAACCAATCCGGTACGGGTTCGGATCGTGGGCGAAATCTGGGTGGTGCTCGAACCGTACGCCAACCTGCACTTGGAGGCGCTGCTCGGCAAGTCCGCCGATCCCCGGGTCTGGGTAGACCGGGAAATATCGGTGACCCAGTGGTTCCACAAGCACTTGTTTCCGAACAAAGCGGTCACCGAGCGGAAAAAGGAAATCAACCGGGCCGCGGCTCCGTACCTGGGCGCCGAAGTCGGCGGGCACGGCCACGTCAGCGTGGGCCTGACGGCGCTGGCCCCCAGGGAGGGCATCGACGGCATCATCCACCTGATGCCCTTCACCTGCATGCCCGAAATCGTGGCCCAGAACATCATGATCAGGCTGAGCCGGGAACTGGACATTCCGGTACTGACCTTTATCATCACCGACCAGACGGGCGAAGCCGGTTTCGAAACCCGGGTGGAAGCCTTTCTAGACATCTTGAAGGATCGCCGAGCCGTTCATCAGCACTAGAGGGGGTCAGATTGTGCATTACTACCTGGGGATAGACGTGGGCAGCGTCACCACCAAGCTGGCCCTGATCGACGAAAACAGCAACCTGGTCTACAAGTCCTACCTGCGGAACGAGGGCGGGCCAATAGACGCCATCCAGAGATCCTTCCAGGAATTATACGCCAAAACGGGCGAACCGCGGATCGGCGGCGTGGGCACCACCGGCAGCGGTCGCCGGCTGGCCGGGATCATGGTGGGCGCGGACATGATCAAGAACGAGATCACCGCCCATGCCATGGCCGCCCGTCACTTTGAGCCCGAAGTCCGCACCGTCATTGATATCGGGGGACAAGATTCCAAAATCATTTTTTTTCAGGACGGAGTGCCGGTGGGATTCAACATGAACACCGTGTGCGCGGCCGGCACCGGTTCGTTTTTGGATCACCAGGCCGTACGCCTGGGCATTCCCATCGAACAGTTCGGCGACTACGCCCTTCGCTCCAAGAGCCCCATCAAGATCGCCGGTCGTTGCGGTGTATTCGCGGAGTCCGACCTGATCCACAAGCAGCAAATGGGCTACAAAAAAGAAGATCTCATCGCCGGGCTCTGCCTGGCGCTGGTAGGAAACTACCTGGCCAACGTGGCCCGCAACCGCAAAATTGAACCCCTCGTCCTCTTTCAGGGCGGCGTCGCCGCCAATGTTGGCATCCGCGCCGCTTTCCAGAAACGGCTGAACCTGGACATCGTGGTCCCCGAGCATTTCCAGGTGATGGGTGCCTTCGGGGCCGCACTCCTGGCCAAGCGTAACGCGGAGCGGCGGCGGACACCCACCAACTTCCGCGGCGCGGCCTATGTCGCCGAGTTCACCTGCCAGCCCCGTACCTTCTCTTGCGCGGATTGTCCGAACAACTGCGAGGTGAACGAATTTTACATCGCCGGGGAGCTGGTCAGCCGGTGGGGTTCCCGCTGCGGCAAGTGGTATAACCTGAGCGTGTCCTCGTCCAACCGGCACGAGGCGAGGGAAACACCGCTTCAGGCCTAATCAGTTTGTGAATCGTGTTCCGCTATTGTGGACGCGTAATTATTGTGGAACATTTGCAAAAAGCAGGGATCATTGAATCGACCACGAATTATTTAAAGTAAACATTTCGCCCCGCCGGGCCGCAAAAAAGAGCAAAATACTCCATGGCATTTCTTAAGGGAGCGGGTAAGAGCTGGCATAATTCCTGGCTACCGCCCGGCTACAGTGCCAGCGAACCTGGAGGCAAGCAGGCCGGGCCGCGTTGGCGGTCTGTCGCATTTTTATTTCCCCGAACTGATCGGATTGGCCTTTAACCTACCTGAAGCCCTCTCCTGGCTGGGCAGACGCCGGATTTAACGCTGTCCTTGCTTCGCAAGTTGTCCCTGGCCGGTTGAGTGGTTCAGAACCCACGAGGAGGTTTTAGCATGCAGGAAAGTAAACACCAAGCTGTCAGCGGGGCGGTGTTGGTAGTCGGAGGTGGTGTAGGCGGGATTCAGTCGGCTCTCGACCTGGCTGAAGCCGGTTTCAAGGTTTACCTGGTGGAAAAGCAGCCGGCCATCGGCGGGCGCATGGCCCAGTTGGACAAAACTTTTCCCACCGGTGACTGTGCCATGTGTACCCTGGCTCCCCGGTTGGTAGAGTGCAGCCGGCACCCAAATATCCAGCTGCTGACGTGCGCTGAACTCCAGGAGGTCCAGGGTGAACCCGGCGACTTCCGGGCCCGGGTCCGGATCCGGGGCCGTTACGTGGATACCGAGAAATGCACGGGATGTGGCGACTGCGTCGCGGTGTGTCCCATGGAAACAGCAGATGAATTCAATGTCGGGTTGGGTCGGCGCAAGGCCATTTACCGCCCCTACGCGCAGTCAGTTCCCCACGGGTATGTCGTGGACATAGACAACTGCCCCGAGTGCGTAAAGTGTGAGGAGGCTTGTGCCGCCGGCGCGATTAATTTCCTCATGTGGGACAAGGAGATCACCCTGCGGGTGGGCGCAATCATCCTGAGTACCGGTTACGAGTTGTTTGACCCCGGGATCTTAAGCGAATACGGCTACGGAATTTACCCCAACGTGCTGACCAGTATCCAGTTTGAAAGAATGCTCAGCGCATCGGGCCCCAGCGGGGGAACACTCACCAGGCCTTCCGACGGCGCAGAACCTCGTAAGATTGCCTTTATCCAGTGCGTAGGCTCCCGGGACGTGGCCCGGGGCCAAGAGTACTGCTCAGCGGTGTGCTGTATGCACGCCACCAAGCAGGGCATGATCGCCAAGGAACGCATACCGGGACTGGAGGTCACCGTTTTCTTGATCGACCTCCGGGCTTTCGGCCGGGATTTTGAACGGTATTATGAACGTGCCCGCCGGGAATATGGGATCCGCTACCTCCGGTGCAGTGTGGGTGCGGTAAAAGAGTTGCAGCAAAACAAGAACCTGTTACTGCGTTATCCGAACGGCAACGGAGGCTTTCACGAGGAGGATTTCGACCTGGTGGTGCTGTCACCCGGGCTGTGCCAACCGGAAGGAGTGGAAGTACTGGCGCGGGCGGCGGGTATCGAACTGAACGAATACGGCTTCTGTCGCTCCTCGGAACTCTATCCGGGTCTCACGACGCGTTCGGGGATCTTTGCGGCCGGCGTACTGTGCGCGCCCAAGGATATCCCGGAGACGGTGGTCGAGGCCAGTTCGGCGGCGGCCAATGCTTCGCGCCTGCTGGCGGCCGCCCGGGGAACGGAAACGGTCCGGAAGGAATTTCCCCCGGAAAAAGACGTTCGCGGCGAGCGCCCCCGGATCGGAGTGTTCGTGTGCAGTTGCGGGCACAACATTGGGGGCGTCTTAGACGTCGAAGCCCTGGCGGAGTATGCAAAAGGACTTAAAGACATTGTCTATACCGAACTTTTTCTATTTGCTTGCGCCCGGGACAGCCTGGAAAACATCCGGAAACGCATAGAAGAGTTTGATCTTAACCGGGTAGTGGTAGCCGCGTGTACCCCGCGCAGTCATGCACCCCTCTTTCAGTCCTGCCTGCGGGAGGCCGGGCTTAACCCCCAATTATACGAGCAGGTCAACATCAGGGAGCAAGTGTCCTGGGTGCACCAATCCACACCCGAACAGGCTAACGCCAAGGCCCGGGACCTGATCCGGATGGCGGTGGCCAAGGCCCGCTTGCTGGAACCGGTCAGTGGTACCTTTTCCAGCGTCAATTCCCGGGCCCTCGTAGTTGGGGGAGGCGTTGCCGGAATGACGGCCGCTCTTTCGTTGGCCGAGCAAGGGTATCCGGTAACCCTGGTGGAAAAGAGTGGCAGTTTGGGTGGCAATCTCCGGCGGTTGTTCTTTACGCTGGAGGGTTCAGCGCCCCAGGATTTGTTGCACGACCTGATCACCGGCCTGGAGAACCATCCCTTGGTCGAGATCCTGACGTGGAGTGAGGTGGTGAATTCCGAGGGACATGCGGGAAACTACCGGACCACCGTCGCGTGCGTTGATGATCTAGAGCTAAAGGAGATCGAACATGGGGTGGTGATCGTGGCCACTGGGGCCGTGGAAACCAGTCCCAAAGAATATTTTTACGGTGTTCATCCCGACGTAATGACCCAGACCGAATTAGAAAAGATTCTTGGCACCGGAGGTTTCTCCGAAGTAGGAACCGTGGTAATGATCCAGTGCGTGGGTTCACGAAACGAAGAACGCCCGTACTGTAGCCGTATATGCTGCGCTCATGCGCTTAAGAACGCCCTGAAAATCAAGGAAGTCTCCCCCGCGACCAACGTTTTTATCCTTTACCGGGACATCAGGGCCTATGGCTTTATGGAACGGTACTATCGTCTGGCGCGGGAAAAAGGCGTACTCTTCATCCGGTACGAGCCCGAAAATAAGCCAGTCGTAACGCTTAACGGCAAAGGTTTACAAGTACGGATTACCGACCCGGTGCTGGGCCGGGAGCTGGTCCTGGACACCGATTTAATTGCCCTGAGCGCAGCCATTGAGCCCCGGAAGGAGGGAAAGGAACTGGCCCGGTTGTTCAAGGTTCCGCTTACGGCTGACGGTTTCTTGGCCGAGGCACACGTGAAACTGCGCCCGGTGGATCTCGCGTCCGAGGGCATGTATGTCTGTGGCCTGGCGCACGGGCCGAAAATGCTTGGCGAGGCGGTGGCCCAGGCGGGAGCGGCGGCCATCCGTGCGGTCACCCTGCTTTCCAAAGATCGTCTGGAGGGCATAGCCAATGTCGCCTCAATTGACGAGCAACTTTGCTCGGGCTGCGGCCTCTGTATTGATACCTGTCCGTATGGAGCCCGGGAAATCGATGTCCAGCGGCGCGTGGCTACAGTCAACCGAGTGCTGTGTCAGGGGTGCGGCGTATGCGTGGCCATCTGCCCCACCGCCGCCACGCAACAGCACAACTTCTCGGATGAACAGATAATGGCCCAGATCACCGCCGCCCTCCGATAGGTTTGCACCCCCGCCTAGGGCTGTGATCCGCCTTGACAGGCGGCACTTAGGAAAACTAGCGCTTGCACCAAACCTCCAGCTTTGGTAGAATGGGGGCGTGGTTTGCACAAGGAGGTGGAGTCTGTGGCCAAGAGATGCGAGATTTGCGGTAAGGGCGTGCTAGTCGGGATGCAAGTCAGCCACTCCCACATCCGCACCAAGCGCACCTGGGAACCGAACCTGCAGCGGGTCCGGGCGCTGGTGGATGGCAAGCCCAAGCGGATCAGGGTCTGCACACGCTGCCTTAAGAGCGGCCGTGTAGTGCGCGCCATCTAGCAGAAGTTTACGAAGTTAACAACACGTGAAACCCGCCAGCCCTTGAAACACAAGGGCTTTGGGGCTTTAGGGTTAGAGCCAAACACAGTAGAAGGCGTGCATTCGGATCTTCTGGTTCATCCAGTGAAATTCGGCGTAAAACTGACGAATGCGGATCCTTCTCCTCTCTGAAGGCCTGTTCGATCTTTTGCTGACCGCGATAGGCAGCCAGGATTTCCTTCACTCGGCCAGTCCTGGTAATTTCTGAAGGGGACGGTCTTGCCCAGAAAAGTATCCCGCAGACGCTTCAAGGTCGCCTAGTTCAATATTGGAGATAGTCCAATACTTGCTTTCAGTGATTTTGGACTCGAAATAGGCCTTGTCAAACAATGGGCGACCGATTCGGTCCAAAATCCGCCACCATGAATTTGTCGGTCGTAATCTCTTTTTTTTTTGGACCCACCACAGCAGACCAGCATGTTACCCTTAGCGGGTGACACCATTAGAAACGCCAAAGTAATTTTTGGCCTAAACAACCGGGGCTGATCTGGGATCAGGCCAGGGCCGCACCCGCCGACTTGAATTAGAAGCTGCCTTGCGCGCCAAACTGAACGAGAGACTGAAGAGGGGGTGCCCGCCTAGATGTTCACCATCATACTCTCCTTGGCAATTGGACTGGCCCTGCTGCTGGTCGGAGCCGAGTGGCTCGTGCGCGGGAGCAGCCGCCTGGCGATTTTCCTAGGGATTTCGCCCCTGGTTATCGGCCTGACGGTGGTCGCTTTCGGCACCTCAGCTCCAGAACTGGCCACCAGTCTGATTAGTGCCTATCACGGGCGGGGGGACGTCGCCCTGGGTAATGTGATCGGAAGCAATATCGTCAATATCGGGCTGGTTCTGGGACTGGCCGGGCTGCTGATGCCCATCAGGGTGGACGACACCCTCAACACGCGGATGATCCCCTTCTTGCTGGTGATCTCGGTGGTCCTCCTCCTGTTTGGCCGCTCCCTCGAAATTTCACGGCTCGAGGGACTGACTTTCCTCGGCCTCTTTGTCCTGTTTATCTGGTATTCCCTGAGGTCAGCCAGGCTGGGAATCGGACTTCGGGCCACGTCTGGGCCCCAAAAGGATCCTGGGGCAGTTGCCGCCCGCCCGGATAATACAGAAATTCCGGCCGGCAAAGTACCCTTGCTCAAGGCGGCTCTTCTGGTGGTAACCGGGCTGATTCTGCTCGGTTCGGGGGCGCAGTTATTCGTTCGCAGCGCGGTGGAGTTCGCCCACCGGGTGGGCCTCAGTGAAGCGGTGGTCGGGGTGACGATCGTCGCCCTGGGAACGTCACTACCTGAACTGGTAGCTTCGGTGGTGGCCGCCTACAGGAGACTGCCGTCCTTGGCCATCGGTAACATCGTGGGCAGCAATGTTTTCAACATCCTGGCAATCGCCGGGACCACAGCCAGCGTTTTTCCGTTCGCGATCTCGCCTGCGCTGGTAAATTTCTCTCTTCCGGTGATGCTAGGATTTACGGGATTGTTGATGCTCTTCTGCTTTTCCCGGGGCCGGGTCAACCGCCTGGAGGCAGGGGTGCTGGTACTGTGTACGGTTCTTTACGCGGTCGCCCTGCTCCGCCTTTCCTGATTGGGTAAAAATATAAATAACCCAAACCGGCAGGCGCTCTTGCCTATACCGGGGGGCTACTAGAATAGGGTATGGTCGACTTTTCCGCTCACAGTTGGGCCAGGTACGTCGCCACCTCTGTACTCAAGAATTCCTCGTACGTGTAGTGGTCCTTTTCCGCCTCTTTGGCTACCTTGAGGGTTTGGTTAGGGGAAAACTTCATATTGGTGGGACAAGGGGTAAAAATCTGGACATAGGTAGGCCCAAATTCACGCGCAACGAGGATCGCGTTCCTAACTGCTCGCCCTACTTTGCGGGGACTGGCCACCGTCACTCGTACGCCATACACGCAACCCGAAACCTTGGCCATTTCAAAAACCGGTATTTTGGGAAAACGTTTGCCCTGAGGCGCCATGTTTAGAACCCGTCCCTGCCTGCTCATGCCGCTTTCCTGGCCCCCGGTATTGGCGTATACCTCATTGTCCAGCATGATGGTGGTAATCTTCTCCTGCCGGAACCAGGAATGAAGCGTCAGGTCCAGGCCGATATCGGCGATGCCCCCGTCACCTGCAACTACCACCACGTCCTTGTGCACGTGGGGAAAGCGGATTTGCAACATTCTTTTCAGGCCGGCAGCTACGGCGTTTTGATTACCAAAGGCCGTGTTTGAGTAATTCAGGGCGGTCTGAACCAAGCCGAAGAACGAACAGCCAGGCGTCCCGACAATAAGGGTATCCTCGGGGGACGGCAGAGCCGCAGCCAAGAGGCGAATCCCCAAGGACACTCCACAGCCTGCGCAGTGCGGGTGTTCTTCGATAATCTCTTTGAAAGTGCCCAGGTCCTCCACGGACCTGGGCTCGCGGTAAGGCCCGCGGGCCACCAATTCCTTGTATTCTTGGGGCAAGCAGTCCGCAAATTCATCAACGGGTGTGATTATCTTGGTTGACATTAGCCGCCTCCTGTGAATTCCAGCTAGGAATTGGACCGTTGTGCTCTAGAGCGGTTCCGGAGAGCATTCTTGACTTCGTCGACTATCAACTCTGCCGGCATGGTCATCCCCCCGAACACCCTGGGACCGCCCACCACCCTCCTGTTGTTATCCAGCGCGGCCTTGATCTCCCGGGCCAACCATCCGCCCATATTGAACTCGGGCACCACGATCAGTTCAGCGTGGGACGTAACGGTCGCGATCTCTTCGGCTGGAAAGGGCCTAATGGACTTGATCTTGATCAGCCCCACCTGAATACCCTCGTCCTTTAAGACCCTGATTGCTTCCCGGCTCTGCGACACCGCGGTCCCCGAGGCGGCTAAGAAGATCTTGGCCGAAGAGTCTTCTACCTCCAGAAGCCCTCCCATGTAACGCCGAATATACTTGCGGGCCCGTTCAGCGGCGGCGATGACCTCCTGATGCCAACTGGCATTGGCCAGATAACTGATAAAGTTACTCTTGTTGAGCAACGGATCCCTGATGGTCCGCATCGGAGGAGTCTCCATATCGAAGATCGGGACCGGCGTCCGCCGCGGATCGTAGGCCGGAAGCTTAATATCCTCCGGTGGAAGCATCACCGCACTCCGCGTGTGGGTGACAAAGAACCCGTCTACGAAAACCCCCGCCGGTAGATGAACGTCCGGTTGCTCCGCGATGACGTAGGCCCTCAGGATCATGTCGAAGAAGTCCTGGGCATCCTCGGCGTGAAACATCAGCATGCCAGTGTCTAGGAGCATAGCCATTTCGATGTTCTCCGGTTGAATCGAAGGGGGAAGGGAAACGCCCCGGCACATAAAGGCACAAACGATCGGTTGTCTTGCCCCGGCCCAAACTGGAAACATCTCCATCGCCCGCAGGGTTCCAGGGCCGGAGGTGGCTGTAAAAACTCGTCCGCCCCCCAGGGAGGCCCCGTGCACAGCAGCCATAACCGCAAATTCGTTCTCGGCCCGGTAATAGTCCTTCAGGTAGCCCTGAGCATACAAATCTCCGATCAAGTGCATACTTTCACTCTGCGGAGTGATGGGATAGGCGATAGCCATGTCTACATTGCCCCGCTTGACTGCTTCGGCCACCGCTTCACTACCCGTTATGAAAACCTGCTTCCCGGGAGCTTCGAAAAACAGGTATTCCGGGGCGACTTCGCGTTGTTGTCTAGTCATTTCCCCTCCGATTCCCCTCTGTGTCTCGGCGCGAGAATTAGGGCTTTCAAGCACTCTCGTTCCAGGAGGTGCTCCGGCATTCCGGACTCCTTCACCCCTCGTCCGACCGGTAACTAGCTATTCGGGGCGATCCAAGGGTCCTCTCGGCTTGACCGACCGGCGCGACTCCACTTAGCGGCCTCAGATGCTGCTGACCGACAGCGCATCCTTGGGGCAGATGACCACGCAAAGTCCGCAGCCTTTGCAACGCTGCTGGTTTACGGACACCTGCTTCGTCTCTGGCAAATACAACAGCACGTTAGGTTCCGGGCACGACAGGATGCATAGTTTGCATCCAATACACTTCTCCAATTCGATTTTCGCGGCAGCATACATGGCTTGAGTCGCCCCCCCTAGTCCCCAAGATGATATTCCTCCACCGACCCGCCGGCCGCCGTCAAGACCGCCACGTTTCTCTCGACCAGGTGGGCCAGCCGGTTAAACTTGCTCTTCAGCACGTCGTCCAGCGCCGCCGTTGTTCCAGAAGCCACGAACTTCCCGCCGCCAAACCTTTCCAGCAACGCTTCCTTAACCGCTTCCTGGGAGACCAGCTTCTGCACCCCCAAGAGCCCCCCCAGCATCGCGATGTTTGTTGACAGCTCCGTCCCCCCCACCTCAACGGCCACCCGCGTGGCCGGTACACAATACACCCGGGCTTCCAGGCGCATAAGTCCCGCCCGCTCGTCCTCCCGCAGCAAATCCTGCGCGCGGTCTGTATTGACAATGACCATGCCCCCCGGCTGCAAACCAGCGAAAAACGGCATGGTGTAGCACTTCCCCAGAGTGATCACGTGCGGGTGAAAGATCAAGATGATGTTCGGAAACAGCACCTCGCCCCGCTCGTAGATCTTCTCCGTGGCAATCCGCACGTAACTCTCGGCCGGTGCCAGCCGTTTCTCCGCCCCAAAAAAGGGGTTGACCGTGCTTTCCAATCCATCCTTCGCGGCGGCCATCCCCAGAATGTGGGCGGCCGTCACCACCCCCTGGCCCCCCAGACCTGACATGCGAATGAACGTCTTACTATTCCTCATGGTCCGCCCCCTCCAGTTCGGCCAGAAACGCCTGGGCCTCCGGCGAAACGTACTCCCGCACCTGGAAAGCCCCTTCTTTCTGGCGTTGCTTGATCTTTTGGAGTGATTCGTCGGGCCGAAACTTGAAGTTGGTTGGACAGGGACAGAAAATCTGCACATAGGTGGGTCCGACCTCCCGCGCCACCAGGATGGCCCGCCGCACCACCCTCCCCAGCCGCTTCGGTTGGGCCGGGGAAATTGCAGCTACGTACGCACAGCCGGCCTCGCGGGCGATCTCCGGCAAGGCCACCTTAGGAAACCTTTTCCCCAAGGGGGCCATGTGCAGCACCATCCCCCGCAGGGACATCCCGCTCTCCTGCCCCCCCGTGTTGGCATATACTTCATTGTCCAGCATGATGGTGGTAATATGCTCCCGCCGGAACCACGACTGCATCACCATATCCAGACCAATATCCACGGTCGCCCCGTCGCCCGCAATCACCACCACATCTTTCACCTTATCCGGAAACCGTAACCGGAGCGCCCGCTTCAGGCCTGCGGCCACTGCATTCTGATTGCCGAACAAGGAGTGGATGTTGTGGACTGCCACCTGGGTGAAGGCCAGCGAACTACAACCCGTTGACCCCACGATCACGGTGTCTTCCGGTTTGGGTAAGGAGGCCAGAATCAGACGCAGGGCCAGAGCCGCGCTACAACCGGCACACAGCGGGTGCTCCTCGATCAGCTCCTTAAACGCTCCCAGGTCGGAAACTCCTACCTCTCTCCCGCAGGGGCCGTCTGCGACCAGCTCCTTGTACTCAGCCGGCATTACCTCCTCAAACCCGGGCGAGATCCTGAACAACCCCTCGCTCACGCACAACACCTCCTGATCTGGGCCAGAACAACCTCGGGTGGCATCGTCATCCCGCCGAACACCCGGGGACCACCGATCACTTTCGTGGTGTCCTCCACCACCGCCTTGACCTCCCGGCACAGCCATCCCACCCGGTTGTACTCGGGCACGATTATCGTTCGGGCCTGCCGGGCCAGCGTCTTGATCTCTTCCCGCGGAAACGGGCGCAGGCTCTTCACCTTCACCAGCCCAATGTCCAGTCCCTGCTGGCGAGCCACGGCCACGGCTTCCCTGCTCTGCGACACCATGGTCCCGGAGGTCACTACCAACACCGCTGCCTCCGGATGCTCCACATCCACCAGCCCCTCCAGGTACCTGTGCACATACTTCCGCGCCCGCTCCTGCGCCGCCAAGATCTCCTGTTGCCAGGAGGCGTGGGCGGCATAGCTGATGAAGTTGCTCTTCATTACGAAGGGATCCCGCATCTGCCGCACCGGGGCGCTTTCCATGTCCATCACCGGCACCGGCGCCGCATAGGGGTCATAGGGTGGTAGCTTCAGGTCCGCCGGCGCCACCGCTACCTGTTCCCGCGTATGGGTGACAAAAAACCCGTCCGCAAACACCCCAACCGGAAGGTGGACGTCCGGTTGCTCCGCGATCACGAACGCCTTCAGGATCATGTCGTACAGGTCCTGCGCGTTCTCCGCGTGGAACATCAGCATCCCTGTGTCCAACATAAACGCCATCTCGATGGTGTCCGGCTGGATGGTTAAAGGAGAATTTACCCCCCGCGTCAAAAAAGTACAGACGATGGGCAATCGCGCCCCCGCCCACGTCGGAAACATCTCAAAGGCTCGTAAGGTCCCAGGTCCCCCGGTGGCCGTGAATACTCGCACGCCCCCCATGGAAGCGCCCGCGACCTCGGCCATTACCGCAAACTCGCTCTCCCCCCGAAAATACTCCTTCAGGTACCCTTCCGCGTAAATATCCCCCACCAGGTGCATGCTCTCCGACTGCGGGGTGATCGGATAGGAGATCGCCAAATCGACATTTGCCCGCCTGATTGCTTCCCTGACCGCCTCGCTACCTGTGATGAACTGCTTTTCCCGCTCCGCCTCGAAAAACAGATGCTCCGGCGTCACCACCCGCTGGATAGCCACGCCCTCACCACCTCCCAAATTTACGCCCCCTCTTTACTCCCTACCGCCTTCCGTGCTCCCCCGCCGCCCGCGGGAGCCCTGCTTGCGCGAGTGCTTTCACCGCTTCCGTTAACCGTCTAAGCTTTGCCGTATCAACACTCCGCAGCGTAATCATGGCATCCTCGTGTCCCATCTCGCCACACAGCGCGATGGTGTAACAGTCGGTGCCCCCCCGAATGATCTTCAGCGCTACGTTAGCGTAGTGGCAATGCACCCCTACGAACACCCCCACGTCGATCCGGTTGTGCCAGATCGTCAGGTTGGGATGATTTGGGTTGATCTCCACCGCCGGGTTAATCATCGGGTACTTCGGCCGGTAATCCGGCATGGGGATGACCCGCGCCCCCGCTGCCTCTACCAGCTCCAGCACCGCTTTTGCCTTCTCCGCTACTCCTTCTCTCCATGCCCACAAAACCAGCGGCCCTGGGAAAAACACTGGGTTCCGTGCCGCCAGCAATTTCTCCGCGATCCTTTGCAACGCGTCTTCCTCCGGAACTATCTTGCCTTCCACCAAGGCCTCCCCTGGCTCCGGAAGCGTTACCCCCATACACGCCGCCGCCGGCGGCAGGTAGCCCTCCGGCCCGGGCAACACCCGGTACTCGCTCGCTGTCATCGCCATCCCTCCCCGCATTTCTCCTCGAGGACACCCCTAAATTGGGCACCCTTTCTTCCACCGTCATCCCCGGTCTGCCCGGCTTCAGGAGAAGTGGTGGTCCCTGATCACCTGTACGTCCGTCACGTGCACCACCAACATGATGCCCTTCTCCATCATCCGCCGCAACTCCTGCAGGATGTGGTCTGCTACCCCGGGACTCGTAATGGTAACAATCTCCACGTTACACGAGAAACCGTCAAATCCACCACGGTTCTCCTTGACTCCGTGTCGCCCCTTTCCGTAGATGCCCGTATAAACCGTGAACCCGCTACCGCCCGAATTTTCAATCAGTTCGAGCACCGCATCCCGGTAAGTACCCTCAACTATGATGCTGATCCGCTTTTTGTTGAACAACTGCACCTAGTCACCCCCTCTACAACGAGCCCCGTCTGCCGTGCCGGACCCGGTGGGTCCGGCACGGCCTCAACAATCATCTGACTATCTTCACGAAGTATTCGGCCAAGTAGTAGTAGATGGGAATTCCCACCAAAAGGTTAAACGGCAGCGTAACCCCCAGCGACGCGCCCAGGTACAGGGCCGGACTCGCCTTTGGCAGGGCTAGCCGCATCGCCGCCGGGGCAACGATGTAGGAGCTGCTGGCAGCCAATACTCCCAGCAAGGTTGTCCCTCCCACGCTCAGGCCGCTCAAAACCCCGACCGCGATGCCCAACAAGGCATTCACGGGGGGCATCATGATGCCGAAGAACATGAGGAACCGCCCCGCTTTCCGCAGATCGGCTAGTTTGCCGCCCGCGATAGTGCCCATCTCCAACATGAAGAGGCTTAACACGCCCAAGAAAAGGCCCTGGTAAAAGAACTCCACGCTGGCCATTCCCCGCGGCCCGGCAATATAACCCACCGCCAGCCCGCCGAGCAACAGGACAATGCTCTTGCTCAGCATCACCCGTTTGGTTGCCTGGCCCAGGGAGACACCCGCCGCCCCAGCCGCATCGTTCCGGCTCTTCTCCTTGACCCACGAAACCAAAATCAGGACCGCGATGATGCCCGGCACTTCCATGATGGCGGGCAAACCGTACACAAAACCTTCGTAACTTACGGCTATGCTGGCCAGGAACGCCGTGGCCGCCAAGAAGGTCACCACGCTGATTGAGCCGTAATGACCGGCGATGGCTGCCGCATCGTCGATCTTCATTTTACCGATTCGCCAGAGGATGTAAAAGGAATAGATCGGAATAACGGCCCCTATGAAAATGGCACCGACGACGGTTAAAATCACACCGGCATTCAGGCCGGCCTCGGCAATCGCCACGCCGCCTTTGAAGCCGATCGCAATCAACAGGTAGATGGTGATAAAATCGCTGACGGCGCTGGGAAACTCCACTTTCGCCCTTGCCAGGGCGATAAGCAGACCCAGACCGAAAAACAACACGATGGGTGACGACAAGTTGACCACGGCTATCTCGAACATATCTGCCATGCCACGGCTCACGCTCCATTCGTCGCAATCGACTCTAATTATTTAATTCGGATGCGTCTCCGAAGAGAACCTGTGGTGACGCCAAAGAGCGGGTGGCCATCACTCGTGGGCGATCGGTGAGCTCAACGGGGGCCCCGTACCAAGGCAGCCTGCAATCTCATCGCCCATTTCACGTAAGGCCCCTACCTCCGGTCGGAGAATAAGGACCAGCCCCGAAGCGACCAGAATAAGATAGATTAAGGCCAAAGAGGACTGGACAAGAGATGCATGCCGCGCACCTCGGACGACACCCTCCCCCCGAACGACGCGACCGTAGGACTTGCTGGCACCTTCTCCAGCTGGGAAGCGCCTTCTGCACCCTAAAAGAACTCTCTGGATCTTTGCCGGGTGCACCACCGCCTGGGGAACCGCATCCGGGTGCACATGGTGCTTTACTGGTTAGATCCAGCCTGCCAGCGCCCGCATAAGGTACTTACGAACCTAATGTTCCATAGCCTAAACCCGTAACCTGTTAGGGTCAAGTCCGAATTTTCCTGGAAAAGCTTCTTCCTGGTAGATTACCTTGCTAATCCTCATCCGATCGGGGAATATCTCCAGCATTAGATCAAACCGCACCCTGGCCATTGTGGTAACCGGGCGCGGACTCGAGTAAAAATAACAAAGAAAGATCTGCAAATAGCTCGGATCGACTGGTACGGAACTTGCTGATGCGCCGCTTTGCAGGTGGACGCGCCATTGACCCATCAGAGCCAGGACTACTAGGCCCTTTTCGCTGCTGCGCTGGTACCGCTCGAAGAGTGTGGTAATGAACCAGCCGTCCCGGACCCGGGGTCTTGAGCCAATTCTAGGGTGTCCACTCGGGTAGTAAGCTTGCGCAAGCTTACTACCCGTTTCGCTGTCCGCGATACTCTAGGGAATGTCTCGTAGGACCCGACCCGCTTTCCCCTTGGCAACCTCGGCCTGGAGAACTTGGTTCGAAAACACCCCTCCCGGAGCCGAGCTGTGCCATCATCCACAAAAAAGCCGTGCAAAGCTGAACGTAACTCCTGTTTTTAACCCTTAATCAAAGTCGAATAATTCTTCTAGGAATGATTTGCGCTTGCGTTTTTTATGATCTTTATAATAATCACCGTATCCTCCCGGGCGTTGCAAGCGGTGTCCCTCTAACTGTCCTTGAGGTAATGAACGCTCAATAATTTTATCGAGTTCCCCCCTGTCCAGCCAGACACCACGACATTGGGGGCAATAATCAATTTCTACCCCCCTCCGCTCGGTCATAGTCAGGTTAACATCACAAATGGGGCATTTCATTGTCCCTTAACCTCCATAACTATGCAATTTTTCTCCGCCTTTCGCCCGCTCCTAAGGCCTGTTTCCTTGCCTAGGCTTTCTCAAACGCCGTAGGCCATGAAATAACGAAGATTGCTATAACATTCACCAATCGATTTTCTGTATCTACTTCCTTGTCGCCCTCTGTTACATACAGTTAGCACCAGTAACAGCATACACGCAAGCATCATCGCCTGTCAACCCAAGGATTTTCACACTCCTTCCGCCAGGGAGGGTAGTGCAATCACTCAAGCTTATCTGACCAAAAGGATCCGGCTCGCTCAATGAAAAATCTTGGCGGCGGAAACGTTACGGATTGCAGTAGGGGCAGTCTCCCGCCGAAGCCGTCCTTCGGCCATCAGCGCGCGGCCGGTTCCGGCGGAATGTACAGCAGGGACAGCCCTCCACCAGTTCGCGGACGAGTTCGGTGGGGTACCCGCACTCCGCGCAGGGAAGACCCTTGATCACGCCGACTACTCCCCAGCCCGGGCTTTGGCAGGACGGACACGGAGTACGCAGTCGATGCCCAAGACGAAAAGCGAGCCGGCGCAGGACCGCCAGCCGCGATGGATTCATGTGGGCGCGCATGTCCGTCTCCACCCGGGCCAGACCGTCAGCCGAAACAGAAGCGCACTCCCGCAACGCTTCCTGCAAAGCGCCAACAGCCCTGAGACCTTTGTACAGCGGCTGAGTTTCCGGTCCGGTGTTTGGCCGCACCACCAGGGCATGGGACGGAAATCCGGCCCGGTCAAGGAAGTCGGCGAGGTCTTCGAGCGAAGCGGCGGTAGAGTGACCATAGTTTGTGCGACTGGTCACTACCTGCTCCACTACCTGCAACTGGCGTTGATCGTCCACGAAGACCAAGAGTTCGTGGTGTACGGGGATAAACGGGGCGCGGGGATCGGGACCAAAGCTCCCCTCACTGGCCAGGCCAAAGGATAAGCCGGTAGCCTCCATCCCCATGCGTGCTTTCCGGATCGCAACCTCCAACGGGGTACCCACCCGTTCAATTTCACCGGTAAAAGTACCCAAGATATCGGTATCCATTCCTGCCGGCACGTAGACGGCAAGTCCCAGCATCGCCCTCAAGGGAGGCGCAATTGCCGCCTCCTTTCCGTGTTTGGTGCACAGTACAGCGGTGCACCCCTCATAGTGGCGCGCATAGTGGCTCGGCTTCCGCAGGACCCGGCCGGCCTTCTGGCGGCGAAACTTGAAGCGGCCAGGTCCGGCCGAACCTTTCCAGGGCCGCTCCGCAAGCGCAGGTGGGGAAACAGAAACCAGAGAGTCGTTTCTGAGCAGCGGCCTGAAATCACGCCACGGAGCCCCTCTCTCCATCGCGTCTTGTCTCACTTTCCTCTCGCTTTTCATTCAAGCCATTGCCCGGCCCGTCAACCTGGCGGCAAATCTTGCGTACAGGTTGAATCTGCCTCGACGCGAAGCGCCGCCACAATCTCCTCCGCCTCCCGCAGGGCGCGGTCGGCGTCAGCGTTGACTATGAGGACGTGCCCCATCTTGCGACCAACCCGGGCTTCCGCTTTGCCGTAGAGGTGCAGGCGGGCGTTTCTTCGTGACAACACCGATTCCCACCGCGGGGTGCCCTCAAGCCAAAGGTCTCCAAGCAGGTTCACCATCACCGCGGGTGATAGCAGCGACGGATCACCTAACGGAAGGCCGCAAATTGCCCGCAGGTGTTGCTCGAACTGAGAAGTCACGCAAGCGCCAAAAGTATAGTGGCCGCTGTTATGCGTCCGGGGAGCGATCTCATTGACCAGCACGGTATCGTCATCCAAAACGAACATTTCCACCGCCATGACGCCGACGTGGCCAAGGATTTCGGCAATGCCGCAGGCCAGGCGTTCGGCCTCCTGGCGCGTCCGCTCGGACACCCGGGCTGGCACCCTGGTGGTGTGGAGAATGCGTCGTTTATGCACGTTCTCAGCCAGCGGGTAGACCCGTATCTCCCCCTGCACCCCACGGGCCAGAATGACCGCGATCTCCATCTTGAAAGAAATGAGTGTCTCCAGCACCGCTGGCTGGCCACCGATGGCTTGCCAGGCACTCTCCAGGGCACCGGAATCCGCCACGAGCACCTGGCCCTTTCCATCATAACCGCCGCGCCGACTCTTGAGAATCGCCGGAAAGTCAACCGCCTGGGCAGCCTCTTGAACCCGGCGGGGATCGTGAATCGACGCGAAAGGTGCCTGGGGAAAACCGGCCGCCTGGAGAAACTCCTTCTGCAGCAGACGGTCCTGGATGGTACGCAGCACGCTTGCGCTCGGCCGGACCGGCGTCGTCGCCTCTAGCTGAGCGAGAACCGCAAAAGGTACGAGTTCGGTCTCCAGGGTGACCACGTCCACCTGGGCACTCAGCTTCAAAGCAGCCTCGCGGTCGTGGAGGGGAGCCTGCAGGTGAAAGTCCGCCACCTGCGCCGCCGGACAACTCGCCACGGGGTCTAGTACGCCTACCCTATATCCCATTCGCCTAGCCTCGAGGGCCAGCATCCGCCCCAATTGGCCGCCACCCAGTACCCCAATGCTGCCCCCCGGGAGAACTATCCTCACAATTGTTCCTCCAAAACGCGGGCTGTCTCTTGTCGCCGATAGGACTCGAGCTTCTCCCGCAAGGCAGGGTTAGATAGCGCAAGGATAGAAACGGCCAGTAAGGCCGCATTCACTGCGCCAGCCTCTCCAATAGCCAAGGTTCCCACCGGAACGCCCTTCGGCATCTGGGCGATGGAAAGGAGCGAGTCAAGCCCGTGCAAGGCCCGAGATTGGATCGGCACCCCCAGAACGGGGAGGGTGGTCTTGCTGGCCGCCATGCCCGGTAAATGAGCAGCTCCTCCGGCCCCCGCGATGATCACCTGCAAGCCTCGGGCTTCGGCCGTGCTTGCGTATTCGAACAGGAAATCGGGGGTGCGGTGCGCTGACACTATGCGGCACTCGTGAGCCACCCCAAGTTTGGACAAGACCTCGGAGGCATGCCGCATGGTTTCCCAATCGCTGCGGCTACCCATAATCACACCGACTTGCGGCGCTGAATCAGTTGTGAGCTCCATAGCCTCCTGTTGCCTCCTTAAAAAAATTCCTTGATAAAGTAAATATACCATAATATATAGCAACCCTGGGTCAAGTCGGTCAAGTCCGCGAGAAGACGGCCGGCACGGAAAATTCCCGGATCTTCTCCAACAGACCCTGGCCTGGTCAGTTACCATGGACAAGTACGCCCGGGTGAACTACGGAAACTGCTTGAGCCCCCCCGACCCATGCCCCGTAACCCACGGCAAGCAAAGAAGCGGTAGTAAACGGAAAAACCGCCTCGTATCGGGGCGGTAAGTGTAAATTAATTGGAGCGGCGCCTTTAAAGCGCGTCAGAGTAGCCGCTTCAGCCGCGGCGCGGGCCGCAACCCCGGAATCCGGCCGCGCTTGGCCACGGGCCGTTCCTCGATTTCCTTGATATCCATAGTCATGTCAATCGGCGCGGCCGCCGCAATGTAGCTGCCAACTCCGAACACGTCCGCCCCGGCTGCGGCCAACTCGGAAATCCTGGCCGGATCCAGCCCCCCGGAGACCACGATCCGGACATCCGAAAAACCGGCTATTTCCAGGTGCCCCCGAACCTCCCGCACCAGGGCAGGCGTTACCTGACCCCTTTCCGCCGGGGTATCCAGCCGAACGGCGGACAGGCGGCCCTCCACCGCCCGGGCGACGCGCAGCGCCTCCTCCACCTCGTCCTTGAAAGTGTCCACCAGGATGATCACCGGCGTGTCTGGCGGCATGGCCTCCGGATAGGCCCGGGCCACCTCCACCGTGTCCCCCACCAGCAGAAAACAGGCGTGCGGCAGCGTCCCCACGGGTTCCCGACCGGCCAGTTTGGCTCCGAGAACGCAACTGGCCCCGTCCGCCCCACCAACGATGGCCGCCCGTTCCATCACGGGCGCTACCGCCGGGTGCACGTGACGTGCACCGAAGGAGATTACCGGCCTTGCGCCTGCCGCCTCCTTGCACTCCGCTGCCGCGGTGGCCCAGCCGCTGGAACTGGCCAGGATACCAAGCAAGGCGGTCTCGTAGATTCCGAACTCCGCGTACGGGCCCCGGACTTGCAGGACCACTTCCTTTTCCCCGAACCGGTCGCCTTCCGCCAGCCCCCAGACCTCCAAAGGCCTACCGGCCAGCAGACGCAAAATCTCTTCTATACCGCACAGAATCCCGGCCCGGTTCGCGAATACCTCGGCCGCCACGGTTTGTTTTTCCAACCGGAGATGGCGTAATACGTCCAAGGACTTGGCAAAATAAACATCTGTCGTCCAGCCGTTGAGAATCTCCGCGTGGGTCGCAGAGAAGAGGCGGTTTTCGTCCACGCGGTAGTCCCGCAGGTCCCAGACGCTGGTCAGTTTCCGTTCCGCCAATCTGGCTCCTCCTCGAATCCACACTCAACCTGAAATACTTCACCTTTACTTCCGGCCACTGACCATCGACCACTCAAAACCGGTATCGGCACCGCTGGCACTTCCGCTATTTACGATGACCGACCACCGACGACTGATACCGATCGCTAGGATTCAAGGCCGCGCAACAAATTCGCCATTTCGATGCCGTTGACCGCGGCCTGCCAGCCCTTGTTCCCGATCTTAGTTCCTGCGCGTTCAATGGCCTGTTCAATGGTGTCGGCGGTGATCACCCCAAAGATCACCGGCACTCCGGTTTCCAGGCTCACCTTGGCCACACCCTTGGCCACCTCGGAGGCCACGTACTCGAAGTGGGGTGTACCCCCCCGGATCACGGTGCCCAGGCAGATTACCGCATCGTACCGGTTCTTGGTCACCATTCTCCGGGCGACCACCGGAATCTCGAAAGCGCCGGGCACCCAGGCCACTTCAACGTCGTCCTCGGCGACGCCGTGACGCACCAGCGCGTCCAGGGCCCCGGACAGGAGCTTTTGCGTAATGAACTCGTTAAAACGTCCCACCACGATCCCGAACCGCAGGCCCTCGCCAACGAGGTGTCCTTCGTATACTCTCGGCACTGTACCACGCTCCTTGTTTTAATCGGTCAGGGTTAGGAGGTGTCCCAGTTTCTTCTTCTTGGTAGACAGGTAAAACCCGTTTTCCGGCCCGGGCGGAATCTCCACCGGTACGCGCTCCACCACCTTCAGGCCGTGACCTTCCAGACCCGCAATCTTCCGGGGATTGTTGGTCATAATTCGCAGCTTGTTCAGGCCCAGGTCCGAGAGAATCTGGGCACCGATGCCGTAGTCCCGCAGGTCGGGCGGGAAACCCAGGGCTTCGTTGGCTTCCACGGTGTCCTTGCCCTTGTCCTGCAGTTCGTAGGCCCGGATCTTATTCAGGATGCCGATCCCCCGACCCTCCTGCCGCATGTATAGCAGCACCCCCACCCCCTCGCTTTCGATCTGTCGCAGGGCCTGGGCGATCTGGTTGCCGCAGTCGCACCGGAGGGAGCCGAAAACGTCCCCGGTGAGACACTCGGAGTGCACCCGGACCAGGGGCGCCTCAACTTTGCCCAGGTCCCCCTTCACCAGGGCCAGGTGTCCTTTGCCGTCCAACAGGCTTTCGTAAGCGTAGATCATGAATTCGCCGTAGCGGGTGGGCAATTTGGCCGTGCCCACCAGGCGTACCAGCTTTTCGGTACGGCGCCGGTAGCGAATCAGGTCGGCGATGGTGATGATCTTCAGGCCGTGCTCCCGCACGAACTCCATCAGCTCCGGCACCCGGGCCATGGCGCCGTCCTCCTTCATGACCTCGCAGATCACTCCGGCCGGATAAAGGCCAGCCAGTTTGGCCAGATCCACGGCGGCCTCGGTGTGTCCGGCCCGGCGGAGCACCCCGCCCTCCCTGGCCCGCAGCGGAAAGATGTGCCCCGGCCGCCGCAGATCTTGGGGTGTAGTTCCCGGGTCAATGATTTTCTTCACGGTGTAGGCGCGTTCGGGCGCCGAGATTCCGGTGGTGGTTTCCACCGCGTCCACCGACACCGTAAAGGCTGTGGAATGGGGATCAGTGTTATTCGTCACCATGGGATCCAGGCCGAGTTCTTCAGCCCGCTGGGCGGTGATCGGCACGCAGATGAGACCCCGCCCGTACTTGGCCATAAAGTTGATGGCCTCGGGGGTCACCTTTTCAGCCGCCATAATCAGGTCGCCCTCGTTTTCCCGGTCGTGATCGTCCACCACCACCAAGATCTTCCCCTGCCGGAAGTCCTCGATTGCTTCCTCGATCGTATTAAACCCGAGCATGTTCCCGCCCCCGTCATTTACGCCGTTTTATATTCTTATAGAAAGCCATGGCGCGCGAGAAAACCGGTATCTAACTTGCCCTTGGAATCCCGATGCGCGCCAAGCATCTTTTCCACGTATTTGGCGATCAGGTCGGCTTCCAGATTAACCTTCTCCCCCACCTGTTTGAACCCCAGGGTGGTCATTTCCGCCGTGTGTGGGATAATGGAAACGCGGAAGGATTCGGCGTCCAGGTCGATCACGGTCAGGCTAATCCCGTCCACTGCCACCGAGCCCTTTTCGATCACGTAGCGCAGTACCTGCCCGGGAGTCCGGATCCGGAACACCAGGGCAATGCCGTGCGGTTCGCGCCCCACGATGGTGCCCACTCCATCCACGTGCCCGCTGACCAGGTGCCCACCAAGCCGGTCCCCCAACCGCATGGCCCGCTCCAGATTGACCCGATCGCCGGGACGGAGTTCCCCCAGGTTGGTGCGCCGGAGGGTTTCAGCCATCACGTCGGCCACAAACCGGCCCGTCTCGAACTCGGCCACCGTTAGGCAGACCCCGTTGACAGCGATACTGTCTCCCAGGCGGACGCCGCCCAGGACCGTACGCGCCTCGATGTGTAGCCGGGCCGATACCGGACCGCGTTCGCTCCGCCGCAGCGTCCCCAGTTCCTCCACGATTCCGGTGAACATCAGTTCGAACCTCCCCGCGAGGTGTGCACCGAGGACTCTCCAGTACGGGGAGAAACTGGATAGCCCTCGATACACACATCATGCCCAAGGTCCAACCAGCGTACCCGTTCCAGGCACAGCGCCTCAGATACGCGGTCGATGCCCCGGCCGCCCACCGCCCCGGGGGCGTCTACCCCGCCGATGATCTTGGGGGCCACAAACCAGTGCAGCTTGTCGACCAGGCCGGCCTCCAGGAAGGAAGCGTGCACCGTCGCGCCACCTTCCACCAGCACACTCGTAATCTCGCGCGCGGCCAGTTCGCGGAGCAATACCTCCAGATCAACAAAGGGGCCCCCGCCGCAACGGATCACCCACCCGCCCCGCCTTTCCAGTTCGGCCACCCGGGCGTCTGAAGCCCGGTCCGTCGTGGCCACCACGATGGGCGCCGGCGACTCCCCGGACAGCACCCGGGCCGTGACCGGAAGGCGGGCCATGCTGTCTAGCACGATCCGCACCGGATCACGACCTCCATCGATAAGCCGCGTAGTCAAGGACGGGTTGTCCTGCAGCACGGTGCCTAGCCCCACCAGGATGGCGTCGTAGGTGTCCCGCAGCCGGTGCGCGTATTCGCGTGCCGCCGGGCCGGTAATCCAGCGTGAGTCGCCCGTGCGCGTGGCGATTCGGCCGTCCAGGCTCACCGCCGCCTTCAGGGCCACAAATGGCCGGCCGGTGGTGATATACTTGATGAAAACCTCGTTGACCCGGGCGGCTTCGTCCCGCAACACATCCTCGACAACCTCGATGCCGGCCTCCCGCAGCCGGGCCACCCCTTTACCCGCCACCTTGGGGTTGGGATCGCGCATGGCGATCACCACCCGGCGCACCCCGGCGGCGATCACCGCCTCGGTGCACGGACCGGTACGGCCGTGATGGCAACACGGCTCCAGGGATACGTAGAGTGTGGCGCCCCGCGCGTTTTCTCCGGCCTCCCGCAGGGCTTCAATTTCGGCATGGGGCAGACCGGCCCGGGCGTGGAACCCCCGACCGACAATCTTCCCGCCGCGGATCACTACCGCGCCGACCATGGGGTTGGGGCTGGTGCGGCCCCGGGCCCGAACGGCCAGATCCAGGGCCAATCGCATGTATTCTTGATCCACGGGGTCGCCTCCTGCAAAATAGCGAAAAAGCTGACGCACTGTCGACTCTGGTCCCTGGCTTCACTTATACGACCCGAAATCGGCACTCGCCACAACCATTCGTTTAATTATAGGTGCATGCAAAAAACACTGTCAAGGAAGGACAATCGGTAAGGTTTAGCCAGGACCATTGCCCAGCCGTACCGGGCTCGTGCTGACTTAACATGATTTTCCAAGACCCGCGCTGACGCACAAAGATGGCAAAGAGATAAAGAGGATTGGGTTGTCACCCGTTCTGGCAATTAGCCTCCGATTTGGGACATCAGGCGATCCCGCACCGGCAGTACCTCGTGTTTCGGGTGACCCTGCGGTTTCCGAGCGACGGCCTGAATTACAAGCTGCATGAGTTCCTCTTCACCTGCACCCCGGGCCAGGGCCCCAGCCAGGTCGATTTCGTCACCCTGACAGAGACAGGGCCGCAGGGTGCCGGCAGCCGTCAGCCGCAGGCGGTTGCAGGAAGGACAGAAATACCCGCTGAGCGGCGCGATGAATCCAACCGATCCTTTAAAACCTGGAATGGTCCAGCAGCGTGCCGGGCCACCACCGCCCGCCGGTTTCACCGGGCGTAGCGGACCGTACCGGTCGGCGATTACCTGCCGGATTTGGTCGGCCGGTACCAGGAGGTCGGAAGCCCAGCTGCTGCTAGCCCCGATGGGCATGATCTCGATAAACCGCACGTGCAGGGGACGGTCCGCAGCCAGGCGGACAAAATCCAACACCTCGTCGTCGTTGATGCCCCGCATAACCACCATGTTCAGCTTTACCGGGTGCAGGCCTTGCACCAGGGCGGCCTCCACCCCGGCCCACGCCCGGGACCATTCTCCGTTCCGGGTGATACTCCGGAAACGGTCCGGATGCAGGGTATCCAGGCTGATGTTGACCCGCTTCAGCCCGGCCGCCTTCAACGCCGCCGCCCGGGCGGAAAGCAAACAGCCGTTGGTGGTCAGCGCAATATCGTCGATCTGGGGAATGCCGGCCAGAGCGGCTACCAGGTCCGTTACGTCCGGGCGGACCAGGGGCTCCCCGCCGGTGAGGCGTATTTTGCGGATTCCCACCCGGGCCCCGGCGCGGATTACCCGCACCAGGCCGTCCAGGGAAAGTCCGTCGCGTTCGGATGCCTTCCCCTCGCCCGGCCGGCAGTAAAAGCAGTTCAAATTACACCGCTCAGTGAGCGAGACCCGCAGGTAGGTGATTTGCCGTTGAAAACCGTCACGCACGGTGGTCCTCACCCCCCACCGGCACACCGGTTCCTTCCGCCCCCGCCCACAAAAAAATCGGGCCCGCCAAGTGTGTAAACCGGGCCCGCCTTTAAACATAGGGCACTTACCCTCCTTTCCGCCGGGAGGCGCGCCGGTTTCCCGCCGCACCCTATCGACCCGGGTCCGTAGCCGGCCGGCCTTAGGTCCCCAGGCTCGGAAACAGCACCCCGGGCCTCCCAGGGCTACTTCGCGGCCGGTTTGGCCGCTTCGTCCTGTTTCGGCGGTGTAAAGAGCCGGTCCATTATGTTTTGCACCAGATCGACCGGAACCGGGAACACCACGGTATTTGACCTTTCGCTTGCAATCTCGGTCAGAGTCTGCAGGTAGCGCAACTGCATCGCCCCGGGCTGTTGGGCAATGATTTCCGCGGCGTCGGTTAGCTTCTGAGCGGCCTGGTATTCGCCGTCGGCATGGATGATCTTGGCCCTTCTCTCTCTCTCGGCCGCGGCCTGGGCGGCCATGGCCCGCTGGAGCGACTGGGGCAGTTCCACGTCCCGCACCTCCACCAGGGTCACCTTCACCCCCCAAGGTTCGGTGCCCTCATCAATAATCTTCTGCAAACGCTGGTTAATCTGATCCCGCTGGGCCAGCAACTCGTCCAGCTCACTCTGGCCGAGCACGCTTCGCAACGTGGTCTGGGCCAACTGCGAGGTGGCCCGGATGTGGTCCACCACCTTCAGCACCGCCTGCCCGGGATCGACCACCCGGAAGTAAATCACGGCGTTGACCTTTACGGTCACATTGTCCCGGGTAATCGCCTCCTGGGTCGGCACGTCGGCGGTGATCACCCGGAGGTCTACCTTCTCCATCCGCTCAATGATCGGAATGATAAAGAAGAGTCCGGGGCCCCGGGCGCCGACAAACCGGCCCAACCGGAAAATCACACCCCGCTCGTACTCCTGGACAATGCGGATGGCGGCGGAGAGAAACATAGCGGCGAGCGCAATGATCACGCCCCAAAACAACAGGAAATCCAACAAAGAAAAACCCCCCTTGATCATAATTCCCCCAGAAGCCAATCCTGTCCTTACTTTTGCCAATTTCACTCTACCATTATTGTTGCCGGAAAGCAACCTTCGCACCTGGATTGTTCAGGGTTCCCCGCGGCGCCGGACCACCAGGCTCAGGCCTTCCACGCGTACCACCACCACTTCTTCGTCCGCCCCGATGGGACCGTCCTCCGCCCGGGCCCGCCAGCGCTCCCCTTCGAACAACACCGTGCCCTTGGGATCAAGCACCGTCAGGGCTATACCGGCCGTGCCGATCATGCCCTCCATCCCGGTGGTAGCCCGCCGCCGGTGGGCTTTAATTACCGCTTGGCCCGCAATGATCACAAATAAAGCGATCCCGACCACTACCCCGGCGATCACCCCGAAATTGATCCTGATACCTGCCGGACTCCCGGAGAACAGCATCAGGGATCCCAGGGTGACGGCGATCAGGCCCCCGGCCGTGAGCAGCCCGAAGCTGGTCACGAACAGCTCGAGGGCAAGCAAGACAAACCCCAGAATGATCAACAGCACCCCGATCCAATCAGCATTCAAGGTGCCCAGGGAACACAGAGCCAGGATCAGCGCCAGTCCCCCGGCCACCCCCGGGAAAATGGCCCCGGGGTTGTAAAACTCCATCAACAGGCCAAGCATTCCGATGGAGGTCTCCTTCCGCGCTCGCCCCGTGGCGGCTTGGACCGCCTTTTTCAAAACCACCTGGACCTTTAGCTGATCACCTCCGGCGTTCAGAGCAGTATTAAACAGCTGCAAGCGCTCGAATACAAAGTAGTGCTTGATATAGCCTGAAACAGTGGGTTCCAACAAAGGCTGGTAACGCTGTTCCAAGACAAACACCAACAGTTATCACGTCAAAAGTAACGGCATACGGGCAATTATTCTTTGAATGTATGCCGTCTAAGATGGTTTTCTGTTTAGCCCGAGCTACTATTTTCAGGAGAGAATCTAGCTAGGTTTATATGGCAGGATATTGGATCTTCCCGGACAAAACAAGAACAAGCAAGGAAAAACCGGTCGCAAACAGTGAAACGGCCACCACGTAAGATGATTTCAAAGCTTCGCCCATGCCCTCTTCCAGGGTCAAGCCCAGTTATAACACAGAAAGCTGGTAATGGCTCTTCTTGGTAACTATTAATGGGGAAAAGAGGTATTGGGCACTATCAGGCAACAGGAAAATACTTGGGTCCGGTATTGCCGGTGCGTTTGGACGGTGCTATTATGCCACTAGGTAAACTGAATTGGTGCATTAGTTTACCTATGTATTTCCAATGTAAATGAAACGAACGTCATAAACATTAATTGATTAGCTGGGGGATATCCATTCGATGCGGAGGGAAAGGGAATGGAAAAGGTCAAGCGGGCGGCTGCAGTGCTGGTGGTATTGCTTCTCGCTGCGGGGGGATACTGGAGTTACCACCACTACCTGGACCGGGACACGGCGGCCATTGAGGCCACCGGCACCATCGAGGCCACCACGGTCAACGTGAGCGCGAAGATCCAGGGGACCTTGGAGTCCGTCACCGTCAACGCCGGCGATGCCGTGACCAAGGGGCAGCTCTTGGCCGAGCTTTCCCGCAGCGACCTGGTGGCCCAGCGGGAGCGGGACGCCCTGACCGTTTTGAAAGCCGAGGTCGCCTTGGCCGACCTGTTGTCCGGGGCCCGGGAGCAGGAGCTCAAAGAAGCCGCCCTGGCCCTCGAAGCGGCCGAAGTGAACCTGGCCCAGGCCGCGGCCGACTACGAACAGGCGGCCGTCGATTACGAGCGGATGAAGTCCCTTTATGAGTCCGAAGCTATACCTCAGTCCGAGTACGAAAGCGCGGCCAATCGCCTGGAAAGCGCGGCCAACCGTCGCAAGCTGGCCGAGAACCAGGTCGAGGCGGCCCGGGTCCGGCTGAGCCTCCTGGAGTCCGGCAACCGGCCCGAGCAGATCAACGCCGCCCGGGTCGAGGTTGAGCGCAGCAAAGCGGTTTTGCAGGCCACCGAGGCGCTGCTGGCGGACCTGAAAATCACCGCCCCGCTTGACGGCGTGGTCCTGTCCAAGAACTTCGAAGCGGGAGAATACGTCACCCCGGGCGCGCCCGTATTAACCATTGCCGACCTTTCCGACATGTGGATCAAGGTGTATATCCCCACCGACGACCTGCCGCGCATCAAATTAGGACAGCCGGTCACCTTCACCGTCAGCGGCGAAACCAGAGTCTTCTCCGGCACGGTGGAGGAGATCGCCACCCAGGGGGAATTCACTCCCAGGACCATTCAGACCAAGCAGGAGCGGGCGAACGTAGTGTTCGGCGTCAAGATCAGGGTTGAAGACACGGACGGCGTGCTCAAACCCGGCATGCCCGCCGACGTGGTCTTCAACCAAAGCTAGGGCCTGACCCTTAACTTGGCATGAGGGGGATAAGCGCATTGATCAAGGTGACCGGACTCACCAAGTCCTTCGGTGCCATCCGGGCGGTCAAGGAAGTCAGTATCCACGTAAAGAAACAAGATATCTTCGGTTTGGTGGGTCCGGACGGCGCGGGCAAGACCACCCTCATGCGCATGGTGTGCGGGCTCGTGGCCCCCGACGCCGGGGAAGTCCGGCTGATGGGCGAAGCGCCGGGCAAACTGGAGCGGGTCCGGGACCACCTGGGTTACATGCCCCAGCGGTTCAGCCTATACGGCGAACTGACGGTGATAGAGAACATCAACTTCTTCGGCTTCCTGTACGGCCTGGACCGGAAAACCATCGCCGCGCGGGCCGAAGAGATTCTGGAACTGACCGGCTTGATCGATTTCAAGCGCCGGTTTGCCGACGACCTGTCCGGCGGGATGAAACAGAAGCTGGCGCTCACCTGCTCCCTGGTGACCCAGCCAGCCTTGCTGGTGCTGGATGAGCCGACCTACGGCGTGGATCCCGAGTTCCGCAAGGAGTTCTGGCGGATCTTGTACCGTCTGAACCAAGAGGGGATGACCATCCTAGTTTCCACCCCCTATATGGACGAGGCGGAGCTGTGCGGCGTGGTGGCCTTCATGGACCGGGGCCGGATCACGGCGGTGGACTCGCCGGCCGGTCTGAAAAAGAACTTCCCGCACCACGTGCTGGAGGTGCGGTTGGGGGTCCGGGACCCGGAAATGTTCCGCGGCCTGCCCGAAGCGCTGGACTACTCCTTCTACGGGGACAAATACCGTGTCGTGGTAGAAGACGCGGCCGCCGGCCGGCAGGCCGTGGAGCGGTGCCTGGCCGAAAGAAACGTGGCCGGCGCGGGCATCAGCGAAGTGCCCCCCACCATGGAAGAAGTCTTCATCTCCCTGGCCGAAAAAGAGGTGGCCTGATGGAATACGCGGTCAGCACCAGGGAACTGACCCGGGCTTTCGGCAGCTTTGTCGCCGTGGACCGGCTGACGTTGAATATCAGACCTGGGGAGATTTACGGTTTCGTCGGACCCAACGGTGCCGGCAAGTCCACCGCCATCCGGATGCTGTGCGGCATTCTCGAACCGACCTCCGGCACGGGCACCGTGTTGGGATACGACTTGGTGCGGGAAACCGAGGAGATCAAGAAAAGGATCGGCTACATGTCCCAGAAGTTCAGCCTCTACGAGGACCTTACCGTGGAGGAGAATCTCCGCTTTTATGCCGGCCTGTACAGCGTCCCGCGCCGAGAGCTCAAGGAGCGGGTGCGGGAAATGGTGGCCATGGCCGGGCTGACCGGGCGGGAGCAGGAACTCACGGCTAACCTCAGCGGCGGGTGGAAGCAGCGGCTGGCCCTGGGGTGCGCCATTATCTCCCGCCCCGCCATGGTCTTCCTGGATGAGCCCACCAGCGGAGTCAGCCCCATCAGCCGGCGCATGTTCTTCGGTATCATTCAGCGGCTGGCCGCTGCGGGTACCACGGTGATGGTGACCACCCACTTCATGGACGAGGCCGAGTATTGCGACCAGATCGCCTTCATTTCCGGAGGGCGGCTGATGGCCGTGGACACCCCCGACAACCTGAAGAAGAACGTTATCGGCGGGGACCTGGTGGAACTGGAACTGCCCGGGGCGATGGACAGAATCGGCGAGATCGAGAAACTGCCCTACGTCAAGGAGTGTACGGTGCACGGGCCGCTGCTGCACGTCCTGCTGGAAAGCCCATCCCACCGGGCGGCACTGCGGGAATTCACCGGGGCCGAACCCCGGCCCATCCTGCCCTCACTCGAGGACGTGTTCATCGCCCTCGCCCGCCGAAAGTCGGCGCCGGATGCGTAGCGCGGCACGATTCGGCTTGAAAAGGAAGGTGCGGATTGATGCGCCGGATACTGGCGATCCTTTACAAGGAATTCCTGCAAATGCGCCGGGACCGGATGACCCTGGGGATGGTCTTCATGCTGCCGCTGGTGCAGCTGCTGCTGTTCGGGTACGCCATCCAGACCGAGGTGCGGCACATCCCCACGGTGGTGTTCGACCAGTCCCTTTCCGCGGAAAGCCGGGATTTGCTGGATTCCTTCAGCGCCTCGGGTTATTTTGACATCACGTCCACCGCCGGAAGCTACGCCGAAGTGAACGCGGCCATCGACAGCGGGAAGGCCAAGGTGGGGATCATCTTCCCTCCCGACTTTGACCGCAGCCTTAAACGGGGCACCCCCGCTCAGGTGCAGGTCATTGTCGATGCCAGCGACAACATGGTCGCCAACCAGGCCATCGCCGTCGCCAACGCCATCGGCTTGCTCAAAACCCAGGAGATCCTGGCCCAAAGGATGACGATCAGCGGGCCTCTTTATGACATCCGGGTGCGGCCGTGGTACAACCCGGACGGCATCACCGCCTATTATATGGTGCCGGCCATCCTGGGGATCATCGTCACCATGACCATGGTCATGATGACCTCCATAGGCATCGTGCGCGAGCGGGAAAGAGGTACCCTGGAGCAGCTCATCGTCACCCCGGTGCGGCCCTACGAACTGATGATCGGCAAGATTCTGCCCTACATCGCCCTGGGCTACCTGCAGATCACCGTGGCGCTGTTGGTGGCGGTGAGCGTGTTTGACGTGCCGATCCGGGGCAGCCTGCTGGAGCTGTACCTGCTGACCCTGTTTTTCATCACCGCCTCGCTCGGGCTGGGGATCCTGATTTCCAACGTCGCCAAAACCCAGATGCAGGCCATCCAGATGTCTTTCTTCGTCTTCCTGCCCAGCATCATGCTTTCTGGATTCCTGTTCCCCCGGGAAGCCATGCCGCAAATCATATACTATATCGGCAACCTGATCCCTCTGACCTACTATCTGGACATCATCAGGGGCGTGGTGCTCAAAGGCATCGGCTTTCCCTACCTGGTGGGGCAGGTTACGTCGCTCCTGGTCTTCTCGGTGGTGTTGCTGACTCTGAGTGTGCTAAAGTTTAAGAAAAAAATCGTGTGAACCTGGGGTGTTACGCTTTTGACCAATAAATTAAGGAGCAAATTATCACGGCTCTGGCGGAACTCTCCCGCATCAGGGGTTTCGCCTTCGGCAGAAAGAAAGCCGACAAATATCATTCCTGGATCAGCTGTTACCGCCCGAGGTGCTTGAACTTCCGGAAGACTTGGCCAAACTGGACGCCTGGCTGGATGATGAGCGTTTCTTTACACCGTTTTACG
The DNA here is from genome assembly GCA_001899445.1 of Candidatus Desulfopertinax cowenii. Taxonomy (GTDB): domain Bacteria; phylum Bacillota; class Desulfotomaculia; order Desulfotomaculales; family Desulforudaceae; genus Desulfopertinax; species Desulfopertinax cowenii. The sequence goes on along the minus strand of MPOA01000002.1, from coordinate 276,416 downwards.
ATAAATACCACCAGCGATTAGGACGGCCTTCCGTTGATGAGCGGACCAGGCCGTCGCCGATGACACCGGTACGGTCATCCGGGACCGCACGCGCAGCATTAAGAAACGGATGCTCCAGATCACCAAGGTATTAAAGCGGCACACAGGAGACGCTATCCTGTAAAGTTACGCCACAGCAGAGTAGTTCAGCGCTGATGCGCCCTTAGGGGAAAAAGCGGGTGGCGGTGGGCCACGCCATCCTGGTCGCCGTTTATTACATAATCAAGAACGGTACGCGCTATCAGTATCTGGGAGCGGACTACTTCGATCGTCTGTTCAGGGCTCTCCGCGGCGCCGGACCACCAGGCTCAGGCCTTCTACGCGCACCACCACCACTTCTTCGTCCGCCCCGATGGGACCGTTCTCCGCCCGGGCCCGCCAGCGCTCTCCTTCGAACAACACCGTGCCCTTGGGATCAAGCACCGTCAGGGCTATACCGGCCGTGCCGACCATGCCCTCCATCCCGGTGGTAGCCCGCCGCCGGTGGGCCTTAATTACCGCTTGGCCCGCAATGATCACAAATAAAGCGATCCCGACCACTACCCCGGCGATCACCCCGAAATTGATCCCGATACCCGCCGGACTCCCGGAGAACAGCATCAGGGACCCCAGGGTGACGGCGATCAGGCCCCCGGCCGTCAGCAGTCCGAAGCTGGTCACGAACAGCTCGAGGGCAAGCAAGACAAACCCCAGAATGATCAACAGCACCCCGCTCCAATCAGCATTCAAGGTACCCAGGGAATACAGCGCCAAGAGCAGGGCCAGGCCCCCGGCCGCCCCCGGGAAAATGGCCCCGGGGTTGTAAAACTCCATCAACAGGCCAAGCATTCCGATGGAGAGCAGGATGTAGGCGAGATTCGGGTTGCTCAGGGTGTGGAGGATGCGCTCGACCCTGGTCATATCCTTCCTTTCGGGAACCGCGCCGGCCGTGGACAGCAGCACCTCGTCCCCGCTGTTGAGGGTGACGCGCCTCCCGTCGATGGCGGCCAGCAGTTCGTTCAGGTCTTGCACCCGGAGGTCGATCAGGCCGTACTCCAGCGCCTCCTTGTCGGTGTAGGAGCGGCTCTCGGTCACGGTCAGTTCGGCCTTCTCGGCGTTCCGGTCGCGCATCTCGGCGAGGCTGCGTACCCAGGCGGCGGCGTCCTGCGTGATTTTCTCCTCCTGGGCCCCGGACAATTCCTCGCCGCCACCCGCCACCGGGTGGGCGGCGCCGATCCGGCTTCCCGGAGCCATGGCCGCCACGTGCGCCGAAATGGTAATGAAGGTGCCGGCCGAGCTGGCCCAGCTCCCGGCGGGCGAAACGTACACCACCACCGGCACGTGCGCGTTCAGGATCCGCCGGACGATCTTCTGGGTGGTGTCGTAAAGTCCTCCGGGCGTGGAGAGCTCAATGACGCAAACCGCCCCCCGGCGTTCCGCCTCGCTGATCCCCCGGTCCAGGTACTCCGCCACCACGGGCACAATCGGACCGTCTACCCGCAACGTCACGACCTCTTCCACCACTCGGTCCTGGGCCAGAACGCCCACGGGCGCCAGCAACGCTATCCCGATAACTAGCAGAACAAGGAAGGCAAAGACCCTTTTGTAACCCGGCAGCCAACCCACTGCTCCCCTTCTCCTTCTGGAATCCCTAAGCTTGCAGAAAAGCGCGGACCGCCTCGACCAGTTCCTCCACCGCCAGCAGACGGGTCTCCCCCGTCTTCCGGACCCGCAGCTCCACCAACCCGTTGCCGGCCATCTTGCCCGCCGTGACCCGCAACGGGTAACCCACCAGGTCGGCGTCCTTGAATTTCACTCCGGGACGCTCGGCCCGGTCGTCCAGGAGCACGTCGACCCCGGCGTCGCGGAGCGCGGCGTAGGCCTTTCCAGCCAGCTCCACCTGGATTTCGTCCCGGACGTTCACCGGCACCACCACCACGGTGAACGGCGCGATCGCCACCGGCCAGATAATGCCGTGCTCGTCGTGGTTCTGCTCCACGGCCGCCGCCAGGGTGCGGGTCACCCCGATCCCGTAGCAGCCCATAACCACCAGGCGCTCCACACCGTGCTCATCTAGGTAGGTCAACCCCATGGCCTCGGAGTACTTGGTACCCAGCTTGAACACCTGACCCACCTCGACGCCCCGGGCCGACACCAAGGGTCGGTCGCAACGCGGGCACGGATCGCCCTCCTGGACCAGCCGCAGGTCGGCCACCCGGTCGAACGAAAAATCCCTTCCGGGTTGCACGTTCCGGTAATGAGCATCGGCCCGATTCGCGCCGGTAATACAGTTAACCATAAAAGCAACTTCTTCGTCAACCACGAGTTCAACACCGTCTAACCCGACCGGGCCGGCGAACCCGACCGGGGCCCCGGTGATCCGCTGGACCGTTTCGGGTCCGGCCATTTCCAGGCGCACCGCCCCGGTGGCGTTCTGGAGTTTGACCTCATTGAGCTCCCGGTCGCCGCGCACCAGCGCGGCATACAATCCCCGGTCGGTTTCGTACAGCAGGGTCTTGACGATGTTTTTGGGCCCGACCCCCAGAAAAGCGGTGATCTCCTCCACCGTCCGCATGTCCGGGGTAGCCACGAGCTCGAGCGGCCGGGGCTCCTCTATGACTTGCGGCCGTACCGCCCGGCTTTCGGCTTTTTCCACGTTCGCCGCGTACCCGCACTCCTCATGCGGGCAGTACAGGACCAGGGCCTCCCCGGAGCCGGCCAGCACCATGAACTCGTGGCTAACGCTGCCGCCGATCGGCCCGGAGTCGGCCTCCACCGGGCGAAAAACCAGCCCACAACGGCTGAAGATCCGGTTGTAGGCCTCGAACATCTTGCGGTAGCTGACCTCCAGGCCGGCTTCGTCCCGATCGAAAGAGTAAAGGTCCTTCATGATAAACTCCCGTCCCCGCAGGAGGCCGAACCGCGGGCGGCGCTCATCCCGGTACTTGTTCTGGATCTGGTACAACAGCAGGGGCAGCTGCTTGTACGACCGCAGGTCACCCCGCACCAATTCGGTGATGATCTCCTCGTGGGTGGGACCTAGGCAGAAATCGCGGCCGTGCCGGTCCTTCAGCCGGAAAAGTTCCGGGCCGTACACGTCCCAGCGCCCGGACTCCAGCCACAACTCGGCTGGCTGCAGGATCGGCAGCAGAATCTCCTGGCCGCCCTGCCGGTCCAACTCCTCGCGGATGATGTTCATTATTTTCAGCAACACCCGGTGCGCCAGGGGCAGCAACGTGTAAATGCCGGACGCTGACTTCCGGATGAAGCCGGCCTTCAACAACAGCCGGTGGCTGATCACCTCGGCCTCGGCCGGGGTCTCCCGTAAGGTTGGTATCAGGTATTCACTGGCCCGCATCTTCGTCCCCCTCAGGTTCGAGTTTTTCTATTTCTTCAATCAGGGCGTCAACCAACCGGGACTCGGGCACCGTGCGTACCGGCTCCCCCTTGCGGAACAAAAGCCCTCCGCCCTTTCCACCCGCGATGCCCACGTCGGCGTCCCGGGCCTCTCCAGGTCCGTTTACCACGCAACCCATCACAGCCACTTTCAACGGCCGGGTCACACCCTGCAACCGCTCCTCGACCTCGGTGGCGATCCGGATGATATCAATTTCCGTCCGGCCACAGGTGGGGCAGGACACCAGTTTCACCCCCCGGTGCCGCAACCCCAGTGCCTTCAGGATCTCGTAGCCGGCCCAGACTTCGTGCCGGGGCGGCGCGGTCAGGGATACCCGGATGGTATCCCCGATTCCCTCCGCCAGCAGGATCCCGAGGCCCACCGCCGACTTCACCAGGCCGCCGCGCAGCGTCCCGGCCTCGGTGATCCCGACGTGGAAAGGATAATCCACCCGGTGGGCCAGCAACCGGTAGGCAGCTACCGTCAGGGGCACGTTGCTGGCCTTCAGGGAAATCTTTATTTCTTGGAAACCCAGATCTTCCAGGATCGCTATGTGTTCCAGCGCACTGGCCACCATGGCCTCGGCGGTCACCCCGCCGTACCGCTCTTTGATCTTACGGTCCAGGGAACCGGCGTTCACCCCGATCCTGATCGGCACATCGCGCTCCTCCGCCGCCCGGACCACCGCCGCCACCTTTTCCCGGCCGCCGATGTTGCCCGGGTTGAGACGCAAGCCATCCACCCCGGCCTCAATTGCGGCCAGGGCCAGGCGGAAGTCGAAATGAATGTCGGCAACCAAGGCCGTATCCGGTACCGCGGCCCGGATGGGCGCGAGCGCCTCGGCCGCTTCCTGGTCCGGCACCGCCAGGCGGATGATCTCCGCGCCAACCGCGGCCAGCTCCCTAATCTGGGCCACCGTTGCGGCCACGTCGCGGGTGTCCGTATTGGTCATGGTCTGGACCGAAACGGGCGCCCCGCCCCCGACCTGCACGTTGCCAACCCGGACTGCCCGGGTCTCCCGGCGTAAAATCTGCAAACCCCGAACCTCCAAAACCTTGCCTGCCGGCCTACATCATCAGCTGGGCGATATCCCGGTAAGTGATTACCACGATCAGCAACAGGAGCAGGGCGAAGCCCACCAGGTGGAAAGCACCCTCCCGCTCAGGGTTGACCGGCCGGCGGGTGATCCCCTCCCAGCCCAGGAATATCAGCCGGCTGCCGTCCAGCGCCGGGATCGGCAGCAGATTGAAAAGCCCTACGTTGATGCTGAGGAAGGCGGCCAGATTCAGGAGCGGAACCACGCCTAACTGGGCCGCGGTGCCGATCTCGGCCACGATCCGCACCGGGCCGCCCACGTCGGCCGGGGCCTGGCCGGTAATCATCTGCCCCAGAAAACCGAGGATCAGCCCCGTGATTTGCACGGTATACTGCACCCCACCGGCTAAGGAGGCGAAAAGCCCCGCCGGCACCGATTTTACGTCGGGTGTGATCCCGATCCGACCCACTCCGGCTTCCGTTTCCGGAACCACCGGAATGTCCAACCGGCCCCCCTTTCGCTCCACCGTGAGGAGCAGGAGTTCCCCCGGCCGGGCGCTGATTTCGGATACCAGTTCGTCCCAGGTGTTTACCTCCCGGCCGTCAACAGCGACGATGCGGTCCCCCTTCTGGAGGCCCGCCTCCACCGCCGGGCGCCCGGGCAACACTTCGTCCACCGTAGTGGTGGGCGTGGGCAGACCCTGGACCATGAACACCCCGGCCAGGAGTACCACGGCCAACAGAAAATTGGCGAAGGGACCCGCCGCGATCACCGCCATGCGCTGCCAGACCGGCTTGTACTTGTAGCTCCGGGCCGGGAGTACCTCCTCATCCCGGGGATCCAGGCCGGCAAAACGCACAAACCCGCCCAGCGGGACGACCCGCAAGGTGTACTCGGTGTCCCCGCGGCGGAAGCCAGCGAGCTTGGGACCGAAACCCAGGGCGAACTCGTAGACCAGGATCCCGGCCCGCTTGGCCACCAGGAAATGTCCCAATTCATGAATGAAAATGAGCAAGCCGAAAACAACAATAACGGCGATTACGGTGATCATTGACCCACCCTTTCAATCGCGGCCTGCGCCGCTTCCCGCGCCCAGCGCTCCGCCTCCAGAATGTCCTCCAGGCTGGGCCGGGTTTTGCTGGTGTGCCGTTCCATGGTCGCCGCCACCACCTGCGGAATGTCGGTAAAGACGAGGCTTCCCCGGAGAAAAGCCGCCACCGCCACCTCGTTGGCGGCGTTTAATACGCAGGGCATGGTCCCGCCGATCCGGCCCGCTTGGTAGGCTAGATCCAGGCTGGGAAAGCACTTCCGGTCCGGAACCTCGAAAGTAAGTTTTTCCAGCTTATGAAAATCAACCGGCGTTGGTTCCGCCTCCCAACGCTGCGGATAACTCAGCGCATACTGGATCGGCAGGCGCATGTCGGTGGTGCTGAGACAGGCCAGTACTGTGCCGTCGCGGAGGCGGGCCATACCATGGATGATACTCTGGGGATGCACCACCACTTCGATGCGGTCATAATCCAGGTCAAACAACCACCGGGCCTCGATTACTTCCAAGCCCTTGTTCATCAGCGTGGCTGAATCGACGGTGATCTTGGGCCCCATCCTCCAGGTCGGGTGCGCCAACGCCGCCTCGGGCGTCACCTCGCGCATCTTTTCCCGGGATAACCGGCGGAACGGTCCCCCCGAAGCAGTGAGCACGATCCCGGTCACCTCGGTGCGCCGGTGGGCGATGCACTGCCAGATCGCCGAGTGTTCGCTGTCCACCGGCAAAAGCTGCACCCCCATACCGGACGCCAACTCGGTGACCAGTTCGCCAGCCGCCACCAACGTTTCCTTGTTCGCCAGCGCCACGTCCTTCCCGAGCTGAATGGCCTCCACCGTAGGCACCAGCGCAACCGTGCCGGTCACCGCCACCAGCACGATGTCCGCTGCGGGCCAGGTAGCCACCGCGTGCAGCCCCGCTTCGCCCGCGTGGACCTTTACGCGGTCCCTCAGCCGGACCCGGACCCGGTCGGCGTCCACCGTGAACCACACCGAAACAATCTCCGGAGCAAACTCTGCCGCTTGTTCCGCCAACAGTTCCCAGTTCCGGCCGGCCGCCAGCCCAACCACCCTTAATCTGTCCGGATGAGCGCGGATCACGTCCAGGGCCTGCCGGCCAATGGAACCCGTACTGCCCAAAATTGCAACTCTTTTTGTCATAATTGCCCTCACCCGATAATGTGTAGGCTGCTCATCCCCCCAGAACGCGGGAGTTCCTTGCCCCCAGGTGTCACCAGGTTTAAGTATTCGCCCCGCGGGCTTGGATCCCTGCCTTGATCGCGCCCTGAACAATGATCAGCAGTATCGGGCCCAGGATTACTCCAAGTATACCCATAATCTTCAGGCCGATGTACATGGCGGCCAGCACGGCCAGGGGGTGCACCCCCAGGTTCATGGCAATCACCTTGGCCTCCAGGGAAGCCCGGATCACGAACAGCACGGCGTAGAGAATGAACAGCTTGAGGGCCATAGAATACGATCCGGTTATTATGCACCACAAAATCCAGGGCACGAAGATGGTGGTCGGACCCAGTATGGGCAGCAGGTCGAAAACGCCCGTGATGATGCCGATGGTTACCGCGTAGGGTGATCCGATGATCAAGAGTCCGGTAATGGTGATGGCCATGGTAATGCTGACCAATACGAGCTGGGCCCGCAAAAACTGGATAAACGCCCCGAACCCCTGGCGCATAATGTGCAGGCTGCTTGCCCCCCAGGGCGCGGGAATTACCCGCACCCAAGTGTCACAGAGTTTTTCCCAGTCCCGGCTGATGAAATAGGTGGCCACAAAGGTGACCATCAGCACGATCACCATCAGCGGCACAGCCGATAGCAAGCCCAGGGCGGTATCCAGCGTGCCGCGCAGGAATCCCTCCACGCTTCGCACCAGCGAGGCCAGCAAGTCATCCAGGTAACTGGCTGCGGCCGGTGGCAGTTTACCGTAAACCGTAACGGCTTCCTCGATTAGTTCCTCAAAAATACGCCGGAAATTGGCGATGTGGTACGGGAGCAGCGAGGACAGCTGCACCAATTCCGCCAGCAACCGCAGCACGGCCAGGGTCAGTAGGCAACCTAAGCCGACCAGTATTACCAGGATTACCCCCATGGACGCCAACGGGCGCGGAAACCGGAGCCGGGTTTGCAAGAATTTGACCGCCGGATCGATAAGCAGGCTGATAATCAGGGCTACCAGGAAAGGGAGCAGAATGGGCAGGAGATAGTGGGCGGCGTATCCCAGGACGATCAAATTTAGGGTCACCAGCAGCAGCGCCCCGGCGGCCCAGGTCAGATTGCGCACCCTTTCGGACGGGACCACGGCGGGTTCACCCCCCGGTTTGTTAACCAATATATATAAACCAATATATATAATAGTAAGCAATCGGGGAGGTAAAAAGCAAACTGTCGAACCGGTCGAGTACGCCGCCGTGCCCGGGAAGCAGGCGCCCGGCGTCCTTGACCCCCGCGAAACGCTTCAGCGCCGAGGCCAGCAAGTCGCCGACCTGCGCCCCCAAGCCGATCAGCAGGCCCAGAAGGAGAAACGGCCAGGCCCAAGTCCCGGTCAGGATCAGCCCCGCCGCCCCGGCCACCCCCACGCCGGCCAGGAGGCCCCCGGCGAACCCCTCCAGGGTTTTCTTAGGGCTCAGTTCCGGCGTCATCCGGGTGCGGCCCACCACCTTTCCGGTAAAGTAGCCGAAGACATCAAAGGCCCAGGTAGCCAGGAGCACCAGGAGCAGCCATTGCCAGCCGTCCGGCAACGTACGCAGCAGGTAGACGTAGACCAGAAGTCCCGGGTAAAGGGCGGCCAGGAGGGTTCCCGCGCAGGCCGCCGGAGAGAACCGGGGGAAAAACAGCACCATGGAAACCAGGTACAGGAGCAGCAATACCGCCAGGGCTGCCCCCGGAAACTGGAAGGTAAAAAAGTACGCGCTCCCCCCCAGCACCAGTCCCCCGGCGAACACCAGCCCCCGGTGCGGATGCAACCCGCGGAGCAGCCGTACCACTTCGTTCTGGATCAGCAGAATCAACAGGGCGATGACCATCGCCAGGTATGGTCCGCCCAGCCAGGCGAAAAGCAGGAGCAGGGGCGCGCCAACCAGGGCGGTGAGGATTCGGAGCAACATCAAACATTCAAACCCCCGTAACGCCGCTCGCGGCGCTGGAATTCCAACAGCGCCTGGGCCAGGTGCGCCCGGCCGAAATCGGGCCAGAGTACGGGGGTCATCAGGAACTCCGTGTACGCCAACTGCCAGAGCATAAAGTTACTAAGCCGGTATTCTCCGGCCGGGCGGATCAGGAGGTCGGGATCGGGAATGCCCGCCGTGTACAGATAGGATTGGACGGTGTCTTCGTCGATCTCCCCGGGCTCCAGCCGGCCGGCCTTGATTTCGGCACCGAGCCGGCGAATCGCTTCCACCAGCTCCCGCCGGCCGCCGTAGTTCAGCGCCAGGTTAACAATGATCCGGGAGTTCCCGCGGGTGCACTCCAACGCCGCCGCCAGGGCCTGCCTGGCATCCGGCGGCAGTTCGTTCGGGCTGCCGATGGCCCGCAGGCACACGCCCTGCCGATCCATTTCGTCCAGCTCCTTGTACAGATATTCCACCAGCAAAGCCATCAGCTGGTCTACCTCGGCCCGCGGGCGCTTCCAGTTTTCGGTGGAAAAAGCGTAAGCAGTAACGTATTTTATTCCGAGTTCGGCGCAGAAACGGACCACCTCCCGCAGGTTTTCAGCCCCGGCCCGGTGGCCTGCGGCCCGAGGCAGGCCGCGTTTCTCGGCCCAGCGCCCGTTGCCGTCCATGATTACCGCCAGGTGCACCGGCAGCCGCTTGCGGTCCAGCATCCGGATCAGGGTCTCTTCTTCGGGTAATCCGTCTTTGACCACCTGTTTCACCCCCTGTGAACTATTACGAAGGCCCCCCAGGTTATAGGGGGGCCGATCTAGTACTGGATAACCGCACCTGCCAGGCACACTTGGTAGCAGGTCCCGCAACCGTCACACTTGACTGGATCGATCCGGTACATGGCACCCTCGATGATAGCCCGCCCCGGACACGATTCCAAACAGGTGCCGCAGGCGATGCAGTCATTGGTGATCAGGAAGAACATCCCGGCCGTTTCCCTCCCCCCAACCCTGGTGTGCGGCGACGATCTCGGCCCGCCGCTCGCCGGTGACCACCAGGCGTAGTACCCGCAGGGGTCCTGGAGGTGTCACGCCGGGAGGAGCGGTGATCTTCACCGACACCTGCCACCCTTCCTGGTGGAGACGAGCAAGAGCATCATCCAGCTCAAAACCAAGAATATCTGGGTATTCCGACACGGCCTAAATTTCCATTACTTCTTTTTCCTTGGCCGCCAGGATCCGGTCGATCTCCTTGACGTACCGGTCGGTCAGTTTCTGGACCTCATCCTGACCACGGCGCAAGTCGTCTTCGGAAAACCCCCCGCCGTCCTTGAGCGCCTTCAACTGCTCCAGGGTGTCACGGCGGATATTGCGGATCGCTACCTTGCCTTCCTCGCCTCTCTTTTTTAGATACTTTACCAGTTCGCGGCGCCGCTCCTCGGTTAATTGGGGCACAACCAACCGGATGATGTTCCCATCGGAGGTCGGCGTGATCCCCAGGTCGGACTTGAGAATCGCCCTTTCAATCTCCGCGATGGTGCTCTTGTCCCAGGGCTGGATCACCAACATCCGCGTCTCCGGCACGGAAACGGTCGCCAGCTGGTTTATCGGGGTCGGCGTACCGTAGTAATCAACGGTGATCTTGTCCAGCAGGGCCGGGGTAGCCCGCCCGGCACGCAGGGAAGCAAAATCCTTTTGGACCACCTCGATGGTCTTTTTCATGTTGAGTTCGGCTGCTTCCAAATGTTCGCGCATTCATCCTCACTCCCGATAAAAGTCCCGATATTTTCGCCCTGTACGGCCCGCTTGATATTACCGGGTTCGTAAATGCTAAACACCATCACCGGAATGCCGTTTTCCATGCATAGCGACGCGGCCGTGGCATCCATGACTCCCAGGCCCCGGTTCAGCATTTCAATGTAGGTCAGCGTATCCAGCTTTTTGGCCTGCGCGTTTTTGATCGGGTCGGAGTCATAAACGCCGTCCACCCGCTTGGCCATCAGGATCGCCTCGGCCTCGATTTCGGCCGCCCGCAACGCCGCCGTGGTATCGGTGGAGAAGTAAGGGTTTCCCGTCCCGGCCGCAAAGATCACCACCCGCCCCTTCTCCAGGTGGCGGATCGCCCGTCGGCGGATATACGTCTCGGCGATCGCCCGCATCTCAATGGCAACCTGCACGCGGGTATCGACACCCGCCTTTTCCAGCGCGTCCTGCAGGGCCAGGGAATTGATCACCGTGGCCAGCATACCCATGTAGTCCGCCGTGGCCCGATCCATACCCTTGGCACTGCCGGCTACCCCGCGCCAGATGTTGCCACCGCCTACCACGATCGCCATTTCCACCCGAAACTGCTGGATCACTTCCTTTATCTCCGAGGCGATATAGGCTACGATTTCCGGATTTATACCGTACCCCTGTTTTCCGGCCAGGGCTTCTCCGCTCAATTTGAGGATCACGCGCCGGTACCTGGGAGTAATCAATAAGGACCCTCCTGTTTGCCAAGACCTATTCGACGGCTACCCCTCTTTTCCTGCCCGTGCTGGTCACGGAACGCTAATCCTGTTGCTCCGCCGCTCCCTCACCCAGCTCATACCTGGTAAACCGACTGATCACCATGTTCTCCCCCAGCCGGGCGATGGTTTCCTTGAGCAGGTCCTGGACCGTGATGTCCGGGTTTTTAATAAACGGCTGCTCCAGCAGACACTTCTCCCGAAAGAATTTCTCCAGGCGTCCCTCCACCATCTTGTCGACGATCTTTTCCGGTTTGCCCTCGTTCAGGGCCTGGGCCCGCAAGATATTTCTTTCCTTCTCGAGGATCTCCGCAGGCACGTCGTCGCGCCCGACATACTCCGGCCGGGACGCGGCCACTTGCATGGCGATGTCCCGGGCAAAGGCCCGGAACTCGTCGGTCTTCGCCACGAAGTCAGTTTCGCAGTTGACCTCCACAAGCACCCCGATTTTGCCTAGGCCGTGAATGTAACTCTCAATCATACCCTCGGACACTTTCCGCCCGGCCCGCTTGGCCGCCGCGGCCAACCCCTTTTCCCGCAGGTAGTCGACCGCCTTCTCCAGGTCACCGCCAGTTTCCACCAGGGCCTTTTTGCAATCCATCATTCCGGCGCCGGTGCGCTCGCGCAGTTCCTTAACCAGTTTTGCAGACACTTCCATAATATTCGAAGCCCCCTAAAGCCATGATTTTCCGCATTGTTTTCCTGGCCTTCATTATAACCCAAACGCGGTCCTAAATTGCGCGCCTGCCCGCCATCCGGCCAAGAGAAAAAGGCAGGGGCTGGGCCCCCGCCTTTATTATGCTTCCTGGACCTTTTCCTGAAGCATTTCCTGGTCCAATTGCCCCTCGGCTTCCTCGGCCGCCAATTGCTCTCCCTGACGCCCTTCCAGAACGGCGTCGGCAATTCGGCTGGTCAGCAGCCTGACGGCCCGAATCGCATCATCGTTGCCGGGAATGATATAGTCGATTTCGTCGGGATCACAGTTGGTGTCCACGATCGCCACGATGGGAATACCCAGCTTCCGGCCTTCAGCCACCGCAATGCGCTCCTTGCGCGGATCAATCACGAATAGCGCACCCGGCAACTTGTTCATCTCCTTGATACCCTTAAGGTACTTTTCCAGCCGGTTCTTCTCGTGGAGCAGCTCGGCCACTTCCTTTTTGGGCAGCGCCTCGAACCGGCCCCCGGCTTCCATCCTTTCCAACTCCTTCAACCGGTTGATCCGCTTGCGGATGGTTTGGAAGTTGGTCAACATCCCGCCCAGCCAGCGCTGATTCACGTAGAACATACCGCACCGCTCGGCTTCCTCGGCCACCGTCAGTTGCGCCTGTTTCTTCGTACCGACGAACAGGACTGTCTGACCCTCGGCCACAATCTGCTTGATGAAATTGTAGGCTTCTTCGATTTTGCGGACCGTCTTTTGGAGGTCGATGATGTAAATACCGTTGCGGTCCGTAAAAATATAAGGGGCCATCTTGGGATTCCACCGGCGGGTCTGGTGGCCAAAATGCACCCCGGCCTCAAGCAACTGCTTCATGGTCACTATCGCCACTGTTACACCTCCCTCCACGTGGTTTTAAGCCTCCGCTGCCCTCACCTTGCGGCCGGACCCCAAAAGGGCACCACGACCGCAATCCGGCAACGTGTGTAGTTGGCACCAGGACAGATTTTAGCACAGGTTCCAGGAGTACGCAAGCTAATACGTATTTGCCCGAAACATTTCACTTATGCCCACTTACTCGCCAGCATTTTACTCATCCCGCTAACTGTGTTTCATTCGGGCCAATTCGTCGAGCAAACGGTTGTTCAACACCCTGATGTAGGTGCCCTTCATCCCCAGGGACTTGGACTCGATCACCCCCGCGCTTTCAAACTTGCGCAAGGCGTTGACGATCACCGAACGGGTGATTCCGACCCGGTCCGCAATTTTGCTGGCCACCAACAGCCCCTCTTCGCCATCCAGCTGTTCGAAAATGTGCCGTACCGCGTCCAGTTCCGAGTAGGAAAGCGTACCCAGGGCGACCTGCACCGCCGCCCGTTTACGGGCCTCCTCTTCCATCTTGCCCACCTGGGCGCGCAGGATTTCCATCCCCACCACCGCCGCCCCGATCTCGGCCAGGATCAGGTCGTCATTGGTAAACTCCTCGCCGAACTTGGCCAGCACTAGGGTTCCCAAGCGCTTGCCGGCACCCACGATGGGCACCACGGTCGTTACCTTGTCAACAAACTGGCAATGTTCATACGCCTTAAAAATACAGGCATTTTTGGTCTGGCAAAAGTTGGAGTAGGTTGTGGGAATCCCCAGTAGCCACGCGTTGTATTCCCGGGGAAAGCCTGACTGGTAAATAATGGACCGAACCACTTCACAGGAGAAGTCGTCCAGGAACTCCGCCCCCAGAATGCGGCCCTGATCGTCCAGAATGTAGACGTTAGCCCCAAGGTTGGCACAAAGCACCTGAGCCATTTCGCCAAAATCCACCGTGTAACCGGCGGATTTCTGCAAAATACGGTTGATTGCGCGGCACTTTTCGAGTAGAGTCATCTGCTCGAAGCTCCCTTGCACGGCTAAAGGATGTAACGGCTTAAATCCTCACGCCGCACCAGCTCACCCAGTTTTTCCCGGACATACTGTTCGTCGATCAGAACGTGTTTCGGCTCAATATCCGGGGCCTCGAAGGAAATAGTCTCGAGTAACCTTTCCAGCACCGTGTGCAGCCGGCGCGCACCGATATTCTCCGTTTGATCATTAACAGTATAAGCGATTTTGGCGATTTCGACAAGCGAATTTTTAGAAAATTCGAGCTTAACGCCCTCTGTAGCCAGTAACGCTTTATACTGCTTGATCAACGCGTTTTGGGGCTCGGTCAGGATCTGCAAAAAATTATCCTCGGTCAGGTTTTGCAATTCGACACGGATCGGAAAACGGCCCTGCAGTTCGGGAATCAGGTCGGAAGGCTTGGACGTGTGGAAGGCACCCGCAGCAATGAACAAGATGTGGTCGGTGCGGACCGATCCGTACTTGGTGACCACCGTGGAGCCCTCGACCAGCGGCAGGATATCGCGTTGTACGCCCCCGCGGGAAACGTCGGGGCCCGACCCGGTATCCCGCCCCGCGATCTTGTCAATTTCGTCCAGGAAGATGATCCCCGACTCCTCGGCGCGCCGGATTCCCTCGGCGGTCACTTCCTCGTTGTCGATCAGTTTCTGGGCCTCCTGCTGGGCCAGGATCTTCCGCGCTTCTGCGACCGTGACCCGGCGCTTTTTCTTTTTCCTGGGGAAGATGTTTCCCAGCAGATCGTTCAGGTTGATTCCCATTTCCTCCACGCCCTGTCCGGAAAAAACTTCCAGGGTGGACGTGGGCCGGTCTTCCACCTCGATTTCCAGATGCTCATGCTCCAGTTCGCCGCGGGCCAGCTTGTTACGCAGGGCTTCCCGTTCGAACTGCACCCGCCGGACACGTTGCTCGTAAACGGATTCTGCCTGCGGGTCCGGGCGTGCTGTGCCCAGCAGCATCTCTAGGGGATTACGCCCAGGGGCTTCCTTTTCGGGCAGGGGGGCCAGCAGTTCCACGATCCGCTCCTCGGCCAGCCGGGCCGCTTTTTGTTCCACCTCGGCCAGCTTCTCGAGCCGCACCATCCGGATGGACGTTTCCACTAGGTCGCGGACCATGCCTTCCACGTCCCGGCCCACGTAACCCACTTCGGTGAACTTGGTGGCCTCGACCTTCACAAAGGGTGCATTCACCAGCCGGGCCAGGCGGCGGGCGATCTCGGTCTTGCCCACCCCCGTGGGTCCGATCATCAAAATGTTTTTGGGCATGACTTCCTCTCGCAGATCCTCCGGAAGCCGCGACCGGCGGTAACGGTTCCTCAGGGCCACCGCCACCGCCCGTTTCGCTTCATCTTGCCCGACGATGTACTTGTCCAGTTCGGCCACGATCTGCCGGGGCGTCAGTTCCACCAGGAATTCTCCTTCCGCAAGGTTTTAAGGTTTATTTATGGTTCCTAAACCGTAATCGTCCCCAGCCGGGAGTGTACTGGGCTACGTCCGAAGGCTTTACTTATAGTTCCTCCACCGTGATCCGGTCATTAGTGTACACACAAATCTCGGCCGCAATGGCCAGCGCCTCCCGGGCGATCTCCGTCGCCGGCAGGTCGGTGTGCCGGGCCAGGGCCCGTGCCGCCGCCAGCGCGTACGCGCCCCCGGAGCCGACCGCCACGATACCGTCGTCCGGTTCAATCACTTCTCCACCGCCCGAAATCATGAATACGTGGTCGCGGTCAGCCACCACGAGGAGCGCCTCTAGCCGCCGCAGGTACTTGTCGGTGCGCCAGTCCTTGGCCAACTGGACGGCTGCCCGGGACAGGTTGCCCTGCGTTTCCTCCAGTTTGCCTTCGAATCGCTCAAACAGGGCGAAGGCGTCGGCCACGCTGCCCGCGAAACCGGCCAGGATGCGGTTTTTGTACAGGCGGCGGATCTTGATTGCCCCTTGTTTGACAATAACGCCGCTGCCGAGACCGACCTGGCCGTCACCGGCGATGGCCGTGGCGCCGTCTCTTTTTACGGCCACGATGGTGGTGCCTGTGAACATTCAAGCTCACCTCTCGGGCGAAATTCGAACTTACTTTACTAAGAATAGTCTTCTCATAAATAGGAACGCTCTACTTCATTTCCCCCGCCGCCGGCCGCGGGGGTGGGCGCGGCGGTACATTTCCTGCAACCGGTCGACGGAAACCCGGGTGTAGATCTGGGTGGTGGATAGCCGAGCGTGGCCTAAAAGTTCCTGGACCGACCGCAGGTCGGCGCCGGCGTCCAGCAGGTGGGTAGCGAAACAATGCCGCAGCAGATGCGGACCGGCCTGCTGGTCGGGCGCCAGACGCTTTAGGTAACCGGTAAAGATCAAATGCACCCCCCGGACCGAAAGCCGCTCTCCACGGTAATTAAGAAAGACAGCCGTCGTTTGTTTTTTGCTCCGAACCAGAGCGGGGCGCCCTTCGGCGAGGTAGCGGCGCAGGGCCTGTACCGCATAACCGCCCAGGGGCACCTGGCGTTCCCGGTTGCCCTTGCCCAGCACCCGGACGTAACCCCGCTCCAGATCCAGGTCCGCCAAATCGAGCCCGGCCAGTTCGGATATCCGTAAGCCCCCGGCGTACAGCGTTTCCAAAAACGCCCGGTCCCGCAAGCCCCTGGGACTGTCGTCCGGGAGTTCGACTAGCACTCCCACCTCTTCGGGGTACAACACTTCGGGCAGCCGCCGCCGTAGCCGCGGTGCGGACACGCCGGACAACGGGTTGGCTTCGACCTGGTTTTCCCGGCTCAAATAGCGAAAGAAAGAGCACCAGGCCGCCACCTTGCGCGCGATGGTGGTCCGGGCCAGGCCCGCCTGCCCCAGGAAGGCAAGGTAGCGGCGGAAAAGCAGGAGGTCGATGTCCGCAGCCCGCAGTTCTTCGTCCGGTTTCCCCAGCTGGCGGGCAAAGTAGTCGACACCCGCGAACAGGTCCCGCTGGTAAGCCAAGACCGTGCAGGAAGAGGCCTGCCGCTCGGTTTTCAGGTACGCCAAAAAACCGTCGATCAAGTGATACATCTGCTTTCTCCCTTCGCGGCCAGCCACTCCTGCAGTGTTTCCAGCGCCCGGCGCGCGTGGGCCAGGTTGCGCTCCTGCTTGCGCCGGATACGTTTCCCGGGCAATGGCGGGAACAGGCCGAAATTGACGTTCATGGGCTGGAAGTTCCGGGGATCGGCGGTTACGATGTAGTTGATCAGGGCCCCGTGGGCGGTTTCGGGAGGAAACACCAGGGGCTCCCGGCCCTGGATCAGCCGGGCAGCGTTGATGCCGGCCACCAGTCCGGCGGCCGCCGATTCCACGTACCCCTCCACTCCTGACAGCTGCCCGGCGACGAACAGCTCCGGTCTCTTCCTGCACTGGAGAGTGGGTTTCAGTAAAAGCGGCGCGTTGATATACGTGTTCCGATGCATCACTCCGTAACGCACAAACTCGGCGTTTTCCAGCCCCGGGATCAGGCGAAACACTCGCTTCTGTTCGCCCCACTTCAGGTTGGTCTGGAATCCCACCAGGTTGTAAAGGGTGCCCTCCCGGTTGTCCTGGCGGAGCTGCACCACCGCGTAAGGCCGCTCCCCCGTGCGCGGGTCAACCAGTCCCACGGGTTTCAAGGGACCGTACAGCAGGGTGTCGCGGCCCCGGGCGGCGATTATTTCCACCGGCAGACAGCCCTCGAAGTGGGTTTCCCGCTCGAAGGCCTTCAGCGGCGCCCGCCCGGCGGTCACCAGGGCTTCCCAGAAGCGCTCGTACTCCTCCCGGGTCATGGGACAGTTCAGGTAGGCCGGCTCTCCCTTGTCATACCGGGAGGACCGGAAAACTCGGCTCTGGTCGATCGAATCCAGAGTAACAATTGGAGCGACCGCGTCGAAAAAGTACAGGTATTCGTGGCCGGTCAATTCCCGAATACTCTCGGCCAGCGCACCGGAAGTCAGCGGTCCGGTGGCCAGAATCACCGGCCCGTCGGGGGGCAACGTCCGAACCTCTTCGCGGTGGATGGTGACCAGCGGCTCGGCGGTCAGTTTTTCGGTAACCGCAGCGGCAAAACGTTCGCGGTCCACGGCCAGCGCCCCGCCCGCGGGCACCCGGTGCGCATCAGCGCAGGCCATAATCAGGGAACCGAGCCGCCGGGCCTCCTCCTTGAGCAAGCCAACCGCGTTCGTCAGCGCCTCCGCCCGCAGGGAATTGGAGCATACCAGTTCCGCGAACCACCCCGTGGTGTGCGCTGGCGTGCTCCGGTGCGGGCGCATCTCGTAAAGCTCCACCTTAACGCCGCGTCGGGCCAGTTGCCAGGCTGCTTCCGACCCGGCCAATCCGGCCCCCACCACTACCACGGCACCGGACACCAGAACCATCCCCCTCCAGGCTTGCGCGCTCTTTAAAACCGCACTCCGGATTGGCACAGGTATAGGTAGCGCTTTTCCGAGCCGTTTTCTTGACCAGAAAGGCGTCGCACTGGGGGCACTTCTCCCCCATGGGCTGATCCCAGGTGACGAAGTCACATTCCGGGTATTCGGCACACCCGAAGAATACCTTTCCTTTCCTAGTCCGGCGGACCACCACCTGTCCGCCACACTTCGGGCAAGCCAGCCCGGTCTGCTCCAGAATCGGTTTGGTCTGGCGGCATTCCGGGAAACCGGGACAGGCTAGGAACCGGCCGTAACGGCCCATCTTGACCACCATTTTTCGCCCGCACTTAGGGCACTCCTCATCGGTGACCTCGTCCTCGTCCAGACGCAGCCGGTCGATTTTCTCCTCCGCGCGGCTTACCTCCTGGCGGAAGGGCCGGTAAAAATCCGCAAGCACCTTATCCCACTCCAAAGCACCCTCTTCAATCCGGTCCAGCTGTTCCTCCATCTCGGCGGTGAACTCGGCGCTGATGATATTCGGGAAATTCTCCCGCAGCAGATCGTCCACCACCAGTCCTAGTTCAGTAGGATACAGGGTCTTGCCGCGGCGGACCACGTAGCCCCGCCGCTGGATGGTTTCCACCACCGGCGCGTAAGTGCTAGGACGACCGATACCCAGTTCTTCCAGGGTGCGCACCAGGGTGGCCTCGGTGTATCGCGGCGGCGGCTGGGTAAAGTGCTGGCTGGGCTTTTTACGCACCACCTTGAGCTGTTCGCCCTTTTTCAGCGGGGGGAGCACCCCGTCCTCTTCCTCGTTTTCCCGGGCGTCATCCCGCAACTCGGCGTACACCTGCATGAAACCCGGAAACTTGACAATGGAGCCGGTCGCCCGGAAGACGTATTCCCCGGCGGCGATATCGACCCGGGTGATCTCGAGTACGGCGGAGGCCATCTGGCTGGCCACGAACCGGGACCAGATCAATTCGTACAGGCGCAGCTGATCCTTGTTTAGGTATTTCTGCACGGCGTCCGGAGTCCGGAACACGGAGGTTGGGCGGATGGCCTCATGCGCGTCCTGTGCCTTGCCCTTACTGGCGTAAACGCGCGGCTCGCGCGGCACGAACTCCGGGCCGAAGCTTTCCCGGATATACTCCCGGGCTTCATCCTGGGCAACGGCCGAAACCCGGGTTGAATCAGTCCGGATATAACTGATCAGACCGGTCGGTCCCTCCTTGCCCAGACCCAGCCCCTCGTACAGCTGTTGGGCGACCTGCATAGTCTTGCGGGTGGTGAAGTTCAGGCGGCGGTAAGCTTCCTGCTGCAGGGTGCTGGTGGTAAACGGGGGATGGGGTTTTCGGACCTTCTTCTTCCGCATGATCTCGGCCACGCGCATAGCCACTCCGTCGAGGTCGGCCAGGATCTGCTTCATCCGGTCCTCATTGGGCACCACGATCTTTTCTCCGGCGTGTCCGTGAAGCCGGGCCTTGAACTTTTCCTGGTTCGCGCCTGTCGTGAGCGTCACGACAAGCGTCCAGTACTCCTCGGGCACAAAGGCCTCTATTTCCCGCTCCCGCTCGCACAACAGGTGGACAGCCGCCGACTGTACCCGGCCCGCGCTTAGCCCCTTACGCACCTTACGCCAAAGCAGGGGGCTCAAGTTGTACCCTACCAGCCGGTCCAGGATCCGTCGGGCCTGCTGGGCGTTCACCCGGCCCGGGTCGATCTTCCGGGGGTGCTTAACGGCCTCCAGCACCGCCTGCTTGGTGATCTCATTGAATTCCACCCGGCAGGGTTCGTCGGGATCGATCTTCAGCAGTTGCTGCAGGTGCCAGGCAATGGCCTCCCCCTCCCGGTCGGGGTCGGAAGCCAACAGTACTCGGCTCGCCTTTTTCCGGGCGGCACGCAGTTCCTTGATCGCCTCGCCCTTGCCCCGGATGGTGATGTACTTGGGTTGAAACCCGTTGTCCACGTCTACGCCGAACTGGCTGCGAGGCAGGTCCCGGACGTGTCCCATGGAAGCCCGGATCTCGTATTTCTTTCCCAAAAACTTGCCGAGCGTCCGGGCCTTGGCCGGAGACTCGACAATCACCAATGTTTTTGTCAATGAAGCCACCCCGGTCCCTAGTGATAGAATCTTCACCGGCGGATACAGGACCCGGTCTTTGGGAAACTCACCGACCGCGGTCGCGATTATCAGCTACGGTGTAAGGAGTAGTATAACCCACCGGGTGCCCGGCGTACAAATCCTTTGATCTCTAGATGGGCCAATACGGCTCCCAGTCTTGAAGCTGGCAAGCCGGTCAATTCAATGAGCACTTGGTCCGATAAACCCTCTCCCTGAAGGGACTCCAGCACCAGTTTTTCATCCGGACCCAACCGGGCCGTGCCGGAACCGCCGGGTTTGGCCCCGGGGAAAAGCGTGTTCAGGCCGAGTTCTTCCAGTACGTCCCCGGCGTCCTCCACCAACCGCGCCCCCTGCTTGATCAGGCGGTTGGAACCGCGACTGTACGGATTGTTGACGTTGCCGGGCACAGCCAGCACGTCGCGCCCCTGTTCCAGGGCTAGTTCGGCGGTAATCAGCGCCCCGCTACGCTCACCCGCCTCCACCACCACCACGGCCTGGGAAAGCCCGCTGATGATCCGGTTGCGGAGCGGGAAATGCCAGGCCAGGGGCTCCGAACCCGGTGGAAACTCGCTGACCACGAGGCCGCCGGCCGCGATTCTCTCCATCAGCCGCTCGTTTTCCCGGGGGTAGACCACGTCCAACCCCGAACCCAGCACGGCCACCGTTCCCGCCCCGGTGTCCAAGGCACCCAGGTGCGCAGCGGCATCAATCCCTCGGGCCATACCGCTGATCACCACCAGCCCGCACGAACCCAGGTCGGCGGCCAGCTTCCGGGCCACCGTCCGGCCGTACGGGGTGGCCTTTCTCGAGCCCACGATGGCCACGGCGGGGGCCGACTCCTGAAACCCCAATTCTCCCAGAACAAAGAGTACGGCCGGCGGATCGTAGATATGACGGAGACGTTCCGGGTAATCCTCATCAATCCAGGTGACCAGCCGGGCCCCGATTTCCCGGACGCGTTTCTGCACAACCACCGGATCGAGTTTGGCCCGCCGCGCTACGAGTTCCCGGACCAGCGCCCGGTTAAGCCCCGCCACCACCAGTTCGCGCTCTCCCGCGTCCCACGCCCGTTTGGCCGAGCCCAGCTGCTCCACCAGGTTCAAAAACCGCCTGGCCCCTGCCGGCCAGACCGCCGCCCAGGCCAGCCAGTAGATGTGCTCCACAAAAAGCCCTCCTGCATAATTTGCCATGGGATTCGGGAGCACTAATGTTATTTCCTGCCGAAAGATCGCTTGCCGCTGAAAAAGTATGTATTTCCGGCGGTTTGGCGCCCTACATGTCTTTGGCCCGGGCAGGTACGCCTCCCAGGCCCAGTAAGGGTTCAAGGCGGTAGCGCCGGCGGAACAGCCCCGCGTAGGGATCGCCCCGGTTTTGTAGGCGCTCTAGAACGGTACGCATATTAAATCGGGACGGATCCTCCAGGTTCGCCAACTCCGGCCAGTCCAGGGGAGTGGACACCGGTGCCCCCGGCAACGGCCGCACGCTGTACGGAAAGGCCATGCTTTTCCCGAACGTGTTCTGCAGGTAATCGATGTACACCTTCCCGGCCCGCCGGTCCACCACCCTTTCGGTCGTCGCGAAATCACAGACATTGGTAATCAGCCGGGCGGCCGCCTCCATCGCCTGCGTCACCTCCCGGTAAGTGTACACCGGCTCCAGGGGGATGAAAATGTGTACCCCGGTCGCCCCCGAGGTCTTTGGGAAACCGGCCAATCCGAACTCGCCCAGCAGGGTCTGCACCAGGAGCGCCACCGCGGTTACCTGGCGAAAGGTGGTGCCGGCCGCCGGGTCTAGGTCGAGCACAGCTAGATCGGGAAATTCCAGCCGGTCGGCCCGCGCTAGCAAGGCGTGCATCTCAATGCAGCCCAGGTTTGCCAGCCATACCAGCGTTTCAACGCCCCGGTAGACCACGTAGTTTACGATCCGCGTCCCGTTGTCGTGGGCTACAGGAACGGTCTCGATCCACTCCGGAGCCGACTCGGGGCATTCCTTCTGGTAAAAATGCTTCCCGCTGATGCCGTCGGGATACCGGCTCATGACCACCGGCCGCCCATCAAGGTACCGGACGGCGTACTCGCCAACCCCGCTGTAGTAAGCGATCAGGTCTCCCTTGGTTCGCCCGTCCGGCCAGTAGGTTTTGTCAACGTTGGTTAGATCGAGTTCGCGGCCGTCCACTAGGACCCGCGGCATTAGCGACCCTCCTTCCGGGAACCGCTGAAGGTAGCGGATCCCGGCATTATCACATACGCTGCCGACAATCGTGCTGTGTTCCATCAACAGACACGATCAGCGTATACGGATTACAGGCAAACAGCGCCGGTTTTTCCTTGTATTCGGTTATCCGCAGGACCCAGAGGTTTTTGCCTAGGATGTATGGGATAAGCAGTCTAGGCGGGCATTTCTCATAAATGCGCGCCTACTAAGGGAGTGGGAACAGGCAAGCCCCAAGTTTGCCTACCCGCTCCCGATGGGGCTGAATTTTCCGGGCTTCCAGTCCAGCATCAGCAGCGGGGGAGCGTCCGGGCGGATGGCAGAGCCCCCGACAACCTCCCCCACGAACAGCACGTGGTCCCCCGCCGGGTGGGTGGCCACGACGCGGCACTCGATGTTTGCCAGGCAGTCTTCGAGCACCGGGACTTTCACCGCCTGGCCGGACCGGGTCTTGAGCCCCAGGGCGGAGATTTTGTCCACGTCACGCCCTGAGCGGGAGCCGCAGAACTGGGCGACTTCCGCCTGGTCCGCCGTCAGAATGCTGACCACAAACTCTCCGCTCTTCTGGATGAGTCCGTAAGTATGCCGCTCCGGCGCGATGGAGACCATCACAAGGGGCGGCCTGAAGGAAACCTGGCTTACCCAGGAGGCGGTCATCACGTTGTGCTTACCTTCGTGGTAGGCCCCGATCAGGGTGACCGGCCAGGGCAGGAGCCTGACCGCACGCTTGCCCTGCACTTTCTCACCTTCCTTGCGAGTTCTCTCCCGTGCTTGTTAAACAATCTTCGGTGTATCCCTTCGGCTATCCAGGATTGCATCAGGTTCTAGTAGAAGACCTCTTCGACATCGTCGGGGAATAGCCCGTACCTTTCCTCACATGTACCCGGCTGTACCCGGCGTTTCGCGCATCCCACTCGAAGTCGTTTATCTTTACGTACTAACTGCACCTGCTTTCAAGGTAAACTGGCGTCCTGCCGTTGTCAAGGCTCACCCTATTTTACAAACAGTACTGGACGTGGCTGGTGCGGCCGTTAACAGTCATCTCCGAACAAAGTGCCAAAATTTCTTCCCGTCACTGCCCGGTCCAGAATATTTTTCCGCTCAGGGTAGAAATATATGAGCGAGGTGATGACCTGTGCCCAAGAAGAAAAACCGGCGCAAGGAGAAATACGAACAGCTGAAGTGGGAAACCGCCCGCGAGCTGCACCTTGACGACGAGCTGCAGAGCGGCAAGGGGCTGAGCGCGCGGGAAGCGGGAAAGATCGGCGGGCAAATGGTACGTAAACTGGTAAAGGCCGGCGAAAAGTCGTTGAATAAAACTGGGTCCGGCGGCAAAAACGGGTAAAAGCCTTGTTCAGGGTTGTTTCCAGTATAAATACCCGGTTTCCGCAAGCATACTAAAAGGTGACAAGGCGCAGCTAGAGTTTCCGACAGCCGGGATTGTGATTGATCCCTTTGTCGGAAACCGATACTGCGCCTTGTCGCTTTAATGCTGGCTAGGGGAAAACGCATTCTGCGGCTGGGACGGTGCTAAACCCCTCGATCACCGGGTTGCGCAACCGGCCCTGGTCGGTCCAGCCGTTGTACCGGACAACCACCGTGGGCTGTACGGCCAGCCAGACCACCTTGAGGCCCCGCCCAGCGGTGGGCGGCTCTACGAACGGGGAACGGAAGGTTTCGTGGGCGCGGGCTAGTGCGGTCAGCGAAACCAGGTCCGCCGCACTCAGGCCGCTGGCCGCCCGCCCCACATAAATCAGACCCCGCTCGTCGTACAGCCCCAGGAGCAGGGCGTTCGCCCGGCCCTGTTTCAGGAACACCCCGCCCGCCACCGCGTTCAACCGGCGGAAGTGCTTCACCTTGCGCCACGTGGGGTGTTTCCGACCCGGATGATAACGGCCGGCCAGTTCCTTGCTGATGATCCCCTCCAGGCCCAACCGGCCGGTAGCGGCAAACAGCTCCACTCCCTCCGCGTGGCTCCGGCAAACCGTAACCTGCTCCCCGTGCTGGAGCACATCGGCCAAAATCTCCTGGCGTTCCGAAAAGGACCGGCCCAGCAGCGGTTCTCCGTTCAGGAACAACACATCAAACGCCACGTAATACACGGGTAAGGCGCGGCGCAGGGCGGCGTTCGCCGCCCGCGACCGGTCCCGCCGCAGGATCCGCCCGAAACTTGGCCGTCCCGCATCGTCCAGGACTACGGCTTCGCCGTCCAAGAGGGCGTCCGTTCCCCGGAGGAGGCCGCCGAGTTCCTGCAGTTCGGGGTAGTTGTCCGTCCGGTCCCTGCCGTAGCGAGTACGCAGCGTCACACCGCCCGGTTCCACCCGGGCCAGAATCCGGATGCCGTCCCACTTCACCTGGTGCACAAACGCCGGGTCATCAAACGGGGCGGGCCAGGAAACCGGTTCCATCGGCTTGAAATTGCCGTCCATACCCCTAGTCTTCCCATCCTTTGTCTGCCGTTTTCAATGTTGGGTATTGCTTGGGCAACCGATCCATGGTAAACTTACGATATCAGCGCGGCTAGGAAGGCCGCCGAACCGGAGTTGAAACTCCGGCGATTTTGGTTTGCCAACCGGTTTCCCTGAACAATCTAACACGCGGAAGAACCGACCACGAAGGTTTGTGGCTTCTATGTAAGGAAGCGGGCTTTGTGGTCTTTTGTTTTGTTTAAGTTTCGGAAGGAGATGAGGCAGGTTTGCATATCGCCGACGGGGTGCTCAGTCCCAGTGTGGTGGGTGCGGCAGCGGCTGCCGCCGGCGGCTTGCTGTGGTACTCGGCCCGGGAGCTGAAGGCGGAGGAAGTGCCGCGCGTGGGACTCCTGGCCGCCGCCTTTTTCGTTTCTTCCCTGCTGCGCATCCCCGTGGGGGTTACCAGCATCCACCCGGTGCTGTTGGGTTTGACCGGCGTGTTCCTGGGGCGGCGGGCGCCGCTGGCCGTCTTCCTAGGACTATTGCTGCAGGCGCTCCTGTTCCAGCACGGTGGCCTGACCACCCTAGGGGTAAATCTGTTGATCATGGGGCTGCCCGCCCTCCTGGCTGGTCTTGCCTTCCCCCGTCTGCGGCGGCTGCCGGTGACCATCCGCGGCGTCTTCGGCGGCGGCGCGGCACTGGTAATGGCGGTGAGCCTGCTGATCGGCTTTCTGGTGCTGAGCGCTGACTTGTATGCCAAGGGGCCCTTCTCCCTCGCGAATCTGCTAGCGGCCGCCTACCTTCCGGTCCTGCTAGCCGAAGCGGCGCTCACCGGATTCGCGGTGCGCCTAGTGCAGCAGGTGCGACCGGAGATGATCCAATGAGACTTCCGACCTTGCTGCTGGCGATGTGCCTGTGCCTGACCCTACCGCTAACGGCCGCGGCGCACCGGATGCTCGCCGAGGCCGAACCAGGCGTGTACCTGATCCGGGTGACCTTTGACGATGGCACGCCCATCCAGGGAGCCACCGTGACCATCAGGAGCCTGGATAACAACGCGCCGGTAGCACAGGGCCACACTAACGATCAGGGGAAGTATTACTTCGAACCGCCTGCCCCGGGTGTGTATCAGATAACCGCCCGGGACGAGATGGGCCATCGTGACCGCTTTAAACTCGTGGTCGATAGCGGGGCGTCCCTCCCGACGGGAGCGGCCGGGCCGGACACCGGGGAAATGCTTTTCCGGGCGGTGGCCGGTTTCGGCTACCTGGCTGGGTTTTCCGCCCTCACCTGGTGGTTTCTGAACCGCCGCGCGGCAAAACGAAACTCGCAACACGTGGGAGACTAGAATTACCCGAAAGGAGACGGTTTGATGGGCTTGGGGCAGGTGCACCTGCAGGCAGCCGATACTTACGCAAGCCTCGATTCCTGGTTGCACCGCTGGGAGCCGCGGCTGAAGCTCGCCGCCGGGCTGGCTTTTGTGGTGGGAGTGGCATTACTGGAGTCGCTGTTACCGGCCGTGGCGGCACTGGGGGTAGCCGTACTGGTCGCCCTGTCCTCCAGGCTCCCCCAACGTTTCATTCTCGAAAGGTTGTTATGGCTGGCACCCTTCCTGGCTCTGATGACCGTTACGCTCGCCCTGGGCAACGGATGGCCGCCGTCCGCCGCGGGCCTCGTTTTCGCCGGGCTGGTTTCCCTGAAGGCTTTAACCGCCCTAACGGTGATGATAACCCTCCTGGGGACACAAACCTTACAGGCCTCCTTGAACGCCCTGGCTCACCTGCGGCTCCCCTCCCTGCCCGTGCTGGCCCTGTTTCTGGCCTACCGGTATATATTCCTTTTCCGGGACGAACTGCACGCCACGCAGCGGTCCCTGACAGCCCGGGCCTTTCGCCCCGGTCTCAACCGGCACTCCCTACGCGTCTTCGGCGAGTTGATGGGTACGCTGCTCTTGAACGTCCTCGACCGGTCCGAACGGGTGCACCGGGCGATGACCGCACGGGGGTTCAACGGGCAGCCCCACGTGGAGGAGCCGCGGGTAGTGAACACCCCGGACGTCTGCAAAAGCCTAGCCTCGGTGGCCACCATCGCCGTGCTGATACTACTGGACCGGGGGATTCTGTTTTGAAGTTGAAGGCGCTGGAGATCGAAAACCTGGACTACACTTATCCCGACGGCACCCCGGCCCTACGGGGGATATCTCTGGAAGTACCGCTTAAAGCCCGGATGGTCGTTCTCGGAGCCAACGGCAGCGGGAAGAGCACCCTTCTGCTGCACCTTAACGGCCTGCTGGTCACGCAACGCGGGTCGGTCCGGGTGTTCGGCCGCCCCGTCGGCAAGAGGAATCTTGCCGAGGTGCGGCGGCGGGGGGGAATGGTTTTCCAAAACCCGGACGACCAGCTCTTCTCTACCTCGGTCACGGAGGACGTCGCTTTCGGTCCCCGGAACCTGGGACTCGACCCCGGGGAGGTCGCGCGCCGGGTGGCCCGGGCGCTGGAACTGACCGGCATTCAGGAACTGGCCCACCGCCCCCCGCACCATCTCAGCCTGGGGCAGAAGAAACGCGCCGCCATCGCCGGCGTGCTGGCCATGGAACCGGAGTTGCTGGTGCTGGATGAGCCCACCGCCAGCCTGGACCCGGCTGCGGTCCGGCGGCTAATGGCGATCCTGGAACTGTTGCACGCCCGGGGCCGAACCATCATTATGGCTACCCACGACGTGGACCTGGCCTACGCCTGGGCCGACCGGGTGGCCGTGCTTTCCGAGGGCCGGCTCCTGGCAGTCGCCGGCGCGACGGAACTGCTGCGTGACGAGGAATTGATGCACCGCGCCTCCCTGGAACCGCCTGTGCTGCTGCGCGTCTTCCGGAACACCGGTTTCTTCCCGCGTCACCCAGACGAAGCCGCAGAATGGGTGCAGCGCATAATTGCCGAAAATAAACGCCGGAACGGAACCGGCTTTTAATCACATGATAAAGGGGGGAAAACGCGTCCGACAAACCACGGAATTTTATTTCCGCGCGGCCGGAACGGAACCGGCAAACCAGACCAGAACGGCTTATACGCTTTGGGCAACTAATCTTAACCTAACAAGGGGGAATGCTTTGTGGTTTCAATCCGTAAACCGCACCGGTGGCTCGTTCTGGTGGCAGTGATCCTGCTGGCCGTCGCGCTCGCCGGCTGCGGCCAAACCGATCAGGCCACCTCGTCACCGGAACCGCAACACCAATCTAAACCGGCGCACAAACCCGGCCACGAGCACGACGAGGGTCTGGTCGAATGGAGCGGCGTATATGAGCTTGAAGCGGGAACCTATTCCCTCATCTTTGGGAAAAGCAGCCACGATCCTTCGATTATGGTGACTTTCCTCGACAAAAGCGGTTATCTCGAAGAGGGTGACGACCTGGTGGCCCATCACGCAGCTCTGCACCTGATGGAAGCGGAACCGCCTCTCGTGGCCCCGGGAACACGCCTCAAAGTGGCCGATCAAGCCTGCTACAACCTGACCCTGGAACCGGAAGGGACCACCTACGAGCTCCACGTTCCTGAATCCGGTACCTACATCGTGTTCACCGAGCACTTCGCCTGGGAATTCGATATGCAGATTGTCAGCGCAGACAGAACGGCCGTCGAACCACGGGACGTCAGGGAATACGCGGAACCCCACGCCCATTAGTCCGTGGTAATTTCCGGCTCGGGGTGCCACGCCGTTGAGAGGTCGGGCTGTAACATGTATAATGGCAGCTGAACCACTCAGTTCAAGAAGGGAGCTAATAACAATGCAACAACCGGCAACTCGGCGGCGTTCCCGGCTGATTATCGTTATCGCGCTGCTGGCCGCCGTGTTCTTTCTGGCGGCCGCAGCGCTTTACGGGTGGGAGCGGTTCGGCAAACCCGAGGTCCTGGCCATCGTAAACGGGGAATCGATCACCAAAGAAGACCTGTACCAGGAAATGTATGCCCAAGCGGGACACGAAACCCTGGAGATGCTGATCACCCAAGCGCTGATTCTCCAGGAAGGACGGGAGAACAACATTGAAATCACCGGCGCGGAGATCGAAGCCCGACTGGACGAAGTAATTCAGCGCGGCTTCACCTCCCGGGATAACTTCATGGATTTCCTGCAGGCCCACCGCCTGAAATTGGAGGACATCGAACGGCAAATTAGAGTCCAGCTCACCGCGGAAAGGCTCTTGGCCGACCAGATCACGGTGGACGAGGACGAGGCCCGCGCCTACTTCGAAACCCACCGGGACCAGTTCGGGCAGCCCGAACGCCTCAAGGCACGGCACATCCTGGTCGAAACCCGCGAGGAAGCCGAATCCGTGCGGGCCGCGCTGGCAGCCGGCGCCGAATTCGCGGAACTGGCCAGGGAAAAATCGAAAGACTCCCTTACCGCCGGCGCCGGGGGTAACCTGGGGGTAATCAATTACGGAACGGACCTGCCGTCCTGGCAGCGGGTGCTGTTCGATCTGGATGAAGGTGCCCTCAGCAACGTCCTAGAAAGCCCGTCCGGCTTCCACGTGGTCGAAGTGCTGGAGAAGCTTCCGGCCGAAGACCCTTCTTTCGAAGACGTTGAGGAAAAAGTTTACCGCCTACTGCGGGAACAGGAGATGCAACTGCTCTACCCCTCGTGGGTGGACAGCCTGCGCGCCAAGGCAGACATCAAATACACGGAATAACACAGTCTCCTAAGGGTGGACAGCGTCACCGGCTGGTTCGACCTTCGCCCACTTTTTGCTTGCGGTTTTGCCGGCGCCCTTCTGGGCGCCGCGTTCTTTCTTCACCTGTTCGATGCTGGCCTGGAGTGCCTCCATCAGGTCCACCACTTTTTCGGGTCGCGGCGGAGGCGTAATCACGGCGGTCTCGCCCGCCGCCTTGGCTCGGATCAGTTCGAGTACGGCCTCCCGCCGCTCATCCCGGTACTTCCCGGGGTCAAACGGACCCGCAAGGCTTTCCACCAGGCTTAACGCCATCCTAACCTCTTTCTGGTGCAGGTCGGCCCGGTAATTCAACTCCGGCAGGTGGGCGGCCGGTCGCACCTCGTCCGGATAGTACATGGTGTTCATCAGGAGCGCTGGCCCGCTTACCCGGACCACTGCCAGCGATTCCTTCGTCCGGATAGACACCCGCGCCACGCCGACCTTACCGCTTTGAAACAGCGCCTCCCGCAGCAGGGCATACACTTTTTCCCCGCCGTCCGCGGGCGCCAGGTAATAAGATTTGTCGTAGTAAATGGGATCGATTTCTTCCAGATCTACGAAATCCAGCAGGGCGATGTTCCGGGCACTGTCGCCGGGCAGATTTTCCAGTTCGCCCTCGTCCAGCACCACGTACCGGCCTTTCTCGTACTCGTAGCCCCGCACTATTTCGTCCTCGCCGACCTCTTCCCGACAGTAGGGGCAGAACTTCCGGTACTGGATCCGGGTGTGGCAGCGGCTATGGAGGTAGTTGAACTTCACATCCCGGCGCTCGGTGGCCGCGTAGAGCTTCACCGGGATGTACACCAGGCCGAAGGTCACGGCCCCCTTCCAGATCGGGCGCACGGTATCACTTCCGTTGCTTGCATTGATGTGCTTAGTTTGTCTGCACCCGGCCGGGATTATAAGCGTCACAGAAACCGCTTGCTTACCTTGCCGCCATAGAAGGAGAAAACCACCGCCTTGTCGTCCAGCACGGTCTCCAGGTGTACCGGGCGGCCCCAGAGCCGGTGCACCAAGGGCAGGGTTTTTTCCAAGTAGGGAACGTCCAGCTCCACCCCCTCGTAATAGTGTTTCAGGTACAGCTCCCCCTGCCGGTGGAAATCCCCGTTTTCGACCATGATGTATGGATGGCCGCAGTTGAACAGGTTCTGGATCAGGGTGTCCCGTACCGCCCGCCAGTCCCTTTCGCCCACCCGCCATTCGTAGCCGATCCGGCGGAAAACGTAGAGGCCCAATTCCTGAACCAGTTCTGCGGTCAGGTAGCTCCGCAGGAAGCTCACGTCATCACAGGCCGTCCGCACCTCGAAAACTGCTTCCTCCCCGAACCGCTGTTCAATGTCCATAAAAACCCGCAACCCCAAAAGGTAGGGGTTAACGTGGGTGCGGGCGGGCTGGATCAACTCCGCATGCATCCGGGCGAATTCGATGGTTTCAGCCTCGTTCAAATCCAGGCTGCGCATTATTTTCAGGTGCCAGTAGGTAGCCCAGCCCTCGTTGCAGATTTTGGTGGCGAACTGCGGCCAAAAGTACAGCGCTTCGTCCCGGACGATGGCGATGACGTCCCGCTGCCAGTCCGCCAATCCCCGCCCATGGCGCAGGATGAACCCCAGCAGGTCTTTATCCGGAAGTAGCGGCGCTTGAACACCGGCCCCGGCCGCCGGTTCCGGGCCGCCGGGGCCGCGCTCGCGGACGGCAAAGCGGTAACCGTGAGGATCAACGTGTTCCTGGATCGCGAGTACGGCGTCCAGAAAACCCTCCACCTGCTCCCGCCCATAAACCCTTTCGTAATCCCGGATCCGGCGGGCGGAGGCTGCCATGGTTTCCAGCATGTTCCTGGGGGTGCCCGCGAAGTGGATGTTGTGTTTGAAAAAATCGCTGTGGGCCAGGACGTGCGCGGCCACCAGGCGGTTCTGCACCCGGGTGTTGTTCCGGAGCAAAAAGGCGTAGCAGGGGTCGGTATTGATCACCATCTCGTAGATCCGGCTCAACTGGTGGTCGTGTTCCATCTTGATCCGCTGGAATGCCTTGCCGAAGCTCCAGTGAGCGAAACGCGACGGCATACCGTAGGCGCCGAAACTGTACAGCATCTCGGGAGGGCAGATCTCAAAACGCATCTCGAAATGATCCAGGCCGTACCACCGGGCCACCGCCAGAATCTCTTCGACGTCCCGCTCCAGCTGCGCCAGGTCGCTCACCTACCTCAACTCCTTGAACCAGTTGGGCAATAATATTTAATGTTTTCGTCAACCGCGCGCGCTCGACCGGAAAAAAGTTCGCAGGGCCTTGTAAACCTCATCCTTGTCCCGGATTACGAGGCTCACGAACCGGGGATCGGTGATCCTGCGGAAGGTGGCGCGCAACGTGCTGGTATAGTAGTAGGGTCCCTCGATCTCCCCGTAGCCCACCAGGTTGGACACCTTAACCAGTTTTTCGGCCAAGGCGACACACAGGTCGTTATCGGAGGTCAGGTTGTCGCCGTCCGAAAAGTGAAAGGCGTAAATGTTGTGGTGCTCCGGAGGGTAACGTTCCCGCACGATGTCCAAAGCCAGCCGGTATACCGAGGAGCAGCGGGTGCCGCCGCTTTCGCCCCTGGAGAAGAACTCCTCCTGGGTGGTTTCCCGGGCCTCTGTATGGTGCGCCAGGAACACGATTTCCACGTTGTCGTACTTGGAGCGTAAAAACCGCACCATCCAGAAAAAGAAACTGCGGGCGATGTGCTTCTCAAACGGGCCCATAGAACCGGAGGTGTCCATCATGGCCAGGACCAAGGCCGCCGACTCCGGCCGGTGTACCGGCACCCAGGTGCGGTAGCGCAGGTCTTCAGGCGACACGCCGTGGAAACCCGGGCGCCCGCGAAGCGCGTTTCTGCGGAACGCCTCCATTATGGTCCGGCGGCGATCCAGATTGCCGGTCACCCCGTGCCGGCGCACGTCCCGGAATTCGACGCCTTCGCTGACCAGTTGCGATTCTGTTTTCTCCCGCAAATCAGGGAGATCCAGCTCTTCGAACAACAGTTCGGAAAGCTCTTCTATGGAAACCTCAGCCTCGTAGTAGTCCACGCCCGGCTCCCGTCCGGCCGACTTACCCCTCAGGAGCGGCGGGCGTTCGCCCGCCACCACGTCCCCCACCGCGACTCCCCGGTCATCGTGGCCGACCCGCTTCTGCTTGTGCCCGTCGAACCGGAAACGAAACTCCCGGATGGACCGCACCGGAATCTTCACCAGCCGGTTCTCGTCGGAAACAATGATTTGCTCCTCACTGATGATATCCGCCAGGTTGTCACGGATGGCTTGGCGCACCTTTTCCCGGTGCCGCTGCTGGTCGAGACGCCCCTTGCGGTGCAGGGACCAGTCCTCGCGACAAACTGTGAACCGCGTGGTCATGGATCAAACCCCCGTCTCAAGCACTACCGGTTCAGCAAACTGCCCACGTAACGCAACAGTTCCCCGGCACAAACCCGGCAGAATCCCCGGTCGGCGATCAGGCGGGCCTTCACTTCTTCGATCCGGTTCAGCTGCGCGGTGTCGGGGTTGCGGGCAGAGGTGGTGATCTTGATCACATCCTTCAAATCGGAAAACAGTTTTTTCTCGATCGCCTCCCGGAGCAGTTGGTGGCGGGTGTAATCGAATTTCTTGCCCTTGCGGGCGTAGGTGGAAATCCGGATCAGGATCTCCTCGCGGAACGTCTTCTTGGCGTTTTCGGTAACGCCGATCTGTTCCTCGATGGAACGCATGAGCTTTTCGTCCGGCTTCAACTCCTCACCGGTGACCGGATCGCGGACCGTGACGCCCGCACAATAGGCTTCTACGTTGTCCAGGTAGTTTTCAAAGAGGATCCGCGCCGATTCCTCGTAGGAGTGCACGAACGCGCACTGCACCTCCCGCCGCGCGAACTCGTCGTACTCCCGGCGCGCCACGGTGATGAGGTTCAGCAGGCGTTCCCTTTCCTCCCGCCCGATGGACGGGTGGTGGTCCAGCCCGTCCCGCAAGGCGCGCAACACATCCAGGGCGTTTACGCACCCGGTCTCGCTGCGGATCAGTACCAAGGACAGCCGGTTGATCACGTAGCGGGGATCGACGCCGCTCATCTCCTCGTCCGGGTGCTCGCTCCGGAGTTCAGCCAGGTCTTTTAGGCAGGCGCCGTCCACCTCTCCGCCGTCGTACAGTTTCATCTTTTTGACGAGGTCCATTCCGGGCTTGCAGGACTCGCGCAGCCGGGAAAGCACCGAGAACACGGCGGCCGCGCGCAGCGCGAAGGGCGCCAAATGCACGTTCTGAAGGTCGCTTTGCCGGATCAGCTTCTCGTAGATCCGGACCTCCTCCGAAACGCTGAGGTTATAGGGGACCCGCAGCACGAATAGCCGGGAGATCAGCGCCTCATTTTTCCGGTTGCTGATAAACGCCCGGTACTCCGCCTCGTTCGTGTGGGCGATCACAACTTCGTCAGCGGAAATCAAGGCGAATCGGCCGGCTTTGAAATTCCCCTCCTGCGAAAGGCTGAGCAGGTTCCACAGGAACTTTTCGTCGCACTTGAGCATCTCCTGGAACTCCATGAGGCCGCGGTTGGCGATGTTCAGCTCGCCGTCGAAACGGTAGGCGCGCGGGTCCGATTCGGTCCCGTACTCGGCGATGGTGGAGAAGTCTATGCTCCCGGTGAGTTCGGCGATGTCCTGGGACTTCGGATCGGACGGGGAAAAAGTGCCGATCCCCACCCGCCGTTCCTCCGACAGGAAAACGCGCTCCACCGGCACCTCCTCGATTCGGCCGCCGTAATCAGTGTCCAGGCGAAGGCGGCACAAGGGGCACAATTCTCCTTCTACGGTCACGTTGTACTCCCTGGCGAACGCCTCCCGTAGCTCCTGCGGAATCAAGTGCAGGGGCTCCTCGTGCATCGGGCAGCCCTTGATGGCGTAAACCGCCCCCTCCTCCGTCCGGCTGTAACGTTCCAGTCCCCGCTTCAGGAGGTTGACCAGAGTGGATTTCCCGCCGCTCACCGGTCCCACCAGGAGCAGGATCCGCTTGCGCACGTCCAGCCGGTGGGCCGCCGGGTGAAAGTATTCCTCCACCAACTTTTCCAGGGTGTCGTCCAGGCCGAACAATTCCCGGCTGAAGAACTTGTATCTTTTGCCGGTTTTACACTTCTCTACCCCGGCCGCGATGATCATCCGGTAGATCCGGGAGTGGCTGGTTTGGCAGATCCACGGCCGCTGGCGCACCAGTTCCAAGTACTCGGCAAAGGTCCCCGTCCACCTCTGGTGGTGGCGGGCTGAGCGGTACCCATTCAGGTCATGGAGAAAACTCATTTCCGGCCTCCCGTCCCCCTGGTCTAGTAGAGATCTTGACGGTACCAGTATATGCCCGGGCGACGGTGAAAAAGAAGGAGCCTCAGAAAACAAAAAGACCGTCTGTTCGACGGCTTCAGGGATATCAACAGTTAAGAAGCGCTGATTGGGCCTTAATCATTGCAGGGGAACCACGATATAACCCTTTTCCGCTTCCACCACTTCCGCAAGTGCTTCCGCCGGGATAATCCGGTACTCGACCTCATCACCCTCGACCCAGGTTACGAGGTATTTCATCAACTTCGCCTCCCCCTGACGCGAAATGGTGTATGGTGTATACAGTATATTTACACGGTATTCTAGCAGATATTCGCGCTGTCGGCAAGGCGTTTTGGAAAAAATAATGAAGTTAAGTGCCCGACACGCCCAAACGCGCCAGGGCGGCCGCACCGGCGCGTTCCTCCAGGCGGTCATCCAGCGGCGTCAGGGTCGGATCCTGGCCGCTCCGGCCGAGAGCCAGGGAGATTAGGTGGTCGGTCATGCGGGGATTCTTAGGCAGCAGCGGACCGTGCAGGTAGGAACAGAAAACGTTCTTGTAACGCGCACCTTCCAGCCCATCCACCCCGTTGTTCCCGTAACCGGCCAGCACCCGGCCCAACGGCTCGACCCGGCCCAGAAAAGTCTGCCCGGAATGGTTTTCAAAGCCGGCCACCCGCACCGGCCGGCCGTCCAGCTCCACCTCCACGGCACAGTTCCCGATCAAGCGCTTGGATCCGGCCTGGGTGTAGAAGTCCAAAAGTCCCAGGCCGGGAATTACCTGTTCCCCGGCAGGCTGGTAATGATGTCCCAGAATCTGGTAGCCGCCGCAGATGGCCAACACCACCAGGCCGCCTTCAATGGCCTCCCGGAGATTATCCCGGTGCCGCCGCAGGTCTTCGGCCAGGATACCCTGTTCACGGTCCGAGCCCCCGCCGATGAACAGAAAATCCAGTTCCCGGAAGTCCACCGGATCACCCAGAAGTATCTCCCGTACGGTGACCGGTATCCCCCGCCACGCACACCGGCGGGCGAAGGCGATCAGGTTCCCCCGGTCCCCGTAAAGATTCAACAGGTCAGGATAGAGATGGCCCGCCACCAGCATTCGTGTACCTCCTGTCCGGCGCCACCTGGGACCGGAGGATCCTTTCCACCGGCCAGAGCGCCGTATAAGTGGCGAAGAAATAAGCCGTGCGGCCCGCGCCTTCCAGGGTGTGACTTACAGCCGCCTTAAGATTCGGTTCGACAACGATCTTATCCGGTTCCACGCCGGCGTACTTCAGGCGCACCCCCATCTCTTCCGCCCGCAACCCGCTGCACACAAAACCGGGTATTTCGCCCTGCAGCGTCTCCAACATCTCGAAATCCACGTCCCACAGCCAGGAAATGTCCCGTCCGTCGGCCACGTTATCGTTCACGGCGATGAACACGTTCTTGGCGCCCTCGTTGGTATACAAAAGGTTCAGCGCCTCGTTAAAACCGGCCGGGTTTTTCACCAGGTTCAGGTACACAGGCTTGTCCCGGTAACGGAAACGCTGCAGTCTTCCAGTCGCCGGCTCGTAAGTCTCCAGGCTCGGCACCACCTGACCAGGCTCCAGCCCCAACGTCATTCCGGCGGCAAAGGCGGCCAGGGCGTTGTAGAGGTTGTAGAAGCCTTGCGTCGGTAACTCCAGTGGAAACTCCTTTTCCCCAAAACGGATGGTGCACGCCACCCTTTCACCCTGGTAACGAGCCTGTAGTCCCTCCACCTCCGGTGCGGGCCGCCGGAATCCGCAGTTGGGACAGCGGAACAGCCCCAGCTGGCTGTAATGGTAAAAGGCGTAGTTCAGCGTGGCGCCGCAGAGCGGACAAAATCGCGCCTCCCGCACCCGGAAACGCCTCTCTACCACCCGGGCGTGTGGCGCCAGACCGTAGTAAACCGCCGAGGGGCCCAACTCCCCGAACTGGGCCACCAGTGGGTCGTCGGCGTTCAATACCAACTGCGCCCGCGGCAGCCGCCCCAGGGCGTCCCGGATCACCGCCACCGTTCTGTCCAGTTCCCCGTACCGGTCCAACTGGTCGCGGAAGAAATTGGTCACCACCACCAGCCGGGGATCAACTTGGGCGGCGACCCCGGGGAAACTGGCCTCGTCCACCTCCAGCACCGCCCAGTCAAACTCTATTTGACCGAAAAGAGTGGTCTCGCGGAGAAAGGCGGTGGTAACCCCGGTGATCAGGTTGGCCCCCTCCCGGTTACAGATCACCCGTGCGCCCGCCTGCTGCAAAATCCGGGCCAGCATGTTGTTCGTGGTGGTTTTCCCGTTGGTCCCGGTGACTAAGATTGTGCCCTGCTGCGCCCGCGCGGCCAGATCGCGAAGCGTCCAGGGATAAACCTTCAGCGCCACTTTCCCCGGTAAGGACGATCCGGGCCGGCCCAGCATCCGGCTGCCCCGGCCGGCCGCCTTGCCGCAGGAGATAGCAAACAGGAGCTTTGCAGCCAAATTTAATGCCCCCCGTCTTTTCCTACTTAAATGTATAACCCTGATCGCCAATAATCAAGGCTGGGGCAAAAATGCCTTTAAACCCAAAATACTTCCTTGACAGGTCCGGCAAACCATGTTACATGTGTACTAGTTGGTATAGTGCACTGCAGACACCCCGGAAGGCAGGTGATCGGTTTTGTTTAATATCGACCAGCGCAGCAGCACCCCCATCTACCAACAGCTGGTGCAGGAAATCAAGGAGGCCATCCTGCGGGGCGTGCTGCAACCGGGAGACAAGCTGCCTTCGGTCCGGGATCTGGCGAGCCGGTTGACCATCAACCCGAACACCATCCAGAAATCATACCAGGAATTGGAGCGGCAGAAGGTCATCGAAACGCTGCGGGGCAAGGGCACCTTCGTGTGCCTGGCTTATCAGGCGCGGGAGGACGAGGAGAAGATGCGTGAGCTAAAAGAAAACCTGCGCAAAACCCTGGTTGAGGCGCACTACCTAGGACTGGACCAGAAGAGGATCGTGAAGTTGGTAAGGCAACTGATGCAAGAGCTTGGAATCGGGGAGGGTTTGGAGTGAACATCGTCGTTGACAAACTGACCAAAACCTTTCGGGAACACACGGTACTGGAGAACATCAGCCTCGAAGTACCGCAAGGCGGCATCTTCGGCCTGGTGGGACCCAACGGTGCCGGCAAGACCACTTTAATCAAGATCATCATGGGCATTCTGCTGCCCACCCGGGGCTGGGTCTTAATTGACGGGCGTTCCGTGCACCAGGATCCCAAAGTAAAATCAAGGATCGGATACCTGTCCGACTACCAGAACTACTACCCCAATTTCAAAGTGGGAGACATGTTCAGACTGTACCGGAAGTCCTATGAAACGTGGAGTCCGGAACGATTCAAAGAACTGTACCAGGTTTTTAACCTTCCGGAAAACGCCAAGGTTAAAAACCTGTCCAAAGGAATGCGCACCCAGTTGGCGATCATCCTGAATCTAGCTGTGAGGCCGGCCCTGCTGGTTTTGGACGAACCCACCTGGACTGGATCCAGTGCTGCGCCGGCAGTTCCTGACCATCCTGATGGACGAAGTGGCCGAAAACGGCACCACCGTTTTTATCTCCACGCACAACCTGCATGAACTGGAGCGTATTTGTGACCACATCGCCATCATCCACCGGGGCCGGTTGCTGTTCAACGAAAGGCTGGAAGACCTGAAGCACAAGGTGCGCAAAATCCAGGCGGCGTTCAAGAACCCCCTTCCCGCAGAAGTGTGGCAAAAAACCGGCATCCTGAATGTCGAGCAGCAGGGCCGGGTTTATAACATCATCGTCCAGGGCAGCGCCGACGAGATTACAGCCGAATTGCAAAAGCTCCAGCCCATTTTCCTGGACTTCGTGGACATATCCCTCGAAGAAATCTTCATTCACCGGATGGGAGGCGAAGGCTATGAGCTTAAAAAGATTGTGGCCCAATAAGACGTTGATCTGGAAGGACTGGAAGAACAGCTGGTTGCTTTTCGCCCTGTTCTTCGGGTTTTTGACCTACCTGACCACTCTTACCCTGCAGCACGAAATCACGGCCTACTCAAAAGCCGGGGAAATGTCGTCCTTCGGGCAGTATTGGTACGGATTCCACTCCTTCAACGACCGCCTATTGTCCGCAGACGCCGTGGCAGGTATGATCTCGATTTTCTTCGCAGTAGCGTTGGCCGCCACGACCGTAGGCCGGGAGCGGGAGACAGAGACTCTGAGTTTACTGCTGGCCATGCCCTATACCCGGCGGGACATCCTGTTCAGCAAAGTGGTGGTGGGCCTGGGGCAGATCCTGATCATCTTCGGAGCGAACGCCGTCCTGATGACCCTGCTGGTCTGGGCCAACT
This sequence comes from Candidatus Desulfopertinax cowenii, assembly GCA_001899445.1. GTDB lineage: Bacteria > Bacillota > Desulfotomaculia > Desulfotomaculales > Desulforudaceae > Desulfopertinax > Desulfopertinax cowenii. The sequence continues at coordinate 237,269 of MPOA01000002.1, read as the reverse complement.
CCGGCCTCCCGTTCCCGTTCAACATCCTGGATATTTGGAAATGGGCGCTGCACAACTTATTGGTCCTGGCGTTCATCTTCTGCTTCACCGTGTTGATCGCCACCGTCAGCGGCACCACCCTGGGGAACGCCACCCTGGCCCTGATCTTCCTGTTCTTCCCCGGGGGATTGTACGTGTTATTGGATATAAACATCCACTACTGGATATCCATTTTTGGGCAGGACCACGGCGATTTATACTGGTATGGGCGTGATTCCTTTGGTGAAATCGCAAGCTTGCTGATGGTACCCTCCTGGATCCTTGGTTTCGATCTAACTAAGTACAACCCGGTTTACCTTTACAGCGCCCTAATCACCCTGTCCGCCGGGACCTACGTCCTGGCCCAGTTCCTGTTCACCCGCAACCCATTGGAAAATAACGGCGAGGTCCTGGTATTCGAACGGCTGGAAGGAATCTTCAAGCTGGGGGTGGTGGTCTGTTTCGCCCTGCTAGGAGGCCCGCTGCTGCCCGCCTTGGCCGGCGTGCACCGTTCGGGGGCTTTGCCCCTGAGCCTGTGCTACCTCCTGGCCGGCGGTGTCACCTGGTTCCTCACCAACTACCTGCTGGAATGGCGCCGGGTGACGTAAAGCACCCCCGGGATGAGCCGGAGTCTTTCCGCCCGCAACTTTTGCGCTGAAAAGGCGCCTTTGGCGCCTTTTCTAGAACTCCGGCGGCAGCTGGCCGATCTCCACCATGTTGAACACCGGGCCCTCCAGGCAGACAAACTTGCTGCCGATGTTGCAACGGCCGCACTTGCCGATGCCGCACTTCATGCGCAGCTCCAGCGTGGAATAAATCTGTTCTTCCCGAAAACCCAGCTTTTGCAGCGCCTGCATTACGAATTTGATCATAACCGGCGGTCCGCAAATCAGGGCGTACTTGTTCTCCGGGGTGGGGGCGACTTCCTTTAGATAAGCCGGCACAAACCCAACGTGTCCGGTCCACCGCTCTTCTGCCTGGTCAATGGTAGTGTAAACCACGGTACCGGGCTGTCGGACCCAGCCGTCCAACACGTCGTCCTTAAAACACAAGTCATCGTAGGAGCGAGCCCCGTAAAGGATCTCCACCCGTCCGTAGTCACCACGATTCTCCTCGGCCAACACGAAGTCGATCAGCGAGCGCAACGGAGCCAGCCCGATTCCACCGCCCACGAACAAAAGATCTTTACCTTTGAACTTTTCATAAGGAAAATGGTTTCCGTACGGTCCGCGCAAGCCCACCTGGCAGCCGGCCTCCAGCTCGTGTAGCGCCCGGGTGACCTTGCCCATGCGCTTGATACTGAATTCAATGTATTCCCGCTTGGTGGGAGACGAACTGATGGAGAACATGGCCTCCCCCACACCGAACACCGACAGCATGCCCAGTTGCCCCGGTTCGTGATGCCAGGCGGCCATGGCCTCAGCGTCGTCCAGGGTCAGTCGGAAGGTCTTCACGTCCCCGGTTTCGGGGATGATCTTCTGGATGGTGGCCGGGCGTGGCAGCAAGGGGTTTTCGTGGCTCACCTAGTCCACCTCCCTGATCTCGGCGATCACCTTGGTGAGGTCAATGTTAACCGGGCACTTGGCCACACAACGCCCGCAGCCGACGCAACCGTGCAGACCGTAGCGGTCCAGGTGGTACTTCAGTTTGTGCAAAATCCGGTTGCGCAACCGCTCGGTCTTCGAAGGTCGGGGGTTGTGGCCGCTGGTGTGCAGGGTGAAATCGGTGAACATACAGGAATCCCAGCAACGCACCCGCAAGCCGGTGCGGTCCCCACGGTTCTCGTCCACCACATCGAAACAGTGGCAGGTGGGACACAGGAAAGTGCAGATGCCGCAACCCAGACATCTCCGGGCCAGTCTCCGCCAGTACGGATGGTCGAACATCCGGTCGGCCTTTTCCTTCACCCCTTCCAGGTCCACCTGTCGTATGAACCGCCCATCCAACTCCCGGGCCAGGGCTTCTTTCCCCCGGAGCGCCTCTTCAACGCCTTCAGTTCCCAAAAACGTGCTGAACTCCGCCGCCAACTGCTCGCCTTTGGAAGTCAGTATCTCCACCAGGTACACCGCCTCCAGCGGTGTAAACAGCACGTCCGCCCCTTCCCCGTTCACCGGGGAACCATCGAACGCCTGGCAGAAGCAGGTGGACTGCACGGTTGTACAGCTAAGACCGATAATAATAGTTCGCTCACGCTTACTCCAGTAGTAAGGATCCCGAAAGCGACCCGCAAACACCGGGTCCAACGCCAGAAACCCCTTCAAGTCGCAGGGCCGGACGCCGAACAGCACAGCCGCCGGTGTGCCTACGGTTTCTTTGATCTCCAGCCCGGTCACCGTGGAATAACTGTACAGTTCCTCGGTCTGGGGAAAGAAGTGCGTTTTCGGGGGCACGGTGGACAATTCGTCCAGGACCACCCTTCGGGCGTCATCCACCCGCCGGTAGTCGACCACGCCGTCCTCTGCAACCGGTGCCACCAGGTGGTAACGTGTTGCTATCTGATCCAAAAACGCGGCCAGCCGGTCGCGCTCCATCACCCGCTCCGACAATCCGCACACCTCACTACATGAATTCATCTGGATCGGTAGCCTGGTAAGTAGTCAAAAGCGGTTTCTCCTCCGGATCCAGCCCGGGTAACGACATTCCAAGCAGTTCGTTGGCGTCTTTGGCCACCTTACGGTACAATTCCCGGAGGGGTATGTTTACCGGGCAGACCCGGGCACACTCGCCGCAATCGATACACCGGCCGGTCACGTGGTACATCCGGATCAGGTGGAACATGTGGTTCAGGCCCAGACTGGTACGTTTGGACAACCAGCAAACCCCTTGCTGCCAACCCGGCACGGCTCGTTCCAGGGAACATTCCTTGCAGTTGCAGGCCGGACAGACATTGCGGCAAGCGAAGCAGCGCAGGCAGCGGGCGAAGTGCCGGTCCCAGAACGCGCTCCGAGCCGCCGTGTCCAGCGCCTCCAGTTCCCGCACCCCGGCAAACCGGTCCATCCCGGGTCGGGCCGGCGACGGCACCTTTGGCCCCACCATTCGGTCGGCCACCACCGGCACGTTGTGCTCACACTCCAGGCACTTGGCCAGCAGCGTTTCTTGTTTCTCGAAGCAGAACTCACCACAGTCCGTCTTTAGCAGGTACTCCGTCCCCCGGTCCTCCGCCTCCAGCAGCGCAGCCGCCGGCTCCACCACCCGCAGCACCTTCTCCCGATCCAGCATCCCGCCGCACGGAATGCCGAGCACCACTACCCGCTCCCGCGCGAACTGGTTGTCCTGCACCAGGCGGTTGACCGCCCGGCTGTCACAGCCCTTGACCACCACCGCCAGCCGAATGTCGTCGTACCGGAAGTCCAGCAGGTACTTCACCAGGCTGTAAACGCAGAAGGGCGTCCAGGTCAGCATCCCGGCCTGGCGGACGTTAGCCGCGAAAAAGGGGGTAGTCCGGGCTAGGTCGGTGCCCTGGGCGTACCCGATCACGAACTTCACCCGCTCTTCCTTCAGCAAATGAGCGGCTTCTTTCCGCAAGGTTTCCAAGGTACTTTTCACCAAACATCCTCCATCTCTTCCGGTTCGGGCCCAGCCGGCGGCATCCCTCATCTTCCGGTTCGGGCCCAGCCGGCGGCATCCCTCATCTTCCTGTTTGGACCCAGCCGGCGAATCCGGTCGGTCATCTCGCGCACCGCATCGGCCACCTTGCCACCCTCGGAACCGGAGATCCAGCGCACCTCGAACCGGCCCGGTTCCAGCCCCACGTACTCCAGCAGCCGCTTGACCAGTAGAAAGCGGCGCCGGGTGTGGTAATTGCCACTAACATAGTGGCAGTCGCCGGGGTGTCACCCGGAAATCAGCACCCCGTCCGCACCCTTAAGAAAGGCCCGCAGGATGAAGGCCGGGTCCACCCGGCTGGAACAAGGCACCCGCATGATCCTTACGTTCGGGGGGTAGCTCATCCGGCTTACCCCGGCCAGGTCGGCCCCGGCGTAGCTGCACCAGTTGCAGAAAACGGCCAGGATTTTCGGTTGCCAATCCCGGGCACCGTCTACAGACATAAGGCGTCCACCTCCGCCAGCAGTTGCTCGTTAGTGAATCCGCGCACCTCCACCGCCCCGGCCCGGCAAACGGCGTTGCACGCCCCGCAGCCCTGGCACAGGCCGGGGTTCACGCCGGCCACCTCCCGCTCCCGCGGCGGGTGGCCGGGCAGCAACTCGGTAATCTTCCTCCGTTCCAGGGCCTTGTACGGACAGACCGGCACGCAAAGGAAACACCCAGTGCACAGGGTCTCGTTCACCTGCGCGATCATGGGGTTGGTGGACAGCTGTTCGCGCGACAGGAGCCCCACCACTTTGGCCGCCGCGCCGCTCGCCTGGGCGACCGTGTCGGGGATGTCCTTGGGTGATGAACAGGCCCCGGCCAGGAACACCCCACCGGTGTGGGTTTCCACCGGCCGCAGCTTCGGGTGCGCCTCCTGGAAAAACCCGTCCCGGTCGGCGTTGATCCCCAGCAGGCGGGCGGTTTCCCCGGCGCCGGCCGCCGGTTCCACCGCCGTGGCCAGCACCACCAGGTCGGCGTCTACCTCCACCGGGCGGCCCAGGAGTGTGTCCACTCCCCGGACCACCAGCCGTTCGCCGTCCCGGTAGACCTTCGAGACCCGCCCGCGAACGTAAACGACGCCCTCCCGGACGGCACGCTGGTAAAACTCCTCGTAACCCTTGCCCGCCGTGCGGACGTCCATGTAGAACACGTACACCTGCGCCCCCGGCACCTTTTCCAACACCTGGAGCGCGTGCTTCGCCGTGTACATGCAACAGATCCGGGAGCAATAACTCCGGCCCTTGGACTCGTCCCGGGACCCGACGCACTTAATAAACACCACCGTTCGCGGAGCGCTCCCGTCGGACGGCCGCAGGATCTTCCCCCCGGTCGGGCCGGCTGCGTTCACCAGCCGCTCGAACTGCAGCCCGGTGATCACGTCCGGGTACCTGCCGTAACCGTACTCCCCGTAAACCCGGGACCAGTTAAACAGTTGGAAGCCGGTGGCCGCCACCAACGCCCCTACTTTTTCGGTGAACACCTCGTCTTCCTGTTCGTAGTCCACCGCGCCGGCCGGACAAAGCTTGGCGCAGACCTGGCATTTCCCGGTGGTGAAATAACGGCAGTGCTCCCGGTCGATCACCGGCTTGTTGGGCACCGCCTGCGGAAACGGGATGTAAATCGCTTTCCGCTGGCCGAGGCCGGCGTTGAACTCGCTGGGCACCTGCATGGGGCACTTCTCCCAGCAGGTACCGCAGCCCGTGCACTTTTCGTGGTCCACGTAACGGGCCTTCCGCCGGATGGTCACTTCGAAGTTACCTATGTAGCCAGTCACTTTCTCAATCTCGGCGCACGTGTACAGCCGGATATCGGGGTGGGCGGCGACGGCCGCCATCTTCGGCGTGCTGATGCAGGCGGAGCAGTCCAGAGTAGGGAAAGTTTTGTCCAGCTTGACCATGTTCCCGCCGATGGTCGGTTCCCGCTCCACCAGAACTACCTCGTGCCCGGCGTCCGCCACGTCCAGGGCGGTTTGGATGCCGGCGATTCCGCCCCCAACAATCAGGCAGCGCTTGGTAACCGGGATGGTGGACTCGAACAGCGGTTCCAGCCGGTTCGCCTTCGCCACGGCGCGGCGGACCAGGGCGAGCGCCTTTGCTTGGGCCTGTTCTTTCTCCGCCCCGTGCACCCATGTGCAATGTTCGCGGATATTGGCCATTTCCACCAGGTACGGGTTCAGTCCGGCCCGGGCCAGCACTTTGCGGAAAGTCTCCTCGTGCAGCCGCGGGGAGCAGGACGCCACCACCACCCGGTCCAGCCGGTGCTCGCGGACGGCCTGAATGATCATATTCTGCCCCGGTTCACTACACAAGTACTTGTAGTCCACACTGTGCACCACAGCGGGAAAGCCGGCCGCCTGGGCGGCAATACCCGGGCAGTCGATCACCCCGCCGATGTTAGAACCGCACCAGCAAACAAAAACGCCTGTTCTGGGCATTCACTCGCTACTCCTTCTGCAAATCCTCAGCGAAAATTTAACCCAGCGCCCGGATAACTGGGCGCGGATCAACGAAGAGGGTGTCCAACCCCAGTTCCCGCTCGTCAAACCCGAAAGCCAGGCCGAGCAGCTGGGTGAAATACATCACCGGCAGCTTCAGGCTGGTGCCGTAAGCCCGGTTGACGTGCCCCTGCCGGGCGTCCAGATTGCTCTGGCACAGCGGACAGGCGCAGACCAGGCAGTCCGCGCCCGCGCGGGAGGCCACCTCCAGGATGTCCCGCGCCAGTTTCAGCGCCACCGGTTCGTTAGAAACGCCCTGGGCCGCCCCGCAGCACTCGGTCTTGTAATCCCAGTCCACCGACTCGGCACCGGCCAGGCGCACCAGCCTGTCCATTGTCCGGGGATGCTCGGGGTCGTCGAACCCGGTGACCGCCGGGGGCCGCACCAGCAGGCACCCATAGTAGCAGGCCACCTTCAACCCTTCCAGGGGCCGGACCACTTGCGCGGCCAGCTGTTCCGAATCCAGTCCGGCAAGCACCTCCAGCAGGGACTTTATGCCGACCCGATCCGTGTAATCCCGCCCGGTGATTCGGACCACCCGTTTCCAGAGTTCCGAGTTTTGGTCCATTTCCTTCCGCGCAACAGCCAGTCTTTGGTAACAGGCGGCACAAGGCACAAGCACATCCAGACCCTGCTCCCCGGCCAGCGCCAGGTTGCGGGCAGCCAGGGCCACGCCTAGGAGATGGCTGGTGCTGTGGGCGGCGGTCGCCCCGCAGCAGTTCCAGTCCGGAATCTCGGCCAGTTCGATGCCCAGCCGGCGGCAGACCGCCCGCGTGGAAAGGTCGAATTCCCTGGCGGTTGCGTGCAGCGAACAGCCCGAATAATAACTGTACCTCACTTGCCGTCATCCATCCGCTTGAGCCTGGAATAGATGCCCCCACCAGAATCCAACATTCACTTACCGCCTTCCATCCGCTTGATCTCGTTAAAGATGCGGTCGATCTCGGCCACGCCCCGGATCTTCGGTACGGCTACCTTGAGCCGTCCCCGCAGGAACCAGCCCCGGGCCAGGTCGCTGTCCTTGAACAACTTGCCGGTTTTCAGGTTATATCGCAGCCCGATGCCCAGTTCGTGGGCGCGCCCGTAACGGCGGACCGAATCCAGGAATACTTCGTTGAACTGCGCGATACCCTTCCCCGCCTTCGTCCGTCCCGCACTCCGAGCCGTGCTCCTTAAGGTGTCCATCAACCGGGCCAGGTCGATATTTCGGGGACACCGGGTGGTGCAAGTAGCGCAGGTCGAACATAGCCAGATGGTCTTGCTTTCCAGTATTTCGTCCCCCAGGCCCAGCTGGAGCAGGCGCACCACTTGGTGGGGCATCAGGTCCATGGCGAAGGTCACGGGACACCCCGCCGTGCACTTGCCGCACTGGTAACAGTCCGCCACCTTTTGCCCGCTTTCGGCCTCCACCCGCCGGACAAATTCGGTGCCGTCCCGGGTGGCCACGGTAAGGTTCAACCGCATGGAAACATCACTTCCCGTTCTTGAGGGTCAGCCAGCGCTTGTTCCAAAAGGTACATTTCGCCGGTCACCGGCCTAAGTCCTCCCTGATCAGCCAACCGAGCTGAAAACCCGGCCCGCCGTGTTTACTACAACGCAACGACCCACCGGCGACCCGTCATAATACATAATACATTATACATTAGGGCGGTGTACCGCGCACGTCAAAAATACGCCTGCCGTCAAGAGCGGCGCAGCCCTTTTCCATCTTTGGCAATTCAAAAAAAGGGGAGAGGAAAGTTGGAACCGGCCGCGCGGACCCACCGCGCCACGCGGCCGGTGAACGGAGCAACATCCGGGGAAGCCCATCCCAACCCGCATAGCCCGAAACGACCAGCACCGGGAATATGCCCGCGACCCGACGTTCTACTTGATGAACCTGGCCAGAATCGCTTTCAGAAAGCCCGGCAGACGAAAGTAATAAACCCGCAAGACTTTTCCCTCCTCCGGTAGCAAGGTAATCTCACGTAACATTCTATTGAGAGGGTGCCTTAAGTGTGTCTTGCGCCAGACCGGCACCTTCCGCCCCGACGAAGCCGGCTAGGGCCGTCAGAGCTTCAGCCAGGGGGCCGTGGGCGGGAACCACCGGCAGGGAGTCCAGAAACACCACCCCGTATTTTTTCTCCACCAGCCGGCTATCCAGGATGATCACGATACCCCGGTCCCTGGTGGTGCGAATCAACCGCCCGAACCCCTGTTTCAGCCGGAGTACGGCCTGGGGCAAGGACAACTGGGTGAAGTCGTTACCACCCTGCCGGCGGATCTCCTCGCGCCGCGCCTGGAACACCGGGTGATTGGGAGGTTGGAACGGGAGTTTCACTATCACCAGGCAGGTCAGAGCATCCCCCGGAAGGTCCACTCCTTCCCAAAAACTGGCTGCCCCGAAGAGCACCGCTTGCGGCGTGGTCCGGAAATACTGCAGCAGCCGGGCCCGCCCCCCGTCAATACCGTGGCCCAGTAATTCAATCCCTTGATCTGCATAAACTGGCTTCAGTCTTCTATATGCAGCTTGCAACGCTTTATGTGCAGTAAATAGGGCGAGGGTGCGGCCACGGGTAATCTGGACGATTCTCTCCAGGGCATGCACCACGCCGTCCAGGTACGTCCCACCCCGGTCCCCCGGACCCGGCAGGTCGTTTACCACGTAGAGCCGCGCCTGCCGTTCGTAAGCAAAAGGGGAGCCCACGATCAGGCTCTCCCGATATTCCCGGGGCACCCGGGAAATGCCGGTGCGTTCGGCGAAAAAGGAAAGTGAGTTCCGAACCGCCAGGGTAGCCGAAGTAAGGATCACCGGCCGGCCAGCACGGAACAAACCTGCATGCAGCATTCCGCCCACGTGGACCGGCGCCGCGCACAGCACACCGTCCCCGGCCCGGCCACCGCCGCCCTCGGCCCAGAATACGTAGTCCGAGTCGCCGGCCTCGAAAACGAACTCCAGGTCAGCGGCCAGGCGCGCACCGGCCGCCACTTCCAGTTCCAGCCCCGCCTTCAGGTCTTCCCGGAGGGCCGGACCGGACCCGTTCACCAGCCGTTCCGCCGCCCGCGTGAAGCGCCGCCGGTAACCGTCCAGCCGAATGGAGAACTCCTGGTAACGCCCGGACAACTCCGGGGTTTCGTCCAGGTTGGCCGCCCCGGGCGCCAATCGTACCGCCGGATAGTCCTCCTCCGGTCCTTCCAATTGCCGGATCCGCTTCCCGACCAGGGCGAAAAAATTCCGGGCCGCCGCCACCAGCTCCTCCCCGTCCCGCAGCAGCGCGCCGCGATCGTCCGGGTAAACCCCGCCGAGCTTCCCGGTCAGCTTGTTGACCCCGTCCACCCACTGGGCAAACGCGGCGGCCGAAATATTGGTACCCAGCTGTCGAGTAGCCACCTCCTCCAGGTGATGGGCCTCATCGATCACCAGGGCGTCGTAGGACGGCAGGATCCGGTTTTCGGTGCGCAGGTCCGAAAGTAACAGGGAGTGATTAGTGATCACCAGGTGGGCCTGCTCGGCCGCCCGCCGGGCGCGCTGCAGAAAACAGGCATGGTGAAACGGGCATCTCCCGCCGGCGCAGCCCCAGTTCCCGGCGGCCACCCCGTCCCAATAGACCCGTTCCAACGGCCGCAGGTTCAACTCCGCCCGGTCGCCGGTGCGGGTATCCGCAAGCCAGACCGTGATCCGGGCATAAAGGAAACCTTCCTCTTCCCGGAAACCCGCCTCGTTCATCACGGCACTCCAGCGCCGCCGGCAGAGGTAATGGCCCCGTCCTTTTAACAGGACGGCCTTGAGGAAATCGTCCAAAACCCGGCGCAGGAAAGGAATATCCTTTTCAATTAACTGGTTCTGCAGGTTAACGGTGTGGGTGGACACGACCACCCGCCGCCCTCCGGCCAGCGCCCAGAGCGCGGCCGGCACCAGGTAGGCGAGGGATTTGCCGGTCCCGGTGCCTGCCTCCACCAGGAGGCATTTTCCCCCGTCCAGGGCATCGGCTACCGCCCGCGCCACCTGCAGCTGCTGCGGCCGGTACTCGAAATCCGGAAGGTGGGCGGCCAGCCGGCCGTCGTGACCCAGGACGCTCACCATCGCGTCCGGCCCGAATTTAACGTCCCGCGCCTCCGGTCCGGACGCCGTCCCGGCGGGCCACTTCTCGTCGCCCGCGGACTCCCACGCGGTGCCCGAAAGCTCCCCGGTCCCGGACCGCACCAGCCGGTCCACCAGCGAAAACCACGGCGAACCGGGGGTTTGGGACAGGATCCGGTGGACGGCGGCCTGGACGTTCCACTCCAGCCGTTGGAACCGCTTACACAGCGCTATAAACAGCGCGGCCGCCGCCCGGGCATCCGCCAGCGCCCGGTGCTCCGGGCGGTAGGGAATCTCCAACCAGTCGCACAAGGCGTCCAGCCGGTAAGAAGGAAGCCCCGGCAATACCAGCCGCGCCAGGTCGGCGGTGTCGTAGGCGCGGGGTTCCCGGTACCCAACGTACCGCTGCAGGAAGGTCAGATCGAAACTCACGTGATGTCCGACCACCGGCGCCTCCCCGAGGAATTCCAGCACCGCCGCCCGCACCTCGGACCAAGCAGGCTGGTCGGCCAGTTCGCGGTCGTCCAGCCCGGTCAGGGCCCTTATTCGCGGCGGCAGGGACCGCGACGGGCGCACCAGGGTATGAAAAGACGCCCCGATCCGCCCGTCCTCGATGCGCACCATCCCGATCTCAATAATCTCGTCGGCCTGCGGGTCCAGGCCGGTGGTCTCCAAGTCAACAACCACGTAAGTTTCGGCCACGGCTAACCCCCTCGTTCCGGCACCCTTCAGCCCTGCTTCCGGCTCTCGGCCAGTGAGGCGTCCGGTTTCCCACTCTCCAAAAACAAGCACACCTCTGTTTTCGTTCCCGGTGGCGACGCGGAAGCGTCATGAGTGACTCTCATAACGCTTCGGGGAGCCGTTTTTCACGGCAGTTTCCCCGTCGCCCTTCGGGCGCGGGCCTTTGCCGTCCACCTGTTCCCCACCGTTCGGCCCGACCTGTTCACCGTTGCCGGATTTCGCCCCCATTTCGTACTCGGCCAGTTTGGCGGCCAGTTCTCTGATTCGCCGGGAGAGCTGGAATTGCCGGGTCAAACCAAGTACCAGGGCAATTCCGGCACCGGCAAATACCGAACCCAGCACCACCAGGGAAAGAGAAACTCCTTTTAGTTCCCAGAACAGAAAATCGATGTCCACCGGCGCAACGTTCTGAACCGTAAAGATGGCCACTACGAGCGCAAACAGAAGCCCGAAGAAAAGATACAGCTGCACCTGCCCCATTCCCCTTTCCAAATTACTTCAGAATAAACCGCCTCCCGCCGGGCCAGCTTAAACGGTATAATAGATTTTACCACATCTATGCGGCGGAGGTGGATTGTGGACAAATTCAAGATCGGGATTTGTCAGATGAGAGTCACCGGGGAAAAGCGGGAAAACCTGGCCCGGGCCCGCAGCATGGTGCTAGAAGCCGCCCGCTCCGGATGCCGGGCCGTGGTGCTCCCGGAGATGTTCAACTGTCCCTATGCCCACGAGTTCTTCGTCCGCTTCGCCGAAGCCTATCCGCACGGGGAAACCTTCGCCATGTTAGAAAACGCGGCGCGGGACGGCGGCGTTTACCTGATCGGTGGGTCGATCCCCGAACGGGAAAACGGGCACGTTTACAACACCTGTTTCGTGTACGGCCCCGACGGCCGGCTGCTGGGCCGCCAGCGCAAGGTCCATCTGTTTGACGTGGAGCTTGAATCGCTGGTTTTCCGGGAGTCCGATACCCTGTCTCCGGGAACCGAAATCCAGGTATTCCCCACGCCGCTGGCCACTTTCGGGGTGGCAATCTGTTTCGACGTCCGCTTTCCGGAACTGTTCCGGGCGTTGACCCTCAAAGGGGCCCAGGTCATTATAGTTCCGGCCGCGTTCAACACCATCACCGGTCCCATTCACTGGGAACTGCTGCTCCGAACCCGCGCCGTGGACAATCAGGTGTTCACGGTAGGGGCCAGCCCGGCCCGCGAAACGGGAAGCTACTACGCCTACTACGGGCACTCCATGGTAGTGAACCCCTGGTCCGAAGTGGCCGCAGCGGCAGACGAGCGGGAGACGCTGCTCCAGGCCGAAATCGACCTCGGTTTGATCGACCGGATCCGCAACGAACTGCCGCTGCTCCGAGCCCGGCGCCGCGATCTAGCCTGGTTGGAGGTTTAATCCACTAAAAGCGGTAAACCTTTCTAGAGTTGATTCTTTAGCGGATTGGGATGCATATTTGGCATTAATAATAAATTTTTAGGGAAAATGTATTTTATAATCCAATCCTGGTTATAATTCTACCGGACCCAGTAACAACCTAACTCCTCTCCCTTTCTGCTGTACCTCCGCGGTACAGCCCTTTTTTTAGCAGGCAAGGGTGGCGATGTGCTTTTCGGCCCAGATGGCAGCCACCGCGCCATCAGCCACCGCCGTGGCGATCTGGCGCAAGGGGGTCCGCCGGACATCTCCCGCCGCAAAGATTCCCGGCCACGAGGTCCGCATCCGCTCATCGGTGATGATAAAGCCGCGGTCATCCAGGTCAACCAACTTCTCCACCAGGTAGCTGTTAGGCTTGATCCCCACGTACACGAACATCCCCTTCACCTGGAGGTCCCAGGTTTGCCCGGTTTCACGGTTTTTCAGGACTAGGCCCTCGACCGCCTTGTCGCCTTTGATCCCGGTCACCTCGGTGTTGGGAATCACTTCGATTTTCGGATTCTCCTCGATCCGCTTCCGGTTCAGACGGAGACGCCGGATACTCTCCCGGGGATGAACCAGGTAAACCTTGGAAGCAAAACGGGCGAGATAGTGCGCCTCCTCTACGGCCGCGTCCCCACCCCCGACCACGGCCACCGGCTGATCCCGGAAAAAGGCACCGTCACAGACCGCGCAGTAAGAAACGCCGCGCCCGCGCAGGCGCTCCTCGCCCTCCACCCCGAGGGGGCGGGGGCCGGTGCCGGTGGCAATCACCACCGTCCGGGTCAGCACCTCGCCGTCCCGGGTGCGCAGGAGGAAACAACCATTGTTGGGAGTCACCTCGTGCACCTCGTTGTACTCAACGGACAGCCCGACCTGCCGGGCGTGTTCCTCCATCCGGCCGATCAGTTCCACGCCGCTGATGCCACCGGGAAACCCCGGATAATTTTCGACTTTTTCGGCGTTCAGTACACTGCCCCCCAGGGCGCCGCGTTCATACAACACGACATCCAGTCCCGACCGCACCGCGTAAATCCCAGCGGTTAACCCCCCGGGACCGCCACCAATGATGACTACGTCCTTCATAAAATAAAACACCTCGCTCGCTTATTTGTCTCTATCCAATTCCTCAAGTTCCCGGATGGCGGACAACACGCCCAGCTTTACGTACTCCCGGGACAGCCCCCCCTGCAGGAAAACAGCGAAGGGGTTCCGCATCGGGGCGTCGGCCGTCAGTTCCAGCGAAGCTCCCTGCACAAAGGTGCCCGCAGCCATGACCACCCCATCCCCGTAACCGGGCAGCGGAACGGGTTCCGGGTAGGCGTGGGCATCCACCGGCGAGGCTTTCTGGATCCCCCGGCAGAAGGCGAGTACCCGCTCGGGGGTGCCCAGACGCACGGCCTGGATAATATCAGAACGCCGGTCCGCGTAACCGGGTAAAACCTGGTAACCAAGCCGTTCCAGCAACCGAGCGGCGAAAACAGCTCCCTTTAACGCCTCGGCCACGAAGTGTGGCGCCAGGTAAAGGCCCTGATAGAGGAGGCGCAGGCTGTTCAGGGTCGCACCCACCTCCCGGCCCAACCCCGGGGCGGTGAGCCGGGCAGCCGCCAGCTCTACGCACTCCGCACACCCAGCTACGTAACCCCCGGTGGGTGCCAGGCCCCCGCCGGGATTCTTGATCAGCGACCCACACACCAGGTCGGCACCAACTTCCCCCGGTTCCCGAGTTTCGGTAAACTCACCGTAACAGTTGTCCACCACCACTCGGACGTGGGGAAAACGCGCTTTCACCAAGCCGATCAGGCGCGCCATGGTTTCCAGGTCAAGCGCCGGCCGCCACGCATAGCCACCGGAACGCTGCACCAGGACCACCCTCGTCTTTGGTCCCAGCGCCGCCAGGAGGGCGGCCGGGTCCGGTTTTCCGTCCGCACCCAGCGCCACCTGGCGGTATTTTACCCCCAAGCCGGTGAGAGAACCCGGAACCCGGCCCCGGATCCCGATCACCTGTTCCAGGGTATCGTAAGGTTTCCCCACCGCCACCAGTTCGTCGCCCGGGCGGCACAGCCCAAAAAGCGCCAGGGCCAGCGCGTGGGTACCCGAAACGATCTGTACGCGTACCAGGGCTAATTCGGTTCCGAAGACCCGGGCAAAGACCCGGTCCAACACTTCCCGGCCCGCATCGCCGTAACCGTAACCGGTGCTCCCCCGAAAATGAAACTCACTAACCCGGTAAGCGTGGAATGCATCTAGAACCTTTCGATGATTGGCAAGTGCCACTGCTTCAATGCGGCGGTAAACTTCCGCGATCTCCCGCTCCACCTCGTCAACCAACGCCGGTAACCGGTTCTTCATCGCCACATTCAGAAAGGAAGCCCTTCCTCCGAAGGGCCGCTACTGTCCAGAATTCCTGTGTTCGGGCGCCGCGCTGGTGTTCACCGGCCGGGTAGGACTCACCGTAGAGATCGCGTGCTTGTATACCATCAATTGTTTGCCGTCGCTGTCCAAGATCACGGTAAAGTTGTCAAACCCCCTGACCGTACCCTTGAGCTGAAAACCGTTTATCAAAAAAATCGTTACCGGAATGTTTTCCTTCCGTAACTGGTTTAAAAAAGCGTCTTGAAGGTTGATTTGCGTTTTGCTCATCGGGGTACCTCCATAATGGTAAAATATTATTTATGATTCGCTGGTGGCGGGACTACTCCTGCCAGAAACGCCACAATTTCTTGGGCCGCCCCTTTTCTGCCGCCGCATTCGTCCATATCGAGCCACCGGATCCGTTCGTCCCGTCGGAACCAGGTAAGCTGTCGCTTGGCGAACCGGCGGGTGTTTCTCTTCAATATATTAATCGCCTCCGCCAGTGTTGTCTGCTCCCGGAGGTAGTTGGCGATTTCCTTGTAACCCAGGCCCTTCATCGCCGTCAGTTCCGGGCTATAGCCCCGCGCCAATAGGTTTTGGACCTCCGCGACCAGCCCGGCCCGGATGAGCTCGTCCACCCGCTCCCCAATCCTCCGGTAAAGCCGGGCCCGGTCCATGGTCAACCCGAACATGACCAACCGGTACCTGGACTCCCGACGGCCCTGTTCCAGGAACCAGCTGAACGGTTTCCCGGTCTGGTAGTAAACCTCCAGCGCCCGGGTGATCCGCCGCTGGTCATTCGGGTGCAGCCGCCCGGCTGTAGTGGGGTCCACCGCCGCCAGGTGGCGGTGCAGCCGGGCACTTCCGAACCGCCGGGCATCATCCTGCAGCCGGCGCCGCAGCTGCGGGTCAGACCGCGCCGGAAACCGGTACTGGTCAGTCAACGCCCGGATGTACAGCCCGGTACCCCCGACCAGGAGAGGCACCCGTTTCCGGCGGTGGATATCCGCAATGGCGGCGGTGGCCAGTTTTTGGTAACGGGCCACGCTGAACTCCTCGTCCGGGTCCACTACGTCGATCAGATGGTGCGGCACCCCCTGCATCTCTTCAACCGTCGGCTTGGCCGTCCCAATGTCCATCCCGCGGTAAACCATCATGGAATCAGCCGAGACCACCTCCCCGCCGACGGCCACGGCCACGTCGATCCCCACGCCGGTTTTCCCCACGGCCGTAGGGCCGGTGATCACCACCAGCAGCGGCCGCCCGGTCACACTCGTTCCCCACCCTTCTCGATCACCCCGTAGGCGACGGGCGAGTACCGGCCGCCCACGACCCGCTCGAAGCCAAGCCGCCGGAATTCCGGGCTGTCCCGCCTCTCCTTCAGCACCACCCGCCGGCGGGCGACCCGGACAGCCTCGGCGACCGCCCCCGGGTCGAGCGGCGCGCTTTCGGCCAGCGGCCGCAGCGGTTCCATGACGCTGGAAGCCCGCCGGGGCACCCGGAACATGGGGTCGAAGTAGACAACGTCAAAACTGCCGTCTGCCACGACCGGCAGGTATTCCCGGTGGTCGGCCGCCAGAACCTCCACCCGCCGCATGGCCGCCGCCAGCGGACCGCCGCCCGTCCGGTGTTGTTCCAGGCCCCAGCGTACCAGCATGGCCACCACGGGTACGGCCTCCAGCCCAGTCACCCGGCCGCTATCCCCGACCACGTGTCCGGCTACCAAGGCGTCGGCAGCCAGGCCGAGCGTACAGTCCAGTACGTGGTCCCCGGCCCGTAAGTCCATGGCCTTCACCATTTGGTCAGTTTTCCCAGCGATAATCTCTCTTATACGCAGTTTTGCCAGTCCGGGGTGAAAGAAAAACTCCCGCCCGGCGTACACCAGCTTCACCCGTTCCCGGGAAACAACCAACACCCCCGCTGTGCCCGCCTGCCGGCAGACTTCGCCCAGGTTCAGCCGACCCCGCTTCACGTACGGGCAATCCAGGCTTTCAGCCAGCGCCGCCGCCCGCTCCTTTTCCGCCCGCCCGGCCCGGATGGCGGTGGTGACTGCAAAACTTCCGGTTGCCGTCATTCCCGGCCGAACCTCCGCGCCAGCTCCTGGTAACTGATCTTGATCAGCGTGGGACGCCCGTGCGGACAGGTGTAAGGCTCGCGGGTGCGGGCCAGCTCCGCAACCAGTCCTTCCATCTCTTCCGCCGCCAGGGTTTGGCCGGCGCGCACCGCCCGGCGACAGGCCAGGGCCGCCGCCAGTACCCGGCCGAAGGCTTCGTCGTCCAGCGGCTTCTCCCCAGCCAGCCGCTCCAGGATATCGCGCAGCAGGGCTTCCTCACCGCCCGGCTCCAGAAACGCTGGTACCGCGCGAACCACGAAGGTTTCTTCGCCAAACGGCTCCACCTCGAAACCGGTCCGTTGCAAAAGCAGGCGGCACTCGTTCAGCACTTCGGCCTCCCGCCCCCGGATCTCCACGGTGACCGGGACTACCAGCTGCCGGCCCGGGGACGTCCCAAGAACGCCGAGAAACTTCTCGTACAAGATACGCTCGTGGGCAGCGTGTTGGTCCACCAAGTATAACCCGTCCGGGCCGCGGAACAGGAGGTACGCTGGGGGCAGCAAACCCAGGGGCCGCAACGCGGGGAAAACGGAATAATCTTCAGGCTCCTCGCCCATTTCCGCCACCAGAGAAAGCGCCACCTGAAACGCCGGTGACGGGTCTTTAGCGGGTGCTTCACGCTGGGAAGCGGGGACCGCCGATTTCGGCCCCGGGATACCGGCCGCCCCAACCCCCAGCCCGCGGCCAACGGCCCGGCGTACCGCCCGGTGTACTAAGGCGTAGATCTCCGAGGCCCGGCTGAACCGGACCTCGTGCTTGGCCGGATGTACGTTCACGTCCACCAGGGCCGGGTCCAGCGTGAGGTTCAGCACCAGGATCGGGTGCCTCCCCGCCGGTCCCATCCCCCGTAGCGCTTCCTCCGCCGCTGCCGCCAGGTAGGCGCTCTTGATATACCGGCCGTTGACGAAGAAAACCTGGTGGCGCCGGCTGCTCCGGGACACCCCGGGGCGGCCGATGTACCCAGACACCTCCAATCCCGGCAGCGCCAATTCTACCGGGAGCATCTCGCGGGCCACGCCGCCCCCGAACACGGCGGCGATGGTATCCAGAAGATCACCCGTCCCGGACGTGTTCAACACCTCCCGGCCGTTACTGGTCAACCGAAAGACGACGTCGGGCCGGGAAAGCGCCAGCCGGCCCACCGTTTCGGAAACCAAGGCCCGTTCCTGGGAAGCGTTCCGGAGGAATTTTTTCCGTACCGGAGTGTTGTAAAACAGGTCGCTGACCGTCACGACCGTTCCCGGGGGTCCACCGGCGACGCGGACCGCCAGGATTCGGCCGCCCTCCGCCTCCAGCTCGGTGCCCGTGGCGCTGTCCGCCGGGCGCGTCCGCAGCACCAGCCGGGAAACGGCCGCGATGCTCGGCAGAGCCTCTCCCCGGAAACCCAACGTCCGGATGGCTTCCAGGTCTGCCGCCGCGGCGATCTTGCTGGTAGCGTGCCTTTGCAGCGCCAGTTCAGCGTCGTCTCGATCCATGCCGCAACCGTCGTCGAGAACCGTGATCCGTTCCAGGCCGCCGCCGGTCACCTCGACGCGGACAACGCCGGCCCCCGCATCCAGCGCGTTTTCCACCAGTTCCTTGACCACCGAGGCCGGCCGCTCCACGACCTCGCCGGCGGCGATCCGGAGAGCAATCGTCTCATCTAGGATCCGTATCCGTGCCAAGGCCGCTTACCTACCCTCTGCCGCCGGCGGCGCCTTTATTAGCAGCCGCCAGCTTTCTTTGCCACTCATCCAGTTTAGCCAGGGCTTCCAGCGGGGTGAGATTCAAAATGTCGAGCTTCCGGATTTCGGCCAGCACCGGGTGCTCCTCCCCACGGGGGAACAATTCCACCTGGATCAAGTTGTCCCGCCGCTTGCGGTCGGTTGCCCGCCTGTTCTCCAGCTGGAGCAGGATCTCCCGTGCCCGGGCGATAACCGCGGCGGGCAACCCGGCCAGGCGGGCCACCTGGATGCCGTAGCTCTTGTCGGCTTTTCCCGGCACCACCCGGTGCAGGAATACGATCTCCTCGCCCTCTTCGGCCACCGCCACCGTATGGTTCACCACCCCGGGAATCGCTTCCAGGGCGGTCAATTCGTGGTAGTGCGTGGAAAACAGGGTCTTGGCCCCCACCTGCTGGTGCAGATATTCAATCAGCGCCCGGGCCAGGCTCATGCCGTCGTAGGTGCTGGTTCCCCGCCCTACCTCGTCCATGACGATTAGACTTCTGGGGGTGGCGTGCTCCAGGATCGCCCGGCACTCGTTCATTTCCACCATGAAGGTGCTCTCGCCGCCGGCCAGGTTGTCGGCCGCGCCCACGCGGGTGAAAATCCGGTCCACCACCCCGATCTCGGCCGCTTCGGCCGGCACGAAACTGCCCATCTGGGCCATTAGCACAATCAGCGCCACTTGGCGCAGGTAAGTGCTCTTGCCGGCCATGTTCGGCCCGGTCAGGATCAGGAGCCGCTGTTCCCCGTCCAGTCGGACGTCGTTGGGCACGAACCGTCCGGGACCCAGCACGCGCTCCACCACCGGGTGGCGGCCGGCTTTGATTACAATCCGGTCGCCGTTGTTCACCACCGGCGCGGTGTAACGCTCGCGGACGGCTACCTCGGCCAGCGAGGCCAGCGCGTCCAGCCGGGCGACCGCCCGGGCCGACCGCTGGAGGCGCAACAGTTGGGCGTGCACCCGGTCCCGCAACTCGAGAAACAGGCGGTACTCCAGTTCCACCAGCCGCTCCCGGGCGCCCAGGATCAGATTCTCGTATTCCTTGAGTTCGGGCGTGATGTACCGCTCGGCGTTCACCAGGGTCTGCCGCCGCCGGTAGTCCTCCGGGACCAGGTGCTGGTTGGCCTTGGTTATTTCTATATAGTAACCGAAAACCCGGTTGTATCCCACTTTAAGCGAACGGATACCGGTACGCTCCCGCTCCCTAGCCTCCAAGCCGGCCAGCCACTCCCGCGCCCGGGTGGCCGCTTCCCGCAGCCGGTCCACCTCCGCATGGAAGCCTTCTCGGATCAGGTTCCCCTCCCGCAGGCCGACCGGCGGGTCCTCGTTCAACGCCCGCGTTAATAGGTCCAGGAGTTCTTCCGGCGGATCAAGTTCGCCCGCCAGGCGGCCCAAAAGCCCGCCCCGCTCCCGCAGCCGCTCCCGGAGCGGGAACATGGCCTCGAGAGACGACCGGAGCGCCAGCAGATCCCGCGCGTGCGCCGTCCCGTAGGCCACCCGCCCCGCCAGGCGCTCTACGTCGTACATCCGTTTCAAATGCCCCCGCACCTCGTCCCGCAGCACCCGGTCGGCGGCCAGTTCCCCCACCGCCGCCAGCCGGGCACGGATTTCGTCCAGTTCCAGAAGCGGCTGTTCCAGCCAGTGGCGCAGCCGTCGTCCGCCCATGGCCGTGACCGTGTGGTCCAGTACGGACAGCAGCGTGTTGCGGCGCCCGCCGTCACGCGCGGCGGTCAGCTCCAGGTTCCGCCTGGTCGCCCCGTCCAGGACCATGTGTCGGCCCGGAACCGGGGTGCGCACCTGCTGCAGGTGGGCAAGCACCCGTTTCTGAGTCTCCCGCAGGTAAACCAAGAGCACGCCGGCAGCCCGGGCCGCCGCCAAGTGCCGCGCCCAAGGTGCCGCAGCCAAGGCTTCGGCCCCGAAGTGATCTTCCAGGGCCACCGCGGCCAATTCCCGGTAGGATTCCGGTACAGGCGCCACAGCAGCGGGCACATGACCCCCAAAGCTCCCAGGCAGCTCCCCGTCCCCCGGCACCCCGGACAAAAGCACCTCGCTGGGCGCCAGCCGCGCCAGTTCCTCCACCACCCGCTCCCAGGCCGTCTCTCCGGCATAGGTGCCGATCAGGAAGTCGCCGGTGCTCACGTCGGCCGCCGCCAGACCGTAGCCGTGCCCCGCCTTTTCCACCACCGCCAGGTAGTTGTTTCGCCGCTCGTCCAAGAGCCGGTTTTCGATCACGGTACCCGGAGTGACCACCCGGGTCACCGCGCGGCGCACTACCCCCCGGGCCGTCCCGGGATCCCCTACCTGTTCGCAGATGGCCACCCGGTAGCCCTTCTCCACCAGGCGCGCTAGGTAGCTTTCCACGGCGTGCACGGGCACCCCGCACATGGGTACCCGCCCCAGTTCCCCGGCGTCCCGGCCGGTCAGGGCGATCTCCAGAATCGGTGCGGCCACCTGAGCGTCCTCGAAAAACATCTCGAAAAAGTCACCCATCTGGAAAAACAGGATGGTATCCGGATAGGCTTTCTTGATTTCCTGGTACTGCCGCATCATCGGCGTGAGCGCCATGCGCATACCTCCACCGCGTGAAACCTCGGGGCCATTATAACACGTCCACCCACGCCCCAAAAGGAAAACCCTGGGATGCTCCCAGGGTCTGGTCCTAGGCCTAAGACGTCGGCCCACACCCGGAGGGCCCACACGAAGCTCACCCGCTGGGTGTACAGGCACTGCCATGAATAGCCTGGTAAAGGATCTGGTTGATGTCGTTCAGGATCTGCTGAAACTGACGCTTGGTCTCAAGGAACTCCTTGATCTTCGGATCGGCGTTCATCCGCTGGTGCAGATCGATCAGCGCCTCCTGTTCCTCGGTGGTGATTTTCCGACCCTCAGACCGCGCCCGTTGAAAGGCCTGCTGCTTGAGTTCAAACTCCCGGATCATACTCGACGCCGTGGGATCGGCCTGCACGGCCTGCTCCGCTTCCCGCCAGTTTTTCAACTCCGGAGAGTTAGCGATTTCCTGGCCCAATTCTATTGCTTTGGCGATGATGGACAACATTATCACCTCCCTCGAAAACTGAATACAACAAGGAATAAAGGACGAAACCCTTCACGTGAGAAGAAACCTCAGGATTCTTTGGCGAATTACCGCCCTATTATAACGAAAGTGGCGCCCAAATACAACCCGGGAACAATTACCGGACTTTTACCTTCCAATTCGCCCAGGGGTCGGCCTCGCCCCGCAAGTAGGCGTCTATCGCCCGGGCCGCAGTCCGCCCGGCACCCATAGCCATTATTACCGTGGCCGTCCCGACCACGATGTCTCCCCCGGCGAACACCCCGCGCTTGGAGGTCGCCCCGGTTACGGGATCCACCACGATCGTTCCCTTCGGCCCGATTTCAAGGTCGGGCGTGGTCTTTTGAATCAACGGGTTCGGTCCCTGTCCGATGGCAACGATGACGTTATCGACTTCCATAATGAACTCGGAACCCGGAATGGGCACCGGACGCCGCCGTCCGGACGCATCGGGAGCTCCCAACTCGTAACGCTGGCACTCGATTCGGCCCACGCGGCCGTCCTCCCCCGCCAGGCACCGGACCGGCGCAGCCAGGAACGTGAACTTCACTCCCTCCTCCTCCGCGTGGTGCACTTCTTCCTGCCGGGCCGGCAATTCCTCGCGGGAACGGCGGTAAACGATCCGTACCTCTTCCGCGCCCAGGCGGAGAGCGGTGCGCGCCGCGTCCATGGCCACGTTCCCGCCGCCCAATACCACCACCCGGCGTCCGATCCGCACCGGCGTATCGTATTCGGGAAAGCGATAGGCCCGCATGAGGTTCACCCGGGTCAGGAACCCGTTGGCCGACTGTACCCCCGGCAGGTTCTGGCCGGCGATACCCGGAAAACGGGGCGAACCAGCACCCGTGCCGACGAACACGGCATCGAAACCCTCACTAAAAAGTTCATCAATAGTGACGGTCTGGCCCACCACCACGTTGCACTCGATGTCCACCCCCATGCGGTGGATGGTGTCGATTTCAGCGTGCACGATCCGTTTGGGCAGCCGGAATTCGGGAATCCCGTAAACCAGCACACCCCCGGGCATGTGCAGCGACTCGAAAAGTTTTACCGCGTGTCCCAGGCGCGCCAGATCGGCCGCGCAGGTTAATCCGCCGGG
The DNA here is from genome assembly GCA_001899445.1 of Candidatus Desulfopertinax cowenii. GTDB lineage: Bacteria > Bacillota > Desulfotomaculia > Desulfotomaculales > Desulforudaceae > Desulfopertinax > Desulfopertinax cowenii. The sequence goes on along the minus strand of MPOA01000002.1, from coordinate 214,602 downwards.
GCCCGAGCCCACCACGGCCACGCGCCGTCCGCTGGGAGGCGCGGGCTCCGGCACATCCTTGCCCCGGTCCAGTTCGTAGTCGCCCAGGAACCGTTCCAGGCGGCCGATGGCGACCGGCTCGTACTTTTTACCCAAGGTGCACCGTTCCTCGCACTGGTTCTCCTGTGGACAGACCCGGCCGCAGATGGACGGGAGCAGGTTTTCCTCCCGCACCTTCGCCGCGGCTTCGTCAAACCGGCCTTCCCGGATCAGAGCAATGAAGGCCGGAATATCCAGCCCCACCGGACAACCTTCCCGGCAGTGCGGCTGCTTGCACTGCAGGCACCGGTCCGCCTCGGCCATCGCCTCCTCGGGCGTGTACCCGCGAACCACCTCTTCGAAATCCTTGATCCGCTCCTTCGGCTCCCGCCGAGACACGGGTACCCGCCGCGGGATGATCCTTTTCCGCTCCGCGCTGTTGCCCCCGTTCTCTAGCATCGGCCATCACACTCCGCCTCAAACCGGGCCAGTGCCTCCCGTTCCTGGTCCTGATACCGCCGGAGCCGCTGTGCCAGTTCGTCAAAATCAACGTCGTGCCCGTCGAACTCCGGTCCTTCCACACAAGCCACCCGGGTTTGACCGGCCACCGTCACCCGGCAGGCACCGCACATCCCGATGCCGTCCACCATGATCGGATTCAGGCTAACAATGGTTTTCAAGCCGTAATCCTTCGTCACTCTGCACACCGCCCGCATCATGGGCAGCGGGCCTACGGCCACCACCCGGTCGGGGGGGGAGGAGCGTTCGGCCACCTCCCGCAGCACGTCGGTCACAAAACCCTGGCGCCCGTAGGAGCCATCGTCGGTAGTGATCAACAGTTCGTCGACCACTGCCCGTAACCGGTCCTCCCAAAACAGGAATTCCTTGGTCCGAGCGCCCACGATTCCGATCACTTCGTTGCCGGCCTCCTTGAAGGCCCGGCAGATCGGGTAAATGCAGGCCACACCCACACCCCCAGCGACACAGGCCACCCGCCCGAAATTCTCGATCTCCGTCGGGTTGCCCAACGGTCCGACCACGTCCCGAATCGCTTCCCCCTGTTCCAGGTTACCCAGCAGGCGGGTGGTCTTGCCGACCTCCAGGAACACAATGGTAACAGAGCCCCGTTCTCGGTTGCAGTCCGCCACGGTAAGCGGGATGCGTTCCCCCTGTTTGTTGACCCGCAAAATCAAAAACTGGCCTGCGCGGGCCTTTTGGGCAATCCGGGGCGCCTCGATCTCCAGCAGCTTAACGGACGGAGACAGAACCTCCTTCTTTAGAATCCTGAACAAATGCTCTCAACCCCCCCAGCAAGATCTCGTCCCTGGACGTTACACTTTCGCCCCCCCGCACCGTCCGATACGGCAAAAGGCGTTTCGGGCAGCTCGATCGAGGGAACACCGAAGGAACTATGTGCTACGATCTTCTTGTTATGGCTTAATATTCTATCACATTACGCGCTTATCCTGCGAACTAATCATAAGATTAGCATCTTAATTTTTGATGCCGGATAACACATTTAGGACTCTGGCTGCAGGCGGCCCACCAGGTGAGTGAGTTGTCCCTGCTCAATCCGCACCCACACCAGCTTGCCCACCAGTTTCGGATCACCTGGGAAAACCACGGTCTTGTTCGTTCGGCTGCGCCCGGCCAGCAACTCCGGCCTGGTGGCGCTCGGCCCTTCGACCAGCACCTCCAGCACCCGTCCCTCCTCAGCCCGGTTTCGGGCGAGGCCGATTTCCTTTTGCACCCGGATCAACTCCTGGATGCGCGCCGATTTTTCGGCGGCCGGCACTTGGTCGGGCCAGCCGGCCGCCGGCGTGCCCCGGCGGGGGTTGTAAACGAAAGTGAAAGCCTGATCGTACCTGACCCGGCGCACCAGGTCCAGGGTGTCCTCAAAATCATCCCCGGTCTCGCCGGGAAAACCGACCATCAGGTCGGTACTGAGCGCCACGCCGGGAATCGCCGCCCGGATCTTCTCCACCAGTTCCAGGTAATACTCCCGGGTGTAGCCCCGGTTCATCCGCCGTAAGACCCGGTTTGAACCGGCCTGGGCCGGCAGGTGAACGTGTTCGCAAACCTTTGCCGCCCGCGCGATCGTGTCGATGAGCTTTTCGGAAAAGTCCCGGGGGTGAGACGTGGTAAACCGTATGCGCCATAACCCATCCACCCGGTCCAGATCCGACAGCAGGTCGGCGAAGTCCGTCCCTGCGCCCAGGTCCCGTCCATAAGAATTAACGTTTTGTCCCAGCAGGGTTACTTCCCGGTAACCCGCCGCGACCAGCCCGCACACCTCCTTCAGAATATCCTCGGGCCGCCGGCTGCGCTCCCGGCCCCGGACGTAAGGCACGACGCAGTAGGTACAGAAATTGTTGCAGCCGTGGATCACCGGCACCCAAGCCCGCAGCCCGCTTTTCCGCCGCACCGGCAGCCCCTCGGGGATATCCCCGGCTTCGCGCAAAACCGCATCCACCGGGCCGCGCCCCTCCCGGACCTCGTCGATCAGACGGGGCAGCTCGTGGCGGTTGTGGGTGCCCAGCACGAGGTCGACAACGGGAAAACGCTTTTTAATCTCCTCCGCCACCCCATTCTGCTGCGGCAAACACCCGGAAACACCGACGATCAGGTCGGGCTTTTTGCGCTTGTAACGCTTCAGGGTGCCCAACAACCCCCAGACCTTGTTTTCCGCGCTTTCCCGCACACAGCAGGTGTTGAGCAGCACCACGTCGGCCTCCGGAAGGGATTCCGTAAGTTGATAACCCATGCCTTCCAGCAGTCCCGCCATCAATTCGCTGTCGTACTCATTCATCTGGCAGCCGAAAGTCACAATGTGCGCCCGTTTTGGTTCTCTAGCCATCTTAGACACCTCAACGTTATCTTACCCTTTCTTGAGACCCCAGACAATCTGCCTTTCACGCCGTCCGGGAAACACTGGTCGCCACCGCCACCCTGATCGTCATTTGTTCCGCGTCCGTGCTGGTCGCTGTGCTCTCCCGGATACCATTTACAGCCTTGGTCTCCGCCAGACCACGGCTACCTCCGCCGCGATCGCTACCCTATGCAAACCGCTGGCGGCCACCCTGCTGGCCGTCGGCCTGTTGGGAGTAATGAGCGCACCACGTATAGGTCCGGCCACCGGGGGAAAGATATTACTACCGGTGCCGGAGCGCGAAACGAACCTGTTAAAGGAGTAAGGATGCCATGTGGCCCAGCAGGGACAACCAAGACGACGAACACCTGGTGGCCCGGAAGGAAACCGGCCCGGCAGTGATCAATATGCCGGTGTACGATCCCGACGAGGCCACCCGGGGGAGCGCCGATGAGGTGATTGAGGGCGTGGTCCGCAGCCCCGCGGAACTCAGCCCCGAAACGCCACGTACCCCCCCGGCTGTTGGGCGGTTTCGAGCCCCAAACGGCTCACGCCAGCGCCTCCCCGGATAGCTTGTGCTGGAGGAAGGAGGGATTGTCCTTGGTTCCAAAGAAAAAGGGGAAAAACAAGAAAAAGGGCAAGGATCGTGAAATGGTAGGAAAACAGCCGATCGGCGCCGACATCGCTCCCGACTACGTAACCGAAGACCTGACCGGCTACCGGGTACCCTTCAACAAGGAGTAATCGGGTAACAAATAAACAACGTCCATGCCTTTTCCCGGAGGTGGAGGATTTGGCCCCCGGGTGCCGAAGTTTTGGAAGGGGCAAATTCCGACTCCGGGAGGGATCACAAGGTGCATTACGTTTCGGCCAAGGGCTGCCGCCTGTATTACCAGAGTTTTGGCCATGGCGACCCCCTGGTTCTGATTCACGGCCTGGGGTCGGACCACCGCATGTGGACCCCGCAGTTTGAGCCGTTCGCGGCACGCTACCACGTCATCGCCTACGATTGCCGGGGACACGGCGCCTCGTCCGGGGTACCCCCCGGATACGCCCTCACCGACCTCGCCAAGGACCTCGCCCGCTTACTCGACGGTTTGAAAATCAAACGGGCATGCCTGTGCGGGGTATCCTTCGGCGGTATCGTCGCCCAACAGTTCGCCATATCCTACCCGGCCCGCTGCCGGGCGCTGATCCTTTCCGACACCTTCTCCGAGGTCCACTTTCCGGACGTGCTCGGTTCCTGGCTGCAGGTGCCTGTGCTCCGGATCCTACCGCGCCCCATCCTAGCTAAGATGATCGCCACCGCCTACCCGAAAAAGCGCTGGCGATTGGCCCGGGAAGAACTGACCCGGACGGCACTCAGTACCCGGCCGGCGGACGTCGCCCGGCTGCGCGCCCTAATCAACCGGATGCACCTGACCGACAGATTGACGGCGGTGCAGTGTCCCACCCTGGTGTTGGTGGGAAGCCGCTGGCCGATGATGATCAAGTACGCCCGGATCATCCACCAGGCCATTCCGCACAGCGAATTGCAGGTCATCCCAAACGCCTGTGACCCCTCGCCGCTTACTAATGTTGAAGAGTTCAACCGCGCGGTACTGAGCTTCCTTGAGCGCCACCTTGGAAATCAACCTGATTAAATCGTTTTTATCCACCTGCCAGGGGAACGGTTTTACAGGCAGGCTTGGACTTGACCCACCGTCCCGAGCAGCCTGCCGTCCTCATGAACAACCGCCACCGGAAACCGAGAATCGGCCAGTACCAGGATAATCTCGGATACCGAAGTGCCGGGAGCGGTCCGTGGGAAATCCTGGATAAGAATCCCGGAAAGGTCCTCTTCGTTGCGGCCCGCCGCGACCAGGGCGTCATCAGCCGTGACGAGTCCGGCCAGCTTCCGGTCACGGGTGACTACAAACACGGAGGACAACCCCAGTTCCCGCATCCGGCGCAGGGCGACTCCGGGGTCGTCTCTCAACGCCACCGCCTCCGCCGGCTTCATCACCTCTTCGACGGTTAGCACCCGGGGCATATCGACGTCCTCCACGAACCGCCGGACGTAGTCGTCGGCTGGACGCGTTAAAATCTCCTCCGGGGTGCCCAGCTGCACGATGGCTCCGTCTTTCATCAGTGCGATCCGGTCGCCCAGTTTCAGCGCCTCGTCCAGGTCGTGTGTAACGAACACAATCGTCTTGTTCACCTGGCTCTGCAGGGACAGGAGTTCATCCTGCATATCCCGCCGGATCAGCGGGTCCAGGGCGCTGAAGGGCTCGTCCATCAGCAGTACGTCCGGGTCCGAAACCAACGCCCGAGCCAAGCCGACCCGCTGCTGCATACCGCCGCTCAAATTGGCGGGGTAGTAGTCCTCCCAGCCCTTGAGGCCAACCAGTTCCAGAACCGCACGCGCCTTCTCGGATCGCTCCTGCCGGTTCACACCCTGGACCTCTAGGCCATAGGCCACGTTGTCCAGCACCGTGCGGTGCGGAAACAGCGCAAACCGCTGAAACACCATCCCCAGCCGTTTGCGGCGGATCTCCCGCAGTTCGGCCTCGTCAACGTGGGTGATTTCTCTCCCGTCCAGGACGATCCGGCCGCTAGTCGGCTCGATCAAACGGTTCAAGCACCGGAGCAGGGTCGACTTGCCGCTTCCGGAAAGGCCCATCAGCACGAATATTTCACCCTCGTTGACCGCCAAGCTGACGTTGTTGATGCCCACCGTCTGCTTGGTCTTCTCAAGGATTTCATCCTTGCTGCACCCTTCCCGCAGCAGCTTCAGCGCTTGTTCCGGATGATCGCCGAAAATCTTGTACAGATTTTCCACCAGAATCTTCGCCATCTGCACCTGCCTCACTTTCCTTCGCAACCAGAGCAATCGAGTAGGACTCTGTATTCATTGGGCCGCCTGCCATCCGTCACGGGCCTTTGCGGCTATTGGCATACTGGGAAGCAACCCGGTCTGGGAGTTTCAAGCGCGGAAGTTCGCGTACGCGGGTATGAACCCGCTTCCATATTGTATCATAACTTGTCAAACAACTAAAACAGCGCTAATAGTCTAGTCAAATCTACATGTGCCCCATTTGTTTTTACTAAAAAAGAAAATTTGTATAATTTTCCGCCCGGTTCACATAATAGAACGCAAATCAGCCCCTAAACGGGAGGAGGTGAAAAAATGCATTTCAATCAGATGAGCCAGCAGGAAAAACTCAGCATCACCGAACTTTTGCGTTACGAAAACCTGTGCGCCAAGAAGCTGTCGGCCTACGTGAACCAGGTGCAGGACCCCCAGATCAGATCGGCGCTCAGCCAGTACCAGAACATGTGCCAGCAGCACGTGAACGTGCTCAACAATTTGATGCAGCAGGCCGGACAGACCGGCGAGCAAATGGCCGGACAAATGCAGGCACCCATGGGCGGACCAATAGGTGGACCAATGGCTTAAAGATTGAGCAAAGGAGGGATCACTTTGGCCAGATTGGATGACCGGGATATCATCACCGACTGCCTGGAGGCCACCAAATATTCGTCCACCAGTTTCCACAAGGCGATTCTGGAGGCATCCAACGACAATATCAGGAACACTTTTTTCCGGATGCACAACGACATCATGATGATGAACAAGACGTTGTTCGACATTATGCACCAGCGGGGCTGGTACCAGGTGGAGCCGGCCACCAGGGTTCAGCCGCAAATGCAGCCCCAGATGCAACAACACCAGACCCCGCACCACTACCGGCCGGAGATGCAGCATTACCAGGGCGCGAACCCCAACCATCCCGGCTTCTAACCCGCATCCGCACGACTTCGCAGCTGCCGGCTGCGAAGTTTCGTCTTTTTCGGAGCCAAAGCGGACTGCCGGCCGGGCTGACCGCGAAGCCGGTCCACTCACACCGCCATAACCGCATCCCGGTTATGGAGAAAAAGATGTAAGCAAAACGCCCCGCGGGCAGACTATCTATTAGATCATGAGTACGGCAAAACAGGAACCGGCTTCCCCCACCCGGCCCGGAAAACAACACGGCCGACAGATCATCAACAGACTGTTCACCCCCCAGCGGATCCTCCTCGGGGGCTTCGGTTTGCTCATTGTCATCGGCACGCTTTTGTTGAGCCTGCCGGTGGCCGTCAACCCGGGCGGCCAAAATGACTTTCTCACCGCCCTGTTCACCGCCACTTCGGCGGCCTGCGTGGTGGGCCTGGTAGTGGTAGATACCGGCACCAACTGGTCCACTTTCGGGCACGTGGTGATTCTCGGCCTGATCCAGATCGGGGGCATGGGGTTCATGGCGGTGGCCACCTTGATCATGGTACTGATGGGGCGGCGGATCGGGCTCCGCCAGCGCCTGTTGATCCAGGAGTCCTTGAGCCACACGCGGGTCGGGGGCGTGGTGCGCCTGGTCATCCAGGTGATCATCATCACCCTGGTGGTAGAGGTCTTTTTCGCCGTCGTGCTGGCCACCCGCTTCATCCCCGAGTTCGGTTGGAACACGGGCGTCTGGATGAGCGTGTTTCACAGCATTTCTGCTTTCAATAACGCCGGTTTCGACCTTTTCGGGGGTTTTCGCAGTCTCACCGCCTACACCGGGGACGCGATCGTCAACCTCGGCGTCGCCATTCCAGTGATCCTGGGCGGCCTGGGATTCATCATCATCGTCGACGTATACCGGCAGCGCCGCTTCGCGCGACTTTCCCTGCACAGCAAGGTGGTGATCGTGGCCACCGCCGTGGCCCTGGTGTTCAGCACGCTGGTCTTCCTGCTCCTGGAACACAACCGCGCCTTCGCCGACCTCAGCGGCCCGGGGAAGGTTCTGGCCGCCTTTTTCCAGGCGGTGACCCCGCGCTCGGCCGGGTTCAGCACGGTAGCCACCGACGCCTTGCACCCGGCCAGCCAGTTTTTCACCGTCGGGTTGATGTTCATCGGCGGCGGGCCCAACTCGGTCACCGGCGGCATCAAGATCTCCACCTTCGCCATCCTGATCCTGGCCGTCTGGGCGCTGTCCCGCGGCCGGGACACCATTGAGGTGGCCGACCGCCGGATTCCCCAGCTCCTGATTTACAAGGCGGTCACCCTGACCATCATCCTGTTCAGCCTCATCTTTGTGGTTACCCTGATCCTCTCCATCACCGAACGGGCCGACTTTCTGACCACGCTGTTCGAGGCCACTTCGGCGGTGGGGATCGTGGGTCTCTCCATGGGTCTCACGCCGGACCTGTCCCCGATCGGAAAACTGGTAGTGGCCGCCTGCATGCTCATCGGCCGCGTCGGCCCGCTTACCGTGGCCTTCGCCCTGGCCCGGCCACGCCGGAAATCCCATCTGAAGTACCCGGAAGAAAACATCATCATCGGCTGATCCCAGGCTTCGGGTTGCACTAAACAGACCGATTTACAGTTTCACCGGTGATCAATCCACAGGTCGACAGAATGAGACACGGCCAATAATCGGGCCTATACCGGTCTATTCCGGCTAAGGCGCGGGGAAAACGCTTAAGCCGGGAATTGTGATCACGGGATTTCGGAGTTACACTAGCTTATCAGCTGCTTGGAGAGCAGGGATACGGTGGCGACTGTTCGGATCTGGTTCCGGAAGCTACGCCTGACCCCGGTCCACCTGATTGTCCTGGCTTACCTGGCCTTTGCCCTGGCTGGAACGGCTTTGCTTATGCTTCCGGTTTCTCTCCGGCCCGGAGTCGAGATCAGCTTTATCGACGCCCTGTTCACGGCCACCAGCGCGGTAAGCGTCACCGGCCTTACCGTGGTCAGCACCCCCGACACCTTCGACGCCTTCGGCCGGGCCGTGCTTCTGGTCCTCATCCAGTTCGGCGGAATCGGGGTAATGACCCTGGGCACGCTGATGTTTGTCCTGATGGGCCGCCGGTTAAACCTTGGTGCCCGGATGATGATGAAGGTCGATCAGAACAGCCCGCACCTGCAGGGATTGGTGCGGCTGATGCTGTTCATCCTCAAGTTGGCCCTGCTGACCGAGCTGGCGGCCGCTGTGGTGATGTTCGGCTATTTCGCAGTGAAGTATCAACTTCCGGCTCCGGAGGCCCTAAGCCTAAGCGTGTTCCACGCCGTCTCCGGTTTTACGAACGCCGGGTTCGACCTGTTCGGAGACAGCCTCCGGAGCTTTCGCCAGGACATCCCTTTCCAGTTGATCATCGGACTCTTGTTAATCGCTGGAGGCATCGGCTTCCCGGTATTCCTGGAGATCATTGAGTACGTGCGTACCCGTAAGCGGCTTTCTCTCTTTTGCAAGCTAACCGGACTAACCTTCGCCGGGTTGATCATATTCGGGTTCGTGTTAATCCTGGCCGGAGAGCATAACGGCTCGCTAGCCAATCTGTCCGCATCCGAAAAGGTGTCGGTGGCGCTATTCCAATCCCTGACCACCCGGAGCGGCGGGTTTTCAACCTTCGAGGTCGCTGAATTCCGTAATGCTACCCTACTGATCATGTGCCTGCTGATGTTTATCGGCTGCTCACCCAGCAGTTGCGGGGGCGGAATCCGGACCACCACCTTCGCGGTGATCCTGCTAAGCATCTGCGCCCTGTTCAGAGGCCGGAGCACTGTTCAGGTTTTGGGGCGGGAACTGCATCCCGAAGACGTTCAGCAAGCCTACTCGATTCTCGTAATCGCCGGGTTGCTCGTTTTCACCGGAGCGGTAATTCTGATGGAAATCGAACCGTTTGGGGCGATCCCGATCCTGTTCGAGGTCTGCTCGGCCTTCGGCACTACCGGACTCTCCATGGGCATCACTCCCGACCTAAGCCCGGTATCGAAGGTCGTACTCATTATCCTCATGTTCATCGGGCGTATCGGCATCCTGGCACTGGTCCTCTTTTCCCAGCCGGCCCACCCCAAGAAACACATCATCCACTACCCCAAGGAAAGGTTGATTGTCGGCCACTAGCCCTGTAGTGGCAGGGGAAAGAACCACCCAGGTAGAATACCTGTACGCATGGATACGGACACGGGGCAGGAAGTGCTTTCCGCCCGACCCAGGAACTATTGGAGTCTGTTCACTCCCCAAAGGAGCCTCCTGCTGGGCTTTGCCGTAATTATTGCCCTTGGCACCTTCCTCCTGAGCCTGCCGGTAGCCGTCAACCCGGGAGGGAATAACAGCTTTCTGGTCGCGTTGTTCACCGCCACCTCGGCGACCTGTGTCGTCGGCCTGGTGGTAGTAGATACCGGCACCAACTGGTCCACTTTCGGGCACGTGGTGATCCTGGGCCTGATCCAGATTGGGGGCATAGGTTTCGTGGTTGTGGCCACCATGCTCTTTGTGCTAATAGGCCGCCGGATCGGGCTGCGCCAGCGCCTGCTGATCCAGGAATCAATGGGCCAGACCGGCGTTGGCGGCATGGTGCGCCTGGCTATCCAGGTGGTTGTCATCACCCTGGCGGTCGAAGCCTTTTTCACGGTTTGGCTCGCCACCCGGTTCGTGCCCGAGTTCGGTTGGGGCCAGGGTCTGTGGATGAGCATATTTCACAGCATCTCCGCTTTCAATAACGCCGGTTTCGACCTTTTCGGGGGTTTTCGCAGCTTTACCGCCTACACCGAGGACACAATTGTCACCCTCGGCATAGCCTTTCCCGTGATTATCGGCGGCCTGGGGTTCGTCGTCATCAGCGACGTTTGCCAACAACGGCGTTTCCGCAAGCTCTCCCTGCACAGCAAGGTAGTCCTCGTGGTCACCGCTGTGCTCCTGGTATTCAGCACCCTGATAATCCTGTTATTAGAATACAACCGTGCCTTCGCCGACCTGAGCGGTCCGGGAAAGGTTCTGGCCGCCTTTTTCCAGGCGGTGACCCCGCGCTCGGCCGGATTCAGCACGATGGCCACCGACACCCTGCACTCGGCCACCCAGTTTTTCACCATCGGGCTGATGTTCATCGGGGCCGGTCCGAATTCGGTCACCGGCGGCATCAAGGTCACCACCCTCGCCATTCTGGTCCTGGCAGTCTGGAGCCTGTCCCGCGGCAAGGAAGTCGTCGAGGTAACCAACCGCCGGATCCCGCAGCTGCTGGTTTGGAGGGCGGTCGTTCTGACCATCATCCTGTTCAATTTCGTTTTCCTGGTCACCCTGATCCTGTCCGTCACCGAACAGGCCGATTTCCTGACCACGCTGTTCGAGGCCACCTCGGCCGTCGGCATCGTGGGCCTTTCCATGGGCCTTACCCCGGAGCTGTCTCCGGCCGGGAAGCTGATCATCACGGTCTGCATGTTCATCGGCCGCCTCGGCCCGCTTACCGTCGCCCTGGCGCTGGCCAGGCCGCCGAAGAAGGCCAAGTTAAAACGCCCCGAGGAGCAGATCCTCATCGGCTAATGCCAATCAACAATAAAAAATCGACCCTACCCATCCAACCCGAGCCCTGGAACTGGGCTAACGACAAGGTTCCTAATTCCTGATAATAATAAATACATAGAATAAATTTAGGAGGATGATCAGAAAATTTAGGAGGTATTTACTCATTTACCCAAGCGGCCAACTTTTGGGGATCAGTGATAATGATCTCTCGCCCGTTTACAATAATACTCTTTTCTCGGCGAAACACGCTCATAAACGTCGTCACCGTCTGCCGGCTGGTCCCGATCATTGACGCGATTTCATTATGCGTAAATGATAACTTGATTTTGGTGCCCTTTGGGGTTTGAATGCCGCAACTTTCACCTACTTTGAGCAGGAAGAAAGCAAGACGCGCGGCGGCCTGCCAACACACCAACTCGAAAACCTTCGATTCCGCCGCCCGCATCCGTGCCGCCAGAAGTGCTGATGTTTTCATTGCCAAGTGGTATTCAGAAGCCAGCAATTTCAAAAATTGTTCCTTGGTTAGCACCACCAGGGAAACATCCCGAATGGCACCGGCATAGCAGATGCGTTTCCCGTGATAAATTGTCTCCGCCAGACCGATCATTTCGCCCGGGTTACGGATGGCACCCACCGTCACTTCCTGTCCTTCGGCGGTCATTTTATAAATCCGCACGTAGCCACTTTCGATGAGGTACACCCTGTCGGCCACCTCGCCGGGCGACCAGAGGATCTGGCCGCGGGGATAGCGCACCTGCGTCCCGATCCCCCGGATCAGTTCCCTTTCCTCGCCGCTAATCACCAGAACACCCGGCAATCCGGACTCAGTATCTGGAGCGCTGACCATTCGCCCGCCCTCCCTTTGCCGAGCAAGTCCAATATACAGATAATTCGCAAAAGGATGTTGAACTCCTGCTTAAGCCCGATTTTCAATTAAGCCCTACCTGCTGTGCGCATCACCGCCTTGCGGTCAGTGGGCTCAAGGTGCTCAACACCCATTTTTAGCGCTCCGTTCGGACAAAATTCGATACACCGGGCACAGTAAATACAGGCAAAGGAATCATAAGTGCGATTGATGCGCAGGCTTTCCCGATCCTCCTTCATCTGGATTGCGTTGGCGGGACAAATATTAGCACATATTCCGCAGTACGTACACCCGGTAGGATTGTAAAGCAACTGCGCCCGGGCCCGGGGAAAAGATCGCCTTTTGGCAACCGGGTAAGGGCGGGTGACCGGGCCGGCAAAGAGATTCTTGATCAGGTTTCCGCTCATCAACGGCATTCCCTAAACACCTCCCATATCAGCTATCAGCGTTCCGTGCAGGCAATGCACGGGTCAATGGAAAGAGTGATTACCGGTACGTCCGCCACCTCACACCCGGGCAACATCAACAGTAGCGCCGGAATATTGGAAAAAGTAGGCGTGCGGACTTTGAGGCGCTCCAGGCGCACTGTGCCGTTTCCACGGGCATATTCAACCAGTTCGCCGCGCGGCTGCTCCACCCGGATAATCCCCTCTCCTTCGGGGAAGCGCCTGGCCGTCACGGCTAATTCCCCGTCAGGCATCCGGTCAAGGGCTTTCACGACCAGTTCCACCGATTGAACCACCTCACGCAAGCGCACCATCATCCGGGCATACGCGTCACACCCGTTTTCCACCACCGGTTCGAATTCAAGCTCGTCGTATGCAGCATACCCAAGCATGCGGGCGTCATAAGCCCATCCACTGCCGCGCAGCACGGGACCCACCGTCCCCAAACTCCAGGCCTGTTCTTTGGGCAAAACGCCCTTGCCCACCAGACGGGCTTTCACCGTGTAGTCCCTGGCGAATACCGGATAGATGGCCTCCAGTTCTTTTTTGAAGGCTTTCATCTGGCGGTGTACCTCGGGTTTCATCTCCGAATCGATATCACACCTGACGCCGCCGATGGTACATGTAGACTGAATCACGCGCTGCCCCGTGGTCATTTCCAGGGTGTCCAGAATGATTTCGCGTGCCCGCCAGCACTGCATAAACAGGCTTTCAAAACCAAATGAATCGGCCAAAAGACCCAACCAAAGCATATGGCTGTGAATACGCGAGAGTTCACTCCAAATAGTCCGCAAATACTTCGCCCGCGGCGGAGCCTTGATCTTTGTCATGCTCTCAACAAGCTCACAGTAACAGAGCGCATGGATGAAACTACAAATACCGCAGATGCGCTCGCATAGAAAAACATTGTGGGAGTAAGGATTGCGCTCGGCCGCCTTTTCAATGCCCCGGTGCATATATCCAACAACAGGAAGAACTTCCACGACCCGTTCGTCCTCACAGGTCAGTTGCAGTTGAATAGCCTCGGGTAACACCGGATGTTGCGGACCGAAAGGAAAGGTTACCCGCGCCATTATTGCCCACCCCCCGGCTGCTTGGAATTCGCTTTCACCTTGAGCAGCGGCGTTTTCGGGCTTTCCGCCTCTAAAAGCATCCGGCCCTGAAAATCAATAACCAGGTTTATAATTTTGACCCCGAAAAACTCTTTAATTTCGTTTTCCATCAGGACAGCGCCAAGGAGTATCCCGGAAATACTCGGCAGCTCCTCATCTTTTGCGATGCGCACCCTTAGATTGACCAGTTCCAACGTTTGCTTCTGAAACAGGTAGATGATTTCAAATTCCAAGCCCTCATCCAGGCAAACCATGGTGGTAAAGCGAGCACCGGCAGATACCAGGCGTTCAACCTCTGCTAACAATTCTCCCGGAGCAACAACGGCATCACCAGCCGCCTCAACGTGCACCTGCTGCATATGACACACCCCCGCTCTTTTTCGCCTCTAATTTCTGGAGCGCCATAACCACCCCGTCAATGATGGCCTCCGGTCGTGCGGCGCAACCCCTGACGTACACGTCAACCGGAACCACCTTGTCCACCCCGCCCAGTACGTTGTAACAGTTGTGGAATACCCCACCGGTGGCCGCACAAACACCGATGGCGATAACCACCTTGGGGTCCGGCGTCTGCTCGTACAAGTTGCGCAGTACGTGACGGCTTCTCCAGTTCACCGGCCCGGTGATCATCAGGATATCCGCGTGTTTTGGATTACCGATATTGAGTATCCCAAATCGTTCCACATCATAAAGCGGCGTCAGGCAAGCCAGGATCTCGATATCACAACCGTTACACCCACCCGTACAATAGTGAAGGATCCAGGGGGACTTTACACGTGCGCGGGCCAGGAAACCCATCAAGCCACTCTCCTTTCCGGACAAAACTGCACCGGCTTAAACCACTACCGAAAGCAAAACCAAATTCACTACAACAAACCCAACACCCAGGCTCCAGCTCACACCCAGCATCCAGGACCAGCGCAGGCGGGCGGCAATGTTGTCAAGCCAAAGTTCGAGAAAATAAGCACCCAACGCAATCAGCACCCCCACCCACAACGGCTGCGCCCAGAAGAGGGCAATAAAGGCCAACAGCAGGACTATTTTGTACCAGTGAGTCAGTTCCATGAGGGCCAGAAACCGCCCCGAGTACTCGGTATAGACACCACGCACCAACTCCTGGTGGGCGTGTTCGGAGGCCGCAATGTCAAAAGGCGACTTGCGCATCTTGATTCCCAAAACAATAAGCACGGCCACGAAAACCAGGGGCAGGTAGGGCAAGAGCGGCTGATTCGCCTCCAGTATGCTGCACACGGTAAACTTACCCGTCTGGAAGTAAACAGCCACGGCGGCCAGCAGTAAAATTGGTTCGCAGGCCAGTATCTGCAACAGCTCACGGTTGGCACCGAAGCGCGCATAAGGCGACCGGGCACTTAGGGCGCCAAAAGCTAACGAGCCACCCGCAAAAGCCAGGATAAGGAACACCACCAACAGGTCCTGTCCCATGAAGAACAGGGTAAAGGCCGTCAAGGTTAACAGAAAGTAACTCCACGCCCACGCCATGCTTGCCTTGGAGCTGACGACACGTGATTTGCCTACCAGTTTGCCGAAATCGTAAAACGGCTGGACCACGGGTGGCCCTATACGCCCCTGTAAACGGGCTGTAATTTTCCGGTCCAACCCGCGCAGTAGACCCCCGACCAGCGGGGCCAATAACACTGCGGCAACCGCTACAATAATTGGCCAGGTCATCGTAAAACCACCCCCGCAAAGAGCGCTACCAGCAATAGCACCGCAATCCAGTTCGAAGCCGGGGTTAACCGACTCTCACCAAACCATTGTTTCCAATATGCTCCTCCGGCTGTGACCAATACCGGCTTTCCGGCCATCCCCGTAAATTGCACTGATCCACCGTTAACATTTACGCCGCAGAGGTAAACCGGATCCAGGTCTCCCCGGTACCCACGCGCGAACAGCGCCGGCAACAATACCGCCGCCGTGACGGCTAAAAACAGTGCCCAGGGAGGGAAAACCCCGATTGCGGTGCGCAGGTGCCACCCGGACACGTCAAAAGCCTGACTATAACCCATGGTAGATAGTGCCGGTTGGATAAGCGCAGCGACAAGCGGCGCCACAAAGATACTGAGGCCAACGGCTCCCACAACCAGCAACAGCACGGAACCATAAGCCGAAACAGGCTTCTTCTCGTCGGCGACGACCGGAACCTCGCCGAGCATCCGTCCCAGCCACTTGGACCAGAAAACGAGGGCGGCCGCACTTCCGATCGCCAGGAAGGCAACCACGGCGATATATCCTCCGGCCAGCGCCCCTGCAGCCCCGATGGCCGCCCACTTGGCGAAGGCCACCCCGAAGGGCAGGAACAACATGGAGAGCATCCCAATCACGGCGGCCACAGTCAGCAGCGGCATGCGCGCCACCAAGCCATCCATGTCTTCGATATCGCGGCTGCCAATCTGCTGCTCAACCACGCCCACGGCCATAAAGAGCATACCCTTTGAAACAGCGTGGAAGATAATCAAAGCAATGCCGGCCGCGAGGGCGAGTTCGGTATTAATCCCCGCACAGCAAACAATCAGGCCGAGACTGGCGATGGTGGAGTAGGCCAGCACCCGTTTGGAAATACTTTGCCCGATAGCCAGCAGTGAGGTCACCATAAAGACGAAAGCCCCGAAAAGCGCTACCAGCAGCGACAGGCTGGTGTCGGCATAACCCGGTGCCAGGCGCAACACTAGGTAAACACCGGCCTTGACCATGGTGCTGGAGTGCAGGAGGGCTGATACCGGGGTGGGCGCAACCATCGCTCCGAGCAGCCAACTCTGGAACGGCACCTGCGCCGCCTTAGTAAAACCGGTCAGACAGAAGAGAGCCAGCGGCAGCAGCACCAGCGGGGCAGACCCTCCGGAGATCAAATCCTGGATGGATAGCGTGCCAGCACTGTTGTAAGCCAACCCGATGCCGACCACCATCGCCACGGAACCGATCAAATTCATCCAGAGGGCGCGCAAAGCGTTTCCTCTGGCTTCATCGGTAAGGTCATGGCGAATGAGTTGGTAACAGCACAGGGTGGTGACTTCCCAGAAGAAAAACAGCCACGGCAGACTGTTCGCCAATACCAGCCCGTTCATCGCCCCCAGGAAGAGGACGAACCAGAAGAAAAACTGCGGTTGTCGCGTACGCACCGGTTCAGCCAGCTTGAAATGCGCCTCGTGCGCGGGCATATAATCCGTGGCGTAAACCACGATCAACCCGCCGACCACCGAAATCACGAGGCACATTATGACGGCCAGGACATCCGCGTAAAAAACCGGTTCTACAGCAACGTGCCCCCCAAGGACACCGAACTGAACCACGGGTAGCAGCACAGCGAGAAAACCGGCAAGACCCAAAACCAAGCCGTTACGCGCTGTAATACCCACGTACAGGAAATAGGCGATTAGCGCGTACTTCAAAACCGCAACCACGTTCTCCCAACCCACCGGCGGCGTAAAAGTTAATGCTTCCCGCGGTAAAACTTGCAACGCAAGTGCCGCTGCAGCGACCATCAACGCCACCATGGCCGGGACAAACACGACCCGCTGCGCAGCGGCACCCTTCAAAACCAAACCGCCAAGAGCAACTACCGCCGGCAGAAAAATCAACAAAGTGATAAGTTGCTCACCAGACAACACGTGTACACCTCCTCCTCAGTTGTAAAACGCCTACCGGATCAGATTTTTTTACCGGGCGAGAGATCGGCAAAGCTTTCCGGGTCCGACAAGCTTTTTCCGTAGCCGTCAAGCATTTTTTGAACCTTGTTAAAGTAAGGCAACCTGGGACGCATGATGTTGAACAGGATTCTGGCCAGTACGTAGCAGGCCAGGAAAACAAATACGTAATTCACCGTCCAGTCGGTAAAGAGAACGGGAATCCGGAGATCCACGAACCGGGTTTGTATCCATGCCAGAACGAAGAAACACGGCCAGAGATAAGCAGCGCCTAAGGCAATCGAGTTGAAAAAAACCTTCCCGAAGGCGTCGTTCGCCTGTTTGTTTTGAACCTGATACTCCTGCTTATCCCCAGATTTTAAAGCAGCTATGGAGAGGTTATGGTGCATGGCCATCTTGGCGTTGAGCCTCTCAAGATGTTCTTTGTTCACCAAGTAAACAACGGATACCGTAAATTCGCCGATGATCACCGCTAACAGGGCCGCGAGAAACGTACCCAGAAAATAGTCGAATAGCGGATCTCCCGTCATCCCGTATAAGACGACCAACAAGTTGTCCAACATGCTCAAGAAATCGTTCCAGTAATTCCCAGCCTCAACCAGATTCACGGTCTCCGCCCCTCCTCACAACGCGCAACTCAGGGTATCCACTGCAGCCATTCCAACCCAAAGCCCCGGCCAATGAACCGGAATCCTACGTAGCAGGCCAGGACGACGAACAACCGCTTGAGCCAAACGTCGGGAATGTATTTCTGCGTACGCGGCCCGATCATTGCCCCGACAAAAATACCGGTCATCGCCAGGCCGATATAACTCCAATAAACAGTGGCCCCCGCAACGGTCATAAAGGTGGTAATACTAACCACCATACCGATAAAAACGGTCAACGCCGAAGTCCCCGCCACGACAAACATCGGCAAGCCGACGATGGTGGTCAGGAAAGGCACGTACAGAAAACCGCCGCCCACGCCAAGGAAAGAAGCAATGGCCGCGATGGTGACGCCGCCCAGCACGGGCAGCACCGGGTTAAAGCTGAATTCTACACCGTACCAGGTGAAATGAATCCTTCGCACACTCCACTTGGTGATCTTGATGCCCAGTCCCTCGTCGTCTGTCGCTTTGCCTTCTGCTTTCTTCTCCTTTTTCTCCTTAGCACGCTTCTCAAAAGCCCGAGCCGCCGCGGTGGCAGCCTTTCTGCTTGCCAGACCCCGGGGGGTTGTTTCGTACAAAAGGAAGCCGCCCACGAGAAGAACAAACAGGCCAAAGAAACCTTGGTACGCAGCCAGACTGATCTTGCCTCCGGTAAGCCAGGGAATCAAGATGGAGCCTGAGACTGCACCCAAGGCGAGGAGCAGCCCAATCGGCCATGCCAAACGTTTTGCTTTGAGGTAGTTGGTACTGGAAATCGCAGCGGCCAGTGCGACCAGGAACTGGTTGGATACGCGGATGGAGTCCGTGAGCGCCTTGTTGAGCTGGGGACTGGTCTCTTTGAAGGTCTTGGCGTAGGGCCCCAGGCCGAAAATAGCCATGTGCCCGACACCGGCCATCAGGCCACCGAAGGCGCCGACCGTGGAAAATATCCAGCCCACCCAGATAGACCAGAAAAACGCCACCAAAAGATTTATCTGCGGTGCCCCCGGAATCCCAGCGTAACCCTTCGGTGCCTCCGGGTCGATCTCCCCCTTGCCTGTCCCTAGCGGTGTTTCGGCAATAGCCGCGCCTATACTCCCCGGCACTCCTAGGGTATCACCCACTACCGCTGCTTCCGGTTCGGCCGTCTGCGCTCCCACGCCACCCGCACCCAGCATCAGGCAAGCCAACAGCAAAAGTAGCATGGAAACCGCAGTGGCATTCCGCAAACGCCCTTTAGCCAATTTAAATACCTCCTTAAATAAATAACAAATAAACAACTAATAATCAGACCTGTATCCTTGCCGGTTCAAAGCAACTCTTTTCTCCGCAACCATGTTTCACCTCCCGTGCCTATCCTACATCAATGCCACTTAGCAATGTTCGGCGGCTTGAGCCATTCCCTCAAGCGCTCGTTTTGTCCTCAATATCATCAAGGTTGGCACCTGGCGGTTTGGTAGCGGCGTAACGCCTGGCTATTTCGTAAGGGCGTACATCTGTATAGTCAACTTCCATGGCGCGCGCTCCGGAATATAGCGCGGCCAAAGTATTATGACCCAATACGCGGTCCTTCGGGGCAAAAGTGATCGTTGGTGGCACCGTGTGCGTTTCAAGCGCGACGTCATGACCAAGGCAAATCCCCAATTGGACGGACAAGTCAACACCCAGCCCGTTATTAATTTTTGCCTGACCAACCGGGTTACACGCGGATTCGAATTTTGCATTGGGATTCATGTACGGGACATTCTGGTCTGTTTTATCTATGCCGCTTGTCTTGCAGCATACCGAATACACTATGAAGTACTGCGAAAGAATGTCGGAAAGCACCCTGGCCTCCTCAAACAACCCGTTACAAAATCCCAGGCTGATTGATTTGAAACCCGCTTTTTGACCAAAAACAATCAACTCCTGTAACCGGGTTCTCCTGACCTGCTCGGGCCTTGGCAGGCCTTTTCCCTGCAGATACTTCTTGCGCTGGTACACGGTGTAGACAGCAGCTAACGGGTTGTGGCCCAGTACCCAGTCCTGCACCGCAAAGTTGGTTACCGGCACCTTACTGTGTTTGTTAAAAAGGAGGTCCTGTTCAATGCATAGGCCCAGAGAAATGTGCATGGGTAGTTCAAAAGCGTTCAGCGCTTCAACTTTGACCCGTTCGTCGCGTTGAAAAAGGTGAAACTTCCGGTCATGGTCAATCACAAACTGGCCGTTCGGCGTCCGGCAATAATCACAACCCACGGCCCGGACCTCAAAGTAAGGTGATAGGGCCTCGATCATCATCTGGCCCTCGCGGTAAAGTCCGGCACAGTAAACAAGCCCCACCCGGCTATACTTCATCATCAGGCCGAAAAAGATTAACTCCTGAAGGCGAGTCAGGTTGTTACCATAAACGTGTTGGAGAAAAGCACTGTACGTAACATAAGGCCGTACACCCGGGTCCTCATACTCGGGCAGTTCCAACATACCGCTGTGACAGTCGCGGCCTTGCGAACTGCATTCCATCCTCAGGCTACAATACGCACACTTCATACCGACAACGACTCCTTTCCCCCGCATATTTGACCGATTGTGCATGCGAGCTCAACCGCAAACCAGTGACTGCCCCCAAGAAACGACAACTAATATGGCTAATATCATGCTAGCTTTAGCCTGAACGGCTAACAGCCCAATGCCGGACCATGGTCCGGTAAGATTGCAGTCATTTTTTATGTCATTAGCGCGACAGTAGCTGGGTCACCTTAGCGACCAGGGAAAAAAAATGGGGCGGCAAAGTCAAGGGAAGAAAAAGTCAAGGGAAGAATTGGTACACAAGGATGAAACCGAAGGTGGAACCAAGAAGCCTTTCTAGGATTAATTTTGGTCCGGCCGGATCAGGCCCGCTTTTCGACCGGCAGTCGAACTTCTCCCTCCATTTCGTGCGGGGGAGTGGATACCGGGTCCTTCAGAAATACCTGCTCCGGAGCGGCCGCCAGGCGGTAGCCGTTAGTCACCATAAACCGGATCATCCCCTGGAGCACACCGCCGATGGTGTCCAGGGAACCCTGGTGCGCAGTGGCCATCACTTCGCGCTCCGGGATCTCCTTGACCCCCGGCGTAGTCTCGGTGTCCGGATGGGCTATGGGCTCCCCAACCTGGAGTGGGATGCGGATCTCCCACAACAACTCCTCGGGAGGCAGGTAGGGGTTGTTCAGAAACACACCGATCGGGGGGGCCGCCGGGGTATAGCCGTTTTCCTTGATCCAGAGGTTCAGTTCCTGCACCGTGTCCGGGATCAGGCTGTAAGGTCCCTTCCCGGGCTTGTAAACCACTGTCTGAGCCGGGATCTTTTTTAAAGTTACCGTTTCGGGCATGAGTCGAAAACCTCCTCGGTGTACGCACTGGCGAATTTCAGACCTGGAATATTGGTTAAGCAAATGGAGTTTGTCAAATATGGTACATACATGATTCAACAATACCACCGGATGGTCCTGCACATCCAGGAGAAAATAACTACTCGCGCGGCCGGCAACCTTGCCCTTACCCCGGTTTGTAGCGGCCCGTGATTTTCCCTTCCATGGTGGTATCCTTCGGAAAGACCAGCCGCTCGGCTGCACCCGGCTCATACTGGTAGAAGGTGTTGATGGTGATGGGATTATTGAAAATATCCTTGAAGCGAACCGAAACCCGTACCTCGTATCGCTCGCGCCGGCGCCCGCCGCGGTTGTAGCCGGTGGGCAGTTCCACCTTCTGCCCCGGTCCGAAAAAGGCGATGTGGTCGCGGCTGTAGAGATCGCCGTCGCAGCAGATATTGATATCCATGGCTGGCCCCGGTCCAACGTTCCGGATAAACAAGCGGGGAGACTTATCGCTATCGGAACCAGGCAACTTCAGGACGGCGTACAAAAGGGGCCGGAAATGCGCCAGCCGCGATTCGTACATTTCCCGGGCCGTGGAGCGGGCGGCGCGCACCGAGAAAAAAGTTAGAAAGGCGAGCGTGGCGGTAGCCAACGCGGAAAGGGTCGGGCCGACCGCCTGGAGGGTGGACAGATCCACATTACATCTCCCCCGGTAAACGCGAATCCACCAGCTAGATTGCCCCACCCGCGCCGTTTTTACCCCGGAACGACGAATTTCGTAAAACCGACGGTTGGTGCTGAACACGGACCTGTGGCGGCTGCACCACAAAAGGGCAATGTCAGCGGCGAGACCCCGCAGTGCCGGGACTGCAACCCGCCCAGGCAATAAAGGTTTTGTTCACCGGGGCCTTTTCCGGTCCAGGTAGCCCCTGATCCGGACTCCCAGTTCGTCCGTCGTTTTCCGGAACCGCTTGCTGAACCGGGCTGCGGCTTCGGGGTTGTTCAGCCAGTAGAACCAGCCCCCGGCCACGCCCACCAGCAGCAGCACCAGGATGATATTTCGCCAGACCGGAGTCCGGTCCTGTTCTTGCACCGGCGCCCGCTCTGGCTGCCCGAGCTTCGGTCCGTAGAGGTACACCCCAACCCCGTGGGCGAACCGGGCGATCCCTTCCTTGGCCGCCCGGCGCGTGTTTTCGTGCGCCCCTACCTCCAGGAGCAGTTTCATGGGATGCAGGTCCTGGTTATAATTGCCGTTAGCAATGAATACCCCCCGGATGAGCCCCGGGTATAATTCGTCCAAGAAGTTCTTCAGATCGAAGGCGAAGCTCCGGTTTACTGCGAAGTGCGGGTTCTGGCGGCCGACCACGAACATAATCTGGGCCACCCACTCGCCTTCCACCTTTTCAGCGTAAGCGTACCAGGGCGCCGCGTCCCGGTGAATGTCGAAGATGGCGTCGGGCTCCTGGGCCAACAGTTCCAGCGCCGTATCGCGGGCCCGCCGGTACGCGCCCCGGTCGTGGGGTAGGTGAATATCCCCGGCGTGGATCACTTCTACCCCCTGTTCTTTCAAGGTTTCCCGGAAGACTTCGCCGACCAGGTGCACGTCGCCCTGGCCGTTCACGTTCGGAGTCCCCCGGTCGGGCACGTAGGACTCGCCGTTGTGGGTGTGGTAGATGGCAATCCGCCGGTTGGGCAGGCCTTGCACCGGCACCGGCCCGGAAGCGGCCGCGCCCCAGCTGGCGGCCGAAGATACGGTCCGGAGCCTGGGATGAACCGTTTGCAGGCCGCGGGCGTAAGCAACCCGGCCCTCGACTTTGACCACCTCGTAGAGCCGGTTGTCGCCGGCCAAATACTGGTCTCCGACCTCGATCCGCCGGCCGGTCTGCATGATCTCCCGGCCGTCCTCGTCGACCACGCGGTAGTAAAGACCGGCGTTGATCTCCCGGTCCACCAGCTCGTCGAACTCCTCCAGTATTCCAGCAAGCGGCCCGGACACTGCCGGACCGGAAAACAACGCCGCGGCCAGGAACAGAGCCAGGACGACGGCCAACCGCCGCCTCCCCTCAGGCATGGGCCGGACCCCCTTTCAACCGCTCCCGGATCTCCCCGACCACCTCGGCCAGCAGCACGGCGAACACGCCGGCCACCGCCGTGGCGCCGAACACCCCACCCCCCCCCAGCACCACCGTGCCCGCAGGCAGCCCGGTGGCCAGGTTGCGTACCCAGTACCCGAAATCCAGCAGCAGAATGCCGAGCACCCCGCCGATGAAAGCCGCCCGGCGGGAACGCCCCAGCAGATAGGCCGCCAGCCCCGCCACCAGAGGCGGCAGATACAGCGGATCGACGTCCAACCGGCCGGCGCCCGGCTGGCCCGGCAGGACGGTTTCCAGGCCCCACACAACCGCTGCGGCGATCACCGCCGCCAGCAGGCCCCGCACCTTTTCCAGCCGGGTGTCGGCCGTGGCCAGCAGGTAGGCGCACACCCCCAGAGGGATCAGCGCCCCGCCGAGGTTGAAGGCCAGGCCCCGGCCAAGCACCATGTCCGGCAGCAGGCCGCCCACCAGCATCAGCCCGAGCACAGCCAGCGCCTGCCACCTGGTCAGGCGCATCCGATCCAGCACCCGGTGCAGGAGCCCAAAATACACTAGGGCCAGGAGAACTAGCAGGAGCAGCACGGGGAAGAACTGCCGCAGCATGGGGAGCTACTTCCTTTCGCGGACGATCTCGGAGCAAAGGTTGACCGTTTCTCCACCGCTCATAGCTTGCGTCCGGCTCCCCGTCTCTATACGGATCGAACATAAATTACCAGGACCGAGGAATATGCGGACTTGGCCTGCGGTCTACGGGGCCACCGTTTCAGACTCCCCGGCTGCGGTACACCTCGAGGTTAAGCGCCCCGTCCGCGGTGAACATCCGCCGGTAGGACATCCCAACCAGGATCAGGCAGCCAATGGCCACCGCCGCCGCGATCATCAGCATCACCACGATCTGGTAACGCACCGCCTCCTGGGGATCTACCCCGCCCAGGATTTGGCCAGTCATCATTCCGGGTAGGCTAACCAGCCCGACCACCATCAGGGAATTGATGGTCGGGGTCATCCCGGCGCGTACCGCCTCCCGGACACAGTCCCGGACCGCCTCCCAGGGGGTGGCTCCGAAAGCCAGCAGCGCCTCGACCTCCCCCCGGCGGGCCCGGGTTTCGGCGTACATGCGGTCGATGGCCAGGGCGATGCCGTTCATGGAGTTGCCCAGGATCAGGCCGAAGATCGGGATCACGATCCGGGCGCTGTACCAGGGCTCGGGAACGATGATCAACTGGGTCACCAACACCCCCACCAGGAAGGTGCTGGCAAACAGCGACCCGAAGGCCAGCAGGGTGGTCCCGGGAGGCACGTTGGTCACCCGGCGCACGGCCGTCCGGGCGGCGATATAGCACATGAGCAGCAGTAACAACCCTAGCACGAGTAGGTTGTTCAGCGCGAACACGTAATTCAGCACGTAACCGATCAGGGTTAGCTGCCCGAAGGTGCGGACCGTACCCCAGAGCAGCGACCTCAGAAGCCCCAGCCGTAGCGCCGCCGACACCGCCCCGGTAAGTATCACCAGGATCACGCTCAGGGCCAGCTGAAAATCGGTAATTGGAATTACGGAAGGATTCATCTTCACCTACCACCTAACTGATCCGGAACGTCAGAAATAGATTTCCGACCCGGATCGCCCCCGTCCATTTCCAGAAACACTGGGTCCCGCAAACGGTGCACCACGAACTCGTCGTGGGTAATCACCACCGCCGCCCTGCGGTCCGGCTTTTCGCTCAGCCAGTGGTTGAGCAGATCACAAAAACCAGCAGCGGTGGGCCGGTCCAGCGCCGCGGTCGGTTCGTCCAGCAGCAGCACCGCCGGATCGGCCAGCAGCGCTCGCAACACCGCGATGCGGACCGCCTCCCCGCCGGACAAAAGCCGCGCATCCTGTTCCAGGAGGGCAGGCGGCAGCATCAGGGCGCGCATCCCCCTTTCCGCCGCGGCCGCGTCGTATCGGCGGCGCCTCCCCACCGCAGTCAGCTGGAAGGGCCGCCGCAGGTTGTCGCGGACCGTACCCTCGAAGACGGCCGGCTGCTGGGCGACGTAACAGACCGCGGCCCGCCACGCGGTCGGGGCAAAGGAGTGCCAGTGCCGGCCGCCCAGCCAGACGTCGCCGGTACCATGCTGCAGGCGCGCCAGCACGCGGAGCAGGGTGGTCTTGCCCGCCCCCGAGGGGCCGCGGACCAGCATGACCCGCCCCCGGTCCACCGCCCCCGAAAGACTGACGGACCGCTGTTCGACCCCCACCAAGAAAGAAAGCCCGGCGAACTCGAACCAAGCCGGCACGCGCACCCCTCCCCCGATAAGAAAAATCTTGCCCGGCCCCACTATAATTCTTTTGCCGGGCACCCGTCAACGGCGCCCGGCACCCGCGCCTTGACCACGGAATCCCGCTGGTGCTAACATTGCGGTGGAACCACAGGCTGTCTAATACGAGGGAGAGGATGGAAGCTGGACGTCGTCGTTGCCAGGCAGTTGGTTAAAGAATACAACGGTTTTCGGGCGGTCAAGGGAATCGACTTCGCCGTCCGGGCCCGAGAATGCTTCGGCATCTTGGGACCGAACGGCGCCGGCAAGAGTTCGATCGTGAACATGCTCATCGGCCTGTCCCCGGTTACCGCCGGTGAGCTGCGGGTGTTCGGCCTGGACGTCCGGACCGCAGCCCGACAGATCAAGCGCCGGCTCGGCATCGTCCCCCAGGAAAACAACCTAGACCCCGACCTGACCGTCATCCAGAACCTGGTAATCTACGCCAGCTACTTTAATATCCCGCGGGAAACGGCCCGGTCTCGCGGCCTGGACCTGCTGGCGTTCTTCGACCTCACCGCCAAGGCCGGAGAGAAAGTGGACAACCTGTCGGGCGGAATGAAGCGCCGGCTTACTATCGCCCGCGCGCTGATCAACAACCCGGACCTGGTGATCCTAGATGAACCGACCACCGGGTTGGATCCTCAGGCCCGGCACCTGGTCTGGCAGCGGCTGTTGCGGTTGAAGGAGCAGGGCGTGACTCTGATCCTGACCACCCACTACATGGACGAAGCCAGCCACCTCTGCGACCGGCTGGCCATCGTGAATCACGGCGAGATTCTGGCCGAGGGCGCACCCCGCGAACTGATTAACCGGTACGTGGGCGCGGAGGTGCTGCAGCTGGGCCGGGCCGCCGGCGAGGCCGATGTTCTGGTCGCCGCCGCCGGCCCCCTGATCCATGGTCACCAGGTGGTGGGCGACGACCTGGTCCTCTATCCGCGGCACGGCCAGGCGTTGCTGCGCCTGTTGCAGGACCGGGAACACCGGTTTTCCCGCCTGCTGCTCCGGCCGGCTACGCTGGAGGACGTATTCCTGAAACTTACCGGAAGGGGTTTCGAATCATGACCGGCAACCTGCGCCTTGATTTCTCCCCCCTGAGCGTGCGCGTGTTCCAGCGCCACCTTACGGTCTTCGCGCGCACCTGGAAGACCTGTGTCGCGCTGAACTTCGTCGAACCCCTGCTGTACCTGGCCGCGCTCGGCATCGGCCTCGGGGTTTACGTGCGGCCCATGGAGGGGCTTCCCTACCTGAACTACCTCGCCCCCGGCCTGGTAGCCGCCTCGGCCATGTTTGCCACCACCTACGAGTGCACCTACGGCACCTTTGTCCGCTTCAAGTACCAAAAGACTTTCCAGGCCATGGTGGCCACCCCGCTGAGCATGGACGACGTGGTGCTGGGCGAGTTGCTCTGGGGCACGTTCAAGAGTGTACTGTACGGCTCAATCATCCTGTTCGTGATCTTCGCCCTGGGCCTGGTCCCGTCCGCCTGGGCGCTGCTAATTCCGCTGGCAATGATCCTGGGCGGCTTCCAGTTCGCTTTGCTGTCCCTGCTCTGGACCGGCCTGGTTCCCAACATCGACAGCTTTCACTATTTCTTCTCCCTGATCATCACCCCGCTGTTCCTGTTTTCGGGAGTTTTCTTCCCCCTGTCCGACCTGCATCCGGTCATCTAGACGCTGGCCTGGTGCAGCCCCCTCTACCACGTGGTGGTTCTGACCCGCGGTTTGGTTACCGGTGACTTAAGCCCAACCTTGCTGTACAGCACCCTCTGGCTGGCTTTAGTGTCCGCCGTACTGCTCCCCTTCGCGGTTCACCTGATGCGCCGTCTCATGATCCGCTAAAACTGCCAATCGATAAAACATGTGGAATATTCTTCTGCCCCGCGGGACATCCTAAGATCCAAAGGAGGTGTTCCGCATGGCTGAAGCGAACCGTGGCAGTCTCACCAGCTGGATCGTGATCGGCCTGGGCGTCATCGTGGCGGCCGTAGGTTGGCTCTTCGTCACCGGTCTCTTTGGCGCCGGCTTGATCGGATTCGGCCTGGCCCTCATCGTTCTCGGCATTATCGACCTATTCAGACCCATGGTAAAGACCTGATCAACGTGAAACGGGTCGGTCCTCAGCGGACCGGCCTGTTTTACACTGTCGGGCTAAAAAAACAAACAGCCCCAGGTTACAGGAGGCTCCGCCGATGCCTTACCTGCCCATCAGCAAACGATCAACAAGATCTCGGTAATGACGATGGCGGCGAATACGAGGATCAGTGGTGCGATGGCGACCGTCAGGAACCTTTTGAAGGCGAAGGCGAAGGACGTTTTCAAGCCCTGGCCCACCACCGTCCGGGCCGCGGCCAGCTCCCGGGCGCCAAGCAGTGCGATCAAAAGCACCGCCGCAATCAGACCCAGCACCGTGGCTACTGAGGCCAGCGCCGTGGTGGTTGTAGTCGTGGTGGTCGTTACCGTGGAGACAATCATCAATTGCGTTTCCCTCCTCTACCAGCACTTGCCACTACAGTCATTGTATGCCGCAGGCCAGCGCCGTGACCCTTTTTACCAGAATTTTTTTACCAGGATTTTTTAAGCCGTGGACCGTTACCGCCCGAACTTCTAGACGAAAAACGGCCAAACAATGTAAAGCATAATGTTGGCCAGGCCGTGGGCTAGAGCCACCCCGAACAGCGAGCGGGTCCGCACGACGACCACCGTGAAGTACACGCCCACCAGGAACACGAAGAAAACGTCCAGCGGCACCAGGTGCGTGATGTGCAGGACCGCGAACACGACATTGACGTAAATCAGGGCGTGCCACCTGCTCGCGTACCTGCGGGCCGCCCGAAACAT
Source organism: Candidatus Desulfopertinax cowenii (assembly GCA_001899445.1). GTDB lineage: Bacteria > Bacillota > Desulfotomaculia > Desulfotomaculales > Desulforudaceae > Desulfopertinax > Desulfopertinax cowenii. The sequence goes on along the minus strand of MPOA01000002.1, from coordinate 186,135 downwards.
CATCCCCCGGAAAACAAACTCCTCCACGAACCCCGTACAGACCAGGAGCACCAAAGCCGGAAGCAGCACCTCGCCCCAGTGCAACGCATCCACCAGCGGTTCAGACCGCAGGAGGTAGTACTCGGCGATTCCCACCGGAATGCCGCTCAAGCCCACCAGCAGCTGAACGGGCCAGAAACCCCAGCGCAAGCCGATCTCACCAGGGGTAAAACCGCCCACCCGTACCACCGGCCCGGCGGCCACCAACACGGTCAAACCGGTGACCAGGTAGGTCAGTGACGGGGAAATTAAGACCATGGGAATGGCCAGGCTCAGGATGCGGATCAGGGGCGCGATGGTAAGCACCAGGTAGAGCAGATGCCGCTGCCGCCGCGCGGCGTGGGCGGCGTGCACCAGCAGGACAACCAGTAGACCGGCGTGGATCAGCACCCCGGCCACCGGGTCAACATACCCGACCACGATTTCGGCGGCGGCCAATCCACCGGCGTACAGCCACCACCCGAGGGATTCCGAAAACCTGCAGCGGTCCAGCCCTCCGGGAAACGGCCCACCCGGGTTCTGAACCTTGTTGAAGCTCACAGACCATCCTCGCTTTCGGCTTCGACTACCTTCACCCACAGGTGCAACGCCCGCAAGTGTTCGGTTTCGCCATCGCGGTACAGGTAGAAAACCACCTGCATCTCCCCCGGTTCGGACCGGGACGTAAAGGAAACCAGCCGCTCAACCCGTTCACCGTGGGCCAGCCGCAGGGGACCGAGTCGCCATTCCAGATGTCCGTTTACCAGGCATTTCACCCGGTAGACCGCATCACGGTGTTCGTGGTTGGCTATCCCCAGAATGAGGCGGCAGGCTTCTCCGGGCCGGACTTCACGGGGATAGTTCTCGGCTCGCCCCGAAGTGTCCAACAGGTAAAACTCCGTGAACCTTTCCCCCACCGCGGGAGCAGACAGCACGTAGGCCAGGGAACCCGACGCAAAGAGCAGGGCGCCGGCCAGGGCCAGCACCAGTACCCGGTCCGCACGGGAGCTGATCCTCGATTTGGGGTCAAGATCAAGTACGATGCAGAAGCGCTCTTCCGCCGGGAGCCGCCGGCGCCGGTGCCAGCCCAAAACCGATAGGCAGGTGATGAACAGGAACAGGTAACCGAACACGGTGACCGGGTAAATCCCCAAGCCGTAATTCAGGATCAGACCGCCCAGCGTTACGATCACCACGCTCAGACCAAGACTGAGCGCCAGCCGCTCGGCGCCGCTCAATCCCTTTTTGCCGGGGAAAAGGGCGGCTACCAGGACATAGCCGGGAAACAGGAGGATACAGGGAAGGCCCAAAACAACGCGCGGGATCTGCAGTTCGGTCAAGCCGGCAATTACAAGCAGAATCGCAGATACGCCCCAGATAACCGCAAACTCGTTTTTCAGTTCCCACCTCACGTTGGCTTGCTCCTATCCGGTCACAAAATTAAACAACCACAAGCGGCAGGGTACCGGCCCAGAGGCATCATATGTTCTTGCCGGCCGTTAGTGCATGGTTCCGAGCTCTCAAACGCCACCCGAATTACCGCGAGCCGCCGTGTCCGCCGCCGGCACTGTTTCCGGCGCCTTGAGCACCCGGAACAGCAGTCTTCGGTACGCGGTCCAGTTCCCTGGCGGCACCCTTTTCGGGAGCCAACACGCCCGTAGCTCGACACTTCCTTGCCGCCCTTCATTTGGATTACTTCTCTCCTTTGAACAGCCCCGCGTGGTCCGGCCGGCCAAGAGCCCAGACCGCCATCCGCCGCAACCCGGTCCGAAGATCCGTTCGCGCGCGCCAACCCGTATCCCGGCATATGGCCGTGCAATCGGCGTAGATGCCGTGCTGGTCACCCGGGGTGCCCCCGGCGAAGATCACCGGGTAACCGTCCGGCACCCGGCCGCAGGCTTGCAGTATCAGCGTTAACAATTCGCCGACCGTCGTTTTCGTTCCACTGCCCACGTTGTAGATACCGCCGCAGGTTGACGGCCGGTCCAGGCAGGCGATGAAAGCCTCTACCACGTCATCCACAAAGACGAAATCCCGGAACCTGGCGGCGCTTCCCCTTACCAGCACCGGTTCGCTGCGAACCACGTAGGACAGGTAGATACTGACCATCCCCTGCTTCAGGTTAGCCAAGTTCTGGCCGGGGCCGTACACATTGAACAGCCGGAGAGCAGTCGTGCACAAGCCGAGCTTCTGGAAAACCCGCAAATAGTGCTCCGAAGCCAGTTTATGGATGCCGTAGAAGGATTTCGGCGCCGGGCACATATCTTCGCGCACCGGCAGTTGTCTCGTGTCCCCATACACCGCCATGGAACTGGCGAACAGGAAACGGGTGATCCCCCGCGTCCGGCACCAATCCAGAAGCAACAGCGTCGCCCGGCTGTTGGCTTGCAGGTCGGCGTCCGGCCGCGCGAAGGAAACTTCTCCGGATGATTGGGCGGCGAGGTGAAAGACTACGTCGACTCCCACGGGCAGATACCTGGTGGAGGACGGCGACGAAAGGTCCAGTTTCTGAAACTCCGCCCCGGCCGGAACGTTGTCGAGATGCCCGGTGGAAAGGTTATCCACCACGTAAACCTGCCAGCCGTCATTGAGCAGCCTCCGGACCAGATGGGAGCCGATAAACCCGGCCCCGCCCGTGACGAGAGCCCTGCGTATTCTAGCCATGGCGTTTACAAACCCCCATAAAACAATTGATGGTCGCCCGTAACCCGGTTTCGAGCGGAGTTCTTGGCTCCCAGTGCAGGACCCGGCGGGCCCTGGTGATGTCCGGACACCGGCGTGTTGGATCATCGGCCGGCAGGGGATGGAACTCCATGCGGGGTTCCACGCCCCGCAGCGCGGCGATCACCCGGGCCAGATCGATAACCGAGCGCTCGTCGGGATTACCAAGATTAAAAACCTCACCGTCTGTCGCCGGCCACGTCAGCGCTCGGTAAAGCCCCTCGATCAGGTCGTCGACATAGATAAAACTGCGGGTTTGCTTGCCCGTACCGTAGATGGTAAACGGCTCCCCTCGCAGCGCCTGCCGGATCAGGTTGGGTACCACCCGGCCGTCAGCCGGCTGCATGCGCGGCCCGTAGGTGTTGAAAATACGGACCACTCGCGCGTTAATCCCGTATCGGCGACGGTACTCGAAGGTCAGGGCTTCCGCGAAGCGCTTGCTTTCATCATAGCAGGCCCGTTCCCCGTTTGGGTTCACCCGGCCCCAGTAGCTTTCCGGCTGGGGGTGTACCTCGGGGTCGCCGTATACCTCCGACGTACTGGCCAGGAGAAAGGCCGCCCCGCAGGACACGGCCAGATCCAGCATCCTCTTCGTGCCCAAGCTGTTGACCAGCATCGTTTCCACCCCGTGTCTCCGGTAATGCACCGGACTGGCCGGACTGGCCAGGTGCCAGATGTAGTCCAGCCGTCCCGCCAGGTGCACCTCCGGCAGGGCGGCCAGATCTTCGGGTACAAACAGGAACTTCCGGTTTTGCAGAGCCAGTCCCAGGTTTTCCAGGCTCCCGGTGAGCAGATTGTCGAGGCCGACCACAAAGTGCCCCTCTCGGAGCAGCCGGTCCACCAGGTGGCTGCCCAGGAAACCGGCCGCCCCGCTGACCAGCGAAACCTTACCCCGGTCTAACCGGGATTCCGACACCCTGATAAGCAAAGCCATATTGCTCCAAACCTCCGCCTGCCAGTACGTTTCTCCCGTCCACGATGATTTTGCGGCGCATCCTGTTCGCCACCCGTTCCCAGTCCAGTTCCTTGACCTGCGGCCATTCGGTGACGATCACCAGACCGTCGGCCCCTTCCACCAGTTCATCGGGATCGTGGCAGACTTTGACCTCCGGGTCCGGGCACAGCCGGCGGAAGGCCCCGGTCGCCACCGGATCGAACACCCGGACCAAAGCCCCGAGGGAAACCAGCTTTTTGATCACGTCCAGGCTGGGCGCATCCCGCAGATCGTCGGTCTGCGGCTTGAAAGACAGGCCGTACACCGCAATCACCATCCCCCTCAGGGTCTTCAGCAAGTTCTGCAGCTTCTTCACCACCACCATCCGCTGGCGGTAGTTCAGGTCAAACACGGCCCGCAACAGCGCGGGCTCGTAACCGTAGGCCCGGGCATCCGCCATCAGGCCGTTCAGGTCCTTCCCGAAGCAACTGCCCCCCCAACCCACTCCGGCGGCCAGAAACTCGGGCCCGATCCGCCGGTCCAGCCCCAGGCCGGTGGCCACCTCCCGCACGTCGGCACCCAGCACCTCGCAAATGTTGGCAATCTCATTAATGAATGAAATTTTCGTGGCCAGGAAGGCGTTGGCCGCGTATTTGATCAGTTCCGCCCCGGCCGGGCTGACCCACAGGAAGGGAACCGGTGAAAATTGCCCGGAAGGTGCGGCCGCCAGTGAAGCCGGAGGGGTGAAGGAACGTTCGATGATCGGCCGGTACAACTCGTGAAGAGTCTCCACCGCCCACTCGTCCTCGGTACCGATGACGATGCGGTCGGGGAAAAACACGTCGTATACCGCGCTTCCCTCCCGCAGAAACTCCGGGTTGCTTACGGTGGCCAATTCCATCTCCCGTCGTCTTCCCCTCCGGTGCAGCACCTCTTTCACCAGCGTTTCCACCCAGCACCTGGAACCCAGCGGCACCGTGCTCTTGTTGACCACCACCCGCCGGCGCCCGGGCTCCAGGATTTCGCCGATCTGGGTGGCCGCGGCCCGCACGAACCGCAGGTCGATCCCTTTCCCGCCGGGGAGGCTGGGCGTCCCCACGCAGATGAAAATGACGTCGGCCTCGTTGAGCAGCGCAAATTCCCCGGATACGAAGATCAGATTCCCGCGCCTACGGGCCGGCTGAACCACCTCATCCAGATGCGGTTCGTAGAAGGGCAGACGGCCCGCCCGCAACAGGTCGATTCGTTCCCGATCGATATCATGACAGACAACCTGGTTTCCCAAGTGGGCCAGCGCCGCTCCCGTAACCAACCCCACGTATCCGGTTCCCAGCACGCTTATCCGCATCCTGTCACTCCCACCTTCACCCGGCCTTCATATAATCATCAGGTCGTGGTATTCCGACCCCGGAATCGCGTGTAACACAGCCTGAGCAGCAGTTTGAACCTGTGCCCCACCGCGAGCGGTGGCCCCAGGGCCGCCCGCGGGGAGGTCTGCCCCGACTTCAGCAACTGCCAGCGCCGTTCCAACTCCACCCTGGCGTTCAGGGCGGCGTAGAGGGAAGGATTGATCAATCCGCTGGTCCAAAGCTTGTCGATCACCGTGCCCCAGGCCTCCACGGCATCAACCCCCCGGCGCCGGTTCGCCCGGCTGTGGATGCGGTACCGTACCAGCGGCCGGTCTAGAAACACGATCCGGTGCCGGTAGGCAATCCGCAGCCAGAACTCGTGATCCTCCACCGCGTGAAACTCCGGACGCTCGTCAAACCAGCCCACCTGATCCAGCACCTCCCGCCTTGCCAATACCGAGGAGTTGCAGATTTCGTTTTGCCGCAGCAGGCGCCGGAAAGTGAGTATTCGCGGCGTACGCCGGTAAATCCGCCGTTCCGGAACCCCGTCACCAAAAGTGACGGCGTTGGTGCAGACCAGCGCCACCTCCGGCCGGTGGTCCAGAAAATCCACCTGCACCTGCAGCTTTTCCGGCCGCCAGAGATCGTCGTCATCGCAAAACGCCACGTATTCCCCGCGGGCGACGCGCAGTCCGGCGTTTCGGGCCCGGGCGATACCTCGTTCGGAATGATAAAGGTACCGCACCCGCGGGTCCTGCTGCCGGTAGGCCGCCACCAGACCCGCGGTTTGGTCGCCGGAATCGTTGTCGATCACCAGCAGTTCGAAGTCCGTAAAGGTCTGGCGCAAAATAGATTCCAAGGTTTCGGCCAGCAGGACGGCACGGTTGCGGGTGGGCACGATCACCGAAACTCTCACTCCGTCACCCCCAGTCTCCACCGGCTGGTTCCCCGCTTTCCTCGTCCAGGCACCTCAGGACCGCTTCCAGTGCACGCAGATCGGGAAGACGGAATCCGCCGCCACCCCGGAAAACGGGGCCCGTGCGCGCGACGAAAAAGATGCCGGTTTCCCGGGCGGCATCCAAATCGGTTTCCGCGTCCCCCACCAACACCGCTTCGGACGGCCGGTACGACCCTTTGCGCAGGATGCGCCGGATCAGGACCGGCTTGGGGTCCGGCGATCCGAAGATCCCCCGAAAACAAGCCGCCAGCCCCCTGCGGGCCACGATCGCGCGCAGTTCGGCCCCCGGTGTGCCGGACACTACGAACAGGTCGCGGCGCCGGTGGTTGCGCCTGATGAAGCGCCGCGCCCCAGGCACCCATTCCGCCGCGGCCACCTGGTCGACCACGAGCCTGGAGAAATCGCGGGACAACGCCGCGAGACGTTCCGCGGGCAACGGACGCCCCAGAATGTTGGCGTAAATGTGCCTGAACTTTTCGTAGCGGGAGACGCCGCCGTGCCGGAGGTGATACCGAACAATGGCCTCCCGCACCTCGGGCGCCTCACCGGCGAACAAGGCTTCAAAAGCCCGGGTCTTGTAGGCCACCGATTCCAGGATAACCCCGTCGAAATCCAGCAGCACCGCCCTAATCATGGGCCACCTCCGGTTCCGCCACCGCGCTGCAGGTCCAGGTAGATTTCCTGCAGGCACTCTACCAGTCCCTGCCCCATGTCGACGTAACAGTTGCTCACCAGCTTTTTGCCCGGCTTGGGCACGAAGGAATAGGGAGTGAGGGAATAATGGTCGTTCCTCCCCGCCGGGTGGTAGTGAATGGAGACCCCGGTGCCTAAGATTTCCCGGATCATCGCCAGCATTTGGGAGAATCGCATGGGTTGATGACCGGTGATGGTGACATGCTGGTTGGCGAATTCCGGATCCAGTACCCGGACGCTCAAACGCGCAGCGTCCAGAACGTGGATGTATTCCCGGACCTCTTCACCGGTGCCCGGACAGTCAATCCGGCCCGTGGTCAGCGCCATCCGCAGGTAACGGTACACGCTGTTCCGGTTGTCCGCTCGGGGCCCGTAAATGGTGCCGAACCGCAAAATGGTGTAGGCCAACCCGTATTTCCGGTGGTATTCCTCGATGTAGAGTTCAGCGGCCTGTTTGCTGCAGCGGTAAAAACCGCCCAGGTCGCTGTACACGTAAATCGTACTGGCGTAAACAAACCGCCTTACCCCAGCGTCCAGTGCGGCCTGCAGCACCTGCACCGTTCCGGCGATGTTTTGCTGGACGGTGTCCAGCGGCCGGGTGGAGGCGTCGTCCAGGTCCGCGATTCCCGCGAAGTGATACACGACTTCGGCCCAGGTCACAGCCCGACGAACGGCTTCGGCCTCCAGGATGTCCCCGACCATCATCTCCTGATCATTCCGGAGGTAGGGCGAGGCTACCCGGTCAAAAACCAGCACCCGGTACCCCGCTTCACTCAGGGCGTCGGCAACGTGGCTCCCCACAAAGCCGGACCCGCCAAAAACGACGACTTTCATTTTCTTAACCCCGTCAAGGCACGTATCAGGTTTTCAACCGCTTCCATTTCCATCCGCACCCGTACCTCCCGGGCGTAGGAACCGATGTGGCTGGTCAGCACCACGTTGGGCAGGTTTCGCAGCGGGCCGGTATAAGGTTCCCGGGCAAAGGTATCCAGTGCCGCGCCGCCGATTTGGCGTCGCCGCAGCACCTGGTATAGGGCCTCCTCGTCCACCAGTTCCCCCCGGGCAGTGTTTACCAGCAGAGCCTCTTTTTTCATCAGAGCTAATTCCCGGGCACCAATGAGCTTATGCAACGTGGGTTCATAGGACAGGTGCAAACTGATAATATCGGCTACGCTAAGGACGGTTTCTAACGCCCGGTACTCCGTCCCGTGGGTTTGGGCGAACTCTTCGTCCGGCATCCGGTCCCAGGCCAGGTAAGTCAGGCCGAAAGGCCGGGTTAATTGCACCAACCTTTTCCCAATTCGCCCCAACCCCAGGAGCCCCAGGGTCTTGCCGGCTAGCAGGCGGCCCATGGATTTCTCCCAGCTTCCGGCCCTGATTACCCGGTCATGCCAGGTGATGCCCCGCAGGCCATCCAGGATGAGTCCAAGGGTCAGTTCGGCCACCGCCTGGGTCGGCGCGTCGGCGGTACGCATAACCGGGATACCCAGATTCCGGGCGGTCTCCAGATCGACGTTATCCAATCCGGTCCCGCAACGGGAGATCACCTTGAGGTACCTCCCTCCCCGCAGCACCCGCGCGGTCAGCGGCTCGGTACCGGCGATGATCCCGTCACAGTCGGCCAGCAACTCTAGGACCTCCGGTTCAGTCAGCTGGCGGCCGTAGGGATTCAAGACCAGGCTCCAACCCTGCGCCCGCAACCTTTCTAGCGGTCGCGGGTCGTAACACCCGAACAAACTGGTTGAAATCAAGATTTTCAATCTGTACTCCCTTTCTACCAATCCTGGTACAGCCCGGACCAGGTTTGATCCCGCTGGAGCAGGGCGCCGTAAAAGCCCTCAAAATCCCGCCCGGCCCAGTAAAACCGCATCAAGCGCAACGGACCGGTGCGTGGGTACTGCCAAAAAACTTCCTCGTGGACCGGTGACCACCCGGTGTGCCGGAACAACAGGCCCCAGTCAGCCGGGCACAGTTCAAAGATGTGGGTGTTTTCAGCGGACGTGGCCACTTTTTCCTGACGGCGCAGTTGGTGCAGACCAACCCGGCTACGATGCAGATAAGGTACCGTCAATACCAAAAAGCGGCAGGTCGACCGGCTGGAAAGGGCCCTGAGAAAATCGACCGGACAGGATAGATGCTCCAGCAACTGAAAACACATCAAAATCTCCGCGTTCACCGGGTAGGCGGAAAAGTCTTCGGCCCGGGCCTGGATCGCCCGCAGGCCCTTGCTCCGGATCCGGGCCACCGCTTCCCGGTCTAGGTTGACACTCCATCCCTCGATCCGTGGAAACAATGCCCGCAGATAGGTGATGTGCGTTCCCGCTGAATCCCCGATGTCCACCACCCTTACCGTCCGGCCTTCATCCGCCCCCAAGCGGCGCAAGGCCTCGATGACGAGGGACACCTGAAAGGCGTGCAGCGCCCGCACCTTCACCAGCAAATGGGGGGCTTTCAGGCTGAAGCCGGTATACTGGGCACTGATATCCGGGACGATCCGTGTCAAGCGGGCGTACATGGGAGCCAGACCCTGGGAACAAACCGCGGCCCGCAAGGAATGAATACACAACCGGTCCACCAGTCGCCCGAGAATCATACGCCGCCTCCACCGTACCGGCGGACCAGTGGGTCATCCGCCATCCTGGCGGCCACTCTTTCCAAGTCGCCCGGCGTGTCCACGCTCCAAGTCTCCCACCCGGTTTCAACCATCCGCACCCGGTAACCGTGCTCCAGGGCGCGCAGCATATCCACCGACTCCCACCTTTCCAGGGGGGTGGGCGGCAGGCGGGAAAAGGTGAGCAGCATCTCGCGGCTAAAAGGCATGACACACACCTGCTTAAAGTAAACTGGTCCGTCACCGGTGTCGGTATGGCGGTAAGGAATAGGCGCCCGGGAAAAGTAAAGCGCCAGGCCCTCCTGATTAACAACCACTTTAACCACGTTCGGGTCCGTGGTTTCCTCGTGGCTGGTGACCGGGGCCATCAGGTTAACACAGAGCACCGACCGGTCGCGGATCAGGGCTTCCAGGGCGGTCTCGATCATTTCCGGGCGCAGCATGGGTTCGTCGCCCTGGATGACCACCACCACCCCGGCGTCGGGCCGGTGGCGAACCGCCTCGGCCACACGGTCGACGCAGCGCTCGTGGCTGGCGGAAGTCATTACCACCCGGCGCCCGAGGCCGGCAACATGGTTCGCGATTTCCCGATCACAGGTCGCCACTAATACCTCATCGAGGAGGCGGCACAGTTCGGCCCGCCGCAGCACGTGCTCGATCATCGGTATACCGTTGATCAAGGCCAGCGGTTTGCCCGGAAACCGGGATGATTCCATTCGGGCCGGAATTACGCCGATTATTTTCATGGTGTCTTTGCCTCCCGTATCGCCCGCAACGTTTCCAGACCATTCCGACACGTTTCCCCCAGGAACAGGACATCCAGGCTGTAGGCCAGGAATCGGTAACCCTGATCAAATCGCTTTTTTATTTCGGCCGTTGAAGGGGGAATGACGTGGAAACCCGCACAAATCCCGTGTCGCCGCCCGCTCTGGAAAACCTTTTCCACCGCCGCCGCCACCTCGGGGTGATCCAGCTGCCCGGCGTACCCCATCGAAGCGGAGAGGTCAAAGGGGCCGATGAGATAACCGTCGATTCCGGGTACCTGGAAAACCAGGTCAATTTGGCTTACGGCCCGCACGTCTTCGATTTGCACAATGACCACTGCATTCTCTTCGATCCGTTGCACGTACTCCAGGACCGACGCCCCGTAGCCCTGGGCCCGGGCGATACCAAGGCCCCGACAGCCTCGCGGCGGGTACTTGGTGGCCCGTACTGCGCGGGTCGCGTCCTCCGGACCGTTCACCATAGGCACGATCACCCCCGCCGCCCCGGCATCCATCACCCGCTTAATGGTGGTGGCGTTGTTCTCGGGAAGCCGGACCAGCGGCACCACACCCCGCGATTCAATGCACTGTATCAACTGTTGGGCCACGTCCAGGGTGATCACGCTGTGTTCCATATCGATCGCCAACCAGTCAAAGCCGGCCGCGGCCATGATCTCGGCCACCGCGGGATGACCGAGGGTTATCCAACTTCCCACGGAAACCCGGTTTTCAAGCAGCCGTCGCTTGAATGCCGTAACAGACATCACTCACCATCCCCGAGCCCACCGATTTCACGGTAAAAAAGCTCCGTGCTTTCCGGATTCTCCGGCAGCGCCAGCAAGTAGCGGACCAGATTCATTCCCTGATGTTGCAGTTCCGGATCGTACTCCCGGAGAGCACGGGCCACGGCCGCGCGGAGTTCCCGGGCGCTGGTTACGTGCCACACCGCCGGCGAATTCACCTTACGCAATACCGAGGCGTTGATGGCGTCCGGGAAGTGCACCAGCAGTACCCGACACCCCAAGGCCAGAGCATCAACCGCGGCCCCGGAACTTCCGACCACAGCCACCTTGGCTTCCGCCAGGCACCGGTCGATGGGTTCATCGGTCACCCGCCAACCATTGCTCCGGAGCACCCGCGGCTCAAGATACTGTTCCACCCTCCGGAACGGATGCGGCTTGATCAGGAGTTCGAATCCCGCCATCCCGTCGAGCGCCTCCTGGACCAAGCGAAACAACCGCTGGTTTTCACGATCGACGATGCTCCCTAAGACCACCACCTGGTCACGTTTCTCCCGGGAACCTTGGTCCAGGTACCCACGGACGTGGTGGTAGCGCAACGCCTCCACAACGGCCAGCAAGTCCGCGTCCCAGCCGCTGTCGGTCAGCAGGTCGAAAGACGCCCGGCTGTTCACCAGCAGCCGGTCCGGCAGGGGCAAGCTGTGTTTCCCGTTTCCCGCATCCCTTAGCTCAAATGGATGCGGGTGGTAATGAAGGTACATATCGGGAACAAATGTATGCTGATAACCTATGATTTTACAGGCCGGGTTGTGCTTGTTCCGGGCCGCAATCAGCACCTTTTCCCAGGCCTGCATCTCACACGGGTATAGGATGCGTTCCAGGTTCGGGTATTTCCGAAACAGATTCCCGAAGGACTCAAACAGAAACAGGTTCTCCACGAGTGTCCAACCGAGCAAAGACTTCTTCCAGTCCTCCCCAACCAAAGCAACTACGGGCGCGGCCCCCATCCCCGACAATTCCTTCCACGCCTGCCGCCCACGAGCCGCCAGCCGCAGGTATTGCCCCAAAACCTGGAGGAAAGCGGGTGGGGTCAGCAGTTCATGGGCCAGGACGATTTGGTGCCCCTGTTTCCGGAAGGCACTCCGGTACCACGCCAATCTGCCGGCGGCATACCCCGGTTTGTGGACCGGGAGACCAAGCCACACCAAGGTATCCGGAGCGAACCGTTTCCCCAGCGGTCCAAAGTAATTGTCCAGGTAGCGTCCCCGCGCGGCTTCGGATTCCTGGAAATGAGGAAAATAGGTCACGATGCAAGTCCGCACCCGGCGGTCACCACGGGGTTTGGGAGCGGTCGCCCACTGTAGAAACCGCAATCCGTATCCGAGCAGTGCCTCTCGGGCGACGAAATAAAGGTCCGGGTAGCCGTGCCGCCCCCGCCTCCGACGCCGGTCCCGGTGGTTCCATAGTAACCGGCAGGCGGTCCCCCGTTTCCGGCACCAAATTTCCAGGTAACGGCGCACCACCGGTTCCTCGATCCCCAGGATCAGGAGGGAAATGTCGTACCGTTCCAGAAATCGGGTAACCGTGTAAGCGACAAACCCCCGGTCCAGAGAGGCCGACTTGAGCGGATTCCTTTCGGCCATTAGAGTGAGCCACCAGTAGGAGACGTCCATACGGGCCAAGTGTAGCCATTCAACCAGGGGCTTGCCTCTCACCGTCGCGTTAGCGAGCCGGTAAAGCTCCCGCCGCCAAAATTCCCGGAATCCATCCGTGCGTTCCACGATGTCCCCGGCAAGGTCAATGCGATGTACCGTCGTTTCCAGGTCGAGACACGATGCGTAGCCCTCGAAAGTGTCGGAAGAAAAGGCGAGAGGCAAGAAATATATGATATCCCCCGGCGAAGACAACAGCGATTCTCTCCGACCACAGTCCAGCCTGTAGTCCGGTCGGTCAACAGCAATCAGCACGCGTTCCATCGGCTTACCCCCCGTTAATGGCGAAGATGGCGCAGCACTACCAGGTGCTCCGATTCGTAAATCCGGTTGGCCAAGTGGCACTTGGCGCCGGCGTATTCAACTATCCGCTCCAGCACCGGGACACTGCCTGGGTACTTGCCGTGTTCCAGCAGCTCCAAGCTACTCTGGATCTCCCTCCGGTCCAGCACCAGCCAATCCAGGTCATCCAGTTGAGCGGGCATATTCAGGTGATAGCCTAAGGGTTGGCTGCGCACCCCGGAGACGTGATAAATGGCCAGCCTTCCGTTCTTGAAAGCTGCACCTTCCCCTTCCCAGGTCAGTGCTTCGGCCATATGGTAGTCCTCGAGCAATACGTTGGTGGGCCTCCCGGGGGCGTTTGGATTCCACGCCTCCGGCGGGAGTGCGATGAAGTTGTAAACAATGAACATGCCTACTACGGCGAAACATACCCGCCGGCACCATCCCCGGTAGTCCCGCCAAATGCATTCGGCCAGCACGCCAAAACCCAGCACCCAGCCGAGGAATACGAAGCGGAAAGGACCGGCATCAACCATGGTTCGGGGCATTACGAACATCTGGATCGCCGCCAGTCCCGCGCAAACTCCCAGGAAAATCGCAAACGAGTAGCTTTCCGGCCGCCGGAAACGGTGCCGGCGCAGCAGCCCGTAGGCCAGGAGACCCGCGAACAGGACGTGAAATAGATAGAATCCCCAGTACAGGACGTATCCCCTCAAGCTGACGATGTGGGTGGCAACGTAGTACTGCCCGCCGTAGGTTCCCACCCCCAGAGCGTCGGCCGTGAACAAGCTTTCCAGAAACCTGACCAGAACGGTGAAAGTTCCGGCGTCCGCGGCATAAATCCAGTAGGCGAAAGTGGCGGTGAAAAAGAGGGTAATTACCGTCGCACCGGGCGCAAAGGTCGGCGCGGTTCCGGCCGGGGACGGCCCGCGGCCGCGCAGAAATCCCAACCACCAGACCACTGCCGGATGCACCAACAGAAACACCAGGGCCATAAAGGCGGTAAGGTGGTGGGTAAAAGCCAGGGCGATCAAGCCCAAGATGAGTCCGATGGTCGCCTCGAACTGAATCCTTTCCCGGCGGACGACCTGGAAAAGCAGCAGAATGGTGGCAAAAACCACCAGGGCCACGGCAGTGCGGGTGAAAGCCGAGCCGAAGGTGACGTTGGGTTCCAGGCAGGCCAGGAGCAGCACCGCCAGCAGCGCCACCGGACCGCCAGCCGGGTAAATGTTCCTGAAGAGCAGGAACAAGAGCACCAGGAACAGCAAATTCAGAAATACCGGACTCCACCGGACTACGGCGAAAGGGTCAAGCCCGGATACCTGGACCAGCAGCGCCGCCCACAGGACCAGGGCGGGCCACAACTCGTTGCGGATCTCGGCCACCGGCGACGTCGCCACCCCATGCTCCAGGGTCCGCACTACCGTCATCAGCAGCTCGTATGAATCGCTGTCGTACAATCCGAAGTACGGGATTTTCAAAATGCTGTGCAGAAGCGCCCCCAGCACCAGCACTTCCAGCAGGATGATACGCACGTCGAACCGCGGATAGCCGACCAGCTGAAACAGGATCAGGCCCGCCATCAGCAGAAGCGGCACCCAGAAGAAAGCCACCGGCAGGGCATCGTGCAGCCATAGCCGGACCGAAGCCAGGTACAGCACAAAGACGCCCGCGGCCACAAAGAACAAAACCAACAGGACTAGGGTAATTCTGTTATCTCTCACCGGACTCCTCCCTGCGGTAAAGTAGGCGTCTGATTTCCTGGCGCTCCCCGGGAGATAGGGCCACACCGTAAGCCATACCCAAGGTTACCAGGTAAACCAGGATCATTTCTCCCAACACAAGGAACAGGTTTTCGGAGCCTCCGATCGCCATCAACAACCACGAAAGGAAAGTGGCAACAAGGTAGACCGCCAGGTTGGCCCGGACTGATTTGCCGAAGAACTCCGAAAAGCTGACTTCAAACACCTTCAAGGCGCAAGACAGTACCAACGGGAAATTAAGGCAAACCATGGGGATCACCGTTCCCAGAACCACCCCGAGAACTCCCAGATACTGCACCAACAACAGGCTCAGTACCAGATTGACAACCGCGTTGAGACAGGCGATTTTAAACAGGGTTTTGGCATAACCCTGGGCCGTTAACATGGTGCCGGCCACCCCAAGGGTGCCGTTAAAGATCCAGAACGTGACGAGACATTGAGTCAAGATCACACTGGATTCGAAACCGGCCCCCATCCAGGCCGGAACAAACCGCGGAGCAAAGACCATGGCAATAATCACCATGGGTACCACCACCAGGGATACGTACTTGGTACCCCGCAGCAACAGCGCCTTCTGGCCGGAAAGATCCCCACGCCCTGCCAGGTCGGCACACGCCGGCAAGATCGGTCCGCAAATCAGCCCGTGCACCATCCGGAAGCCGTTCTGCACCGTGTACGCCACCTTGTACAGGGTCACGGCCGCCACGGAGACGAAGGCCCCCACCACGATGTCGTCCAGATGAAAGATCAGAATGTTGGCCAAGGTGCCGAGAAAAATGAAAAAACTGAAGCTGAACACCGTCTGGTACACGTCTTTCTCCAGGTACGGAAAACGCAGCCCGGTCCGCAAGAGTCTCATCCCGGTCAGGGCGGCCCCGGCGTACTTCAGCACCATAATCCCGCAACTGACCGCTAGAAACCAGGTTATGCCCAGCCCGTTCTCAAGCACCACTACCGCCGCGCCCGCCGTGAGCAGAGTCCCGGTCGCATTCAGGCCGGACAGCAGGTCGTAGCGCTGCAGCCCCTGTAACACCCCCTCGAAGGTGCGTCCGGGCCAGACGAGCAGGCTGGCCGCCGCCGAAACCCAAAAGAGACCGCGGGCGACGGGGGTGTTTTCCGGAGCCACCGCGAAGAAGTGCGGGAAACAGACAGACATCGCTAGAAGCAAGCCGCCGATCACCAGCCCGACCACCACGTAAAACGAGAAGGAGGCGCTGATGACGGCGCGGACGCGCTCCCGGTCACCCCGGGCAAGATCTTCCGCCACGTACTTGACAATTGCCGCCGATACCCCGAGATCCAGGACCCCCAGATAACCGGTGAAGGCCAGCACCAGGACGTACATCCCGTAAATTTCGGGGCCGACCTTGGAGACCATGTACGGCAGCAGGGCCAAGGAAACCCCGAAACTGACCGCCCGCTCCAGGAATGAAAACCGGATGTTGGTAGTCAAAGTCCGCGCCAGCGTCATTTTCGTTGTGGTCCGGCCGGGCCGCCGGCGATGGAGTCCGCCGCCCGCTCCCGGGTTCGCCCGTCCGCCAGGTGCAGGCCGTAGTCCAGCAGGAAAGCCGTATCCCGAACGTCGGCCGGGTACCGACCGGTCTCGGCAAAGGCGCGCACCTGACGCACCAGGTCTTCCGGCTCCTCGGCCAGCACCGCCCGGCGGGCCAGCAACTTCACAACACCCGGATACAGGCGGCGATGCCGCGTCAGTACGAAAAGCGGGCGGTCGGTGACCAGGGCCTGTAGCAGGGTGGTGCTCGGCCAGTCCAGAACCACCAGGTCGGCATAGGCCAGCAGTTCCACGAACGAACACTGGTCCCGGACCACCGTCCAGGACTCTTCCCCGGCAAGGTCCGCAATCCAGGGGGGCGGCGCATAAGCGGGGTTGGGATGGCATTTCACCACCCCCCGGAGCGGTTGAATGGCCCGCAGACCCCGGAGAAGGGCCAGCTGCGACTGGTAAAAGAGCGTGTCCGAGAAGGGCGGTTCGTATCCGGAATACCAGCAGTGCTCCAGGTAGTTTGTCGTGGCGTACACACACAGAAGGGATGCGGCCGCCCCCCCGGCGGGCAGCAACCGGGCTACCCGTCCCCGTCTCCGGCACCAGGTGCCCCTCAAGCGGTCTAGTTCCGGGGAACCCACCGGCATCGCGGTCGCCGGGTAGCCGGCCGCATCCCGCTCCAAGGCCCGGCACACCCCCCGGCCGAAAGCCAGAAACAGGTCGGTCGTCAACAGCTCCGTGTATTTCAGGGTGTGGTGCCCGGCAAAACCAACGGCACCGTGCTGCCAGTTGCATACCGTTACGTTCGATTCCCGGGCCGCCTGGCAAACACTGTGGTCCACTGCCCGCACCTTGCTCCTGGTTAGCAGAAAGGACACCCTCTCCCGCCGGAAAAAAGCCCCGGCGTACCGGTAGGCGTTTATCAATTGACTGGAAAGATGCTGCACCAGAAATTGGACGTCCGAAACGGCTAACGGGTAAGCGTCGATACCGTTCCAGTAAAAACAACGCCGGAAATCAGTGTCTGTCTCCAGATCGCGGCAGATTTTCCGCCGCCGCGTTTCTGAAACATATAATGGCCAAGACCAGTCCCGCACCGGGAAAATGCTCACGCGTACGCCCCGGCGCGGCAATTCCCGGGCCACAGCCTTGTTTTCCGCATTAAGCAGGTAAAAGCAGGCGTGCCGTGCCTTCGCTAAGGGAGGACCCAGATTCCACAGCCATACCCGCGCGGCATTCACCAACTTGTGCCCCGCGGCCCCGGAGGGAAACCGGGTCATGTACCTGCCGGTCCGGCAGTCCTCGCCCGGAACGGTGCCGACCGCAGGCAGGACCACCGGCCTCGCCTTGACCGGCCACCCATCCAAACCCAACAGGGAACCGTAAGTGACGCCGGCCACACCCCGGGGCGTTCCCGGCGCCGCCGCCCAGACCCGTGCCGGTTGAACCGAACGGATGATCCGGTTCAGCTGAAATGTCCGGGCTGCCAGGAGATCGATCTGCGCCGAAAAGCTGTAATAGTTGAACATATACGTGAGCCGGCCGTCGGCGAACTCTTTTCGGACCGCCGCCAAACGTTCATCCAGAAGCCGGCAGATCCGAGCGGCGGCGGCCCGCGAACGCTCGCCGACGGAAAGCAGTTGGTCCGGTCTGTAATAATCCTCGGGGATGGTGTACCCGATGCCCAGCCGCTCCAACTCGTGCATTGCCCCCGGGCCGACGGCTACCCAGTGGGCCGTCCCGGGAACCAGCCGGCGAAACTCCCGGACCTGGACGGCCGTTTCCGCCAGAACCAGATCACTCACCTGCCCGCGCCTCCCCTTGGTGACAGCGGCCGTGCCCTCGCAGTACCTGTTCGGCCAGCCAGAAGTCGAATTCGTCGTCGATGTCCAAGTTTTGTTTCTTGTCTATCACCACTTTTTCCCGGACCCGGCCGAACCGGTCCCCTTCCCGGATCAGGGCCGCCTTCATCACGTACACGTTGCCGTCGTCACAGAAGAAACCCGGCACGTCCTGCCGCCGCCGCTGATCGGTGCCGTACTCCCGGTGCTTGCAGATAAACCCGGTGGCCAGAGAATCGGCCCCCGTCTCCAGGAAGCGCCGTACACAGGCGTCGATCAGGCCCGGGGCCCGTATGGGTGAGGTGGCCTGCAGCAACACCAGCACGGTCGCCTGCGGCCGAAGCGCCAGCACGTGCTGCAGCACAGCCAGCGTAGCGGTCCCGTCTCCCGCCAGTTCCGGCGGGCGGGGCAGCACCCGCGCGCCGTACTGCCGGGCCACCCGGGCAATCTCCCGGTCCTCGGTGGAGACCACGTATTCGTCCAGCAAGCGGGCTTCCCGGGCCGCTTCAATGGTCCAGGCCAGCAACGGCTTGCCGCACAGCGGGCGCAGGTTCTTACGGTGCAGTCCCTTGCTGCCCCCGCGGGCGGGGGTGATCCCAAGGATCATTCCGCTCTCACCGCCGCTCCCTTCGCAAATCGCCCCCGCACCGACTCCCTAATCGCCAGTTCGCGCGGCGTCGGCTGCTTGACCGGGCTGCCCAGCATGGTTTCCAGGTGCCGGATCCGGGTGATCAGTTCCCGCAGTTCCTCCGGGGTAACCGACAGCACGTGATCGGTTCCCGGCAGTCCTTTGTCGAGGGTGAAATGCTTCTCGATCACCCGTGCCCCACAGGCCACCGCCGCCAGGCAGGCATCGATGCCCAGGCTGTGGTCGGAGTAACCCGCCCGGCAGTCCTCGAACACCGCCTGCAGGGTTCGGATGACCCGCAGGTTCAGTTCCCCGGGCTTGGCCGGGTACTGGGTCACGCAGTGCAGCACGTAACGTTCCGGCACTTTCCCCAGGCGGGACAGCGCCCGATCCACCTCCTCCAGGGTGGACATTCCGGTCGACAGAAAAACGGTCTCCGCACGGGTGTTCACGTAGTCCAGAAGTTCGCAATTTAACATCTCGGAGGAGGCGATCTTGATCCGGGTCAGACCCAGACCCTCGCAGAGAAAACGGGCCCTTTCCAGGGTGAAGGGCGAACTCAGGAACTCGACGCCGTTCTTGCGGGCGTGTTCCCGCAACACGTAGTGATCCCGGTCGGACAGTTCCACCCTGGAAAACCACTCCTTCTCCGGGTCATCGTCGGCCACGTCGGCCCCGCGGTAGGACTGGAATTTGACGTAGTCCGCTCCCGCCGCCGCGGCCGCGGCGACCATCTCCTTGGCCCGTTCCAGGTCGCCCAAGTGGTTCTCCCCGATTTCGGCAATCACGATGGTTTTCACGGTTACAACCCTCCAGTCCCCAAAAAGTCCGGCAACCGGCCGTATTTGGAAAGAACATTAAAACCCCATTGTTTTTTGAGTTGCAGCCAGCCGCGCCGCGTGGCCTCCTTGTCCCTGGTCATATTGTCCGGGTGCAGGTGATAATGGTATAACACCCGGGGAATATGAACCGGGGGTCTGCCGCTGGCGGTTAAATAACGGATATAGAGGTCGAATTCTTCCCAAAAGAACTCCCTGTACCCGCCGACCCGCAGCATAAGATCCCGCCGCATCAGGGTTCCGGCCGCCGTCAGCTGAAACAGGTCTAACCGGCCCCCCAGGCGTTTCACCCGGACGACCCCGTGCTCCTCGTCAACTTCCACCCGGTCACCATAGCTGAAGTCGGTTTCGTCGGCCCGCAGGGGCGCCACCAGGCATTCCAGGGCCAAGGAACTCAACTGGTCGTCCGCGTCCAGCCGGATGAAATACCGGCCCCTGGCAGCAGCCAGCGCCCGGTTGCAGCTGTCAACTAGGCCCCGGTTCCGGGAATTGGCCAAATACCTTAAGTTTGGCACGGCGTGCAGGTACGGGGCAATCACTGCCTCCGTCGCATCCTCCGACCCGTCGTTGATCACCAGGATTTCGTACCCCCGCCCGAGGGTCTGGCGGCACGCGCTTTTCAGGGCCCGCGGCAAAGTGCGGGCCGCGTTATAGGCGCAGATAACAACCGATATCAACAACCCGGCTTCACCCCTATCCGAATGCAACCTAAAGCTCCACCCAGTCTTGTTGGTACTGACCCTCAGCGCGGTACCACTCCACATACCGCCGCACTCCCTCTTCGAAGGGGGTGCTTGCCTCCCAGCCCAATTCGATCCGGGCCTTTTCACTGGACACTTCCTTGCCCGAGAAGTCCCCGGGGCGGGCCGGAACGTACTGGATCTCCACGTTCCCCACAAGCCGCTGCACCGTTTCGGCAATTTGCCTGATGGTCACTTTCTCCCGGCCATCCAGGTTGTAGGTTTGGTTGGCAGCCACCGGTTTCAAAGCCAGCAGGTTTCCCAGGGCCAGATCTTCCACGTACACGAACTTCCGGTACTGCTGGCCGTCCCCGGCGATGGTAATCGGTTCCCCCCGCAGCGCCCGGGACACGAAAGTGGGCAACACCGCCCCGGCCCGGGAGCGGGGGCCGTAGGGGATGCCGTAGCGCAGAATGGTAGTCTGCAGTCCGTAGAGGTGCCGGTAACTCTCGCAGTAGTATTCGGCGGCCAGCTTGCTGGCGGTGTAGAGATGTTTGGGAGCACCCAGGGGAGTGCTTTCATCAACCCGCTCACCGGGGGCGTCACTGTAAACCCAGGTCGTGCTGCCCAGGATCACCCGCTGGACAGACGGCGTCCGCCGGGCCGCTTCCAGGACGTTGATAGTGCCCCGGACGTTGATGGCTTCGGAGTAGTGGGGCTCTTGGAAGACGTCTTTCACGTCGGCCACCGCCGCCAGGTGAAACACCGCGTCAATACCGTGCATCGACATCCGCACGGCGTCAAAATCGAGCACGCTGCCTTGGTAGTATTCAATGTCCTTCCGGTAACGCGGCATTACCATGTCAAAAACACAAACCTCGATATCCCGTTCCCGAAGTTTGTCAACCAGGTGGGAGCCGATGAAACCGGACCCACCCGTAACCAGACAACGCATCGAGTAATCTCCTTCCCGCATCTATTTGCACTCGGAACGCAGCACCTTGTCGAGGGAATCGAGAACGTAGCCGGCGTCATCCAGGCCCATCCCCTGGTAAAGCGGCAGGCAGATGTGCCGGGCACAGAGGTCTTCCGCCGCCGGCAGGTCACCCGGTCGAAAGCGTCCCGCGAATATGGGCTGCAGGTGACAGGGGCACTCGTACACCTCGCCGCTGAGGCCCACGCCGTACTCTTCCCGCAGCCGGGCCTTCAACCGGGACCGGCTGATCCCTTCGTCCAGCAGCGCCACGTACTTGTAGTAGTTGGGCCGGCACCCGTCCGGAATCGCCAGCGGCCGCAGGCCGGAAATCTTCCGCAGTCCCCGGTCGTAAACGGCGGCCAGCGCGGTACGCTCGGCAATGAACTCCTCCAGGCGGCGGAAATGAGTCAGCCCTACCGCCGCGTGCAACTCGCTCATCCGCCAGTTATACCCCAGCTTGCCGTGCCGGTTCTGAGTGAAGGAAACCTTGCCCTGATCCCGGTAAAGCAGCGCTTCGTCCCGCACGCGCTTGTCGTCGGTGACGATCATGCCACCCTCGCCGCAGGTGACGAGCTTCGTGGGATAAAAGGAAAACGAAGCCGCGTCCCCAAAGGTGCCCGCCATCCGCCCGCGGTAGGCGCTCCCGTGGGCGTGCGCAGCGTCCTCGAAAAGAAAGAGCCCGTGCTCCCGGCATAAGGCCTGGATTTCTTCTATCTTGGGCGTGACCAAGCCCCCGATGTGTACCACAATGACGCCGGCCGTGGACGGGGTGACCTTGCGCCGCAGGTCCTCCGGGTCCAGGGAAAGGGTTTCGGGATCACAGTCCACAAACCGCACCCGCCCCCCGGCGTGCAACACGGCCAGTACGGTAGCGAAAAAAGTATTGGCGGGTACCAGCACTTCCCGGTTCCTAACCCCGAAAATCCGCATCGGAATTTCAATGGCGCTGGTGCCGCTGTTAACCGCCACCGCGTAGCGGGTGCCGGCGTAGCGCGCGAACTCGTCCTCGAACTGCCGGCCGTAGGCGCCCATAGTCAGCCGGCCGTTCGACAGGCAGTTGCCGATCAGGTCAAGGACAGCCCGCTGGTCCTCGGCGCTAAAATAAACCTTCGCCGGTGGTATCCGCATTCCGGATTCCTCCCTTACTTTATCCCCAGTCGTTCCAGTCCGGCCCGGCACTGCCGTACCAATTCGGCGTGGGAGTACCGTGCCGCGACCAACTGCCGGGCCGCCGCCGCGATTTTGGACGCGTCCGGATCGGTGAGCGCCCTGATGATTGTCGCCGCAATCGCCTCTATCGTACCGTCGGGAATCAGGTAACCGGTCTGCCGGTCCACGATCAGGTCCGGTATACCTCCCACCGGGGTGGCCGCCACCGGAGTACCGCACGCCATGGCCTCCTGGACGATAGCCGGAACTCCCTCGCTCTGCGAGGGCAGGACCAGCAGGCGGGCGTTGTTCAGGTACCCGGGCACCTCCTCGCTCCCGATCCACCCGGGCAGGCGTATCCGGTCCGCAATCCCCAGCGCCCGCGCTTCCGCCACCAGGGAACGGTGGAGCGGGCCGAAACCGCAGATGTTCAGGCGGGCGTCGGGAACCCGCGCCAGCACCAGGGGGAAAGCCCGCAGCAGCCGGCGCACGCCCTTCAGCTCAATTAGCGAACCCACGTACAGCACCGCGTTCGGCCGGGCACCAAGTTCTTTTACCGGCCGGAAGCGGGCGAAGTCGATGTGCTTCGCCCCGTACACCGCGATCTTGCGCCGGTATCGTTCCAGGCCGCTGAAAGCTGCCACCGCGGGGGCCTGCACCGCGATCTGGTGCGCCAGGGTCAACACCCACCGCTCCAGCAATCCGGCCAGGGCGGACGAGACCCGCTCCTGCCGGGTCACTTTCTTGATCCGAGCAATGGTCCCGGCGGTGGTGAACGAAAAGGCCACCAGTTTTTTACCCAGGATCCGGCTCAGCAGGGCGGCCAGGAGGTAACTCCTGGCTCCGACGAACAGTATTACCACGTCAACCCGCCGCGCGATCCGGAGCAAGTGCCTGCAGATTTTCAGGTCCACGACCAGGTGCCGGACCATCTTCCCCCACTGGTTCTCGGTGTGCCAGAGCGCAATCGCGCACACTTCGACCCGGCGGCCGGGAAAGCGGCAGGGGCCGGTGACGGCGTACAGGTTCGCCGCCAGGGGTTCCAGCTGCTCCAGCAGATAACGCAGGTTCTCGTAGCCGCAAATGTCAGCCACAGGGAGGGTCACAACCGCGACGCGGTAACCGGTCCCTCCCATCAAAACGCACCCCCCGCTGGCGACCTCTTTTCGCAGACCAGCACCACCCGGTAACTCAGGGACGGCAGCCGCGCCAGCAACCGTTCCAGCAGGCTGCACAGCCGGAACTTGACTCCGCCGGGCAGTTGGGCGCCGGCACCCCGCAGCGTGACCACGGTGAACCCGTGTCGCCGCAGCAGCAGCAACAGGCTGCGGAGAGTGAACACCCGCACGTGATCCAGTGACTGCGGCGCCGCCGGTTCGCACACGCGCCCCAGGTTGTGCCGCAGGCTCACACCCATCGGGAAAGGCTGATACCCCAGGAGCAGGGCCAGCCGGTTGTGCAGCGCCGCCAAATTGGGAGTGGTAAGCACGAGGAATCCCCCGGGAGCGAGCACCCGGTGGATCTCCTCCAGGAGGTGATCCGGGTCCACCAGGTGCTCTATGATTTCACCGGCGAAAACGGCGTCGAAGAAGCCGTCCGCGCAGGGCAGTCTCTCGGTGCCCACGTCCACACAAGCCGCCAGGATACCGTGCTTCCGCGCCTTTTCCACCCCGGAGGGGGACAGTTCCACACCGTGCGCCTCGTCGGCGCCCGCCACGTTTTTCAGAAACGCGGTAAAGCGACCGTCCCCGCAGCCGACGTCCAGAAACCGGCGCGGCCGGCGGGCGGCGAAGATCTCCAACACCCGGCGGTGCCGGTCGCGCAGTTCCCCCGCCGATCCAGGCGTATGTGCGCAAAACTGCTCCATGTCTAGGCGATCCCCCTGTAAATGTTTTCATAAAGCCCGGCAACGCGGGACCAGTGGAACTCCCGTTCAGCCAGGCGACGGCTGTTGTCGCCCATCCTGTCCCTTTCCCGGGGCCTCTCCAAGAGACGGGCGATCCTGGCCGCCAGTTGCCGGTGATCCCCGGGAACGACCAGGAAACCGTTCCAGCCGTCCCGGATCTGGGCCGGAATCCCGCCGACCGCGGTGCCCACCAGAGGCCTGCCGGTGGCCAGAGCCTCCTTGAGCGCCACCGGATCCCCCTCCTCAAAGGACGGCAGCACGAACACGTCACAGGCCGCGTAAAGGACCTTCAGGCGTTCCGCGGGAACGAAGTCCAGAAAACGAACCCTGGTCTCCAACCCGGACTCGGCCGCCAACCGCCGCATCCGGGCTGTGAAATCCGCGTCCACCGCCGTGCTGCCGGCCAGCAGAAAGTCGGCGTCCCGGATCAGCGCCGCCGCCCGCAGCAACACCTCCACACCCTTCCGCGGCGTTATGGTGCCCGCGAACAACACGGTCCGGCCGCTTAGGCCCAATTGCCGCCGCAGTTCGGCCACCGACCCGGGGGAAACGTTGAATTCCTCGACTTCGACGCCGTTGGGAATCGTGGTCACGTTCTTGAAGCCACGGACGACCAGGCTGACCCGGAGACGGTCGTTGAGCACCACTCCGGCCCTGATTCTTCCCAGCAGATGCAGGTCCGGCTTGAAAATCCTCAGGGCCAGGGGAACACCGGTTTTCGCGGCGGACAGCCGCAGCGCCTCCTCGCCCACGTGGGCGGTGTAAACCATCTTTGACCGTAGCCGCCGGGCCAGGTGCACCAGCACACAGGCCGCGAACGGAAAATGCACGTGGATCACGTCGAAAGGTTTCCTGGTCTCCTGATGGAAGGCCAGGGCCAGCAGGAACCGGTCCACCGCCAGCCTGAGCGGCCCCAGAGGAAAGCGGGCGACCTCCTGGTAGGGCAGTCCCGCCCGTCTGGGCACATTCACCCGCCGGCACGAAACGCCGATCTCTTCCAGGTGGGGATTGGTCCCCGTTCCCCGCTCCAGAACCGTAACCCGGTGGCCCAAAACCGCCAGGTGCTTGGCGAGGTAAAAAACAACCGAAGAAACCGAACCTTGCGGCCCCACCGTTCCATCCCCGTCATAGATCTGTAGGATCCTCACAGAACCCTCTCCACATTGCCCAAACTCATCCGGTAAAGCTCCCCCGCCACCGCCCGGCACTCCCGCTGGTAACGCCGGTAGTCGTCCCGGCAGCGGGCAAACGCCCGCGCCAGGTCTGCGGCATCCGGGGAACAGACCACGCCGCAGTTCCGGCAGCCCACCAGTTCCGCCATTTCCACCACGTCGGTGACCACCACCGGCCGAGCAGCGGCCAGGGATTCCACGGCCGAGAGCGGGATCTGCGGGCTGCGCCAGGCGGTTCGGTAGGGTATGACGGTAACGTGCGTCCGGGCATAATGGGCACCCATATCAGGGACAACCGCGTCGATCACCCGCACCCACCGGCCGAGACCCTGTTCCTCCAGGCTCCGCTTCAGATCCCGGTTGTGCCGGCCCCGCCACAGAATGGTCAGTTCAGCAGCGTTCGCCGCGCAGAATCGGCGAAACCCGGCCAGCAGCAGATCCACTCCCTTGGCCCGGAAGTTGTCCTCGGTCTCCGCCTCCACGTTGGGCGCGCTGGCGAACAGTATCCTGAAGGGGTTCAAGGGTGGCGTCTCTTCAGGCAGGTCGAAGAGTTCCGGGTTCACCAGCGGGTACAGCCGTACGATACGGTCCGCCCGCCCTCCCAACTGAATCAACTGTTTTCGTACCCGGTTGCTCTGGGCGATGACGCCCCGCAGCCGGGGCGCGATCTCCCGGGCGAACCGCCGGGCCGCTCCCTGGTCGTCGATGGTGCCGATAACGGGCACACATTTTTCCAAGGCCAGGTAACATAAGAAACGGCTTTCCACGCCGCCCGCCAGCAGGATCACGTCACACCGGCGTTCAAACCACTTCAAAGCCAGATACAACAGGGCCCCGTTCAGGATCGACAAGATCGGGGTGCCCCGCTCGTAAAACCGGCTGTTTACCAGCTGATAACCGTCCCATCGCCGCAACGGCGGCCAGGGTCCCAGATCCGCGCTGGTCAGCACCCGGGCCCCCAGCGCCCGGGCCAGCACCCGAACCTGGTTGGCGTAGGCTTCGTTGCAGGGCACCAGTCGGTTACCGATGATGCCAACGACTTTGGACATTCCTCCAGCCCCTAAAGTGTCTCCAACAGGGCGTGCAGCTTCTCGGCGGTGGCCAATGAGTATCTGTACGGCAAGGTGACTTCCAAAACCGGTATTCCGCCCACTATTTCCCGGAGCATTCTCTCCGCCGCCGCCTCGAAACAGGCCGCCGGACTGCCGGGGTAAACCAGGGAATAAGCGGTCAGGTACCGGTAAAACGGGCCGGTGCTCAACCCCAAGCCTTCTAGGCCCTTGAATTCCTCCAGCAGGTTACTCACCACCAGCGCGCGGGCCACCCTCCCGGCGTCCACCGCGGGGCTGACGGTAAACCCGTTTTCCGAACTCCGGTTAAGCAGGAACAGCCCCGCCAGCCGCCCCGTGCGCGCTTCGTGGCGACTCGGCGCATCATCCCCGCGCCGCCGCCACCAGTTGACCAGGAACCGCAGGCGGGCACCTAAACCCCATTGGGTTTCGTCCGCTAGGTGATCAACCATGTAATCAAAAACAGCACCAAAATTAGGAAAGCTCCATACGTCCCCCTGTTGAGCGAGCAACACCCGATCGTCCCCTAACCACCGGAACCCGAAATGGCGGACCAAATCCACGCAGAGACTGGTCTTAAAACAACCCGCCCTCCCGGCCAGTACGTAGGCTTTGCCCCCACGG
The DNA here is from genome assembly GCA_001899445.1 of Candidatus Desulfopertinax cowenii. Classification (GTDB taxonomy): domain Bacteria; phylum Bacillota; class Desulfotomaculia; order Desulfotomaculales; family Desulforudaceae; genus Desulfopertinax; species Desulfopertinax cowenii. Next base: position 159,201 of record MPOA01000002.1, on the reverse strand, counting down.
ACAATCGCGCCAGCGTGGGCCAGGAAAAGACCGGCCTGAAAGAGCTTGCGGTTGATGGCAGAGAGCAGTACGGCACCGGGCAGGAACGCTTCACGGTAGATTCTCCGGTACCCCCGGCCGGGATTAACCAGGTGGAAATTGATCGTGGTATGATCGTTATCCAGGCCGTCCAGCTCGATACGCCAGGAGCAGCACCCTTCCCGATCTTCGCTGTAAAAGTAGTTTTCCCGGACGAAGTACCGGCGATCAATCACCCAACACCCGCCCGCATCCCGTTCAAAGGGACCGCATTTGAAAGTGAGCGACCGGACCCCGGTGGGGAACGGGCCACGAAAGGAAGCGTAGCGCAGGCTTCCCAGCCTGGAAACCAGGCTTCCCTGCACCAGGGATACCCGTAAACCGAGAACACCGTGTATGTTATAATTTAGAACTCTATCCAGCTTATGCACCGCTCTGGAGAATGTCACTGACCAGCCCCCCGATTCTTTCCACGGTTTCGTCGTTCAACTGCAAGGGCACCGTTACCCGGTACAGTTCCGAAACGGTTTGGAGCAGAGTTCGCAAATTGGAACGGTACTCGACCCAATAACGGCTCCAGTCGCCACTCGGAGCGAGATAAGCCCCGGTCAGCATCAATCTCTCGACGGGCAGGTTTTCCATTCTCTGGTTATGCGTCAGTTGTTCCGCCAACGTCTCGGCGCCCACCCGTTCGACCCGCATGTTCTGGCAGTTGGAGCACGGAAGCAAGAACAGACAACCGTGGAGCCGGCCTCCCGGAACCATCCGGGACGCCAGCAGGTCGGCAGGCATGATCTTGGTGGCCAGCCGCCACCCCGTGGCCACGCGCAGCAGCTGCCGGAACCAGTACGCCAAACGGTGTCCGGGGCGCATTCCCGTCCGGACCAGGGAAGTCAGGTTATAATCCATCACGTGCAGGGGAGTGGGCAGCGGACGCACCCCATCCGCACCGAGAATGGTAAAGTGCTCGCTGACCAGGCCGAACTCCCGTGCGGCCAGGCGCAGGGCCAGCGTGGACTTGCCGGCGCCACTCCGGCCCGCCAACAGGCAGACCCGGTCGCCTAGGGCCACAGCGGCCCCGTGAACCACCGGACAGTTCCGGCGGTTTAGCTCAAACCATACCAGGGGAAGGATTGCCAACTCCGCGAGCCACGGCCTGGTGAGCGGCCCGGCCTCAATGGTGACCCGCCGCGGACGTTCGCCGCTTCCGATCTCCGTCGTCCACCGGAACCGGCCGTATCTTGCGGTGCCCCACAGGTAAGCAGCGGACCCCCGGTAGCTGTCGTCGAGTATCAAGTGTGCCGCCGCCGGCCGCGGTACCGGTCCGATCCTGAACGCCATGTCGACCGGCGCTTCCGGGGCATTCGTCTCCAAGCCCCGCAATTCGGCGTCCCAGACTCCCAGCAGTCCCTGGAGCACCCGGTCGGTGAGCGAAGGCCGGTAGTCCACGCTGAAAACGAGCAAGTCGTCCACCGTGTAATACCTGGTCATGGCGCCGCCCCGCCCCCGCCGGCGCGGCCGGTTTTGGTCAATATCCGCACGCACGCGCGGGCGAACTCTTCCAGGTCGCCGGTTCGCACCAGTTTCCGCTCCGGCCCCTTTCTCTCCCGGTGTGGGGGGATATCGAAGACCACCGCCGGTTTCCCAACAGCCTCCGCCTCCCACAAGGGCAGGTTAAAAGTTTCCCAAAAGGAACAACTGGCGTACAGGTCGCAGGCCGCGTAATAGAACGGCAGCTCCGCGTGCGGGACAAAACCTACAAAAGTCACCCCGTCCCCCCCGGCGCTTTTCAGCCGCCGGTAATAGTAGCGGTAGTCGGGCGTGCCGATGACCAACAATCTGGCCCGCGGAATAGAACGACGCACCAGTTGAAAGGCCTGGATCAGCTGAAACACTCCCTTGACCGGTCGGAGCGCGCCAACGAAAAGAATCAGCGGTTCGCAACTCAGGCGGAACCGTTTTCTCACAACCTCGCCCGGCACCCCTGGGTGAAATCTGCAGTCGTCTACCCGGTTGTACTCGACCGTGGCGTCCAACCCGGTGTAGCTGCGCAGTTCGGCGGCCGCAAACTCGCTTACCGCCACGGCCCGGTCCGCGTTTCTCACCGTCAGCTTGGTCAGGAAAATCTGGGCCCGGATGTATAAACGTTCGTACAGATAGGGGAAGAACCGGGGATCCATTATCCCGTGGTACCAGAACACGTACCTGGTACCGTACAGGCGGCGCGTCCAGTACGCCAGCCAGGTGAGCGGGTACAAGTGCACGATTAATTCGTCGAACTCCCGGAGCCTTTTCACCCAACGGCAGGTCGCCGGTAGATTCACGGGGAACAGCAGCCGGTAGATTCTCTGTCCCAGGAGACCGCGGGGCATACCCAGCAGGCACACCCGGTATTCTCCCCGCGGGGGACGGATGTTCCCCCCCAGGGCGACCACCGTAACCGCGTGCCCCCGCCGGGCCAAGTCCAGCGCCTGCAGTTCGGCTACCCGGGCACTGCCGTCGTGCTCGGCGAAGTTGGGCACCAACAGCGCGATCCGCAAGGTTTTTCTCCCCTCACCCCGACCGATAGGCCCAGCGGCCCCGGATGTAACTCAGAAACTTCCGGGCCGAGTACCCCAGCCGGATAAGCTCGTAAAGGCCGTTTCGCCGGAAAACCTGCCTGAACGCCAGCGGCACGTACCGGACGGAAAGGTAATAATCCCGCAGGATGCAATCCACGTACGCGGCGATTTCTTCGGCGCTCAGCCAGGGATAGGACACCACCGACCGCTGGTGCCCCTGATCGTCCAGGTAATCTCCAGGGTCGTCGGTCACCAGGTACCCGTTTTCCCGGGCCCACCGGTAGAACCAGGTGCCCGGAAAGGGCGAAGCCACCGAAACCTGCAGGATATCCGGTCTCACCTCCCGGATCAGCCGCACGGTGGACGCCACCGTTTCCCGGGTCTCCCTCGGCAGGCCAATGATGAAGTCCCCGTGCACCAGGAGCCCCGCGCGGCGCGCAGCTCGCGCGAAGTTCCGGATGTCGTCGGTGGTGATGCCCTTACGAATGTTCTTTAGAATCTCATCACTGCCAGATTCGTAACCCACGATCAGCAGCCGGCACCCCGCGCGCTTCATTTCCTTCATTATCTCGGGGTCCAGGGTGGCACGGGCGTTGCAGGCCCAGGCAACGCGCAACCTCCTTTGCCGGTAACCGGTGCAGAACTCCGCCACCCGCCGGCTGCTCACGGTGAAGGTGTCGTCCTCGAAAAACACCTCCCGCACCCCGGGCAGATTGGCCTGAATCCACTCCAACTCGTCCAGGACGTTCTTCACGCTGCGCACGCGGTACTTGCGCCCCATCAACGTCTCGGGCCAGGAACAGAAGGTGCACAGGTAAGGACAGCCCCGGCCGGTGAAGATCTGCACCATGGGATAAAGGGAGGACCCCAGGAAATAGTCCCGGATATCCAGGTGCCTCCGGTATACCCGGCTCACAAACGGAATCTCGTCCAGATCCGCGGTGAAGCCCCGGTCCGCGTTGTGCCGGATCCGGCCGCCGGAGCGGTACGAGATGCCCGGAACCGTTTCCAGCCGGCCGCCTTTTTCCAGGGTACGAACCAGGTGGAGCAGGGTGTGTTCGTACTCCATCCGGGCCACCACGTCCACCGCACTGTCGGCTAGGATGCGTTCAGAGAGCAAGGCGGCGGGCGGCCCGACCATTACGGTGGTTGCCCCGGAAACTTCCTTCAAAAAACCGGCCACGGTCACATCGTTCTTGAGGCTGGGGAAACTGGAATCAACCACAATCACGTCCGGCCGGTGGGACCGGACGTCTTCGATTACCCGCTGCCGGTCCCAGTTCCAGGCCGGAGCATCCACCAAACGGGTTTCATAATACTGTTCCAGGAAGCCGCAAGCATAGGCCAGCCAGACGGGGTAGTACAGCGTCCCCCCCCGCCCGGTGTCCTGCCAACGGGCACTGCGGATAAAGCGCGGGAAATAAGGTGGGTTCAGGAGGTAAACCTTCATCGGAGCGTACCCCGCATCACGCCGCTCAGAAAACCGAGGCCGTATGCCAAATGCTGGACCGGAATCAGCATGGCGGACCAGAGGCACACGGGTTTGGGAAACTTGCGAAACACCTGTAGCACCGAAAACGCCACCCCCGCCGCATAGAGCGCTATACCACCCAGCACCAGGGCCGGCACTGCCGAGACCCGGTAAAACGGGTAACTTCCCAGCATCAGCAGGCCGACCAGTAACACCGATGGGGGAAGGAAGGCGTACCAGCGCACCACGGCCCGGTGTTTTCTGGTCAGTTTCCCCATGGCTTCCCCATAGGCAAACATTTTGGCCGCGAAGCGCCCCAAGTCGGGAGCACGACGGTGCCATACCACGGCCCGCGGCGCATACAGAAAACGATAGCCGCGTCTCCGCAAACGAAAGTTTAAGTCCGCATCCTCCCCCACTCCGAGACGGTTGTCGTAGCCCTCCCGAACGAGGATATCTCTCCGGTAAACGGCGTTGCAGTTGGGCAGCGTGTTGGCGCGGCTGAGGAACCGCCCTGGGTTGGCGGCTTGGACGGACCCACCCGAACCGAGAAAGGTTTCCTGGGTATAGCCCACCACCCGGGCAAAATCGGAGTCTTGGGGCCACACCAGGTTAGGGCCGCAGACCCCAGCCACTTCCGGCCCGGCCTTCTGGATGGTTTCCACCAGGTTTTTCAACCACGAAGTATCGGCCACGCAGTCGGCATCGGTGAAAGCGACATAGCATCCGGAAGCGTGCTGGACGCCGGTGTTTCGCTGGTGGCCCAGAGTACCGAAACGATCCGTAATCAGCACAACCGGGTAACGGGTCACTATCTCCCGCGTACGATCCATTGAACCACCGTCCACTACGATAACCTCATAACCGCCGCTCGGAAAATCCTGCCCCAACAGGGACTGCAGGCAGGCTTCAATGTTCCGGGCCTCGTTTTTCGCCACCACCACCACCGAAACCAAACAGTGCGGCATACGCAACCCCACCTAACGCACAAAACGCTTCCGAAACATCCAGATTAAGTTGTGGAATCCGTCCCGCCAACCATGCAGTTTTTCCGGCCCCACTCGCTCCCGGTAAGTTATGGGCACCTCCCGCCAGCGGCACCGTTCATAGAAAATACACTCTATTTTTAGCTCTTCCGAAAAAGGCATCTGGTCCGAAATCAACCGTAATTTAGAAACAAGTTCCTTTTTCAGTACCCACATTCCCGACTGGGAATCCGCAATCCGGATACCGTAAAGCAGGCGCAGCGCAAGGTTGAGAACGGCGTTGCCAACGCGGTTGCGGGCGGACATCGCCCCTGGAACCATATCGTGAAACCGGTTCGTGGTAATAAAATCCAGGTCTTCCTCCACCAGCAGGCGCACTAAATCCGGAATCATTTCGGTCGGATAAGTCAGATCCGCGTCGCAGGTAACCAGGATCTGACCCCGGGCTCTTGCCAGGCCGGTCTTGTAAGCCCGGCCATACCCCCGCCGCGGTTCGTACACCGTCTCCGCCCCCACCTGCCGGGCCAGCTCGCCGGTACCGTCAGTGGAACCATTGTCCACCACCAGGATCTGTGACTGGTAACCCAACGCGGCCAACCCGCTTTGCGGAATGGACTTTATTACGTCCTGAATGGCCTCGGCTTCGTTAAGCGCGGGAATAATCACGCTTACGGTTTTCGATTCTTTAGTTTCTGTTGTGCGCTGGAACATGCTTTAGTCTGACACCCCGTCACACTGAAAGAAACGCCAAGCTGCCGATCTTCCAACATAATGTGTTCTTCCCAACATATGTGTTTAGCATCTCAATTGCCACCGCTTTAACCCGATACGGGATTTTCAAGGGAGAGTCCCAACCATAGAAACAGCCCCGACAATTGATGTCGGGGCTTTCTGGCGATGAGATATGCTCTATGGCCCTGGCCCTAAAACATGCTCGCGGGGCCGTAGGGCCAGGTCCGCATACCGCCCTCCACCGATTTCACCTTGGCGAACCCGGCACCGCGTAGCAGGCGGTAGGCCTCGTAACTGCGGACTCCGATGTCGCAAATGGTGATGATCTCCTTGTCCCGGGGAATCTCGTGCACTCGGCGGCGGAGTTCGCCCAGAGTGACCAGTATGCGCCGCGGGTCGTCGATCTTGCGGTGTCTCGTCTCCTTTTCCAGGCGCACGTCTAGCAGAACGAAGTCCTCGTCCGCGTCGAGTTTCGCCTTGAGTTCGTCGGCGCTGATGGTCTCCACAATGCCGTCCAGCTTGTTGACCAGGGCGTTGGCTGCGTGCTGCAGGGGATCAATCGGCATGTTGAACGGCGGCGCGTAGCCCAGGTCCATTTCAATAAGGTCGTTGACCATGCCGCCGAAGTGCAGGACGGCGGCGGCCACGTCGATCCGCTTCACCACCTCGCCGGGCCCGATGCCCTGCACGCCCAGGAGACGCCCGGAAGCCCGGTCGGCGATGATCTTCAGAATCACCATGCCGCTGCCGGGGTGATAGTGCGTCCGGTCGCGTTGGGGTACGATACTGGTCACCACCTCGTAGCCCAGCCGGCGGGCCTGCTCCTCGGTCAGCCCGGTGCGGCCGGCGTTGAAGGACCCGGCCTGCAAGACGGCCGTCCCGAGCACCCCCCGGTAAACACTGCGGCGGCCGGCCAGGTTGTCGGCCACCACCCGCCCCTGGCGGTTAGCGGCGGACGCAAACGGCGCGTATACCTTTTGCCCCGTCAACCGGTGGGTGGTTTCCACGCAGTCGCCGCAGGCGTAAATGTCGGGGTCGCTGGTGCGGCAGTATTCGTCAATCAGGATCGCGCCGGTTTCCCCGATGGCCAGTCCGGCCTCCCGGGCCAGCCCCACGTTGGGGCGCACCCCGACCGCCATGATCACCAGTTCGGCGTCGTAACCGCCCCGGTCGGTAACCACCCGGCACACCCGACCCTGTTCGTCGCCCTCCAGCCGGATTACCCGCTCCCCGGTGCGGAATTCAATGCCGTGCGCCGCAGCGAGCCGCTGTTCCAGCAACCGCGCCATATCCGGGTCGAGGGTCAGGGGCAGGATCTGCTCCTGGAATTCAATCACCGTGGTCAGGAGTTTCAGGTTGGCCAGGGCGCCGGCCAGTTCGATGCCGATGAACCCGGCTCCCACTACCACGACCTCCTGAACGTCCCTTTTCTCCAGGTACTCCTTGACGGTCTGCGCGTCCCCGGGGTCCCGGAACTTGAACACGCCCGCGAAATCGGTCCCTTCAATCCGGGGCATAACCGATTCCGCACCGATGGTCAGAACCAGCTGGTCGTAGCCCAGTCTTGATTGGCGGCCGGTTTCCAGGTCCCTGACCAGGACCTCCTTTCTTGCCCGGTCAATGAATAGCGCCTCGGTACGGGTCCGGAAGTTGATCCCCCGTTCACTGCGGAAATACTCCGCGTCCCGCGGGAGCCCGTAGCCGGTGCTAAACAGTTCACGAAAATGGCCGACTTGGTCGTCAATGTAAAAGGGCATTCCGCAGCCGGCGTAGGATATGTATCGACCCTTGTCGATCACGGTGATTTCGGCGTCGGGAAGCAACCGCCGGGCCCGAGCGGCCACCTTTGGCCCGGCCGCCACACCGCCGATGATGAGGATCCGCTGTGCTGCCATCTGCATACCACTCTCCGTCCCTGCTTTTGTCGTAAATACGTGTTAAGACACCAGTTGGTAATTATAATGTGTATTTTATCACAAGTCAAACGGTTCCCTGTGGCCAGTGTTAATGAGGAACAGGCTTTAGTAGGTCCACCGTCTCCCATCCCTGCGGACAATACCCAAAGCACCAAATTCCCACCGCTTTCATATGTTTATAACGAATACCAGATAAAGGCATTGCCCATTAACCTGTCAAAGGAGGGATCCTGCATGCCTAATCCCCTGGAAGGTGGGGTCAAGGCTCTAGCCATCGCACCAGCGGTGTTGGTATTGCTTGTACTCATCGCCATCGGCCTGGTGCTTACCGGAACCATTAGTCCCGCCGCGGCCGTCGCCTTGATCCTGTTCGCGGTCATCCTGTACGTGGTCGGAAGCTAAAACTTCGCCTGTGGAACACTCCATTCCCGGAGGGCTACACTCCCGTGTAGCCCTTACTGGTTACCGCGGGCCGTCCGTCCAGGCACAAGACTTGGCAGACTTTCATAACCTGGAAATACCAACTGCTCGGACCGGCCGCTTAATGGCGATCCTGCCGGCAGGCACGCGTGAACCCGGGAGGGCTTGAGCGCGTGGGGTTGGGTATTTCCAATGAAGGGAAGTGTGCGTTTTGGAACCCATCGACAAGAGAGCAGATTTGTTGGAAAAACTGGTCGGCAAAGTTGATAAACTGGAGGGTAAACTCAGCTGGCAGAAAGACCGGATCGCACGTTTGGTTACCACCCTAGACCGGGTGGTGGACCGGTTGGCGAAGTTTGAAGCCCAGCAAAAGGCGATTCAGACAACGCAGAAAGCAGCCGAAAGACCCAAAACACCCAAGACCACCGCCGATGTTCAACAGGTACTGGACACCATCAGGTACTACTGTGCTCTGGCGGAAACCACGGGGCAAATGATCCAGATCATAGCTGGCGGACTGGCACTGATCATTGACGCGATCCAAAAAGGGAAAAACCCTTTCCCCAACACATCCAAGGGCCGTGCCGCCGCGGGCGACGAACTGGATTTGACTAACCTGTTACAGGCAGCTGACGGGTTGATCCGCGGGCTGACCGCAACGGACAGCACGAATAAAGAAAGCTCCCCGGCGGAATCCACGGAGAAGCGAAAATAAGCTGGTACTTAAGGTCAAAAGGGAAACCAAGAGCAGGGGGATGCGGGGTCACCACCGGTTACAACCATGGCTTTGACAAGCCGCAGCGGTATTCCTGCCAAGCGCGGATTAGACCTCCAGGAGTTCAAAACCGGTCTGAGGATTTATTCTTCTTTGGGCGGAAGTATTGGTGAGTTCCAGGATGATCACCTCGCCGATGCGCCAGATCTCTATGCCCTCCCTGGTGCAACCGGTGATGGTTTCCCGTTGACGCCCAAAAGCGGAGTGCAAATGGAGTTTGGGGATCTTGTCCTGATTGATAAAGATTGTGCCGACACCCAGGGCCTCACTTGCCCCCAGCAACCGCTCGATCATGGGCACGGGCTTGCTTGCCGCGCCGTCTTCCGGCCCGACCACCACTTTGCCATCCCGCTCGGCGCCGCCGAGGAAAAACACCATGGCCGCCTTGATCCCGTGTTCCCTGGCAAAGTCCTCGATCGTGTCCGGCAAACGGTCCCCGTCTTCCAGGCGGCAAACAAAAACCCGGCCCAGGCCGGCTTCCGAATACCTCATTGGTATCGCCCTCCTCAACAGTTCTTCAGGTTTTTCCCCAATAGTTCGTTCCCGGCAATCCCAATTCCTTTTTAAGAGCGGATTCATCCCCCGATGCGGCGGAGCAGGTACAGCAATCTCAGTCCGAAATGTGATACAATCAGCTCTGGGGTATACAGGAGTTATGCAACACCGGCGTGGAAAGGCAGACAGAATCATGCAAAACACTAACAGGAATGGCTGTGTACGTTGTGGCACCTGCTGCCGGAAAGGCGGTCCGACCCTCCACCACGAAGACAAGAGCATTTTACTGGCCGGACACGTGGGGCATCAGCACCTGGTGACCATCAGGAAAGGTGAATTGGTGTTCGATCCCAACCTTAATTCCCTGAGGCCGACTGACCGGGAATTGATCAAGGTGCGCGGGAAAGAACAGGATTGGTCTTGCTGCTTTTTTGACGAGCGAGACTCTTCGTGTACCATTTACAAACACCGGTTCCTAGAATGTCGCCTTTTGAAATGTTGGGATCCCGCCGCTCTTATGTCGGTCATGGGCAATAACACCATCGTGCGTGCCGACATCATCAATGCCGGGGACCCGGTGCTGGAACTTATCGAAGCGCACGAGCAGGAATGTCCTTACCACGAGGTGAAGAAGCTGATAGACAACCTATCCCGGGAAACGGAAAAATCAAAAACCCTGTCAAGGCTGGCTGAACTGGTCCGAAAAGACCGGGCACTACGCGCCTACGCCGGGTCCGAATTGGGATTGTGGAAGGAATACGAGTTTTTCATTTTCGGCCGCCCCCTGTCGCAAATCCTGAACGCGCACGGGATACCTATTCGCATGGCCTCAAGAAACAGTGGGCCTGAAGCTTGGTAAACCTTCTCAAGACTCTGATCCGGATTTGGGCGCCAAGACATTATGGCACCTTCCATAACCGTCCACTAAGGGTGACTTTTCTCACCATAAGAAAAGGCTCACCTTCCAGTAAGCCTTTCCATAAATTGCGGTGAGTAAACCTGTAAGCCGAGTTCTGTCGTGGGTGATCATCTATCTGGGACGCCGGTTGCCCTGGCGCCTCTAGCGACCTACCCGGGGACGGAGCGGGCCACTCCATTGTCCCCCTATTCGGTCTTGCTCCGGGTGGGGTTTACCTAGCCGGCCAGTCGCCTGACCGCTGGTGCGCTCTTACCGCACCGTTCCACCCTTACCCAACACTCAACCCAGTAGAATAAGATCGCCTTTTTAATAAGGAGGGACCTCCGGCTACTGGCTTGGGTGTTGGGCGGTCTGCATTTCTGTGGCACTTTCCTTGGAGTCGCCCCCACTGGGTATTACCCAGCACCCTGCCCTGCGGAGCTCGGACTTTCCTCGGACACCTGCAAGTATCCGCGATCACCTGGTTTACTCACCATATTCATGATAGCATCCAGGATATAAAAAATCAAGAAATATTGCGTCTTGCGCCGTTTAGGACCATCATCCGGCGCGTAGCGGTCGTTTCTAACCGCACCCGGCCGTAGGGTCCGGAACTTTAATCCTCAGGCTCTAAACGCTGACAAATGGGTCCTGGTGCGTCCGGGCGATGCCGATGCGCACGTCGGCACCGGCAGCGCGGCAGCGTTCGGCCAGGTAGTCGCCCAGCGGTTCCAGGATGATCCGCTCGCTCGGGTAGTGGCCCGGGTCGACGAAGTTCATCCCGGCGGCGAGGATGTCCCGCGCGGTGTGGTATTTAAGGTCACCGGTAACGTACACGTCGGCGCCGGCGAAGGCCGCCTTCGGCCAGAAATCGCCTCCTGAACCACCGCAAAGAGCAATCTTGGAAATCAAACGACCCTGTGGTCCCCCTACCCTAACGATTGGTACGCCCAGAGCCTTTTTGACCAATTCTACAAAATCTGTAAACGACATAGGCTCTTTCAGGCGTCCGATGCGCCCGAACACTGCTGATTCTTCAGAGAGGATGTTGACCTCTGTCAACCCCAACCGCTCGGTCAACACGGCGTTCACGCCGCGCTCGGCGGCGTCCAGGTTGGTGTGCGCCGCATAAACGTTGAGGCCGGCGCGGACCAGCCGGGCTAATAGCGCCCCGGCGGGGAGGTCCAGCCGGAGGCTCCGGAAAGGCTTGTGGATCAGCGGGTGGTGGGCGACGATCAACCCCGCGTTAATCTCCAGGGCCTCGTCGACCACCGGGCCGTCCACGTCCATGGTCAGCAGGACGGCCTCGATCTCGCTGTCGGGATCGCCCACCTGCCACCCGGTGTTATCGCCCTCCAGGGCCAGGGCCTTGGGGGCCATCTCTTCCACAAAAGTGATAATGGTCTGGCATTTTACAGGCATTTTCGCAACGCCTCCAGTCTTTCCAGCCGAGCCCGGACCGCTGCCCGGCGTTCGTCCAAGTCCTTCCGGCCGCTCCGGTTGAGACCGGCCAGTATTTTTTCGTAGCGCTGCACTATTCCGTGAAGGTAGCGGCCGAGCAACGGGTGTTTTTTGGCCGCGAGCACCGGCCCGACCTCCAGCAGCAAGTCATCCACCGGCTCCGGCCGCTCGTGTACCGCCCGGATGACGAGGTAGATCCGTCCCGTTTCCTCGACCAGATTCTCGTCGGCGATGCGCCACCCGTTGGCGTACAGCCACCGGCGCGCCGGGACCACCGGTTCCTGAGGCTGCAATACCAGGGTATCCGCCGCCCGGACGATCGCCGGAGCCGCGTCCAGGATCTTCGCGATGGTCCGCCCCCCCATCCCGGCCAGCACCAGCACCCGGGCCTCGCCGGGTTTCAGCGGCCGCAGGCCGTCGCCGGCGCGGACCCCGATGCGCCCCTCAAGGCCGTTTGCGGCCACCGCCCGCCGGGCAGCCTCCAGCGGGCCGGGCGCCTTCTCCACCCCGATCACCCGGGGGGACACCCCCCGGGTGACCAGGTAGACCGGCAGTAGGGCGTGGTCGGTGCCAATGTCGGCCACCGTCTTCCCCGGAGGTACGTAATCAGCTACGGCCTGCAGGCGCGCCGGAAGCCTGGCTTCCACCGCCTCCGCACCTCCCGGACAACGAAAGGGTACCCGAACCGAGTACCCCTTCTCCGTCTTTGATCCAGATTATACCCGCCGGCCCAGGGGCTGTCAAACGTTACAATTTCAAACCCTTGAAAAACTGCTCCTTAAAGGTCGGCCTTGTATCCACGATGCAGCCAGCGCTTCGGACACAAAGCGCAATGGCAACTACGCCTTCATCTGCCGGCACCGGTTTCAGCTTTTCACTAAGCGCTTACCACACCGCTAGGCGAAGCACTTCTTTTGACTAAACCTCTTTTTCCAGTCTTCACGGTCGCTGTTTACGAGCAGGTACTTAAATACGGCGGCCACCTTCTGGCGACCGCTCAGCCTTAAATTCGTGCGCTGTTCCAGGAAACGGTGCACCTGATCAAGATTGAACTCCTCGTTTTCCAGGAGCACTGCCAACATCTCAGCATAAACCCGCTCCAGCGCCCGGCCGAAAGCCGCAGCACGTCCGTCTCCGCCGCTTACCACCAGGCGCCCGTCCGCGGTCAGGACGCCGTCCGGCCCGACGAAGCCCAGCGTTTCCAGCCCCGCCTGCAGTAAGTCGGCATTTTTGGGGGTCAGACCCACTATTCCCGCAAGATAGGTACGGTCAATGCTTTCCGGACTCCCCGCCGCCGCGGTTTCGAGAAGGCTTTCCAAGCTGGGAATGCTGAAAGTCGGATAGTTGGAGACAGTGGTCATGCGTCACACCTCATTTACCACAAAGTCTTCTCCACATGACGAAAAAAGCGACCTTATCCCTGCGCCAGAAAAATTCATAGGTATTCATCAGGTTGAGGTCTTCGCACGTTGATGAGATGATTGAAGGAGTACGCGGCAGAATGAATGAAGTACTGGTGGGCGATGCTGGATTTGAACCAGCGGCCCCCTGCTTGTAAGGCAGGTGCTCTCCCCCTGAGCTAATCGCCCACGCTTGCCGGCCGACGACCGGCTTGAATCTCAAAATGGTGGGCCCACCAGGATTCGAACCTGGAACCAGCCGGTTATGAGCCGGATGCTCTGACCGTTGAGCTATGGGCCCCCTTCAAGTTACGCAAAGTTAATTATAACGAAGAACGGTCCCGCCGTCAATGTGAGACCGTTCGCGTTACTCCAGGTAGTCCTTCAGTTTCTTGCTCCGGCTGGGGTGCCGCAGTTTCCGGAGCGTTTTGGCTTCGATCTGCCGAATGCGTTCCCGCGTAACCCCGAACTCCTGCCCCACCTCCTCCAGGGTCCGCGCCCGGCCGTCGTCCAGGCCAAACCGCAACCGCAGCACGCGCTGCTCCCTTTCGGTGAGGGTCTTCAGAACGTCGTCCAGCTGTTCCCGGAGCAAGGCAAAGGAAGCCTCCTCGGCCGGTGCTTGGGCGTCCTGGTCCTCAATAAAATCTCCCAGGAGCGAGTCTTCCTCTTCCCCAATCGGGGTCTCCAGGGACACCGGTTCCTGCGCGATCTTCATGATTTCGCGCACCTTGTCAACCGAGATATCCATCTCCCGGGCGATCTCCTCGGGAAGCGGCTCGCGCCCGAGTTCCTGTAACAGTTGCCGGGAGACCCGGATCAGCTTGTTGATAGTCTCCACCATGTGCACCGGAATCCGGATCGTCCGCGCCTGGTCGGCAATCGCCCTGGTGATCGCCTGGCGGATCCACCAGGTGGCGTAGGTACTGAACTTGTATCCCTTGCGGTAGTCAAACTTCTCCACCGCCTTGATCAGGCCCAGGTTACCTTCCTGGATCAGGTCCAGGAACAACATCCCGCGGCCCACGTACCGCTTGGCGATGCTCACAACCAGACGGAGGTTGGCCTCGATCAGGCGGCGCTTGGCCTCTTCGTCGCCCGCCTCCATTCTTTTGGCCAGCTCGACCTCTTCATCCGGCGTTAAAAGAGGAATACGCCCGATTTCCTTCAGGTACATCCGTACCGGATCGTCGATGTCAATGCCTTCCGGAACCGCAATTTCGGTTTCCGCTTCTTCCTCCGGGGCGGTGTCGTCCTCCACCAGGGGTACTAGTTCAGGACCCTCAGGTACCACGTCAATCCCTTCTCCGGCAAGTTTCTCGTAGACGTCGTCAATCTGATCGGGGGTTAGATCGATCCCCTGCAGGGTGTCCATTACCTCGTTGTAGGTTAACGACCCCCGCTGCTTGCCCTTCTCCACGAGATTCTGGATATAGCTATTCGCCTCTTCCCTCACGCTTGCTCCCCCCTTTCCAGGGTGCTTTTTGATAGTTTTTGAATCTCCTGCATCAGCTGGTCTACCCGCTGCCGGTCGCCCGCCTTCTCGGCCGCGGCGACATCATTCAGGAGCTCCCTCATCCTTTCCCTGGTATCTAGGCGTGTAATCGCCTTGATGTATTCTCCAAGCTCAAGCTCCGGGTTCTTGTCGCCCAGTTCCCGTCCCATCAGAGCGTTGAATACCTCTTGTTCGCTTTCCTCCAGGTAGTTGGCCAGCAGTGCCGGCGCAAACCCAGGTTTATTATAGTGCCGCAGACAGGCTTCGAAGATGCGCTGGTACCTGGCGTCTTTGAAAAATGCTTCCCCTAACTCCTTCCTGACCGCCTCCAACAACAGGGGATTTTGGAGAATGATTTGCAGTATCCCGGTTTCGGCTTTTCCCCTGGCCTGGGACGGTTTAGTAACTATATTATGCATCTTTTTAGCAATTTTATCCGATTTTGCCCAATTTTCTTTGGTACGGGCTGTAAACCGGCGGTATTCGCTGCGTATTGTTTCCCAGGTTATTCCCAGGGCCCTGGCGGCGATCTGAAAACCTTCTTCCCGCTCCACCTCGCTCGACAAGGCGCGTAGATTCGGTAAAACTTCCCGAAGCACCGCCAGTTTTTCGGTCGCCGTTGCCGTCCCGGTCTGAGCGCCGATGCTGGCCAACTTATACTCCAGCAGGGGCACGGCCCTCGCCACCAGGCGGGTCCAGCCGGCCACGCCCGCTTCCCGCAGAAAATCGTCAGGATCTCGGCCTTTCGGCAGGCTGACCACTTTCACCCGGCAACCCAGCTCCTGGAGCAGGTCAAGCCCCCTGATCGTGGCCGCAATCCCGGCCGTGTCCGCGTCGTAGGCGATCAGGGCGTCCATGGTGTAGCGCATTAACAGCCGACCCTGTTCCCGCGTCAGGCTGGTTCCCAGCGAGGCCACCGTGTTCCGGAGCCCGTACTGGTGGGCCGCAATGGCGTCCAGGTAACCCTCGACGATCACCGCACAGCCCTCGTTACGAATCGCCTGCCGCGCCAGGTGCAGGGCGTAAAGCGTCTGCCCCTTGTGAAAAACGGGCGTCTCCGGGGAGTTAAGGTACTTCGGCTGGCCATCGTCCAGCACCCGTCCCCCGAATCCGATCACCCGCCCCGACGCGTTCCACACCGGGAAGATAACCCGGTTGCGAAAGCGGTCGTAGTAGGTTCCCCTTTCTCCCCGATTCACCAGGCCCAGGGTTACCAGTTCCTCGGGGCTGCAACCCTTACGCATCAGGTAGGTTTTCAGCGCGTCCCACCGGGGTGAGGCGAAACCCAGCTGAAATTCTTCCCTGATCTCTGGGGTGATGCCGCGCCGGGCCAGGTACGCCCGGGCCAGGTACCCCTCTTTCCCTCGCTCGAGCTCGAGCCGAAAGAAATCCCGGGCCCACTCGTTGACCTGGTAATACCTTTCGTACTTCGCATCCTGCGGCGGGGAATGCGCCGGGATATGCACACCCACACGGCTGGCCAGGTACCGCACGCTTTCGGGGAAGCTAAGGTTTTCTTTAAGCATCAAGAACTTAAAGACGTTACCTCCGACCCCGCAGCCGAAACAGTAGAACATCTGCCGCTCGGGCGTCACCGTGAATGACGGCGTCTTCTCCCGGTGGAACGGGCACAGGCCCAGGTAGTGCCGTCCCTTCTTCTCCAGGCGCACGTACTCCGAAATCACATCCAGGATGTCCGCCCGGGTGAAGACCTCTTCCACCAGTGCTTCGGGAATCAACCCGCCCACAAAGACCACCCGTCAAACCGGAACCCACTACCTGATTTATTCGCGGCAACCATCTGATTTTCCTGCCCTATGTCGACAATTTTTAAGGTTCCCGGAGCACCGGGAAACCTTGCGGCACAAAAAGATCCTGAAAAACGGCGACCGCGTAGCGGTCGGTCATGCCGGCAATGTAATCGCACACCACCTGGGCCCGCGACCCGCCGTCCGCCTCCACCCGGCGCCGGTACTCGGCCGGCAGGGCGTTCGGGTGTTTAGTGAAGTAGCGATAAAGGTACTGGACCACGTGCCGGGCCTTGCCCTCTTCCCGCTTAGCCTCGGAACTGACGTAGACGTTGGCGAAGAGAAAATCGCGCAACCGGTTCATCGCCTCCCCGACCCGCAGAGAAAGCGAAATCTCCGGCCGCTCCAGGCTAGTGGTAATTAGGTCTACAATCATGGTATTAATCCGATCGCGATGGGTGAGTCCCAGCACCTCGAGGCAGTCTCGCGGCAGACGGTCCGACGTTAACACGCCGCCGCGCAGCGAGTCGTCGATATCGTGGTTGATGTAGGCAATCCGGTCCGCGATCCGTACCACCTGGCCCTCCAGCGTTGCCGGCCGGCTCGGGCCGGTGTGGTTCAGGATGCCGTCTCGCACCTCCCAGGTCAGGTTCAACCCCCGGCCGCCCTCCAGGCGCTCCACCACCCGCAGGCTCTGTTCGTTGTGCCGGAAGCCCCCGGGATGTACCGCGTTGAGCGCCGCTTCCCCGGTGTGCCCGAAAGGGGTGTGGCCCAGGTCGTGTCCCAGGGCGATGGCCTCGGTCAGGTCCTCGTTGAGCCGCAGCGCCCGGGCGATCGTCCGGGCGATCTGCGCTACTTCCAGGGTGTGGGTGAGCCGGGTGCGGAAATGGTCGCCCTCCGGAATAATGAACACCTGGGTCTTATGCTTTAACCTCCGGAAACTCTTGGAGTGAATGATCCGGTCGCGGTCGCGCTGGAAGACGGTCCGCACGGCGCACTCCTCTTCCGGCCGCTCCCGACCGCGGCTTTCGGCGCTCCGGCAGGCGTAGGGCGAGAGCATTCTCGCCTCCCAGTCCTCGGTCCGGAACCGCAGTTCCGCCTTGTTACTCACCCGCCTCCCCCCTTTGCACCGTCCGGGCCCGACAACAACCCCGGCACCGAACAAAAAACCCCGGGCTGCTGGAACCCGGGGAGCGAATCAGCTCTGCGCGGCCGTTCGACTTGCCCGGCGAAGCTCAGCCGTCGCCCGCGCGACCTCAACTACCCGGTGCACCAGCAGGCGCACCCGCTTATAAACCTCCTGATCATCCTGAACGGGCTGCTGGGCACATACACCATGATGTCCGACATCTCCGCTCAGATGCCCGTCCCCGATTAGGGTCATACCCTGGGTGAGCATCATGTCGTGCAACGCCCGCACCGTGGTTTCCTGTCCCCCGAACCGGGAACCGCCTACGGCCACCGCCCCACCCACCACGTTCAAAAGCGCAAACTCCTTGCGCAACCGGCGGGTTTTGTCCCAAAACGCTTTGAGCGGGGCCGTAACCGTTCCGAAATAAACCGGACTGCCCATGATCACCCCATCCGCCCGGCCCAGAAGGTCCAACATCCCGGCCAGGGCGGTGCCCTCATAACACACGCCCTTGCACGGAGTGGAACAGTGGGCGCAATACGGAATCTTCGCTTCCCTGATTCCGTCGGAAACCTGGAGGAAAGCGGTTTCCGCCCCCAGCGCGGCGGCCTCCTCCAGGGCTGATTGCAAAACCTGGGCCGTGTTTCCATCTTTCCGCGGGCTGCCGTTAATTGCTATTACCAGCAAGGGCATCCCTCTTTTCTTATAAAACCTTTAAATACTATAAGCTATAAGCTCGCAGGTAACGCAAAAGTACCGATCCCCGGAGTTTAAAGCTGACCCGGATTATCCGTCAGGTCAACCGCTGAAATCACCCGGTAAACCGGTCCCTGCCGGGTAAGGGTGCTCCGCATCAGGTCGATCCGGTCCACCATGAACTCGCCCCAGAGACCCTGTTCGGCCGCCAGGGCGCTGGCCTGCTCCCGCAGCGCTACCAGGTTCCGGGACGACCGGAACCGCGCCAGCGTCAGGTGCGGCGAAAAGGGTTTCTTTTCCGCCGCAAAACCCAACGGCACGAGGGCCGCCTCCACCCGGGTCCGCAGCTCCTGCAAATCCGCGAGATCCCCGGTTACACCGGTCCAGAGCACGCGCGCCGGGCGCCCGAAGGTACCCCAGCCCGCCAATTCCAACCGGAACGGCGCCAGTCCGGACACGCTTTTCGCCACCGCCTGGGTCAGCGCCGGTACCCTGGAACTTTCCACCGCACCAAGAAACTTCACCGTCAGGTGCAGATTTTCCTGCTCCACCCATTTCGCATCCGGAGATATTTTTTTCAGTTCGGCCTGAAACCCCGCGAGTTTCGTTTTCAGCTCTCCCGGCAGATTCAGGGCCCAGAACAGTCGCAGTTCCGCCAAACGTCCACCCCTAAAAAACAAACCCTTATTTTCATCCTCGGCTGAGCGACGATTGCTTCGTCGGGAACGACTCCCCCGGGCGTCCCTATTCAAACCGGTAACGTTCGCCTTTGTAGTAGATCTCCAGCACCTTGCCCGCTGTCTCTTCCACCGCCTTATTGGTGACGTCGATCACCGAGGCGCCCGCGCGTTGAAAGATTTTTCGAGCGTAGGCCAGTTCCTTCAGTACCCGTTCACTCTGGGCGTAGCCAGCGTCCGGTGGCAGGCCAAGCGCTTTCAGCCGCTCCCGCCGGATGCCGACGAGCTGCTGCGCGTCAATGTTTAGCCCGATCAGCCGGTGCGGCGGCAGGGAGAAGATTTCCTCCGGCGGCGCCACCTCGGGAACCAGGGGAATGTTGGCCACCTTGAGCCGCTTATGCGCCAGGTACATACTCAGCGGAGTCTTGCCCGTGCGGGAGACGCCCAACACCACCAGGTCGGCCTGGACGATGCCCCGGGGGTCCTTGCCGTCGTCGTACTTGACCGCGAATTCGATGGCCTCTACCCGGCGGAAGTATTCCTCGTCCACCTTGCGCATCAGGCCAGGCTCCAGGCGCGGCGCGCCGCTGGTAACGGAGGAAAGGGCCTGCATAACCGGACCCATAATGTCCACGGCCTGGATGTTCCGGGCTTCGGCCTCCCGGAGCAGCGCCTCGCGCAGCCCGGGGAGCACTAGGGTGAACACGATGATGCTCGGGGAACCGCTGGCCTCCTCCACGACCTCGCGGACGTCCTCGGGCTCCGTCAAGTACGGTACCCGCCTGATCTCCACCTGGCCGTGGTCAAACTGGCTAGCGGCCGCCCGGGCTACCAACTCGGCCGTTTCCCCGATCGAGTCGGAAATAATGTAAATCACCGGGCGCGAATCCTCTAAACGCAAAACGCATTGAACCCCCTTTACGTGCTTTCCCCGAGTTCGACAAAAAGCCGGGTGATATTGGTCTTACTCAGGCGCCCTACGACCTCCAGCCCCTCGGTTCCGTCCGGGGCGGTCACGCGGCGCACCACCGGCACGGCGTCCACCTCGTGGGTGACCAGTTTCTTGGCGGCATCCCACACCGATTCCCCACTCTCGGCGGTGATCACGTTGGGCATCCGGGTCATCACCACGCCGATGGGCAGCTTGTGCAGATCGTGGAGGCTGCCGACGCTCAGCTTGAGCAAGTCCTTGCGCGAAACGACGCCCTGCAGGAAACCGCGCTCGTCCACCACAAACAGCGTGCCGCAGTTCTCGAGAAACATGCTGACGATGGCATCGTGGGTGGAGGTGTCGTCTCGGACCACCACCGGGTGGGACTGCACGCTGCCCACCTGAACCCGGCGGAGTTTTTGGGCCACGATGCGGTTCGGAGACTTGCCGCTAAAAAAATAACCGACGCGGGGGCGGGCCTCCAGCAGTCCGGCCATGGTTAGGATGGCCAGATCGGGGCGTAGAGTAGCCCGCGTCAGGGAGAGCCGTTCCGCGATCTGTTCGCTGGTAATCGGTCCGTTTCCCTTGACGATCTGCAGGATCGCTTCCTGTCGCTTGGTGAGTTCCATTCTCTTTCCTCCCCCGGAGCAATATGTTATACCATTGCTCCGTTGAGGCTGAACAAATACTTCATTTAATACTAGTAATACTAGATTATATGGCCGGTTCCCTGCAACCAGCCCTACTAAACCGTCCCCTGCCCCTTGACAATTTTAGAGAGGTCCGCGATCCGTCTGAACAACCCGGCCGTCAGGCGCAGCAGGGCCAGGCGGTTTGCGCGTACGGCCGCATCGTCAGCCATGACCAGTACCGCGTCGAAGAAATGATCCACCGGTTCCCGCAGCTCCGCCAGGATAGCCAAAGCCTGGCCGTACCGGCGCGCAGCGATCTCCCCGTCCACCCGGTCCCGTACGTCCAGGTAAGCCCGGTACAGGGCGTCCTCCGCCGGATCAACGAACAACCCGGGGTCCACCCGCATGCCGGTCGCGTTCCGGGCCAGGTTGTGGGCGCGGGTGAAGGCGGTGCAGATGTCCTCGAAAGCCGGGTGTTCCCGGAACTCGGTCACCGCCACCGCCCGTTCCCAGGCGTCCCGGACGTCGGCGTGGCCAGACGCCAGCACGGCCTCCACCACGTCATAGGCCAGTCCCCGGTCCTGGAAGAGGCCCCGCAGGCGCTGTCCGAAAAACTCGGCCAGCGCGGTCACGGTCTCGCCGGCACCCACGGCCAAGCAGCCGCCGTAGGCGGCGTGCGCCTCCCGGAACAGGCCGTCCAGGTCCAGGTAAGCCGGCGTGTCCAGTACCAGGTGGCAGATCCCGAGGGCCTGGCGGCGCAGGGCGTAAGGGTCCTGGGAACCGGTGGGCTGGATGCCCCGGCCGAAGGCGCCCACCAGGTTGTCCGCCCGGTCGGCCAGCGCCAGCGCCAGTCCCGGCCCGGTCCGCGGCAGTTCATCCCCGCCCGGGGGCGGCAGGTACTGTTCCCGGATCGCTTCGGCCACCACTGGGTCCTCCCCGTCGCGCAGGGCGTACTCCCGGCCCATGACCCCCTGCAGTTCGGGGAATTCGTACACCATGCCGGTTACGAGGTCGTTTTTACAAAGCGCCGCCGCCCGCAGCGCCCGGCGCCGCCCAACGTCGTCCAGCCCCAATTTGCCGGCCAAGTAATCCACCAGCACCGCCAGGCGTTGCACCTTATCGTGCATGGTACCCAGGTCCTCCTGGAAGATCACTTTCCGGAGTTCGGCGCCCTTCTTGGCCAGAGGCGTCTCCAGGTCCTCACAGAAGAAAAACTCGGCGTCGGCCAAGCGGGCCCGGAACACCTTTTCGTTCCCGGACCGGACCAGGTCCAGGTGTTCCGAGGTCCCGTTGTGCACGCCGATGAACAGCGGCAGCAACCGTCCGTCGGCACCGCGCACCGGGAAATACCGCTGGTGCTCGCGCATCGGGGTGACCAGCACCGGTTCGGGCAGCGCCAGGTAACTTTCCGGAAACCGGCCGCAGAAAGCGGTGGGGTACTCCAGGAGGTCGGCCACCTCGGCCAGGAGTCCCGGGTCCTCGTCCACGGTTCCGCCCTCGGCCGCGGCCGCCGCCCGCACCTGTTCCCAGACCAGTTCCCGGCGCCGGGCTGGGTCCAGGATCACAAAGTTGTCCTCCAGGAGCGCGAAATAGCTGTCGGCGTCCGGCACCGCCAACCGTCCGGCGCTCAGGAAACGATGGCCCCACGTGTGGCGCCCGGAGCGAACACCCGCCACCTCGAACTCCACCACGTCCGCGCCGTAAAGGGACAAAACCCACCGGATCGGACGGATGAACCGGAACTCCTGATCGCTCCAGCGCATGGACTTCGGGAAAGAAAGCGCGGCGATCAGCCGGGGGCAGAGTTCGGCCAGGATCTCGGCGGCCGGCCGCCCGGCCTCTTCCTTCACCGCGAACACGTACTCCACCTTGCCCACCGGCCGGGTGACCAAATCCGCCACCGCCACACCCTGGCTGCGGGCAAAACCGGTTGCCGCCCTGGTCGGGTTGCCGTCGAGGTCGAAGGCCGCTTTTCGGGGCGGACCCTTGACTTCCCGAACCAGGGACGTTTGAGCAGCTGCCAGCTCACGCACGTACAAGGTCAGCCGCCGGGGCGTGCCGTACACCGACAACAGCCCATGCCCCAGGCGGTATTCAGCCAGCAGGTTTTCGGCCTTGGCGGCCAGTTCCTCCAGCGCGGGAGGTAGGAAACGGGCTGGAATCTCTTCGGTACCGATCTCCAGAAGGAAGTTAGCGGCCACCTGTTACACCACCTTTGAGCAGCGGGAAGCCGAGGTGCTCCCGCTGCTCAACGTAAGCGCGGGCGCAGCCGCGGGCCAGAGCGCGCACCCGGGCGATATACCCGGTGCGCTCGGTAACGCTGATGGCGCCCCGGGCGTCCAGCAAGTTGAAGGTGTGGGAACACTTCAGCACGTAGTCGTAGGCCGGCAGTACCAGGCCCTGCTCCAGGATGCGTTGGGCCTCCCGTTCGTAATCGTCGAACAGGTCGTGCAGCATCTCCGGGTCGGCAATTTCGAAGTTGTACCGGGAGTGTTCCACCTCGCCCTGGAAGTGCACGTCACGGTAGGCGATATTTTCGGTCCAAACGATATCGAACACACTGTCCTTGCCCTGCAGGTACAGCGCCAGCCGTTCCAGTCCGTAGGTAATCTCGACCGATACCGGTTTCAGGTCGAAGCCGCCGCACTGCTGGAAATAGGTGAACTGGGTAATCTCCATCCCGTCCAGCCAGACCTCCCAGCCCAGACCCCAGGCGCCCAGGGTGGGCGACTCCCAGTTGTCCTCCACCAGGCGGATGTCGTGTTCCAGGGGGTTGATCCCGATCACCCGCAGGCTGTCCAGGTAGATGTCAATCACGTCGTCGGGCGAGGGTTTCAAGATGACCTGGTACTGGTAGTAATGCTGCAGGCGGTTGGGATTTTCCCCATAGCGGCCGTCGGTGGGCCGGCGGGACGGTTCCACGTAGGCGACGTTCCACGGTTCGGGGCCAAGCACCCGCAGGAAGGTGGCCGGGTTCATGGTTCCGGCGCCCTTCTCGACGTCGTACGGCTGCTGGATGATACACCCCCGGTCGCCCCAGAAACGGTCTAGGGTTAGAATCAAGTCCTGAAAGTGCAAGCGCGCTTCACCCCTCACAACCTCATCATAAAACCCCCCGCCCCGCTCACACCGGAGAAACAGGAGGTTTTTGCTGAATTTCCAATAAGGATCATAGCAGCTAAAAAATATCACCGGGTAGACAAAAAGTCAAGTTTTCCCCTTGAATTGACAAATCACCATCATTCTCCCAGTTTGCGCAGGAAGGCGAGGCTTTTGGGCTCGCGTTCCAGGTGGTAGCAGATACAGGCATGCAAAACGGTGGCCAGTTCCCGGGCGGTTACCGGGTCAACCCGCAACCGTCCGACCCGGTTCAGCGGCCAGTCCAGCATTTTGCCCAGCACCCGGACCGTGGCCGGGCGGCAGGCCGGAGCAGCCGGATCTCTCGCCCGGCACGCCCCGCAAAGTAAGCCGCCCAAGCGCGGGCTGAAACGCAGCGGGCCGGCGGGCCGGCCCGCGCAAGCGGCGCACACGTCCAGTTCGGGCCGCAGGCCGGAAAGCGCCAGGATGCTGCTCTCAAAAAACCGGACCAGCAAATCCCGGCGCGGCCCGGTCAGGCGGCGCAACACCTGGAGGAGCAGCCGGTAGATCCCCGGGTTCGGTTGGCCCTCGGGCGCGAACCCTTCCGCCAGCTCACACAGGTAGACGGCCAGGCCTAGCGCCTTTAGGTCGGCATACAAAAAGGCGAAATCCTCGAGCACTTCGGCTTGGCGCACCGTGTCGATCTCCCGGCCCTGGGCCAGCAGGAAACGCGAACGGCAGAAGGGCTGCACGGCGCCACGTTTACGGCTGGCCGGCCGGGCCGCGCCGTGGGCCCAGACCCGGAGTTTTCCCTGTTCGCGGGTGAGGAGTACCAGCACCCGGTCAGCCTCCCGGACGGCCAAGGCGCGGAGCACGATGGCCTCGGTCTGGTACAGTTTCACCGGACAATCCTTTCCTTTGCGACCTTAATAAAGTACAATACTACCATAGAAACCGCGTTCCATTTTCATCCCCCGTGGTGTCGCTGGCCAGCGGCATGGAGGGTTGTCCAGGTTTTACCATATTTTAGCCCTGGATGTCCGGTTCCCCGGTAGGGCCCGGGCAGGAGAAAGGCAGGAATCCCGGATGCGGATCGTGGTGGCGATTACGGGCGCCTCAGGCGCGGTCTACGGCATCAGTATTCTCCGGGAACTTACGGACTGCGGCATAGAGACCCACCTGATCATCAGCCGGGCCGCCGGCTACATCATCCGGCAGGAAACCGGCCTAGACCCGAACCAGGTGTCCAAGTACGCCGCGTTCGCCTACCGCGAGGACGATTTTGCCGCCGACATCGCCAGCGGCTCCTTCCGGCACGACGGGATGGTAATCGCCCCGTGCAGCATGAAGACCCTGGCCGGGGTAGCCCACGGCTACGCTGAAAACCTCACCCAGCGGGCAGCCGACGTGACCATCAAGGAACGGCGGCGCCTCGTCCTGCTGCCCCGGGAAACCCCCTTAAGCCCCATCCACCTGGAAAACATGCTAAAACTCGCCCGCCTCGGGGTGACCATCATGCCCCCCATACCCGCCTTCTACCTGCGCCCCCGGAAAATCGAGGACCTGGTACGGTTTACCACGGCCCGGGTTCTGGACCAGTTAGGTGTGGTGCACGACCTTACCGCGCGCTGGGGCGCGGAATTCCGCCTCCCGGAGGCCGGGGAACCCGGCACCCGGGACTAACCCAAGAACCGAAAGAGCGTAATGGAAGCTACCGTGAAGTAGATCATCAGGCTGATCACGTCCATCATGGTGGTGATAAACGGTCCGGAAGCCAGCGCCGGGTCCACGCCCACCCGGCTAATAAGCAGGGGGATAAGGCCGCCGATCACGGTGGCCACCGCCATACTTAGGGCCAAGGACGTCCCAACCACTAAGCCCAGGATCACCGAATCGAGCCAGAGGGTGGCGATCCCAGCCAGAACCAGTCCGCTGACCGCGCCCACGATCAATCCCACCCGGATTTCCTTGAGAATGACCCAGAAACCCCGGCGCGAGTCGATCTCCCCGGTCGCCAAGCCCCGCACCACCACCGCCAGGGTCTGGGTACCCACATTTCCAGGACCGCCCGCCATCACCGGCATGAAAAAGGCTAGCGCCACGACCCCGGCCAGCGTGTCCTCGAAAACCTGGACCACGCTGCCGGCCAGCAGGGCGCCGAACAGTAGCCCGATCAGCCAGGGTAGGCGCCGGCCGGCCCGCTGCAGGACCCCGAGTTCCAGGTAACGTTCCTGGTGCACGTTGGCCAAGCGCAGGTAATCTTCCGTGGCCTCCTCCTCGATGACGTCCAGAACGTCGTCAATCGTGATGATCCCGAGTAGTTCCCCGTGATCACCGACTACCGGGATGGCCAGGAAGTCGTACTTGGCCACCACCCGCGCCACTTCCTCCTGGTCGGTGTGGACGTTGACGCTAATCACGTTGGTCCGCATCACGTCCCCGATCCGGGCGTCGGGGGCGGAGACGATCAGTTCCCGGAGCGAAATCACCCCGACCAGTTGATTATGGTCGTTCACCACGTACACGTAGTATACGGTCTCGGCATCGGGCGCCGTTTGGCGCAGAAACTTGATGGCTTCGTCCGCCGTCAACTCCTTGTTGATGGCCACGAACTCCGTGGTCATGAGCCCGCCGGCCGTCTGCTCGCCATACTCAAGCAGTTCGGCGACATCCTCGGCCTCGTCGCCGGACATCAACCCGAGGTAGCGCTGCTGCTCGTCCTCGGGCAGATCACCGATCAGATCGGCGGCGTCGTCGCTGGACATCTCCTGCAGGACCAGGGCGCTGACCCGGGGGCCCAGTCCTTCCAGCAGCGGGAGAATCTCGTCGCGGTCCAGTTCAAACAGGACCTGGGCCGCCCGCTCACTCTTCAGGCAACGGAGCAGTTTCACCCGCTCGTCCAGTTCCAGAGTACGCAAGACCTCCGCGAGGTCCGCGTAGTGGATCTCCGGCAGGAAGTCCTGAAGCCGCCCTGGCCGGTCCTCAGCCAGCAATTCGCGGATTTTTTCGCGGATTGCTTCGAAATTCTCCACCTTTATCACCCCCATTAAGCCACACCCACTGTATCAGTTTTTTCCATCAATGTCAACGCGCTTGCAGCCCCGCCCCGCTTCCCGTCTTTACGACTGGAGCCCGAAATTAACAGCGGGCGGAGATGAAATCGCTATCATTATGAAGAGGCCCTAACCACGATCCCTCGCGGCCAGGGCCGGTACGGGCGGGATGAACGCGTTTACCGGCCACCGGTTTGCAGGAATCGGTGGCCCGTGACGGCGAAACCAGGCCCGCCAAGCACCAACAGCGCGTTTACCAGCGCGCAACGCCGAACCGAGCCGTACTGCCCAGCACTCATGGTGCTGAGTGCTAGGCGGAAGGGGATACCGTTCGGAGCTAGGGTACCACCCGGCGTCCGCCCAGGAACCGGCTGTCGTAGTACTGGTGCGTGTTAAGGTTGGTCCAGATCACCCTGCCCCTGGCCGAACTGGCGTGCAGGAATTGGCCATTTCCGTAGTAGATTCCCACGTGGGACGCCCCGGATCGGTAAGTAGTAAAGAAAACCAGGTCGCCCGGCTGCAGTTCATTGCGACCCACCGGCGTGCCCACCTTGAACTGGTCGTAGGAAGTCCGGGGCAGCGAAATACCGTGACGCCCGAAAACATGGACCACGAAACCGGAGCAGTCGAACCCGCCGGGCGCACTGCCGGCCCACCGGTACGGATGTCCCGCCAGTGTCCGGGCATAGTCCAGGATGGTTTGGACGCGGTCGCCGGACCGACTGGGTGGCGCTTGCGCGAAGACCGCCGGCTCATCCGGGAGCACCAGCACCTGGTTGACCGCCAGGAAGTCGTTCTGAATGTTATTGGCCCGCTTGAGGGCCGACACCGAAACCCCCGTCCGCTGCGCGATGGACCAGAGGGAATCCCCCGCCACCACGGTGTACGTCCTGGTAACCGGGGATTCCACTTGTTCGTCAACAGGTTCATCAACCCGAGATTCAGCAGCAGCCTGGACTGTAACACCCGTACCGGGAATAACTAGCACCTGGTTCGGAAAAATAACGTCGCCTTGCAGGTTGTTCGCCCGTTTCAGCGCCTCGACCGAGGTGTCCAGCCGGTTAGCGATCGCCCATAGCGTATCGCCCCGCACTACCGTGTACTGCCGCTCCGCCTGGCTGGCCGCCGCCGGAACAACGATTTCCGCACCCGGCACCGAGAAGCTGCTCAAACCCCAGATCACACCGACCGCCGTGCTAATCAGACAGGCTTTGATTAGCGCGTTCCCGATCCTTGTTCTCAAAAAATTACACCCCTTGCGATTTGCGTCTTGAGCCGCGGACTGGAACCAACTTTCGGTCCCGAAGGCGCGGTCTACGGCATCGGTATTCTCCGATCTCTGGCAAATTCCTGTCACCTAACCGGATCTTAACCTTAAAAAAACAAAAGATCCGGGAATCATCCGGTCTTTTGCCTCGTTTCTCCGGCTTTAAGCTCACGAAAACGCGGGATTTCCGCCGCCCTCCGACTTCCGGCCCTCGACCATCGACAGTCGTTTCCGCCAGGCTTTCTTGCGGACGGCCTCCTTCAGGACACCCGGACTGTTGTCCAGGAACCCTCCCTGCACCCGGACCACCAGGTCTTCCAGCACCTGTTTCACCTGCGGCCCGCGGCCCACCAGCTCGGCCACCTCGCCCCCGCTGATGGCTAGGTCCTCGGTATAAAAGGGCACCCGAGCAACCACTTCCGCAATCACTGCTTCCAATTGCGCGTTCTCTTCCAGCACCGCCGCGGGATTCACTTTGCCGCCCAGCAGGTCGGCCCGTCGCAGAACGAGACTCTGCCGCACAGCGTCCATCAGTTCCGCGCGCCCGTGAAGCTTGGGCGCGAGCTTCTTTAGCCACTTCAGCACCGCTCTCTCCTCGGGCGCGGGGTGGTGCATATGGTGACGCACCAGCCACGTCACCCGCTTGATGAAAGACGGGGGAAACCGTAGCCGTTCAAGGATATCCCGGGTGATCTCGGCACCCAGGCCGGCGTGGCCGTAGTCGGCCGGCAGCCCGTGCCGGTTCAGGCGGCGCACCCCCGGCAGCCCCTTGGCCACGTCATGCAGCAGGGCCGCCCAGCGCAGCACCGGATCGGACGGCACGCCGGACACAACCCGGAGGGTGTGTTCCCACACGTCTACCTGGTGGTGTTCCGGGTTCTGTTCGACGCCCGCCAGGCGGTCCACCTCGGGTAACACCGGTACAGCTACCGCGCGGCCGCCTGTCCGGCCACGGCAGGTGGTCGCCAAGAGTCCCGTGTCCCGCATCAGCCCCAGTCCCTTCGCGGCGTGCGCGGCCCGGAGCGCCTTGTCGATTTCATCCCGTACCCGCTCCACCGAAAGACCGGCCACCCGCTCTAGCGACCGCGGGATGGCCGCCCTGGTCCCGGGATCAACGCCGAATCCGTACTCGGCGACGAAGCGGCAGGCTCGGAACATCCGCAGCGCGTCTTCCTCGAAGCGCTCTCCCGGGTCGCCCACGGCCCGCAATAGCCCGGCCTTCAGGTCATCGCAACCTCCGAAGGGGTCGATGATTTCACCGTCAGGGCGCATGGCGATGGCATTCACCGTGAAGTCGCGCCGGGCCAGGTCGTCCTCCAGCGCCCAGACGAATTCCACCTTTTCGGGGCGGTGGGCGTCGTCCCCGTAGAGTTCCGTGCGAAAGGTAGCGATTTCGATCTCCTCGCCGTCCAGCACCCAGGCCACCACCCCGAAGGCCGCACCCTTCTTGTAGGCTTTGATGTTGTTCTCGGCGGCCATGGTGAGCACCGCTACCGGGCAGGCGCTGGTGCAAATGTCGTATTCCTTGGGCTGAAAGCCCAGCAAAAGGTCGCGGACCGCCCCGCCAACCACGTAAACCTCGTAGCCCGCGTCAGAGATGATGTCCATTACCTTGCGCACTAGCGGTGGAAACACACAAGATCAGTCCTTTCCCTTGATGACCGCCAGGGGCCGCAGCCGGGCCACCTTCCGGGTCAGGCCGATTTTGGCCAGGGTTTCCACCACCTGGTCGATATCCTTGTAGGCCAGGGGTGCCTCGTCAACGATCTCCTTGAAGTTTCGGATATTGTACAACACCGTGCCCATAGAATCCTCGAACTGCTGCCGGGTAATCGTCCGGCTGGCAGCGCTGCGGGACAGGGTCCTGCCCGCCCCATGGTTCACCGAGAAAAAGGTCTCCGCTGCCTTTGGCGTACCCACGAGCACGTAGGACGCCGTCCCCATGCTGCCCGGGATCAGCACCGGATGTCCGGTTTCCCGGTAGGACCCGAGGTTGGCCTCGTGCCCCGGAGGCAACGCCCGGGTCGCGCCCTTGCGGTGTACCAGCAGCTTTCGCCCGGCGTAGCGCTCCCACTTGGCGATGTTGTGCGCCACGTCGTAAACGATCCGCATGCCCAGTTCGTCCGGGTCGCGGCCGAAGAGCACGCCAAAGGCGCGGCGGATATCGTGGCTGATGATCTGCCGGTTCGCAAAGGCGAAGTTCACGGCGCAGGCCATGGCCTGGAAGTACCGCCGCCCCTCGGGCGAATCGATGGGTGCACAGGCTAGGCCCTTGTTGGGTAGGTCGATGCCGTACTTCTTCGCTGCCGGCAAAAGGCTCCGGGAAAAATCGGTACAGATCTGGTGACCGAAGCCACGGCTGCCGGTGTGGATCATCACCGTTAGCTGCCCCGGAAACAGTCCCATCCGCTCGCCCAGAACAGGATCCAGGACTTCGGCCACCTCCTGGAACTCGATGAAGTGGTTGCCACCCCCGAGGGTACCCAGTTGCACCGCGCCGCGCTTGCAGGCTTCCCGGCTCACCGCGTCGAGATTGGCGTCCGGCAGGCAGCCCCCCTCCTCAATGAATTCTAGATCGGTTTCCCGGGCCAAACCCTCTTCCACTAGGGCCCGAACCCCCGCGTGGACCACCCGCTCGAACACCCGCCGCGAAAGATCGTAGTGTTTGCTCTTCTTGCCCACGCCGGTGGGGACGTGCTTCTCGACGGCCAGCATCAGTTCCCGCAGCCGGGAAACCCTGACTTCCGGCACCCGCAGGTCGGTACGCAACAGCCGAACGCCGCAGTTGATGTCCATGCCGACCGCGCCAGCCGAAATCACCCCGTCCGCGGCCATCGCCATCACCCCGCCGATGGGTAGCCCGAAGCCTTCGTGGATGTCGGGCATACCGACCACGGGGTTCACCACGCCCGGCAGCATGGCGGCATTGGCCAACTGCTCCAGGCTCTTGTCTTCCCGGAGCAGCGGTTTCAGGAACTCGTTGACGTAGACTATGCCGTCTACCCGCATTTTGCCCTTGCGGGGCAGTCGGTAGCGGTTTTTGCCGTCCCGGATCAGTTCCACACTTTTTCACGCTCCACCAACCGGCTACCATACTGTATCTTCTTATGATAGCATAACCCGATTAATCCAAGAAAGACAAAACCCGCCCCCGTCCGTGTCAACACTTAGTAGGTGATCTCCCAGCCGATTTGGTTTTTGTATTAGATGCTTGACCTAGTGTCTTCCGGCGTGCGGCCCTTCAAGGGCGGGAACGTTTGTTTGGAGCCAAGCCTCCGGGTCTTTACCAAAACGTGGACCTGCCCCTCTATCGCGCCCAAGCGTTCTTCCTCTGGCAAGGCGGCAATGCCTTGCCAATTCTCCAGGCGAACTTTGACATCGCACCCCAGGTCTAATACTCGTTGACAACTATTACGCTGTAATCTTAGAATACTGATTAATTAACTCAATTTAGTTTCAATTAACTTTGGAGGTTAACATTATGCCGATAAAAGTACCCGATGACCTCCCAGCATAAAGAAGTGCTTAAAACGGTCACCCGTGGATGGCAAAAGTGGCAGGGACGGGGTATTTGCTGGGAGCGGTAATAAGCGCTTTTGTGGCTGTTGGCGACAATGTAATCAACGACGCAGCCAATGCTTTAGCGACATATGGTGTAGTGGGAGAAATTGCTTATGAAAGTTCGTCGGCTAAAGGTATCGGCAGCTTTCAGGAAGCATTTTTAAACGAGTTGAGTACCGTTTCTGACGCTGACGTTGAAAAAATGGCCAAGATCGGTTCTGTTGAACCTCGCTAACCACCTAATAGCTAAAGCCACTATGAGGAGTCTGTTTGAGACTCCGCTCTATGGTGCCGCCTCCTATCACCAGGTCACCGCGATAGAATACCGCGGCCTGGCCGGGGGTAATTGCCGTCTGCGGTTCGGAAAGCCTGACCAGTACGCGCCCGTCTTCCAAAGGCGCTATAACCCCTTTTACGACAGGGGTGGTATATCTGATCTTAACTTCTACTTCTACGGGGCCGGTCAACCTGTCAAAAAGGATGAAATTATTTTCGGTAGTTGTAAACGCACCGGTTTCTAAGTCCTCCTTATCACCCACGACCACGGTGTTTTCAGCGGGATCCAGCGCCACTACGTAAACGGGCCGGCCCAAGGCCAACCCCAGCCCGCGGCGCTGGCCGATGGTGTAGTGATGCACACCTGAGTGTTCACCCAAAACTTTGCCTTCGGTGTTGACAATGGGACCGGGTCGTGCCGCGCCGGGTCTTCTTTCATTAACAAAGTTTCTGTAATCTCCGTCAGGAATAAAGCATATTTCTTGACTTTCCGGTTTGGCAGCTACTTTTAATCCTACCTTGCGGGCTATGTCCCGTACTTGGCTTTTCCTAAGTCCTCCCAGCGGAAACAGGATGCGTGACAGTTGATCCTGCGTGAGCATGTAAAGGAAATAGCTTTGGTCCTTCTGATCGTCAATGCCCCGCAGCATAAGGTACCGGTTGTGTTCCAGCGAGTAGAAGACCCGCGCGTAATGGCCGGTGACCAGCCACCTTGCGCCCAGTTCCGCGGTGCGCCGCAGGAGAAGATTGAATTTGATATGCTTGTTACATGCAACGCACGGGTTTGGCGTGCGCCCGGCTAGGTATTCGGATATGAAAGGATCGACAACCATCCGCTCGAAGGGTTCGCGAAAATTAAGGACGTAATGAGGGAAACCCAGGGACCACGCTATGTTCCTGGCGTCATTAATCGCACCCAGGGAACAACAAGTCCGCGGCAGGGAAGGTCCTTCGTTGATCACGGGCCATACCTGCATAGTAACACCGATGACATCGAAACCGGAGTTTTTGAGCAGGTATGCCGCCACGGAGCTGTCAACTCCGCCGCTCATGGCAACCACTGCTTTCTCCGGATTGCCGTACCGGTTCTGGCTTCGTTGCCAATCCAGTTCGTGGTTAACAGTGCCCTCATTGAGCCGGGGAAATACCCCCTGCCGCATATGCTTTTATGCCTCCCCGTTTTACTCCGCAGCCCGGTCAGTTTCAGCCTATTTAAACCGGGAAAGGTAGTCGTCAATGGCTTTGTGCAGGGCGTTGGCCGCCAGGTTTGAGCAGTGTAGCTTGTTTCGCGGCATCCCGTCCAGAGCCTCTGCCACGGCGCGGTTGGTAATCTGTTTCGCCTCTTCAACGGTTTTCCCTTTAACCCTGAATACATCTTAACACCTCCCGGGAGACGCGAGCGGGGACATCGCCCTCAGTTTTTTTACGGTTTCTTCCAGAACGTCGACGACGTAATCGATATCATCTTCGGTATTGGACGCACCCAGAGTCATTCTTAAAGAGCCGTGGGCTACCTCGCGGGGTATTCCCATAGCCAGCAGCACGTGGGACGGTTCGAGAGTCCCGGACATACACGCCGAGCCGCTGGAAGCGGCAATACCCTTTAAGTCGAGGTTCAAAAGTATGGATTCACCTTCTACATACTTGATGCTGACGTTGACGTTGCCCGGCAGGCGGCGCCGGCGGTGGCCGTTAAGTTTAACGTCTTCGATGCGCCTGAATATCTCTTCTATGAGCTTTTCCCGCAGGCGGGTCAGCTTTTCCCGGTGTTCGTTTAATTCTGCCGCTGCCAGCTCCGCGGCCTTGCCAAACCCGGCGATTCCCGGGACGTTTTCCGTACCCGGCCTTCTCCCGCGCTCTTGAGCTCCACCGTACAATATGGGGGCGATCTTAACTCCTTTGCGGACATAGAGGGCCCCGATACCTTTGGGCCCGTACAGCTTGTGGGCGGACATGCTCAACAAATCCACCCCGAGTTCTTTGACATCCACTGGGATCTGGCCTACGGCCTGAACGGCGTCGGTATGGAACAGAACACCGTGCTCACGGCATATGCGCGCGATTTCCGCTACCGGTTCTACCGTGCCGACTTCGTTATTGGCGAGCATCACGCTTACTAACGCCGTGTCTTTGCGGATGGCGCGGCGTACATCGTCCGGATCCACCAGCCCGTCGCTGTCCACGTCAAGATAAGTAACGGCATGGCCCTCCTTTTCTAACGCTTCCGCGCAGTGAAGGACGGCGTGATGCTCTATCTTTGTGGTTATAAAATGCTGCTTCTTGTTTCTGGCATAGGTTACGCCTTTGAGGGCAAAATTATCGGCTTCGGTGCCTCCGCTGGTAAAAATTATTTCTTCCGGAGAAGCATTAATCAGATTGGCGATGTATTTTCTTGCATCCTCCATGCCCTTCCTGGCTTCTTGACCGGTTGAATGAGGACTGGAGGGATTGCCCCAATTGGCAGTCAAATATCTTGTCATTACCTCGGCAACCTCAGGCCTTACGGGGGTCGTAGCCGCGTGGTCAAGATAAATCCGCCTCATCCCTGATCACCCCTAGATTCGATATGGGATATATCTCCCCTTTTGCATTAAACTTAATGAGGATACTCGTGCGTACCGCAAGGTTCTGGTAGCATTGAAAATAGCTATTAATGCCACGCCCACGTCCGCAAAGGCGGCTTCCCACAGAGTAGCTAAGCCCAGCACTCCCAGTGCAACATCTACCTAAATCTTACACTCAACGTACCGCCCCCTACTGATTCCGGCTTCCAACGCTCGGCCGCTGGCCTTCGTCACAGGTAGTTACGTCGGACCGGAGCCGGCGTGCCAGCAGGGCCAGGCTGGTCAACCCTAACACCGAACCTAGGGCGAAAGCCTCGGGCGCGCCCCAGAACCAGGCCATCGCTCCGGCCAGCAGATTGCCAAAGGGCATCATCCCCAGAAAGACCAGGGAATACACGCTCATGACCCGCCCGCGCAGGTGGTCGGGCACCGCCAGCTGTACCGTGGTGTTCACCAGGCCGGCAAACACCATCATCGCCAGGCCGCTAACGAGCAACAAGGGCCACGCCAACCAGTACAGGTGGACGGAAACCAAGGCCAGTTGGGCCAGGCACAAACCCAGCGCGCCGGCGATCAGCACCCGGACCTGCGGACCCCGGTGGCTGATGTACGCCAAGTAGAAGGCCCCCAACAGGGCGCCCAGGCCGTGGGCACCCGTCAGAAAGCCGAAGCCCCCAGCATCCTGGTGTAACACGTCCCGGGCGTAAACCGGAACCAGCACGTTGAAATTGAAGGCAAACAGGCTCAGCACGGCCATCAGGATGATCGGGTACAGCACCGCCGGAGTGGTTCGGATGTAGCCCAGACCCTCGCCGATTTCAGACCACACCTTCTTCATATCCCGGCCGTCGGAGGCCCGGTCCCCGACCCGGAGCACGCACAATCCGGCCAGCATCGCCATGAAGCTGGCCCCATTGATAAAAAAGCAGACCGGGAGGTTGAAACCGGCGATCAAGAGCCCGCCCACTGCCGGCCCCACGAACCGGGCAGCGTTGAACACCGAGGAATGCAGGGCGATGGCGTTCATCAGGTCCTTCCGGCCGACCAGATCGATCAGGAAGGACTGGCGGGCCGGGATGTCAATCGCGTTCGCCGTGCCCACCAGGAAGGCTAGGGACAACACGTGCCAGTACTGGACCAGCCCGGTGAACGTCAAAAAGCCCAGGGCGAAGGCGACCAGCATCAGACATGTCTGGGTGGCGATAATCAGGCGGCGCCGGGCGACACGGTCGGCGATCACCCCGCCCAGTAGGCTGAACAACAGGATAGGCGCAAACTGCGCCGCACTCACCAGTCCCAGGAGAAAGGCCGAGCTGGTAAGTTCCAGTACCAGCCAGGCCAGGGCGACGTTCTGGATCCAGGTCCCGACCAGGGACACCGACTGGCCCAGCCAGTAGATGCGGAAATTTCGGTGGCGCAGGGCAGCCAGCAGCCGGGGCCCTGCCTTCGGCACCGGACCGGTTTTTCTCTGGAGTTCTTCCGCAGCGGGCGGTTCCAGGCTCAACGGTTTCGCCTCCGAACCATATCGTAGCACGTTGTGATATGCGTTTTTACAGGCGGGGATTAATGGAAGAGCACAGCACACAAACTGTGGGCCACGCATTCAGACAGGCGTTCCGGAGGGCTTAATATAGGCCGGGTTTCAGTCCCGAACGCAAACGCGGGGCACCCGGGCGCTGACTGCGCAGACCACCTCGTAGTTGATGGTACCCAGCAGAGACGCCACCTCGTCCACGGACAGCTCGGCCTCCCCCTGGCGCCCGAACAGCACTACCTCGTCACCCACCGCCACGTCCGGGATGTGTCCCACGTCAACCACGATCTGGTCCATGCACACCCGTCCGACCACCGGGGCGCGCTTTCCCCGGATCAGCACCATACCCCGGTTGGAAAGCAGCCGGCTGTATCCGTCGCCGTAGCCGCAGGGGACGGTAGCCAGGGTGGTAGGTGCCGGGGTGGTATACGTGGAACCGTAACTCACGCAAAAACCCGCCGGCACCCGCTTTACGAACCCTACTTGAGCCTTCAGCGTCATAGCCGGGCGCAGGCGCACCTGGTTCTTGTCCACCTCGGCCGAGGGATAAAGACCGTAAAGCATGATTCCCGGACGGACCATATTCAGGCGGCTTTCGGGCATGTCGATCAGCGCCGCGCTGTTGGCGGCGTGTAGCAGGGGGATGTCTATCCCGTCCTGTCCCAGGCTGCAGGCGATTTCCACGAACTTCATCAGCTGGTGCTGGGCGTGGGTCTTGTCGGTCCGATCCGCGTTGGCGAAGTGGGTGTACAGGCCCTCGATTTCCAGGTGCGGCAGGAGGGCGATGGACACGACCTTCCGGTACACGTCGCGGTCGGCGGGGATTCCCAGCCGGCCCATGCCGGTGTCCACCTCCAAATGCACGCGGGCGACCTCTCCTCGGCGCCCCGCCGTGTCCGACAGCCGCTCGGCCAGGTCCAGGTCGTAAACGGTAAGTACCAGTTTATTCCTCAGGGCCGCGTCATACCGGGACGGGGGCGTGAAACCCATCACCAGGATTTCGGCACCGATGCCAGCTTCGCGCAGGGCGACCCCCTCCTCGATCCGGGCGACCGCCAGGCTGTCAGCGCCTGCGGCCAGCAGCGTCCGGGCTGCTTCCACCAGACCGTGGCCGTAAGCGTTGGCCTTTACCACGGCCGCGATTCCCGTGTCGCGGCCGACCAGCCGCCGCACCTCGCCGAGGTTGTGGGCCAGAGCCGACAGGTTTACCTCCGCCCAGACCGCGTGTTCCTTCAAACGCGTGCACCACCTGCTTCCACTTCTTTAAAGGCCGCCGGCAGCTTCTCCAGGAGGTCACCCGCCAGCAGGGGTGCCTGGCCTCGTTCGGCCGCCGCCAGGTCGCCGGCCCGGCCGTGCAGGTAAGCAGCGGCGGCCGCCGCCTGTTTCGGCGCCAGTCCCTGGGCCATCAGTCCGGCGATCATCCCGGTCAGCACGTCACCGGAACCGCCCGTGGCCATCCCGGGGTTTCCGGTGGGGTTGATGTAGGTGGGGCCGCCCGGGGCGGCCACCAGGGTCCGAGCGCCTTTCAGCACCAAGGTACACCGCCACTCACCGGCCGCCCGCTCGGCGGTCCCCAGGCGGTCAGCCTGCACGTCTGTCACCCGGGAACCCAACAGCCGGGCCATCTCCCCCGGGTGGGGAGTGATCACCAGGGGGGCGGCATGCGGCCTGCCCGGTGGAAATCCCCCTTCAATCTCCGGAGCCGCGGCGCCGGTTCCCCGATCCTTCATTCCGAAAGCGTTCAGGCCGTCGGCGTCCAGGACACAGGGAATGCGCACCCCGGGCAGGAGTTCCCGGACCAGTTCCGCGGTCTCGGGATGCGTGGACAAGCCCGGCCCCAGAGCCAATACGGTGACCCGGCCCAGGTACTCCTCGATCTGTTCCCGGGCCGCACGGTTCAGGGTACCCGCCCCGGTCTCGGGCAGCCCCAGAGTCATGATTTCCGCCTGGAACCCGGCGGCCGTTTCCTGTAGACTGCGGGGCACCGCCAGCGTCACCAGGCCCGCGCCGCTCCGGGTGGCCGCCTTGGCGGCCAGGCAGGCCGCGCCCAGCATGCCCCGCGCGCCTGCCACCACCAGAACGTGGCCGAAACGGCCCTTATGCGCGTCTCGCGCCCGCGCGGGCAGCCAGTTCCGGACCAGGGCCGCGGTCAACAGGTATCGGCCGTCCGGTGCCTCCAGTAGCGCCCGGGGCAGGGAGATGTCCACCACGTGCAGTTCTCCGGCGTAGCTCGCGCCTGGTTCCAGGACCAGGCCGAGCTTGGGCAATCCGAAGGTAACGGTGTGGTCGGCCCTGACCGCCACACCCCGCACCGCCCCGGTGTCGGCCTCCACCCCGGAGGGGATATCCACGGCAATCACCGGCTTGCCCACCTCGTTTATCGCTTCCACCGCCCGGCGGGCCCGGTCGCGGACCCCCCCCTTGAAACCGGTGCCGTACAGCCCGTCCACCACCAGGTCGGCCTGCATCAGCGCCAGCTGTAGCACCTGGATGCCGTTGCGGTCCTGCAGCAGGTACAGGCGCTGTCCCAGCCGCCGCCAGATCTCCAGGTTGACGCCCGCGTCACCGGTCACCACTGCCGGGTCACCGTCCAGGATCACCCGCACCTGGGCACCGTGCTGGACCAAGTGGCGGGCGGCCACCAGGGCGTCACCGCCGTTGTTGCCCTTGCCGGCCAGGACCACGACCAGCTTCCCTTCTAGTTCCCCCAGAACCCGGCGCGCGCACTCGAACACCCGAAACCCCGCGTTCTCCATCAGGACCAGTCCGGAGATCCCGTATTCCGCGGTGGCGCGCCGGTCTATCTCCCGCATCTCGGCGGCGGTAACCACCCGCAAAACTATCCCTCCCCTGAATCAAAAACCCCGCCGACGGCGACCGCGAAGGCCAGGGCACGATCTCCCTCGTGGCTCAACGACACCAGCACCTCGGCCACGCCCCGCTGGGCCGCCGCCCGGGCCGCGCCCCCGGAAAGCACAGCCACCGGCCGGCCGCCGGGGCTGTTTAAGATCTCAATATCGTGCCAGCGGCAGTCGACAAGGCCCGTGCCCAGCGCCTTCAACACCGCCTCCTTGGCCGCGAAACGCACCGCGTAACATTCGTAGGCTTGACGCCGCATCCGGCAGAGGTCGCGCTCCGCGGGGGTAAATACCCGTAGCAAGAAGCGGCCGCCGGTGCGTTCCACCGCCCGCCGGATCCGGTCGACGGAGATAAGATCGGTGCCGATGCCGAAAACCAAAACGTTCCCTCCTGGTCAGTCCGTTACTCTGTCGCCGGGGATGGTTTGCCAAATGTTCAATGAAAAACGTCCCCTCCTGCTCAGTTTACTACCCGCTAAAAACCGAGAATCTGGCGTAGCTTCTTCGCCTGCGCGCGGCTTAAGGGCACTTCGCTCCGCTGCCGGTCGTGCACCACTAGGATGTAAGTACCATTGAAGAACGGAATAATTTCATCCACCTTGCGCAGATTAACCAGGCAACACCGGTGGGCTCGGAAAAACACGTTTGGATCAAGGCGGCTTTCCAGTTCCTTCAGCGTAAAGCGGGTCAGCAGCTTTTCATCGTAAGTCTGGAGATAGACGGCATCCTTTTCGATAAAGGCATAGACAATGTCCGACTCGCTCACGAGAATGGTCTTCCCGTCCTGCTCCGCTGGGATCCGGTCGATCCGGATTGCCGGCGCCGGTTTGGTGGTTGTCGCCACCCCGGCACCCGGAGCCGCCTCCTGGGTCGCCCGGATCACCTTGTTGATCGCCATCCGCAGCCGGGCCTCATCAATCGGTTTCAGCACGTAATCAATGGCGTCCACCTCGAAGGCCTTCAGCGCGTATTCGTCATAGGCCGTGACAAACACCACGTAGGGCGGGTCTTCCAGTTCCCGGATCGCCGCGCCCAGTTCCAGCCCGTCCATGCCCGGCATCGAAACGTCGAGAAAGAGGACGGAATAGTCCAGGGCCTTGATCAGGGCCAGCGCCTCCTGGGCGTTGGCCGCCTCGCCCACGACCTCGATCTCCGGGAATTTGCCGAGGATGAACCGCATTTCTTGGCGGGCCGGGTATTCGTCGTCAACTATTAATGCCCTTAACTTCATTGTCCGCATACCCCTTTTTCTGAGGACTCTGCACCAGGGGAACCCGGAAACAGGCCCTGGTGCCCTCCCCGACTTTACTCTCCAGCCTCAGGCCGTACTCCGCCCCAAAAAGGCTTTTCAGGCGTTCGCTCACGTTGCTCAAGCCGACGCCGCTCCCCGAACCGAATCCCGGCTTAAAAACCTTGGGCAGAATATCGTCGGGGATACCCACGCCGTCGTCGCTGATCTCCACGAACATGTCGCCGCCGGCCCGGCTGACGGTGATCTTCACCGTACCGTTACCCATCTTGGGCATGATCCCGTGTTTCACCGCGTTTTCAACCAGCGGCTGGAGGGTGAGTACCGGCACCTGGTAGCCCAGCAGACTCTCGTCCACGTCTTTCACGATGTGGAGTTTCTCGCGGAACCGGGCTTTCTCCAGGATCACGTACGCTTCCACACACTTCAGTTCCTCCTCCAGGGTACTGAAATGCCCCGTCCGCTTAAAGGCGTGCCGGAAAAAGGCGGCCAGTCGGATCAACAGGCGGCGGGCGATTTCGGGATGGGTGCGGCTAAACATGATGATCGTGTTCAGGGTATTGAACAGGAAATGCGGGTTGATCTGCGCCCGAAGCGCATCCAGTTCGGCCCTGGTCACCAGCTGGGCCTGCCGATCCAGTTCGGACAGCTCCATCTGCACCCCGAGCAGCTGGGCGATGCCCACCGACAGTTTCACCACTCCGGACGGAATCTGCCCCTTCTCGGTCCGGTAGAGCTTGATGGTCCCCACCACTTCATCGCGCAGCTTCAGGGGCACGATCACGGCACCCTCTAGGGGACACTGGCAGTCCTGGACCGGGCACTTCAGGTCCTCCTGCCTCTCCACCACCTTTAACAGGCCGGTGGCGATAACCTCCTTGGTGGCCTGGGTGACGATCTCGCCCCCCGGGGGATGACGTTCACAGCCGGGACCGATGAAGGCCAGCACCCGCTCCCGATCGGTGATCGCCACCGCGGGTACGTCCCCGATCTTCTGGATGATCTGCGCGGTCTTTTTGGCACTTTCCTCGTTCAGCCCGCGGCGCATGTAGGGCAGGGTTTCACTGGCAATCTGGAGAGTGGGGTCGATCGGCTGATC
This sequence comes from Candidatus Desulfopertinax cowenii, assembly GCA_001899445.1. Taxonomy (GTDB): domain Bacteria; phylum Bacillota; class Desulfotomaculia; order Desulfotomaculales; family Desulforudaceae; genus Desulfopertinax; species Desulfopertinax cowenii. Next base: position 118,221 of record MPOA01000002.1, on the reverse strand, counting down.
GTCGAGTTTGACCGTGATGATCTTCCGCCCGCCCTGGAATCCCTGGAGAGCGAAATACAGCGCCAGGCCGTTGGCCGGCACCAGGAAAAGCACCACCGGCCACAAAGAAGAATCCCAGTACAAGAGTAGGCCAAAGATCAACACCTGGGCCAGAAGCACCCTGGTTACCGGATTGTCAATCATTTTAATTTTCTGGAAAAAACGCCCCAACCAACTTACTCTCCCCTGTGTACAGATCACGACAATCTCGGGTTTCAACGATTCGGCAGGCGGAAGCGCATATTTGCGCCCGGATTTTTGAATTCGGTATTTTGGATTCTGTATTCCGAGTGTTTTCTGCCGTTTTTCCCTTGTTTTCCTATAATACTACAGGGCCGCCTATCCGTAAATCACCTTTGCCCAGGCCCGGGGGCCATAAAATTCTGGGCCTCCTGCCAGAACCGGCCAGCAGTTAATCCGCCCGCCCGGCGTAGTAGTAGGAACGCCAGCGCTCGGGCAGCAGCAAAAAGGCCAGTTTGGCGTATTCACTGAATACCAGCCTACGACCCTGGGAAGTCTCCCACCAGCACTCGGGGTCAAACCAGGAGTTGGCCACCGGAACGAAAAACAGCTCAATGCCGCTACCGGCGTACACCTCGTCGAACAACACTCGGACCCGGCGCATGTGGTAGGGCGAGGAGACAACCAGGGCCGACTCCAGACCGTAGAGCTCCATCAACTCCCTGGTGTACAGGGCGTTTTGGTAGGTGTTGGCCGCCCTGGACTCCAAGATGATCTTTTCGTCCGGCACCCCCAAAATCCCGGCGTGCCGGCGTAACAGGTCGGCCTCGCTCAAATCGGCGTACAGGGGTCCACCGCTCAGGATGAACAGATCGGCCAGTCCCGCCTCGTAAAGGCTGAAGGCATACTCCATTCGTTCTCCCCGGTCTCCGGAGAGCACCAGCAGCACTTCGGCCGGCTGCGGCTCGTCGGCCACCACCAGAAAGAGGCCGATATGGGGCAGCGACCACCAGACGGCGGCGGCCAATACGACCGCAATGACGATAAACGCCTTAAACCGTCGCTTCCACACCGCGCACCGGCCCGGGGCAACCAGCGCCTCGGGCTCCGGTTCCACCCGTTTCCGCTTCTTCCTGCTTCCGGCCAAGCGACATCACCCGCCCTGAATTCTTGGTTAAGACAGCCCTTTATGCCGCAGCACCTCGGGGGTGCGTTTTTGGGCTTGGGTGTGGTCATTCCATTGAGTATAGCCCTATTATACCGCATCACCGGCCGGGTTGACATATTGTGGGAAATGATTAAAGAAGCGCGGCCCGGTTGGTTAATTGAATTTTCTGTGTCCCTGAAGGATAATACCGGCCAACCGCGAATTCAAGAAACACCTTAACATGAAATAAATGGTATTTGCGTCCGCGACTAGGCCTCCCTGAACCCGGGTCTTTTGGACGTTGCCCACACCACTACGGTCGGTTTTGTATCCCGGGAGGCTACCTATGGCCGGTCAATAGCATCTAAGGTCCAGCGTCTGGCAAAGGAGTGGACGGTATGCGACCAGACAACCTGGTTCCGCCGCAAGGAACGGCCTACTGCGGCGATCGGCAGCATTGCCCGCTGGCCGAATACGCCACCCGGCTGAACGAGCAGCATGAAGCCCTCGCCCGGCAGGAAAGGCTGGCCGTTCTCGGCCAACTGGCCGCCGGGCTGGCCCACGAGATCCGCAACCCACTGGCGAGTATCAGGGGATTCTGCCAGCTGCTCGACGGCCTGGTGACCGACGAAAAGAGCCGGGGTTACTTGAAGGTCCTGGTTCACGAAGTCGACCGCATGAACAACTTGATCGGCGAGTTCGTGAGGATGGCCCGGCCTCACGCCCCCCAAATCGTCGAGGTTGATCTGAACGTACTGGTCCGGGAGACCCTCGCCTTGGTCGACAGCCGCTGTTTCCTCAGCCGGGTCGAAGTGCGGAAACACCTCCGGGAGATTCCCACCGTGCTGATTGACCGGGACAAAATCAAGCAGGTTCTGCTCAACCTCATCAACAACGCGATCGAGGCCATGGAATACCAGGACCGGCCGCGAGTGCTGACCGTATCGACGGTCTCCGCCGACCGGACCATCCGGGTCAACATCGAGGACACCGGCTGCGGTATCCCGGAAAACGTTTTGAAAAACATCGGAACACCGTTTTTCAGCACCAAGAAAACGGGTACCGGGCTGGGACTGTTCATCTGCCACCAGCTGGTCAGCGAGCACGGGGGTACAATCACCGTACGAAGCCGCGAGGGCACCGGTACGCGTTTCACCGTCTCCCTCCCCCGCAAGTTATAACCCCGGGTTACAAGGTAGACTTGCCGTGCTCATTCGGGTCGAACAGGACGTGGGTTTCGCCGGACTTTAAGGTTCACTTGCACCTGTAATCAAACATTTTAATTAAGCCATGTAAGCACACCTGTACTTTAAGAATTACCAGAATTACCGTGGGGGCCGCAGGAGGAGTTTCGGACCACAAGGTTAAATATAGCCTATAGCCGGTGAAAGGTGGAGTGGGCGTGAAAGACCAGCGCTGGATCTCCTATGGCCTGGCTGCCGCCGGAATTTGCATGCTTCTGGCCGGCCTGGCCCGCGGCGAGGCAGCGGACGTGATGCAGAAAGCCGTGATGATTTGCCTGGAATGCATCGGCATCCGTTAAACCCGCGGCGGCGCCTGGTGCAGTTCGCCGCTGCGCTGGCCGCCAACGCCCATTTGACCGGGTTCGCCGAGGGGCGGATCTACCAGGGTCCGGTCAAACAGGTCTGCGTCCCCTTTCTCAACTGCTATTCCTGTCCGGGCGCCCTGGGCGCCTGCCCGGTTGGCTCCTATCAGGTCATGCTGGCCATGTCCGGCCACAGCGTGTCCCTGTACGTGGCTGGGGTGGTGACCACGGCCGGCGCGCTCGGCGGGCGCCTGGTGTGCGGCTGGCTGTGCCCGTTCGGCTTGCTCCAGGAGGTGCTGGCCCGCCCCCGTGTCTGCCGGCTGCCGGTGCCCCGGCCGCTGCTCTGGATCAAGTACCTGATGCTGGCCGCCGTCCTGTTCCTGCCCGTGCTCCTGATCAACAGCAGCACCGGGCTGGGTGCCCCCTATTTCTGCACCTACGTTTGCCCGGCGGGGACGCTGGAAGCGGGGCTGCTGGTGGGCCTCCGGGACCCGGCGCTCCGGGCGCTGATGGGACCGCTGTTTATCTGGAAAGTGGCGGTGTTGGCCGCCTTTCTGGTGGCCATGCGGTTCGTGTATCGACCTTTCTGCCGGACGGCCTGTCCCCTGGGCGCTTTCTACGGCTTGTTCAACCCGGTGAGTCTATGGCGGATCCGGCATGATGCCGGCCGCTGCCGGCAGTGCCACACCTGCCGAGAGGCCTGCCCGCTCCAGCTGGCGGTGGACCGGTCGCCGAACCACCCGGAGTGCGTCCGCTGCCTGGAATGCGTCCGGGCCTGCCCCACGGCGGCGCTGGCCTTCACCGCCCGGCCAGCGCCGCAGGACCAGCCTGTGGACACCGAGCGGTCTAAACCGCGGGCCGCGGTTAAATGCCGCTTAAACAACTGACGAGACCGGGCACTGTTAAGTTTTCAAAGAACAAAACCAAGGGTTTCAATACCATCATCCAAGGGGGTGACATCGTGAGTTTTCGCAGCCTGCTGGTAGCCGTCGCCCTGCTGAGCCTGTTATTCCTGGGAGCAGCGTGCGGTTCGCGCGACCCAGCCCCCGGCGCCAAGGAACCGCCAGCGCCGGCCGGGTCCGAGTCGGAACTGAAACCGCCCCTGGACTGGCCGGAACCGGGCCAACCGGCACCGGCGTTCCGCCTGCCGGCCCTAGCCGGCGGGGAGGTAACCGTGCCGGGCGACTTCGAAGGCCGGGCGGTGCTGATGCTGTTTTTCTCTATGGGGTGAGGGCCTTGCGTTGACGAGGCGCTGCAGTTGCAGCCCTACATGGCCGAATGGCGGGAGCGGGGACTGGACGTGGTCCTGGTTTCAAGCGACCGTCCGGACCGGCTAGAATCCTTCATTAAACAACACAACCTGGCCGCAACCGCGCTCTTGGACCCCGACTGGCAGGTGCACCGGCTGTACCAGGTCCAGGGCCTCCCCACGAGCGTCTTCCTGGACCGGGAGGGGAAAGTAAAACACAGTTCGGTTGGTTGGGGCCCCAAACACTTTGCGGACACCCTCTATCTGGCCGAAAACCTTATCGGTCCGGCACTGTAAGCTGTCAGAACTGTAGTGTTTGTTAGCTATTCTAAATAGCTTACCACGGCGGGAAGCGGAAGTGATGGGTGACCGGGCTGGGCCAGCGGCGCAAAGCATCGCTCTCGCTGGCCACCGGACCCCCGTTGTGGATCACCAGGGGTACCCCGTCGGCCTGGCGCCGGTCCGAGATAATCCCGATATGTTCGTAGGGCGGGCCGAATACCACGATATCTCCCGCCTGCCATTTTAGGAGATTTTCTACGTCGCCGGGCCTGACCTCGGTAGTCAGGCTGACACCGTACTTTTTAAAGAAGACCACCTGGTTTGACACCCGGCGGAAGTCGATGTTTGGATCGGGCGGGAACGCCTGCGGGTAATCCTCCGGGAAAGCGGCAATGTCGGCGTCAAGCGCCGCTTTCAGGTCGTACCCGGCGTGCTGCAGGGCGATCCAGATGATATCGGTGCAGGCCCCCTGGCCGTCGGGGGGATAGCCACCGGCGAAGTAGGCGGCGTTGTAACGAGTGCGCTTTTCCACCTCGCCCCGGGCACCAGCCACGATATCCAGCGAGGTGGGCACGCCGTTTCCATTGAGGTCGTGGGGTGAGTGGTACTCAGGCACCTCCACCCGCAGCCCACCGGACCAGCCCTCTCCCAGGTTCGGCACCGCATCCGGCGGCCAGGAGCCCCGCTAGCATTACCGCAATCAACAAAGCCGACAGCTCACCCGGCAACCGCAATCCCAATCCCCCTACAGAAAACGCACCCCAAAGAAACCCGCCCAATGAGTGAGTGTTGACTAACAACCCAAAACTGCGTAAGGTTACGCACCACGACCTGAAACATATCCTGGACGCCGTCCGTAAGGCCCAGGGCACACTTACCAGGGCACCAGTAATCGCCCAGGCGCCCAAATACCTGGTGCCGGGGAAATACCTATAAGGCCGGAAGACGGCGCGCAAGATCAGAAAACTTGGTCCCGGAGTTCGATGGTCTTGGCCACGTCCACCCCGTCCGCAAGCCACGCGAATCCGTATTTCATCAACTCCACGTCATCGGTGCGTATCCGTTCGGCCACCTCGTCCGGAACCTGGTACTCCCTGAGAAATTTGCTCTCGAAGATAAACTTCCGGAACCGGTCGACGTCGTAGCAGGCCATGAAGTACATTTCGGCGATGTGTCTGTCCAGGGTGGGCATCCCGGTGAACCGGATGCGCGGCGGCAGTTCCCGGAACACCGCTTCCAACTCTTCGTAAATCAACATGCCCTGGTCTTCCATCCAGGTCTCCACCGTCCATTCGGTAGTCTCTCTCATCCCCATACACTGGGAATCACTGAAGAGAAAAAAGTAGCCGCCCTGGTCGTTGACGTCGATGGGTGCCAGCCGGCAGGCCCAGGGCCGGTCCGGATAGATCACGCATCCTTTAGGCGTGACGAAGTGACACTTCAGGTCGTCATCACGCATGTTCAGCCGCACGAAATACAAACCGCTCCGGCTGGTCACCCGGGTGGTATAGGTGTTCAGGAATTCCCCGGAGGTCAGTCCCAGTCGGTTCTTCATCCGGACGACGTCATACGGTGAAAGAAAAATGTCAATATCCCGGCAGCACTGGTTGTAACACGGTAGTCCCGCGTGGCATGAGAACCTGAACTTTTCGTGCGCCTCGAAGATCGGGCTCCCGGTGTAAGCGACCCGCCTCTTATTAGCCAATGTCCCTCATCCTCTCCCCTTGTTCTGCACACCATCAAGAAGTATTCGGGCCTCCCGGGCGAAAACCTGCACCGGTGGGCCCGGAACCGCCCGATTCACCTCGGCAATTAGTGGAATCGTTCCAGGAAATGATAATTTCATCGCCGTCCTTAAGAATGTCGGTATAGCCCGCCCGTCTCCCGTTCAGCCTCAAGACCGGCACACCCCTCATCCGGGTGGAGTCCAGATCGAGGTGAATCAGGACGTCGGCGAAGATATGCTGATCACCCGCCAGGTGAACCGGTTCCCCGTTCACGGTCACCTTGATGCCACCTGGCACGGAAACGGTGCCACCGTCCTCCAGCGGGATCACAATGATTTCGTCGCCGTTTTTCACCGGGTGTTTCTCCGCGACCGGAGTTCCGTTTACCAGCACCTCGCAGGCCGCAAGATCAAATCCCAGGGTTTTGGCTAGCCTGCCCACCGTCTGCTCTCTCTGGATATACAGCCGGTCCCCGTCCCTGATTTCGGTCTCCGGCGAGACGATGCGGTCGTTCAAGATGCATACGGGTCCAGCCGTCATTTCCCGGCCGTTCACCGTAAACCGTACGGTCCACTCGTCCAACAGGTAATCCTTGACGAAGGCCTGGGCGTCCCGCCCGTCGGTCGCCTCCACCACCTCGATCTCATCGCCGTCGCCGACCGGAGTCTGCAGGTTGGCCCGGGTGCCGTTCACGTACACCAGGGCCGGACGAGAGAGTTCACCCAGCACCAGTTCTTCCTTGCCGTTGAGGTTGAAGCACAGATCCTTTCCGTTACGCGCAACCAGGCGCTGGGGGTCAAATCGGGCCTGGCCTAGGACGGCGGCTACGTTGAGGCTCCGGGTGTTGAACACTCGGTATTTCTCCCGGTTGACCGTGACGTTGATGAAGGAATAGCCCATCTTTTCTAGAGCCAGAACGCCGATGCCCACGACGGTTACCCCCGCCGGACCGCCGAGATCGTCCTCGGCGGGTGTTTCCAGGTTCTGAATTATCTCGCGGCCGCGAATCCCCACCAGTTTTCCGGGAATCGCTAGTCGGGCGGCGATCTTGTCTGTCAGGCCGGGCACCTGCACCCCGCCGCCGATGCAGATCACCGACTTGGGCGGCTGACCGCCGTTCAGCTCCAGGATCATCGCCCCGATGTCGTCGGCCAGTTTCTCCAGCACCGGGTCCAGCACGGCCAAAATCTCCGACTGGGAAGCCGTTTGCTGCCCGCCGAGGATGTCGGCGTATCTGATTTCTCCGGGCTGGCCCAACAAGCGCTTGATCCTTTCCGCCGTATCGAAATCCACCAGGCAGCCCTCAACAATGGCTTCGGTCAGCTCGTCGCCGGCCACCGGAACCATCCCGTAGGCGACGACGGTGCCATTCCGGGCGATGGCGATGTCCGAGGTTCCGGCACCGATGTCCACCAGCGCCAGGTTTAAAAGCCGCATTCCGGACGGAATGGCCACTTCCATGGCGGCGATGGGCTCCAGGGTGAGACTCACCGGCTCCAGTTCAGCACGGCGCAGCACCGCAAACAGGCTGTTTACCACCGAGGCGGGCAGGAAGGTGGCGATCAGCTCCACCCCAATGGTCCGTCCCCGGTGCCCCAGCAGGTTGGTGACCACGAGGTCGTCCAGGAAATAGCTGACCGGATAGTGTCCAACGCAGTAATAGGATTCCTGGTGGGCGACGTCTCCATTCAGTTCCTCCTGGGCCTGGCGCAGGGCGGCCAGCTCCAGGCTGCGGATCAGGTTGTCCCCGATCTCGGCGTTTTCTTCCACCTGTTTCTGGAAACTGCATCTCCTGGTCCGCAGGGAACGGCCGGCGGCCGCGATGGCCACCTCGGTGAGCCGGTAGCCGACCTTTTCCTCCAGCTCGGCCTTTACCCGGGACACCACCCCGGCCACCCGCGGGATGTCGTGGATCTGACCACCGAACATCGCCCGGGAGTCGTGTTCCGCCAGGGCCTGGGCCAGGATGCGGAACCGGTTTTCCTCCCGCAGTCCCACCACACCAATGATCGTGCGGGTGCCGATGTCCAGCGCAAAGATTTCCCGGCTCGGATTTTCTGGAAAGATCATGCCACCAAACCAGCCTTTTGTGTTATTATTATTGGTAAATTCTATAGCAATTCGACAAACCCTTTCAATCAATTAAGCATTAAGCGTTTTCCGTCGGCCTGGTAAGGCGTTAAGCCTGCTGAACCAAGAACGCTACCGCGTAGCTGTACCGGGGAAGGATCGCAAGGTAAGACGTTAAACATGCTGAACCAAGGATCGGATTGGTTTGCACTTAAAGGGGGTTGATCAACCTGCACGTAGTGATCACCGGCGGCACCGGTTTTGTGGGCCGGACGTTGGCCCGAAAACTAGCCGCAGCCGGACACCGGGTGACCGTGTTGTCCCGACGGGCGGGCGGCGGTGCGCCAGCGCCTGCCGGGGCCGAGGTGGCCCAATGGAACCCGGCCCGGCCGTCGCCGGCGCTGTTCGCCGGAAAGGACGCGGTGGTAAACCTGGTCGGCGAATCCATCGCCATTGGCCGCTGGACCGAGGCCCGGAAGCAGCGGATTCTGGACAGCAGGGTGGTGCCAACCCGCAGCTTGGTATCGGCCCTGGCGGCAGCTGGTGGCGAGCGCCCTCGGGTGCTGGTGAGCGCCTCGGCCGTGGGCTATTACGGGCCCCGGGGCGACGAGGACCTGGACGAGGATTCTCCGGCGGGGAGCGATTTCCTGGCCCGGGTTTGCGTGGCGTGGGAAACCGAAGCCTGGGCCGCCGAGCCACTGGGCGTACGGGTGACGCTCGCTCGGCTGGGGATGGTGCTGGGCCGGGATGGCGGTCTCCTGGGGAGGATGCTCCCGGTCTTCCGGCTCGGTCTCGGCGGCCCGCTGGGCAACGGCCGGCAGTGGCTGTCCTGGGTGCACATGGACGACGTGGTGTCGGCGATTGTACTGGCGCTGGAAAACGAAACGGTCCGCGGTCCGCTGAATATCACCAGCCCCCACCCGGTCCGCAACCGCGACTTCGCCCGGATCCTGGGCCGCCTGCTGAACCGGCCCGCCTTTATCCCGGTACCGTCCCTGGCCCTGCGCCTGGGACTCGGTGAAATGGCCGACCTATTGCTCACCGGCCAGCGGGCACTGCCGCGCCGGTTGGAGGGCCTGGGCTTCAAACACCGGTTCCCCACCCTGGAAGCGGCTCTGAGCGAGGTGCTAGGGAGGAATTCTGCACCTTAGGCCAACTTAGGCCAACTTAGGCCAACCCAGCCTCGCGGATCCGCTGCCGGATGAAACGTTCCGCCCGATAGCGCTCGTCTTCGTCCACGACGGGGAGCAGACGCACCAGGTCCGGCGGGAGCTTGGCGAGCACGATCCCCTGCCCCTTCGTCTCCACCACCAGGTACAGTTGCTCGTCCTCTTGGACCTGGATCGCATAGTCTCCCTTCCCGGCGATGACGAAAATGGGCACCAGGTCCGGGCTGTCCAGGAAAATATCCACCGCGTCCTTCAAGGTGGCTTTTCGCTTCATTATAAATCGTAAGTCGCCCATAACGGGTCAGTTCCCTCCATCCAGAAAGATTATCTCACCCCGGATTTCTCCCCGCCCCAGGTGCAGCAGGCCGAAAGAGGCCCGGGGCTGCTGCCGGCGGTCCGTTGGCGAACCTGGGTTAAACAATAACACGTCGTCGTGCCTTTCGCAGCACGGCGCGTGGGTGTGACCGAACACGATGCAGTCCACGTCGGGGAAAGCAGCCAGGACCCGGCTGCGGATATTCCCGTACCCCCCGTGTCCGTGCAGCACCCCGATGCGGAAGCCTTCCAGTTCCAAAAGCCTGGTCTTGCCCAGCTTTTCACAGACCTCCCGGGAATCCATGTTCCCGGCCACCGCTACCACCGGGGCGAGGCGGCCCAGCTCATCCAACACGCGAAGCATGGTGATGTCCCCGGCGTGAATGATCAGGTCCACCCCCGTGAAGGTCTTGAGTAACAGCTGGGGGAGTTCCCAGGCCCGCGACGGAATGTGGGTGTCAGAAACGACCCCGATAACGATAGCCAACACCCCTATTTGAATACGCTACCGGACAGAGGTGCCCGGAGACACTTTCTACTGTACCCAGCACCCAAACAAAAAATTTTTCTACGCCGGGCAGCAAAACCCTTCGTTCCACCGGGGAAAAGTCAGAACGCCACGGCCTTGTTACAGGGCAAAACAGAAAGCCCGGCGCAGCACCACCGAGCCAACCGGCGCTTAAGCGTCAAAACGGCGGCATTCAGCCGCGTATAGCACGCCGGTTACTTGACAATAATATTGTTAGGTTATATATAATTAAGTTGAGATGTATGGTATAAATATGGAGGGTAGATCAGTGGTCGAGATTGGTGATAAGGCGCCGGTTTACGCCATCGGTATCGTGGCTGAAATGCTGGACATTCATCCCCGCACGCTAAGAATTTACGAGGAGTACGGCCTGATCTGCCCGGCCCGGACCAGGGGAAACAACCGGCTATACTCCAAGAAGGACCTGGAGCTAATCCAAAGAGTGCGTTACCTGACGCAGGTTAAAGGGGTGAATCTGGCCGGCGTGAAGATTATCCTGCAACTGGAGGAAATAATTGGTCCGGTAATCACCGGGGCGGGAAAACGTTAACCGGCGCCGGGGGAAAACGATAACCGCGGCAAAAAAGCAAAGAAATAAAAATCAGGAGGTGAGCAGTTATGACCCTCATGAAGTGGGATCCATTCCGTGACCTGCAGAATCTGCAGCACGCGGTAAACCGCCTGTTTGACGACAGCCTGACCCGGCACTTTGAGCGGAGCTACGGTGACGGATGCGGCGCCACGGACATTTTCGAGACCGCGGAAAATGTCGTAGTCTACGTCGACGTGCCGGGAATCAGCCAGGAAGACATCAAAGTTCAATTGCTTGGAAACCAGCTCATAATTCAGGGCGAACGGAAGCAGACGTTGCCCGAGAGCGCCCGGCAGCTCCGGGCGGAGAGGTCTTACGGCACGTTTCAGAGGAGTTTCACGGTGGGCATTCCGGTCAAGCAGGACGCCATCAAGGCCACCCTGCGTAGCGGGGTACTGGAGGTGGTCCTCCCTAAATCCGACGAATCCAAACCCAAGCAGATCAAGATCAACATTCAGGAATAGAGCAAGCCGGTACTTCGCCCCCGGCGCTTGAAATCTTGCGCAGACCTGACGGTTTGAACAGGCCGACGGCGAGGGAACGCTCCCTCGCCTTTTTCTTAAATACCCAGGGCAAAGGAGGTGTGCCGGGTTGGAATACAAAGACTACTACGCCATCCTGGGCGTGGACCGCAAGGCCGACCAGAAACAGATTAAGGAAGCCTACCGCAAGCTAGCGCGGAAATACCATCCCGACCGGAGCAAGGAACCCAGCGCGGCCGCCCGGTTCAAGGAAATCAGCGAGGCCTACGAGGTGCTGGGCAATCCGGAGAAACGCGCGAAATACGACGCCATCCCCAGGAATTGGCGCCGGGCTTTCGGGTTCGACTGGGCCACGGACAGTTACCGGCACGCCGGCCCCTGGCGACGGAGTCAGAGCGGCGGCCAGGGAATCCGGTTTACTTTCGGCAGCCCGGGCGCCGAAGGGTTCAGCGATTTCTTCAAAATGTTTTTCTCCGGGGCCGTGGATGACTTCTTTGCGGACTACGGATCGTACAGCGCCCGCGAAACCATGTACCGCAGCCAAGACCTGGAGGGTACCCTGGAGATCAGCCTGCGGGAGGCGTACCTGGGTACCGAAAAGTCCATTCGGTTCAACGGGCGCACTTTCCAACTGCGCATCCCCCCGGGCACCGGGGACGGCACCCGGATCAAGGTGCCGGGCATCGGCGGCGATCCGGCCGGCGGCCTCTACGTGCAGATCCGGATCCGACCCCACCACTTCTTCCGCTTGAACGGGCGGGACCTGGAGTGCACCCTGCCAGTAACGGTGACCGAGGCTACCCTGGGCGCTCGCGTGGAGTTTCCCTTCTTTAAGGGCACGGTAAGCGTTAACGTGCCGCCCGGCAGCCAGAACGGCACCACCCTGCGGCTGAAGGGACTTGGCCTGCCTGCCGCGGGCGGGGAGCCGGCCGGCAACCTGCTGGTGCGCCTGGAACTGCGGATCCCGGAAATGCTGAGCGCCCGGGAGAAGGAGCTGCTCGCCCAGCTGCAAAAAGTTTCCGGGTTCAACCCCCGGGCAGATCTGGCGATTTAAAGGTGATGTCAAATCTTAGTTTGGTTTCAAGGAGGTGCCACCATGCGTTTAGACAAGCTGACCATCCGCGCCCAGGAGGCCTTTGAGGCCGCCCGGGCCGCAGCGGAACAATACAACCACCAAGCGCTCGACGGGGAACACCTGCTTACCGGGCTGCTGCAGCCGGACCAAAGCACGATCCACTTGATCCTGCAGCGCCTGGAGGTGAACCCGACCGCTCTCCTGGAAAAAGTGCGGGCGGAATTGGCCCGTAAGCCCCGGGTTTCCGGCGCGGCCACCGGCCAAGTGTACGTCACGCCGGTCGTGCAGCAGGCGGTGGAACGAGCCTGGAACGAGGCCCAGAAACTCAAGGATGAGTTTTTGAGCACCGAACACCTGCTGCTCGCCCTGGCCGCCAGGGAGGGCGGGGACGCCGCCCGGCTGCTCCGGGAACACGGCGTCACCCCCGACCGCATCTACCAGACGCTGAAGGAGATTCGGGGCACCCAGCGGGTTACCGACCCGAACCCCGAGGACAAGTACCAGGCCCTGGCCCGGTTCACCCAGGACCTGACCGAACTGGCCGCGCAGAACAAACTGGACCCGGTGATCGGCCGGGACGAAGAAATCCGGCGGGTGATGCAGGTGCTGTCCCGGCGCACCAAGAACAACCCGGTGCTCATTGGTGAACCGGGCGTGGGCAAAACGGCCATCGCCGAGGGGCTGGCGCGCCGGATCGCCGCCGGGGATGTGCCGGAGACTCTGAAAAACAAGCGCCTGCTGTCCTTCGACCTCGGCGCCCTGGTGGCCGGCGCCAAGTACCGGGGCGAGTTCGAAGACCGGCTGAAGGCCGTGCTCAAGGAGATCCGCGAACGACACGGCGAGGTCATCCTGTTCATCGACGAGCTCCATACCCTGGTGGGGGCCGGCAAGGCCGAGGGGGCGATCGACGCCGCCAACATGCTGAAACCGGCGCTGGCCCGGGGGGAGTTGCGCTGCATCGGCGCCACTACCCTGGACGAGTACCGTAAGTACATCGAGAAGGACCCCGCGCTGGAACGGCGCTTCCAGCCGGTGTACGTCGGCGAGCCGGACGTCACCGACACCATCGCCATCCTGCGCGGCCTGAAGGAGCGGTACGAGGTGCACCACGGCGTGCGGATCAAGGACACCGCCCTAGTGGCGGCCGCCACCCTCTCCGACCGGTATATCACCGAACGGTTCCTGCCGGACAAGGCCATCGACCTGATCGACGAGGCCGCCTCCAAGCTCCGAACCGAGTTGGACTCCCGGCCGGCGGAGATCGATGAAGTGGACCGGCGCTTGCGCCAGCTGGAGGTGGAGCGGCAGGCACTCTTAAAAGAAGACGACCAGGCGAGCCGGGAACGACTGGCCCGGCTGGATGAGGAAAAAAACCGGACGGAGGAACGGCTGGCCAAGCTCCAGGCCCAGTGGGAGGAAGAAAAGAACCTGATCGAGCAGAGCCGGCTGATCAAGAAGCGCATCGAGCAGGCCCGCAACGAGGAGGAAATAGCCGAGCGGAATGCCGACTTCACCCGGGTGGCTGAAATCCGCTACGGGATCATCCCCGGACTGCAAAAGGAACTGGCCGAATTGAAAACCCGCTTGGAAAACAAGGGCAGCCGGCTCCTAAAGGAGGAAGTGGACGAACAGGACGTGGCCGAGATCGTGGCCAAGTGGACCGGCATTCCGGTGTCCCGGATGCTGGAGGGCGAAACCGAAAAACTGATCCGGCTCGAGGAGAACCTGCACCGCCGGGTGGTGGGGCAGCACCACGCCGTGTCCGCCGTGGCGGACGCCATCCGCCGGGCGCGCGCCGGCATCGGGGACCCGCACCGGCCCATGGGCTCCTTCCTGTTCCTGGGGCCGACCGGGGTCGGCAAAACGGAGCTGGCCAAGGCGCTGGCCGAATTCCTGTTCAACGACGAGCGCGCCCTGCAGCGGTTCGACATGAGCGAATACATGGAGAAACACGCCGTGGCGCGCCTGATCGGCGCCCCGCCCGGCTACGTCGGGTACGAGGAGGGCGGACAGCTGACCGAGACCGTCCGCCGGCGGCCCTACGCGGTGCTGCTCTTCGACGAGATCGAGAAAGCGCACCCGGAGGTCTTCAACATCCTGCTCCAGCTGCTGGACGACGGCCGGCTGACCGATGGCCACGGCCGGACGGTGGACTTCACCAACACCGTGGTGATCATGACCTCCAACGTGGGTAGTCAATACTTCCGGGAACTGGCCGGGCGGCCCTGGAGCGAGATCGAGGACCGGGTGCTGGAGACCCTGCGGCACCACTTCCGACCGGAGTTTCTTAACCGGATCGACGAAATCCTGGTGTTCGAGTCCCTGACCGACAAGCACCTGGAGGCCATCGTGGACATCCAGCTTGAACGCCTGGCCGCCAGGCTGGCGAAACAGCACATCCGCCTGGAGGTCGCGCCGGAAGTGAAGGATCTGCTGGCCCGGGAGGGCTACGACCCGGTTTACGGGGCGCGACCCCTAAAGCGGGTGATCCAGAAGCGCCTGGAGAACGCGATGGCCAAGGCCCTGCTGGCCGGCGAAATCGCGCCCGGACAGACGGTCCGGGTGGAACTCGGCGAGGGCGGCACGCTGTCCTTCAGACCGGGCGGCACCGCCGCCTGATGCAGCGGTGTCTGATGCTTCAAGCTGCTGCGGCGCTGGCGCGTCCTGTGGGCGCGCGGCGCCGCTTCACGTTACAGCCAATACTTCACGGCCGCGGTCAGCAGGAACATCAGGAGAAAACACACGACCGTAATGATTACCGGCATCCACAGGCGCAGTACTACTGGGTCCACCCCCTCACCGCCGATTCCCGCTAGTATGCACCGGAACACCGGGGAAAATAGCGGTGACCGGATGCCGGACAAAGTCCGGTACGGTTTCCGAAAGGTGAAGAATCCAAAATGTAGAACAGGATACTTGACCGGCCTTTAGTCCGCCCGCAGGTCCCACTTCCAGATGCCGTCCTCGCGGACCATGCGCGCCGGGTAAGCGGCGTCGGGTTCCGGTGTTCCCTCCACCACCCGGTCTCCCTTGATGGTCACCGTGGCCACGTCATCCCTGATGATTTCCTCTACAACCTCGTAGTCGCGCCAACTGCCGAGGTCCTCGGCCAAGGCCGTCCAATCGATGTTCTCCGGCGTGCCGTACAGCTCCCGGGCCCGGGGCCCCATCCAGCTCCACATCTCCTCCACGTTGGGGCCGATGGTCACCAGGAAGGTCTCCAGGCACTTGGCCGGGGAGGCTTCCCGGGCCCAATCGCCGGCGGCCGGACGGTAGAGCCTGTCAAACAGTACACCTTCACCCGTAAAGAGGTGCTCATCGGTTCCGACCCGTTCCCCTTCCACTTCCAGGATCAAGCCGCTAACTTCGTCTAGGGTGGTGGCGGTCCAGGTTAGCTGGTCCAGCGTGCCGAACACCCGGGTCGTGCCCCCCATTTGCTCCAGCTCCGCGCTGAAGTCCAGGGTGGCGTACGGACGGCTGATTTCGACGCCCAAGAGCTCCACATTCTCCGGAATCTGGCTGTAAAGCCGGTCCGCTTCCTCCGCCGCGGGCCCTTTGAGCAGCTCATCCACCGCCGCCCGCAGCCGGTTCTCGGGGGTGTCCTCGTCCAGGGCAACCTCCCGGACCACGGGGACCAGTTCGCCCTCGCCGTTGAAGAAGTAGACCGTCACTTCGGCGGTCCCGGCCGAGCCGTTGGGCGGATCGTCAGGCGGTGTCTCCCCGTCACCGCCGCCCCAGCAGCCGGCGCCGAGAACCAACAAGCTGATCACCAGGGCAATCAGAACCGTTTTTTTGTTGAACCCCATTATGTTTCCCATCCTTTCGTTGCCGGGCGGCGGCCTCTGCCCGGGTCCGGCCCGGAGACACGTAGTAGAGGTTCGGGAACCCGCCGGTTACGGAATCGTGGCGCGCTGTCCGACGGACAGATCGTGCAGCGGAATCAGGATATCCGCCATTTCCTTGATGCGCCGGGCACTCTCCCAGGCGTCAATCGCGTTGAGATGGACTCCCGGCGTGACCACCGGCCCGCGCTGGGGGAAATTCTCGCTGTTGCAGCAGAAGCCGGTGATGATCGCTTTCCCTTGCGCCGTGTTCACCACCACCGACTGGCCACCCGGCGTGTGCCCGGGGGTCAGGATGACGCTGATGCCGTCAACGATTTCCTGGTCCCCCTCCACCGTAACCACATTGACGCCGTCCAGGACGTCCGGGTAGTAGCGGTGGTCTATGGGATGCGGATCGTGAAAGAAATCCAACTCCGCCTGCTGGACGTACACCTTGGCATTCGGACACTTATAGTCGTTCTCGCAGTGGTCGTTATGCAAGTGGGTGTGAATGATGATGTCGACTTCTTCGGGCTTGAGGTTCACCGTGGCCAGCGCCTCTTCAAAACTTAGGATATTCAGGCCGTATTTCTCTCCGACCTCCGGCGGTACCATGAACTGTTCTAGACCGGTGTCCACCAGGATCTTCTGGTCCCCGCCCTCAAGGTAGAAGACGTAGATCGGGATCCAGATGCGCCGCCCATACCCGCGCAGGTAGGTCATTATCCCCTGGTCGGTCTCATTGGCGCCCACCACCAGCGGGTGGATTACGTATTCTTGCACCGCTTACCATCACTCCCCGGGGCCCAGATCGTACTTTCAGCAATAGATAACATTCTAGCAACCGAATCAAATTCCTCTGCCGCGCATGCACGAAGCACCGGTCGTGCTAACAACACCACGCCCGGGCGCGCGCTCCCGGAAAGCCATTTTCAGGGCAGCACAACGATACTGGTAGCGATCGCCCGCTCGCGGCCATCCGAGGGGCGGTTCAGGACTTCGTTGTCGAAGACGAAGACGCTTGAACCTCCGCCGTCCAGGTTGTAGGCGTCGATCACCCCGAATTCAATCAGGGTGAGCTGCAGGTCCTCCAGGGTCACGCCGCTTGACCAGTCGGCCTGCCGCCCGTCGACGACGATGAAAATTAGATCGCCGTTGGCGTACTCGCCCAGGATGGTGCGCGGCTGCCGCTGGTTCCGCCACATTTCGGGGATCGGCACGGGCTTTCGGTCCCGGATCAAAATTGGCACAAAACTCACGCCCTGGCGGGCGCCGGTCGCGAGCAGCGCGTTGCGGTCGTGGAAAACGCCGCCCACCAGGCGCCCCCGGCGGTCAAAGCCGGCAAAGAAAAGATCCTCGCGGGAGGGCTGGAAGCCTCCGATCAGTTTTCCATCCACCATGGTGTTCCCGATGGGCAGGGTGTGTATTTCCCCGCCGCTGGGCGCGCGGTAAAAACCGCCCCCGTTGATGCCCATGATCGCCCCGGTGCGCCTGACGGCGGCGCTGGTGGTCTCACCCGGTCCGGGCTGATAGGTCACCCGCAGCACCGCGGGGTCGAAGGGCTTCACCTTGGCGATGTACCCGCGGTAACCAATACCCTTGAGTTGGAACACTTTTACTTCCACCCGCGGGGAACGGTGCACCCGCACCGGCGGCCCCAGCTTGTCCAGGATGTGCTGCTCGTAAATGGCGTCGGAGAGCCGCTTGTGTTCCCTGGTTTTCTCGGCCAGGGCCTGCAGGAGACGCTGCTGCTCCTCGTAGCGCTGCTGCTGCTCCTCCAGGGACTCGCGGACGAAACCGATGGTGTACTGCAGGTGCTGCACCTCTTCGTGCAGCGCCGCGACGGCCGGTTCGAGCTGCACGACGGGCAGGGTCAGGCCGGCGGCGTTCTGGCCAAGGGACGAGAGGGCGATCACCGCCCCGAGCACCGGTGCCAACAGGAACAGAAAAAACAGGTTAACGCGATACATCGGGCGACTTCCTTAGGACGTTCAGACTTTCCTCCAGCTGCTCCAGCTGGCGGTCCAGTTCGTCGATCCGCTGGTGTAGGGCTTCCCGGGTCTGGTCCGACCGGGCCAGTACTTGGTCGGTATCGGCCAACGCCTCCTTCACGTTTTCCATTTCCACCTGGAGCGCGTCCAGCCGCTCGCTCAGGGCCTGCACGTGCAGGGCGTTAGTTTCCTGCACGCTCCGGACAGAACGATCGATGTAATCGGTGGCGTAGTAATAGGCGCCGTACAGCAGCCCCACCCAGACCACTACCGGTCCCAGGATCAGGCCGAGTTGCTTCCAGAAGGGATTGAGTCTTCTTTTTCGGCCGGCGGCATCGCGCCTGGCATCGCGCCTTAGGGTCGGATGATCCAAATTATCCCGCCTTTCCGTCTGCTCAAATATACCTTATATGTAAATAGACGTTCAGGCAAGGGAAGCGGTTCCTCCCCGGGCGGACGGAAATTGTCCCACCCTCCGGATTCGGAACCGGAAAGGGTGGGATAATTCGCGCCTGCAGGATCCGCAAACCCCATCGGGGATTCAGGCAGGAACCAAGCCGGCAGGCACCGAAATGGGCAGCAGATATCAACTTCTTGCGCAAAACTGACCCAGGGGTGAAAAAGACGTGCGGAATATCAAACAGACGCCGGCCAGCTTTTACGACCGGATCGTTCCGGTTTACGACCTATTCGCCACCCACAACATCAAGCCGTACCGGGAAATGCTGCACCGGCTGAAGATCGAACCGGGAAAGTCGGCGCTGGAGGTCGGTTGCGGTACCGGGAACCTGACCATTCCCCTGGCCGCGGTGATGCAAAGAGTGGTATCCATCGACTTCGCCGCCCGGATGCTGGCCCGCGCCACTAAGAAAGTGGCGGCGCGTGGTTTCACCAACGTCACCTTCCGGCAGGAGAACGCCTTTGACCTTACTCCGGAGGCCTACGGCAGCTTTCACTACGCGTTCACCGCTTTTCTCCTGCACGTGCTGCCCGCGGTGGACCGCCCACTGCTCCTGTCCACCATCGCCCAGTTGGTCACCGAGCGGGTCGTGGTCATCGACTACGCCCCTGGCCGGTACCGGTTGCGGTACGCCTTCATCGAGTGGTTGGAGCGAAGCCACTACAAGGAGTTCGTCAACTCCGACCTGCCCGCGCAGGCGGCCGTGGCCGGGCTGGAACTTGCCCGCTACTTTGAACAGGGCGACTTCGGGGTGTGGGAGTTCAAGCGCGCTTCTGGAAGATCAGAATGAACTCGTGGACCTTGTTCACGCGGAAGACGTGGGGATAACCCAGGGGGCGCAGATTATTGTACTCCTGGCGCCGGTCCCAAATGATGATGTCATCCAGGACAAAACCGACCTCCCGGAGTCTCCGGGTGATATCCATGTGCAACGGATAAAAATCGGCCTTTTTTCGGATGTCCATTACGACTACGATGCAGTAAGCTCCGGAGACCAGGGAGTGGTAAACGGCGGCGAATACCTCGCGCAGGGCCTCCAAAAACTCGCCATAGTCGGAGATCCGGGCCAGGTCCCGCGACTCGTTGCCGTAATTGCGGATGGACTTGCCGTCGGCCGTGCGCCGCTGGCTCAGGATATCCCAGTACGGCGGTGACGTCACGCAGAGGCCAACCGACGCGGGTACCACGTATTCGAGGAGCCGCCGGCTGTCGTCCCGAATGATCCGCGGGTAAAAGGTGTCGCCGGGCGCCGCCCCCAGGGCGGCCAGTCTTTGGCGAGCCAGCTCGATGAACCGCCCGGACAGCTCAAAGCCGACGGAGTTGCAGCCGTGACGGTAGGCCGAACACAGGGTGCTCCCGCTCCCCATGAACGGGTCCAGCACCAGTCCGCCCCGACCCGGACCGAAAATCTCCAGCAGGCGGTCCGTGAGTCCGGACGGAAACATGGCCGGGTGATCGTACTGCCGTTCCTCGCCGGTCTTAACCAGGTCGTCCCAGATGCTAATGGAATAGCGCAGCCAGGTCTTACCGTCCATCGCCGGGCGCTTTTGCCCCCTTCCCTGTTTTACCCTCCCGGCCGTCAAAACCCGAACCTCTATTATTTGGCAAATTTCAATTCGGACCGTCCCCTTAAAGCTCGTCCAGTGCCGCCACCAGGGACCGGAGTAGCGCTTCGCGCTCGTCCATCACCTGCTGCACCTTGCGTAGTTTTTCCGCGTCCCTGGTAAACAAGGCCAGTTCGCCCGGTACCGCCCGGCAATAGTCGCCCAGCTGAACCAACAACTCCCGGAGTCGCGGGTAATAACCGCGAAACTCCGCCCAGGCCGCCGCGTCCGCCGCCGCCATTTTCTCCAATTGTTCCACCAGGTCGTTCGCGCTGTGTGCCCACTCCTCAATGCTCCGGCCGGTCTTGTCCCGGAACCGTTTCTCCGCGAACGGCCGGATAAAGGCCGGTATTTTCTCGAATTCTTCCGCTGTCCGGGCCACTGCACCCTGGAACTGTTCGCCCAAGCTGATCGCCCGGCCAATCCGCTCTACGGTTGCTTCGTCGTGATAATCACCCATAAACCTGAAACCTGGTCCTTTCCGAAAAACGTTGATTCTGGTTCTACCCTTATAAGCCTAATAAAAACCGGACGGATTATCAACCTTTGCCACCCGGGACGCTACAGACCGCTTCCCATCCCTGGGAGGTAAAATTATTTAATTGAAATTAAACTAATTAAATATATAATAAGCTTTAGGGAGGTAACAGTGGTTATGAAAAGCGGGGAATTGCGTTTTATAGAAGAGCTGGGACTACTGGTGGAAAAGTCCGCCGGTTCAAGAACTCTGGGCCGGGTTCTGGGTTATCTATTGTTGGCAGACAGACCGAGAAACCTGGATCAAATCTCCAGGGACCTGCTGTTCAGCAAGGCCACCGCCTCCCTGACCGTGCGCCAGGGACAGGCGATCGGGATTTTTGAAAAAGTAAGTATCCCAGGTGAACGCAGAGCCTATTACCAGGCTGCCACCCGCAATCTCATCAACGTCCTGCGCAACAAAACCAAATCCATCCGGGAATGGCAGCGATTGATCGACTACGGTCTGGGTTCCGTTTCACCCCACAACCGGAAAGCCACAGAAAATCTGCAGGGCTTGAAGGATTACCTGGATTTCGTGGACTGGTACCTGGCAGATATCGACGAACAGTACAAGCGCTGGCGAAGAGGTGAAATCTTCAGGAACACTCCAAAAACAGTAAAGGATGGGTAATAAACCATGACCGAGAAAATCGCCTCCGACAGGATATTGATGAAACTGGACCGGGTAACCAAGAACTACGTCATGGGCGAGGTGACCGTCGAAGCCCTCAGGGAAACGGTACTCGAAATCCGGGATGGCGAGTTGCTGGTCATCCTGGGGCCCAGCGGTTCAGGGAAAAGTACGCTCCTCAATATCATGGGCGGCATGGACCTGCCTTCCAGCGGCCGGGCGTATTACCGCGGTGAAGACCTGAGCCGGGCCGGGGACAGGCAGCTCACCCGCTTCCGGCGAAACGAGGTCGGCTTTGTGTTCCAGTTTTTCAATCTCATTCCCGATCTCACCGCTCGGGAAAACGTGGAGCTGGCCGCGAACCTGGTAGATAGCCCGTTGCCCGTGGAACAGGTACTGAAAGAGGTGGGCCTGGCCGACCGGATGGACCATTTTCCGTCCCAGCTCAGCGGCGGCGAGCAGCAACGCGTGGCCATCGCCCGCGCCATCGTAAAAAACCCCCGCCTGCTCCTGTGCGACGAGCCCACCGGCAACCTGGATTACCAGACGGGCAAGCTGATCCTCAGCCTGCTGGCGGCAGTGAACCGGGAAAGAGGCCGAACGGTGGTGATCGTCACTCATAACACCGCCATCGGAGCCATGGCCGGCCGGATCGTGCGCATGCGCAGCGGCCGGATCGTGGAGATCACCGAGAACCCAAACCCGGTGTCCCCTGAAAGGATTGAATGGTGATGAACGCTCTCACCAGAAAACTTGCCCGGACCATCCGGAGCACCAAAGGCCAGTTCCTGGCGGTGGTGGCGGTGGTCACGCTGGGAATTGCGGTGTACATCTCCATGGGTACCGCCTATCTTAACCTACACCAGTCGCAGGAAGCATTCTACCGGGAGAACAACTTCGCCGACTACTACTTCCACGTGGTCCGGGCACCCCAGCAAGTGGTCCGGCAAATCGAGGCGCTGCCTGGTGTGGCCAACGCCACCGGCCGGATCCAGACCGACGTACCGCTGCTCAAGGCGGACAACCAGCGGGCCACCGCCCGCCTGGTCAGCTGCCCCATGCCCATGGAGACGGAGGTCAACCGCCTCCATCTGCTCACCGGCCGTCTTTTCGACCGCTATCCCCAGGGCGGCGGGGTGGAAGTCCTGATAGATCCCCAGTACGCCGCGGCCAACAGCCTGGGTCCGGGCGACACCCTGAACGTGGTGGTCGGAGGCCAGCGGGTCCCGCTGACCGTCGTCGGCACCGCCACCAGCCCAGAGTTCATCTACCCCATCAAGGACAGCGCCACCCTGATGCCGGAACCGGAGACCTTCGGTATCATCATGCTCCCCCACCACCAGGCGCAGCAGCTACTGAACCTGTCCGGCCAGATCAACCAAGTAGTGCTGCAGCTGGCCCCGGGGGCGGACGGGGAGCAGGTGGCCGCCGCCGTTAAAGAAATCCTGGAACCCTACGGCAACCTGTCCAGCTACCCCCGGGACCAGCAGCTGAGCCACGCCGTCATGCAGGCGGAGTTGGACGGCCTCCGGGCCAGTGCGATCATCCTGCCGATCGTCTTCCTGGGCATCGCCGCCGGCATCCAGTTCATCCTGCTGGGCCGGATCGTCAAGGCGCAGCGCCTGCAGATCGGAATCATGAAGGCCCTGGGTTACAACAACCGCCAGATCATGCTGCACTACACCGGCTACGCCTTGGCGGTCGCCGTTGTGGGTGCCGTACTGGGTAGTCTGCTCGGCCTGCTGGTCGCCTCCGGTCTGTCGCAGCTTTACGCTCAGTTCATCAACCTGCCGGAGACCCTCAGCGGGGTCAACCTGACCGCCATCGCCTACGGTTTTCTGCTCAGCCTGGGCGTGGGCACCCTGGCCGGGTTGATCGCGTCCCGGGGCGTGGTGGGCATCAATCCCGCCGAATCCATGCGTCCGGAACCGCCAAAGAGCGGCAGGAAGGCCCTGCTGGAACGCTGGTCCTGGCTGTGGGCCAGGCTGAATCTCACCTGGCGCCTCGGCCTGCGGACCATCAGCCGCAACCGGACCCGGTTCGCGCTGACCCTGGTCGGGGTGGTTTTCGCTGTGGGCATGCTGGTGGTGGCCTTCTCCACCAACGATTCCGTTGGTTACATGCTGCAGCGGCACTTTTACCAAGACCAGGACTACGACTACCTGGTACACTTCACCACGCCGGTGCACGAAAGGGAAATAGCAAGCATCACCCGCCTGGACGGGGTGCTGAGGGCGGAGCCTCTGTTGCAGGTGCCGGTTCGGATACAATTCGCGGGCCGCTCCGAGGACGAGGTGCTGGTGGGCCTGCCCCCCGACGCCACCATGCGCACCCTGGTCACCAAAACCGGCCGCACCCTCCCGGTGCCGGAGGCCGGAATGATCCTCAACGAGCGAACGGCGGCGAAACTGGAGGTGCAGGTGGGTGACCGGGTGACGGTGGAGACCCTCCTGGAAATGGGTCCTTCCCGGTACGAGGACTTCACGGTTATCGGTATCAACCAGCAGTTGGTCGGCAGCGGGGCCTTCGTCTCCCTGGAACAGGCCAATCGGGCGCTGCAGGAACGGAACCTGGTCTCCGGGGTGATGCTGCAGGTCGATCCCGGCCTTGCCCCGGCGGTGGAGGCCAGTCTTAACGACATGACCGGGGTGGCCGCAATCATGAGCCGGCAAAAAGAACTGGATAACATTACCAAGGTGCTCGACCTGATGATCTACTCGGTAAGCATTATGATCGGTTTCGCCGTGGTCCTGGGCTTCGCCATCGTGTACAACACAGCAGTCGTCAGTTTTAGCGAACGCCGGAGGGAGTTGGCTTCGCTGCGGGTGGTAGGTTTCACCTCCGGGGAGGTTTCCGGTCTGTTGTTGAAGGAAACGGTGCTGCAGTCCGCTGTGGGCGTGGTGCTGGGCCTGCCTTTCGGTTACCTGCTGGCGCGGGGGATCATCGCCGCCCAAGCCCAAAGCACTGATCTTTACACCTTGCCGGTGGTGATCAGCTTACAAACTTATCTGTTCGCCGCCCTGGGCGGGATACTATTCATCCTGGTGGCGCACCGGTTCGCCGCCAGGGGCGTGGCGCGGCTGGATCTGGTGGAGGTACTTAAAAACAGAGATTGATAAGGGGGATCCGCATGAAACTGTGGAAGAAGGTTTTACTGGCAGTCACGGCCATCGGCATGGCGGGTGCAGCGGCGGCAAGCGCACTCGTGGGCGGCGCCGTGGAGGTAGAAACGGTCGAAGTCGAAAGGCGGGACATTGTTCAGACCGTAAAAGACACCGGGTACGTACAGCCCGCCCGGGAGTACAACGTGTACACCGCCGCGGGCGGCCGGGTGGTGCGGGTGGCGGTGCAAACCGGCCAGGCGGTCAAAGAAGGAGAAACCCTGCTGGTGCTGGAAAGCCTGGACCTAGCCCTACAGCTCAACGAGATGCGTACCCAACTGGACCAGGCCAACGCCACCATCGCCGCCACTGAAGCCGGGATTGCCCGTACCGAACTGCAGCTCAGGGAGGCCCGGGACAACCTGGCCCGTACCGAAAAACTCCTGGAAGCCGATGCCGCCCCCCGGATGGAGTACGAGCAGGCCCAGCTGCTGGTGGAAACCCTGGAACAGAATCTGAAAGAGCAGCAGGCTCATCTGGACGGTATCCTGGCCCAGGCGGCCCGCCTGAACCAATCCCTGCAGCGCCTCACCGCCCAGGAACAGCAGCTGGTGGTGAAGAGCCCCGCCGGCGGCGTCGTGCTGAGCCTGCTGGTCAAGGAAAACCAAACGCTGCCCCCGGGTTACCTGGTGGCGACCGTCGCCCCGATCGACCAACTGGAAGTTAAGGCGGACATCCTGAGTGACGACCTGCCGGAAATTACAGTGGGGCAGAAAGTAACCGTCACGGCACCGGCATTGGGCACTGAAGCGCTGGCAGGGGAGGTACGCAAGATTTATCCCCGGGCCGAGGAAAAGCACTCGCCCCTGGGCGTCACCCAACGGCGAGTGCCGGTGCTGATTTCCCTGGAGGACCGTTCCGTCCTGAAACCGGGTTACGAAGTTACCGTCGCCATCGAAACCCACCGCCGGGAGAACGTAGCGGCCGTGCCCCGCCAGGCGGTGCGCACCACCGCTGACGGCCAAAAAATGGTGCTGGCCGTTGTGGAAGGCCGGATACAACACCGGCTGGTCGAAACAGGCATCAGTGACGGCCAGTACATCGAAATCGTCAGCGGACTGGAGACCGGAGAAATAGTCATCGGGGACGGCAGTTTAGATTTGGCCGAAAACTCGCGGGTAAAGCCCATTATTTTTTCCAACTAACGATGTGGGGTTCCCGTCTCTTGCCTTTGGAAGGAACAGTCTCAGGGTAGCCCAGGATGATCGAAGCCACCAGTTCGTGGTCCTTGGGAACGTTGAACTCTTCCTTCAGCTCGGGCGTGTCACAGACAAAGTGGGCAAAACCAATCCAGCAGCTGCCGATGCCCCGGTCCCAGGCGGCCAGCATTAGATTGTGGGCGGCCAGACTACAATCGTACCTGAACGTCAGCGCCCCGGTGTCACCGTAAATCAACACCAGGGTAGGCGCATTGTAAAAAACGTTAAATTTCGGGTTGGCCATTAAACGGCTATACCGCTCCAGGACGGGTAGTGCCTCAACCCTTTCCAACAGGGACGCTTTGGCCTGTTCGGAGAGCCGCTGCAGGAATTCCCGGTCCTGTACCACGGCAAAGACCCAGGGTTGGCGGTTCATGCCGTTAGGCGCCCAAATGGCCAGTTCCAGCAGTTCCCTGATCGTCTGCTCCGGAATCTGCTCGTCCTTAAACCTCCGAATACTCCGCCGAGTCCTGATCGCCTCAATCAGTTCCAAGTGCTTTTCCTCCCAAACAATGGTATTTGGCTAATTATACTGGAATTATGGCCGGTAGACAAATTCGCCGGTTCCGAAGCCTAAAATCGACCATTGTGTTTATTCCGGTTCGAGTATTTGCAGGAACATCTCTACCAGCCGGGGGTCGAATTGGGTGCCGGCGTACCTTTTGAGTTCGGCCTTCGCCTGCGCGGGCGTCAGCGCCTTGCGGTAGGGGCGATCGTTGGTCATGACGTCGTAGGCGTCGGCAATGGCCAGGATGCGGCACTCCAGGGGGATCTCTTCTCCCTTAAGCCCCAGGGGATAACCCTCACCGTTCCACCATTCTTGGTGCTTGAGGATGAGATCGGCAATCGGGGCCAGGTTGGGCGCAGAAAGCGCAATGCGGTGGCCGAGTTTGGCGTGCCGCTGCATTTCCCTCTTTTCCTCGGGGCTGAGCGGCCCCTCTTTGAAGAGGATGCGGTCGGGGATGCCCACCTTGCCGATGTCGTGAAAGCGGGCCAGGAGCCGCAAGTCGGCGATGCTGCGTTCGGGAAGGTCCAGGGCCCGGGCCATGCGGACCACCAGTTTCTCCAGCCGGTCACTATGGCCTTCGGTGATGTAGTCGCGGGCCTCCAGCACCTTCATCAAGATCTGCACGATGGTGCTGCGCGCGCTTTGGCTGTGGTGCAGTTTCTCGCGATACATGGCGCTGTCGGCTTCCCGGAAGAGATCGTCCATGTTTATGGGCCCCTCGCTGCTCACCGCCGCACCGGTGGACACGCTCAAGGGGAGGTCCGGGTTTTCCCGGTTGTACCGCGCGACGGCTTCCCGGATCCGCCGGCAGGAGGCTTCCACGGCCGCTCCGTCACATCCGGGAAGCAACACGGCGAATTCATCCCCGCCCACGCGGGCCACCACGTCCTCGGCGCGGAAGGACTCCTTGAGGACGCCGGCGGCCGCCACCAACAGGGCGTCTCCGGTGGTGTGTCCCAGGGAGTCGTTGACCAGCTTGAGCCCGTCCACGTCGCAAACGATGAGGCCAACCGGAACGCGGCGTCCGGTCTCCAGGCGCCGCATTTCCTGCTCGAAGTAGGCCCGGTTGTACAGGCCGGTCAGGGAATCGTGCAGGCTCAGGTACTTGAGTCGCTCCTCCATTTGCTTGCGGTCGGTGATATCCCGGATGGATTCGATGGCGCCCACCCGGTCTCCCCGGCTGTCAAAGAGCACCGAGGCCTTCGCCCACAGGAAAGCGCCCCGCCCGCCGTAGGCAAGAGGCGCGTAGTCTTCGGCGTAGACGGTATCCCCCTTGATTTCGTAGTGTTTGTACCAGCGCCCGATCTCCGGGTCCTTGGTGCCCACGAAGTCGATCAGCATCGGCCGCGGCCGGCCGTAAAAGGGTGGGGCGTAGGCAAAACCGCCCCTGCCCAGGATGTCCTCTTTCGCGACCCCGGTCAGTTCCTCCATGGCGCAGTTCCAGGCGATCACCTTGTGATCCCGGTCGATGACAAAGGTGGCGTCGGGCAGAAACTCGATGATGTCCAGCAGTTGGCGGTGCGCCGTCTGCAGCTGGAGGGCCAGGTTGCGGTAGTGCTCCTCGTTCTGCCGTAGTTCGTTTCGGGAGTGTTCCAGCGTGGCCACCATTCCGTTTATGGTGTTGGCCAGGCTTGCGAGTTCGTCGCTTCCCGGCAGGTGGAGACGTGTCGACAGGTCTCCGCTGGCGCCGATACTGCCCACGCCGGCGCTAAGCCGCGCCAGCCGGGACAGGACCGCCTTTTCCAGGAACAGCAGGATCCCCGCGCTGACCACCAGGCTCACCGAGAGAAAGCTCCAGATAAAAAACCCGATGCTGGCTAATCCCTGCTGGTAAATGGACCGCGGCCGCAGCACTTCCAGCACGAGCACGGGGCGGCCGTAGATGTCCTCCAACAGCGTGTAACCCGCGACCGAGTCGGCGTCCAGGGAGCGGACCAGTACTTCCGTATCCTTGGACAGGGCGGCCCGGACGAGCTCCAGATCGGAGGGCAACTGGGCGTCATCGAGCCGGTGCACCGAGAGGGAGAGGTGGGTCAGCGCGGACAGCCGTTCCACGGCTACGGCATCCAGGTACCGTCCCCAGATCAGCGTGCCCCGGATCGGGCCTTCCCTTTCGCTGGTGAGAATGGGCTGCGCGGCGACGAGCAAGGGGCCTTCGGGGAGCAGGATGATGCCCTGGACGCTGCTTTCCGGGTCGGGGTGGTTGAGGAGGGGGCTGCCGGGTCCCAGGTGTTCCCAAAAAGCAGGCGGAATGGGCCTCCACTCTTCGGCTTCCAGGTCGAAGGCCCGGGCGAAGACCGTCCGGCCCGCGGGATCAATAAAGAACATGAAGTTTAGCCGGAGAATGATGAAGGTATCTTCGATGAGGTTCCGCTTGACGTAACCGGGGTCGTCGCCCGCCATGAAGGCACAGGTGTCATCCCAGGCGGCCCAGTCGCCGACTCCCCGGTTCAGCTCGCAGAGTTTATCCGTCAAGGTGCTCACGGCACGGTTGACGTCCTCGCGGGTCTTCTCCTGCTCCAGTTCCAGATAGCCATCCAGCAGGATAGAATGCGCGGCACCGTAAAGAAGGACCATTAATCCGGCGAACATGGCCGCGACGGGGATTAATACTTTCTTGCGCAGGGTCACGCGCTTGCCTCCTAAGAGGTGCAGGGCAAAAAAGCCGCTGGCCTACTTCCACCAGGGTATGCTCCGCGTCTATCTCCGTGCCCCGGCCACCGCTGACAAAGGCGAACAGGCCAAGCAGCTCGCCTTCGGCGGTGATGGGTAGGGCAAAGCGCGGCAACTACTATACCTGGAAACATTGCCTTGGGTGCTTTATTTAGCACAAAACACCAATACTGGAGAGGATATTCCTGACGCCAGGATAGCAC
The DNA here is from genome assembly GCA_001899445.1 of Candidatus Desulfopertinax cowenii. GTDB lineage: Bacteria > Bacillota > Desulfotomaculia > Desulfotomaculales > Desulforudaceae > Desulfopertinax > Desulfopertinax cowenii. The sequence goes on along the minus strand of MPOA01000002.1, from coordinate 89,265 downwards.
ATGACTTTATCGAAGAGCAATTCTTTTCTTGGACTCGCGAAGTGTTTGGACTTTTTAGCTTGGAGCACATGAACGCCCTCAAGACAGACCCGCCGGGACAAAGCTCCAAGAAACGACTGGGCTGGCCCCGGTGGGTTCTCTATGGTAAGCTAACCCAAAGGCGATTGGGGACCGCTGGAATGAGCAGGACACTACTTCCACGGTTCCCGGTGTCATCCGTCCGGTCAATGACCGCAACATTGGCGCGTGTCAGTCAGCGACAAATTGTGTTGAAGCAACAAGGGGGTTTTTGGTTGGAAGTCAAGCGCATGTCTCGTAGAGCATTTGTTTTGGGTGGAGTCGGACTACTCTCGTACTTGTATTTCGAAACACATTCTATTTCAGTTAAAAGATACACGATCGTTATCCCGAATCTACCATCAGATTTTCGCAGTTTTACGATTCTCCATTTAAGTGATTTACATAGCAAAGAATATGGCGACAGCCAAAGCCAGTTAGTAGATTTAGTTAAAAAACAAAACTTTGACTTAGTCGCAATTACAGGTGACTTGGTAGCTAAGGGTAATCCTGAGATAGGTCCAGCAATTACCCTAGTGAGCAGTTTAAAACCAACGCCGATATTTTTTGTTCCTGGCAATCATGAGTGGTGGACTAATTATCAAATCAGATCTCCTCTACAGTCACTAGGAGTACAAATCTTAGAGAACAGTTCTTGCAAATTTCATAGGGGTCATTCACATATTTGGATACTGGGTGTAGATGATCCGTATCTAGGCAGAGATCGTTTGGATACGGCGCTCGTGAACGTTGGTTCTGCACCAAGAATATTGCTTGCCCATGCGCCAAACATATTCCCTTCTGCAGTTAAATCAAGCATTGACCTGGTATTAGTAGGACATACTCACGGGGGACAAATTAGGCTTCCCTTTTTGGGGGCCGTAGTCGCGCCTGGGCAAGGATTTTTCCCTAAATTTGACTACGGAATGTATAGCTCTGGTTCTACAACCATGATTGTTAACGGTGGCTTAGGTGAAAGTGTTTTGCCGGTAAGGTTCAACAATAGGCCGGAGATTGTTCTCATTACCTTGAAATCGGGTTGACCCCTAGTAATAGCAAAAGTCTGCCCAACTGTGTTAACATATAGGTGTGGACTGCCAAAAAGCCCCAGGAAAGAGCCCCGAAAAGGAGGTCAGAGACGGTGGCCAATCGTGCTCGGGACTGGTTTAAACAGGCGTTGCGGGACCTGGAACAGGCCGAAGATTCCCGGCGGATGCGCCGTCACGAGTGGGCTTGTTTCGCTGCGCATCAGGCCGCCGAAAAGGCCGTCAAGGCTTTGCACCTGCACCTGGGCCAGGAGGCCCGGGGCCATGTGATCGCCCGGCTTTTGCGCGATCTCCCCGAGACAGTAGTGGTAGACGCCGCCCTGGCGGACAAGGCCCGCGTCCTGGACGGGTACTACATCCCCACGCGCTACCCGAACGGGCACCCGGAAGGTGCACCGTTTGAACATTACGGCGCACTGCAGAGCAAGGAGGCCCTGGCCTATGCCCGTGAGATCATTGAGTTCGCCCACGCTGAAATGGCCTGATGCTTCCCGGGTACGGAAAGCGGTACAGCAGTGGGCCAGGGCGGTGGCCGAAGAGTGCCGCGACGTACTGCGTGTAGGTTATTTCGGCTCGTACGCGCGCGACGACTGGGGCGTAGGCAGCGACCTCGACCTGGTGGTGATCGTGGCCGACACCGACCAGCCCTTTGAGAAACGGGGGCTGAAGTTCGACACCACTCTGCTTCCGGTGCCCGCCGACCTTCTGGTTTACACGGCGTCTGAATGGGAGGCCCTGCAAAAAGAGGGGCGTGGTTTTCCCCGCACGCTGCAGCGGGAAACGGTCTGGGTTTACCCCTGGACGGACCAAAGTACGGAGGGAGACATTATGGAAGAAAAAGACATTAAAATAACAATCGGCGGTAAGGTGTTCAAGGCGCGGTTGAACAATACAAAAACGGCGCAGGCAATCTACGATGCTTTGCCACTCCAGGCCTCGGGAAGCTACTGGGGTGACGAGATTTATTTCCGGATCCCGGTCACGGCGGAAAATGAAGTCCTGCAAGATGAGGTGGATGAAGGGGACCTCGCCTATTGGCCCGCAGGCAGTTGTTTCTGTATCTTCTTCGGGAGGACCCCCGCCAGCACAAGCGACAGGCCAAGACCTGCCTCCCCGGTTACCGTGATCGGCAAAATCCAAGCGGAGGCAAAAGACCTGCGGCATCTAGATCTGGGAGAGATAAAAATCGCCAAGGGGCGGTCGGCCTAACGGTGGCCAACCGCCCCGGCATTCACCACCGGCAAAAGTCACTCCACGGTAACGGACTTCGCTAAATTCCTCGGCTTATCAACTGCACAACCACGGAACACCGCCGCGTAGTAGGCGAAGAGCTGCAGCGGAACCACGGCCAGGATGGGCGCCAGGACCGGGTGCGTGGGCGGCAGGTGGATGATGTGGTCACCCAGGTCCTCGGTATCGTGGTCGCTGGCGAAGGTGAGGGTGACCACCTCGGCGCCGCGGGCCTTGACTTCCTTGATGTTGCTCAGGGTCTTATCGAAGAGGTCCGGCTGAGTAGCCAGGGCAATCACCGGCACGCCCGCGGTGATCAGGGCCAGGGTGCCGTGTTTCAGTTCGCCGGCGGCGTAGGCCTCGGCGTGGATGTAGGAGATTTCCTTGAGCTTCAGGCTGCCCTCCATCGCCACCGCGTAGTCCAGGCCGCGGCCGATGAAGAACAAGCATTCCCGCTGCTGGTAGCGGTGGGCCAGAGCGGCGATCCGATCCGCGTCGGCCAGCAGGGTCTCTACCCCGTGGTCGATCTCCCGGAGAGCGCGCAGGATGGCCTCCCGCTCGTCGTCCGGGAGGGTGCCCCGCTCCCCGGCCAGCCAAACGGCCAGCAGGTAGAAGGCGGCCAGCTGGGTGACGTAGGCCTTGGTAGAGGCCACCGCGATCTCGGGCCCGGCCCAGGTGTACAGGATGCTGTCCGCCTCGCGGGCGACCGAACTGCCGACCACGTTGGTGATGGCGACGACGCGGGCCCCCCGGCGGCGAGCCTCCCGCAGCGCCGCCCGGGTGTCAGCCGTCTCGCCCGACTGGCTGACCACAATGGCCAGATCGCCAGCGTTGATGAGCGGGTCGCGGTAGCGAAACTCGGAGGCGATGTCCACCTCCACCGGCACCCGGGCCAGTTTCTCGATGACGTATTTCCCGACCACGCCGGCATGGAAGGCCGTGCCGCAGGCGGTGATGAACACTTTCTTTAGGCTGCGGGCGACGCCGCGGTCCAGGTCAAGTTCGTCGAGTACCGCCTGCCAGCAGCTTTCGTCCACCCGGCCGCGTAGGGTGTCCCGCAGGGCGCGGGGCTGCTCGTGGATCTCCTTGAGCATGAAGTGGTCGTAGCCGGCCTTTTCGGCCTGTTCGGCCTCCCAGTTCACCTGGAAGACATCCTTGAAGACCGGCGTGCCGTTGAAGTCGAAAACCTTGACCCCGTCCGGGCTGACCTCGGCCATTTCCCCGTCGTTCAGCAGGTAGGTGTTCTGGGTGTAAGGTAAGAGCGCCGGGATGTCCGAAGCGATGAAGTTCTCTCGCTCGCCCAGGCCGATCACCAGCGGGCTATCCTGGCGGGCAACGATCAGCCGGCCCGGTTCGTCCAGGGCCAGGGCCAGGACGGCGAAACTGCCCTCCACGTGTTCCAGCGCCCGGGACACGGCCTGGTACAGGTCGTCCTGGTAGTACTGCTCGATCAAGTGGGGCAGCACCTCGGTGTCGGTGTCCGACTTGAAGACGTGCCCCTCGGATTTGAGCCAGTTCCGCAGGAAGCGGTAATTCTCGATGATGCCGTTGTGGACCACGGCCAGGCGCCCGGAGCAGTCGGCGTGGGGATGGGCGTTGATGTCGGTGGGCGAACCGTGCGTCGCCCAGCGGGTGTGCCCGATCCCAAACGTGGCCGTGAACCGGCGGTTGTTGAGGGCCCGCACCAGCACGTCGAGCGTTCCCGCCCGTTTTTCTATGGTCAGGCCGCCATTCTCGGCGATCACGATGCCGGCCGAGTCGTAGCCGCGGTATTCAAGGCGGCGCAGCCCGCCGATCAGCACGGGTACCGCCTCCTGGTAGCCGCTGTAACCCATGATCCCGCACATATTTGCGCAAAACCCCCTTTGAAGCCAAATAAAAAATGCCGGCAAAAAGCACAGCAGGCATATGCCGACAAAGGGACAAAGGCGCACCCGTCCCCCCAGGCTTTGCGATCCCGTTTTGCCTTCGGTCACCTGGCGCTTTTGTCCCGCCGGTTGCCCGGCGGTTTTGTAACGCCGCTGACGGCCGTGACCAGGGCCGGGAGGCATCCGCCGAATCCTTCGATAAACCTCCCCCTCGTCAACCTGGTACTCGCCCCCCGAGTCCCAGGTCCAGGCGCTTGCTATGCGGTTTTCCGGCCAGTCAGTCAGCTCATCTGTTCAGCTGACCACGGTCAGTTCCCGGTCGATTTGCCTGACGACCCGGACCAGTTCCTCCACCACCTCCTCCAGGATAGCCTCGTTCCGGGCTTCGGCCATCACCCTTACCAGCGGTTCGGTACCCGACGGCCGGACCAGGATGCGGCCCTCGCCGTTGAGGCCGTGCTCGTAACGGGCGATGGCCTCGGCCAGCACCGGGCTGGCCATGACCGCGGCCCGGTCCTGAACCCGCACGTTCCGTAGCAGCTGGGGCAGCCGTTCCATCTGGGCGGCCAGGCGCGACAGGGGCTCCTCGGTCTCGCGCATCACTTTTAGCAATTGCAGCGCCGTGATGATCCCATCGCCGGTGGTGTTGTATTCCAGGAAGATAATGTGCCCCGACTGCTCACCGCCCAGGCAGCAGCCCGCCCGGAGCATCTCCGCCAGGACGTAGCGGTCGCCCACCTTGGTCTGCAGGATCCGGATGCCGGCCTTCCGCAGGGCCAGGTGCAGCCCTAGGTTGCTCATCACCGTGATCACCAGGGTGTCCTTGGCCAGGCACCCGCGTTGCCACATGTACTTGCCACAAATCACCATGAGGTGATCGCCGTCCACCAGCTGGCCCCGCTCGTCAACCGCGATCAACCGGTCGGCGTCACCGTCGAAGGCCAGGCCAAGATCCGCCCCCTCGGCCACCACCGCCCGTTGCAGCACCTCCGGGTGGGTGGAACCGCAGCCCGCGTTGATGTTGGTCCCGTCGGGTGTGTTGAAGATCGGGATGACGGTGGCGCCGAGCCGGCCCAGCACCTGGGGCGCCACCTCGTAGGCGGCCCCGTGGGCGCAGTCCACTATGATCCGCAAACCACCCAGGTCAGGCGGTCCCGTGCCGCAGGCGAACCGGACGTACCGCTCTCCGGCGTCCGGGATCTCCCGCACCCGGCCGATGTCCGCCCCGGCGGGCGTAGGCAGCATGGCGGTCTCGTCCAGGACAAGGCGTTCAATGCGCGCCTCCAGCGCATCGGGCAGCTTGTAGCCGTTGGTCCCGAAGAACTTGATGCCGTTGTCCTCGTAAGCGTTGTGGGAAGCCGAGATAACCACGCCGCCGGCATCCAGCGTGCGGGACAGATAGGCAATGGCAGGTGTGGGCAGCACGCCCGCCCGCAGAACGTCCACCCCGACCGAGCAGATGCCGGCGATGAGTGCCCCCTCCAACATATCCCCTGAAAGCCGGGTGTCCCGGCCGATCACCAGCGCGCGGGTTCCGGTTTCCTCACGTAATACATAGGCGCCGGCTCGGCCGAGCTTGAAGGCCAGTTCAGGCGAAAGTTCCCGGTTGGCCAAGCCCCGGACGCCGTCAGTACCGAATAGAGTCCCCATTTATGTAAAACGCCTCCAGATTGCCAACCAGCTCAACTTTACCACACATTTTTCACGCTTTCAAGGCTTGGTACATGGTATGTAGATGGTTTAAAACGTGTTCGGATCCGGAGTTCTCCGATAAATGGAAACGGCGCTTTACGGCGCCTTGGCTTCGGAGTCACTGTTTTCGCCGAGTTTGAGGATTCCGTAGGCGAAACTGTCTGCCAGGGCCTGCCAGCTGGCCTCGATGATGTTGGCGGAAACTCCCACCGTACCCCAGGATTTCCGGCCGTCTCCGGTTTCGATCAGCACCCGGACCACTGCCCCGGTGCCCGACTTCTCGTTCAGCACGCGCACCTTGTAGTCGTGCAGCTTCATCCGCCGGATGGCGGGGTAGAATTCCTCCAGCGCCTTACGCAGGGCGGCGTCCAGCGCGTTCACCGGGCCGTTCCCCTCGGCCGCGGTATGCACCACCTGGTCGTTGACGCGAAGCTTGATGATCGCCTCACTGTACACGTGGCCCTCGTCCCGCAGTTCGGTGAGAATCCGCATAGTCTCCAGGATAAACGGTTTGCGGTAGCCGTTGTAGGCCTTGCGTAGCAGCAGCTCGAAGGAGCCCTCGGCGCCCTCGAACTGGAACCCCTGGTGCTCCAGGTCCTTGAGTTCGCTCAGGATCCGCCGGCACTCGGCGCTGTCCTCCTCCAGCCCCAGGTTCAGCTCGCGGTATTTGTATACCAGGTTCGACAGGCCCGAGAGTTCGGATACTAGCACCCGCCGCTTGTTGCCGACGCTCTCCGGCGGGATGTGTTCGTAGGTCTGGGAGTCCTTGAGCAGGGCGTTCACGTGCACCCCACCCTTGTGGGCAAAGGCACTGGTTCCAACGAAGGGCTGGCGCACATCCGGGCTCATATTGGCCAGCTCACTCACGTAGCGGGACAGGTCGGTCAGGTACACCAGGTTCTCCTCGGGAATGCACGGCAGCCGCTTCTTGAATACCAGGTTCGGGATGACGGTGCACAAGTCGACGTTGCCGCAGCGCTCTCCGTAACCGTTGACGGTCCCCTGGATCTGAGTGCAACCGGCCTCCACGGCCAGGATGGAGTTGGCCACCGCCAGACCACCGTCGTTATGGGCGTGGATGCCCAGGGGCACCTCCAGCGCCTGGCCCGTGTAAGTCATAATCTCCTTTAATTCAGTAGGCAAAGTGCCCCCGTTGGTGTCACAGAGCACAACGGTGTCGGCTCCGGCGTTTTGCGCCGCCCGCACTACGGCCATGGCGTACTGGGGATTCGCCCGAAAGCCATCGAAGAAATGTTCGGCGTCGAAAATAACCTCCAGCCCGTGACTTTTCAGAAAGGCCACCGAATCCCGGACCATGGCCAGATTTTCCTCCAGGGTGGTCCCCAACACCCGGTAAACGTGAAAGTCCCAGCTCTTGCCGAAAATGGCCGCTACGCGCACCCCGCAGTCCACGATCGCCCGCAGGTTGGGATCCACGGACGCGGGGCGGCCCGCTTTCCGGGTACTGCCGAAAGCGCTGATCTTGGTGTTCCGGAACTGCTCATCCCGGACGCGCTGGAAAAATTCCATGTCCTTAGGGTTTGAACCGGGCCAGCCGCCTTCCACGTAATGAACGCCCAGCCGGTCCAACTGGCGGGCGATTTTGATTTTGTCTTCCACCGAAAAGGAAATACCCTCGCCTTGAGTGCCATCTCTCAGCGTAGTATCGTAAATCTGGATCACGGTCATGGAGATCGTGCTCCTTTTTGCCGGCCTACGGCTAATATCTTAAAAAGTGCGCTCAGGTCAATTTACGCCGCACGTACGCAATCAAGCCCCCCGAATTAATGATTTCCTGCATGAACGGGGGGATCGGCTTGGCCGCAAATTCCTCGCCCGTGGTCAGGTTCCTGATAGTGCCGGAGGCGGTGTCCACCGCCACCCGGTCGCCGGTGCGGATGCCGTCCACCGCCGCCGGGCACTCCAGGATCGGCAGGCCGATGTTGAAGGCGTTCCGGTAAAAGATCCGGGCAAAGGTCCGGGCAATCACGCAGGATACGCCGGCGCCCTTGATGGCCAGCGGCGCGTGCTCCCGAGAACTACCGCAGCCGAAGTTGCGGCCGCCTACGATGATATCGCCCGGGCGCACCTTCCCGGGGAACCCCGGGTCGGCGTCCTCCATACAGTGCCGGGCCAGTTCGGCCGGGTCGGAGGTGCTCAGATAACGGGCGGGGATGATCACGTCGGTATCGATGTTGTCGCCGAACTTCCACGCTTTTCCTTCCAATAGCATGTTATGTCACCTCATTCGGATGGGCAATCCGGCCCAAAATCGCCGAGGCAGCCGCCACCGCCGGATTGGCCAGGTACACTTCGCTCTCGGGGTGACCCATGCGGCCCACGAAGTTGCGGTTGGTGGTGGCTACCGCCCGCTCACCCCGGGCCAGTACGCCCATGTGGCCGCCCAGGCACGGACCGCAGGTGGGCGTGCTCACCGCGCCGCCGGCCCGGATGAAGACGGCCAGGAGTCCCTCGTCCATGGCCCGGCGGTAGATTTCCTGGGTGCCGGGGATAACGATCAAACGCACGTTTTTGTGCACCCGGTGCCGCATCAGCACCCGGGCCGCCAGCCGCAAGTCCTCCAGTCGACCGTTGGTGCAGGAGCCAATCACCACCTGGTCGATCTCCACCTGCCCGGCTTCGGTCACCGGCCGGGTGTTATCCGGCGAATGCGGGAAGGCCACCTGGGGCTCGATCTGGCTCACGTCGTAGGTGATGACCCGGGCATACTCGGCATCCGGGTCGCTTTGGAAGATTTCGTAGGGACGCTGGGCCCGGCCGCGGACGTACTCGATGGTCCGCCCGTCAGGAGCGATAATTCCGTTCTTCGCCCCGGCCTCGATGGCCATGTTGGCCATGGTGAACCGTCCGTCCATGGACAGGTTCTCGATGGCCGGCCCGGTGAACTCCATGGCCTGGTAGAGCGCCCCCTCCACGCCGATATCCCCGATGGTGTGAAGGATCAGGTCTTTGCCGCCCACCCACTCGGGTAGTTCGCCCTCGTAGATGAACTTGATGGACGCGGGCACCTTGAACCAGGTCTCGCCCAGGGCCATGGCCGCCGCCAGGTCGGTGCTGCCCACGCCGGTGGCAAACGCCCCGAGGGCGCCGTAGGTGCAGGTGTGGGAGTCCGCCCCGATCACCACGTCGCCCGGGCCCACCAGGCCCTGTTCGGGCAGCAGGCAGTGCTCGATACCCATGCGCCCGATTTCGAAGTAGTTAGTCAGACCCTGTTCACGGGCGAAGTCCCGCATTTCTTTGGCCTGTTCGGCCGACTGGATGTCCTTGTTGGGCACAAAGTGGTCGGGCACCAAAATCACCCGCTCCGGGTCGAACACCCGGTCCACCCCAATCTTTCGAAACTCCCGGATGGCCAGGGGCGCCGTGATGTCGTTGCCCAGCACGACGTCCACCCGGGCCGAGATCAGCTCGCCCGGCGCGACCCGGTCCCGCCTAGCCGCCCGGGCCAGTACCTTCTCGGTGATGGTCATGCCCATCGGTTTTTCACCTCAATCCTGCTTGCGCGTTTTCTGGTCGTACACGATCCTGTTCATCACGTTCACGTAGGCCCGAGCGCTTGCTTCGAGCACATCGGTGGAAACACCCCGGCCGGTATAAACGCGGTTATCCTTGTCCCGCACCTTGAGGGTCACATTGGCCAGGGCGTCGGTGCCACCGGTGACCGCGTCGATCACGTAGCTAACCAGCGCGTATTTCCGGCCCGTGGCCTTCTCAATGGCCTTGTAGGCCGCGTCCACCGGGCCGTTGCCGCAGGCCGTCTCCTGGACAAACTCGCCCTCGATCAACAGGCCGATCACCGCCGTCGGTTTCACGGTGGTACCGCTGAACACGTGCAGGTAGTCCAGTTCGAAGGTGGCCGGTACTTGGCGGATTGTCTCTTCCAGGATTGCCTCCAGGTCTTCGTCAGTGATCTGCTTCTTGGTATCCGCCAGTTCCTTGAACCGGACGAAGGCCTGGTTTAGCTCGTCCTCGGAAAGTTCGAAGCCCAACTCGGCCAGCCGCTGCCGGAAGGCGTGGCGGCCCGAGTGCTTGCCCAGCACCAGGTTGGTGCAGGTGATGCCCACCAGGGACGGGTTGATGATCTCGTAGGTGGTCCGTTCTTTCAGCACGCCATCCTGGTGAATTCCCGACTCGTGCAGGAAAGCATTCTTGCCCACAATGGCCTTGTTGAACTGGACCGGCATGCCGGTTACGGTGCTGATTAGCTTGGAGGTGTGGTAAATTTCGTTGGTGTGGATCCCAGTGGTCAGGCCGTACTTCTCCCGGCGGGTATACAGGGCCATGACCACTTCCTCCAGGGCGGCGTTACCGGCCCGCTCCCCGATGCCGTTAACGGTGCATTCCACCTGGCGGGCACCGCTTTTCACGGCGGCCAGGGAGTTGGCCACTGCCAGGCCCAGGTCGTTGTGGCAGTGCACGCTGACCACCACCTTTTCGATCCCGGGCGTGCGCTCCTGCACTTGGCGGATGAATTCCCCGAACTCGTCGGGCATGGCATAGCCCACGGTGTCGGGGATATTCACGGTAGTCGCCCCGGCGGCGATGACCGCCGCCAGCACCCGGCAGAGGAACTCCAGGTCAGAACGAAAGGCGTCCTCGGCTGAAAACTCCACGTCGCTGGTGTAGCCCTTGGCGCGTTTCACCGCCTCCACGGCCGCCTCCAGGACCGCGTCCCGGTTCATCCGTAGCTTGTGCTGCATGTGGATGTCCGAGGTGGCGATGAAGGTGTGAATCCGGGGCTGTTCGGCCTCCCGCAGCGCCTCCCACGCCCGGTCGATGTCCGACGCCCTGGCCCGGGCCAGCCCGGCCACGGTCACGCCGCGCACCTCGCGCGCTACGGACTGCACCGCCCGGAAGTCGCCGGCGGAGGCGAAGGGGAAGCCGGCTTCGATCACGTCCACGTTCAGCCTGGCCAGCTGGTGGGCGATCTGGAGCTTTTCACGGATGTTCAGGTTCACCCCCGGGGACTGCTCTCCGTCTCGCAGGGTGGTATCAAAAATGTAGACGTGCTCACTCATGGTCTAGCCCCCTCTCCCACCAAGAAAGACTACTTTAGCCAGGGCATCATCTTCCGGAGTTCGACGCCCACTTCCTCGATCAGGTGCTCCTGCTCCTGGCGGCGCATGGCCTTGAAGGACGGCTGCCCCGCCTGGTTCTCCAGGATCCACTCCTTGGCGAAAATGCCGCTCTGGATCTCGGCCAGTACGGCCCGCATCTCCGCGCGCACGTCCTCGTTGATGATCCGCGAACCGACCATGTAGTCGCCGTATTCGGCAGTATTGCTAACGTTCTGGCGCATTTTGGTCAGCCCGCCCTCGTTGATCAGGTCAACAATCAGCTTCAGCTCGTGCAGGCACTCGAAGTAAGCGATCTCGGGGGAATAACCGGCCTCGACCAGGGTCTCAAACCCGGCCTTGATCAGTTCGGTCACCCCGCCGCAGAGCACGCACTGCTCGCCGAACAGGTCGGTTTCGGTCTCTTCGCGGAAAGTGGTTTCAAACACCCCGGCCCGGGTGCAGCCGATCGCCCGCGCGTAGGCCAGCGCCAGGTCGCGCGCCTGGCCGCTGGCATCCTGGTGCACCGCGATCAGCCCGGGCACGCCCTTCCCTTCCTGGTAGAGCCGGCGCACCATCCGGCCCGGGCTCTTGGGCGCCACCATAAACACGTCCACGTCAGCCGGCGGCACGATCTGTTTAAAGTGGATGTTGAAACCATGTGAAAACATCAGCGCCTTGCCCGCCGTCAGGTGTGGCGCGATGTCGGTCTTGTACAGCACGGCCTGGTGCTCGTCCGGCACCAGGATCTGGATGATATCTCCGGCCGCGGCCGCTTCCGGCACCGGGAGTACCCGCAGGCCGTCGGCCTCGGCTCGGGCTTGGCTGGGGCTGCCTGGCCGCAACCCGACCACCACGGAGACGCCGCTGTCGTTTAGGTTCTGGGCCTGGGCGTGTCCCTGGCTGCCGTAGCCGATCACCGCTACCGTCTTGCCCGCCAGCAGTTCTAGACGGGCATCAGCATCGTAATACACTTTCATTAGAGAGCACTTCCCCTCCATAAATTTTATCCTCGGGCGAAGCCGCCATCCAAGTAGCAAAACAGCACTTAAAACGGCTTCCCGGCTTTTCCCGCAAGTTAACCAGGATCATTCTTCCACGAGGACGGTTTGGGTCCCCCGCTGCAAGGCCACCCTCCCGGTGCGCACTAGTTCGACAATTCCGAACGGCTTGAGGGCACTCTCGATGGCGTTGATCTTGCCTTCGTCGCCGGTCACCTCAACGATACAGGTGTGCTCCCCCACGTCCACGATTCGGCCCCGGAAGATCTCTACAATCTGCATGATTTCCCCCCGTTTGGCCGAGTCCGCGTTCACCTTAATGAGGACCAGTTCGCGGTCCACGTAGGGATCGTTGGTGATGTCCCGCACCCGAATTACGTCCACCAGTTTCCGCAGTTGCTTGGCCACCTGATCCAGAATGGTTTCGTCCCCCTCCACCACAATGGTCATCCGGGAAATGGTGGGGTCGTCGGTGCGGCTGACCGACAGGCTGTCGATATTGTAGCCCCGGCGGCTAAAAAGACCGGCCACCCGGGCCAGGACCCCTGGATTGTTCTCCACTAGAACCGAAAAGGTACTGCGCATCTGGTCTCCCCTCCTTGCCGTCCCCGGGATAATGCCGGCTAGCCCAGCATCTTGTTGATAGATTCCCCAGGCGGAACCATCGGCATCACGTTCTCCTCGCGCTCGATAATAAAGTCCAGCAGCACCGGCTTCGAGGAGGCGACGGCCTGCTCCAGGGCCGGGCGGATTTCCGTCACCTTCTCCACCCGGAGAGCCTCGGCGCCGTAGGCCTCGGCGATCTTCACGAAATCCGGGTTCCGCAGCTCGGTCTGCGAATAGCGGCGGTTGTAGAACAGTTCCTGCCACTGCCGGACCATGCCCAGGTAACCATTATCCAGGATGGCCACGTTGATGGGCAGTTCGTAGTTCACCGCGGTGGCCAGTTCCTGGATGTTCATCTGGATGCTGCCGTCCCCGGCAATATCGAAAACCAGCTCGTCGGGGCAGGCCACCTGCACCCCGATGGCGGCCGGAAAACCGTAGCCCATGGTACCCAAGCCACCCGAAGAAATAAAGCTGCGCGGGCGGGTGAAGGGAAAATACTGAGCGGTCCACATCTGGTTCTGTCCTACCTCGGTGGTGATCCGGACTGGCCGGCCAGCGGTCACCTCCGCGATCTCCCTGATCACGGCCTGCGGGCGCATCCCCTCTTTCCGGTAGTCCAACGGGTATTCTTTCTTCCAGTGCTGGATCTTTTCGTTCCAGGCCGGGTCGGGGTTGCTGGTCAGGTGTTTCAACAGGTCCACCAGCACGGTGCGCACGTCGCCCGCGATGGCGATGTCCACCGACACGTTCTTGCCCAGTTCGGCCTGGTCAATGTCGATGTGAATGATGGTGGCGTGGGGCGCGAAGGTCTCCACTTTGCCGGTCACCCGGTCGTCAAAGCGGACCCCGATCGCCAGCAGCAGGTCGCACTCGCTGACCGCGTAGTTGGCGTACCGGGACCCGTGCATACCCAGCATGCCCAGGTAAAGCGGGTGGTCGGCCGGGAAGCCGCCCAGGCCCATCAGCGTAACCACCACCGGGGCCATAAGCGTTTCGGCCAGCTTCCGGAGCTGTCCAGCCGCCCCCGAGTTGATCACGCCGCCCCCGGCGTAGATCACGGGGCGCCGGGCCTTGGCGATGGCCTTAGCCGCGGCGGCGATCTTCGCCGGTTCGCCGGCCAGCCGGGGCTGATAACCGCGCAGGCCAATAGGGCCAGGATCGCGGTACTCGGTTTTCGCCGCCGAAACGTCCCGGGGAATGTCGATCAGCACCGGGCCGGGCCGGCCGGTGGTGGCAATATAGAACGCCTCCTTGATGATCCGCGGCAGGTCGTTTACGTCCCGCACCAGATAGTTGTGCTTGGTGATCGGCATGGAGATCCCCGTAATGTCAGCCTCCTGGAAGGAGTCCTTCCCCAATAGGCTGGTCGGAACCTGGCCGGTCAGCGCCACCATGGGCACCGAGTCCATGGACGCGGTGGCGAGCCCGGTCACCAGGTTGGTGGCCCCGGGACCGGACGTGGCGAGACAAACCCCCGGGCGACCGGTGGCCCGCGCGTAACCGTCGGCCGCGTGCGCCGCCCCCTGCTCGTGTCTGGTCAGGATGTGGCGGATATCGGCGTCGTAAAGGGCGTCGTAGATGGGCAGCACCGCGCCCCCGGGGTAGCCAAAGATGGTGTCCACCCCTTCGTTCCTTAGGCATTCAACCAGTATTTGTCCCCCGGTAAGCATCTTCTCACTCCTCATTCCGGATCGTCCCGGACAATGGCCCCGGTGGAGGCCGAACGCACGCGCCGCGCATAGCGGGCCAGATAGCCCTTTTCCACCTTTGGCGCCGGTGGATCCCACGCCGCCAGCCGCCGCGCCAGCTCCCCAGCGTCCAGGTCCACGCTCAGGGTCCGTTCCAGAATGTTGATCTCGATCAGGTCCCCGTCCCGCAGGGCGGCGATAGGGCCGCCCTCCTGGGCCTCGGGCGAAATATGGCCGATCGCCGCGCCGCGGGTAGCGCCCGAAAACCGGCCGTCGGTCAGCAGGGCGACCTCGCGGTCCAGGCCCATGCCGGCCAACGCGGCAGTGGGGGTCAACATCTCCCGCATTCCCGGACCGCCTTTGGGACCCTCGTAGCGGATCACCACCACTTCGCCGCTCTTGATGCTCCCCTCCAGGATCGCCTCCACGGCCGCCTCCTCGGAGTCGAAGACCCGGGCCGGGCCGCGGTGGCGCATCATCTCCGGCGCCACGGCTGAAGCCTTCACCACGGCGCCGTCCGGCGCCAGGTTACCCCAGAGGATGGCCAGGCCGCCGCTCGGAGCGTACGGCTCCGCCGCGGAGCGGACCATGTCGGGCCGCCGGTTCCGGCAGCCGGCGAAGTTCTCGGCCACCGTCCGGCCGGTGACGGTCAGCGCCTCCCGGTTGATGAGCCCCTTGCCGTCCAGTTCGGCCAGCACTACCGGGATACCCCCGGCCTCGTCCAGGTCCTGCAGGTGGAACGGCCCGGCCGGACTCAACCGGCAGAGGTTGGGGGTGCGGGCGCTGATTTCGTTGACCAGTTTCAGGTCGATAGCCACTCCGGCCTCATGGGCAATGGCCAACAGGTGCAGCACGGTGTTGGTCGAGCAGCCCAGGGCCATGTCCACCGTTAGCGCGTTTTCGAAGGCGGCCGGGGTCATGATCCTGGACGGCCGCAGGTCCCGCCGCACCAGTTCGACCGCCTGCATCCCCGCTTCCTTGGCCAGGCGGCGGCGCGCCGCGCTGACGGCGGGAATGGTGCCATTGCCGGGGAGCGCAATTCCCAGTGCCTCGGTCAGGCAGTTCATGGAGTTGGCGGTGAACATCCCGGCGCAGGAACCGCAGCCCGGGCAGGCTGCTTCCTCCAGTTCGGCCAGCTCCGCCTCGGTCATCCGGCCGGCCTTGACGGCGCCCACCCCCTCGAAGACGCTGCTCAGGGACACCGCGCGGCCCCGGAAGTTCCCGGCCAGCATCGGCCCCCCGCTGACCACCAGGCAGGGCAGATCCAGCCGCGCCGCGGCCATCAACATCCCGGGTACGATCTTATCGCAGGCGGTTATAAAAACCAGGCCGTCAAAGGCGTGCGCCCGGGCCATGACCTCGATGCTGTCCGCGATCAGTTCCCGGCTGGGCAGGGAGTACTTCATCCCCTCGTGCCCCATGGCCAAACCGTCACAGACGGCAATCCCGCCGAAGGAAACGGGCACCCCCCCGTTCATCCGAACGCCGTCCTTGACGGCCCGGGCTAGTTCCCCCAGGTGCAGGTGGCCCGGCACGATCTCGCTCTCCGAGTTCACGACCCCGATCAGAGGCCGGGACATCTCGGCGTCGGTGAACCCCAGCGCCCGCAAGAGCGAACGGTGGGGCGCCTTCTCCAAACCTTTCTTCACCACGTCACTGCGCATATATACCCCCTACTTCATCGGGGGTCAGACCTCAAAAACTTCAAAATTCCCGTTCTCCATAATCCATGGTCAGGTCTGCCCCCCCCCCTTAACGTATTACTCCGTAAAGATTAAGGGGCCGTCGGTCTTGGTCAGTTCACGGAAATCGTGGATCAGGTCCCGGGTAATTTCGCCGGGCGCACCGCTCCCGATCACCCGGGCGTCCACCTTGATCACCGGAATCACCTCGGCCGCCGTTCCGGTTAGGAAACACTCGTCGGCGGTGTAAATGTCGTACCGGGTAAACAGCTTCTCCTCCACCGGGATCCCCCGGGTGCGGGCCAGGTCCAGCACCGTGTTCCGGGTGATGCCCTCCAGGACGCCCACGTGGGACGGCGGCGTGATCAGCACGCCGTTCTTCACAACGAAGATGTTGTCCCCGGTGGCCTCGGCCACGTAACCCTCGGCGTTCAGCATCACCGCCTCGCTCACCCCAGCCAGCGAGGCCTCGATCTTGGCCAGGATGTTGTTCAGGTAGTTAAGGGACTTGATCCGCGGGTTGACCGCCTCGGCCAGGTTACGCCGGGTAGGTACGGTAATAATCTCCAGGCCTTTTTCGTAAAACTCCTCCGGGTAGAGCTGGATGGAGGCGCCGATGCAGATCACGCCCGCCCGTTTACACTTCTTTGGGTCCAGGCCCAGATCACCAACCCCACGGGTCACCAACAGGCGGATGTACCCCTCGCGCAGGCCGTTACGACGCATGGTTTCCAGGACGACCTCGGTCATTTCCTCCCTGGTCAGGGGAATCTCCAGCAGAATTGCCTTCGCCGAGTCGTAGAGACGGTCGATGTGGTCCTTGAGTTTGAACACCCGGTTGTGATAGGCCCGGATACCCTCGAAGATCCCGTCTCCGTACAGGAGCCCATGGTCAAACACGGAGACTACGGCTTTTTCTTCCGGAACAAACTCCCCGTTGACGTAGATGATAAGCCCCATCTGCCATCTCCCCCACTGAATCCATGTTGCTTGGCCTGAATCCCGGAAACAAGTTAAGCCTCCCGCCCAGGCAGCGACGACTGCCAGGGACGAAAGGCTGCGCTCGCGCGGTACCACCCTGCTTGCCGCACCGTTACTTTGGAGACGGCCGCTCTTTCCGTGCCGCTTTAGCACGTGGTTGGGATAACGGGTCACCAACCCGGTGGCAACCTACTGGCTAGACGCTCCCTCACGCCCCACTTTCGGTCCCCGGCTCCAGGGTGATCTTTGGACCTGCGTCCCGCACCGGTTTTCAGCTCCCCCGGCTCTCTGGAACGGCCGACGGACAGGTCCCGCGTCCCCTTCCTCGCCTTTAACACGCTCTAAAAAGATATGGTCCAGTATACAAATATCCACGTATCCTGTCAATGTCTTTTTTCGTATTCATCCAGAGCCATTTGCGCTGTTCGGAAGTAAAAATGAATAGGCCCTTTCAGGGCAGAGGCGAAAACATTCTACCCCGGCGGGATATATATTTGGGGCGTATTTGGGGCGGGTTTCGACAGGGACCTTGCAATTACAAGGCTGCCCGTCGCAAATGAACCGTGATTGTGTTAAAATGGAGAGGTATCTTGGGGAAAGGACGAATTTGGGCTTTGCGGACGGAGGCAACTGTAAGAACGGAAGCCGCAAATCTGGCCGCGGAACTGGCCGCGGGCGTCAGCCATGCGGTACCGATCATGCTCGGGTACGTGGTCCTGGCCATGGCTTTCGGCATCATGGCCGGGGAGGCCGGCCTGACCATCCTGGAAACAATAGCCATGTCCGTGATCGTGTTCGCCGGGGCGTCTCAGTTCATCGCCGCCGGCATGTTCGCGGCGGCCATGAGCCCGGCCACCATCATCCTGACCACTTTCCTGGTGAACCTCCGGCACATCCTGATGAGTGCTTCGCTGGCCCCCCACCTGCGGGGCCTGCGAGTTCACAGCTACGCCCTGCTGGGGTGGGGTATTACCGACGAAACCTTCGCGCTGAACAGTACGGTGTACCGGGAACGGCCGCGCCACCACTGGTTCATGTACGGTACGAACTTCGCCGCCTACGCGGCCTGGATAGCCGGTACGGTCATCGGGGTACTGTTTGGGAGTATCGTACCGGGGATCGAACAATTGCCCCTGGGGTTCGCCCTGCCGGCCATGTTTATCTGCCTGTTGGTCATGCAGTTAAGTGACCGGTTGCTCCTTTGCGCCGGCGTGCTGGCCGGGGGATTGTCGCTCCTGCTGGGCCAACTGCTAGAGGGAAACTGGAACATCATCCTAGCCACGATACTCTCGGCCACGATCGCTTCGGGGTGGGAAAAATGGAAAAGCTCTGGATAATCATTGCCATGGGCGCAGTCACCTACCTGCCGCGGGCGCTGCCGCTGGCGGTGCTCGCCCAGGGAAAGATTCCGGAGGGCTTCATCCGCTGGCTGCGGTTCGTGCCGGTGGCGGTGCTGGCCGCCCTGCTGGCGCCGGAACTCCTGCTGCGCGACGGGACCTTCGACCTGAGCCTTACCAACCACTACCTGCTAGCGGCCGTCCCCTGCTTCCTGGTGGCCGCCAAGACCAAGAATCTACTGCTGACGGTAGGCGTCGGCCTGGTCGCCGCCATCCTGCTGCAAACCTACCTGCCGGGCATCTAACAAAGATTTAACCCGGAAACCGGAAACTTGAGCTGGCCTTTCGGGGCCCATCATGATAAAATCAATAAACAGAAAGGCTGCAGCCCCTGTACCGCCAACAGGGAATATTACACCAAGCGTTGGTTTCTCACCGTAGCGCGTGGCGGAGCTTCCAAGCTGCTCTACGGGGGAGGCCCAGCGAACATCAGACCTGCTCTAATAGGTAGAGCAGGTTGTATTTTTTTGTGTTTGCCGCAGGCGCGCGCGGGCGCGGGCGATGGCGGCGCGAACGGTAGCGGGTGCCGGGCCGCCACGCGCCTTGCGGGCGGCGAGGCAGTTTTCGACCCGGATGGCCGCGTAGACGTCCTCCCGGACGGCCTCGGAGAAACGCCGGTACTCGTCCAGGGTGATCTCCTCGAGGTTCTTCCCGTGCTCCAGAGCGTATAACACCACCCGGCCCACGATCTCGTGCGCCTCGCGGAAGGACACCCCCCGCCCGGCCAGGTAGTCGGCCAGGTCGGTGGCGTTGGTGAAGCCGCCTCGGGCCGCCTGGTCCATAGCCGCCTCCCGGAACCGCAGGGTGCGCACCATGCCGGTGAACACCAGCAGGCACTTCTTCACCGTGTCCACGGCGTCGAACAGCGCCTCCTTGTCCTCCTGCATGTCCTTGTTGTAGGCCAGCGGCAAACCCTTCAGCATGGTCAGGAGTGCCTGGAGGTCACCGAAGACCCGTCCCGACTTCCCCCGGATCAATTCAGCCATATCTGGGTTCTTCTTTTGCGGCATCATGCTGCTCCCGGTGGCAAAGGCGTCGTCCAGCTCCACGAAGCCGAACTCGGCGGTGGACCACAGCACCAACTCCTCGCAAAAGCGGCTCAGGTGGACCATGATCAGGGCGGCCGCCGCGCAGAACTCCACGGCGAAGTCCCGATCCGCGACGGCGTCCAGGCTGTTCTCCGTTACAGCGGCGAAGCCCAGCTCCCGGGCGACGATTTCCCGGTCGATGGGGAACACGGTTCCGGCCAGCGCCCCGGCGCCCAGGGGCATGACGTCGGTCCGCCGGTAGCAGTCAGAAAGCCGTTCGGCGTCCCGGTGGAACATTTCCACATAGGCCAGCAGGTGGTGAGCCAGGCTGACCGGCTGCGCCCGCTGCAAGTGGGTGTAGCCCGGCAGCAGGGTGTCGGTGTGTCTCTCGGCCAGATCCAGGAGGGTGCGTTGCAGGTCGTCCAGCAGACCCCGGATGATCATAATCTCGTCCTTCAGGTACATCCGGACGTCCAGCGCTACCTGGTCGTTACGGCTGCGGGCGGTGTGCAGCTTCTTGCCCACCTCCCCCACCCGGTCAACCAGTAGCCGTTCCACCAGGCTGTGGATGTCCTCGTCCTCCCGCGGTGAAAACTCCACCCGGCCGGCGTCAAGGTCAGCCAGAACCGCGCGTAGGCCAGCCACCAGCGTCTCGGCTTCTTTCGGCGTGATGATTTTGGCGTGACCGAGCATCCGCACGTGGGCAATGCTACCCTGAATGTCGTACCGGTACAGGCGCCGGTCAAAGGAAAGCGAAGAATGAAACTCCTCCACCAGCGGATCTGTTCCCTTCCGAAATCGGCCGCCCCACAGTTTGGACAAGACTGTTTTCCCTCCCGAATGGTTTAGCTGTTCCGTTTGCGGATCAAGGCCTGCATCTTCACCGGCAGCCCGAACAGGTTGATGAACCCGGTCGCGTCCCGCTGGTCGTAGATGTTGTCCTCCTCGAAGGTGGACAGTTCCTGGTCATACAGAGAGTATGGCGACCAGGTACCGGCCGGGACGCAGTTTCCTTTGTACAGTTTCAGCCGCACCCGCCCGGTGACCGGCTTCTGGGTCACAGCCACGAAGGCGTCCAGTGCCTCCCGGAGGGGCGTGAACCAGAGGCCGTCGTACACCAGTTCGGAGTAGCGGATGGCCGCCATGTCCTTAAAGTGCAGAGTGTTCCGGTCCAGAGTCAGAAGTTCCAGTTCGCGGTGGGCGGCCACCAGGATGGTGCCGCCAGGGGTCTCGTAGATGCCCCGCGACTTCATCCCCACCAGGCGGTTTTCCACCATGTCCACGATCCCGACGCCGTACGCTCCACCGATAGAGTTCAGCCGCTCCAGCAGGCTGACGGGGTCCAGTTCCGCACCGTCGACCCGCCGCGGGAAGCCCTCTTCAAACTCGATTTCTACGTACTGCGGCGCATCAGGTGCCCGCTCAGGCGCAGTCACCGTTACGTACAAGTCGTCCGGGGGCGCGTTGCCCGGGTCCTCCAGCAACCCCCCCTCGTGGCTCAGGTGCCAAAGGTTCCGGTCCACGCTAAACGGGCGCTCTTTGGTGGCCGGCACCGGGATACCGCGCGCCGCTGCGTATTCCATGGCCTGCTGGCGGGAGCGGATATGCCACTCACGCCAAGGCGCGATCACCTTCAGGTCCGGGTTGAGCGCCCGAATGCTCACTTCAAACCGCACCTGGTCGTTGCCCTTGCCGGTCGCCCCGTGGGCAATGGCCTCCGCGCCCTCGGCCTCAGCGACTTCCACCAGGCACTTGGCAATCAGCGGCCGGGCGACCGAAGTGCCCAACAGGTACTTGCCCTCGTACACGGCGCCCGACCGCACCAAAGGAAAAAGATAATCCTCCACGAACTCCCGCTTGACGTCCTTGACGTACACCCTGGAAGCCCCGCTCCTGAGCGCCTTCTTGCGGATCTTTCCGTAGTCTTCCCCCTGCCCCAGGTCCGCGACCATGGCGATAACCTCGTAATCGTAATTTTCCTTGAGCCAGGGGATGATGATCGAGGTGTCGAGCCCGCCGGAATAGGCCAGTATCACTTTCGCCATCTTTATCTCTAATCTCCCCTCGTAAGTTAACGGATTCTAAAGCTTTTAAAGCAGCAGCGCCAGGAGCGCCTTTTGAACGTGGAGCCGGTTTTCGGCCTCGTCCCAGACGACGCTTCTGGGGCCGTCTATGATCTCGTCCGTCACTTCCTCGCCCCGGTGGGCTGGCAGGCAGTGCATGAAGATGTAGTCCGGTCGGGCATGTTTCACCAAGGCCTCGTTCACCTGGTAGGGGCGGAACACCGCGACTCGGGTGTCATGTTCCGCCTCTTGGCCCATGGAGGCCCAGGTGTCGGTGACCACCACATCCGCGTCCCGCACCGCACCCACCGGGTCGGCGGTCAGCTCGATTTCGCCGCCGCTCTGCACCGCCTCAGCCGCCGCCCGGTGCACCAGTTCCGGGTCGGGCGCATAGCCCGGGGGCGTAGCCACAGCGATACGCATCCCGGTACGCGCCCCACCCAGGAGCAGGGAGTGGGCGACATTGTTGCCGTCGCCAACGTACGCCAGCTTGATTCCGGCCAGTCGGCCCTTGTGTTCCAGGACGGTCAGGAGGTCGGCCAGGACCTGGCAGGGGTGCTCCCAGTCGGTGAGGCCGTTAATCACCGGCACGGTGGCGTGGCGGGCCAGTTCCTCCACGTCGAACTGCTCAAAGGTGCGGATCATGATCCCGTCCACGAAACGGGAGAGCGCCCGAGCGGTGTCGGCCAGCGTCTCGCCACGGCCCAGCTGCAGGTCCCCGGCGTTTAGGTACAGGGCGTGCCCCCCGAGCTGGAACATGCCCACCTCGAAGGAGACCCGGGTACGGGTTGAGGGTTTTTGGAAAATCATGGCCAGCGCCTTGCCGGCGCACAGCGGGTGCGCCTCGCCGGCTTTTTGTTTGTTTTTTAGGTCCCGGGCCAGCTTGAGGACCGCCTCCAATTCCTCGACTGACAAATCTAGGATGGAAAGAAAGTCGCGTCCCTTCAGGTCGGTCAAGATTTTCCCTCGCTTTCGGCCGCCAGGGCGGCGGCGAGGATATTCACCGCGGCGTCCACCTCGGTCTCCGTCACGATCAGCGGTGGAATGAACCGCAGGATGCTGTCCCCGATGCAATTGATTAAGAGTCCCCGCTCCCGGCAGCGCTCCAGCACGGCCTTTCCAACCGGGGCGTCCAGTTCGGCGCCCACCAAGAGCCCCAGGCCGCGGACCTCTCGGATCACCGGGAAACGGTCCTGCAGTTCCGCCAGCCGCGAGCGGAAGTGGCCGGCCACGCGGTGCACCTGTTCCAGGAAGCCGTCCGCCAGGATGGTTTGGACGGCGGCCAGCGCGGCCGCGCAAGCCAACGGGTTGCCCCCGAAGGTGGAGGCGTGGTCGCCCGGCGTGAACGCCCCGGCCACTTCCTCCCGGGCCAGGACAGCCCCGATCGGGAACCCACCGCCGAGCGCCTTGGCCAGGGCCATGATGTCCGGTTCGATCCCGTAGTGCTCGTGGGCGAAGAACCGCCCCGTGCGGCCGAGGCCGGTCTGTACCTCGTCGAGGATTAGCAGGAGACCCCGCTCGTCACAGAGCACGCGTACGCCCCGTAGGTAATCGGAATCGGCAACGTTCACCCCGCCCTCGCCCTGGACCGGTTCCAGCATGACGGCGCAGGTGCTTTCCCCGACGGCGTCCCGGAGTGCCTCCAGGTCGTTGAAGGGCACGTACCGGAATCCCGGCGGCAACGGCTCAAAGCCTCGCTGGTACTTGGGCTGGCCGGTGGCCGTGATCGCGGCCAGGGTTCGGCCGTGAAAGGATTGCAGGGCGGTGATGATCTGGTACCGCTCCGGCCCGTACCGCTTTTTGGCCCACTTACGGGCCAGCTTGATGGCCGCCTCCACCGCCTCGGCCCCGCTGTTGCAGAAGAAAACGCGGTCCAGGACCGAGTTTTCCACCAGCAGTCGGGCCAGGCGTACTTGCGGCTCAATGTGGTACAGGTTGGAACAGTGGATCAGTTGGCCGGCCTGCGCATGGACGGCTTCCACCACCCGCGGGTGGCAGTGGCCCAGCGCGTTGACGGCCAGGCCGGAGACGAAGTCTAGGTAGCGGTTGCCCGCGGCGTCCCACACGTAGGCACCCTCGCCCCGCACCAGGGCCAGCGGGAACCGGCCGTAGGTACGCATCAGATAACGGTCCGCCTGGGCGATGATCTCGTCCTGGATCAAGTTTTCACCCCCGACTCCTGTATTCTTTAAGGTAACACCATGGTGCCGATGCCCTCGTCGGTGAAGACCTCCAGCAAGATGGCGTGCGGCACCCGGCCGTCCAGGATATGGGCCCGGTTCACCCCGCCCCGCAGGGCGTCCAGGCAGGCCTCGATCTTCGGGATCATTCCCCCGGTGATCACGCCGGACTTGATCAACCCGTCGACCTCGCCCACCCGGATCCGGGAAATCCGGGAATCCGTGTCGTTCGGCCGCCGCATGACCCCCTCCACGTCGGTGAGCAGCACCAGCTTCTCGGCCTGGAGCGCAGCGGCCAGCCGGCCGGCCACGTAATCGGCGTTGATGTTGTAGCTTTCCCCGCCCGGGCCAACCGCGGTGGGCGCGATGACCGGGATGTACCCTTCCTTGATTACATTCCGGACGATGCCGGGGTTTACGCGGGCGACCTCACCCACGAAGCCGATATCGACCTTTTCCCAGCCACCGTCCGGGGTCTTGACCTCGGGCATCTTCTTGGCGGCCTCGAAGAGGTTGGCGTCCTTGCCGCACAGCCCGACAGCGTGGCCGCCGGTCTGGTTGATCAGCCCGACGATCTGCTTGTTGACTTTGCCAACCAGCACCATCTCCACGATCTCCATGGTCTCCCGGTCGGTCACCCGCAGGCCGCCAACGAAGTCGGTCTTCTTGCCCAGCTTCTGGAGCATACCGGTGATGTCCGGACCGCCCCCGTGCACCAGCACCGGGTGCATGCCCACGTACTTCATCAGCACGATGTCCTTCATCACCGCCTGCTTCAGCGCACAGTTGACCATAGCGTGCCCACCGTACTTGATGACCACGATCTTCCCGTAAAACTTCTCGATGTAGGGCAGCGCCTCCACCAGGATGTCCGCCTTCTCGATTGCCGTCAGGGTCACCGCTTTTCCCCGCTTTCCACTTACGTTTATGTTCGATAGTTGGCGTTGATCCGCACGTAGTCGTAGGAGAAATCGCAACCCCACGCCGTGGCCGTGCCCTCCCCGCCCCGAAGGTCCACCGTGATTACCACCGGGTCCCGGGCCAGCAGCCGGCTGGCCTGCTCCTCGTCGAAGTCCAACCCTCCGCCGTCCCGGGCCACCGGCAGGTCGCCCAGGTACACGTCGAACCGGTTGGGGTCGAAAGCCGCGCCCGAGTAACCGGCGGCGCAGATGATCCGGCCCCAGTTGGCATCATTGCCGAAAACAGCCGTCTTCACCAGGTTGGACGCAACGATGGCGCGGGCGGCCAGCCGGGCGTCCTGCTCGGTACGCGCCCCCTTTACCCGGACCTCCAGGAGCCGGGTCGCCCCTTCCCCGTCGCGGGCAATCGCCCGCGCTAGCCGGCCGCAAAGTGCGGCCAGCGCCTCCCGGAACCGGTCAAACCGGGGCGTACCGGGAAGAAGCGCGGCGCCCCCGGATTGCCCGTTGGCCAGGATCACCACCATGTCGTTGGTGCTGGTGTCCCCGTCCACGCTGATCATGTTGAAGGACCGGTCCACCGCGAACCGTAACGCCTCCTGCAGGTGGGGCGGCGCCACGTAGGCGTCGGTGCCAATGAAGGCCAGCATGGTAGCCATCTGGGGATGGATCATCCCTGAACCCTTGGCGATGCCGCCAATGGTGACCGGCGGTTCCCCGGGGGCGGGCGCGAACCGTAGCGCAGCCTGTTTGGGCACGGTATCGGTGGTCATGATCGCTTCGGCGGCGTCCAGGCCCCCGGCGGGGCTTAAGCGGCGCACCGCCTCCGGAATACCGGCCGCGATCTTCGCCAGCGGCAGCCGCTGCCCGATCACGCCGGTCGAGCTGACCAGCACCGTTTCTTCCGGAATACCAAGCGCTTCGGCCGTCAGGCGGCCCATCTCCTGGGCGTCCTCCAGGCCGGCCGGGCCGTTGCAGGTGTTGGCGTTACCACTGTTGATGATCATCGCCTGCAGGCGCCCCGCGCGCACCCGGGGCATGGAAATCAGCAGGGGCGCGCCCTTGACCTGGTTGGCGGTGAACACCCCGGCCGCCGCACCGGGCACCTCCGAAAAAATCAGCGCCAGGTCTTTCTTGTTGCGCTTCAACCCGGCGTGCGTACCGCTGGCCTGAAACCCCTTTGCCGCTGTTATGCCGCCATTGTCCAGCCACTCAAGCTCCAAGTTTACCTCCACCCTCCTAGGGATACAACCCGGGGAAAACCAGCCCCGTGGTTTCGTCAAGGTCAAAGATGAGGTTCATGTTCTGCACCGCCTGGCCGGAAGCGCCCTTGACCAGGTTGTCGATAGCGGCCAGGATCACAATCCGGCCGGTGCGCGGATCGGGAACCAGGGCGAGGTCGCAGTGGTTGGTGCCGGCCACCGCCTTGGTCTGGGGCAGCACCCCGGGCGGTAGCAACCGCACAAACGATTCTTCCCGGTAAAAGTCCATGTAAAGCGCGTAAAGCTCCTCCGCCTCCGGCAGGACCGTGGGCCTGGTGTAAATGGTAGCCAGGATACCCCGTACCATGGGCACCAGGTGGGGGGTAAAGGAAACGGTGATTTCCCGGCCCGCCAGGCGGCCCAGCTGTTCCTCGATCTCCGGGGTGTGCCGGTGCCCAGCCACGCCGTAGGCCTGGAAGTTTTCGTTCGTTTCCGAAAAGTGGGTTTTCTGGGAGAAGCCCCGGCCGGCACCCGAAACACCAGATTTGGCATCGATCACGATCTCCCGGGTGTCAATGAGGCCCTTGGCCAGTAAGGGTGCCAGGCCTAGGACGGAGGCCGTGGGATAGCAGCCCGGGTTGGCCACCAGATCGGCGCCCCGGATGGCGTCCCGGTTGATCTCGGACAGGCCGTATACCGCCCGTTCCAGGAGTTCCGGAGCGGTATGGGGCACTCGGTACCAGGACTCGTACACCTCCCGCGCGCTGAACCGGAAGTCGGCGCCCAGGTCGATCAGTTTCTTACCCCGGGAAAGCACCTCCCGCGCCACCTCCACGGAATGCCCGTGCGGCAAGGCGGTGAAGATTACGTCCGCCCGGTCGACCAAGCGCGGCAGGTCCAGCTCCTCGCACTGCAGGTCGGTATACCCCTTGAGATGCGGGTAAACCCGCCAGTAAGGCTCGCCGCTGTAAGTACGGGAGGTCAGGCCAACGATTTCCGCGTGCGGGTGGCGGGAAAGGAGGCGCACCAGTTCGGCGCCTGTGTAGCCGGTGGACCCGATAATCCCAACCTTGATCAACTGCTCCACCCCCAAAAGTAATGCTCATAATTATACATAAGGGTGTTTATTTATTCAACCCCGGCCCTATTTTTTACTCAAATTTTGCTGAAAAAAACTATCTACACCTCGTCTGCCGTGCTGAGGCATTATCTCCGGCTACTCGAGTCCGCGCTAAGGAATGAACTCGCTCGCCTCGGGCGGCGTTAGAGGCTCGCCCGCTTCGCGGCCTCAGACAGTCGGTCGCCGTTATCCCTCGGCTTCGCTCGTTTCTTGAATAAGCTCCCAATGTGACCTCCGATAAAATCCTCAGCACGGCAGACTGAGTTTTTCAGCAGACCCCCCATGCCGCCCTAACGGGCGGCACCAACGAAGGACGAAAATCGTTCGTTGCAGTGTTTCCGGCCGTGGCCATTGCGTAGCGCCGGTAACGGTCAGCCGGCACAAGTGAGGTCGGCGCTGCCGCCGACGAGGACGCGGCCGGATTAGCCCCAAAGCATTGTTGAAAGCTGGTTCAGAAGCATTTGCAACTGCAAGTTGAAAAGGCGATAGACCGTAATCCGCAGGAGGCGGTGCAGCGCCCCGAACGAGCCGTGCTGCCGTCGGCGTGGAGCACCGGCCGCGAAGGAAACACGACGGCGAACGACCATTTTCAGGGCAGAATCTACCTAGCCTTAACTTTGAAAAAACACGCCCGCGGCGTGTCCGGTCCGGAACGGATTCGAAAGCCCAGGATTCGGCGGCCGGCAAAGACTAGGAGGCAGTCGCCCGGGCCTCCCCCACGATGTTCAGGGCGTATCCGCAGTGGCGGCAACGGTTGTCCTCCCGCAGGTGCACCGCCCGGATGATGTAACCTGAGCGCTCGATCACCTTCTTCCGGCACTGCGGACAGTAAGTATAACCGTTTTCCACGTCCCCCACGTTGCCCAGGTACACGTAGGGCAGCTTCTCCCGGGCGATTTCCCGGGCGCAGCGCATGGTCGCAAGCGGCGTCGGTGGCGCGTCGAAACGGTAGTGGGGAAAATACCGGGACAGGTGCAGCGGGATTTCCCGGTCCACCCGGGCGATCCAGTCCACCAGTTCCCGAATTTCTCCGGGGCTATCATTCTCGCCGGTGACCAGGAGGGTGGTCAGCTCCACCAGGCAGTGTCGGACCGCGATTTCCACCGTGCGCCGCACCGGGTCCAGCCGTCCGGCGCAGAGCCGGCGGTAATAGTCGTTGGTGAAGGCCTTCACGTCAATGTTCATGGCGTCTACGTGCGGAAGCAGTTTTTCCAGCGGTTCCTGCTCGATGAACCCGTTGGTCACCAGCACGTTTTTCAGTCCGGCTTCGTGGGCCAGCACGGCCGTTTCGGACACGAACTCGTACCAGACCAGGGGTTCGGAATAGGTGTAGGCAATGCCGATGCACTGCCGCTGCTGCCGGGCCAGGTGCACGATCTCTTCGGGAGTGACGCGCACCGTGGGCGGTTCCCCGTGGGCAATCTCCCAGTTCTGGCAAAAGCGGCAGTGCAGGTTGCAGCCCACCGTGCCCAGGGAAAAGATCTGGTGTCCGGGGTAAAAATGATACAGAGGTTTTTTCTCGATCGGGTCCATACCATAGGAGGAGACTTCCCCGTAGTTGAGGGCGTATAGCACACCGTCTATGTTCTTGCGTACCCGGCACACCCCGGTCTTGTTGTCCCTGATCACACAGCGGTTGGGACAGAGGTGACAGGTAAGATGCCTTTTCTCGGAATCGCGGACGAAAAACTCGGCCCGGCGCAACAGTGCAAACCTTCTTTCCGCATACCTCAAGTGTAACGGGTAACGGTGAAACGGTAGACGGTGACCGGAACATCCGGAGGAAGGCCCGCCTTTTCCCGGCAAATGGCCAGCTGTTTCCCAACGGTATCAATCCCCTCCAGGTCGGGCAGTAACACCCCGGAGCGGCCGCCGTGGGTGACGAGAACCCCGTACTTCTTCGGGTCGAGGGTGGACAGGTCCGTCACCGGTTCAAGCGGCGAGAGCACGTCCACCGAATACTCCAGCTCGTCCAGTTCGTCGCGGCGCACCGGCGGGAAGCGCGGGTCGTGCCGGGCGGCCGCCACGGCGTTCTGCAGCACCTCTTCGTAAACGGACACGTGGGTTGGTTCAATGGTGCCGATGCAGCCGCGCAGCCGGCCGTGCTTCTTGATGGAAACGAACACTCCGCCGGGCCGCTGGAACTCGGGCGGCACTTCGTCCGCCCCGGGGCGCCTGCGCTCGCCCTCACCACGGTATAAGCTCTCGACCCGCTCTCGGGCCAGCCGCACCAGGTAACTCTCTCCGGCCCGCCCGGCGGCCGGGTCCGGTTCACGTTCCGTCGGTGCTTCCTCCGTATCGCTGCGGTTGTCGGGCCGGGCTTCCACGGGCGTGAAAGCGGCTACCATGTAGCCCACCCCGAAAGGTGCCTCGTAAGACAGCACTTCCGGTTTGAAATCATCGCCGTCCAGGGCGCCGAGCAGCATGATGATCGGCCGCAGGCCGCATTCGCCGGCTTCCTCGGCTAGATATTCGTCGATTTCGACTAGGCTCCGCACGTCGCCCCGCCGGAGCAGATCGACCACCAGGGCGTCGAATTCCTGGCCGCAGGGACTGTAGCCCCCGGGCGCGTCGGGGGTCAGCCGGTGGGACAGGTCGCCGCTGGCTACCAGGGCCACCTTTTTATCCAGGGCCGCGGCCGCTTCGCGCACGGCCCGGCCGAAAAGGTACAGTTTTTCGCGGGGCAGGAAACCCACGCTCGCCACCACCAGCGGGAGTTCCACCCCGGCCTGCCGCAGCCAGTACAGCGGGGCGGTCACTCCGTGGTCCAGTTCGGAGGGGGCCGGTCGCCGGTAAAACCGGGCCGTCTCCCGGCCCACCGCCGCCACGGGTAGGCCGTGACGTTCGCACCGGGCCCGGATCTCAGCGGCCAGCTCCCGGTCGTTGGGCAGGTCGAAGGCCACCTCCGGGGCACCAAAGTGCCCCAGATCCCCCCGCAGCCGGGGAACCGTGACAATGCCGACCGCGTCGCGGAAGACCGGGCCGTGGGGCGTAATCATCACCAGGGCCCCGGCGCCGCCGGCTAGTATCCGCCGTCCCAGTTCCAGTAGGGCGTCCCGGGACGCGGCGGTCTCTTCGGCCCGCCTCCCGCCCACTTCGGGCACCATCACCGGCGGGTGGGGTGCGATACCGCACAGCACAACCCCCATTATTCGGGCCTCCTCAAATTGGTAATAATCTCTTGTAATAATCCCTTTTTATTCTATCCCAACCATAAATTTTTTACCAGGCCGCTGTAAATGAAGTACCCGCCCAGCACTACCAGAAACGCGCCGCATACCGCCAGGATGCCCCGGTAGATCCCGGGGGTGAGAAACCGCCCGCTGCCGGCCACCGCCCCGGCCACCAGGCTGTACCAGCCCAGGTCGGCCAGGATGTGCCCGCTGAAGAAGGCGGCCCACCCCGCCACGCCCCGCTCCAGGGATAGCGTTATGTAGCCCAGACCGATGGTCGCCCACCACAGGATGAAGTACGGATTAGCCAGGCTGGTGGCAATCCCCAGCCCGATCAGCCGCGGCGCGCCGCCGGGCCCGGCAACCGGCCGGCCCGTCGCGGGGTCTGTTTCCCGAACCACCGCCGGTTTCACCCGGCCCAGCAGCGCATCCCGGGCAATGGTGCCGCCCATCCACAGCAAAAAGGCGCCGCCGACCGTGGCGATCACGGCGGTCACCTCGGCGCGGATCAGGATGGTCGCCAAACCGGCGGTCAGGGCGACAATCAAAACCAGCTCCAGTATCCCATGCCCCAGGATCAGCAGGGGGCCGGCCCGGAAACCGCACCGGGCGGTTTCGGCGATCGTCACGGTGAGGAGGGGCCCGGGCATCATCGCCCCGGTCAAGCCCACAATCAGGGAAGTGACAAAAATCATTTCGATGGACAAGTCCGGCAACTCCTTCCGGGAGGTCGTCCGAACCACGATCCAGACAATCGGCCGGCGACGCCCGGACTGCGGCGCATGCAACCCGGTGGAGATTGGATCGATCCGGCGTAAAAACCGACCTCCGCGTGCAGAATATATAATTGACGTTTAACATCTTACCACATCCCGGCGATGCTGGCGCAAAGTTTCACGGTTTCCCGGGAAGCAACAACGAGGGGGCCACCGTGGGCATCACTCCTTTTGAAATCTTTTGGATCGTCCTGATCCTAGCCGCGCTGTTGCCGATGGTCCGGCAGCGCCAGGTGCACAAGGCCCGGATCAGGCTGATCCGGAAAATCGAGAAAAAGCGTGGTTCCCGGCTGATTACGCTGATCCATCGCCAGGAACTGATCAGCCTCTTCGGGATTCCGCTGACCCGGTTTATCAATATCGAGGACTCCGAGCAGATCCTGCGGGCGATCAGACTGACACCCCCCAACCTGCCGATTGACCTGGTGGTGCACACTCCCGGGGGGCTGGTACTGGCATCCGAACAGATCGCCCGCGCCCTGCTCAGGCATCCAGCCAAGGTCACGGTGATGGTCCCGCACTACGCCATGTCAGGGGGTACCATGATCGCCCTGGCGGCCGACGAGATCATCATGGATGAAAACGCGGTGCTCGGCCCGATCGACCCCCAGCTCGGGCAACTCCCGGCGGCGTCCATCATAGAAGCGGTGCGCCTCAAGGGTAAGGAAAGGGTATCCGACCGCACCCTGTTCATGGCCGATATCTCAGCCAAGGCTCTGCGGCAGGTGGAGGACTTCGCCTACTACCTGCTGGCCGGGAAAATGGAAGCGTCCACCGCGCAGGAGGTGGCCTATACCCTCGCCTCCGGCCAGTGGACGCACGACTATCCGATCACCGCGGAAAAACTCCAGGCCCTGGGCCTGCCGGTCACCACCGGACTGTCCCGGGACATCTATCGGCTGATGGAAATGTATCCCCAGCCGGCCCAGCGGCGCCCCTCGGTCCAGTTCATCCCGGTACCTTATGAGGATGAGGAGAAAGCGGAACGGCGCCGCCAGTAACCGCCGTCTCCCACTTCCAACCCGGTCCGCCGCTCACTTCTCACCCGGGGCGGACAGCACGTCTGCCTCTCCGTCACCCTCGCTCTTCACCACCGACACCCGCACCCGCGCCCGATGCGGCAGGTAGTGCCAGACCAACACGCTGAAGTGGTCCCGCGTTCCAGGCGCCACCCGGTGCACTTCCACCACCTTTTCTCCGTCCACCCAAGTGCCCGTCTTGTATTCCAGCTCCTGGTTCAGATAGGGCTCCACCCGAACCCGGATCTCCTCAGCAGCGTCCTCCAGAAAAGTACGCTTGCCGTCAAAACAGAGGCGGCCGTGCAGCGTACCCAGCTCCAGCCGTGCCACCAGCATCTTTTTCCCTCCCAGCCTAACACTTGCGTGCTTAGCACCAGCAGGCCAGCACCTTGACCCCGGCCGGCACCCGAACCCGGATCTCCTCGGCAGCGTCCTCCAGAAAAGTACGCTTGCCGTCACAACGAGGCGGCCGTAATGATCGTTCAGCTCCAACCGCACCTCCAGCACATGGTTCCCCTCCCGCCGGGTTTCTACCCGAGCAGCGCAGTGCCGGTAATTCATTTCCAAAGTTTCGACCCCGGGCCGCAAAAACCTTCTAATTTTCCGCCCAATCTTGATTCCCATGACCCGCCCACTGCTGCAGCCAGGCCGGCAGCACCCAAAGTTTCCTGCCCAGCCAGGAGTGGTAATCGAAATCGCCAAACCGCAGAGCGAAACCGAGCCAGAAGGGGCGGTTGAAGAAACACAGCACCATGTCAATCTGGGCGTCGTCCAGGCGGTTGTAAAGACTGCGTTGTTCCATCCCGAACCTGATTTCGTCCGCTATTTTTCGGTGCCACTCGTCCTGGTAGGCCTTGAGGAAGGAAGCCGAAAGGTCACCACGTTTCAGGGCCCGCACCGCGACCCGGGCAGCGATGCCGGCCGCTAGGAGCCCCATGTAAATACCGCCCCCGGTGAGGGGCTTGGTCTGGCAGGCCGCGTCGCCGACCAGCAGCACACCGTCCGCAAAGCTCCGCCTCACCAGCCCCAGGGGCACGGTCCCGCCGGTCGGCTGCAGCAGGCGCAGCCCGGCAAAGTGTTCCGGAAAGGCGCTGCAAAGCCGGTCGAAAGCAGCCCGGACATTCAGTCCACCGTTGCGCGCCACCCCCACCCCAACCCGGGCGCGGTCTTTCGAAACCGGGATGATCCAGCCGAACCAGCCGGGGGCGATCGCCTGCCCCAGGAAAACGCGAACCAAACCCAGGGTTTCGGGCGCGGTGCGCAACGCGGCCTCGGCGGCAAACATCCGCACCTGTTCCACCGGCGGCTCCCGGCCGATCCAGGCAGCCACCGCGGAGTTTACCCCGTCGGCACCGATCAGCAACCGGGTCTTCACTTCGCCTTCCGATCCGTTGCGAGCATAGCGGATCACCAGCACGCCGCCACGGCGCTCAAATCTGGCCGCCCGGGCGGAATACACGAACACCGCCCCGGCCTTTTCCGCCTGGGCCGCCAGGGCACGGTCGAATGCGCTCCGGTCGACCACCACCGCCTGTTCCTTCGGGCCGGACAGTTGAAGGTGTGCACCCCGTGGCGAAAACACCTGCGCCCCCGTGATCCGGTTCAGGACCACCGCCTGGGGAACTCCCGCGAGCTTTATGGCGCGGGGACTGACCAACCCGGCGCAGCGCACCGGTTTGCCGATCTGGCCGTGTTCTTCAAGCACCGTCACCGTGTAGCCGTGACGGGCGATCTCCCGGGCCACAGCGCAACCGGACGGTCCGGCCCCGATTACCGTTACGTCACAGAGCATAGACATCCCCTTGTGGTATTTCTCCACCACAATATGGGAATGTGCCGACTTTTGTCACTTCCATGCCCTTTAAAAAGCGAAAACGCCGCATGCGGCGTTTATCCTGAAAAACCCGTAAGGAAAGAGCGTTTTTAAATTTGGCGCCTGAAGCGAAGGCGGGCGTTTAGCTCAGCTCATGATGATGACCATCATGTAGCAGAAGATGCCCAGGCCGATAAACAGGAACGTGCTGGGGTTTTTCCATTCGAACATCTAGGCTATGCCCCCTAATCAGTTGGTTAATAATATTTTAGCCGGAAACTCCCTGCAATTCAAGACCTTCCACAAAATTCGCCCCTGGGTCTTGTTTCTCCCCGTTTCCGGGGAGGTCCGCTTCTTCTCCGGCAGAGTCTGGTTCGCCCGGTGCTGCGCCCTCATTGCCCGCTCCCGGTTCCAAGAACCCGGGAACACTCAGGTGCACCGTACCCGTCTCCGGATCCCAGCGGACCACGTAACCCAGTTCCTCGCCTATCCGGCGCAGCGGCAGGTAGGTGCGTCCCCCGTGAAACGTCAAGCCTGCGTCACCTTCCAGGCGCAGGACCACCCGCCCCGTACCGAGGATCAACACCGCCCGGTCTTCCGGCACCCAGTGCACGGCATAACCGGGTAGCAGATCCACAAAACCGCGTACCGGCACCAGGAACCGCCCGTCCCGGTTCAGTACCCCGGACAGCCCGACCGGCTGCCCGTTCACGTGCACCGTCAGGCGGTAAAAGGGATCGCCCTGGTAGGCGTACACCCGGCGCGAAACCTCTCGCACCGTCGCGCAGGCGTACGCGTAGCCCGGCGTACCCTTGCTGAGGATGGCGATAATGTACGGCCGGGTAGGGTGCTCCACGATCCCGGCATCGTGCCAGCTGCCCTGGGCCGGCCAGTTGCCGATCTTGTGCGCCACCGGGATTCCCGGAGGCAGGGACCGGGGAATGCGGTCCCGGTGCACCGTATTCCGTAGATAGCCCAGGAGGCGCTCCCCATGTTCCGGGTACTCTCGGGCGAATTCCAGGACGGCATGGAAATAGAGGGCCAGGTCCTTGGCGCAGGTCACGTTCGCCCGGTCGCTGACGACGGTGGCCCCGAGTCCCCGCATGTACCCGATCACCTTGCTCCGGCCCAGATAATCCAGGAGCATGTTGGTGGCCACGTTGTCGCTGTACACGATGGAGTCCCGGGCCAGGCGCTCGATGCAGAAGGAAGTCCCGAATTTCTCCCGGTGGAGATATCCGGTACCGCTTTCGTAATGCGCCTCACGGTAGGTCAGGCGGGCGTTGGGGTTCACCCGCCCAGCAGCGATCTCCGCGAATAGGTAGAGGTTGAGCGGGACCTTGAAGGTGCTGGCCCCGTGGAAAGGTTCCCGGGCGTTGTGCCCGAAGGAAACGCCGGAATGCAGGTCCACTACATACACGCCGTATTCACCGGCCCGGCCGTTCAGGTAGGCGGCCAGTTCCTGCCCCAGCGGTTCGTAGTCGATGGCCACGCCGGCCCCGGCGGCCGGCACCGCGGCACCCCACAGCAGAATCCCGGTGAACAGCAAAACATACAACGCCCCGCGAATCGTTAACCCCTCCGGAGCCGATCGAATTCACCTCTTTTTTTGTCTTCTTTCGGCCCCGGGATTCCTGATTCCTCCTGCGGCGGACACGTTTTCAAGTAAAGGGCGTCCGGAGAACGTAGTCGCCTACGGAGCGAGGGGTTTCGGCTCCCCACGGAGGAAGGTTTCGATGATCTTTTCGTCCACCCACCTGGTGGTAGGCGTGGTCTGTTCGGCCAGGTATTTGACAATCCCGGAGTAAATCGCGAAGGCCATCCGGCTCTGGTAAGCCGGGTCCTGCAGGAGCTTGAACTCCCTGGTGTTAGTCACAAAACCGGTTTCCACGATCACAGTGGGCATCGTAGCGTTGCGTCCGAGAAAAAAGTCCATCTCCTTAGGTTTACGGTTGGTGTTCCCGAGCAGCCGGACGATTTCGGAGAGAATCGCCCGGCTCAGCTTCGCGCTCTCCTCCTCTCCCAGTTGGGAGAAGGTCGCCGCCCCGCGCTGGCTGGGATCGCGGGGAAAGCTGTTGGCGTGGATGCTGACGAAGACGTCGGCCTGTTCCTCCTCCGCCAGCCGCACCCGGAGGGCCAGGTCTTCCCGGTAACGGGTGCCCATCCGGTGATCGTCGTCGCGGGTCAGGTGCACCGTCGCCCCGCCTTGGCGCAGGTAGTTCGCCAGTTTCAGGGCAATGGCCAGGTTGACGTCCTTTTCGGCAACCGGTCCCCGGCCGACACCCGAGTCGACGCCCCCATGACCAGCGTCCACCACGATCACCTTGCCGACCAGAACCCAGGATAGGGCAGCGATGGCCCGCTGTTGCAGGTGCTGGTCAACCGCCTGGTAGGCACGCCAAACGCCGAAAAGGACCAACGAAACCAAGGCCAGTATCGCCACATGACGCAGGCCGAGACGGTACACGCCGATCCAGATCGGCATAAACATACCCCCTCAAGATACGCTTTGTTAAGGAATATGCGTCCCGAGGGGGCTTTATGTTCCTGAACACTTGGGAAGTTAACGCTTGGAAAACTGGGGCGCGCGGCGGGCCTTCTTGAGTCCGTACTTCCTTCTTTCCTTCATCCGCGGATCACGGGTGAGGAAACCGGCCTTCTTCAGAGCCGGACGCAGGTTCGGGTCGGCCTGTACCAGCGCCCGGGCGATACCGAGCTTAATCGCTCCGGCCTGGCCGCTGACGCCACCACCGGTAACAGTCGCCCGGACGTCGAACTTTCCGGCCGTACCGGTGGTTTCCAACGGCTGCCTGACGATCATCTCCAGTGTGCCCCGGCCCAGGTACTGGTGAAGGTCGCGGCCGTTGACCGTGATGTTTCCGGAACCTGGAGAAAGAAACACCCTGGCGATGGCGTTCTTCCTTCTGCCGGTGCCGTAAAAATGTACTTGCGCCATCCTTGTCTCTCCCTCCTTTACGGTTGCCAGACTTCCGGCTTTTGGGATGCATGCGGGTGGTGGGGACCAGCATATACTTTCAATTTTTTCGCCATTTTCGCTCCCAGCCGGTTGTGCGGGAGCATGCCCACCACCGCCTTGCGCACCGCCTCTTCTGGCTTTTGAGCCAAAAAGGTACGGTAATCCACCGCCTTCAGGCCGCCAGGATAGCCCGAGTGCCGGTAATAAAACTTGTCCCGCGGCTTGTTGCCGGTCAGCGCCACTTTGGCGGCGTTGATGATGATCACGTGATCCCCGCAGTCCACGTGGGGGGTGAAAGTCGGCTTGTGCTTACCCCGGAGAAGCCGGGCGGCATCGGTCGCCAGCCGGCCCAGCGGTCTGCCGGCGGCATCCAGGATGAACCATTTCCGTTCTACATCCTCTGCCTTGGCCATATAGGTGCTCACTCTTATTACCCTCCTGAAAACACTTAAACCACGAAAATCAAGCATTTCCGAGCTTGGAGTCATACATCCCCATTTTAATGCCGCGAAATTTTGCTGTCAAGGAAAAGATTTAGCCCGCAAGCACAAAATCAATCTGCCGTTCTTCGACGCTCGCCCGGGCGACCTTGACGACCACCTCATCCCCGAGCCGGTACACTTTATGCGTCCGCTGGCCCACCAGCCGGAAACCCGCCGGATCGTAGGCGTAGTAGTCGTCGGTCATGCTGGTTAGGCTGACCTTGCCCTCTACCGTGTTTTCCAATTCCACGAACATCCCGAAGTTGGTGACGCCGCTGATGATCCCGGGGAAAGTCTCCCCGATGTGGTGCTGCATGTAAGCCACCTTGTGCCCGTCTACCGCTTCTCGCTCGGCCTCCACGGCCAGCCGTTCCCGTTCGGAAGATCGCTGGGCAATGCCGGGCAGCCGGTTCCGCAAGGCCTGTTTCCGGCTCTCGCTTAAGATACCGCCCCCGGCCAGAACATCCCGGATGATCCGGTGGTTAACCAGGTCCGGATAACGGCGGATCGGCGAGGTGAAGTGGGTGTAGTCCCGGGAGGCCAGCCCGAAGTGGCCCAGCCGCTCGGTGCTGTACCGCGCCTGCTGCATTGAACGCAGCATCACCCCGTTCACCAGCCGTTCCTCTTTCTTGCCCGCCACTTTGTCCAGGATGTTCTGCAGCGCGCCGGGCCGCACCCGGGGGAAGCCGGGGATGCTGTAGCCTAGGGTCTGGAGCAACGTCTGCAATCCATCCAACTTGTCGCCGCTGGGCTTCTCGTGGACCCGGTACAGGAACGGAACCTCCAGGCCGTGCAGGTGCCGCGCGATCACCTCGTTGGTCATCAACATGAACTCCTCGATGATCTGCTCGGCGATGGTGCGTTCCACTTTCACCAGATCAGTCACCCGGCCGTTTTGGTCCAGGATCACCTTGGCTTCCGGGAGGTTAAAATCGATCGCCCCCCGGCGGAAACGGCGGGTGCACAGGATCAGGGCCAGCTCCTGCATCAGGCGCAGGGTGGGGGCGAATTCCCGGTACGGTTCCCCGGCCGCACCGTTGCCTTCCAACAGTGTCCGGCGCACTCCGGTGTAAGTCAGCCGCCCCGCCGTCCGGATCACGGACGGAAAAATTTCGTACCGGACCACGTCACCCGCACGGTCAATATCCATAACCACGGATATGGCCAGGCGGTCGACCCGGGGGTTCAGACTGCAGATCCCGTTGGACAGGCGCTCCGGGAGCATGGGGAGCACCTTTCCGGGCAGGTAAACGCTGGTGCCCCGGGCAAACGCCTCCTGGTCCAGGACGCTGCCTTCGGGCACGTAATAGCCGACGTCGGCGATGTGTACCCCCAGCTGGTAGAGGCCGCCGGGCAGGGGTTTTAGACTGACCGCGTCGTCCAGGTCCTTGGCGTCCTCACCGTCGATGGTGACGATTAGATCACCGCGCAGGTCCCGGCGTCCATCCAGGTCCCGCGGCGTGACCGCATCCGGAACCCGGTCGGCCGCCGCCAGTACCCGCTCCGGGAAAACTTCCGGTAATCCAAACCGGCGGCAGAGCACCAGGAGATCCACCCCTGGTGCGTCCCCGGGGCCCAGCACTTCCGTGATCCTGCCCGCCGGGCCACGGCGTTTGTCGGGCCAGGCGGTGATGGTGGCCACCACCTTGTCTCCAGACCGGGCGCCGTTCAGTTTACCGTGCGGGATGAACACGTCGTGCGGCAACCGGGGCTCATCGCACACCACGAAGCCGTAGCCCTGCCGGCGCTGGAAAGTGCCGACCACCTGCTCGTTGGCCCGGTGCAGGATCTTGATTACCTCGCCCTCCCGCTTGCCGTTCCGGCCGGGGTTGACCCGCACTACGACCCGGTCCCCGTGCATCGCCCCGTTCAAGCCGGACGCCGGTACAAAAACATCGGGGCTGTCCGGGTGGTCACAAATCACAAAGCCGAATCCGCGGGGGTGTCCCTGGAGCCGGCCCACCGCCAGGTTCATCCTCTCGGGCAACCCGTAGCGGGCGGCCCGGGTCTGGTAGATCAGCCCTTCGGTCTCCATCTCCTGCAGCAGTTTCTTAAAACCGCGGGAACCCCGCTTCTTGACGCCGAAAGCCCGGAGCAGCTCGTCCTCCGTCATCGGCCGGTAGGCGCCTTTGCGCATATACTGCACAATTTGCTCTTTGGTAACCATAAAAACTTAAAGCCCCAACTCCTTGGCGTTCTCCTGCATGGCTTCCAGGCCCAGCCCGAAGAATTCTTCCAGGGACAGGCCTAGCTCCGTGCAGGTCTGCATTTGCTCGCGGTTCGCCCCCCGGGCGAAAGCTTTTTCCTTAAACCGGTTAATTAAGAAGGACACGTCCACCGCCGCGAGCTTCTTTTCCGGACGGATCAGCGCGCCGGCGACGATGAAACCGGTCAGCGGATCAGTGGCGTACAGCGCCTTGTCCAAAAGAGTCCGCCGGGGCAGACCGTGGCGTTCGTTGTGTACCTTCACCGCGTACACGACCGCGGGCGGTAGCCCGAGTTCTTCCAGCATCGCGGCGCCCTCAATGCTGTGCCGGTCGGGCTCGTCCTTGGTCCGGTCGTAGTCGATGTCGTGCAGCAGTCCGGTCAGGCCCCACAACTCCTCGTCCTCGTTAAAGTGCCGCGCCAGCCGGCGCATCACCGCCTCGGTGGCCAGGCAGTGCTTCTGCAGATTCTTGTTCTGCACGTGTTTCTTCAATAGGGCCAGCGCTTCGTCGCGTTTCACAATTAAACCTCCCGTTTATCTCCTGGTTATAATTGTTACCATAATCACCGCCGGCCAACCCGTAACCGGCAACAAACGGCAATAAGCCGCCCGCAGGAGCACCCCACCCCCAATCCACAGCGGCAAGGGTAGCGTTAGATGTCCATGGGTACCTTGAGGAACTTGGCCCGGGCCGTGGCCACCACCGTTCCGTCGGTGAACCGGGCCTCGGCCTCCACCTCGATCAGGCGGCCGCGGGCCCCGACCTGCCGAGCCTCCACCAGCAGTTCCCGCCCGACCGGAGCCGCACGCTTAAAGCGTACGGTCAGTTCCGCCGTCACCGCCGTCTCCGCCCGCCGATAAAGCAACTGCGCCATGACCTCATCCAGCAAGGTGGCGAGGATCCCCCCGTGGATCCGGCCAATCCAACCCTGATGCTCGACCCCGGGCACGAAACGGGTGCGGCAGATCTCGCTCTCATCCTCAAACACCAGTCTGAGGCCGATCGGGTTGTCCGGACTGCAGGCGAAACACATGTGCGTGGCTTTCTGGTACATCAATAGTCCGCAACCTTAATCGTAGACTTCCGTAATCGTAAACTCCCGTTTCCGGTTGTCTCCCATATTTTACACTACGCGGACATTTTTCGCAAACGCGTCCCACGCCCGAAAACATTTCACTCAAACCCGCCGGCTCGTAGATTATTATAGTCGAAGACCGGCACATGGTCGTTGCCGTATCGCCACCTTCGTGTTATGCTAAGTGCGGAATGCACTTGGCTTTTTATTAGTGGCAATCCTTGGGTGAGGGGTGACAGTCGTATCCCTGCCTACTATTGTGTTTCCGGTTTCGGGGGTTGAGGTATTTCCCCTGATCCCCCCGCTGGTGGCCTTCTTAGTCGCCTGCGCCACCACCCCTGCCGGGGTGTCGGGCGCCTTCATGCTCCTGCCGTTCCAGGTGAGTGCGCTTGGTTTCACCAGCCCGGCGGTCAGCCCGACCAACCTTATTTACAACATCGTGGCCATCCCGGGCGGACTATACCGCTATATCAAGGAAGGCCGGATGGCCTGGCCGTTGACCTGGGTGGTGGTTGTGGGCACCCTGCCCGGCGTGTTCGCCGGTGCCCTGATCCGAATCTACTACCTACCCGATCCCCGCACCTTCAAACTCTTTGTGGGCGTGGTGCTCCTGTACCTGGGAGTACGGCTCCTGTACGAATTAACTCCCCGTTACCAGCAAAGCCGGGCTCGGATTCAGGAAATGAGCGAGAAGTTCCAGGACCAGATGAAAAAGGCCCAAAACGAGCAAAAGGCCCGTCTAGCCGCCGGGCTTCCGGCCGACGCCGTGGTTCGAATCCACACCGTTTCCCTGCGGCGGATCGAGTACGAATTCTGGGACGAAAAGTACTCTTTCGGTACGGTCACCATTTTCACGCTGGCCATGGTGGTGGGAATGGTGGGCGGCATCTACGGTATCGGCGGCGGCGCGATCATCGCCCCCTTCTGCGTTTCAGTGCTCAACCTGCCGATCTACACGGTAGCCGGGGCGGCCCTGGCCAGCACATTCCTTACCTCCATCGCCGGGGTGATCTTCTTCACCGGCCTGGCCTTCACGGCGGTGGGCAGCCAGGCTTCAATCGTCCCCGACTGGGCACTCGGCATCCTGTTCGGCATTGGTGGACTGCTGGGGACCTACACCGGAGCGCGGTTACAGAAATACATGCCCGACCGGTTGATCAAGGGCATCCTGGGCGCCATCGTCACCTTTCTGGCCCTGCAATATATTGTCCAGTACTTTGTTTAATCGGTTCCTCGCTGCTTCGTATGGGTAACTTTGTGGTAGGATGAAAATACCACAGGTCCTGATCCCGGGTGCCATTTTTGAATTCGTCGAGGTCTTCTATAACCGCCAGCACTTGGACTCGGCACTCGGGTATCACCTACTTAAACCTTACACTCACACCAGAATTAATCCTTCAGGATTCTTTCCTTGATAATGTCCTCCAGGTCCGGTTTTCCCCGTTCGACCAGTTCGTACCGCACCCGGACGGTTGGCTTGTCCAGGCTGAGCACCCGGCGCAGATCGATCGGCGTGCCGATCACCACCAGTTCGGCCGGAGTACGGTTGATCGTTTCCTCCAGTTCCCGGATTTGTTCAGCACCATACCCCATAGCCGGGAGCACCTCGGTAAGTTGGTCATATTTGGCCAAGGCTTCCCGGATCGAACCCACCGCGTAAGGCCTGGGATCAACGATCTCGGCCGCCCCGTGCCGGCGGGCCGCGAGCACCCCGGCTCCAAAGGCCATGTCCCCGTGAGTCAGGGTTGGCCCGTCCTCCACCACCAACACCTTCCGGCCCCGTACCGCCCCGGGGTCGTCCACCGTCACCGGGGAATCGGCCTCCACAACTACCGCCCGGGGATTGACCCGGCGGAGATTCATCCTTACGGTTTCAGCGTTGGCCGGGTCCGCCGAGTCCAGCTTGTTGATCACCACCACGTGGGCCATCCGGAGGTTGGTTTCCCCGGGGTGGTAGGATACCTCGTGACCGGGACGGTGCGGATCAACCACGACGAGGTGCAGCTCGGGGACGTAAAAAGGCAGATCGTTGTTCCCCCCATCCCATAGAATCACCTCCGCCTCGGATTCGGCCTGGCGGAGAATGGCCGCGTAGTCCACCCCGGCGTAGACCACGTTTCCCCGGTCAAGGTGCGGCTCGTATTCCTCCCGCTCTTCAATGGTGCAACGGTGCCGGTCCAGGTCGGCGTAGTTGGCAAAACGCTGGACGGCCTGCGCGGCCAGGTTGCCGTACGGCATCGGATGGCGCACCACCACCACCCGCCGGCCGGCGCCGGTCAGGATCTCGGCCACCCGACGGGTGGTCTGGCTCTTGCCGGCCCCCGTGCGCACGGCCGTGACGGCTACCACCGGAACCTGGGAGCGGAGCATCGTTGCGCGGGGTCCCAGCAGGCGAAAATCCGCCCCGCAGGCCAGGACCAGGGAAGCCTTGTGCATCACTTGCGCGTGGGATACGTCGCTGTAGGCAAAAATTACCTGTTCGATTTCAAGCTCCCGGATCAGCCGGGGCAGATCGTCCTCGGCGTAAATCGGAATGCCCCGCGGGTACAGTTCCCCGGACAGTTGCGCGGGGTAGGTGCGCCCCTCGATGTCCGGAATCTGGGTAGCGGTGAAGGCCACCACTTCGTACTCCGGATCGTTTCGGAAACAGGTGTTAAAGTTGTGAAAATCCCGTCCCGCGGCCCCCATGATCATTACCTTGCAGCGTGTCATTGGTTCCCGCTCCTTTGCGTGTTTATCGGCCGGGAATGACATCGTATGCGTCCCGTGTTTAGTGTGGCCCGTTTTCCGGGATAAATCCCTTACCGCGGGCGGACGCCGCTTTAGCCGGTGGCGCTCGCGAAAACACGCCGAAACCGAAACCCCCGGAAAATCAGCAGCCCCCGCCTTTCGGCGGGGGCCTTCACGGTGAAAACCGCTGCCCGGTGGTTTACCGGACGATGTGGTGAATCAACGGCACGATCAACAGGGCCACTACGTTCACGACCTTGATGACCGGGTTGACTGCCGGACCCGCGGTGTCTTTCAGCGGGTCGCCAACGGTGTCGCCGGTGACCGCAGCCTTGTGCGTCTCGCTGCCCTTGCCACCGTACATGCCTTCCTCAATCCACTTCTTGGCGTTGTCCCAGGCGCCGCCGGCGTTATTCTGGAAGCAGGCCATGTAGATGCCGACCACGATCACGCCGATCAGCACGCCGCCCAGCGCCAGCGGCCCGAGCAGAAAACCGACCAGCAGGGTGGTGAGCACCGGAAGCAGACCGGGAACAACCATTTCCTTCAGGGCCCGCTTGGTCACGATGTCCACGCACCGGCCGTACTCCGGCTTACCGGTGCCTTCCATGATGCCCGGGATTTCGCGGAACTGGCGCCGCACCTCTTCCACGACGGAGTAGGCCGCGCGGCCCACCGCGCCGTTCGCCAGCGAGGAGAACATGAAGACGATGGCGCCGCCGACAAACAGACCAGCCAGCACCAACGGGTCGTTCAGCTTGAAGATAAGCTCCGTACCCTGGGCCTTCAGGGCGGCGGTGTAATCCGCGAAAAGCACGATGGCCGCGAGAGCCGCCGAGCCAATGGCGTAACCCTTGGTAACCGCCTTGGTGGTATTACCCACGGCGTCCAGCGCGTCGGTGACCTTGCGGACTTCGCCGGGCAGGTCGGCCATTTCGGCAATGCCGCCGGCGTTGTCGGTTACCGGACCGTAGGAATCAAGGGCCA
This sequence comes from Candidatus Desulfopertinax cowenii, assembly GCA_001899445.1. Taxonomy (GTDB): domain Bacteria; phylum Bacillota; class Desulfotomaculia; order Desulfotomaculales; family Desulforudaceae; genus Desulfopertinax; species Desulfopertinax cowenii. The sequence continues at coordinate 45,190 of MPOA01000002.1, read as the reverse complement.
CGATCATGCCGGTCATGGAAAGCATGGCCATGGAGGCAATGCCGATGGCGTACAGACCCTCGCCGCCGCCACCACCGACATAATAGGCCGCCAGGATACCGGCCACGATGGTCATGGTCGGGGGGATGCTGGACTCCATACCGACCGACAGGCCGGCGATGATGTTGGTTCCGTGCCCGGACTGGGAAGCATGGGCGATGGACTTGACCGGACGGAAGTTGGAGGCCGTGTAGTAGTCCGTAATGTACATAATCAGCACGGTGGCCGCCACGCCCACCAGGGCCGCATAAAACATAGTCGCGTCACCAAGCATCCAGGTGGTAACCGGGTAGAAACCAATAAGCGCCAGGATTGCGGAAACCCAGACACCCTTGTACAGCGCGCCCATGATGTTGGCACTGCCGCCCAAGCGTACGAAGAAAATACCGATGATCGAAGCCACGATCGCGATAGCACCCAGCATCACCGGGTAAAGGACGTATTCAGCCGCGCCGTTGAAAATCAGGTAGCCAAGCAGCATTGCGCCGATCGCCGTCACCGCGTAAGTCTCGAACAGGTCGGCGGCCATACCCGCACAGTCACCGACGTTGTCGCCAACGTTGTCGGCGATGGTCGCGGGGTTCCGCGGGTCGTCCTCGGGGATCCCGGCCTCGACCTTACCAACCAGGTCCGCGCCCACGTCAGCGCTCTTGGTGAAGATACCACCGCCGATCCGGGCGAAGAGGGCAATCAGGCTACCGCCGAAACCGAGACCGACAAGCACGTGAATGTCATGGAACACGAGCCAGATACCGGCCACCCCGAGCAGGGCCAGGCCCACACACATCATACCCGTGACCGCACCGGCCTTGAAGGACACGCTCAGCCCATAGGCCAATCCTTGTTTGGCCGCCTCCGCCACGCGGGCGTTGCCCCGGGTGGATACCGACATCCCAACAAAACCGCACAAGCCCGAGAAAAACGCGCCGATCACGAAGGCGACAGCCGTCTGCCAGCCAAGGGCCAACGCGAGGGCCACCGCCACAATGACCCCAACCACGGTGATGGTCTTGTACTGGCGGGCTAAGTAAGCCATCGCGCCCTCCTGGACGGCTTTAGAGATCGCCTGCATTTTTTCCGTGCCCGCCGGCCGGGCCATGATCCAACTGATCAGGTAGACGGCGAACAGGATGGCCAGGCCTGCGGCCCCGATGCCTATCCAGGGAATAAAGCTAAAATCCATGTAATACGTCCACCTCCATCATAATCAAGAATATCAACGTATCAGTACCGAGTGCTTCCTGCTACCCCCAGCATGAATCACCCCCTCCGTTGGCAAGTCATTCAGACAAGGACAATAAAATAAAGATAAGGGAACATCTACCACACGGTCAAGATCAGGGACAGCAGGCCAAAAACAACGGCCAACACCACGGTTACTTTACTCAAAAACGTATCTAGCCCCTTTTTCTTGCCAAAAAAGGTTTCGGCGCCACCAGCGATGGCCCCGGAAAGGCCAGCGCTCTTGCCCGACTGCAATAGCACCACGGCGATGAGACCGATAGCAATCAACGCGTGAATTCCCATTACGATTTCCTTTAACAAGCCACTACACCTCGGCATTTTACTAGTGAACAGTATAGCATGCTTGTACGCGGGATGACAACGGCAAAACGTCAAGCTCTCCACAAATGACGCTCTCGTACAAGCACGTATTCAACTTCTACAGCTGATAAAAGGTCCGTCTTCCCCTAAAAACGGCGACCTCGCCCAGTTCCTCCTCGATGCGCAGCAGGCGGTTGTACTTTGCCACCCGCTCCGAGCGGCCGGGAGCGCCCGTCTTGATCTGTCCAACACCGGTGGCCACCGCCAGGTCGGCAATGGTCACGTCCTCGGTCTCCCCCGAACGGTGCGAGATCACCGCGGCATAACCGGCCTTCCGGGCCAGGTCGATGGTCTCCAGAGTCTCGGTAACCGTCCCGATCTGGTTGACCTTGATGAGAATAGAATTGGCCGCTCCGGACGCAATTCCTCTTTGGAGCCGCTGTGAATTCGTGACAAAGAGATCGTCTCCCACCAGTTGCACCCGGTCGCCGAGACGGTTGGTGAGTTCCTGCCAGCCTTCCCAATCTTCCTCGGCCAGGCCGTCCTCGATGGAGATGATCGGGTAGTTGCGCACCAAGTCCTCGTAGTAACCGATCAGCTCTTCGGCCGTCAGCGTCCGGTTTTCCCCAGCCAGGTGGTACCGGCCTTCCCGGTAAAACTCGGTAGCCGCGGCGTCCAGGGCCAGCAGCACGTCTTTGCCCGGTTGGTACCCGGCCGCCGAAACAGCCTCGAGAATCAGGTCCAGCGCCTGGGCGTGCGACTCCAGGTGGGGCGCAAAGCCACCCTCGTCCCCCACGGTAGTGCTCAGTCCCCGGGATTTCAGCACCCGCTTCAGGTGGTGATAAACTTCGACGCCGATGCGCAGGGCGCCCGAAAAACTATCCGCACCCACCGGCACAATCATGAATTCCTGGATGTCCAGGTTGTTGTCGGCGTGCCGACCACCATTCAGGATATTCAGCTGCGGCACCGGCAATTCGCGGACGCGCACCCCGCCCAGGTACCGGAACAGCGGCAGGCCTGCGGCTTGCGCCGCCGCCCGGCACACCGCCATGGAAACCCCCAGGATGGCGTTCGCCCCCAGCTTGCTCTTGTTTTCGGTGCCGTCCAGCTCGATCAGGGTGGTGTCTACGGCCACTTGGTCGGTGGCATCCATACCGGTGATCTCCGGGGCGATGATCGCGTTCACGTTGGCCACCGCCCGGGTCACCCCCCGGCCCAGAAAGCGGTCTGCATCCCCGTCGCGCAGTTCGATGGCTTCAAAGGTCCCGGTGGACGCGCCCGACGGCACGGCGGCCCGGCCCAGGATGCCGTCCTCCAGCACCACGTCGACCTCGACCGTGGGGTTACCGCGCGAATCCAGGATTTCACGGGCGAACACATCGGCGATAAAGGTTGACATAACAATACCTCCTATGCTTCAAGTCAACAAAGAAGAACCCGTCATCTCCTCCGGCTGGGGCAGCCCCAGCAGGTCCAGAATAGTGGGCGCCACGTCCGCCAAAACCCCAGGGCGTAGCGAGCGGGAAGCCACTTGTCTGCCGATCGCCACCAGGGGTACCGGATTGGCGGTGTGGGCGGTGAACGGATTGCCGTTCTCGTCCATCATCCGCTCGGCATTGCCGTGATCCCCGCAAATCAGTACGGTCCCGTCCCGGGCCAAGACGGTCTCTACGATTTGCCCCAGGCACTTGTCTACCGTTTCGATCGCCCGCACGGCCGCCGCCAGAACCCCGGTATGTCCCACCATGTCGGGATTAGCAAAATTCATGATAATTACATCGTATTTTTCCATATTCGCCAGAAAGGTCCTGGTTACCTCCCGAGCGCTCATTTCCGGCTGCAGATCGTAAGTAGCTACCTGGGGCGAGGGGACCAGGATCCGGTCCTCGCCCGGGTCGGGTTGTTCCACGCCCCCGTTGAAGAAAAAGGTAACGTGGGCGTACTTCTCGGTCTCGGCCAGCCGGAGCTGGCGCAGCCCGTGCCGGGAGAATACGTTGCCCAGGGTGTTGCGGATGTACTCGGGACCGAAGGCCACCGGCGCGTCAATGGTCCGGTCGTACTCGGTCAAACAAACAAAGCGCGGATGCGGCGGATCCGGCCCCCGGTCAAAGCCGGTGAATCCGGCGTCGGTAAATGCCCTGGTGATCTGACGGGCCCGGTCGGGCCGGAAGTTGAAGAAAATCACCGCGTCCCGGCCGGTCACCAGGGCCACCGGTTCGCCGTTTCGGACAATCACGGTCGGTTGCAGAAACTCGTCGGTCTCACCACGGTCGTACCCCGCCTTCACCGCCCGCCGGGCAGACGGCGCCGCCAGGCCTTCGCCGGATACCATGGCCGCATAGGCCCGGGCGGTACGCTCCCAGCGCCGGTCGCGGTCCATAGCGTAGTACCGCCCCATCACCGTGGCCACCGTTCCGTATCCCAAGGTGTTGAGTTTATCCTCCAGCGCGTCCACGTATTCCAGGGCGTTGGCCGGGGGTACGTCCCGGCCGTCGAGAAAGGCGTGCACATACACTTCCCGCTGCCCCAGCCGCCCGGCCAGTTCCAGCAGCGCGAACAGGTGAGTGAGGTGGCTGTGCACGCCCCCGTCCGACAAAAGCCCCATCAGGTGTAAGACGCCGCCCCGGTCCCGAGCCGCCTCGATGCCGTTCACCAGCACCGGGTTCTTAAAAAAACTCCCGTCCCGGATGGCGCGGGAAATACGGGTCAGATCCTGGTACACCACGCGGCCCGCACCCAGGTTGAGGTGCCCCACCTCGGAATTGCCCATCTGCCCTTCCGGCAGTCCCACGGCCTCGCCGGCGGCCTGCAGCCGGGTGCAAGGCCAGAGTTTTCGGTAGCGGTCCCAATTGGGGGTAGCCGCCTGGGCGATTGCGTTTCCCTCCACCCGTTCATCCTCCGCCCAGCCGTCCAGGATCACCAGGACGAACGGGGCTACCCGGCTCAAATTTTCGCGGCCTCCTCACACCCGCGGACGATTCCCGCGAAACTCTCGACCTTCAGGCTGGCCCCGCCCACCAGGGCGCCATCGATATCCGGGCGGGACATCAGCTCCCGGGTGTTGTCCGGCTTGACGCTGCCCCCGTACTGGATTCGTACCAGGGCGGCCGCATCGGCACCGAAAAGACTTCCGATTAGTTCCCGGATACGGGCGTTCACCTCCTGGGCGTCATCGGGGCTGGCGGTACGACCCGTGCCGATCGCCCACACCGGTTCGTAAGCGATCACCAGTCCCGCCACCGCGGCCGATGACAGTCCCGCCAGGCACTGCTCCACCTGGGTGGTAACCACCTTTTCGGTCAAGCCGGCCTCGCGCTCCGAGAGCGATTCCCCAACACAGACGATGGGGACTAAGCCGTGTTCCAGGGCTGCCCGTACCTTGTGGTTTACGTTGGCGTCGGTTTCCCCGAAGTACTGCCGCCGTTCGGAATGCCCCAGAATCACGTAGCGGCAACCGGTTTCCGCTAGCATCACCGGTGAGACCTCGCCGGTGAAAGCTCCCTCGGTCTCCCAAAACATGTTCTGCGCCGCTAGGCCGATGTGCGACCCGGCCAGTACTTCCCTCACCGGCGCCAGGGCCGGGAACGGGGGCGCGACCACGATCTCCACTCCGTCTAGGCCGGTGGTGGCCTCCCGGAGCCGGGTCACGAACTCCACGGCCTCCGCCGGAGTCTTGTACATTTTCCAGTTGCCCGCAATGATGGGCCGGCGCATTCTCGAACCTCCTTAACAAGTAAAGAAAGACGGGAGCATCCCGGCCCCGTTACCGGTCCTGCAGGACGGCGACGCCGGGCAGCTCCTTGCCCTCCAGCAACTTCAGCGAAGCGCCCCCGCCGGTGGACACGTGACTCACCCGGTCGGCCACGCCCGCCCGCTTCAGGGCCGCGATGGTGTCGCCGCCACCGATGATCGTGGTGCCGTCCAGCGCCGCGATCGCCTTAGCCAGGCCCAGGGTGCCGGCGTCGAAACCAGGCACTTCGAATAGGCCCACGGGACCGTTCCAGAACACAGTGCGTGCCGGGCGCAACTTGTCTTCAAAGAGCTTCAGCGTCTCGGCGCCGATGTCGAGAGCGGCCCAACCCGCGGGGATACAGTCCACCGGAACGGTGACCCGTTCGTCGGGGCGTTCCCGGTCCGGCGCGGCCACCAGGTCCACCGGCAGCATCACCCGCTCGCCGGAACCAGCCTTGGCCAGGAGCGTCCGGGCCACGTCCAGCTTGTCGGTTTCCACCAGGGAAGCCTGCAGGTCGTATCCCTGAGCGGCCAGGAAGGTATTGGCCATGCCGCCACCGATCAGTAGCAGGTCGGCCCTTTCCAATAGCCGTTCCAGTACCCCGATCTTGTCGGAAATCTTGGCCCCTCCGATCACGGCCACAAACGGGCGCTTCGGGTCGGCCAAAAGCCGACCCAAGGTCTCCAGTTCCTTTTCCATCAGGAAACCGGCCACGGCCGGGAGATGCGCGGCGATACCGGTGGTGGAAGCGTGCGCCCGGTGGGCGGCGCCGAAGGCGTCGTTCACGAACAGGTCCGCCAGGGAAGCCAGCTTGGCGGCAAACTCGGGATCGTTCCGTTCCTCCTCGGGGTAGAAACGAACGTTTTCCAACAACAACACGTCACCGGGTTTCAGATACCCGACGGCCGTCTCGGCCCCCGGTCCCACGACGTCCCCGGCGAAGCGGACTTCCCGTCCAAGCAGTTCACCCAGCCTGCGGGCTACCGGCCGGAGGGTGAAACGCTCGTCCGGCCGGCCCTTGGGACGGCCCAGGTGCGAAGCCAGGATAACGGCCGCCCCGCGCACCAACAGGTACTCGATGGTGGGTAGGACGGCCCGGATGCGGGTATCGTCGGTGACGTTTCCTTCCTTGTCTATCGGAACGTTAAAGTCAACCCGGACAAAAACCTTTTTTCCCTTGACCTCGGCGTCCCGTAGCGTTTTCTTTCCCAATGGTCTTCCCTCCATACAACAACGGGGTTTAAGGAATCAGGGAGGCGACCGTTACAGCTGGGTCGGTTAACGAAGTCCCTGCGCGACGAGGTAAGCGGCCAGGTCCAACACCCGGTTCGAGTAACCCCATTCGTTGTCGTACCAGGCCACCACCCGGACCAGGCTACCCTGCAGCATCATGGTCGAGAGGCCGTCGACCGTTGCCGAATGCGGGTCGCCGTTGTAGTCGGTGGACACCAGGGGCAGGTCCTGGTAGGCCAGGATGCCCTTTAGTTCACCCTCGGCCGCCGCCTTGAGCGCCGCATTGACCTCCTCCGCCGTGGTTTTGCGCTCCAGGTCGGCCACCAGGTCCACCACCGACACGTTCGGCACCGGCACCCGCAGCGCGAAACCGTTGATCCGGCCCTCCAGTTCGGGCAGCACCAGACCCACCGCCTTGGCTGCCCCGGTAGTCGTCGGCACGATCGAAAGGGCGGCCGCCCGCCCCCGGCGGGGATCCTTATAAGGCATATCCAGCAACTGCTGGTCGTTGGTATAGGCGTGCACCGTGTTCATCAGCGCCTTTCTAATTCCGAACCGCTGGTGCAGCACCTTGGCCACCGGCGCCAGGCAGTTGGTGGTGCAGGAGGCGCTGGAGATGATGTGGTGTTTTTGGGGGTCGTACTGTTGCTGGTTGACTCCCATGACGATCGTAGCGTCCACGTTTTTGCCCGGCGCGCTGATAATCACCTTTTTCGCCCCGGCCCGGAGGTGACCGGCCGCCCGTTCGGCGTCGCGGAACACCCCGGTCGATTCCACGACGATATCCGCGCCCAGTTCACCCCAGGGAATTGCCGCCGGGTCCCCTTCCGCCAGGACCTTGATCTCCTTGCCCCGGAACAGGAAAACGTCCTTTTTCGCCTCGACCTCTAGCGGCAGCCGTCCGTGTACCGAATCGTAGCGGAGGCTGTGCAGTAGGGTTTCCGCGTACTCGGGCGTGACCTTCACCCGCCGCGACTTGTGGTTTACCGCCACCACCTCTACCTCATCCCGGGCCAGAGCCGCCCGCAATACCAGCCTCCCGATTCGGCCGAAACCGTTGATCCCCAGCTTAATCGTCACAACCGCCACTCCTTCCCTAGTATGAGTTTTCTTGGCCCATAATAACCTCATAATCCGGCGCGTGCTCCCGCTACCCGGCCGGGAAAAGCAATTTAACCACATTATACCAAATCTAAAGGTCTAAAAAATAATCCCGCCGGGGAAATTAAGCCCCCGATTGTTTTTGGGTTTCCGTAAGACAAAGTGCGATTCGCTCCAACTTTCGCAGGCGATGATTGATACAGGACTTGCTGAGGGGAGGTTGGGCCATTTCACCCAGCTCACGCAGACTGACTTCCGGATTCTGCAGCCGCAACCGGGCCACTTGCCGCAGAGGCGGGGAGAGGTTTTCCAGGCCGAGGCGTTCCACGACCAGGCGGATGCTTTTCTCCTGGCGGACACCGGCCAGCACCGTTTTGCTCACGTTAGCCGTGTCACAGTTTACCAGCCGGTTTACCTGGTTCCGCATGTCCTTGTAAATGCGGGCGTTCTCAAAACTCAGCAGGGCGGCGTGGGCACCCATCAGGTTCAACGCCCCGGCGACCTGTTCCCCGTCCTTGATATAGACCACCCAACCGCGCTTGCGCGGGGAGTATCGGCCCTCGAGGCCCAGCTTCTGCATTAACCCCGCCAGGTTGGCGGCCATTTTCCGGCCGGTCACCGTAATCTCCAGGTGGTAGGCGCCGCGGGGGCTGGAAACCGACCCCCGGGCCAGGAACGCCCCCCGAAGATAGGCCCGCCGGCAGCATTCTCGCCTCACCAGGTCCCACTTCAGGCCGGAGCGGGACCGCCCGGAAGCGGTGATCAGCGCCATCTTTTCCTGGGCGGATTTCAGCCCTTCCTGGTTTTCGACCTGGATCAGGTACTCGTTGTTCTTCTTCAGCCGCTGCTTACGGCGCACTTCAACCCGAACGGACAGTCCGAACAGCGCCTTCAGGGCCTTGAATACCTTCCGGGCAACCGCGGCGTTCTCGGTCGTTACCACGAGGCCGCCCCCGGGAGTGAAACGGCCGCTGAACATCACCAGCGCCGCCAGCTCGGCCACCCGACAGCAGGTTGACCCTTCGATCCGGGCCAGCTCATTCTTGGTCTGAGCCGAAAAAGACACCGCAAATGTCACCCTCCCACGGTCTCTATTATAACATAACAGGCTCAAAGTACCGATATAAATCCCCTGCGGGAGGGAAATCATCCGTCATAATAACGTCCATCAGCCAAATATATGACTAACAATTGGCTCCGGACTCGTCGTTTCGGCCCAGGTCCCGGTGCCGCACCGCAATCCGGTGCTTTTGTTCCCGCAATCGTGTACTCAGCCAGTCGGCCACAGCCACCGAACGGTGTCTGCCCCCGGTACAGCCGATGGCCAAAGTCAGGGTAGTCTTGCCCTCCCGAATGTACTGGGGAATCAGGAAGTTGAACAGGCTCTCCAGATGGGCAAGGAATTCGTGGGTGGTCGGCGACTCCAAAACGTATTTCCTTACCGGTTCGTCGAGCCCGGTCAGCGGCCGGAGTTCGGGAACGTAATGGGGATTGGGCAAAAACCGGACGTCAATCACCAGGTCGGCGTCCAGGGGAATGCCGTACTTGTAGCCAAAGGAGATGCTGGTGATGGCCAAACGCTCCTGGTGGCTGTCTTCCCCGTAAAGGTTGGCGATTTCCTGTTTGAGCTGGGTGACCGAGAAGTTGGAGGTGTCGATGATCTTGTGGGCCTGCCCGCGCAGGTCCAGCAGCGCCTGCCGCTCGGCCTCGATACCCTCCAAAACCTCACCGGAGGGGCTCAGGGGGTGCGGCCTCCGGGATTCCTTAAAGCGGCGCACCAGGGTTTCGTTGGACGCCTCCAGGTAGAGAACCTCGTACCGGATACCCTGCTTCTCCAGGTCTTCCAGCACGTCCAGCACCGTGGCAAAGAACTCGCCGCCCCGGATGTCCACCACCAGGGCGATCCGTTCGATTCTGCCCGTCGTTTGGGCACAAAGTTCAGCGAACTTGGGGATCAGCTTCGGAGGTAGGTTGTCCACGCAGAAAAAGCCCAGATCCTCCAGGCACCGAATGACCTGGGTCTTCCCCGCTCCTGACAATCCGGTAACAATTAGGAACCTGTTCGCCGCCATCAGCGCCTCATCCCTATTTGTGTTTGGCCAGTTCGTTCTTCAGGTAGTCGATCACCCGGACCGGCCCCGGATCGATCCCGGCCAGGGCCGCCAAGTACATGCTAGCGTAGTCACCCAGATAAATCAAGGAATACACCCGGGCCAGCCCGTTCGGGCCCGAGGACTGCACCTCGGTGATCCCGGCCGCCTTCTTGACCATGTCCCGGGTGATCTTCATGCGCAGTTTCACCCGGGGGTGGTCGGCTTCGTCTTGCAGCAGCACCAGCCAGATGCGGTCCAGGATCTCCTCCGGCTGTCCAAATCCGACCACCTCGTTGTGGTTCAGTTCAGGAAAAACGTTCCAGTAGGCCGGAGCCTTGGCGTTCTCGTTGAACTGCCCCTTCCAGCGCTGGGCGACCACCTCGGTGGTGCCCGCAACCCCCCAGATCACCGGCAGCCGGTTTTGCAGATTCAGCGCCAGCTGCTTCGCCGGGTTGTTCCGAACCGGCGTCTCAGAACCATACCGGCGACGTAGCTCCCGCAGGTGCGCTACCAGGCCCTCGACCTCGGCCCGCATCCCGAAAAACATCCCCAGCCGTTCCAGCAGGGCAACCATGGGGATGAACAAGTAACCGGTGGCCGACCGCGGCGCGATGCCCCTGGGCACCCGGACCACGGGCACGCCGTCGGCAGCAGCGCGCCGTCCCAGCTGGCCCCCGGTGGTGATCGCCACGATGGTCGCCCCCCGCTCCCGGGCCGCGTCGTACGCGTTCAAGGTCTCCTCCGTATTCCCGGAATAGCTGACCGCGAAAACGAGCGTGTTCCGGTCCACGAACCACGGCAGGGTATAGTCCCGGTTCACCAGCACCGGAATGCCCAGTTTGTCGCCGGCGAACACCCGCAGGAGGTCACCCCCGATAGCCGACCCCCCCAGCCCAGTAACCAGGATCTGCCGCCAGTCCCTGACTTGCGGTAGGGGCAGGTCCTGGGCCAGGGACCAGGCCTGCTCGCACTGCTCGGGGAGGTTCCAGGCCGCGCCTAGCATCCCCATGGAGTCCAGGTCGTGCAACGCCTGCACATCATCCAAATCAACGCGCATTCTTTCACCCGCCTCCTCAACATTAATCTAAAATCGTTTTCGGGGCTTGTTCCAGTACGTCTTCCACGTAGGCCCGAAGCACCTCGGCCACGCCCCAGGCCTGGGCGATACAGCCGCGGGGCGTCACCGGCTCGTCGCCGTCGAAGATCTCGGATACCAAGCCGATCCCGTAGTCGCGCAGGTGGTTACGGAAAGGCGCCAGGAAGGCCGCGGCCCGCACCCGGGAAGCCTCGGAGTACCCGTGCACGCACCGGTAGGCCGTGACGAACGGGCCAATCAGCCAGCTCCAGGTCGTGCCCTGGTGGTAGGCGCCGTCGCGCGCCCACCGGTCTCCCCGGTACACCCCCCGGTACCGCGGGTCGCCCGGCGCCAGGGAACGCAGGCCGTAGTGGGCATACAGCTCCCGCCAGACCGTTTGGACGATCCGCCGGCCTTCCCGCACCGGGTCCAGCATGGTGAAGGGCAGGCTCAGCGCCAGGAGCTGGTTGGGACGAAGGCTCGCGTCCTTACCCTCGTCCCCGACCACGTCATAGAGATAATCCCCTTCGGGTCGCCAGAACTCCCGCCGGAAGCTCTCCCGCACCCGCGCGGCCAGGCCGGGCTCGGCCTCCGGGAAGCCGTAGCGGCGCGCAAGCGTTTCCGAAATCTTGAGCGCGTTGTACCAGAGGGCCTGGATCTCGACCGGTTTCCCGTACCGCGGGGTAACCACCCACTCCTCCACCTTGGCATCCATCCAGGTCAACTGGATGCCCCGGCGGCCCGCCCGGATCAGTCCGTCAGTATCGGCGCCAATGTTAAAGTCGGTGCCCCGCGCGTACCACTTAATGATATCCTGCAGCACCGGCCAGATATGCTCGCGGATGAAGGAATCGTCCCCGGTGTACTGGAGATACTTGTATGCCGCGTGCACGAACCAAAGCGAGGCGTCGACCGTGTTGAAGAGTGGCCTTTCTCCCTCGTCGGGAAACACGTTGGGGATCAGGCCCCGCTCGGCGTACCGGGCGAAGGTCTGCAAGATCTCGCGCGCCTCGGCAAAGCGCCGGGTCACCAGGGTGAGCCCGGGCAGCGCGATCATAGCGTCCCGGCCCCAGTCGGTAAACCAGGGGTAGCCGGCGACGATGGTGGTCTTCCCGGTCGAGCGGCGGTGGGTGATGAAGGCGTCCGCGGCCCGCACCAGCCGTCGGGCGAAATCATCGTCCAGGCCGGAGCGCCGTACCAACTCGTCCAGCCGGGCGCGCTCCTCCCGGAGAGCCGCCTCCGGATCCGGTTCCAGCGGCTGCAGCCCGCCGATAACCGCGAACGTCCGGGCCTCGCCGGAGTCAAATTCGATCTCGAAGAAGCCGGGGATGAAATGATCCTCACTGGGGTTCAATCCCCGTTCGGCCTCAGCCACGTAATACATCCCCAGGTACCAGTCGGGCCGGGCGGTGAAGCGTCCGGCCGTGGATCGCAGGTGCAGCGCCACCCCGCCGCCTTCCGGTTGAACATCCACCCCCCGCGGGTGCGGACGGACCCGAAACGTCACGTTCTCGCGGTAGGTGTTGCCGTGGTAATCCCGGTGGTTGACCAAGGGCACCAGGACCAGCTTTCCGGGCTCCGACCCGTTTAGCACCCGGTACAAGACCACGGCCGCGTTCCGACCGTGCAGCAGGAATACGGTCTTCTCCACCAACACGTCCCGGAAAGCGTACACGAAACGGGGGAACGGGTCAACATCCACCCGCTGGAGGTGAATAAAACCGCTCTCGGTGACCTCACCCCGCGCCTGGTTGGTGGCCAGGTTGAAAAACTCCCCGCCCGCGGCGAACCGTTCGTCCAGCTTGGACCACAGGAGTACCCGTCCGGTGGGCGGGTTCAACGCGGCCACCAGCAGGCCATGGTAGCGCCGGGTATTGGCCCCCACCAGCGTTCCGGAGGCAAAGCCGCCCAAACCGTTGGTAACCAGCCATTCCCGCTCGGTACCGCGGTGGAAATCCCACCAATCAGCCTTGCCAAAGTGCATACACCGCCCCCCGGAGGTATTCTACCCCCCGGACTGAATGCCGATTCCGCGCCGGGCCAGGGCGACCGCGCCCAGGGCACTCACCCGACCGCCCAACGCACCTGGCATCAGGCACACCCGGCGGTAGGCCGCTTCCAGGGCCTGCTCCCGCAGCGACCGGTCCAGCGGTTCCCAGAACAGTTTACCGCTCTTCATCACCCCGCCACCAAGGACGACCAGTTCCGGGTTGAGCAGGTTGACGACCACGGCCAGCCCAGTCCCGAGATGCCCGGCGGCCTCGTCCAGGATGGCGCGGGCGTCGGGGTCGCCCGCGCGGGCCGCCGCCGCCACGGTGACGGCGGTGACCTTCTCCGCCTCCCCGTCCGCCCGGGCCAGGATTTCCGACCCTGCGCCCGCGGTGATGAACTCCCGGGCCCGCCGGGCGATGGCTGTCCCGGAGGCCACCGCCTCCAGGCACCCGCGGCCCCCGCACCCGCAGCGCGGGCCGCCGGGAACGACCTTGATGTGCCCGATTTCCCCGGCGCCGCCGCCCGCGCCGCCGTAGATCTCCCCGTGCAGGATGAGACCGCCGCCGATCCCGGTGCTGACCGTGACAAACACCATCTCGGAGCAACCACGCCCGGTGCCGAAGGTGTATTCCCCCAGGGCGCCCAGGTTGGCGTCGTTTTCCAGGTACACGGGCCGCCCCAGGCGCGCCGCCAGGTCGTCCCGGAACGGCACGTCGCGCCAGCCCAGGTTAGGTGCCTGGTGGACGACACCGGTCCGGGGATCCAGCGGTCCCGGCGCCCCGGCCCCGACGGCGGCCACCGCGTCCAGGCTGACGCCGGCCCGGTCGCATACCGCGTCCACCGTCTCCGCGATGCGGTCCAGGACCTGCCTGTAACCCCAACCGGCTCCAGTGGGCACCTTCACCTCGGCCACAATTTCGCCTTCCCTGTTCGCCAGCACGGTGTAGATTTTGGTGCCGCCCAGATCCACCCCGGCCACGTAACCGGCCATACCGTCGCCCCCCCAAACAAGCTGCCCCCGTTTCCGCAAGCTCATTTTCCCGCCCGGCCCCGCCTACCCGTTTCCGCCCTGCAAACGGCGCCCGGTTTTCGCCCTTCGCGGTGCCGCTAGCGGACAACGCGGGGGGCTTTTGTCCAGGATAAACCGTTCAATCGCCTCGGCCACGCCGTCGGCGTCGTTGGAAGCCGTAACGTAGTCGGCGTGGCGTTTGACCTCGTCCCGGGCGTTGTCCATCATCACCCCGAGGCCGGCGTACTCCACCATGTCCAGGTCGTTGTAACCGTCTCCGATGGCCATCACCGCCTCCCGGGGGATCCCGTACCGTTCCGCCAGGTATTTCAGCGCCTGCCCCTTGGTGGCCCGGGGATGGGAGAATTCCAGGAAATAAGGCTTGGACCGGGTGATGTGCACCCGCTCCGCGGGAAAAACGGCCTTCATCTCCCGCATCAAGGCCAGGATCTCGTCTTCGGGGGCGATGACCAGCACCTTGGTCGGGCTGCGCTCCCCCAAGAACGCCAGGAGATCGCCCACCACGTGGGCCTCCACCCGGCAAATGTCCGCGTACCGCCGGCCCAACCCGGTCAGGCTTTCCATGCACAGCCGGTCGTCCAGGTAAACGTTGAAGTGGTAACCATAGCCCGCCAGGCGCGCGATCACCGCCCGGGCGACGCCGTTAGGTAACACCCGGTGCGCCAGCTCTTCGCCGGTAAACGGGTTCTTCACCAGCGCGCCCTGGTAGGTGATGATCGGGGCATCAATTCCGAGCCGGCGGGCAATGGGCGCCGCCGAACTAAACATCCGCCCGGTGGCCAGGGTCACAATGACCCCCTTCTCCCGGGCCCGCGCCAGGGCCCGGACCGTGCGGGGCGAAACCTCCAGCGCGCTGTCCAGCAGGGTGTCGTCCAAATCCACCGCCACCAGCCTGTAGTCGACCACAGGCAACCCCCTCGCTACCGGCCACACTTCAACAGTATTATACACTAAAAATACACGCGCGCGGTTTGCGCGGCTACCGCTTCAAGGCGCCCTCCCAGGTCCGGAACACCACCCCGGAACTCAGGTCCACCAGGTGCACGGTCACCTTATCGGCGTCTAAGTCCGCCACGCCAAAGCTCTGGATAATCATTAATCGGGACCGTGGAAGTAATCGTACACCGCGCGCGCCGCTTTCCGGTTCATCGACGGGACGGCGGCCAGTTCCTCGACGGTGGCCGCCTTGAGAACGTCCAGCGAGGGAAAGGCCTGCTGCAGGGCGCGGCGGCGGGCCGGCCCGATGCCGTCGATCTCCTCGAGCAGGGAGCGCAGGCCTTCCCGCGAGCGGGCCCGGCGGTGGTAATCAACGGCGAACCGGTGCGCCTCGTCGCGCAGGTGCTGAAGCAGGTACAGGGCCTGGGAGTCCCGCGGCACCGGCAACGGATCGGGCCGGCCCGGGGCGAATACCTGCTCTTCCTCCTTGGCCAGGCCGAAAACCGGGATCCCGTCAAACCCGGCGTCCCGTATGGCTTCCAAGGCGGCGTTCAGCTGTCCCTTGCCCCCGTCGATCAGTACGAGGTCGGGCAGGCGGTGAAAACGCCCCTCCCGCGAGGACATCCGGCCGCTGGCAATTAATTCGTTTTCCTCCCGCCCCCGGGAGAAGCGCCGCCCCACCACCTCCCGCATGGCCGCGTAATCGTCCGCCGCCGTGGAACCGCGCACCCGGAACCGCCGGTACTCGTCCCGGGCCGGCCGCCCCTGCTCGAACACCACCATGGCGCCAACTGTCTGGGCGCCCTGGATGTTCGAGATATCGAAGGCCTCCAGGCGAACCGGGGGTTCCTCCAGCCCCAGCAGGGCGGCCAGTTCCGCCAACGCCGCGTCGGCGCTGCGCTCGAACCGCATCTGCTCCCGGGCCAGCGCCGCGTTCTTCTCGGCCATCCGCACCAGTTCGCGCCTGTGGCCCCGCCGGGGCACGTGCAGCCGCACCCGGGCCCCGCGCCGCAGGCCCAGCCATTCGGTGATCAGGTCCTGCTCCGCACCCAGCGGCGTGGGCAGCAGCACCTCGGGCGGAATGAATCCCGCCTCCCGGTAGTACTGTTTCAAGAAAGCGACCAACACCTCGGCGTCCGTACGGTCCGCAACCCCCCCCAGCGCCAGGCTGTGCTGGCCCAGGAGTTTGCCTTCCCTGATCTCCAGCACGATCGCCCGGCCCCGGTTGCCGTCCCGGGCCAGCGCCACCACGTCCTGATCCTCGCGGCGCGCGGAGACGATGTTCTGCTTGGCCAGCACCTGTTCAATGGCCCGCAACTGGTCACGCAGCTCCGCCGCCCGCTCGAATTCCAGGTTTCCGGCCGCCGCCTCCATCTTCCGGGTCAGGTCGCGGACCAGATCGGCGTGCCGGCCCTCCAGGAACAGCAGCACCTCCCGCACCAGCGCCCCGTACTCCTCCGGGTCCACCGTGCCCCGGCACGGGCCGAGGCAGCGCCCGATGTGGAAGTTCAGGCAGGGCCGGCCGTTGGCAAAGCGTACCTGCCGGCAGGTGCGCAGCGGGAACAGTTTCTTTAAAAGCCGCAGGGTCTTGTGCACCGCGCCCGCGCTCGGGTACGGGCCGAAGTACCGGGCGCCGTCGCGCGGCTGGGTGCGGGTTATGAACACCCGCGGGTACTCCTCCTGGACCGTCACCTTGAGGTAGGGGTAGCTCTTGTCGTCCTTGAGCAGCACGTTGTAGCGCGGCCGGTGCTCCTTGATCAGATTGGACTCCAAAATCAGCGCCTCGACTTCGGAGCCAGTGACGATGAACTCGACGTCGGCGGCCCGCCCGACGAGGGCCTGGGTCTTACCGTCCTGGGCGCCGGTGAAATAAGACCGCACCCGGCTGCGCAGGGATACGGCCTTGCCCACGTACAGTACCTCGCCCCGCGCCCCGCGGAAGAGGTACACGCCCGGTTTGTCTGGAAAGTGCTTCGCCTTTTCGGCCAGGTTCATCTTTCACCCTCCACGCCCGCGGCGGCGGCGCTCAAGCGCCGGCATCCCGGGCCGTTTAGTACCGCCCGCAGAAACCGGCCCGTGTGGGACGCCGGGTGCGCCGCCACTTCCTCCGGGGTGCCGGCCGCCACCACCGTCCCGCCCCGGTCCCCGCCCTCGGGGCCTAGGTCGACGATGTAATCGGCGGTCTTGATCACGTCCAGATTGTGCTCGATGACAATCACCGTATTCCCGGTGTCCACCAGCCGATGCAGCACCTGCAGCAGCTTGGCGATGTCCGCGAAGTGTAGCCCGGTGGTGGGCTCGTCCAGGATGTACAGCGTCCGTCCGGTCGCCCGCCTGGACAACTCGGTGGCCAGCTTCACCCGCTGCGCCTCGCCGCCGGACAGCGTGGTCGCCGGCTGGCCCAGCCGGATATACCCCAGGCCCACGTCCTGCAGGGTGCGCAGGCGGCGGTGAATCTTCGGAACCGGCGCGAAGAACTCGGCGGCCTGGTCCACGGTCATGTCCAGCACGTCCGCAATCGACTTCCCCTTGTACCGAATCTCCAGGGTTTCGCGGTTGTACCGCCGGCCCCGACAGACCTCGCAGGGCACGTACACGTCCGGCAGGAAGTGCATCTCGATGCGGATGATCCCGTCGCCCCGGCAGGCCTCGCAGCGCCCGCCCCGCACGTTGAAGCTGAACCGCCCGGGCTTGTAACCCCGCACCCGGGCCTCGGGGGTCAGGGAGAACAGCTCCCGGATGTCGGTGAACACCCCGGTGTAGGTAGCCGGATTTGAACGGGGCGTGCGCCCGATGGGCGACTGGTCGATGTTGATCACCTTGTCCAGGTGCTCGGCGCCCCGGATTTCGTCGTGCGCCCCCGGGTAGGTCCGCGCGCCCTGCAGCGCGGCGGCCAGTCCCTTGTTCAGAATCTCGTTCACCAGGGTGCTCTTCCCGGAACCGGACACCCCGGTCACGCAGGTGAACACCCCCAGCGGGAAGGACACGTCGATGTCCTTCAGATTGTGTTCCCGCGCGCCCACCACCTCGACCCGCCGCTCCCCGCCGGGCCGCCGCACCGGAGGTACCGGGATCGATTTCCGCCCGGCCAGGTACTGTCCGGTGACCGAGGCGGACATCCGCACGATGTCGGTAAGCGTCCCGGCCGCCACCACCCGGCCGCCGTCCCGCCCGGCCCCCGGGCCGATATCGATGATGTGGTCGGCCGCCCGAATGGTTTCCTCGTCGTGCTCCACCACGATCACGGTGTTCCCCAGGTCCCGCAGCCGTTTCAGGGTCTCGAGCAGGCGGCCGTTGTCCCGGGGGTGTAGACCGATGCTGGGCTCGTCCAGGATGTACAACACACCCACCAGGCCCGAGCCGATCTGGGTGGCCAGCCGGATGCGCTGCGCCTCGCCACCGGAGAGGGTAGCCGCCTGGCGGTCCAGGGTCAGGTATTCCAGCCCAACGCTGATCAGAAAACCCAGCCGTTCCCGCAGTTCCTTGAGCACCCGCCGGCCGATCAACAACTCCCGGCCGGTCAGGTTCAGCTCGGCGAAGAACCGGTCCGCCTCGGCGATCGAAAGCGCCGCCACCTCAGCGATGGAGAGGCCGCCCACCTTCACGGCCAGCGCTTCCGCCTTCAGCCGCCGTCCCCCGCAGTCCGGGCAGGGACGAGTGCGCATCATCTGCTCGATTTCCTCGCGGACGTGCTCCGAAGTGGTTTCCCGGTGCCGCCGGTCCAGGTACGCCAGCACCCCCTCGAAGGGCGCGGTGTAACGGCGCCGCCGGCCCAGCATGTCCCGGTAGCTGAAGGCCACCCGGGTACCGCCGGTGCCGTAAAGGATCACGTTCAGGTGTTCCGCCGCCAGCTCCCACACCGGGGTGTGCAGGTCGAACTCGTAGTGCGCCGCCAATCCCTCCAGGTAGTGGTAACCGCGGGTCCACCACGACCAGCCGGCCACGGCGCCCTCGTACAGGGTCTTGGAGCGGTCGGGAATGACTAGGTCCACGTCCACCTCCAGCCGGCTGCCCAGGCCGGTGCAGGTCGGGCAGGCCCCCACCGGGCTGTTGAAGGAAAATAGCCGCGGCGTGATCTCGCGGAAGCTGAAGCCGCAGTCCACGCAGGCAAAGTTCTGGCTGAACACGATCTCGGACCCGTCGATCACGTCGCAGACGGCCAGGCCGCCGGCCTGCTTGAGGGCGATCTCCAGGGAATCGGCCAGCCGGGACTCCAGACCTGGCTTCACCACCAGCCGGTCGATGACGATCTCGATGTGGTGTTTCTTGTTCCGGTCCAGCTTGATCTCCTCGCTAGTCTCCCGCAGTTCGCCGTTCACGCGGACCCGGACAAAGCCGCCCCGGCGGGCCTCCTCCAGCACCCGGGCGTGTTCGCCTTTCTTGCCCCGCACCATCGGCGCCAGGATCTGCAGCTTGGTGCCCGCCGGCAGGGCCAGCACCTGGTCCACCATCTGTTCCACCGTCTGGCTACTGATCGGGTGGCCGCAATTCGGACAGTGCGGCCGCCCCACCCGGGCGAACAGCAGCCGGAGGTAATCGTAAATCTCGGTCACCGTGCCCACGGTAGAGCGCGGGTTGTGCGACCGTGTTTTCTGGTCGATGGAGATAGCCGGGGAGAGACCTTCGATGTAGTCCACGTCCGGCTTATCCATCTGCCCCAGGAACTGCCGGGCGTAGGCCGACAGGGACTCCACATAACGGCGCTGCCCCTCGGCGTAGATGGTGTCAAAGGCCAGCGAGGACTTGCCGCTGCCGGAAAGCCCGGTCAACACCACCAGCCGGTTCCGGGGAATTTCCACGTTGATGTTTTTCAGGTTGTGCATCCGCGCGCCGCGGACGACGATTTTATCTTCCATTTCCACCAAACTGCCTCCGTACCGGCATAAACGCGCTGCCGCCGAGTATCACGATAAAAGCAGGGAACAGGCTTACGACCACGCCCGGGACGAGTGGTTCGAACAGCAGGGTTTTTCGCCGGCCTGGTTCAGCAAGACTCACTCCGGGGCGGGTTTTCCGCCGGGCGCAGGGCACGCGCTCCCCGGGGCTGGAGCTGCAGGCGCAGCTCGATCAGCGCATCCCGCAGCTCGGCCGCCCGCTCGAACTCCAGGCGCCGGGCCGCCTGTTTCATTTCCTTCTCCAGCTTGGCAATCAGCTTTTTCAGCTCGGCCCTGGACATCCGCTTGCTGGCCGCAGCGTAGTACGGTGCCGGGGTCTCGGCCGCCCGCGTGGCCTCGATAACGCGGCGCACCGCTTTTTGCACGGTCTGCGGGGTGATGCCGTGCTCGCGGTTGAAGGCGAGCTGCTTCGCGCGCCGCCGCGCGGTCTCGTCCAGCGCGCGTTGCATGGAGCCGGTGACCCGGTCGGCGTACATGATCACCTTGCCGTTCAGGTTCCGGGCCGCCCGGCCCGCCGTCTGGATCAGCGACCGCTCGGAACGGAGGTAGCCCTCTTTGTCGGCGTCCAGGATGGCCACCAGGCTGACCTCGGGCAGGTCCAGCCCCTCCCGTAAGAGGTTAATCCCCACCAGGACGTCGAAGGTCCCCAGGCGTAAGTCCCGCAGGATTTCCATCCGCTCCAGGGTGTTGATCTCCGCGTGCAGGTAGCGGACCTTGAGTCCGGCTTCCTTAAAGTAGTCGCACAGATCCTCGGCCATGCGCTTGGTCAGGGTGGTCACCAACACCCGCTCCCGGCGGGCGACCCGCTCCCGGATTTCGCCCAGCAGGTCGTCGATCTGACCGTGTGTAGGCCGGACCACCATCTCGGGGTCCACCAGCCCGGTGGGGCGGACGATCTGCTCCACCACGGCGGTGCTGTGTTCGAGCTCCCACGGGCCGGGCGTGGCCGAGACGTAGATGGCCCGCCGCACCCGCGACATAAACTCCTGGAAAGTCAAGGGGCGGTTGTCGAAGGCCGACGGCAGCCGGAAGCCGTGCTCCACCAGCGCCCGTTTGCGGGACCGGTCGCCCTCGTACATCCCCCCGATCTGGGGCACGGTGATGTGCGATTCGTCCACGATGATCAGGAAATCGTCCGAGAAGTAATCCAGCAGGGTGAAGGGCGGCTCGCCCGGCGCCCGGCCGGTCAGGTGGCGAGAGTAGTTTTCGATTCCCTTGCAATAGCCCATCTCCCGCAGCATCTCCAGATCGTAGTTGGTCCGCTGCTCCAGCCGCTGGGCTTCCAGGAGCTTGTTCCGCACCCGCAGTTCGGCCAGGCGTTCAACCAGCTCCTTCTCGATGGCCTTGATCGCCTTTTCCAGGCGGTCCCGCGAGGTGGCGTAGTGGCTGGCCGGCAGGATGGACACGTGCTGCCGTTCCCCGAGCACCTCCCCGGTGAGGGGGTCGAACTCCAGGATGCGCTCCACGTCGTCGCCGAAGAATTCAATCCGCACCGCCCGCTCGCCGGACGCCGCCGGGAAAACCTCCAGCACGTCGCCGCGCACCCGGAACCGTCCCCGGGTAAAGTCCACGTCGTTCCGCTCGTACTGGATGCTGACCAGCTTCCGGAGCACCGCGTCCCGGTCGCAAACGCCACCGCGGCGCAGCGAAACCACCAGGTTCCGGTACTCCTCGGGATCACCCAAGCCGTAGATGCAGGACACCGAGGCCACGATGATCACGTCCCGCCGCTCGAACAGCGACGCGGTCGCCGAGTGCCGGAGTTTGTCTATTTCCTCGTTGATTGACGCGTCCTTTTCAATATAGGTGTCCGTGGACGGAATGTACGCCTCGGGCTGGTAGTAATCATAGTAACTTACGAAGTACTCGACGGCGTTCTCCGGGAAAAACTCTTTGAACTCGCCGCACAGCTGGGCGGCCAGGGTTTTGTTCGGCGCGATCACCAGGGTCGGCCGTTGGACCCGGCTGATCACGTGGGCCATGGTGAAAGTCTTGCCGGAACCGGTCACGCCCAACAGGGTCTGGTGCCGGAACCCCGCGGCGAGCCCCCGGACCAGCGCCTCGATCGCCTGCGGCTGGTCGCCCCGTGGCTCGAAGTCGGAAACCAGTTTAAAAAGCGGGATCGCGCCTCACCTCCTAACCAGATATTATATTCCTTGCCAAAGACGCACAAAAAAGGCGAAAAAGGCATCTATCCCCTCGCCCTCTTGCCGCGTTGATCGCTTCTATTGGTCAGTTTACGGGTATAAAACGGCGGTTCAGTTCAGCCACCAAACCGTCAAAATCATCCGGGGCCAACAGCAGGTATTTATCTTCAAGTTCAATAACCAAAACCTTTGTGCCGGCAGCCATGATCACTGCGTGGCTCCCGTTTTTCAGCTTGAAGCGGCCGGCCCGGTAGCCGCCGAACGCGGCACCGTTTATTTTCCGTTTCGGCTGGAAGCTTTGATCGTCCTGCCAGTCAACCACGAACGCCCCTAGGATTTCGGCTTGCTCAACGGTTTCCCGCGCATAAGGGGGAGTATGCACCTCCAGCGCATCCCCGACCACCACCCGGGTTTGTGCCGGAGCGATGAAAGACAAATAAACCCATAACACCATTACGGCCCCGGTGGTGATCAATCCCAGAAGCGTTTGAACGCCCTTACGTACAAATACCAGCACCAACATCGTCACCACCAGGAGACCGAGGACGCCCCAGTTAAGCAACACCATGCCAGACGGCTGTGACAAGTAAAACTCGGCCAGTGATCTCTCTCCTCTCCCCGCTAACTGCAAGCCCCGGGTGCACTTAGTCGGGGCACTTCGCTTATCTTATTCTCCGCACGGCTTTGAATTCCCTGCCTGGTTTCCAGGGACTAAGCCCGGGCCCCCGCAGGCACATTGCTCCCTCTGACGACAGACTACTGACCGCCTTGACCGCCGCCTTGTTGGCCGCCCTGATCGCCACCGCCCTGTTGACCGCCCTGGCCCTGCTGCTGGGCCTCGATACTCTGGATCTCGCCGGGGACGTCGATCTCCATGGTCATCCCGTCGCGGGTGGTGATCTTTAATCTGGTCATGGACTGCTGCTGTTGTTGCTGCTGCTGGCCGTCGCCCTGTTTCTGCCCCTGTCCTTTCTGCTGTTGCTGCTGCCCGCCGCCCCCGGGCGAACCCCCGCCCCGGGTCAGGTCGCCGTAGTACTCCTCGAGCAAAAAGGCGTTGTTCCCTTGAATCAGCCGGACCGGAACCAGCCGCGCCGGCACGGTGTAGTCACCGCTCTCCACCTGAGTGTCGTAGGACCAGTGTCCGTCCCGAGCCAGGCCCACGGCGGCGTCATAGCTGAACTGGGCCAGGAGGTCCGGCCGCACATCCACCTCGGCGTCGTGGTCACCGGCCACCAACGCTTCGGCAGCCGTCCGGTCGGCTCCCACCCCCACGGTGAGGACCCCCGCGCCCCGGCCCTCGCGGCGGAGCACCTCCATCGCGGCGACCGCCATCCGGCTGTCAGTGGCCAGTACGGCGCCCAACGGGCTCGCTTTCAACGCTTCCTCCACGGTGGCGGCCGCCCGCCGGGGATCCGCCGCGGCGTGCTCACGCACCTCCAGAGTGAATCCGGCTTGTCCCTTCATAAAGTCCACGATGCCGCGAACGATGTTCCGGGAAACCGGGTCGTTTGGGTCCCCAGCCAGAACCAACACCCGGCCCGGGGCGCCCGCAGGCAGGTTGCGCACCACGTAACGGGCCTGCAGTTCTCCGGCCCGCACCTGCTCGGACGCCACGTAAGCGTCCAGCGGCGCATCGGGCGCCAGGGTCTCCAACGCCACCACCTTGATCTGATTCATGGCCAGGCGCCGGACGATACCCGGGCCCAGCTGCGGCTCAACGAACTGGATAACCACCACGTCGACTTTTTGTTTGATGAACCGTTCGACGTCCTGTTCCTGCCGGCGGGCCTCACCCCCCGCGTCGCGCCAGGTCACCCGGATCCGCTCGTCCGCCTTCGCCCGGCGCTGAACAATCCGCTTGATCACCTGGTTTCCGTCCCGGTTCTCGTCCGCCACGCTGTAGGCGATGGTAAGCGGTTTTTCAGCTGGCCGGGCCGCGCCGCCCCGGTTCAGGAGACCGCAACCGGACAGGCCCAGGGCGAGCACCAGGAGCCCGATAATGGCGATTTTCGCGGGCATCCATACCGCCCCCTTCAACTATATAATCCCTCGAATCGGAGCGTTGGATTCTAATTGCCCGGCAGTTGACATAAATTGTGCTAAGGGGGGTGTTTGGGAATGCTTTCCTTTTTACGCGCCAAGAAAGCACACCCGCTGCTTAAAGAGATCGACCAGGCCCGGCGGGATTACAGAGAAGCCGAAATGACGCTCAACTTTGCCGATCCAAATTTCATCGATCACGCCGTCCACCGGTTGAGTACGGCACAGAGCCAGCTCAACGCGTTGATCCGGGCGGCCAAAAAACAGGGGCTGCAGGCCTGGACGAAGCCACTGCCGCCGGTGGTAAGCGGGTCAACCGTGGAAGCCGGGGAAGAAACGGTGAAAAAGGACCGCGCGGACAAAGACGGTTCGGGAAGCCACGTAGACCAGAATCCGTAAAAACCGCCCCCATTTTGGGGGCGCGGGTCACTCGTTCTTAAGGGGCACGATTTCCCGGTAGGCGTCGCGCACCGCTTGGAAATCCCGCCAGACATCGCGCTTCTTTGAAGGGTCCCGGAGCAGCGCAGCGGGATGGTAGGTGGGCATGAAACGCACCCGACCGCGGGTGATCCACCGTCCCCGCCAGGCCGTGATGGACGCCTGCGGGTCGATCAGGTTCTTCAGGGCGGTGCTACCCAGAATCACCACCAGCGGCGGGGCGATCAGCGCAAACTGTTTCCGCAGCCAGTGCAGGCAGGCGGCGGCCTCCTCCCGGTTGGGCACCCGGTTTCCCGGGGGCCGGCACTTGACCACGTTGGCAATGTACACCTCGCTCCGGCTTATGCCGGCAGCTGCCAGGATCTTGTCCAGCAGTTGACCGGCCGGACCGACGAACGGCCGTCCCAGCCGGTCTTCCTCGGCTCCGGGGCCCTCGCCGATCAACATCAGTCGGGCCCGCGGATTACCCTCGCCGAAGACCAGGTTGGTCCGGCCGGCGGCCAGGCCGCATCCCCGGCAGTCGGCCATGCCCTCCCGCAACTCGTCCAGCGTACGCGGACCGTGTAGATCATCCAGGCTGAGTTGCCCAGGACGGAACTCCATCAACCGTGAACACTCCCAATGCTTCGGCGTCCAAAATAGCAGAACATTACTCGCGCTCCAGGATGATCTTGTGATCCACCAGCGCCAGTTCGCTGATCCGCGCCTTGATAATCTTGCGCCGGCCGAAGATGTCCTCCAGCAACAGGCCGTCCTCGTGCGGCACGACCCGGTCCACCGCTTCCAGGATCAGTTCCTCGCCGTCCCCGGTCCGCAGGTAAGCATTCGCTTCGCACATTTTGGTTTCACGCCTCCCGAGCCAGCTAGATTTGGCTGCCTGATACAATTATATTTTTGGGTTTTCACCGCTGTCAAACGCGCGGTCTCTCTTCGTTCTCCCTCCCTCAGCTCCTGCAAAAACTCCTACAGTAACTTTACACTAACCCCGGGTGGTCAAATACTGCGGCTGCGCTTCAGCCAGCGCGCCAGCGGCGGCGTACTCTGCAGCTCCAGGTACATTTGCTCATTGCCCTCGGGCACCGGCACGACCCCGAACAGCTGCTCCGGCCTTAAGCTTACCGTCTCCCGGCGGTACTGCTTCTTTCCGTGCAAAAAGTTGATCTCCTTCAGGCCCGGCTGGCTGACCAGCAGGTGCAGGTCCGCCCGGCTGCGAACCGGATGGCCGCTAATCTCCAGAATTACATCCCCGGATCGCAGCCCCGCCCTCCAAGCCGGGGAGTGCATAACCACGTCCAGCACCATCACCCCCGCCGGGTGAGGCACAAACAGCGGCCGCCCATGAAGCTCCATGAACTTACTGATGTAGATGATCAATTCGTGACCAAGTGGCGCAAACAGCGCGGCCGCCCAGGCGTAACCCCCGCCGTGCACCCCGGCCAGCAGCGCAAGCAAGAACAACGTCACGCTGTACCCGGCCAGGTACACCGCACTAATCCGGCTCTTGTCCGAGGGCGTGCGGGTGGTGGCAATGTCGGCGTAGCCCAGCCCGGCCACCAAGGTGAGCATGGCGAACACGGTGGTGGACGCCTCGCCCGGAACCTCCGGCTTGATCAGCGGCCACCAATCGGGCATAGATACCAGTTCCACTCCGGGCGGCACCGTTCCGCCAACCAGGGCCAGGGCGACGATGGGAATCGGCCAAAATTTCTGGAGGGTGAAGCCGCCGACCACCTGTCCCTCCGGCAGGCGGATAAAGGCCGGCACCGCCCCCAGGTGCCCGCTGAGCAGGATTAGTACGCTTTCCACGAAATGCAAAACGGCCACCAGGGCCATGATTTGCGGGATACTGATGTCCGGGAAACCAAACAGCAGGTGGCAGGCGGCAAGGAGACCGCCGGCGTACGCGAAACAGAGTAGCCGTGGGTTGACCAGCATCAGCAGCACGGCCACCGGAAGCAGATAAAGCAACCCGGAACCCTCAAAGGAAAGGGTTACGCCGGCGAACACGACCAAGTACCCGCCGACCAGCCCCCCCAACAAGCCGTAGCCGGTGGCGACCAGGGTGTCCACCAGGACCGAATTGCCGCGGGCGCCCAGAAAGTTCGCGCGCAACTGAGCGATCCGCCGGTACTGCAAGGCAACCAGAAGAATAACCGCCCAGAACAGCGGACTGAAGAGGGCGTTGAATACCGAGACGAATACGGCCTCAAGCGCCCATTCAAAGGAGAAACCCGCTTGTGGCACGTTACTTGTTCCCCGCTTTCAGAATCTCCAGGGCTTTATCCAGCTGTGGATCGGAGTCGAAATCCGCCGGGGCTTCCACCACGATGTGGGGTGTAATCCCCTTCTGGTTCAGGTCGTGTCCGGACGGTGTCAGGTAGCGGGCCGTGGTCAGCTTCAGTCCAGCGCCGTTGTTCAGTTCAAAGACGTTCTGCACCACGCCCTTGCCGAAGGTCTTGGTGCCCACCAGCGTGCCGACCCCGGTGTCCTTAACCGCGCCGGCCACGATTTCCGAAGCGCTGGCCGAGTTCTGGTTGATCAGCACCACCAGGGGAACGTCCATCTGCCGCGGGCTGGCGGAATAGGTCTGGCCCTGGTTGGTGCGGTACTTGACGTGCACAATCGGCCCTTCGCCAATGAACAGGTCGGCCACGTCCACGGCCGCCATCAGGTCGCCGCCCGGATTGTCGCGCAGGTCCAAAATGAGACCGCGCAGCTCACGTTCAAAACTGTTCAACGTGTAAACCAGTTCGCTACCGGTGTGTTCAGTGAACTGACTGATCACCACGTAACCGATGTCCCCGTCCAAGAGCTTGCCTTCCACAGTGGGCACCTGGATCTGGCGCCGTTCCACCGTGAATTCTAGCGGTTCGTCGTAACCTTCCCGGCGGACGGTGAGCCGCACCGTGGAACCAACCTCGCCCCGAATCAACAGCACCGCGGTCTCCAGATCCATCTCCCGGGTGTCCTTGCCGTCCACGGCCAGGATCACGTCCCCAACCCGGATCCCGGCCTCGGCGGCCGGGGTGCCGTCAAAGGGCCGCACCACGGTAAGGCTATCGTTCCGGTAACCGACCAGGATGCCGATACCCCCGAAGGAGCCCTTCACTTGTTCCATGAACCGGTCGAAAGTCTCCGGCTCCAGGTAAACAGAATACGGGTCGTCCAGGGACTCGACGATGCCGCGGATGGCGCCTTCAATCAGCTGGCTGCTGTCCACGCTCTCCACGTACTCGGCGTGCACCAGGCGGATCACATGGGCCAAGTTACCCAGTTGCTTAAAATTGGTAAACACCGCCAGGGACAAAATAACGAGCAGCCCGCC
This sequence comes from Candidatus Desulfopertinax cowenii, assembly GCA_001899445.1. Taxonomy (GTDB): domain Bacteria; phylum Bacillota; class Desulfotomaculia; order Desulfotomaculales; family Desulforudaceae; genus Desulfopertinax; species Desulfopertinax cowenii. The sequence continues at coordinate 17,565 of MPOA01000002.1, read as the reverse complement.
CAGGACCGCCCCCATCCCCAGGAAAAACCACCCCGCAGTTTGATTGCGGCGCAAAACCAAACACCACCGGAAAACAAGATTTATGTGGCTATTATACTATCTTAAACTCACCCAAATTACAAATAGACAAATCACAAGGGCCACACCGGGGAAAGTGGCCCGCATACGCATGGGTAGGTGATTTTCGGCGCCTACCGGAGATAATTCCAGGGGCTGACTGCATTGCCGTGTTCTCGCACCTCAAAGTGGAGGTGCGGCCCCGTGGACAGGCCGGTGCTGCCGATGCGGGCGATGGTCTCGCCCTGCACCACCACCTGCCCCTCGCGCACGTACATGGTGGAAAGGTGGGCGTAAAGGGTAGTCACCCCGCCCCCGTGGTCGAGCACCACCGTATGGCCGTAACCCCGGAAGGTACCCACGTAGACTACCCGCCCCGTGCCGGCCGCCTTCACCGGCACTCCGTGGGGTGCCGGGATATCGATGCCGCTATGGAACCGCTGCACCCTCAGAATGGGATGGATGCGCCAGCCGAAACCGGAAGACACGTAGGCATAATTGGGTACCGGCCAGGCGAACCGGCCGGTATGCAGCACATCGTTGCCGGCGCGTTGCCGGGCGATCTGCCGCAGGAGTTCCTGTTCTTCGCGCTCCAACCGGTCCACCTCGGCCTGGAACCGGTTGAGGCTCCCCCGGGCCACCACCAGCAAAGACTCTTTTTCCTGTTGGGTACGGACAAGGGCCCGGTAGGCGTTCTCCTGCTCGTACCGGAGCGCCTCCACCTCCCGGCGGCGCTCCGCGATGGCCTGTTTCTGGCGTTCGATTGATTCCCGTTCCGCTTCAATCTCTTTAATCAACTCCCGGTCCCGGGCCAGAATCTCCTTCAAAAACTCGGTCCGGGCGACGAAATCACCGAAACTCCGCGCGCCGAACAACACTTCCAAATAGGACACGTTACCGTTTACGTAAATACTCCGTACCCGGGCGGCAAACAGCGCGTTCATTTCCTCCAGCCGGGCTTCGGCGTCGGCCAGCTCGGCCTCGGCTTTCCTGAGCCGGTTCGTCACTTCCTCGAGCACCGCCGTCAACTCCTCGATCCTGGCCAATCGCGCCTGGATCGAGGAGTTGATGGCCGCGATTTCCTGGGTGATACTGCGGATCTCGTCCCGGGCCGAGTCCGCCCGCTCCTGGGCTGCTTCCAATTGCCGCCGCGTTTGTTCTAGCCGCTGTTCCAAGTTCGCATAAGCCGAGCCGTACATGCCTCCGCCTAAAGCCAGGAGCAATACCAGAATCAACCAGACGGCAAGCCAGGAACGGCGCAACCAGCATCCCCCTTTCCGATCTTTCCCCCAAACAAAGCGGCGCAGGTCAGGTCGAGCCGTCTAAACCTGCAGGAACTTACGCACTGAAATCAGGCTGCCCACGCCTCCCATCAGGAGTCCCAGGCCCAGAAGCCCCCCAAAGATGGACAAGAGCATATTCGGATCGGTCACCGGCTGGATGAAGAACAGCAGGGGTAACCGCTCCAACACAACGACTAAGTAGTAGTAACCCGCACCCAGGGTGGCCACGGCGGCACACGCCCCGGCCAGGCCGACCACCATCCCCTCCAGGACAAAGGGCCCCCGGATGTACCAGTTACTGGCCCCCAGGTACTTCATGATCCCGATCTCATCCTGGCGGGCCACCATGGACAGGCGGATGGTAGTCACGATCAGGAAGACGGCACCCGCCCCCAGCAGGACCACCGCCCCCAAGGCGACCACGTTCACCCACCGCGTCACCTTGACCAGCGCCTCCACGTATTCCTGGCCGTAGCGGACCTTGTACACGCCGGGGAAAAAAGAAATTTGCTGCGCCAGCGTGGGAACCAGCTCGGCCCGCTCGGCCCGCACCCGGAAGCTGTCGGGGAGGGGGTTGTTTTCGCCCTCGAACCCGCTCAGCAGGTCGTGCCGCTCGCCGAAAGCCTTCTTTAGTTCCTGCAGCCCCTGCTGCTTAGGCACAAACCTGATTTCCTCGACGCCGCGGAGACCCGCCAGCCGGTGCTGGAGGTCCCGGACGTCGGCGTCGTCCTCGAGAAAGACGTTGATTTCCACGGTTGATTCGACGATCCGCATGAACTGGTTGGCGTTCACCGCCACCAGGAGAAAGGCGCCCAGGATGATCAGGGAAACGGCGATCATGGCCGCGGAGGCCACGCCGAGCCAAAAGTTCCTGGTGAGGGAGATACAAGCCTGGCGCGTGCAGTACCACAGGGAGTTAAGCGCCATAGCTGTAGCTCCCCCGCTCCTCGTCCCGGACCAGCCGGCCGTTCTCTAGCGCCACTACCCGCTTGCGCATCCGGTTCACGATATCCCAGGCGTGGGTTGCGATCACCACCGTGGTCCCGTCGCGGTTGATCACTTCGAACAGATCCATTATTTCCCGGGAGGTATCCGGATCCAGGTTGCCGGTGGGCTCGTCCGCCAGGATCACCAGCGGCCTTTTCACAATCGCCCGGGCGACGCCGACCCGCTGCTGCTCACCGCCGGACAGTTGGTCGGGAAAAGCGTCTTCCTTTCCGGACAGGCCCACCCGGGCCAACACCGCCGGCACCCGCTCCCGGATTTCCTTCCGCGACCGGCCGATCACTTCCAGCGCAAAGGCCACGTTTTCATACACGGTCTTGCGCGGTAGCAGCCGGAAGTCCTGGAAGACCACCCCAATCTGCCGGCGCAGCTGCAGCACCTCCCGCGGTCCGAACCGCAGGATATTCCGGCCTCGGAAAAAAATCTGGCCCGAGGACGGCAACTGCTCCCGGAAGATAAGCTTAGTCAAAGTGGACTTTCCGGCCCCGCTCGGGCCGATCAAGAAGACAAACTCACCCTTGGCAATGCGCAGGCTGATATCAGAAACGGCCGGAACGCCGTTGTCGTACACCTTGGAGACGTTGTAAAGCTGGATCAAGGTCAGCACTCCCCGAACAAATGCGGTGAACTATTTCGACAAGGCACCCAAAAATCCTCTAAAATTGGAAAAAAACATCCCCCAGAGTTCCGGCACCGCTGACCGCGTGCCCCAGCCTACAAAATCTGGATTGTTGAGTTCTGTTCCCGGGCCAGGGCGCCCATGCGCCCGGCCCACGACCGCAGCCAGTCGGGGGCGGAATCAAGGCTATCAAACCAGCGTACCGCTTCGTCAAAACGTCCCCGGCGCCGGTTCAATTCCCCGAGCAAGTAAACGGCGCGTTTCCGGCCGAATCCGGACAGACCCTGGGAAAGCGCCCGCTCGAACCATTTCACGGATTCCCGCAGGTGGTAATGCTCCATAGCCGCATTGCTTTCGTGGCGGGCGCACCAGACGCCCCGCAGGTACAGTTCACCGACGCCCTGCGGCGGTGTGCCCGCCCGGGCATAAGTCCTCGCCGCCAGTTGGTATTTCCGCGAGCCGGGATACAGGACGCGCTGCTCCCGGAGGTGCTCGCGCAGCACTTGCGCGAGATCACCGTCGGAATACCGCGGCAGGTAAGCCAGCTTGTCAAAGTCGCGGATGTACGCCGCCCAGTGACAACAGGGACACACCGCCACCAGAAAGGGATAGGGGAAAACCCCGTAGGACCGGTGGCAGAGGTCGCTTTCCAGCCAACCGCCCGGCCCCGTGACCATGTCCATCACCTCGGCCGGGAAGGTGGCCAGACAAGCGGAACACACAAGGCGGCAGGGCACGGGAGCCTTGAGCATTGCTTTCCACCATCCGTAGGGTTACCGTTCGCCGCCGCCGGTGGAAGTCCTGCCCGGCAACCGGCCCGCCTGCACCCCGCCGCAAAAACATAAGCTCTCCCCCCGAAAACGCGCCAAGGGAGAGCAAACATCCGGTACGGCCGGCTTACTTGCGGCAAGAATTCGCCGCCTGGATCAGCAAGAGAGCCCCGAAGAAGATCCCGAACGCCAGCATAGCGAGCCGGGCCACGCAAAGCAGAGCAATTGCCGGTTCCGAGGTCATTACATCGAACATGTCACCCGTAATGAACCACAGAACCGCCAGAACAATTACCAGGGCAATCAGGGCCAGTACCGCTATGCAGATTTTCAGCGTATTGCTCATAAGGAATCCCTCCTTTCCAAAATCTACCTTAACATATGTGACTGGTTGGCAAAAAGTGACATCCGGATTATAGTTCGGTTGCTCAGGGTATGTCCGCAGGCGTAAAAAGCACTGGGAACAGATAAACCTCATCCTCATCGCCCTGATCCACGTCCTGGCAGCCGTTTTCCTAGGCTGGCCCCGCTCAGCGTGTTCAGGGAGCATCAGCCGAGGAAATAATATAGAGGAAATAATATAATCAAAAAACATTTGCCAAATGGGTTCTGATTTGTTTTAATTGGGTTAGAACCATTTTCGGAAAAGAGGAAATTAGGTTTGAACTTCCCAACCCTAAAAATCGGCAATCTTATTCCCCGTTACCCCATTATTCAAGGCGGCATGGCCGTCAGGGTATCCATGGCGCCCCTGGTGTCCGCGGTGGCCAACGCCGGCGGCATCGGGGTAATCGGGGCGACTGGAATGTCCGCGGAGGAACTGCGGGAGGAGATCCGCAAGGCCCGGACTATGACCCGGGGGATCATCGGGGTGAACATCATGTTCGCCGCCCGCAACTTCGCCGCGTTGGTGGCGGCCGCAATCAAGGAACGGATCGACGTCATCTTCACGGGTGCTGGTTTCTCCCGAGACGTTTTTGACTGGGGCCGCGAAAGCGGGATACCGGTAGTTTCGATTGTGTCTTCCGCCCGGCTGGCCAAAATGGCCGATAAGCTGGGCGCCGCCGCGGTGGTCGCCGAGAGCGGGGAGGCCGGGGGACACCTGGGCACCGACCGTACCACCGCCGAGATCGTTCCCGAGATCAAGAAGGCCGTGAATATCCCGGTAATCGCCGCGGGGGGCATCGTTAGTGGCCGGGACATCGCGGAAATGGTCCGGCTCGGGGCCGACGGGGTGCAGATGGGTACCCGGTTCGTGCTGAGTACAGAATGCACCGTTTCCGATGCTTTCAAGCGCCACTACCTCCAGGCCCGCGCCGAAGACGTGATCCTGATTAAGAGCCCGGTGGGCCTGCCCGGAAGGGCCTTAAAAAACACCTTTACCGCCCTGATGAAAAACGGCGGCCTCCCCAAACCGGAGAACTGCCGCAAGTGCCTGAAAGTCTGTTCCAAGGATTTCTGCCTTGTTCAGGCGCTCGAAAACAGCGCCCGCGGACTGCTCGAGCAGGGGCTGGTCTTTGCCGGCAAGAACGTTTATAAAATCAAGGATATTTTACCGGTGCACAAGATCTTTGAGCGGCTGATCCGGGAGTTCAAGGCCTGCTGACCAGCGCTCATCCGACCTCAGCCACCGCCGGGCAAACGGCGGTTTTTCATTTCTGCACCCTTTTCGCTACCCTGAAATATAGTTATTTTCATCTTAGCGAAGCGAAAGGAGAAAGCGGATGCCAAAACCGGAGGTACTCGGGTTCTACGCCTGGCACGGCAACTGGCCGGTGCTGTGCGGCGCCGAATTCCCAAAAGTCGACCCGTCCCGGGGCGCCCTGGACCTGGTCACCCGGGTCCCGGTAGTCTGGTTTTCGCTCGACGAAACCGGAGAACTCGTCACCAGCAATGATTATGCCCTCCGGCCTCGGGGCTGGGAAACGGTGCTGGATACCTGCCGCCGGTACCGGCTCCCCGTGGACATGACGGTGGCCTACCTGGACGGCCCTAGCCTGGAGACGCTCCTGGCCGACCGGGCCCGAGTGGACCGCCTGGTGGCCGCGATCGTCCGGGAGGCCGCACCCTTCGACGGGGTGAACCTGGACCTGGAGGGACTCGGCAACCGGAACCGGCATGATGGCAGGTCCCTGGCCGCCGTGCGCCGGAACTTCAACCGGCTGGTCCGGCAACTGGCCAGGGAACTCACCCCGCGCCGTAAGGCGTTGCACCTGTGCCTGCACCCGCTGAACGGCTGGTTCCAGGGTTACGACTACACCGCTCTGTCCCGGTGGGCGAACGCCCTGATTACCATGTCGTACCACTACGGCCCCACCCCGGAACCGCTAGACAAAGTGGAGGAATCCGTTTACCTGGCCCTGGAGGCCGGCGTCCCCGCGCGGAAACTGGTCTTGGGCCTTTTGATCCTCCGGCCTTACGAGACGCCCGAAAGCATCGGGCCCAAGCTGGCGCTGGCCCGGAATTACCGGCTCGAAAAAATCGCCCTGTGGAAACTGTCTTTCCTGAATGAGGGGTTCAAGCGGGTGCTACGGCACTGGATAAGCGAAAACTGACTCGGGAAACGCGGCCAGCCGACAGGGGTTGCCCGGTGCAGGTGCAGTGTCCCCTCCCGCAACTGGTGTACTAGACCAGGTTCGCCAGAACCGACAGGGTACCGGTGACGGCCAGGGTGACCAGGACGCCGGCCACCAGGATGCCCAGGGCGATGGCCGGAAACGCCCGCTGAAAACTGATCCCTAGCAGAAAAGCGGCGATGGCCCCAGTCCATCCTCCGGTAGCCGGGAGCGGCACCGAAACGAACAGCACCAACCCCAGGGGCCCGTATTTGCAGACAATGTCGCTCCGACTGCGGGTGCGGGCGAAGAGCCAGTCAAAAAAACGCCGGCAAACCGGGAAATGACGGGATAGGAACGTGGACAACGGACCCAGGTACCTAAGCAGAAAAGCGACCGGGATAACGTTTCCCAGGAAAGCCCACGCCAGGGCCTGGACTGGTTCCATGCCGAAAACCCCCTGGGCGAAGGGAATCGCCCCGCGGATTTCGAGCACCGGGGCGGCCGCAATCAACATGATCAACAGTTCTTGCGGCACAAGGGCTGTCAGTCGGTCCACCGGCATCACCTGCAACCCTAAAAAAACCTTCGGATTACCATACATTCTATTCTCGTTCCGACGGCCGTTTCCTTGTTCGACTTACCACCGGTACCGGCAGCAGGTTCCGTTCAATGGTACCCCGTTCAGGGTAGTGTGCCCGTTAATTCCGGGGCCCAAAACACTTTGCTTCGGCGACCCGACTGCTGCCTGCGTGATTCACCCCCACGTTGGCGCCCAAGACACAACCCACCCAAAATCGAAGCAGGGGTGGGTTGTGCTTTACCTATCGTCTCAAAGGGGTGAGCTGCTCTTGCCCATGCCGGCCGGGGCGGTGCGCGGCGCATTCGGCCTTGGTCCGCGCACCGTCGCTAGCTACTGTGGGCCGAAGCCAGAAATTCCTCCACTCGCCCGGTATCTTTCGTCAGGTAGGCAACCAGCACGGTGGTGAGCACGGCCACCGGAACACTGTAAAGCGCCGGGTTGACCAGTACCGGGATCCCGAGGAAATCGGGCATATTGAAGAACCTGGCAAAGGTAAACACCACCGAAGTCACCAGGCCCACACCCATCCCCGCCATAACCGCCTGACTGGTCAGCCGGGTCCACCAGACGGCAAAGACCAGGGCCGGGGCAAAAGTGCTGGCCGCGATGCCAAAGCACATCCCGACGAGTACGGCGACGTTCTGGTCCCGGAGCCAAATGGCGAGGCCGATGGCCAGGGCAGCCAAGACCCCCGCCCCGGTTTTGGCAAAGATCACTCGTTCCTGGTCGGTGCTTTGCGGTTTCAGAACGGTAGTGTAAAGATCGTGGGCCAGACTGGTGGTCGCCGAAATGAGCAGTCCGGACGACGTACTCAGCATTGCCGCTAGCGCGCCGGCCGCGATAATGCCGAGGGCCGTTTCTCCGCCCAGCAACTGACCCAGCATTGGCAGAGACATGTTCTTCGCTACCCCTTGCTGGCCTTCGGTCAGGAGTTGGATCAGCGTGGGATAGAGAACGTACATCGTGGCCAAGCCAACCAAGAGCACCGCGGCATAGAATATGGCCAACCCCCAGATCGTGAACTCCGCGCTTCTTCGGGCGGCCGTCGCGTTCCGCACGGTGTAGAACCGGATCAAAATGTGGGGCAGCCCGAGCACGCCTAAAAAGAGTCCCAGGACCAGGCTCGCCTGGTTCAGCAAGTCTCGCAGCTGGACTCCGGGCGTCAAGGCGTTAGGCGCATCAGCCATCAGCTCCCGGGCCACGGTGACCGCGGCCTCCGCCTCCGCCACTTCCATCTGCGCCAGCGCTTCGACTGCGCCTCCTTCCTCCGCCACCACCGCCGGCGGAACCATTTCCTGACCTTTTTCGATGATCGCCAGGGGATTACCGCCAAAGTAAGTGATACTGACTACTATTAGCAGGAGGATCATCGCGCCGAAGAGGACAACCCCCTGGATGGCCTGGTTATAAGTCGTGCCCCGCATGCCGCCGATGATGACGTAGGCCGCCATAAGCGTGCCGGTCACCAGGACGGTGGGCAGGTAGTCCCAACCGAGCAAGAGCTTGAAAAGATGTCCGGCCCCGACTATCTGCGGCACCAGGTAAAGAACACACAGAACCAGGGTGCTGAGCATCGCCACGATTCTGATTCCGTGCGCTTTTTCGCCGAAACGGGCGGCCAGCACGTCCGCGACGGTGTACTTGCCCACGCTCTTCAGCGGCCCGGCCATCACCAGGAGGAGCACGATCCACGCGCCAAAAAAGCCGAGCGCCAGCCACCAGCCATCGACACCGACCAGGGCTACCGCTCCCGCGACACCCAGGAAACTGGCCGCGCTGCAGTAGTCACCAAGCATGGCGGCGCCGTTGAGCCGCCACGGTATTTTCCCTTCGGCAACGTAGAACGCCGCCGTAGTCCGCGTGTAGCGCCGGTTATAGTAGCTGATGTACATTGTCAAGAAGACGCTCAGGACGACAATGGTTAAAGCAATCGGATTATCCATGGGATCCAGCCCCCTTGTGGTTTGACCTTGCCAGGAAAAATCTGATAACAAGCACGCCGCTAATAAGGGTTATCCAGCCCGCCCAGATGGCAAGAGGCAGCCCGAACACCTCCAAAGCGGCCGTGTTTTTAAATGGAGCCGAAGTCAAAAGGGCGGACCCAAAATACATCAGGGCATACAACACCAGGAGGCCGCCCGCGAACACCAAATTCCTCCGGAACACCGCCGGCTGGAAAACCGGCGAAACGGGCGCTTCCGGTGCGGGCGCCTCCGCCTCGGGCAAAGCGGACAGGAGATCGGTAATGTCAACCGTGCCCTTCTTTACGATCAGGACGGGGCAGGGCGCGTGCTCCGCAACGGCCTGGGCCACGCTGCCAAAGTACAGCTTTTGCAGCCCCCTCCGCCCGGAATCCCCAACGATAATAAGATCCGCTTTTACTTCTTTTGCCAGGCTGAGAATGGTGGCCGTAACCCGGCCGACCTTCTTGACCGTCTTGACAACGACCCCGTGCTTCCGGCCAAAGGCCGCAACCACGTCCAGCGGCTCAGCGGCGAGAGGCTCCTGCCGAGCCCCTTTCAGGGCGACCGCTTCCGCGTTCTTTTCCTCCGGGAGCAGCGGCAGCTCTTCTTCCACTTGGACCACCACCACTTCTGAACCGTCCCGGCTCGCTGTTTCCACTGCTTTCTTGGCCGCGCCCAGGGAGGGCGCGTACCCGTCAACCGCTACCAGTATTCTTTGAAACACCGCGTTCACCTCCCGAACTTGACTCTCTGCGCAAGGATATGTTCGCCTGCATGATCAGTTCACCGGCCTCCCCCCTTCCTTAATATTTTTAATTATCTTCAATGTGGGTCGGGCTGCCAAAGAAAAACCAGCCAATGGCCGAACTCCGGTCTCGAGCGGCGAATGGTAAGCCTGAGAGGGCCGGCCGCGGCCGAAACCCGGCTCTGTAATCCCCGAGAGGTGCCTGCCGGAAGCGAGTTGCTTCTGGGGTCTTTGAGCGGCAGAATTCGCCGGGTGAAGTTACGGGGCGGCAGAATGCAAAATCTAGCCGGCTGTTTTTGACCGTTGACGGCGGTCTGGGGCCCCCGATGTTTACTGCTTTTGACGCCGGCGGCTGGCATGTTGTTTAATGGGGTTGGACCAAAGCTTGAAGGAGGCTAATTCGGAGATGTTGTACGAAAGCACCAGGGGCCGGTCACGGCCTGTATCGGCCGCGGAGGCGATAAAGCAGGGCATCGCGCCCGACGGAGGCCTGTTCGTACCCGAACGGATTCCGTCATTGGGTGCCGCCGACCTGGACCGGCTGGCCGGGCTGGACTACCGGCAGCGGGCGGCGGAAATCCTGGGCCGCTTCCTAGCCGACTTCGATCGCCCCGAAATCGCGGGAAGCGTGGCGCCCGCCTACAACACCGACAGGTTCGGCGACGCCGCCATCGCCCCGGTGCGCACCGCCGCCGCCGGGTTGCACTTCCTGGAACTGTGGCACGGACCGACCTGCGCCTTCAAGGACATGGCCCTGCAGGTCCTGCCGCACCTGCTCAAGCGGGCGATGGTCAAGACCGGGGAGACGGCCGAAACTGTCATTCTGGTCGCCACCTCCGGGGACACCGGCAAGGCCGCCCTGGAGGGTTTTCGGGATGTGCCCGGCATGCGGATCATCGTGTTTTTCCCGGCGGAAGGTGTCAGTGAAATGCAGCGTCTCCAAATGGTTACCCAAGAGGGCAACAACGTCCACGTGATCGCCGTCCGGGGCAATTTCGACGACACCCAGAGCGGCGTGAAGGTGATTTTCACCGACCCGGACGTCAACGCCATCCTGCACCGGCACGGGCGCCGGTTCTCCTCGGCCAACTCCATCAACTGGGGCCGGCTGGTCCCCCAGATCGTTTACTACTTCTCGGCCTACCTGGACCTGCAGAACCGGGGGGAACTGAAACCGGGCCAAGCCGTCAATTTCGTGGTGCCCACCGGAAACTTCGGCAACATCCTGGCTGGGTTCTATGCCCGGTGCTTGGGCCTGCCGGTGCACCGGCTGATCTGTGCCGCCAACCGAAACAACGTGCTTACCGATTTTATCCGCACCGGCATCTACAACCGCAACCGGACCTTTTACCGGACCATTTCGCCGTCCATGGATATCTTGATCTCCAGCAACCTGGAGCGGCTGCTGTACGAGTTGACCGACCGCAACGCCGCCCGCATAGACGGCTGGATGGCCGAACTGCGGGAAACCGGGTACTACCGGGTGGACGCGGCCACCCACGCCCGGGTGGCCGACCTGTTCTGGTCAGACTTCGTGGACGAAGACGAGACCCTGGATGAGATCCGGGCGACCTGGCGGGACTACGGCTACCTTATCGACCCGCACACCGCGGTCGGCAAGGCCGTCAGCGACAAGTACCGAGCAACCACCGGCGACGATACCCCGGTGATCATCACCTCCACCGCCAGCCCCTTCAAGTTTAACCAAGCGGTGGCCCATGCGCTGCTCGGCACAGCCGAAATGGAGAACCGGACCGAATTTCAGCTGCTGGAAGCCTTGGCGGCTACCACGGGTCTGGAAATCCCACCGGGGCTGCGCGACCTGGACAAGAAACCGGTCCGGCATCGCACGGTGATCGACCGGGAGGACATAGCCGGCGCCGTGCTGAAGATCCTGGCGTAAAAAGCCGCTCCTGCGATCCCGCCGGCCGCGCTGGTAGGGAAATCAGGTTAGCCCCCCATGCCGCCTTGGGCGGCGCCACGAAGGATGGGTGCTATTTCCAGGGGAAACTGCGGGCCGCCGTGGGATCCAGAACCAATTCAGCAAACACCGGGGAGTTCTTAGCGACGCATCCCCACCGAAGAACGGGAATGAAAGGCTATTTCCGAAGGGGGAGTGTTGAGCTTGCAAGTAGAACTAAAGGTATTCGCCACCCTGCGCAAATACCTACCCGATCATCCGTTGGACCAGAGCGTAACCGTCACGGTCGAACCGCATACCACCGTGAGCCAGCTCCTGGAAAAGACCGGGGTGCCCCTGGACAAGGTGAAGATCATTATGGTCAACAACCGGCACGCCGATCTCGACCAGCGGTTGGTGGAGGGAGATCGGGTGGCAGCATTCCCGCCGGTAGCGGGGGGATGATGGTGGAGCGGTACACCCGCAATTTGGGATTGCCGGGCTGGACCCCGGAAACGCAGCGGCGCCTGGCTGCCGCCCGGGTACTGGTGGTGGGAGCCGGCGGGCTGGGTTCGGCGGTGCTACCCTACCTGGTGGCCGCCGGCGTGGGGCGAACCGGAATCGTGGAGGACGACACCGTGGAAATCACCAACCTCCAACGGCAGGTCCTCTACAACACGCCCGACGTCGGCACGCCCAAGGCCGAAGCCGCCGCCCGGCACCTTGCGGCGCTAAACCCGGAAGTTACCGTCACGCCCCACCACACCCGGCTGGCCCCGGAAAATGCCGCCGCCATCCTGGCCGCTTACGACCTGGTCGTCGACTGCACCGACAACCTGGCCACACGCCAACTGATCAACCGGACCTGCCTGGAACTGAGCAAGCCCTGGATACACGCCGCCGTCAGCGAATACTACGGACACATCACCACCCTGCGCCCCGCTGGCCCCTGCTGGCACTGTCTATTTGGCCCGGAAACGGCCGCAGAACCACCGCCATCCGGTATTCTCGGCCCGGTAGCCGGCTTAATCGGTTGCCTGCAAGCTGTCGAAGCCCTCAAGTACCTCACCGGAACCGGTCGCCTGTTGGTGGGAAAACTTCTGGTCTGGGACGCCCTCCGTCCCGGCTGGGAGGAATTCAGCTACCGGAAAAATCCGGACTGCGCGGTATGCGGAAACAGAAATATTCCGGTGCCCCCCGCGGCAGACTAGAGGTAAAAAAGGAGGCACCTGGCTTGATCATTCAGGAACCGGAATAGGTGGTGCAAACACTGCAGGAAAACTGGCTGGGACGCGAGGTTCGCGTTACCAAGACCGAACCGGGAACCCCGCTCCAGTTCGCCCTCGGGAGCATCCGGGTAGTGGGCTGGCACGAGGTTCCCGACCCCGTCCGGGAGAAACTGCCGGTAAAAACCCGGTTTATGGCCCTCTCGGGTCAGGGCGACCAAGTGTATACCGTACTCGTTCCGGTGGACCACAACACGATCTACGACTGGCGGGAGAACCGTCTGGTAATGCTTACCGACCACGAGGTAGTGCAGGTAAGCCCGGCATAGTCCCGTTGTAGGGGAAATGTTCAGCGAATGGGCCGAGCCGGAGGCCGCCCGGCCATCCCCAAAGCGGCCAGCATGCCGCCGTCCACGGGCAGAACCGCCCCGGTGATAAACGAAGCCGCGTCGCTCGCCAGGAACAGCACGGTCCGGGCCACCTCTTCCGGGCGTCCCAGCCGCCGGAGCACATGGAGATCGGCCCGTTCCTGCCGCGCTTTCTCCGGATCAGGGTGGGCAGCCAGCATCTGTTCCATCCTCTCGGTAGCGATCGTCCCGGGGCAGACGGCGTTAACCCGGATGTTCAGGGGAGCCAGGTCAAGAGCCATGCTCCTGGTCAGGGCGATCAGCCCCCCCTTGGACGCAATGTAGGCGGCGTTGTCCGGTTCGGCGGCCAACCCCTGGGCCGAGGCGATGTTGATGATCGACCCGCCTCCACGCTGCTCCATCTCGGGAGCACAGGCCCGGGCGAAAAGGTAGGCTCCGGTGAGATTAACCTCCAACACCCGCCGCCAATCGTCGGGTTTGATGGTCAGCACACTGCCGGGCACGCTCACCGCGGCGTTATTGACCAGAATATCCACGCCCCCGAAGGTCTGAACGGTCATCAGCACCGCCTCGTCCACCTCGAAGGCGTTAGTCACATCGGAGCCCATGAACAAAGCGCCCCGGGCTTGTTCCTCGGCCACCCGGCGGCCCTGTTTGTCGGTGTCAACCAGGGTGACGTTGGCACCTTCGGACACGAAAGCTTTCGCGATAGCCAAGCCGAGTCCGGTTGCCGCGCCGGTGACAATAACAATTTTACCCCTGAACTGCATCGTGATACCTCCTGATCCGACTGGGAGCAACCCCAGGAATTGCTGTCCTAAATTATATTATAGTGAAACTGACCCGGTCGGCCAAACGAAAGGGGCGGGGTAAAGGTGCGGACCAACTCCCGGTAGGAAAAAGACGTGGCCAGGAGAATTAATACTTATTGTCGCAATTGATTATCGTAACAGCAAAGGAGTGTGAGCATGCATGTACTCTAAAGTGGACTTTGAAAGAGTCAAACGGCGAGTAATGTGGGACTTTCGCCTGGAGGACGAGGCCGTTTTGTTCCAACAGCGGCGAACGGGTTACGCCTTTATTATCGACGTCCTGGACGGAACTCCCCGGCTGGCCTTGTATCACGTCACCCGTTTCGGCAGCAAGACCGAATACTTTGACAAACAACCCCCGCAGGAAATGCTGGTCAAGGCCCTGGCCGAGCAGGGAGCCAACACCAACCAGGACGGCCTGTACAACATCAACCAAGAGTTACGGGTCTGGGCCGAGGAAAACCTGCTGTAAATGTGCCGGCTGACGGGCCGAAATGTTTGAGGCACGATGGCAAAACCCACCGTGCCTCATTTTGAGTTTTTATTATTTCGCGCAACATCTATTCCCGCCTCTTAAGGTCAGTTCCTTATAGGCCCGGATTAGTCTTTTGGTGACCGGACCTGGGCGGCCATCCGCGATTCTCCGGCCATCGATTTCCACTACCGCCCGCACCTCGTGCACCGAATTGGTGAGAAACACTTCTTCCGCCGTATACATTTCCTCTCTGGAAAACATTACTTCCCGGCACGGGATGTCCAGGACCGGACAGAGGTCTAGCACGAATCCCCGGGTGATCCCCCCCAGAATCCGGTTGTCGGCCGGGTGGGTCAGGACCGCGCCGTCCCGCACCAAAAAAACATTGCTGGCATAGGCCTCGGTCACCGTGCCATCATCGCGCACGAAAATGGCCTCGTCCACGCCGGCTTGGCGGGCACGGTGGCCGGCCAGGACATTGGGCAACAGGGAAGTCGCCTTCACGTAGCACATGCCCCACCGGATATCGGGCACCGTAATCGCGGTAATACCGTCAGACCAGTACCGCTCCGGGATAGGCGGCACGTGTCGCACAACAATCAGCACGTGCGGTTTCAGGTTCAGGTCAAAAATGTGCCGGCGTGGCTCCGTGCCCCGGCTGACCTGAATGTACACCATGGCGTCCTCGATCTCGCTCTTTTTCCGTAGCTGCCGCACCAGCGCCGCAAATTCGGCCTCAGAAAAGGGCAGTCTTATTTCAACCGCCGCCGCGCTCCGGGCCAGCCGGGCCAGGTGCTCTTCCAGTCCGAAGAAAACGCCGCCATACGACCGGACCACTTCGTAAATCCCGTCGCCAAACAGAAAAGCCCGGTCGTCAACTGATACGCGGGCCTGTTTTATGGCCGTAATTTCCCCGTCAAGATACGCCAGTTCAGTCACTTCTCCGGTCCTCTCCTGCAAACAAAATTGCTAGAACTAATCTGTTCGCCACAAAGGGGAAAAAACCTGCAAAGAACTCTCCCTGAAAAAGAACCGGAGAGAGATCGGCTCGCAACCTCCGAAGTCTTACTCAACGATAACCGTAGAATACGCCGGTTTTAGGGTTGTACGCGTTGCGGGATTAGGTGTAAACTGGTATTATAAGGGAGTTCCCCGAGAATTCTCAGTTTCGGGCCTCGAGGCGCCGGCGGTCAGAATGTGTTAAGTAATCAGGGCAAAGTAACCAGCAAAACAACCGCCTTTCCTTCAACTGACATGGATTTTAAGGAAGGAGGTGTTGGCAGGTGAACGTGACCGCCCTGATCGGTTACCCGCTCGCAGCCCTTTCCGCCGCAATGCTCCTGGTTCTCATTGTCCTCCAGTTTTCTGGTGTCCCGGTATGGTGGCCGCTGTGGCCGACTTTTGGCCTGGGCTTGATTGTGGGTGTGATCTTACTGCAGAACCGCTTCGCGAAAATAGTCTAGTTACCGGATCCGGCGGCGCCTCCTCTGTGAATCGAGGCCTTTGGGGGGAAGGGCGGGCGCGGGCCTTCTTTCGGCAGCGATCCGCCCCGGGAGCGGCCTATCCGGCATGGCGCAGCTCATCGCGCACGCGCATCAGCAAAACCCCGAGACGGTTCGCGCCGGTCCCGTCTTGGCCGACCCCCCAGTAGTAATCCTCGGGGGAAGCGTAAACCAGCTCTTCGTCACCCGTGGCCAGGAGCTTTTCTCTCAGTTCGGGATGCTGGGTGAACTTGGCGCGCAGGGCCTTAAGCACCACTTCTTCCTTGACCTCTTCCCAGTCGGGCCTCAGGGGCAGGTCGCGCCTTCGGCCTTCGATGGCCGCCATTTTCGCGGTTGGTTGGCATCTGATGTGGTACTGGACCGGGATGGTTCTGCCGCTGCTGTAAGTTATTACGGCGGTCTTATCAAACTTGTTCGCCTGGTAGTAATGCTCTACCGTTGGCCAGTAAGACCCGTCTAGTTTGAAACCGAAAGCGGAAACCGTATTCATAAAGCCGTAGTCCTCAAGGGTCTTCCAAAACTTAATCAAGAGCAGGCCTCCCCAGCTTTTTTGTTCCAGGTCCAACTCCGCCTTCGGCAGCCGGATCACCCGCAGACGAAGCTCCCCAAACCGCCCATCCTTATCAACTTAAATGCCCAATTCGGCAAACAGTCTTACCATTCCTGCCAAATTACTGCGTTTTCCTGGCAATTGCAGAGCCGTTCCGCCATCTCGCCGTAAGCCTTTGCCGCCTCCAGTCCCGGTCTTGGAGCCACCCGTAACGCTGGTAGCTGCTCAGAAAAATTAATTCCTAGATAGCCCCTAAATCTCCTGTTACCCGGGACAGAGAGGTCTTGCCACATTACCCCCGGGCGGTACCGACCTGTCAGGTTCCGGTTTATCTGAATGAACTTCTGTACCAATTGCGGGTCAAACTGGATTCCGGCGCACCTCCTGAGTTCAGCCACGGCCTCTTGATGGGACATAGCCTTGCGGTAAGGGCGGTCGCTGGTCATGGCGTCGTAGGCGTCGGCAACGGCTAGAATACGGCATTCTAGGGGAACAAGCCGGGAATTCCCCCGGCAAACAAACCGGATTTTTTGCGCAAAAACTGATTCCAGCCACCATTACGCGCGTGGTGGACGGTGATACAGTGCAGGTCAACCTGGCCGGCGGTTAAGGAAGAAAAAGTTCGCTTCATCGGCGTAAATACCCCCGAATCAACCAAGGAAATCGAGCCCTACGGCAAAGAGGCATCGGCCTATACCAAAACCCGGCTGGACGGCCGCAAAATCTGGCTGGAACTGGATGTGGAAGAACGGGATCGCTACGGGCGCCTGCTGGCCTACATTTGGCTGGAACAGCCGGCAAGCGACAGCGAGCCGGAAGTGCGAGCCAAAATGTTTAACGCTGAGCTGCTCCTCAACGGCTATGCCCAGGTGATGACCATCCCGCCTAACGTGAAGTACGCGGATCTTTTTGTTAAACTGCAGCAGGAAGCCAGGGAGGCCAACAAGGGCCTGTGGGGCCTGACTGAGGAAAAACAGGCGGCGCAGGCAGAGGATTATTATGCAGGTGAAGGATAAAATCGATGTTACCGAGTGTCAATGGTCATTTAAAAATCTGCACTTTTGGCCACTAGAAAGTCGTCATTTTTGGTCACCAAAAGTCGTCAACTAAATTATGCCAATTGTTCATATCACCCCTTTGCCTCAGTAGAC
>MPOA01000001.1 GCA_001899445.1 Candidatus Desulfopertinax cowenii | reverse complement strand
GACAAGGAGCCGGGCCTTTGGACGCAGTTCTGGGTCGATCAGGGGCTGACGCAGCATGAGGTGGCTTACGCCAAGGGGCTGGGCGACGGGGACCTGGACGAGGTCTCCGAGCTACTGAGCCGGCCCAGGCTACGTGTCGTCGGATTAGTCATCGACAAGGTCGACCGGATCATGCACGGCATGGAGCTGGGTGCGGCGGGGATGCACAGCCAGGTTCGGCAATGGGCCAGGCAGGGTTTCATGCGGGACCTTCTCGGCCTGCTCCATGACCGCGGTTTCCAGGTCTACCTTGCCTCGGACCACGGCAACATCGAGGCGAGAGGCGTGGGACGGCCTGCCGAAGGGGCGGTCGCGGACCTGCGCGGCGAGCGCGTGCGTGTCTACTCCAATCCCAGGCTCAGGGCTCAAATCAAGGAGCGATTCCCGGAGTCCTTGAAGTGGCCCTCGGTGGGCCTTCCAGAGGACTACCTCGCCCTCATCGCTCCGAACCGGACTGCTTTCGTGCGGGCGGGTGAAACCCTCGTCGGTCATGGAGGCATTAGTGTCGAGGAACTGCTCGTCCCTCTTGTCCAGATCGATAGGAGGGACCGATGAGTTTGCTGGCAAATCGACGACATGGCCAGATCGGACTCGACCGCCTTGTTCGCCTCAAGTGGCTGGAACGGACGGCATATCTCGTCCTGGCGGGAAACGAAGCGCCTGCCGTGAAGACGGCGCTGCAAGAAGAACTCCAGGGGGCGTTTCGTTCCAACAACACCAAGGTGCGCGGCTCGCTGGACAAAACGATCACCATCCTGACGAAGATCTGGGTCCGTCCCCCGAGCGAGCTTCATTCCCTCCAGCGCGAGGGCCTCAAGCTTCTCTCACACCTGCCGCGCAAGGACCATATCGCGGTCCACTGGGGCATGGCCTTGGCGGTTTACCCGTTCTGGGGGGCCGTAGCCGCCCATGTGGGGCGCCTGCTCAGGCTCCAGGGAACGGCCGCAGCCAGCCAGGTACAGCGCCGTGTGCGGGAGCAATACGGGGAACGAGAAACGGTTTCTCGCCGGGTCCGCTATGTACTGCGCAGCTTCGTCGATTGGGAGGTCCTGAAGGAAACACCGGAAAAAGGCATCTATACCTTTGGGCTTTCACGCGCCATAGCTCAGGTGGAGCTTATCGCTTGGTTGGCCGAGGCTTTCTTGCACGCCCACCCTAATGGTTCCGTGGCCTTGAGAACGGTCCTTGATTCCACGAGCCTGTTCCCGTTCCGCCTCAGCCCTATTTCCGCGGATCATCTGGTTACGGTCTCCGGGCGGCTCGATGTGCTACGGCACGGCCTGGATGACGAGCTGATTATGATTCGAAATTTTTCGTAAATGCGGTGGTCGGCTGAAGTAAAGCGAAGTTTTCAAGCGCTTTTCCCAGTTAAGAACGTTTACGGGTCCGGAGGATTCCCCCGACCCCAGCGGTGGCGGTGCCCAAAAAGCTCTTGCGCCGGGAAAGGATTTGTTCCAGGGATTCCAGCACGTAGTCCAGTTCTTCCCGGGTGACCGTCAGTGGGGGTTGCAGCCGGATTACCGCCGGGTTGTTGAGCGTGTACACCGTGAGCACCCGGTAATTGTTCAGGAGTTCTACCGCCACCAGGCTGCTGACCTGGCCGAAATCTCCGGCCACTCTTTCGGAGATCCCGGTGGAGAGCTTGCTGAGCAGTCCTTTCCCCTGGTCCGCCAGCTCGATCCCGATCATCAGCCCGCGGCCGCGCACGTCCTTTAACAGGGGGTAGGCGCCTTTCAGACGGTTAAGTCCTTCGAGAAAGTAGGCCCCGTTTTCCCGGGCGCGGGCCGGCAGGTTTTCCTCCAGGGTGACCTGCAGCGCCGTCAGGGCCGCCGCGCAGGCCAGGGTGTTGCTCCAATACCCGCCGAAGGTAGAGGTGTGTAGCAGGCTGGTGTCGAAGCTGCCGTAGGCCTTCTTCCAGATTTCCTCGGTGGTCAGGTAGGCCCCCACCGGGACCATGCCCCCGCCCAGCGCCTTGGAAAGACAGAGGATGTCGGGTTCGACGCCCTCGGGTTCGCAACCGAACAGCGCGCCGGTGCGCCCCAGCCCGGTCTGGACCTCGTCGGCGATAAACAGGGTCCCGTAGCGCGCGCACAGCTCGCGGGCGGCGCGCAGGTAACCCGGCGGCGGCAGGATCACTCCGCCCTCGCCCTGGATCGGTTCCACGATGAAGGCGGCGGCGTCGCGGGTCTTCAGGGCGTTTTCCAGCGCCTCCAGGTCGCCGAAGGGAATCAGGGTACAGCCGGGCAGCAGGGGTTCATACGGGGTCTTATATTTTGCCCGTCCCGACACCGAGAGCGCGCCGAAGGTTTTTCCGTGAAAGCCGCGTTCGCAGGAAATGAATCCGGGGCGCCCGGTGGCGGCGCGCGCGATTTTCAACGCGCCTTCCACGGCCTCCGCTCCCGAATTGCAGAAAAAGCAGCGGGTTAGCTGGCCGGGAGCGACCTGGGCCAGGTTATGGGCCAGAGCGGCGGGGAGTTGCTGCAGGGACACCTGGACGATCTTGGGCACCTGCTCCACCCGGCGCAGGGCCTCCAGGAGGCGGGGATGATTGTGGCCCAGGTTCACCGAGCCGTAGCCGCCCACGAAGTCCAGGTACTCGTTGCCGTCCAGATCCCACAGCTTGGTTCCTTCGCCCCGAATGAACTGCCGGTCGAAGTTCAGCAGAATCTGGATGTTGGCGAACGACGCACTCAGGTGGGTCTTGAACTTTTCCCGGACCTCGCGGGTACGGGACTGCAGGGCTTCTTCCAGCGAAATAAGATTCATTCATTCCACGCCTTTCAGGATATAGTCTTACCCCGTTCTGGCGATATTCGCCAGCCTCGGAGCCAAAACCTGCTCGGCGAAAGTTTTTCTTGACCTTGACACCGGGCCGGTAGGTTAGGTAAAATTGCGCTGTAAAGTACAAGTGCTTGATAGAGGATTCATAGGTGGATAGATTCGCCTGGATCAACCTGCTTTACGACTTTTACGGACCGCTCCTGACCGGCCACCAGCAGCGGCTGCTGGAGCTGTATTACGAACAGGATCTGTCGCTCGGTGAGATTGCCGCGGAACTGCAGGTTTCCCGGCAGGCGGTGCACGACACCGTGAAGCGCGCCGAGGAAGCGCTGGAGCGGTTCGAGGTGAAGTTGGGGCTGGCGGCGAAATACCTGGCCGACAAAAACCGGATTGAAAGGGCGCTGGCCAAACGGAGATCGGTCATCAGAAGCCGGAGGTCGAAACTGGGGTCCCCTTAAAGGACGGGTGTGGAGGTGCCGGAGACATAATACCGGAAGCACGCCCGGAATTGAATTGATGGTGAACGGAGTGTTACAGTGGCCTTTGCCAGTCTGTCCGAAAGACTACAGGAAACCTTCAAAAAACTCAAGGGAAAAGGCAAGCTGACGGAAGAGGACGTCAACCAGGCGCTGCGGGAGGTCCGGCTGGCCCTCCTGGAGGCCGACGTTAACTTCAAAGTGGTGCGCAATTTCGTGAACGTGGTTCGGCAGCGGGCGATCGGTCGGGACGTAATGTCTAGCCTGACCCCGGCGCAGCAGGTGGTGAAGATCGTCCGCGACGAACTGGCGGCCCTGATGGGGGGGCAAAACGCCCGGCTGGAGCTGGCGGCGAAGCCCCCCACGGTGGTCATGCTGGTAGGCCTGCAGGGCTCGGGCAAAACGACCAGCGCCGCGAAGCTGGCCAACCACCTTAAGAAACAGGGGCGGCGGCCGCTTTTGGTGGCGGCTGACATCTATCGTCCGGCGGCCATCAAGCAGCTTCAAGTGCTCGGTGGGCAGATCGACGTGCCCGTGTTCACCATGGGTGAACAGGACCCGGCCCAAATTGCGAAGGCGGCCGTGGAGAGCGCGGACCGACACGGCCAGGATGTGGTGATCATCGACACGGCCGGCCGGCTGCACATCAACGAGGAACTCATGGAGGAATTGGAGCGGATCCGGGTCGGCGTCCAACCGCACGAGATCCTGCTGGTGGTGGACGCCATGACCGGGCAGGACGCCGTGACGGTGGCCGAATCGTTCCACCAGCGCCTGGCGCTGGACGGTGTAATTCTCACCAAGCTGGAGGGAGATACCCGGGGCGGGGCCGCCCTTTCGGTGCGGGCGGTGACCGGTTGCCCGATTAAGTTCGCCGGGGTCGGTGAAAAGCTGGACGCCCTGGAGCCTTTTCACCCGGACCGGATGGCGGACCGCATCCTGGGAATGGGGGATGTCTTGACCCTGATCGAAAAAGCCCAGGCCACTTTCGACGCCGAACAGGTGGCCCGGATGCAGAAAAAGCTGCGGAGCGCCGACTTTGACCTGGATGATTTCCTGGAACAGTTGCAGCAGTTCAAGAAGATGGGTCCCCTGGACCAGATCATGGGAATGATTCCCGGCATGGACCGGTTGAACAAGAAAATGAAGGGTGCCCTGCAGTTCGACGAGAAGGAACTGGTGGCGGCCGAGGCGATCATCAAATCCATGACGCCGTGGGAACGCCGGAACCCGGAGAAGATCAACGGCAGCCGGCGCCGCCGGGTGGCCCGGGGCAGCGGCACCTCGGTGCAGGACGTTAACCGCCTGCTGAAACAGTTCGACCAGACCAAGAAGCTGGTGAAACAGTTCAGCGGCTGGGAGAAGGCGGCCCAAAAGGGCGGAAAACGCAAATTTCCCAAACTACCCTTTATGTAACCTAAAACCATTAGCGAAACAGACCCCTATGCCGCCCGCCGGCGGCACGGTGAAGAAGAACGAAGAGGGTGCTGTTTTCAGGTATGACACTTTGAAAGGAGGTGAACCGGTGGCCGTCAAGATTAGACTGAAGCGTATGGGCGCCAAGCGCGACCCGTTTTACCGGATAGTGGTCTCTGACGCCCGCTCTCCCAGGGACGGGCGGTTTATCGAGCAGCTTGGCTATTACGACCCGCTGACCGAACCCGCCACCATCAAGGTGGACGAGGTCAAGGTCCAGAAATGGATAGGACGGGGAGCCCAGATGACCGAGACGGTGAGATCCCTTTTCAAGAAGTCCGGGGTGCTGCAGCGTCTGGGCGCAAACGCGGCCGAGGAAAGGGGTTAGCGCATGAAAGAACTGGTTGAAATCCTGGCCCGGTCTTTGGTGGATCACCCCGATCAGGTCAGGGTCAACGTGATGGAACAGGAGAAGTTCCTGTTGGTGGAGTTGCGGGTCGCGCCCGAGGACATGGGCAAAGTGATCGGTAAGCAGGGCCGGATTGCGAAGGCCATGCGGACCGTGGTCAAGGCGGCGGCTACCAAGCAGAAAAAACGGGTGACCGTGGAAATCATCTAGGAAACTCGCCTGCTAGGCGTGAGCCGGGCCAAGTGGTGGAGGTAAGGTGACCGTGGAAAGCATGCATGTAGGAAACTTGTTCGGGTAGCGGGAGGTGGCCCGTTGCGCTTGAACAGTATCATCATCACCCGCCCGGTGGTCATTAAGGTCAGAGTCACCGAGAACTATAAGACGGCCCTACTGCGGCAGCTGGAATATTCCATCCGGCGCCTGGACTTGGAGGTGCAGCACCTCGAGCGCCAAACCGGGCCGGACGCGGCCGCCCGGGGTGAGGCCCGGGAGCAACTGGACAGTGAACTCCAAAAGCGGCGCGCGGCGCGGCGGCAACTGGTGGAACAGGTCCGGAGCGTACGTGGGCTGGAGCCCGGGGACGAGGTGGTGCAGGGGCGGGTGGAGAGCGTGACCAGATTGCGGGTCGGCGATAACTGGCAGAGCCTGATGGGGGTTGAGGTACTCCTGGAGGACGGCCGGGTGGTGGAAATCAGATCGCGATCCGGGGAGGCCCGTGATGACGGAGGAATTCATCTCCATCGGTGAGATCGTCAACACCCAGGGATGCCGGGGCGCGGTGCGGGTACTGCCGCTAACCGATTTCCCCGAGCGTTTTCGGGACATGCAGATGGTGTATCTGGCCCGGGGCGAGGAGCGGTGGCTCTTGCACATCGAGCAGGTGACTTACCACAAGCAGTTCGCAATCTTGAAATTCCGGGAGATTCCCGATATGACCACGGCCGAAAAACTGAAAGGGGCGTTGTTGCAGGTACCCCGGTCCGAACTGGTGCCCCTGCCGGACGGGCACTACTACATCTTCGACATCGTCGGCCTGTCCGTGTACACCCCGGAGGGAGAATACCTGGGCGTGGTGCGGGACGTGATGCGCACCGGGTCCAACGACGTGTACGTAGTGCGCGCGCGAAACGAACGCCCGCTCCTGGTCCCGGCGCTCAAAGCGGTGGTCCGGGACATTGATCTGCGGGGCGGGCGGATGACCGTGGCGCTTCCCGAGGGATTGCGGGAATGAAAATCGACGTTTTAACCCTGTTCCCGGAAATGTTTGCCGGGCCTTTTGAAAGCAGCATCATCAAGCGGGCCCGGGAACGGGGTCTGGTGAACATCAACCTGGTGAATATCCGGGATTTTTCGGTGGACAAACACCGCACCGTCGACGACGCCCCGTACGGCGGCGGTGGCGGAATGGTGCTGCAGCCCGGGCCGATCTTTCGGGCGCTGGATTCCTTGCGGGCGCGGGGCGGCGCCGGGATGGTGGTGCTCCTGTGTCCGCAGGGTCTCCGGTTTGACCAGGGTTTGGCCCGCGCCCTGGCCGTGGCCGAAAGCCTGGCCCTGATCTGTGGCCATTACGAGGGCGTCGACGAGCGGGTACGGGAGGAAGTGGACCTGGAGGTCTCAGTGGGCGACTTCGTGGTCACCGGGGGCGAAATCCCGGCCATGCTCGTAGTGGACGCCGTGTGCCGGTTGATTCCCGGGGTATTGGGCGAACCGGGCGGCGCCGAAGACGACTCCTTCGCCGGCGGGCTACTTGAATACCCGCAATACACCCGGCCCCGCACCTACCGGGACCGTACGGTGCCGGAGGTGCTCCTGAGCGGGCACCACGGCGAAATCGCCCGTTGGCGCCGGCAGGAGGCGCTGTTGCGCACCCTGGTACGGCGTTCCGAGCTGATTGACCCGACCCTGCTCGCGCCGGAGGACCGGCAACTGCTTTCCGCGTTAGCCCGGCGGCTGCGGGAACTGGGCCTCAACTGATACCGGCGCGCAAGCACGCTAACCCTTGCAATATGTGGGAATCGTGTGTTAGAATTACGGATGGCTGTGGCCACAAATCAGGAGGAGGCAGGCGTTGATGAACCAGATTCGATCCTTTGAACAGGAGCAGATGAAAGCGGACATCCCCGATTTTCGTCCGGGCGACACCGTCCGGGTTCATGTAAAGGTCGTGGAAGGTGAGCGGCAAAGGATTCAGGTCTTTGAAGGCGTGGTCATCAGGAGGCGCGGCGGGGGCCTGAGCGAAACCTTTACCGTGCGCCGCGTATCTTATGGGGTCGGCGTCGAGCGTACCTTCCCGTTGCATTCGCCGCGGGTGGATCGCATCGAGGTGGTCCGGCAGGGGCGTGTCCGGCGGGCGCGGCTTTACTACCTGCGTAAGCTCCGCGGCAAAGCAGCGCGTATCCGTGACAAAAACCTCAAATAAGAGGCACAAGGGGGCTGCCGGGGCAGTTCCCCTTTTGAATTTCCAGCGGAGGGGTTAGGATTGGGAACCGGGCGCCGTCGCGGGGTTTTTGGGGATATTTTCGAATCATTGCTGGTGGCTGTCATTCTGGCCCTGGTGATCCGATTTTTTGTTTTTCAGCCCTTCTATATCCCGTCCGGGTCCATGGAACCGACGCTCCTGACCGGTGACCGGATCATCGTCTCCAAGTTTAGCTACTACTTCAGCGAACCGGAACGGGGCGACGTGGTCGTGTTCAAGTATCCCCGCGATCCCAAGCGGGTCTTCGTGAAACGGGTGGTGGCCCTGGGTGGGGAAACGGTGGCGATCAAGGACGGTCAGCTTTACATTGACGGGGTTCTAGTGCCTGAGGAGTATATTCCGGCCCGCGTGTCCTATCCTGATTTCGGACCGGTCCGGGTACCCGAGGGCAAACTGTTTATGCTGGGAGACAACCGGGCGAACAGTGACGACAGCCGGGTGTGGGGATTCCTGGACGAGGACCTTTTGATCGGGAAGGCGGTCGCCGTGTACTGGCCGGTGAGCCGGATCGGCAGCGTAGACTAAGGCGGGAGCTTATAAGGGGGCCGGCGCAGTAACGCCCGCGGCCGGGCTCAAATCTCCCGGTGCTTAAGGGCAGGGTGTTAAAAGAATGTCGGTGCAGTGGTACCCCGGTCATATGGCCAAAGCCAAGCGTTTGATCCGTGAACAACTGCGGCTCTGCAATCTCGTGTTTGAGCTGGCCGATGCCCGCATCCCGCGCAGTAGCAGAAACCCGGCGCTTAACGACTTGATTGCTCATAAACCCCGCATACTCGTTCTCACCAAGCCTGATCTTGCAGATCCGGCGCTGACGCGCCGGTGGCTCGAACTGTTGAACGCCGGCGGAACTCCGGTCCTGAAGTTCAACGCTGCCCGGGGCGGGCGGGTGGAGAACGTTTTTCAGGCTGTGCGGCAGTTGATGGACGGAGCGACCGGGGACAGGATCCAGGCTTGCCGGGCAATCACCGTCGGAATCCCCAACGTGGGCAAGTCCTCGTTTATAAACCGGCTGACCGGGCAACGGGTGGCGCGGACCGGCAAGAAACCGGGAATCACCCGGGGCAAGCAGTGGATCCGGATCAGCCGCCGGCTCGAGCTGCTGGATACCCCCGGGACGCTCTGGCCGCGGACGGACGATCCCGAAGTTGGTTACAAGCTGGCCGCCACCGGCGCGTTTCCGGATGAGTTCGTGAACCGGGAGGAAGTAGCCGGGTGGCTGGTGTCGTGGATTACGCGGCACAACCCGCGGGCGTTGCGGAAACGTTACAACCTCCGGGTGATTCCAGGAGAGGCCGCCGACCTGCTGGAGGTAATCGGTTTGAAGCGGGGACTCCTGCTCCCTGGCGGAAAAGTGGACCACGAAAAGACGGCCGCAATGCTGATCAAGGACTTCCGGAACGGCATGCTCGGCCGTTTTACTTTGGATGCTCCGGAGATATCTGATGACCCTCCGTAAGCACAGGCCCGATCTAAGGGCGCTGAACCTGGGCGAAATCAGAAAGCGCCTGGAGGAGACGGCCGTACCGGATCCGGCCCTGTTAGAAATGCTGGCGGTGGACGGCCGGGCCGGGGCCCGCCGGCTGTACCGACAGTTGCTGCGCCGGCTGGCGCGAGAGCGGGAAGAGGCTGGCCGGTTGCGGGAGATGTACAGCTACGAACGGGCCTTTGAAGCTGCGGGCTGCGGGCCGGTGGCCGGAGTGGACGAGGCCGGGAGGGGGCCGCTGGCCGGGCCGGTGGTGGCCGCGGCGGTGATTCTGCCCCACCGGGCGGTCATCCCCGAGCTGAAGGACTCCAAGCTGTTAACCGGAGTGGTGCGCGACCGGATCGCCCGGCGGGTCGCGCTTGAGGCCCGCACCTGGGGTATCGGGATGGCCGACGTGGAGGAGATTGAACGGCTCAACATCCTGCAGGCGAGCCTTTTGGCCATGCGGCGCGCCTTGGCTGTTTTAAGTACGCCTCCGGGGTGGGTACTGGTGGACGGTTCATATACGGTGCCCGCCTATCGGGGAGGACAGACCGCTCTGGTCGGCGGGGATCGGATAAGCGCTTCGGTGGCCGGGGCCTCGATCCTGGCCAAGGTTTACCGGGACAGACTGATGGAACGTGTTCACCGGCAGTATCCGCAGTACGGCTTCGACCGGCACAAAGGATATGCCACTCCCGAGCACCGGCGGGCGCTGGCCCGGTACGGTCCCTGCCCCTTACACCGGGTTAGCTTCCTGCGGAAACTCTCCCGCCAGCTAAAGTTAGACGAGGACGGTTCGTTTTAAGTGCTGAAATCGTGAGGTGATGCCGGCTTTGGATCGGCAGTGGCTGGGGCAGAGGGGCGAAGCGCTGGCCGTCGCCCACCTCAAAAAACGGGGCCTGCGTATTGAGGCCCAAAACTTCCGCTGCCGCCTGGGCGAAATCGACCTGGTGGCCCGGGACGGGAGCGTGCTGGTGTTTGTGGAGGTTCGGTCACGCACTTCGGCGGAGTTCGGGCTGCCCCAGGAAACCGTCGATTACCGCAAGCAGCGCCGCCTGCGCCAGATCGCCCAGGTCTACCTGCAGGGGCGGGTGGAGACAACCGTCCGTTTCGACGTGGTCGCCGTGCTCTTTGACCGGGAGGGCAACCTCCGGCGCCTTGAGCACATCCCCAACGCCTTTTAGGCTTCTTGGTGGGTTGTTATTGCTCCCGGGCGAGAACGGTTTTCACCAGCTTCAGCAGGCTGGGCACGTCAAAGGGCTTTTCGATTATGGCTACGACGGGCAGTTCTTCGTCAACCTTGTCTTCCAGGAGATTATCGTAACCGGTGACGAACAGGATTTTGGTATTTTCGGACGTCGCTCTGATTCTTCGGGCTACCTCCAGGCCGTTCATCGCTCCCAGCTTGAGGTCGATGATGGCGAGGCGCGGGTTGAGTTCTGCCACCAACTGGATGCCCTCGGGGCCGGAACCGGTGATCCGGTGGGCGATACTCTCGAGGGAAAGTATTTCCTGAAAGAGCCAACGTACGCTTTCGTTGTCGTCGATCACCACAACGTCCACGGCGCTCATTTGCACCTTCCCCCTTTAGCGATTAAGATCTGCTCATCAGTTTGGGCGTTGTCCTTGAAAACTCCGTCTTGGTCCAGATCCGGTTTGATCGGCAGAATAATGTGTACCGTGGTACCCCGGCCCAATTCGCTTTCCATGCGCAGCTCGCCGCCCATTTGCTGGATGATGGTAGACGAGATCCACAGGCCCAAGCCGGTGCCTCCCGGTTTCGTCGTGAAAAACGGTTGCAGAACGCGCTGTAGGTTTTCCTTGGGGATTCCCGGGCCATTGTCCTTGAAGCTGACCCATACTCGTTCCGCATCCCAATCCATGGAGATTTCGAGCCGCCCGTTTTCCGTCATCGCTTCAATGGCATTTTTGGCGATATTGATAAACACTTGTTTCAGGTTATCCGTGTCGACCCGTACCTTGGGGAAGTTCTGCGGTGCTTCCTGGATTATCAGGTCAACATCGTGCAGATTGGCTTCGCTCTGCAGCAAAAATCGAAGATCTTCGATCACCTGGGTAAAATCTATTGACTGCAGGTTTTTCTTCGCGCCGGGTTTGGCAAAGCGTAAAAAACTGGTCAGAATCTTATTCATCCGGGTTAGCTCGATCCGCAGCTTGGCCAGTATCTCCTGGCGCTTCGTTTCATCATGCACCAGGTCAAAAAGCTGAATAGCACCGACTGCGGCCGCCAGTGGGTTGCGGATTTCGTGCGTCAGGCCCACGGCTACCTGGCCGGCGGTAGCCAGTTTCTCCCATTCCTGCATGCGGCGGTGGAGATGCACGGTTTCGGTAACATCCTCCAGGATCAGCACCGCGCCGACGATAACCCCGTCATCCCGCCTCAGGGGGGCGATGTCCCAGATCAGGTGAAGTTCCGCATCACCATGCCCGATGGTTACCTGCTGCCGGAAGTAAGATTCACCAGTGGCGGCGACGCGGCAAGCGGCCAGCTTCACGGACCGGCTAAAACCGTGCTCTTCAAGCGGTTGACCCAACGGCAAAGCTGCTCCCGTGGCGGCGAAAACGTTTTTTGCCGCCTGGTTGGCCACCATTGCTTTGCCGTCGTGGTTCATAATGATGATTCCGTGGCGAATGAAATTAAAAAGGGAGCCCATCCGCCGTTGCGCATATTCGCAAAGTGCCGCTGCTTCCATCGCCACGGCGACCTGTTCGGCAAAGGCGGCAAGCGCAGGCGCAAGGTTCCCTTCATCCTCGGGGTTGATCACCCCCAGAAGGGCTCCCCAGTCGTTCCGCTGGAAGGACGTGGTCTGGAGCCGGAGTTCCGGCGCGATATCCGCTATTATCCGACTCCACCGTTCCACGGCCGCTACCGGATCCTGTCGCCCGCTGACCGCTGCTTCCCAACCCCGTTTGAGTTCCAACAGAAACTGCTTACGCCCGCCCCGGTAAACGGTGGTCGTTTGAGCATCATAATGATAGGTGAAAACCCAAGCTCCTTCGGCCTGAAAAAGAATGATGAGGGTACAGACTACCAGGTCCAAGACGAGGTACAGGTCGAAGTGTTCGGAATCGAGGAGATCAACCAGCAGCGTGTTGATCGCTTCCAGCGTTACCGGGAGGGCCGAATGTGATCCGGAGGCGGTGGTTTTTGCCCGGGAGCGCAGCAACTGGGTATACAGCCGCTGAACGTTGGCGGCTTTTTTCTTAAGTTCATCCGGGGTAAGAACGGGGATTAACGCCCACACCCTATCGGTTTCCCGTACTCCGTAGGCTTTGAGCCGGGCCTGAAAGTCGGCCCTGCACCCCGGATTCCGTTTGTCCAGGCCGCCAACCAGCGCGAGAAACAGGGTGTTGTCCAGAGGGACGATGGCTACCGGCAAGTCAAGAGGATCGGTGAGTACGCGGATCTCCTCGGTGTGCCGGTCCAACTGGGAAAGACCGTGGAAAAACTGCTTGTAAGCACCGGACAGAGCCGGATAGCGGCCGAACTCGGACAGAGGCGCACCTGGCGCGTGGTACACGTCCAACGATCCACCCTGCGGGGTGATCACCACGATGGTCAACTGCAGTATCCGCGCGAGAGACCCCTGGAACGCCCGCCATCCCAAAGTTGTGGCCCCGTTCAGCATCCCGCCTACCCCTTTTCACTTGCCAGTCCCGGTAACGATGCAATTCCGGCTGAAGGTATCAGGAAAACAGGTACCCCCTTTATTCATCATCTAAACAATTCTAGTTAGACATGATGGGCAAAATTCCCTTTTCGTTTTTAATCCATTTTGGTAAGAGAATTTTTGATCCCATTGTCGGGGATGCCGCTGGCACCCAGGTCGATAAAGGCTTAGAGGCGGTGAAATTAGCTGCAAACCATTTTTCCCAACCGACTTATTAAAGCAGGGAGCCTTATTTCCACTATTTTACTTGAATGGTAAGTGTGACAAATTCAACCCTTCTAATTTACAATAAATTCCTATTAAAGTATGGGCGGGAGGTGATGGCCCTGAGCTCCGGCGAGTGGTATACAGTAAAGCCCCGTAAGGATGACGTCCGCAGTAAAATTCCGTTGATTAGCCCGGAGAGGGAGAATGTTGCCGGCTCCAATCGGTCTCCCGTTCCATATCGGATCATTGGTGTTGTGGCCGCTTTGTTGCTCCTAGCTGTTGGGGCGATATCTTTCGGTTCCGGTAAAGTTCCTGGGGACTCGGGAGCCGTTGGGGCGGCGTATGTACCGGTTAAAGTACCGGAAACCGGGAGCCGGTCCATTGAGGCTGAGATGGAGAAGATGGAAAAGATGAAGACGGTGGAACCTCCGGCGGTCGAAATCCACCAGTCGGTACGTGCGGCGGAACAGGCCAAGGAACCTGCGACCCGGGGTACAAACCGGACGCTACGTATGCTTGCCACTGCGTACACCCTGGAATGCGGAAACGGCGACGGATACACGGCCACCATGACCCGGCCGCGGGTCGGCATCATCGCCGTTGATCCCCGGGTGATCCCTTACGGCTACCTGGTTTACATCGAGGGATACGGCTACTTCCGGGCAGAAGACACGGGCGGCGCCATCAAGGGTAAGCGCATCGACATATACATGTTGACCCGAGAAGACGCCCTGGCGTTTGGTCGGCGGTGGGTGGACGTCAAAGTGGTTGGAAAAATTGAAGAGTGAACGGTGCCTGTTCTGATCCCCATTGCCGACTGGATCCTCAAGCATCACCTCCTCCCTATCCCCGCGTGCCGGTTGCGGCCTTGATTTGGCCTTGATTTAAGGTCGAATAAATTTCCTATGCCCGCCAGATTTAAAGCAGGAATTATTTTCCCGGGCGAAGAATGAAGAAATAAGCGGACAATTGGTGAACGACTGCTTACGAAACGGAGCGGGCCGGCGTTATTCTGCGTGGCCGCGGTTTCTGTCAAATGCTCGTGGATAAGCGGGGCGTGCTAGAACTATGGACCCCAGTAAGCAGTTGGCTGAACTGCAACGGCGCCTGGCGGAACTTAAAAACAGCTTTGACCAATTGGGGCGGAAACTGGCGACCGTAGAGGCGAGGCTCAGGAACCCTGGCTGCCCTCCGGACCCTACCTTGATAGAGGAGCTGTCGGAAGCGGTACGAAGCTTCGATTTTCTGGAACAAGAGCTGGAACAGGCGCCGGACGGGATAGAAGCGCAGGCGGCACGGGTACGGCTGTCTGGATTGATCTGTGCTCTCCTTAGGGAACGGCGGTTGGAGCCGGCTTACTGGTTGGCCTGTTACCACAAGCAGAAGTTCGGGGCTCCCCCGGCGCCGCCCGTATTGATCAAAGCGGTGGAACTGGCCGACATAATCGAAGGGGATGGCGGTCCGGCTGCGCGGTGGCTTGCCCACGCCTATCGGCACCCCGATTTCAGGGAGGTGCGCGCGGGTCAGCCTGGTGAGGCTGGCAGGTTGGCCCTGAATCTCCTGATGGTCGCGGCGTTGCTGCGGCCGGCGCTGGCAGCGCCCGGAAGCGGTGCCCCGGAGGCGTTGGCCGGGCTGGACGACCTGCCCCCGGGGATCGCGGCGGTAGGTGACCTTCTGGCGGGCCGGGGACAGGCGGATCCCGGCTGGGAAAAGGAACTGGAAGCACTATCCGCTGAGGCGCGGAGTTGGCAACGGCACAACCGAAAGCTGTACATGGTTGCCCCGCTGGCCGCCAAACTCTGGAAAACAATGCAGAAAGAGGGTGAATTGCTCCAGCGTTTGCTCCGCCCCGTCATCGAAAAGGACACCGCGGCCGCGGACGAGATCCGCAGCCTGGTCAACCGGCTGCGCGACGAGGATGAACTGAAAAGTGAAATTGCGCGGCTTTATCGCCGGATGCAGGAGATGGACGCGCAGCTGGATATCTTTCATATTTTGGGGTCCTGGCAGGTCTTGGCCCGCCTGAGGGAAGTACTGGACCTGGTGGAGCGGTGGCTGGGGCTTCAAGCGCGCCTAACAGAGGCCCGGAAACAAGCGGCCGCCCCCGGGCACGATGAGCTGCGCAAGTTTCTGCAGGCGGCCAGGGACGATCTCGACGGAGTACTTCGGCAGTATCCGGATCATCCCCTGGTGGCTGCGGGGGTGAGCCTGTGCGGTCACGCCCTGGCCCTACTGGAAGAGTTCCTGCGGCGGGACCGGAAAACAGCCCCGGGGGCGGAGGAATTGGCGGCCCGGGAGTGTGGCAAACATCCCCAGTTGAAGCTTGAGCCGTTCTGGATGCCCCCAGCGGAGGCCATCGAGCGCCTGGGAAAAGCGTTGGTGGAGCTCCTGGACGATCTGCCGGCGGAACAGCGGGAGGGGGCAGTGGAAAAAGGCAGATTTGCGGAGATGCTTGCGGCTGAGTCCGCCGAACTCGATCGGCTGTGGGGTGACGACGGAATCCTGACCCCACAGGAAAAGAAGTTTATCCGGGATACTTTCTTTGACCGGTTGGAGAAGAAAGATCCGGAGGCTGGGTGATGAACGGGGAAAAAATGAATGGACAGCCCCTTTGGCGTCCACCGGTCAACGCCACCGGTATAATCCTGCACGGCGGTTTGCAACCACCTCTGGCCCAGGCGGCGGTCAAAGCGGTGGAGATGGCGGCGTGGTCGGGCACGGCCGAAGAACTGCTGGTTTCCGAGATGCTCCCGTCTGGCAGCGAAAACGTGATTGACCTTCTTCGCAACCTTACCGGGGCCGAAGATGCGTTGGTCGTGAATAACGTTCAAGCGGCGTCCCTTCTGGTGTTGCATACCGTGGTGCAGAACGCAGGGCGTAGTCAACAGATCATCGTCTGCGGGGAAGAGGTGTTTCCGGACGAGTTTTCTCCTTCCCTGTTCAATGTTCTGGGCTGCAGTGGGGTATGCCTGAAAAGGGTAGATAAAGCTGCTATCCCGAAAGACTACCGCGACGTGGTGGGCGATGATGTGGCGTTCATCTTGAGCAGCGACAGAGAGGATGATTCGTTCGCCGGGGCGCGTGCGGACGCTGAGCTGGCGGGGCTGGGGCGGGAACGGGATATTTCCATCGTGAAGATGCTGGGCCACGCGACACTGGTTGATCTGACACCTTTCGGGTTGGCCGGAAGACTGCGGATCCAAGACTTTGTCGCGGCCGGTTTTGACGTAGTCGTTTTCCGCGGTGACAGGTTCCTGGGCGGGCCCCCGGTAGGCGTTGTTGTTGGCCGGCACCGTTACCTTTCCAAGCTCCGGAGAGCACCTTTGGCCGCGGCCGTGCGGGCCGACAAAATGGCTGTGGCGGCTTTCGAGGCTACTCTTGAACAGTACCTGGACCAGGAAACAGCGCTGCAGACCATTCCTTTGCTGCGCGCCATTGCGGCCCCGGTTGCCGGCATCGGGCAGCGCGCCGAGAGATTGGCCGGCGAACTGAACGCAAGCCTGGGAGGGCTTTACCGGGTCCAGGTGACGGCCGGGGAAACGTTGCTCGCGGACAGAAATCCCGGCCTGGGCACGTTACCCAGCTTCCGGGTGGAAATAAGTTGTGCCCGGCTTTCCGGCAGGCAACTGGCCGCGTTGTTAGCCAAAGGCGATCCGCCAGTGGTGGCCCGGATAAGCAAGGAAGGAATCCTGCTGGATCTGAGGTCGGTCCCGGAAGAGGACGACGAAGCGCTGCTCGGTTCGCTGATCGCCTCCCTGAGTGGTGGCCGGGAGCGGGAAATGCAGGTGCTCGACACCGTTGCCAACCCGATCTGGGTCCTTGATTACCGAGGCGCTTTCGTTTTTGCCAACAAAGCGGGCGTGGGGTTATGGAGAACGGAGAACGAACATTTGCTAGGCCGGAAAATAGAGGACGTGATCGGACCTAAAGCGGCCGTGGCTATTCGAGAGAGTTTGAACTCCGTCCTGAACACCGGCGAAGAGACCAGCATTGAAATCAGGATTGAAGGCCCCGCTGGGGAGGATAGATGGCTGGACATAAAGCTGGCACCCGGTTTCACCGACCAGGGGAAGGTCGGACGGGTGACGTTTAGCGCGAATGACGTAACGGGGCGCAAGCGTACCGAGGAAGAACTGAAGCACAGCAGTATGCACGACCCGTTGACCGGCCTTTACAACCGGGCCTACTTTGAAGAGGAAATGCGCCGGCTGGATACGGACCGCCACTACCCGATGAGCTTCGTGGTTTGCAATGTGGACGAGCTGAAACTGATCAACGATACCCTTGGGCACGACAAGGGGGATGAGTTGCTCAGGATTGCGGCCGCCACAATCAAGAAACCTTTCTGCATTTCGGATGTGGTGGCCCGGATTGGAGGCGACGAATTTGCGGTTGTTTTGCCAAAGACTGATGAACAGACGGCCCGCGAAGTTTGCGAACGGATAGAAAAGGCGGTGGAAGAGTATAACCGGACAAAATCAGGCCTCCCCCTGAGTCTTTCCGTGGGTTTCGCCACGGGTACGGAACCGTCCCAGGGTATTCAGGCGGTATACAAGCGGGCCGGCGACAACATGTACGAAAGCAAGCTGCGGCGTAGCGGGTTGTCTGAGGGTAAGGTAGTTGATTTCTTCCTGAACCTGCTCGCGAAGAAGGGCGTGGTGGACGAAGGTCACGCCGTGCGGTTGCAACGCATCGTGCAGCTGCTGGGGCGAACTCTGGGTCTGTCTCCCGAAGGAATCAAGAGCCTGTTGCTATTATCCAAAGTGTACGACGTCGGCAAGGTCGGCATTGATGAGGCGATTATCTTGAAAGACGGGACCCTGAGCAGCAAGGAGTGGGAGGAAATCAAGCGGCATTCCGAGGTTGGCAGCCGCATTGTCCGTTTTTCGCCCGAAACGGCCATCCTCGCGGATTATGTCCTGCAACATCACGAATGGTGGGACGGGAGCGGTTACCCCCAAGGCTTGAAGGGGAAAGACATCCATCTTTACGCCCGTATTCTGGCCATTGCTGACGCTTACCAAGCGATGACCAGCCCCAGACCTTACCGTCGGCCTCTGTCCCACGAAGAGGCGCTTGCGGAACTGAAAAGGCGCGGGGGCACCCAGTTCGACCCCCGGCTGGTGGATATTTTTGTCAGCCTGTTCAACCAGGAGTACCTGATGTAACTTCCGGAAGGGGGTTGCCGTGGGCAAAAAGTTTGAACCGTTGCTATGGCGGATTTACGCGCGGGTTTACGACTCAATACTGTTAAGATTCCTGCCCTATCGAAGATTGCTGGACCTGGTGGCCAACAATCTTAACCCGGCGGTTAATTGGAAAATTTTAGACGCCGGTTGCGGCACGGGGAACCTGCTGGCCCGTATTGCTCGCTCCCGATCGGAAATCCAGGCGGTAGGGATTGACTTTTCGCCGGCCATGTTGAGTCGGGCGCAGGTGAAACTTAAAGAAAACCGGGGAGTTACCCTGCGGGAAGGGGATTTAAACTACCCTCTCCCGTTCGCCGCCGGGGAGTTTGACGCGGTGGTATGTGTGAATGTGCTCTACGCGGTGGATCGGCCGGGGTTTTTGTTGCGGGAGATCTATCGGGTACTAAAAGAAGGCGGCAGGCTCCTTTTGGTAACTCCGTCCTATCAGCCGAAAATGAGCCGCATCTTCAGCGAACACGTTCGCGAGTTGCGGAAAAGGAACCCTTTCTTCTGGCCCGTGGCCTTGGCCGGTCAAATCACGGCGTTGGCCCCAGCTGTAATCGTGTCTTTAATAATCAACGGCTATATCCAGCAGCAACAGTCGTTCCACTTTTTCCAGGACCAGGAATTACAGTCTTTGGTAGGTGACGCCGGTTTTACAGTCGGTCACGTGGAAAAGGTTTACGGAGCACAGTGCTTGTTTTTAACCGGGACAAAAGATTCTTCCCAGGAGGACGTTGCTTCTATTTTCCAAAGGGAGAGGTGGGCAGGTCTTGCCTGAGGTGGTCATTACCGGCTTGGGTCCGGTGGCCCCAAACGGGGTGGGGAAAACACAGTTTTGGGAAGCCCTGAAAAAGGGAGAGTCGGGAATTCGCCGGATCACCGCATTTGACCCGACCGAATATCGCTGCCAGATTGCAGGCGAGGTCCCGATGGATTCGTTGAAGTTGATGCAGAACCCTCTTCTTAATGGCCACCGCGATTCCAGGAGTAGCGAATTGGCTTTGGCAGCTGCCTGGTTAGCTCTGGATGATGCTGGTTTGACACTCGATGATCTGGCTTGCCGGTCGTGTGGCGTTTCTGTGGGGATAAGCACCTCAGACATAGGAATTGTGCAGAGGGAGCACCTATTGTTCATAGAAAAAAAGGAGATGACACCAACGGCAATTGTGTCGTGCTTTCCACACGCTTCCGCTGGTCAGATTGCGAAGGCAATAAACTGTCGGGGTAACGTATCCACTATTTCTACCGGATGCCCGTCAGGATTGTACAGCGTAATTTATGCCACTGAGTGCCTGTTGAACGGGGAAGCGGAAATCATGATTGCCGGCGGAGTTGATGCTCCCTTGACACCCTTGCTTTTTGCTAGTTTTTGTGCTTCCGGAGTATTACCCAACGGCTTCAATGATATGCCGGAGAAAGCCAGCCGTCCATTTGATTTGCACAGAGAGGGAGGAGTTCTGGCTGAAGGAGCAGGCGTACTCGTACTGGAAGAGGCGGAGAGCGCCCGCCGGCGGGGGGCCAGGGTTTATGCCCGTATCGCCGGCTGGGGAGTGTCTAACGCTTCGTCATTGAGAGACCTGCGCTTATCAATGTACTCTTCCATGTTTCAAGCCCTGCAGCGGTCTGGTTTGAACCCGTTTAATGTTGACTACATTTGTGCGCACGCGCCGGGGGACCCGATGGTTGATAGGGCGGAAACAGAAGCAATTAAGGAACTGTGCGGCGACTACGCTTACAATGTTCCCGTGAGCTCAATAAAGTCCATGATCGGTAATCCGTTAGCGGCTGCGGGTCCGTTACAGCTCATAACTGGTGTGCTGGCCATTCAGGATGGTTTTGTTCCCCCAACGATCAACTACGAGTATCCCGATCCGCGTTGTGACCTGGATTACGTTCCCTGTCGGGGACGAACTGCACGGGTGGATACTGTAATGGTGAACTTGCATGGATTCGGCGGCAGCAATGCGGCAATGATTATTACTCGGCCTATTTACACGCCTGCCAAGAGGAGTGGTCTCACCTGAAGGACCCGAGCATCTGGCTATTGGCTTTGACTTCCATAACAAACCTTGTTTTGGGACTATTAGTGTTTGCAAAGAACCCAGTGACTGTTGTAAACCGCTTCTTTTTGGGGTTGACAATTAGTCTCAGTCTGTGGAGCTTCGCAGTATTGATGGTAGTAGTACATCACGACTACGAACAGATACTGTTTTGGATCCGGTTTTCCCACGCTGCGGCGGTGGTTATTCCGTGGTTTGTGTTTGCCCTGGCATTCACTTTTTCGGCTGGCACTTCAGTTTTTTCCAAACAAGTCAAAGTGATACTACACACAACGCTATTACTTAGCGTGGCTATGGCAGGTTTGAGCTTTACACCCTTTATTATCGCGGATATGGAAATGCCCTTACATAACAAACACTTGGCATATGGCTCTCTCTTTTCTCTCTATGTATTGTTCTTTGTTGGCATAATGACTTACGGCATTATTAAGCTATTTAGGATGATGCGTTCTGCTCGAGGCCTGTTACGTTTGCAACTACGATATTTTGTCGGTGGTATCACGATTTCGACTTTGTTGGGGAGTATTGCTAACCTGTTTTTCCCTTTGCTCGACGTTACGATCCTAGATTTGCGCAACTTTGGACCTGTTTTCAGTATTATCATGGTTGCTTCTATAGGTTATGCCATTGTTAAATATCGTCTTATGGATGTTCATTTTGCCCTTCGTAAAGGGCTTGCATTTGTAGTAGCATTGGCAGTTTTGTCAGGAATAGTTATACTGTCTTTCTATTTTATTGAGGGGCTAGGCATTCCGCTTGCAGATTTTCCCCTCTACGTTGTGGTTGGTGCTGTAGCATTACTGGTAGCTTCATTGTTCCAGTCGTTAAAGGGAGTTGTACAAACGTTAATTGACAAATACGTCTACCGTGGGGCATATGATTATTACGCAACCTTGCTGAAAAGTAGCAGAGCAATGATCTCCTTCTTGGATTTGAGGGATCTGCTCCAATTTGTGATTGGTACTATTGTTAACAACATGTACCTGGATGGCGGTGTTTTTCTGCTAAAAAAAGGCAACCGTTTTGTTGCGGTTGCTGCTGCAGGCAATAAAAATTTTGCAATCGAAACACAAGATAAACAGATTTTGACCGATGATGATTCGTTTGTCAAGTATCTGGTGAATCACGGTGAGGTGTTGTTACAAACAGATTTAAGGGTGATTACGCACCGAAAAGAAGGGGAATCTCTGATAACTGAGATGCAGAGATTGCAGGCCGAGGCTGCGGTCCCAATGATGATGGAAGGAGAAATGGTAGGTTTCTTCTGCTTGGGCCCCAAGTTGTCTGGGGAACCTTATTCGAGAGAGGACGTAAAACTGTTAACTGCTTTGGCGTTCCAAGTCACAGTCTGTTTAAGAAACGCGCAGCTTTATCAAGAAGTGCTGACGATCAAGCGGTATTTGGAGAACATCTTGGAAAACATGGGCAACGGTTTGATCGCCGTGGATGCCCAGGGGAGAATCACTACCTTTAACGGCGCTGCGGAGAAGCTTACCGGGCAGTCTGCCAGCGCCGTCATAGGCCAGAAAATAGAAGAGGTTCTCAGCCGCGAGCTGTGCACGCTGCTGGGCCAGGTTATGGAGCGCGGACGGGGAAGCAGTGACGTGGAAGTGGAGATGCCGGCGGACGGCTTTACCCGCTTTGTGTGTTGCAGCACGGCGGTAATGGAATTGCCGGAGACGGGTGAACGCGGCGCCATCTTGGTGCTGAGTGATGTGACCCGCATCAAGGAGCTGGAACAGGAGAAAAGCTGGATCCAGCGGCTCGCGTTTCTGGGGGAGGTGGCGGCCGGATTGGCGCACGAGATAAAAAACCCCCTGGTCTCGATCAAGACGTTTGCCGAACTGCTGCCGGAAAAATATGATAACCACGAGTTCCGCTACAGTTTTTCCCGGATAGTCTCCCAGGAAATAGAGCGCATCAACAGGCTGCTCGCCGAACTGCTGAATTTCTCCAAGAACTCTCCGCTGAGCTGCGAAACGGTTGATATGACGAGCCTGATGGACGAGATACTTCTCCTGCTATCCCCCCAGATTGACGCCCATAAGATTCGAGTCTTCAGGCATTATGACCCGGTGGTCCCCGCGGTATGGGCGGATAGAAACCAGTTGAAGCAGGCGGTTTTCAATATCTGCCTGAATAGTATCCAGGCCATGCCGGAGGGCGGGGAACTGAGGGTGAGTGTGCTGTCCGTTCCGGCTGCGGATGACGAGAGTGCCGGCGCTGTTGCTCCGGGAGGGAAGGTAAAGATCCTTATCGAGGACACGGGAGTGGGAATTTCCGCCCATCAGAAAGACAAAGTCTTCGATCCGTTTTTCACCACCAAGGCCGACGGGGTGGGGATCGGGCTGAGCATCAGCCACAAGATCATTGGGGATCACGGGGGAACCATCCAGATCCGCAGCGGTGACGGCGAGGGAGCGGCATTTGAGATTTGCCTCCCGCCGGGGATAGAAAAGTGGCCTGGGTCCCGCGATCTATTCCGCGGGCGGGAAGTGGAATTTGACTGGGGGAGAGATCCGCTTTGAAATTGGTGCTCCTGATTTGCAATCAGGAAAGTGCGCTCGGGTCCATTAAGGATTTTATCCCGGACACGTATAGTGTTCTGGAGGGCGAGATGGGCCCCAAGGGTTTGCAGCTGCTGCGGAGCATTGTCTCGGGCGTGGTCGTGGTGGATATTGGTACGCCGGGTGTCCTGCCGTGGATGGAGGAAGCGTACCGGTGGCGTCCTGATTTGACTTATCTCGGGGTCGCCGCCGATCCAAGCCTCAGCCATTCCATGTCTAAGTATTTTTACGATTTTCTGCACCTGCCGTTTACCTCCTGGCAGGTACGCAGCTTGCTGGACCGGTCCTGGGAGCGGGTGGAGCTGGTATTTGAATTGCAGTCCTTAAAAAAGAAGACCGAGAAGAAGGCCGAGCCCCCGGGGTGCTCGGTACCGCCCGGCGGTGTTCCTTCCCCGTCCACCCCGCTGAAAGAACGCGTGCTCTGCGACTTGTCCAGGGTGTTGACCAACAACTTAAATCAGGACAAACTCCTGGAGCTTTTCCTCGATGCCGTAGCGGAACTGGTGCCCGTAGGAAAGCTGTCTATCTTGTTGCTCAACGAACGTTACGGTCACTACTTGGTCTCCGCTCAAAGGGGACTGGACCCCGATTTCTGTTCCGGGCTGGTTTTCAAGCCGTCCCGGGGGCTGATCTCCTGGTTGATTGCGGAAGGGCGCATGTTCCGGGCGGAGGAAATACCCGGTCCCAACGGCGCTGTTTCCGGCGAGGCCCTCCAGGAGATGCAGCTCCTGCAGGCTGTGGTCAGCATCCCGCTGTCGGTCCACGGGCAGCTGATGGGCGCGCTCAACCTGGGGCCCAAGATTACCGGGGCACCCTTTTACGAAGAGGAACTGGAGACGCTTTACATTTTATCCGCCAATACCGGTATGGCCTTGCGGGACATCCAGCTGCACCACCAGTTGCGCTACCAGAAACTGTTCATCGAAAACATCCTGCAGCGGATGAACAGCGGGGTGGTGGCGATCAACGGGAATGACAACGTGGTCACCTTTAACGCCCGCGCCGGGGAGATCCTGGGATTGCGGCCGGAGAAAATAGTGGGCAAGGATCTGCGCCATCTGCCCAGCCCGCTGGGAGACTTGTTGTACGGTGCGCTGGCAACGGGACAGGCTTGCGATAAGGAGGAGATCGAACTGGCGCGTGGCCGTGTTCCCCTGGAGGTCAGCACCTACCAGCTAGTGAATGGGGAACGGGTCCTGGGGAGCGTGATGATTTTTGATGATATTTCCGCGCGGAAAAAGCTTGAACAGGAAAAGTGCCGGGCAGACCAGCTTGACGTGCTGAACAGATTCGTCGGGCAGTTGGCCCACGAAGTGAAGAACCCCATGGTGGCCATTCAGACCTTTTCGGAACTCTTGCCGGAAAAGTATCACGACAGTTCTTTCCGCGACTTCTTTACCCAAACCGTCCGGCAGGAGGTTAAAAGGCTGAACGAGTTGGTGGAGCAGCTCATTGCTTTCTCCACGCCTCTCACCTACAAGTACACCGTGGCCGAAGTTCACGAACTCTTGGATATGGGGTTGTCCTTGTTGCGGGAACAGGGCAAAGGGGCAAAAACAACCGTGGATACCTCTTACTTCGGGGAGCGCCTGCACATCCGGGCGGACAAAACTCTCCTAGCCAGAGCTTTTTCGTACCTGTTAAACTATTTCCAGTCCATGGAAGTGGAGGGGACCCTGCACGTTCAGACGGCTTACGATCAGGCGCTGTTCGGGTGCGGGGGGGTATCCATCGGTTTCTGGGACTCCAAAACAAAGGTAGGGAGCGAGGAGGTGAAGAGGGTGTTTGATCCACTCTGCGCGCGGCAGGACTCCTATATTTCACTCAAGCTTCCGGTAAGCCGCAAGATCATTGAGGATCATGGGGGACGCGTAGAGGCGGTTTTAACCAAGGATAAACGCCTGAAATTTGAGGTTTGCCTGCCCATTTTCTCCGACAAAGGAGGCGAAGGTGTTGGGGGAACGCGGTAGAATACTGGTCGTCGACGACGAACTGGGCCCCAGGGAGGCCCTGAGGATGATTCTGCAGGATGACTATGACGTTTCCACCGCGCACAGCGGGGAACAGGCCCTGGATCACCTTTCCCGCGGCGAGTTTGACCTGGTGATCCTGGATATCCGGATGCCGAACATAAACGGCCTCGACCTGCTGGCGAAAGTGAAGAAGCGGGTGCCGGACACGGAGGTGGTGATGATCACCGCCTACGCCTCCGTGGATACGGCGACCAAGGCCCTGCGCCACGGGGCCCTGGATTACCTGATTAAGCCCTTCGACCGCAAGTCGGTGATCGAAGTGGTTGAGAAAGGACTGGCCCGCCGCGCCGACTCCAGGTTCATGAAAAGCAAGCTCGCGGAACTCCAGCAGGCCAACAAGGCTCTGGTGGAGGAAATCGAGCGGGCCTGCAGGAACATCCAAAGACATTTTATGGAAACAGTCAGTTCCCTGGTGGCGGCTGTGGACGCCAAGGATTCGTATACCAAGTCCCACCAGAAGCGGGTCGTGATGTTCGCCATGCTCCTGGGGGCGGAACTGGGACTCTCGGTCAGGGAGATGGAACTGCTGCAGCAGGCGGCGATCCTGCATGATATCGGCAAGATCGGCGTGCCGGAGCAGATCCTCAGGAAGAAGGCGTCCCTCACCGTCGAGGAGTTCAACATCATCAAACAGCATCCGATCATCGGCGCGGAGATCATCTCCCCGGTGCGGTTCCTGCAGGAGATTGTGCCGCTGATTCTCCACCACCACGAAAGGTTCGACGGTACGGGCTATCCACAA
Source organism: Candidatus Desulfopertinax cowenii (assembly GCA_001899445.1). Lineage (GTDB taxonomy): Bacteria > Bacillota > Desulfotomaculia > Desulfotomaculales > Desulforudaceae > Desulfopertinax > Desulfopertinax cowenii. Next base: position 259,151 of record MPOA01000001.1, on the reverse strand, counting down.
GGCTTCAAAGGTCCGGCTGTACCGCTCGGTGCCCGAATTATCGCGGTGGCCGACGCCGTGGACGCAATGCTGTCGGACCGCCCCTATGCCCCGCCGAAAACAACCGCTGAGGTGCGGGAACAATTGCGCCTATTCGCGGGCACCCAATTCGACCCCCAATTGGTGGAATTGGCGCTAAAACTGGACCTGCCCGCCAGGCGTTTTCCATAGCCGGGACCACGCGGGGAGCCTGCCGGTAGCCATCACGGTACAACCGGGAGCTCTGTCCGACTGATAGATTACCAATTTTTGTTGCTAGCCGATGACCACCGAACAGGGTGTTCTGGAAGCCGGGCTTCCCCCGTAGTAATGGCCTCGGGCGCACATCCCAGCGTTGCGCAGGTCGGCGGTTCGGCCCAGCAAACGGCGCCAAAAAAACTAAGGGAATGTTGCGCTTTGAAAGTGGTTTTTCACGAATGGTACCGGGAAGTCTACGCTGCTGACCCCGCTGCGGCGGTGGGCCGATTGGACGGCATCATCACGGCGTTACGGGTCAGCTTTGAATTCGTCACCCCCCGGCCCGCCACCGAGGCTGACTTGCTGTTGGTGCACCACCCCGACCTGGTAGAACGGGTGAAAAGGGAGGCCCTGTTGTACAAAATTGCCGCCTTGGCCGTGGGCGGGGCGATTGAAGCGGCAAACCGGGCCGTGAAAGGCGAACCGGCCTTTGCCCTAATCCGGCCGCCCGGTCACCACGCCGGCCCCGCCTCCTGCTGGGGCTTCTGCTGGTTCAACAATGTAGCCGTGGCGGTGGAAAAACTGCGGCGAGCCGGGAAAACCGGCAGGGTCCTGATCATCGACATCGACCTGCACTATGGCGACGGTACGGATAAAATCTTCGCCCGTACGCCCCAGGTGGTCTACCATCACTTGAGCGGCACCGAGCAGCTCGCCAGGTTCTTCGCCGATCACTCGGACTGCGACCTAGTGGCTGTTTCCGCAGGTTTCGACGGTCACGTGGACGACTGGGGCGGGATTCTTACCACGATGGTTGAGTATCCACTCCACAGCGCCTCCGGGCCAAGCTGAAGGAAGATGCCAGGAGCCTGATCGGGGACCCCGGATCGGGAGATGATTCAGCTCTTGTCGTCTCCCAGGAGCGCGGCGCTCTGATCCGGCGCGCCACAGCCGGGAAGGTTGCCGCGCAGAGTGATAATTATGATGCGAAAAGGTATGATTGACAGTATGCCTTCTGGTATGATACCCTTATGCCGGGAGGTGGTGTCAATGTCTACGAGAATAACGATAAGTTTGCCTGATTCTTTGCTGGCGACATTGGATCAGCTTGCCCGTAAATGGAGCACCACTCGAAGCGGCGCTGTGGCGGAGCTTCTGCAGTCGGCGAAGCGGCGGGAAATTGAAAAACAGATGCGGGAAGGTTATTCGGTGTTGGCGGAGATCCACCAGGCGGACGCCGAGCTTTTTCTTCCGGCGCAGGTTGAGGTGCTGCGGAATGGAAATTAAGCGCGGCGATGTCTTTTTAGTAAATTTCAATCCGGCCCGGGGAAGCGAACAAGCAGGCCTTCGGCCTGCTGTTGTTGTTCAAAACAATATAGGCAACAAGTATAGTCCTACCACCATAGTGATTGTAGTTACCACCGCTGTCCGGAGGTCGTACCCCTTTCTTGTTCCACTGAAGGCCGGCGAAGGGGGGTTGAATGAAGACAGCGTAGCGAACGCTGCTCAGGTGCTTACTATTGACAAGTCTCGATTGAGGCGAAAAATCGGTGATCTTTCACCCGAAAAAATGGGTGAAGTGGACCAGGCTTTAAAATTGAGCCTTGGTTTAGCTCTGCCACCGGGAAATCTCCTCCCGTAAGAGAGGGGATAGAAGCCTTCACCAAGGTCACTAGCTCTAATAAGCAGGGATTATTATTCCAGGAAAGAATCATGCATGGAATTGCAGTTAAATGGAGGCGAGCAATGCTGTCCACCGTGCATTCCGTGGCGCTTTCCGGGATGGAAGGGTACATAGTCAAAGTAGAGGTCGATGTGGCCGGCGGTTTACCAGGTTGGGAGATTGTGGGCCTGCCCGGCGGGGCGGTGCGGGAAAGCAAGGACCGGGTGCGGGCGGCGATCCGGAACGCCGGTTTTGAGTTTCCGGCCCGGAAAATCACGGTAAATCTCGCCCCCGCCGACATCAGGAAAGAAGGACCAGCCTACGACCTGCCGATTGCGCTGGGCGTGCTGGTTGGAAGTGAGCAGGTGTCGGCCGATTTAGGAGCCGGCTTCGTTTTTCTGGGGGAACTATCCCTGGACGGCAGCGTCCGCGGGGTACACGGGGTGTTGCCCGCCGTGTTAGCGGCCGTGGAGGCGGGTTTTCACCGGGTGATTGTGCCCGAGGTGAACGCGGGGGAGGCGGCTTTGGTGGGCGAAGCCGAGGTGTATCCCTTAAGGGACATCGGGCAGGTGGTCCGGTTTCTCGCCGGGGAGGAGCAAATCGAGCCCTGCCGGGTGGAGGTGGAGGCCCTGCTGGCCAGGGCGAGGGGGGAGACGGACCGCGACTTCAGTGAGGTCAAGGGGCAGGCCATCGTAAAGCGGGCGCTGGAGGTGGCGGCCGCCGGGGGGCACAATGTGCTGATGCTGGGCAGCCCCGGGGCGGGCAAGACTATGCTGGCCCGCTGCCTCCCGGGGATTTTACCGGACCTGGATTTCGCCGAGGCCCTGGAGGTGACCAAGCTGTACAGCCTGGCCGGAATGCTGGAACCAGGGCAAATACTGGTTACCCGCCGTCCTTTTCGAGCGCCGCACCATACTACTTCCATGGTGGCCCTGGTAGGCGGCGGGCGTATGCCGCGTCCCGGCGAAATTAGCCTCGCCCACCAGGGAGTGCTTTTCCTCGATGAGTTTCCGGAGTTCCGGCGTGACGCCCTGGAAGCGCTGCGGCAGCCTCTGGAAGACGGGGTGGTGACCGTTTCCCGGGTGGCCGGTACGTGTTCTTTCCCGGCCCGCATTATGCTGGTGGCCGCGATGAACCCCTGCCCGTGCGGCTTTTTCGGGGATATGCGGAAGGAGTGCACCTGCACACCCCACCAGATTCAGCGCTATATCAGCCGGGTTTCCGGCCCCCTCCTGGACCGCATGGACATCCAGATCGAGGTGCCGCGGCCCGATTTTCAGGAATTGGGTAAAAACGCTGGTGATTCCGAGTCGCCGGGAATCAAGGACCGGGTGGAGACGGCCCGGCGCCGCCAGCGCCTCCGCTTTGCCGAAAGTGCTACGGGATGCAACGCCCGGATGAACGGGTGGGAGATCCGCGAATACTGCCGCCTGACTCGCGAAGCCAGGGAGCTTTTCCGGCAGGCGTTCCGGGCCCTGGAACTGAGTGCCCGGGCTCACGACCGCATCCTGAAGGTGGCGCGCACCATCGCCGATCTGGAAGGTGCCGACACGATTGACAGCCACCACCTCGGGGAGGCGATCCAGTACCGGTCGTTGGACCGTAAATACTGGCAGTAGCCATCCTTGGGTTATTGTTCGTGAATTACGCAGGTGCCGGCGATGAGATCGTGGAGCCCGCGCTTGTCTTCCCGAAAAGCTACCATTACAAAGCCCAGCCCAAAGATTAAGGTGCTAAGGGTGTAGCCGATCACGTATCTGAGCAGGGCCTTGCTGTGGTTCAGGTTGCTGCGGTCGGGGTACGTTACGATTTTGATCGCCATTAACTTTTTACCGGGGGTGCGGCCGTCCCAGTTCACCCAAAACGCTACCGTAACCACAGCCCAGAGCAGGAAGTGCGCCAGGTTAGCCCGGCTGGGATCCTCGGCCACCCATTCCCAGCCAAACAGCAGGGATACCATGATAGCAATGGGGATCCCCAGGATAAATCCGTCGAGAATAGTAGCCACCGCCCGGACCCAAAAGCCAGCGTACTTTACGGTCTTTTGCTGTTCCCAACCGTACCTGTCCGCCATCGTCGGCATAACCCCTTTTGCTGGTATCGCGGTAAAGACCTGATTCGGCGGCGGATACCCGCTGTCCTGCAGGTTGAATTGTCGAATCTTGCCCAGTTTCTTCCCCGGAGGTTATGTTTCCCCCGGCAGGACATCCAGGCGGGTTGTGGAATGTGTTTGGGAACAATATTACAAACAAGAAACCAAGTTTTTACGGGGGGTTGGTCGGTATAAGACAGGAGGAGCCACTGAAAGCGGTAATCTTCGATCTGGACGGGACACTCACCACGGTGGGCAGCGTATGGCAGCACATTCACGAACGTCTCGGCACCTGGGAGAACGGCGGTCTGGTCTCCCTGGAGGCCTTCATGGCCGGGCGGATTGGTTACCTGGAGTTCGCGTTGCGGGACGCAGCGCTCTGGAAAGGGGTGTCCCGGGAGCGGCTGGAGGCGATTGTCAGCGAGATCCCCTTGCGCCCGGGCGCCCGGGAGGTGGTGGCCACCCTCAAACGGGACGGTTACCGGCTGGCCCTGCTTTCGTCCGGCCTGGACGTGCTGGCCTCCCGGGTGGCCGCAGCGCTGGGATTCGAGGTCTGGGTGAGTAACAGCCTTGGTTTCCGCAACGGGGTGCTGGACGGTCGGGTAACGATTCACGTGACCTGGGACGGAAAACCGAGATACGTGCCTAGAATTTGCGATGTGCTGGGGGTGGAGCCGTCGCAAGTGGCCGCGATCGGGGACAGCATGGGCGACGCCCTGGTGTTCCCGGAAGTTGCGCTGGGCATTGCCTTCAACGCCCCTCCGGAGGTGGAGACATGGGCCGACTTTTCCGTCCGGGACGGCGACCTGCGGGCGATTCTGCCCTTGCTCACGCCGAGGGAGCAGACCGGTTCTCGTATCAAGCGGGTACCGGACAGGTTGGTGCCGGAAATCGCCGGTAGTCCGGGATAGGGCCCCCGGCGATAACGGCAGCGAGCACTTGATGTTGGGAGGGGTACGAGGTGAGCTTTCAGACCATCGAGGTGCGGACCAGCCGGCGTAATGAGTTCGTGGACGTGACCGGGAAGGTGCGCGCCGCGGTGACCGAAAGCGGCGTGACCGAGGGACTTTGCTGCTTGTACGTGCCGCACACCACGGCCGCCGTGTGCATCAACGAGGCGGCCGATCCCACCGTGAGCCGGGACATTCTGGCCCATCTTTCCCGGGTGGTGCCCGAGCGGGGGGATTACCACCACCTGGAGGGCAACTCGGACGCCCACATCAAGTCGGCACTGGTTGGTCCGACCGGGATCATTCCCATTCAGGCCGGACAGCTGGTGCTGGGCACCTGGCAGGGGATCTTCTTGTGCGAGTTTGACGGGCCACGTACCCGCCGGCTATACGTGAAGGTGATCGCCGGGTAGCATTCAGGGGGCCGGGCTTCAGTAAAGCCTCCTGCCGGCAGCCGATCGCCGCGCTTTTGAAAGTCCGGCAGATGCTGCAGTCCTGAAGTGTAATTCGGGCGGTGGCGGCACATACTGCATACTGAAACCCAAAAACAGATTGTGGAGGGGTGGCGAAAATTGGCCGAGGGCATCTACGTGGTCGGGATACTGGTGGATCAGCGGGCGGTGCACGCGCCGCAGGTGCAAGAAGTTCTGACCAGGTACGGTTCCGCGATCCTCAGCCGGAACGGTATTCCCGACCCCACCCGTTCCCGGGGGATCATCACGGTGACCATGCAGGCCGAAGCGGCGGACACCGAAAAGTTCGCGTCCGAATTGCGGAACATCGAAGGGGTGCACGCCCAAGCCATCCATCTTGGTGAGGTCCTCAACTAGTAGAGCCGAAATTGGGCGTGCCGCCGTCGAGCGGGGTACTAGCCGCGGGAGGCACGCCACGTTTGGGGAAAGCCGTAAACTTAAGCTTCGGGCAGAAACTGGGCCAGGACCAGCGGGGTCAGGTAAACCTCGAGTACTGCGGCCAGAAGCAGCGGGGGGGCGATCACCCGGAGCAGGAACCCGAAGCGGTTGCCCACTCCCGGCGCGGGCTTGCCCCCGATCCGCCTGGCCATCAAGGCGAAGGCGAAACCCGCGGCGAGTAGCAGGGCCGGGAGTTCGATCACCCCGTGCGGGGCGATTCCGGCGACAAAGGCCAGCGGCGGGATGCCGGACTCAATGAAAACTCGGGCCAGGAGGCCGATCAGGGTGCCGTTGATGCCCAGAATGAAAATGGTGGGTAGGGCGAACACCACGTGTCCCACCAGGACCAGGATGGCGGCAACCGACAGGTTCTTGAGAAAAATGAAACTGGTCAGGGCGAGCGAGCGGAACTCGGGGTTGATCCGGGCCGATTTCTCGGCGGCGTCCAGCAGGTTTTCCAGGCCGGGACGCAGGAGCGGTTCCGCCTCCTGGGCAAACGCCCACCCGGCGGCGATACTCAGCACAAAGATTACGGTGGCCGCCAGGAACCCGCGGCGGAGATTCAGGTGGCGCATTATGGACTTACCTCGTTTTAATTTTTAATATTTTAAGTTTACATTAGGAGGAATATCAATTCAATGGATTACGGCAGCTACGGTGGTTTTCATTTTCCGATCACGCCCGGGATGAACAACGCGCCCGAACCCGACCCGGACGAATCCGAAAATGCGCCGGCGGCTCGGGAGCAGCGCCGCCAGGCGCGGATACTACGTGAGTTCGGTACCACTACCATTCCGGAAGTAAAGAGCAATATTCACGCCCTGGTCATCGTGGGACAGATCGAGGGGCACGTGGTCCTGCCCAACCAGAACAAGACCACCAAGTACGAGCATATCCTGCCGCAGTTGATCGCCTTTGAACAGCACCCGGACATCGAGGGCATTGTGATCATTTTAAACACGGTGGGCGGGGACGTGGAGGCCGGGCTGGCCATCGCCGAAATGATCAGTTCAATTTCGAAACCTACGGTTTCGCTGGTGCTGGGCGGCGGGCACAGCATCGGGGTGCCCATCGCGGTGGCCACCCGGCGCTCCTATATCGCGGAGACGGCCAGCATGACCATCCACCCGATCCGCATCACCGGGCAAATTCTCACGGTCCCGCAGACCTTTGAGTACCTGGAAAAAATGCAGGACCGGGTGGTGCGCTTCGTGGTGAAACACTCGAACATCAGCGACGAGCGCTTCCGGGAACTGATGTTCCGGACCGGCGAACTGGCCCGGGACATCGGGACCGTACTGATTGGCCGGGAGGCCGTGGAATGCGGTCTGATCGACGAGGTGGGCGGTATCGGCCCGGCGCTGCAGTGCTTGCGGCGATTTATCGAAGAGGAACGGGCCGGAAAGGAGGCGCCCCTCCAGTGATTCTTTATACGGCGGCCCAACTGGAACTGGTCCTGGGCAACCCGGGGGCGGAAACGCCCCGGTTCCGCCAGGTACTGGTGAACGGCGTGCCGGTCCTGGTTCGGGAAACGGGACTGGGGCGTGGCATAATTGACCGGTTGTTGAGCACCGATCCGAATCATTACCTGCGCCCCGAACTGGCGCCGGGAACCCGGGTCACCTTCGATGCTTGATCGGATCCCACATCTTCCCCGCCGGGTGGTTCACGGAGGTGGTGTTTGTGGCACGGCTTTCCCTGGACGAATTCACCGAACTGGCTGAACGACTGGTTGATGAGATTCCCCCGCGTCTCTGCCGCGATCTGAACGGCGGCTTCGCCGTGTTACCGGATGAGAAGCGGGACAAGGAATTCTTGATCATGGGCGAGTACATCGAGGATGACATGCTGGGCAGCTACGTGGTGTTTTACTATGGTTCTTTCGCGGCGCTCCTGGGCGACGAGCTCTGGGAGGCGTGGGAGGCCGAGCTGCGCGAAACGGTCTGGCACGAACTGCGGCACCACCTGGAGTCCCTGGCCGGGGTGGACGATCTGACCCATGAGGAACTGGAGGAGTTGGCCCGGTTCCGGGAAGGAAGCTCCGGCCGGGGCCAGAGATCTTAGGGCTGGGCAAAAAGTTGCCGCGCGCAGGAACATTCCGAATAACCACCGGGAGGAAAGATCGTTATGCGGGGTATGGTCAAGTACGTCCTTGCGGGGTTATTGGTTTTCCTGGGTGCCGCAGCGGGTTGCGGTATACCCGCCGCGGCTCCGGAGAAAGATCCGGACGGAAAAACCGTGGTGGTCGCCACCATCTTCCCGCTGGCTGACATAGCGCGGAATATCGGGGGCGAGCGGGCGGAGGTGATTACCTTGCTGCCCGCAGGTACCAGTCCCCACACCTTTGAACCCACCCCCCGGCAAATGGAGCAGGTTTCGGGTGCCGACGTGATTGTTCAGGTCGGTGCGGGGCTGGACGACTGGGTGGAGAAACTGACCGGTTTGGTCGACAATGATGCGGTCAGGGTGAAGGTGACCGATGGCATGGTCCTGCGGCAGACAGTTCACCGCTGCGCCGGGGAAACCCAAACCGGATACGAACACCTTCACGTTCATGGCAAGCAACGGCAAGTACGCGAACACGATCCGGAGCCTGGCCACGGCCACGGGCACGAATACGGGGACCCGCACGTCTGGCTTGATCCGGTGCTGGTGCGGGACGAGATCACGCCGCGGATCTGCCAGGCCTTGTGCACTGCCGCGCCGGCGGACGCCGCCTACTTTGCCGCCAACCTGGAGTCCTTCCAGGCCGAACTAACGGTGTTGCACGAAGAACTTGCCGCCCGAGTCGAGCGTTTCGAGAACCGGCATTTTGTGACTTACCACTCGGCCTGGGGCTATTTTGCCGACCGTTACGGGTTGGTGGAGGTGGCCACCGTGGAGGAGGCTCCGGGCAAGGAACCTTCCCCGGGCTGGATCGCCACGGTAGTGGAGTTGGCGCGTGCGCACGGGGCGGGAGCCATCTTCGCTGAGCCCCAGTTCAGCACCAAGGCGGCCGAGGTGATCGCTAACGAGTATGGGGGGAGGGTGCTGATTCTGGATCCCCTGGGCGGGGAGAGTGTTCCCGGCCGTGACAGTTACCTGCGCCTGATGCGTTACAACGTAAACATACTGGAAGAGGGCTTGCGCCGGTAGGATTGATGGCCGAACTGTGTTATAATGTTGCGCAGTTTATCCTGTGGGGAAGGGATGGGAGCGGATGAATCTTTTTGAGGGCATTATTATGGGGATTGTCCAGGGACTAACTGAGTTCCTGCCGATTTCCAGTTCGGCGCACCTGGTGCTGGTCCCCTGGTTTTTCGGGTTTAACACCCCCGGGCTGGTTTTCGACGTCGCGCTGCACTTGGGGACGCTCGCCGCCGTGGTCGCCTATTTCTGGCGGGACTGGCTGCGGCTGGTGCAGGCGGGCTTCCGCAGCGCCGGCACCCGCGAGGGGAAGCTGTTCTGGTTCTTGGTGGCCGCCACCATTCCCGGGGTCATTTTCGGTTACTTTCTGGAGGACATCGTGGAAACCACCCTGCGGGCGCCCTTGTTGATCGGCGTACTGTTGATCCTGATGGGTCTGGTGCTCTACCTGGCCGACCACTACGGTGGGCAGGTCAGAAAACTGCTAGAAGTGCGTTTCAGCGATGCCATGGTGATCGGGCTGTCCCAGGCGTTGGCCCTGATTCCCGGTGTTTCTCGTTCGGGGATCACCATGGCGGCTGCCCGGGCGCGGGGCCTGGACCGGGCCTCGGCGGCCCGGTTTTCCTTCCTGCTGTCTACCCCGATCATCCTGGGCGCCGGTCTCATGCAATTGGCCAAAATGGACCCGGCCGATCTGAATCTGTCCTTCGCCCTCGGCATGATCACTTCCGCCATTGTCGGATTCCTGGCCATCAAGTTCCTGATCGGCTGGGTGTCTACCCGGAATTTTAACATTTTTGTGGTTTACCGGATCGTTCTGGGGTTGACCGTCATCGGCACCGTTCTGTTCCGAAAATGAGCCGGGACGGCCCTGCGGTAGGCCGTCCCGCGTCAGTGCAGAGACTTCTTGCTGGTTTTTTGGTGCTCCTCCAGGATTTGCCGCAACGCTTCCTGGCGTTCTTCGCTGAACAGCTCTTCCATTGGGAGCGCGTAATCGGCCACCTTTTCACTGATAAAGATGGGGGCCACGCTCCTAAGGGCCAGAGCGATCGCGTCACTCGGGCGAGCGTCCACAACGGACTCACGGTCCTTTTTCAGGATGTACAGTTGCGCGTAGTAAGTCCCGTCACGCACGTCGTTGATCACTACCCTGGTAACCGCTCCGCCGAACTCGTCACACAGGGTCTTTAATAGATCGTGGGTGAGCGGACGGGGAGCGGCGCCGCCCTCCAGGGCAACGGCGATGGCGTGGGCCTCGAAGTGACCGATCCAGATGGGCAGTACCTTGATTTCAGCCTCGTCGACCAGCAGGAGCACGGGGTTCATCGAGAGGTCGAACGCGATTTCCTTTACCTTGACCGGGATCACAGTTTCACCTCCCCAGTAATTGAACACTGGCCGCGGGCTATGGGCACGTATATTGGTCGGTAGCGGTCTGGTATACGGTATTTTCTCCACGTTGATGGTCTTAACAGTATTATACCAGGGAACCCGATCCCAGACAACGAAAAGGATTTTTCAAGTATTCGCCGAAGTTTCCGGTACGGGGTGTTAAATCGTGGGACTTTACGGCCAATTGAAACGGGAAATCCGGTATGAAATCCTGGGCCTGGCGCTGGCGGCCGTAGCCGTGTTGACCCTGCTCAGCCTTTACAGCTCTTCGGTGGGGGTGGTGGGCAACCTGGTGGGCCGCGGCTGCCGGATTCTGACCGGGGAGGGGGCGTTTCTGCTACCCCTGCTCGCCGGTTACTGGGGTTTCAAGCTCTTAAAGGAACGGAATCCGGCGAAATATCCCGGAAAGATCTACGGGAGCCTGGTGGGCCTGCTGGTGTTCGTGACCACCCTGCACCTGGTACTGGTTTCTCCCGAGGGCAGCTTCCGCACCGTGGTCGGCGCCGGCCTGGACGGCGACGGGGGCGGGGTGCTGGGCGGCGTTCTGAGCTGGATACTGTTCCAGTGCTTTGGCATGATCGGGAGTGGTATTGTTCTGTTGGCGACCGGCCTGGCCGCGGTCACCCTGTTCACCGAGCTTCCGGTGTCGGCGGTGGGCAAACGCCTGGGGCTTAGCTTGGCCGGCGGACTCCGCGGGGGCTGGGACCGGCTGCAGAACTATATTTTTGTGGAGGAACGACCGTCGGTCCGAGCCGAACCGGTAATCGTGGATCATGCCGCGGAGCGCGTGGATCTGGAGACGCCCGGGCTGCGAAGCGAGCCTCAAGAGCGGCCCCCGGGGAAACGGGGCGGTTCATCCCGGGAGGCGCCGGCCACCATGCGTCAGCAGGTTGGGTCGCCTGAGCCTTCGTCGTACCGTGCCCCGCCGGTGGACATTCTTTCCCGGCCCCGGGTGAAGGGTTTCACCCGCAAGACCGAGGACCTTTCGGCGAACGTCCGCGTCCTGGAGGAAACCCTGGACAGTTTCGGGGTTAAGGCCAAGGTGCTGCAGGTTTCACGGGGCCCCTCCATCACCAGGTACGAAATTCAACCGGCGGCGGGGGTCAAAGTCAGCCGAATCGTCAGCCTGGCCGACGATATCGCCCTGGCTATGGCTGCGCCGGGGGTGCGGATCGAGGCTCCGATTCCCGGAAAGGCGGCGGTGGGGATTGAGGTGCCCAACAAGGAAATCGCTTTGGTGCCGCTGCGGGATCTCCTGGAGTCCAAGGAGTTCAAGGAGTCCGCTTCCCGGCTTACGCTGGCCCTCGGCAAGGACATCGCCGGCAGTCCGGTAATCGCCGATCTGGCGCTGATGCCGCACCTGTTAATTGCCGGGGCCACCGGTTCGGGCAAAAGCGTATGTTTGAACACCATAATTAACAGCCTCCTGTTCAAAAGCGGGCCGGAGGAAGTGAAACTGTTACTGATCGATCCCAAGATGGTGGAGCTGACCAACTACAACGGTATTCCGCACCTGCTGTCGCCGGTGGTGACCAGTCCCAAGAAGGCGGCCATCTCCCTGAAGTGGCTGGTGCGGGAGATGGAACGGCGTTATGAACTGTTCGCGGTGGCCGGGGTCAGAGATATCGGACGGTACAACAGTCTGGTCTGGCAGGATGATTCCGGGGAAGAACGGGTCCACCTGCCGCTGATCGTGGTGATCATCGACGAGCTTTCGGACCTGATGATGGTGGCGCCCAGCGACGTGGAGGACTCCATCGTCCGGCTGGCCCAAATGGCCCGGGCGGCAGGAATTCACCTGGTGATCGCCACTCAGCGGCCCTCGGTGGACGTGATCACCGGGTTGATCAAGGCGAATATTCTGTCCCGGATCGCCTTCGCGGTTTCGTCCCAGATCGATTCCCGGACGATTTTGGACATTGGCGGGGCCGAAAAGCTGCTGGGCCGGGGCGATATGTTGTACCTGGCTGCGGGCAACGCCAAGCCGATCAGGGTGCAGAGCGCCTACCTGTCGGACAAGGACGTGGAGGCAGTGGTAAACTTCCTGAAAAAGCAGGCTATACCTGAGTACGAAGAGGAAATCTTCAACGGTTCGTACGAGGAAGAGGAGGCCGATATCGAGGACGAATTGTTCCCGCGGGCGGTGGAGATCGTTGTGCTTACCGGACATGCCTCCATTTCGCTGTTGCAGCGGCGCCTGCACATCGGCTACGCGCGGGCGGCGCGCCTGATTGACACCATGGAGAAAAGAGGCATTGTTGGCGGGTTCGAGGGGAGTAAACCACGCCAGGTGTTAATGACTGTGCAGCAGTACCAGCAGTACTTTGCCCAGGGGGAAATAATTGACAGAAAATAAAGACATATGTTATTGTCTACGGTGATGATTCAATTTGCGTCGGGCCGTAAACAATAGCACTGAAAGAGCAGATTCCGGTTACTGTCGGCCGTGTTTGCGAACCGGCGAAGGGGGTGGGTCCGTGTCCCTGGGGGAAACTCTGAGAGAAGCACGGGAGGCTAAGGGGCTTTCCCTGGATGCGGTGGAAGAGGAGACCATGATCCGCAAAAAGTACCTGCTCGCCCTGGAGACTGAAGACTATAAGGTCCTGCCCGGACGGGTGTACGCCAAGGCCTTCCTGCGCACCTATTCCCGGTTTTTGGGGCTGGACGCCGACACTCTGATGGTCGAGTTCGACAAGCGCTATCCCCGGGAAACCAGGGAACCGGCGGCCGAAAACCGGCTGACCACGCCGATAAACGACGGGAAAAGGTCCGGCTACCGCAGTTTTTTGCTGGCCGCGGGGGTGATCATTCTCCTGGTGGCTTTCAACTCGTTATACGGTTCCCTGCGGGGCGGGGATCCGGCACCCACTGTGCCGCCCCGGGCGGGTTTCGAGGATGAGCGGGGGGTGCCGCCCGCCGAAGAGCCAGCAGCCCCCGAGGGTTTGGACCTGGTGCTGCAGGTTACCCGGAACACCTGCTGGATGCGGGTGGTGGTTGACGGCGAAGAGTCTTTCCAGGGCATCGTCCGGGCCGGAGAGTCCGTGAGCTTTCAGGGCCGGGAACGGATCACCCTGAGGCTCGGCAACCCGGGGGTGGTGGAGGTGCAGCTGAACGGCGAAAACCTGGGTACCCTGGGACAGGGAGGCATGCCCATCAATTATGAGTTTACCGCCGAAGGCCAAGGTTCGCAACGCGGGAGAACAGGCGGGACAGGCTGAGGAAATCCGGGTTGCGGTGGTAAATCTGGGTTGTGATAAAAACCGCGTGGACAGCGAGGTAATGCTGGGTTTCCTGGAACAGAACGGCTATCAACTCACCGCGGAGCAAGAAGCCGACGTCATCATCGTCAACACCTGCGCTTTTATCCTCGAGGCCAAAGAAGAATCAATCGAAACAATTTTGGAACTGGCCGAGTATAAGGAGCACGGCCGGTGCCGGGTGCTGCTGGCGGCTGGTTGCCTGGCCCAGAGGCATCCCGGCGAGTTGCTGGGGGAAATCCCCGAACTTGACGGGGTGGTGGGCACCGGCGGCGTAGGTAACATCGCGGATATTGTGCGACGGGCGATCGCGGGCGAACGCGTTCAGGAGGTCGGCCCGCCCGGTTTTTTGGGCCGGCAGGTGCAGCCGCGGGTGTTGAGCGGGTCGCCCTTTACCGCTTACCTGAAAATCGCCGAGGGTTGCGACAACCGCTGCGCTTACTGTGTGATCCCGGACCTGCGCGGCTCCCACCGCAGCCGGGAACCGGACGTGTTGGTCCGCGAAGCGCAGCGTTTGGTAGCCGGAGGCGTCCGGGAATTGATCCTGGTCGCTCAGGATACCACCCGTTACGGAACCGACCTGGAAGGCGGTGAAAGTTTGGCGCGTCTGGCCGGCTGTCTGGCCCGGCTGGAGGGCCTGGGATGGCTGCGCCTGTTGTATTGTTACCCGTCGGGCATCACTTTTGAGCTGGCGGAGCTGCTGGCCAGAGAACCCCGGGTGTGCCGCTACCTGGATATACCCATGCAGCATGCCAGCGACCGGGTGTTGCGGCGGATGGGCCGGAAGACGCTGCAGGACGACCTGAGGAAGCTGGTCGATTTCCTGAGGCGGAACGTTCCCGGGCTGGCCATCCGTTCTACCTTTATGGTCGGTTTTCCCGGCGAGACCGAGGCGGATTTCGAGGAACTGCTCCGCTTTCTCCGCGAGGTGCGGTTGGACCGGGCCGGGTTTTTCGCTTATTCTCGGGAGGAAGGCACCCCGGCATCCCGCATGTCCGGCCAGGTGCCGGAGGAAGTTAAACAAGAGCGGCTGGAGCGGGCTGCGACGTTGCAGCGGGAGATCTCGCTTTCCCTCAACCGGGCGCGGGTTGGTTCCGAGGTGACGGTGCTCGTGGAGGGCCGTAAAGGAGAGCTGTTTTTCGGGCGAACTGAGAGCGACGCGCCCGAGATCGACGGCCAGGTGTTTCTGCGGGCGGCGGTCGAACCGGAACCCGGCAGTTTCGTGCGGGCGCGGATAATCAGGGCCGGACCTTATGACCTGTGGGGCGAGACCCTGTAAACCGTTTTGGAACCCCGAATCGGGGTTTTTCTTTTCTGCAGACGGCGCCGTGGCCTGGCAGGGTTTTCATAAGGAAAGAAAATGGGGATTGTGTTATAATTCATAGATGCATTGGACAGCGCACGAGGGGAGCGATTAGATGCGGTGGGAGTGGTACGGCCTTAACTTTAAAATCGTGCTCGTGACCCTGGTTGTTGGCCTGGTCCTCCTGATTGGGGGTGACTGGGCGTACAAGACTTACGGTTATCACCAGCCACTGATCCAGGCGCTTGAGGAGGACGGGCTCGTCGAGTCGTACGAAGTCGACGACAGTTTGCCGGTCCTACGGGTCGTGGTCCAGCTGAAACGGACCGAAAACCTGATGGAGACCTACCAGACCCTGGACCGCCGGGTAGCACAGTTCATGTCCGGACGGCCGTACCAGTTGGTTATCAAGGATAACCGGGACACCAGGTTGTCCGAGGCTTACTACCGCAGCCAGTTTGCCATCCACCAGGCGATCATGCAGGGAAACTTCAGCGAAATGGCGGCGGTGATCGAGGAAAACGCCCGGGAGGCGGGGGCCGAGGCCCGGGTATTCGTGGATAGTAACAACGTTTACGTCCACTTGGATGGTGTCGATCACCAACTGATGGCCGTAATTCCCCGTAAACCGGTCACGGAACATGTGCCATCCGGAAACGGGAGTGGATTGTATGTACAAAGAGGTTAGCATCGGTCTCGGGGCGGCCGTGCTCATCTTTCTGTTGGTTATCGGTTACAACGTCGGACCCCTGTTGTTCCTGGGCATGCTCGGCGGGTTACTGTACTACCTGATGCGTTCCCGGGGAATGGTGAAGACTTTTAACAAGGTGCCTTCCGAGACCCAGGTGCAGGTTTCCTTTTGCGACGTGGGGGGACAGGCTTCGGCCGTGGAGGAACTGCGGGAGGCCCTGGACTTCATCAAGAACCGACAGGAAATCCGCCGCCTGGGCATTAGGCCGCTGAAAGGGATTCTGCTCACTGGACCACCGGGCACGGGGAAGACGCTGCTGGCCCGGGCGGCCGCCAACTATACCGATGCAGTGTTCATTTCGGCCAACGGCAGTGAATTTATTGAGATGTACGCCGGCGTCGGCGCACAACGGGTGCGGAAGCTGTTTAAGGCCGCCCGGGAAGCGGCCCAGAAACACAAGAAGAATTATGCCCTGGTGTTCATCGACGAGATTGACGTGCTGGGGGGCAAGCGGGGCAAGACCTCCAGCCACCTGGAGTACGACCAGACCCTGAACCAGTTGCTGGTTGAAATGGACGGCATCGACGTGGATGACGAGGTCCAGGTGCTGGTGGTGGCCGCCACCAACCGGGCGGACATGCTGGACCCGGCCCTCCTGCGCCCCGGGCGCTTTGACCGCCAGGTGCGGGTCGAACTTCCCGACAAGGAGGGGCGATTGGAGATCCTGCGCCTGCACACGCGGAACAAGCCGCTGAGCAAGGACGTTAACCTGGCCGAACTGGCCGGGGATACCTTCGGGTTTTCCGGGGCCCACCTGGAAAGCCTGGCGAACGAGGCCGCCATTTTGGCCATGCGCGAGGGTGCCGACCAGATCAGTAAGGCGCACTTCCAGGAGGCCATCGACAAGGTGATTATGGGCGGGAAGCTGGACCGCCGGCCGTCGGTGGAGGAAATGAAGCGCGTGGCCATACATGAAACGGGACACGCGCTGGTTAGCGAACTGGTACGCCCTGGCTCGGTGTCCACCCTGACGATCACCCCGCGGGGCAGCGCCCTGGGTTACATGCGCCAAACGTCGGAGGACGACCGCTACCTGCACACCCAGGACTACCTGGAGAACCAGATCGCCGTGCTCCTGGCGGGGGCGGTAGCGGAGGAGATGCTGCTGGGCTCTCGGAGCACAGGTGCCGGGAGCGATATCGAACAGGCGCTGCAGATCGCCGAGCAGTTGATCCGGGGCGGCATGTCCGAACTGGGTTTCGTGAGTCTGGAGAGCCTGCCCCCGGAAACAAAACACAAGGCGATGGGCGAGATTCTGAAACGCCAGGAGGCTTGGGTGCGCAAGAACTTGGAGGAACAGCAGGCTGCGCTCCGGGTGATTATGGAGCACCTGCTGCAACGGGAAAAGATATCGGGTGAGGAGTTTAGGGGTTTTTTGACCACTCCGGCCGCTTAAGATCCGGTTTGTTGTTGTTGGTACTCACCGCAAGTTTTCGACTTCATAAATACGGTTTGGTTTGGCGGTATCCAGTTGCTGGTTTTATGTTTGGGATCGGCTGGCCAAACCCACATTTTTAGGAAGGCATGTTGCCACATTCACAAACTTGGGTTATGCTTTTCAATAGGTGGTTGCTATGCAGGCTGAGTTGGTTTTTACCGGCAACGAACTGCTGCTTGGTCACGTTTCCAATTCGCACGCCGTTTATCTGGGCTACGAACTGGCCAAATTGGGCATTGAAGTGATTCTGCAGACCACCGTTGGTGACGACTGGGACCTCATGGAACAGGTGATCCGGGGAGCCCTGGAGCGATCCGACCTGGTGATCACCACCGGAGGCTTGGGCCCCACTACCGACGACATTACCAAGGACGTGGTGGCCGCGGTGCTCGAACTGCCCATGGTGACCCACGAGGAATCCCTGGACCAGTTACGCCAATTTTTCGCCCGGCGGGGAACCGAAATGCCGGCCATCTGTATCCGGCAGGCCCGCTTTCCGGAAGGTGCCCAGGTGCTGCCCAACCATAAGGGTACGGCGCCGGGGGCGCTGATCGAAACCCGGGGAAAGATTGTCGTGATCCTTCCCGGCCCGCCGCGGGAACTCCGGGCTATGTTTGAAACCTCGGTGCGGCCTTATCTGCTTCAGATTCCCGGGCGCGGCGATGTGCTGCGGACCAAGGTGCTCAGGCTCACCGGCATCCCCGAATACGCAGTTCAAGAAAAACTTAAGGAACTCGGCGTTCCGGACAACCCGGGGTTGGGTTATCTGACCAGGCCCGGGGAGGTGCAGCTGCGGGTCAGCGCGCACGCGCCGGACCCGGTCCGAGCCGACCGCATGGTTGAGGAATTGGCCGGCCAGGTTGCCGAGTTGGTGGGCGAATACATCTTCGCCGTTGAGGACGAGGTGCCGGAGAAAGTGGTTGGCGACCTGTTGTTTCGGCGGGGTTTGACCATTTCGGTGGCCGAATCGTGCACGGCGGGGATGGTGGCCGCCCGGTTCACCGAAGTGCCGGGGAGTTCCCGCTACTTTCTGGGCGGCGTAGTGGTCTACAGCAACGAGCTTAAAACGCAGTTGGTGGGCGTACCGGCGGAAACGCTGGAGAAGTACGGGGCGGTCAGTGAACAGACCGCGGAGGCGATGGCCCGAGGAATCCGGCGGGTAACGGGTTCGGATCTCGGGCTGGCCATTACCGGGATCGCCGGTCCGGACGGCGGCACTCCGGTCAAGCCGGTAGGGTTGGTTTACGTTGCCCTGGCCAGCGACCGCGAAATGCAGTGTCACCGCCTGCTACTGCCCGGGGTGCGCAAGGCGGTACGGATAGGCTCGGTTAACGCCACCTTCAAAATCTTGAAGAACTTCCTGGGCGTGGACGGTGCGGCCTCCAAAACCGCCACTGGGCAGCGGTAACCGTAGGATAAGGACGCCAACCTGTTAATACCGAGCAAATTGTTTCCGGTGGGGTACTCCTGAAGGGGTGCCTTTTGTTATTGTTTTGTACATTATCGTTTGTTGTTATTTCCAAATATTCTTTTTTGGCTTACAATGGGGAAAAAGGAACCGATGGGGAGGGGAAACCGTGACGGACAGGCAGAAAGCCCTCGAACTGGCCTTGGCCCAGATCGAACGCCAGTTTGGCAAAGGTTCGATAATGAAACTTGGCGAAGCCGCCGGTAAATTGAACGTAGAGGTGATTCCCACCGGCGCCCTGGCGCTGGACCTGGCCCTGGGAGTGGGCGGGATGCCCCGCGGGCGGGTAATCGAGGTGTTTGGTCCCGAGGCTTCGGGGAAGACGACGGTGGCCCTGCACGTGATCGCCGAGGCCCAGAAGATGGGCGGCACTGCGGCGTTTATCGACGCCGAGCACGCGCTGGACCCGGTTTACGCGGAAAAGGTGGGCGTGGATATCGATAGCCTGCTGATTTCCCAGCCCGACACCGGTGAGCAGGCCCTGGAGATCGCCGAGGCGTTAGTCCGGAGTGGAGCGGTGGACGTGGTGGTGATCGACAGTGTGGCCGCGCTGGTGCCGCGTGCCGAACTGGAGGGGGAGATGGGCGACATCCACGTGGGTCTGCAGGCCCGGCTGATGTCCCAGGCCTTGCGCAAGCTGACCGCCGTAATTGGCAAGTCGCGGACGACCGCCATTTTTATCAACCAGATCCGGGAGAAGGTGGGCGTTATGTTCGGCAACCCGGAAACCACCCCGGGCGGACGGGCGCTCAAGTTTTATGCTTCGGTCCGCCTCGAGGTGCGCCGGGTCGAGACGTTGAAGCAGGGGGCCGAGATCGTGGGCAGCCGGGTGCGCGTCAAAGTGGTAAAGAACAAGGTCGCCCCGCCCTTCAAACAGGCCGAGTTCGACCTGTTGTACGGCGAGGGTATCTCTCGGCTGGGCAGCCTCCTGGATGTGGCTACCAACCTGCAAGTGGTGACGAAGAGCGGCGCCTGGTATTCCTACGGCCAGGAGCGCCTGGGTCAAGGCCGGGAGAACGCGCGGGAGTACCTGAAGGAGCGGCCCGAACTGACGGCGGAGATTGCCCAAAAAGTCAAGGAACTGCTCGGGGTGCCGGGCGTAAAACCAGAAGCGGCCGTTCCTGCCGGCACAAAAGGCGAGAAGGGAACGGAGTAACGTGCCCTGGAACCTGGAGCGGGGCACGCTCCATTTAAGGCCCGTGTTCCGGTTGGCGGTAATTCTGGTGGTTATCTGCGGGCTGTGGGGGGCTTGCGCGGGGTTGCCGGGGGACCGGGACGAGCAGCCGCTAGACGGGCTGGTTGGGGTTTTGGTGGTCCGGGTAATCGACGGAGACGCCATGGTGATCAAGATGCCCGACCGTTCCGAGGAACGCCTGCGGCTGATCGGGGTGGATACGCCCGAGACTTCAGAACCACCTGAGCCGTTTGGACCAGAGGCGACCGCTTACGCCGTGGAACGGCTAGAAGGACGGGAGGTTTTCCTGGAAACCGATGTGGAACAGCGGGACCGTTACGGCCGGCTGCTGGGTTACCTGTGGCTTGAACGTCCGGTCTTACCCCTGGAAGGTGGCGACGAACTGCGCCGGAAAATGTTCAACGCCCAATTGCTGGTGGACGGTTACGCTCTGCTAATGACCGTACCCCCCAACGTAAAGTACGTTGATTTCTTCCGGGAATTTCAGCAGGAGGCCCGGGAAAACGCGCGGGGACTTTGGGGACTGGCGGTGGATGAGGAAGAATACTACGTCGGCAACGCCAACACCCGGCGTTTTCATCGGCCGGACTGTCCGGGTGCCGCGAAGATTGCGCCTGCGAATTTAGTCCGGCTGAAGAACAGGGACGCCGCCTTTGACGCCAGGTACGAACCTTGCCGCACCTGTAACCCGTAAGGCCGGTTCTTTTGATAATTTTATGATTCAAAGTTTAAATGTGGTGTTCTCGCTAAATAACGTATGAATACTCCGATGGTCGTTCTGACAAACTATTTTTAAGGGGAGGAGTTATTGATGGCCAAATTGCTCAGTGATGCTCTAAAGTACGAACTGGCGCAGGAGATGGGCGTGGCCCACAAAATCAAGGGCCGCGACTACGGAGACCTGACGGCCAGAGAGTGCGGCAACTTTGTGAAGTTGGCGCTGATGAGGGCAGAAAGAGCGGCTGCAAACTCTCCCGTACCGGAAAGCACCCCTCGATAGGGTGCTTTCCCCTTACCAGAAAGCTTCCAGGATCGATACGATTCCGGCCGCGATAAAGATGGCCGGAAGCAGGTTGGCTACCCTGATCTTGGTGAGATCCAGGATGTTCAGGCCGATCCCCAGGATCACCAAGCCACCGGTGGCCGTAAGTTCGGCGATTGCCCAGGGACTGATGAAGGCTGTTGCCCAAGCGGCACCCAGGGTGATGCTGCCCTGGTAGATGAACACTGGCACGGCGGAGAAAATCACGCCGATGCCCATGGTGGACGCAAAAATGATGGACGAGATCCCGTCTAGCATAGACTTGGCGAACAGGGTGTTCGGCTGCCCGACTAGGCCGTCTTCGATGGCACCCGTTACCGCCATTGCCCCCACGCAGAACAGGATGCTAGTCGTGACGAAGGCCCGGCCGACTTCACCACCGTTTTGACTGCCGACCCGCTTCTCGAGGCGTTGGCCTAGGCGATTTATCCGGTCTTCCAATTTCAGAATTTCCCCCAGCAGGCCGCCCAGAACCATACTGGCGATAACGATCATGGGGTTTCGGGTTTGAAAGGCCATCTGAAACCCCACGAGGACCACGGCCAGTCCCAGCCCTTGCATAACCGTGCTTTTAACCTGGTCGGGAATCCCTTTCTTCAGGGCCACGCCGATTAGGGCACCAGCGCAAATGGCGGCGGCATTGACGATGGTGCCGATCAAGTTTCGTTTTCCTCCCTTGGCGTGATCATACAAATGTATTTGCCATTCGATGGGCAAATCCTCTGTGATTTTCTTTCCGAATACCGATTTCTCGATTGTAGCAAGTGATAGTGGACAGAATATGTTCGTGGGAGGCTCTGGAGAATGCACGAAATAAAGAAACGGACGAAGAAACTATACCAGGAACTGGATCAGGCCGCTGAAAACCTCAGCCGGACCCTGATCGAGGATGCTCCCGGCTACGACCGGGTGCTGCAGCTATTTTTTACGCGCGCCTGGCGCACTTTCCGGGCGGTCAAGGTGCTGGCCGACCGGGGGTTCGGCGAGGATGCCCTGATCCTGGTGCGGACGCTGTACGAGGACACGGTGAACCTCTTGTACATTAGCACCGATCCCGACCGGCTGTCCCAGCTTTTCCTGGAATACGCCCATTTTCGGAACTTCAAATATCTGCAATATCTGGAAGAAAACCACCCTGAGTCACTAAAGTTGGAAGGTGCTGAAACGGTGCACAACCTGATCCGCGAGTACGAGCGGGTTAAGCACAACTATCCCAAAGGCGATACCTGGAGTGGAGAGTCTATTGCGCAGATGGCGCGCAGGTTGAACCTGGACGGGTTGCATGAAACCCTTTACAAAATCACCAGCGATATCGCGCACGGTAACGTGGCGGGAGTGTCCCACTTCCTGGTGACCAGGGATAATCGTACTATCGGCGTTTCCAGCGAAACCGGACTTGATTATGCTACCCAATCGGTGATCCTGGCCATCGAGTGCTTTCGCCTGATCATGAACGAGGTAAACCGCCACTTTCAGCTGCCCTTCAGCGATACCCTGGAACGCACCCGGCAGGGACTCGCCGGCCTGTCCCATCACGCCTGAGCCCGACCGCTGGTCAAACCCCACCAGACTAGAAGAACACCAGTGACCAACATCAGCAGACTGATCGACAGATTGAAGCAGCCGAACCGTTCGGGGGAGACAAATTCTGCGCGCTGGCGTTTCCAAAGTCCCCGCCGCGACTCGATGATCCGGGCCGGGTGCCGGATTTGGAGCACACCGAGCAGGATAAAGAACAAACCGAGCAGTATCGCCGACACTTCCGTTGGCATTTCCGTAACCCCGTTTCCCCGGAATAACTATCCAGGATTTGGAACTATTGGGCCAGGTTGACGGTGGGTTGAAAAGCATGCCGGAACCCCGCGGGACCGTTCGATCCGGGCGTGGAAAGACGTAAGGGGGAATCTTGGGGATCGACAGGAAATTAATCCAAAGCGTTCAACATCCAAAGGCCGATGATGATCAGGCCGATGGACACAAACATGTGTACCCGCCCGGCCTTGACGTTGCCAGCATTATCTTTCTTGTGGCCGATCCAGAATTGGTGAATGGCCAGGGTCAGAATCGCCAGTAGAAAAATAAGTTCCACGCCGCGAAATCAACTCCTCAGTCCGGAAAACCAGCTTTGGAACCCATTATAGCCGGGTTAACATTTCCGAACAAGGGGTTGTCGTTGTCATTCAATGTCAATGCTGCGTTCCTGCCGTGGGCCGGATTCAATTTCCCGAAGCTTAGCGGGAGTTGCACTAGAAATTGGGTGTTCCCCGATTTTGAACGACAAGTGATGGTGCCCCCGTGGTCCAGGATGATCCGCCGGGAAATAGCCAGGCCGATTCCCGTACCCGTGTTCTTGGTTGAGAAGAAGGGGGCAAAGATTTTTTCCCGCAGGTGCTCCGGAACGCCGGGACCATTGTCGCCGACAACCAGGTAGACCCATTTGTCCGCGTGGCGGGTCCACAGCCGGACCTTGCCACCCGGTCCCGCGGCCTGAAAAGCGTTACTGACCAGGTTGAAGATCACCTGCTTCAGGCCTGCCGGGTC
Organism: Candidatus Desulfopertinax cowenii; assembly: GCA_001899445.1. Taxonomy (GTDB): domain Bacteria; phylum Bacillota; class Desulfotomaculia; order Desulfotomaculales; family Desulforudaceae; genus Desulfopertinax; species Desulfopertinax cowenii. The sequence continues at coordinate 235,806 of MPOA01000001.1, read as the reverse complement.
CCCTGTTATTTCCGGCAGGGCGGGATCGAGTTTAACCGTGAGATTGATTTCCTGGCGCCGGGCCTCGTTTTCGAGGAACTGATGGATATTGTCCACCACCCGGTTCAGGTTTAGCGGAACCCTAGTGATTTCCCGAGGCTTGGCCAGATCAAGAAACTCCTGGATAACCACGCTCAGGTGGTCGATTTCGTCCAGCACGGTCCGGAGGCGGGGCTTTACTTCTTCCAACCGCCTTTCCCCGTTCTTTTCGGCGATTAACTGAACGTATCCTCTGATCACGGCGAGGGGGTTACGTATCTCGTGGGCGACGCCCGCTGCCATTTCGCCGATGGACGCCAGGTAGGAAGCCCGGCGTATTTCTTCCTCTAGTCTACGAGTTTCGGAAACGTTCTCGACCATCAGAATTGTCTCTTCCCCGCTTCCCAAAGAACAGGTACTTTGGCCGATACGATAGTGTTGATCCTCAAACTCCACGTTCACGCCGGTGAACCCTGTACCTACTTGAGGCAGGTTATGGCATTCCTCCCGTTGTGGATTCATCAGCGTTGCACAGAGCCTGGCTTCAGTCTCCCCAATCAGTGGGTTGCGATAATTGATTTCGCCCTTACTATTGATCACGCAGATGCCCAGGGGGAGCCCGTCGACGAGGTTTTTCAGGGCCACCCGCTCCCGGTCAAGCTCTCTGATTAGGTTTTTGTTCATTTCCGACATACCGCCGATCAGGTAGGCCAAGGTCATCAAGATGATCACGGAGGCGAAGAACATCTCGGAATACTCCAGACTACTGGAGAGTTGTACCTGTACCGCCATCAGCAGGCATAACAGGACCGCCGCCGCAATTCCCGCCTTCTTGCCGTAATCCAAGGCGATTAGAAATACGGGGACCAGGGCCAGCAGCAGCTCACCGTCCCTTATTATTAAGGCCAAAACGCACACGCTGATTACACCGAGCAGGATCGTATGTTCCAAGGTGGTAAAAGTGCCCGCTAAGAGACGGGTGCGACTCAATACAAGAAAGACCAGAATGCCCAACAGCGGAACCGCCCATCCCGCCGTGTACACGGCGAACGCTATTTTCTCGCCGAATTCAGGAGGATGCACGATTGCTACCTTATCTGTAAACGAAGTGAACAGGGGCAGAAAACACGCCAGAAGCAGCAGACAATGGGCGGTCCACGATAACTCGGTAGTCTCGGTTACATACTTTTCCAGGATGTCGCTTAGCCCAAACTTCACGAAGATATCCCCCACACTAGTGAACCGGGGCACGCATGCGTGCCCCGGTCAGGTTTTTAAGCAAACGCTAATGACGGAAAAGCACAAAGTTTCTTGAACGTATCAGCAGAGCCGCGACGATCAAGAGTACAACCAGTGGTAGTGCAGTCAGCAACCATAGAATCGGAGCGACATTCTCTCCAATAATGCTGATGAGAACGAGCCGTATTGGAATCTCCAACAGGACTAAGAGCAGCATGGAGACACTAGCGGCAACGAGGCATCTTCCTAAAGGCTGGGCGAATAACCATGCCACGACCAGCGCCAGAATGATGATGGCCATTATGGTGTGAATTCCCATCGCCAAGGGCAGAGTACGTAAAGCAGCTACACTGACAAACAGTGCGGTACAGGCTAGGATCACCCTAAACCCTTTCCAGGCTGCTCCGAGTAAGGCCAGACATAGTAGAACCAAGGCTAAGCTCTCGAACCAACCGTAGACGAACAGGCCGATCATCGCAGTTCATCTGGAACCTCTGGTTCGTACCAAGTCCAAAAACATGCAAAAGCGACGTTGATTGTAGCCACCCAGGTAATCAGTGTAGCCATGGCGATGTAAAGTCCTTTCTTCATCACAGTTCACCTCCTTACACCTTGGTTTTTGCGGCTCTTGGGTACCAGGGACAGGCCTTGAAAGCCCAAGCCCAGAAGCGCCGAAAGGATTAAACCAGCGGAAACACCTGCCAGCGCCCATACTATCAGTACCGTCCAGACACACCAGATAATCACGGCCCACTTTTTGAGCCTGCGGCCTCGTTCCTTGTTGATCGGCTTATTGGGCACGTCCCGGGGCGCAAACCTGAGTATTGCATAGAGAACCCAGGCCAAAACGATTGCCGACCCAATCACCAGCGGAAGTCCTGCGCAAAGTGGACCGCCGTAGTGGGCTACCAGGCCGATCGCACCGAACTGAAGGCTGGTAAGCACGATGCAGCGTAGCGGTGTGGCGGCATGTCCACCGCCGCTGGCCAATCGCAAGCTTCCCGAGGCAACGTAGGCGGTCAGGGCGGCGGAAAAAACTCCGAGAGCATAGCCAACTACGATCACGCCAATAATCCCGGCGAGGTTGTAAAGCCCGACCTTCAGGCCGTATTCAATCACGTCGGCGCTCCGGCCGCTTTCTCGGGCCAGATTGACGGCAACAGCCCTGAGACGACTCATTATTAAAACCCGTATTCCCGTTTTGGAGAAGTGATTACTAACTTACACTTATTTTGACGTGCACGATACAAAAACCTGCTTTTATTGGTATAAACTACCGAAAAATATTCACTCATTTCGAAATGGCATAGACGTGGCTCACGATCCGTTTACGCATCAACCCAAGGGTAAGCGGCAAAGAGGTAGGATTTAAACCAGTAAATAGGATCACATAAAGGGCAGGCCTGTTGCCTGCCCACAAGCTCCTATTGCCCGTATTTCTTAACGTGCGGGACCGTCTTGATCGTTACGGACCTGGGAATGAAAGATTTGTTCAAGCGTCACATCAGCGCCGGGCTCGGTTACTTTTACCTCGCTGATCACCTCGCGAACCCCCCGGGCTTTGGCCGCCGCGCGGCGCGCCGCTTCAATCTCGTCCGGGTTCTCAGTTCGTCCGACTAGACGGACGACACCCCCGTCAACCTTGGCTCCGACCCGACTGACATCCAGGCCGGGGGTCTGGGCGAACTCATCCATTACCTCTTCCAAGACCTCCGGGTCCGTGATCTGGCCGTCGGTGCTGGTACTGACGGCGTTTTCCACCGCCCGGATCCCGGGCAAATCCTTTAAAGAGCGGACCAGGTCATTCTTTTCGGACAACGTGTCCACGACGCCGGTGACGATAACTTCGCCGTTACGCACCTCGGCCGTCAAATCGTAGGCGGCAAAGCGCGGGTCATTATCCAGCAGTTTCCGGACCTGCCTGGCGAGAAGAGAGTCATTGTCTTGTGCCAATACAGATTCACCTCCCGGACTTATTATTTCCGGGATAGGGATGAATTACGAAGTAACAACAAAAACGCAAGAAATACATAAAGACTGCCCGTCTCGGGGCAGCCTTTGATTGCGCTGGTGGTGCGGCAGAGAGGATTTGAACCTCCACGGGGTGTTACCCCACTAGATCCTGAATCTAGCGCGTCTGCCTTTCCGCCACTGCCGCACAGTGTGATTTGCCACGTAAAGTATGATAGCACAGGTACATGTGGTTGTCAACGGCTCCAGGCGGCCGCCAGACGGCGGGCGTGCTCAGGTTATTCCTTCAGTCGGTCGATAATCATCTGCGCAACCTGCCGCCCGGAGAGCACCATGCCTCCGAAGATGGCCCCCATGCGGTAGCCGCCGTGAACGGCGTTGGCGGCCATCCCGGTCACGTAAAGCCCGGGGTATACCTCGGTGGTGTTGTCCACGATCTGCATTTCGCCGATTTCGGCCCACATGGGCTTTTCACCCTGCACCTGGCCCGACGCGTTGTGGATCTGAACGCCGGCTTTTCGGGTGAGCACATTGACCACCGCCGCGTCGTGCCCGGTGGCGTCCACCACGAACCGGGACCTGGTGGCAATGGGATCTACGTGCAGCCCGGCGATATCAACCGCGCTCCAGTTGAGAACCAGCCCCGAGACCCGGTTGTTGTGTAGCACCACGTCCTCGACGCTAATGAGGTTCAGGATGTTCGCCCCCGCCTGGCAGGCCCGCAGGGTGAGGGCGGCCACGCACTCCACCGACGAGGCGGTGTAGTAATCGTCGCCGTACCGGCTGATCCGAACGCCGAATTCTTCGAAGATGGGCCGGGCCGGTTCCTGGAAGACGATTTCGTTCATCATGGCGGCTCCGCCCCACATGCCGCCGCCTACGCTGAGCTTGCGCTCATAAACGGTGGTCTTCAACCCCGCCCGCGCGAGGTAGTAGGCGGCTGTCAGACCGGACGGTCCGCCGCCGACGATTTCCACGTCCACGTCGAGGCAGGACAGTAGTTTGGTGGTGTAGCGCTCGATAACTGCCCTGGAGATGACAGTTTCGTCCAGCTTCATTATGCAATCCCCCAGTAAACTTGGAATAAAACTCTGGATTCAATATATTTAACCACACTGTTTACACCAATACAATACCACAACATAAAAATTGCCGGAATAATGGGGTTCGCTTTTGACGTTCTACGGCAGGAAAAGGGTGGGGAATGGCCAAATAGGTTCTCAATTAAGGGGGGAACGGTCTTGCAGATCAAATGCGCTGATTTGCCGGGGGTGGGCCGGAAATACACGATCCACTTGGCGGACGGGCGGCTGTGTGTGATCTTGATCCACCACACCGGGCGTCGTGAAATGTATTTCATGGCCGACACGGAAGATGACGAGCCGCTTTTGACTCTCGAGCTCAACGATGAGGAGGCACGGAAGGTCGGGGCGATTCTTTTGGGTGCCGATTACCAACCGGTAAGCGACGAACGGGTGGAGACTCTGCTCAAAAGCATCCTCATTGAGTGGATCCGGGTAGCTCCGGGGTCCGAGTTGGCGAACCGGAAAATCAAGGACATGCGGATCAGAACCGTCACCGGGGCGACTGTTATCGGCATTCAGCGGGGGGAGGAAATGATCGGCAGCCCAGACGTGAACGAGTTGTTGCGGCCGGGAGACGTGTTGATGGTAGTCGGTAAGCGGGAGCAGATCAAGGCGCTGGAAAAGCTTTGTCAAGGACAGGGACGTTAGCCGATGCCTGAACACTGGCCTTTTTTGTTAATGGGCGGCTTAATGCTGTTCCTCTTTTTTGGTCTTGGGATCATTTCCCACAAGGCCAGGCTGCCGGCGGTACTTTTGTTCATCATTCTGGGCATCGTCATCGGCGGGCTGTTAAGCGGCCAGGGAAAGACTCTGTACCAAGCGGCGGAAATCGGCATTGTGCTGTTGTTTTTCCTGCTGGGCCTGGAGTTTCCCCTGAAACGCATGCTGGAGATTTCCAAAAGGATCTGGCCAACGGGCCTGCTGGATCTTGTTTTGAATTTGGGTGTGGGTTTTCTGATCGCCCTGGCTTTTGGCCTTCACGTGACCGCGGCCTTCCTGATCGGAGCGTTAGCCTACGCCAGCAGTTCTTCGATCACCATCAAAATGCTGGAAGAAAAGAAGCGGCTGGCCAGTCCCGAGGCCGAGTTCATTCTAGCCCTGTTGATTTTCGAGGACCTGGTGGCACCGATCCTGGTTTCTTTCCTGGCCGGTATGTACTCCGGGACGGAGGTCACTGTCCAAAGTCTAGGTCTTTTGCTCTTCAAGATTCTGGCCCTGACCGTGGGGGCCATCCTGGTCGGTTACTACGGGTTCAGAAGACTGGGTACCTTTATGGAAAAGTATTTGGAGACCGACCTGATGCCGCTGTTTGCCGTAGCTATCGCCTTCGGCTATGCCGGGTTGGCTGTGGCCCTCGGTCTGTCCGAGGTGCTCGGCGCCTTCCTGGCAGGGGTAATGCTGTCGGAGACGGGACGTTCCAAAGAGCTGGAACATTTGATCTTGCCGGTGAGAAATATCACCCTGCCCTTCTTTTTCTTCTGGTTCGGCACGACCATTTCCTTCGGGGAGGGAGTACCCATGGCCGTCCTGCTGGTTACGCTGGTCCTTTGGTCGATCGTGGCAAAACTGCTGGTGGGCTTCTACGGGGGCCGGCGCTATGGTTTAAGCCCGAGGGTGGCCTTGCGCGCGGGGCTGTCCTTGGGGCAAAGGGGAGAGTTCTCGGCAATTATTGCGACCCTGGCACCGCCCCAACTGCGGGCTTTCAGTGGGATGTACATCCTATCCACGGCTCTGGCGGGAATATACCTGTTCAACAAGGCTCCCGGCTGGTCAAGGTGGATGCACCAGAGGTATTTCAGCCCCGCTCCGAAGCACGGTGCCGCGTCGTCGGATTAGTAGGGTAACTCACCATTCCGGCGCGACTTGATTCAGAACGGGAGGACATACTATACTCATTGACAATGAATGGTTTCAGGCAGGTTTTGGTATATGACCGTGATCAGGGGGCGGGCTCGGGTTGACCGCCGTACCAAAAACCTGGTTAAGCGTTTGCGACCCCACGACATTGCGGTTATCGATCACGAGGGGATCGATAAACTCGCGGCGAAAGCTTTGGTTGCCTCCCGCGTAAAGGCCGTTATCAACTGTAGTTCCTCGATCAGCAGTGAATATCCCAATCTTGGACCGTCCCTCATCGTCGGTGCCGGTATCCGGCTCTTGGATAAGGTCGGCCCCGAATTCATGGACCGGGTGTCCGAGGGCGCCCTGCTGGAGATTCTGGGGGACAAAGTCTATCACGAAGGCCGGATGGTGGCCCAAGGCCAGGTATTAACGCCGGAAATCACCAAAGCGGCGCTCGAAGTGACCAGGGCCCAGATGGATGCTGTTTTGGCCCGGTTTGTGGAAAATACCCTCATTTACGCGCGTCGCGAGGTCGGCCTGCTGTCCGGAAGCCAGATCAAGGTTCCGGAAATCAGCACCAAGCTGAAGGGGCGACACGTCCTGGTGGTGGTGCGGGGCGACAACTACCGGGAAGACCTGCGGGCTATCCGTTCGTACATCAACGAGATGCGTCCCGTGCTGATCGGGGTGGACGGGGGTGCCGATGCACTGATCGAGTTTGGGCTCCGCCCGGATATCTTAATCGGTGATATGGACAGCGTGACGGACCGGGCCCTGCTTGCCGCCCGCGAAATCATTGTCCATGCCTACCCGAGCGGTAAGGCACCGGGATTGGAGCGGGTCAAGCGGTTGGGGCTGCCGGCCAAAACTTTCGCGGTTCCGGGCACCTCCGAAGACGTGGCTATGCTACTGGCGTACGAAAAGGGCGCCGATCTGATCGTGGCCGTGGGTACCCACTCCAACCTGTTCGACTTCCTGGAAAAGGGACGCAAAGGGATGGGCAGCACCTTCCTAGTCCGGCTGAAAGTGGGCGCCCGTCTCATTGACGCCCGCGGGGTGTCCCAGCTTTACCGCCGGTCGCTGCAGCCGAGGCACGTAGCGGTCATTGTGCTGGCCGCTTCTCTGCCGCTGGCGGCCGTGTTGAGCTTGGCTCCCGCCACCCGGGAGATCCTGTGGCTTTTGTATATCCAGTTGCGGGTAATTTTAGGGATTTGAGGGAAGAGTAATGATTATAGACATTCGTTACCATATCGCTTCGCTGGTGGCGGTGTTTTTGGCGCTGGGAATCGGTATCCTGGTGGGCAGTTCCATTCTTGGGGTGGATACCCTGGCCAGCCAGCAGGAGCAGATTGCCGAGCGGTTGGAGAATCACTTGCACAAACTCCGGGAGGAAAACCGGGCGGTACGCGCCGAGATGGCCCTGCTGGAAAGCGAAATCGACCTGCACGCCCAATTCCAGAAGGATATTTTCCCCTATCTGGTGTCCGGGCGGTTAGAAGGGCAGCAGATTGCCCTGGTGGAAATCAGCGCTTATCCATTGGAACACAATCTGCGGGGTCTGCTGGAGACTGCGGGCGCCGAGATAGTTTCGGTGACCACGGTGCCGAACGGCCTGAACCCGAAAGGGCACGAGGCGAACTTGCTGTCCCTGGGTTCCTGGCCCGAGACCTCCGGAGAAAAACTGCCGGGCCTGTTGGCCGGGGCGTTGGCCCGAGCCATTGTGGAGGGTCCTTCGCCGGTGGTGGAGTACCTGGTGGACGAGAAACTGATCTCGGTCACCGGTGAATACGGCCGGCCGCTGGACGCGGTGGTACTGGTGGGCGGCGGCGACGACTCCAATTCGCCGCCGGTGCGCGTCCTGGGTTTTCCGATGATCGAGCGTTTCCAGGGCTATGGGCTGCGGGTCTGCGGCGTGGAGGAGCGCGCGGCGCCAGTGTCCTGTATCAAGGACTACCAGGTCAAGCTGGCCGCCACGGTGGATAATATCGACACCATTCCCGGGCAGTTCGCCCTGGTACAGGTCCTGGCCGGGCGGGACGGGCATTACGGAGTCAAAGACACGGCGCAGCGGCTGGTTCCGCTCCCGGATTGATAAGGGGGCCGGTACGGGGTGCCCGAAGTGGTAAGTGTGGTTATCCCGGCCTTTAATGAGGGCCGGCGGATCACCCGGACGGTTGAAGCCGTCCGCAGCTTGCCCGAGGTTTCCGAAGTAATCGTGGTCGATGACTGCTCCCGGGACGATACCGCTGCTCGGGCCCGGGAGGCCGGGGCCGTGGTGCTGCGCCTGCCCACAAATCGGGGCAAGGGCGCTGCGCTGAACGCCGGGATCGAGAAGGCTGGCGGGGCGGTGATTGTTCTGCTTGATGCTGATCTGGGCGAGAGTGCGGCGGAGGCCCGAAGGTTGATCCGACCCGTGCTGGACGACCGGGCGGATTTGACCATCGCCCGTTTTCCGGCCGCGCGGCGCCGGGGCGGATTTGGCTTGGTCAAGGGGCTGGCCCGGGCGGGGATCCGTTATTTCACCGGGCTGGAAATGCAGAGTCCGCTATCTGGACAGCGGGCGGCGCGGTGGGAATTACTGGTCCAGCTCCTGCCCCTGGCCTCGGGGTACGGCGTTGAGGTCGGAATGACCATCGAAGCGGCTCTGCGCGGTTACCGGATCCTTGAGGTTCCGGTCCAGATGCGACACCGGGAGACCGGCCGGGATTTGGCGGGCTTTTTGCACCGGGGCCGTCAATTCCGGGATATCGTGGTGACGTTGTGGCGTTGCCGACAGAGATATGGAAAGCGGATGGCAAGGTGAAGTCGGACTTGGAAACCTTTGTGTTCCTGGCGTTGGGGCTGATGTTGGCCGTCTTGACGTTGCCCCCCGTGAGTAGGATCATTATCGCAGCGGGACACGTCCGGCCGAACTATCGGGGGGAAGTGATTCCGGTCAGTGTGGGCCTCGCGTTTTTTCTCGTGCCGTTCCTGTTGTTTATGGGGGCCTTCGCCCTGCGCCCCGGCGCGGCCTACCTGGACCTGGTTCCCGCTTTTCTACTGGCCACGGGTGGTATGGCTGTGCTGGGGCTCGTGGACGACGTTTACGGTTCGCGGAAAGCCAGTGGTTTGCGGGGCCACCTGGTCCGGCTACTGCGGGGGGAAATAACCACCGGGGCCTTGAAGGCGATCGGCGGGCTGGCCATCGCCTTTTTCGCTAGCCTGGCCACCGCTCGGGGACCGGAGATCCTGCTCAATACCCTAATCATTGCGCTCTCGGCCAACGCTCTCAACCTGCTCGACCTGCGGCCCGGACGAGCCGGCAAGGGCTTCCTGGCGGCGGGGGGGGTGTTGTTTGCGGTCAGCTGGGGCAGTCCCCTGCTCGTGTTCCCGGCGGCCGTCGGGGGTGCCCTGCTTGCCTACCTGCCCGCCGACCTGCGGGCGCGCGCCATGATGGGGGACGCCGGCGCCAACGTTCTGGGCGTGGTGCTGGGTCTGGCGGCCGTCTGGATCCTGCCTCTACCCGCCAAAGTCGGGGTGCTGATTTTCCTGGTGGGATTTCACCTGTTTACCGAACGGTACTCCCTGACCGAAGTGATCGCCAAGAACCGCCTGCTGGATTTTGTGGACCGCCTGGGCCGGACGAGAAGGGATTCCCCCGATCCATAGCGAATGCTAACCACCGTGGGCGGATTTTTTTACCCAAACAAAAGGGTTAACGTTTTTGTTGGCCCCCTGGGCAGCGGAAAAACCGAGCTAGCCATTAATACCGCGTTGGTTTTGGCGGAGCAAGGTCTGGTTACCCTGGTGGACCTGGATATCATTAACCCGCATTACCGGGTGCGTCTGGTCAAGACGGAACTCGCCGGCCGCGATGTCGAGGTGGTATGTCCCCCGGACGAACTACTGCAGGCCGACGTGCCCGCGTTAACGCCGGCGATCCTCGGGGTGCTGTCTCGGGACGACCAGCGCGGCGTTTTCGACGTCGGGGGCGACGACATCGGGGCCGTGGTCCTGGGTAGCTTCCGGCCTTACCTGCCGGCAGGCCAGTACGCGATTTATTTCGTGGTGAATACTTGCCGCCCTCATTTCACCACCGCTGCCGACATCCACCGGATGATTGACCGAATCGAACGTGCCGTCCGGGTGGGCGTTGATTACCTGGTAAGCAATACTAACATAGGCCTGGAGACCGAACCGGCCACCGTGATTGAGGGGCGCCGGATTCTGGACGTTGTGGCCCGTGAGCGAGGGATTCCCGTGGCCTTTACCGGGGTGCGATCCGGCATCGCCGAGACGGTGCAAGAACTGGATGCCGGCACGCCCGTATTCCCGCTGCGGCTTTTCATGCGCCCGCCGTGGGAGAAATGGGGTTAGAGTGACTCTGGGCATGCGGGAGATGGGAAAAGATGGCAAGGGTAACTTTCCGGGAGGAACGCTGCAAAGGCTGCGGTTTCTGCGTGGAGTTTTGTCCCAAGAAAATCATTGTTCTGGCGGACCACTTCAACGTTCTGGGTTTCCACCCGGCGACCGTCACCAATATGGAGCGGTGCACCGGTTGTGGGATCTGTGCCTGGATGTGCCCGGACGTGGTGATTGAGGTGGAGCACGCCCCGGACGAGCGGAAGCCGGCGGAAAGGACCGAGGCGCAGCATGCCTAAGGTACTGATGAAGGGGAACGAAGCATTCGGGGAGGGCGCCATCCGGGCCGGGTGCCGGTGCACTTTTGCTTACCCGATTACCCCGCAGTCGGAGCTGACGCACTTTCTAGCCCGGCGCCTGCCTGAGATCGGCGGGGTCTTCGTCCAGGCCGAGAGCGAGGTTTCTGCGATCAATATGGTGTACGGGGCGGCAGCGGCCGGGGCGCGGGTGCTGACCTCTACGTCCAGCCCGGGGATCAGCCTGATGCAGGAGGGCCTATCGTATATCGCGGGTGCCCGCCTGCCGTGCGTGGTGGTCAACGTCATGCGGGGCGGACCGGGGCTGGGCAACATCGCCCCCGCGCAGGGTGATTACTGGCAGGCGGTCAAGGGGGGCGGCCACGGCGATTATCGCCTGATCGTCCTGGCGCCGGCTTCGGTTCCGGAAATCATTGCGTTGATGGAACTGGCCTTCGACCTGGCGGACAAATACCGTAATCCAGTGATGGTGGTGGGTGACGGCGTCCTGGGCCAGATGATGGAACCGGTGGAACTGGAATCCGGGGAAATCCGGACGGCCCCGGAGAAGCCCTGGGCGACCACCGGGCAGGGCGACCGGCCCCAGCGCAACGTCATCAATTCACTGCACATCGTCCCCGAGGACAACGAGCGGTTCAACCTGGACCAGGCTGCAGTTTTCGCCGAGATTCGGCGCCGGGAACAACGCAGTGAGGAGTACCGGACCGAGGACGCTGAACTGGTCCTGATGGCGTTCGGCACGGTGGCCCGGGTGGCCAAGGCGGCGGTCGATCGCGCCCGCGCCCGGGGTATCCGGGCGGGGCTCATCCGGCCCATTACCCTCTGGCCGTTCCCGGATGAAAGTGTCCGGCGGGCCGCAGCCCAGGCCCAGCAATTCCTGGTGGTGGAGATGAACCTGGGGCAGATGCTAGAGGACGTGCGGCTGAGCGTGAACGGGAAGAGACCGGTACACTTTTACGGACGCCCGGGGGGAACGGTGCCCACGGTACGCGAAATTTTGGATGAAGTCAGTCGAATTATGGGGTGATCCCGGATGCCGAAGGCGTTTCAGCGGCCGCAAGCGCTGACCGACAAGGCTTTCCATTATTGTCCGGGCTGTACCCACGGCATCATCCACCGGCTGGTGGCCGAAGCCATTGACCAGTTGGGGATGCGGACCAAAACGGTGGGGATTTGCCCGGTGGGCTGCGCGGTATTCGCCTACGATTACTTTAACTGCGACATGATCCAGGCGGCCCACGGCCGCGCCCTGGCGGTGGCCACGGGCGTGAAACGGGTTCTGCCCGACCGGCTGGTGTTCACCTACCAGGGCGACGGGGACCTGGCGGCCATCGGCACCGCCGAGACGGTGCACGCCGCGGCCCGGGGGGAGAAGATCACCGCCATTTATGTAAATAACGCCGTTTACGGGATGACCGGGGGGCAGATGGCGCCCACCACGCTGTTGGGACAGAAAACCACCACCACCCCGCTGGGGCGCGAGCGGGAAACGGCCGGTTTCCCGCTCCGGGTGGCGGAGATGCTCAGTACGGTGGAGGGAGCGGTTTACGTTTCCCGGGTTTCAGTACATAGCCCCCGCCACGTGCGGCAGGCCGGCCGGGCGATCAGGAAGGCCTTCGAGATCCAGCTGCGCGGCCTGGGGTTCAGCCTCGTGGAGGTGCTGTCCATTTGTCCCACCAACTGGGGCTTGAATTCCCTGGAGGCCTTAAAATGGTTGGAGAAAGAAATGCTTCCCGTTTACCCGCTGGGTGAACTCCGGGCTCCGGCCGAAGAGGATGCGGGATGATGCTGGTGGAGATCCTGATTGCCGGTTTTGGCGGCCAGGGGATCATTTCGACCGGTCAGCTCCTGGCCTACGCGGGAATGCGCGCGGGCCTGCACGTGGCCTGGATTCCCTCTTACGGCCCGGAGATGCGCGGCGGCACCGCCAACTGCGGTGTCACCCTGTCCGACACCGAAATCGGCTCGCCGTTGGTGACCGAACCCGGGGTGCTGATCGCCATGAACCAGCCCTCGTTTGACAAGTACGCCGGCACGGTGGTGCCGCGGGGAGTGATCCTGTACAATAGCTCGCTTGCTAAGGACAGCCACGGGCGGCGCGACGTTCTGATGGTGGGCGTAGACGCTAACCGAATCGCTGAAGAACTGGGGAACGTCCAGGTGGCCGCCAACGTGGTCCTGGGGGCTTACCTCGGGCTTTCCGGGGTGATCAGTGTTTCCGCGGCGGTGGAAGCCCTGGAGGATGTGTTGCCCCCGCATCGGCACAGATTAATTCCGGCCAACCGGGCGGCCCTGGAACGGGGTGCCGCTTTCGGTGTATCGTGCCGCGAGGGAGGATCGGCCGTTGGTTAACCGAAAACGGCTCCTGGCTACTTTTCTGCAGTTGGTGCAGATAGACAGCCCCTCATTCCGGGAGAGGGAAGTGGCGGATTTTGTGCAGAACGTACTGGCCGAATTAAGCTTACACGTCTTTGAGGATCAGGCCGCCCGGCGGATCAACGGACAGGCGGGGAATCTTTACGCCCGCTGGCCCGGAACCGGGGCGGGGCCGGCGATCCTTTTCTGTGTCCATCTGGACACCGTGGAGCCGGGCCGGCGGGTGAAGCCCCAGGTCCGGGAAGGCGTGGTTTACGGCGGCGGCCGGACCGTTCTGGGCGCCGACGACAAGGCCGGGATCGCGGCGGTGATCGAGGCCTTGCGGGTGATCCGGGAGCGGGATCTTTCCACCCCGCCCGTGGAACTGGTTTTCACGGTGGCCGAGGAGCAGGGGCTGATCGGCGCCAAGCACCTCGAGGCGGGGCTGATCACCGCCGGTTACGGCTTTGTCCTCGATAGTGACGGCCCGCCCGGAAAGATCATCATCCGGGCGCCATCCCAGGACCGGATCGTGGCCACCGTCTGGGGCCAGGCCGCCCACGCCGGGATCAACCCGGAGGCCGGCATCAACGCCATCCAAGCCGCGGCGCGGGGGATCGCAGGATTGCGCCTGGGTCGGATTGACGAGGAAACCACCGCCAACATCGGGGTGATCCAGGGCGGAGTGGCCACCAATATCGTCCCGGAACGAGTGACGGTTGAGGGGGAAACGCGCAGCCTGGACGACGGGAAGCGGGCGGCGCTGACCGCCGAGATCCGCCGCCTGTTCACCGAAGGGGTGGAAAGCGCGGGCGGCCGGGTGGAATTCGAGGTGGAACAGCTGTATCCGTCCTTTCGGCTGGCGCCGGAGGACCCGGTGGTGCAGATCGCCGTGCGCGCCGCGGCCCGGGTTGGCCTGGAGCCGCGCCTGGGACAGTCTGGCGGGGGAAGTGACGCTAACATCCTGAACGCCCTGGGCGTGCCGACGGCGAACCTCTCCTGCGGCATGCAGAAGGTGCACACCACCGAGGAGTTTATTGTGATCGAGGATCTGGTGAAGAGTACGGAGCTGGTGCTGGAGATTATCAAGGGGGTATAGTGCCTTCTTCACCCTGGCGCTGGCGTGAGGATGAAAATTGCCTAAAATATTCTTAGGACGGGAGAACGGGCATGTATTTTACCAAGATGCACGGGTTGGGTAACGACTTCGTAGTGGTGAACGGATTCGCCCAGGCCCTGCCGGCCGACCCGGCACCGCTGGCGCGGCGGATCTGCGACCGCCGGTTCGGGGTGGGCGCGGACGGGCTGGTATTGATCCTGCCGTCGGAGTCCGCTCAATTCCGCATGCGGATCTTCAACCCGGACGGTAGCGAACCCGAGATATGCGGCAACGCCATCCGGTGCGTTGCCCTATACGCCTATCGCCACGGCCTGGTGACCGAAACCCGGCTAGAAATCGAAACCCTGGCCGGCCCCATCCGGCCCGAGCTTCGCCTGGAGGCGGGGAAGGAAATAGTGCGGGTAGACATGGGCCGACCCCGGCTGGACCGGGCGGAAATCCCCATGGCGGGTCCGGCGGGACCGGCTGTCGGGGAGCGGCTGGACGCGGGGGGCCGCGGCTTCGAGATTACGGCCGTTTCCATGGGCAACCCCCACTGCGTGATTTTCGAGCCCGATCTAACTGAGCAAGAATTCCGGAAATACGGCCCGCTCCTGGAGCGGCACCCGGCCTTTCCGGCCCGGACCAACGTGGAGTTCGTGGCGGTGCGCAGCCCCGGGGAAGTAGACGTGCGGGTCTGGGAACGGGGCGCTGGGCCGACGCTGGCTTGTGGCACCGGGGCCTGCGCCGTGGTGGTGGCCGGGGTGCTCACCGGCCGGACCGGGCGCACCGTGAACGTCCGGTTGCCCGGCGGCGTACTGCTCATCGAGTGGCCCGAAGATTCGGGACCGGTTTACATGTCCGGCCCGGTGGAAGAGGTGTTTGAAGGTAAGCTGTTCATCTGACTTAATTAGGTTGGATCTAAAGAGTTTTGTAATTGAATTGTGTTGGAGCTAAGTTTATCCAAAGTTAAAATAGAAGGAGGACTATCCTGTGTCTTTTGTGGAGGCTCAACGTATCCAGAACTTGCCGCCTTACCTTTTCGCCCGCATTGAACAGGCGATCGCGGACAAGAGGGCCCAGGGCGTGGACGTGATCAGCCTGGGGATCGGCGACCCCGACCTACCGACTCCAGGGCATATTATCGAGGAAGCGGTGAGACAATTATACGACCCGGCGAACCACCAGTACCCGTCCACCGCCGGCCTGCTTGCCTACCGGCAGGCAGTGGCCGACTGGTACGCACGCCGGTTCGGGGTGACGCTGGATCCCCAACGGGAAGTGGTTTCCCTGATCGGCTCGAAGGAGGGCATTGCCCATCTCCCGTGGTGCTACGTGGACCCGGGCGACGTTGTGCTCGTGCCGGACCCGGGCTACCCGGTATACGGCCAGGGCACCATCCTGGCCGGCGGGGAACCTTACTATCTCCCGCTGACCGCCGAAAACGGTTTCCTGCCCGACCTGGCAGCGATACCAGCGGTCGTGGCCCGGAAGGCCAAGGTGATGTTCATCAATTACCCCAATAACCCCACCGGGGCGGTCGCTTCGAAGGAATTCTTCGCCGAGGTGGTGGCCTTCGCCCGGGAGTACGGAATTCTGGTGTGTCACGATGCTGCCTACACCGAGATCGCCTTTGACGGCTATCGACCGCCCAGTTTCCTGGAAGTGCCGGGCGCCAAGGAGGTGGGTATCGAATTCCACTCCGTGTCCAAGACCTATAACATGACCGGTTGGCGGGCCGGCTGGGCGGCGGGCAATGTGGACGCCGTGCAGGCCTTAAGCCGGCTGAAGTCGAATCTTGATTCCGGCATTTTCCAGGCGGTGCAGTACGCGGCCATCGCCGCGCTTAACGGACCGCAGGACGGAGTAGCCAAGCTCTGCGATCTGTACCGGGAGCGGCGCGACCTGGTGGTGGACACCTTAAACGGACTGGGCTGGCGGCTGGAAAAGCCGCGGGCCACTTTTTACATCTGGGCGCCCGTGCCGCCGGGGCACACCGCGGTGTCCTTTGCGGAACTGATCCTGGAGAAGGCGGGTGTGGTGGTTACCCCCGGCACCGGATACGGTGCCCAGGGCGAGGGGTACTTCCGGATCTCCCTGACTCTGCCGGCACCCCGGCTGGTCGAGGCCATGGAGCGGATCCGCACCTGCTTGGACCGGGTCAGCTTTTAGCGCCGGTGGTACACGACATTTCTGCCCAAGGAGGAATCTTGAGCGTGCAACTCACGGAACGCGCTAGAAATATCAGCCCGTCACCAACCCTGACCATTGACACGCGCGCCAAGGAGATGCTGGCGTCAGGAATCGAGGTGATCAACTTCGGCGCCGGTGAGCCCGACTTCGACACTCCGGAACACATCCGGGAGTCCGCCCGGCAGGCCATTGAACGTGGAATGACCCGGTACACGGCGGTCGACGGAACGCCGGCCCTCAAGGAGGCCATTATCAACAAGCTGGAGCGGGACAACGGCCTGCGCTACACTCCGGGGCAGATCGTCGTCTCGGTGGGGGCCAAACACTCGCTGTATAATGCTTTCCAGGTACTCTGCCAGCCGGGCGACGAGGTGATCCTGCCTTCCCCCTTCTGGGTGAGTTACCTGGAACAGATCAAACTAGCCGGGGCCACGGTCCGCCTGGTGGAAATGCGTCCGGAGAACGAGTTCAAGCTGACCCCTGCAGAGTTATCCGCCGCGTTGACTCCCCGGAGCAGGATCCTGGTGCTGAACAGTCCGTCCAACCCTACGGGGGCCGTATACAGCCGGGCCGAGCTAGAGGCCCTGGTTCCGGTGGTTCTCAATGCGGGCCTCACGGTGATCTCCGACGAGATTTACGAGTACCTGGTCTATGATAATCACGTGCACGTGAGTATCGCTGCCCTCGGACCGGAAATCAAGGAGAGAACGGTGGTGATCAACGGTGTTTCCAAGGCCTACGCCATGACCGGTTGGCGTATTGGTTACGCGGCCGCCCCGGAGCCGATTGCCCGGGCGATGACCGGGTTGCAGGGGCATAGCACCTCCAACCCATGTTCCGTTTCCCAGGCCGCGGCTGTGGCGGCGCTGAACGGCAGCCAGGAGCCCACACGAAGAATGGTGGCCGAATTTGCGGTGCGTCGCCGTTATATGCTGGAGAGACTGGAATCGATCCCCGGTGTTTCCTGCCCCCGGCCCGGGGGAGCTTTTTACTTGTTTCCGGACATGCGGGTTTTCTGGGGCCGGTCATTCAGCGGGCGAAAGATAAACAACGCCACCGAACTGGCCGCCCTGCTGCTGGACGAGGTTCAAGTGGCCGTCGTGCCCGGGATCGGCTTCGGGAACGATAACCACATCCGCCTTTCGTACGCAACGGACCTGGAGACGATCCGCGAGGGCCTGAACCGGTTAACCACTTTTTTGAATTCCCTGGAGTAAAGATTCTAAAAGTTTACGAGAACTAGGGCCACCCCCCTAAAGGGGGTGGCTTTTTCCGTTCCTAACAGTCACCATTTGCTGGATATTAAATAGACTATTGTAAGGGCATGGATTCCGAGGGGAAAGAGGGCTCGGGATTTGGGTTACCGTTGTGTGCCGAGGAGTGGGGGAAGCTGGGATGTGATATACCAGGGCCGGGGAAGAGGTCTTAAACCGGGGCCGTCTTTGGAGGTCGGGGGGACGGAAGTTTGCTTGTCTCCTGGACTGTTGCCCCACGGCAAAGAAGACTGTTCAGGATCTAAGCCCTCGGAATACGTTCCGCACGAGGCGGCACCGGATCCCGGGAAAGGGGGCAGGCCGCTGGACAACACAGCCCGTGCTCCAACCGCGGTCCGGAAGACGGAGGCCGGTAGTCCCGGGCCGCCGAATCCCGGCGGACCTCCCGGGCCCGCCGGGCCCCGGGGACCGGCCGGACCTCCCGGGCTACCAGGTCCTCCAGGCCCTCCCGGTCCTCCGGGGCCACCAGGCCCTCCCGGTCCTCCGGGGTCCCCGGGTTCGGCCACTCAGGTTTTGATGCTGATTGAGCCTTATTACCGGGGAGAGCTGATCCGCAATCCGGGCTTTGACGAATGGGTTAACGGAAGACCAAGCTTTTGGGAAGGACGCAACTTTGTTCCAGTTAGCCGGGCGAGCATCGGGGAATGGGTACTCCGGCTAGGCCAGGACCCGGAACGACCAGCCGAGGTCTATCAGGATTTGACGGTGGCTCCGGGAACCTTTTTGGAACTGCGTTTCTGTGGACGGGTGGCCGTGGCTGGTTCCAGGCTGCGAGCGGCGGTTATCTGGCTGGACCGGAACCGGAAAACAGTGGGATCCGGACTGGATCTGGCGGTGGCGCTTTCTGGGGGTTACGGGTACCGCCAATACCTGGCAGTCAGCAGTGCCTGTCCCGGAGCGGCAGTGCAGGCGCGGATCAGTTTTCAAATTTTTGCCCGGGGTCAGTTTGACCTGGATTATGTCTCGGTTGTGGCGCGATGAAGCTGGGCGATTGTTGACTAGTGAGTCAGATACGGGAGAGGAGGGTTTTCAGGTATGTCTCATCCGACTTTGATCAAAGCGGACGTGGTGATCGGGGAGGGTAAAACCCAGATCCTGATCGAGAAGCAGTTCAAGCTGAAATGGCCGCTCAAGAAGATGGTTGACGAGCAGTTTGACGTGGATATTTTCCATACTGAGGTCTGCACCGACAAAGTCTTGTTTAACGGCGAGGTACAGAAGAATCTGATTTACAAAACCCCGTTTGAAAAGCCGCACAATTGGCGCACAGAAGAGGAGACCGAAGGTGAGGCCAGGCATTGGCCGCCTCCGGAAATGATTGAACAGCAGGATGGCCTCGTGGTATTCCATGAGGAAGTCATCCAGTTCGCCGGCTTTGTGAATATCAAGGGTGCCCGGGCCGGTGATGACGTGCAGATCATCGAGGCCTTGGTCAAAGATTGCACGGTGTTTATCTCCACCAAAGAGCATAAAGGTCTTATATGGGAGGGCAAGCAGAAATTCATCGTTGACGTGGTCATCAAGGTTACCCGGCACGAACAGATCTATGTGGAGCAGAAGTTTCCTCCCGACAAGAAACCACCTTACCGTGAAGAAGAGTGAGCCTCCGGGTGCCCCTCCCTTTTTTTTTGCGACACATCGGCGGAGGTTGGTAAAATGGACAATGTTACCAAATTGGTCCGGTCTTATCATTACGAATTGCCCATAGGCCTGCTGGCCAACCAGGTGATCACCGACTGCGAGTTTCTCTGGGTGCATTGCGACAGTACCGTGACCGCCAGGGGCGAACTGTTGGTCTTTGGAACCTACGACCTGGAAATCACGATCGCTGAGAACCACCGGAACGTGGCGCATCACTACGTCCGTTACCGGACAGAGGCCTTTAGGGAATGGCTGCAGATTCCGGGGCTTGCCGCGGCGGACGCGTCGGGGGTGAAAGTTGACGTTCAGGTCACGGGTACCGCTTGTGAAGCGGCCGGAGAAGAATTGACCGTCACCCTGGAAGTGCAGGCCGTGGTCCGGGTGCGGGAATACAAATCCGCCCCGGTTGCCGGCGAGCCACAGGCCGATGATCCGTCGATTCCGGAGACGTCCGGGATGTCCGGGGGCGCCACAGAGTCTAGGAGGACGCAGCGGTACGCCCATTTTTTCGACGACCTAGAGGAACTGCGGGCCTACGTGCGCCGACAGGTGCGGGGAAAGGTTGATGTACTTTCCCTGGACGGCGTCCAGGTGGTTACCGACGGGGAAACGGGTGTGGATGAGGAATAGATTTATTAGGTCATTCATGCTGGCACAATCCGTTATAAGTACGGAATATGCTGATAAATCCGTACTTTTCTTTATTATTGGGGCAGGGATTTCTTTTTATTAGGGAGAAAATATTTGTGCTGTGTTCAGCCAAGAATGTACTCGGGTGGTGTAGATTTGCTGCGGAGCATGACCGGCTACGGTCACGGTGAAGCGCAATACCTGGAGAAAAGATTCGCGGTGGAAATCCGCGCGGTGAACCACCGTTACCGCGAGGTAATGGTGAGGCTTCCCAGGCACATGATGGTGCTGGAGGACCGGATGCGGAAATGTGTGCAGGAATACGTGCTCAGGGGCCGGGTTGAGGTCTACTGCACGGTTGAGGAGGGCAAGGGACGCGCCAACACGGTAAAAGTTGACAAGAACCTGGCCGTGGCTTATTATAAGGCAATGGAAGAAGTACGGGATTATCTGGGCCTTTCTGGCGACATTCGTATTGAGCACCTCGTTTCGCAGCCGGGGCTGCTTGTTATGGAAGATCCCGGCGGTGACCCCGAAGAATGGTGGCCGGCGGTGGAAGATGCGTTGCGGCAGGCCTGCCGGGGCTTGGTCGCCATGCGGGAAACTGAGGGTGCGGCCCTGCGGAGCGACGTGGCGGAAAAGGTGTCCCGTTTGGAAGCTCTTGTGCAGGACATTTCCGTTCGGGTTCCTGAGATGGTCAGGATCTACCAGGAGCGGCTGAATCGGCGGATCGAAGAATTGACCGGGGGTCCGTTGGTCGACCCGGCGCGCCTGGCCCAGGAAGTTGCTTTCTTCGCGGAACGGTCGGACATTTCGGAAGAGCTGGTGCGGTTAAACAGCCATCTGGCCCAGTTTGAACACTTGCTGGATGCCGAAGGAGCAGTAGGTCGCACCCTTGATTTCCTGATTCAGGAGATTTATCGGGAGATTAATACTGTCGGCTCTAAGGCGCAGAACGAGATTATCACCGGTCGGGTGGTGGACTTCAAGGGTGAACTGGAAAAGATACGTGAACAGATTCAAAACATTGAATAGCATAAAGGGGGGTTAATGCTCTTGGATATCAAACTGATCAACATTGGGTTCGGAAACATTGTGTCCGCCAACCGTATTGTGGCCATCGTCAGTCCGGAGTCGGCCCCGATCAAACGGATGATCACCGAGGCCCGGGACCGCGGTATGCTGATTGATGCCACTTACGGCCGCAGAACGCGGGCGGTGATCATCACCGACAGTGACCACGTGATTCTTTCGGCGGTACAACCTGAAACCGTGGCCCACAGGCTGGTCAGCAAGCTGGAACAGTCCCACCCCCAGCAGCAGCATGGCGATGACGGCAAGGTTTAGGGGGGTACTGGCGGAGTGCGGGGACTCCTATTGGTGATTTCGGGTCCTTCCGGCGTCGGCAAGGGTACCCTGTGTCAGGCGTTGTGCCGGCAAATTGACAGTATTGTCCTTTCAGTCTCGGCTACTACCCGACCGCCACGTGCCGGGGAGGAGGACGGCGTTCATTATTTTTTTGTCAGCCCGGAGCGGTTCCAGGAGATGATCGCCCGGGATGAGCTTCTGGAGTGGGCGCAGGTATACCAGGACTATTACGGTACGCCACGCGGTCCGGTTACCCGGCTGCTCGCGGACGGGCGAGACGTCATCCTGGAAATTGATGTCCAGGGGGCGCTGCAGGTCAAGGAAAAGGCGCCCGAAGCGGTGCTTATTTTTATCTGCCCGCCTTCCGTTGCGGAACTGGAACGGCGGCTACGCCGGCGGGGTACCGATTCAGAGGAGCAGATTGTGAATCGGCTGGAGTGGGCCCGGACCGAACTGGAGGCCGTTCCCAAGTACGACTACGTGGTGGTTAACGACCACCTTGAGGCGGCTGTGGCCAAGATTAAGGCGATAATTGTGGCCGAAAAATGTCGGCCAATTTACTTTACAAAGCCCGACTGCGTCGTTTGATTCGGGTTGGCGCGAACTTTTTTATTGTACAGTGAGGAGTGGTTACCCATTGTTGAACCGGCCATCTTTGGATGAGTTGATGAAAAAGGCGGACAGCCGTTACACTCTGGTGGTGATTTCGGCTAAGCGGGCCCGCATCCTCACCGAGCAGAACCAGCAAGGAGTGGTCGGGTCGAGTGCCAAGCCGGTTACCCAAGCCCTGGAAGAGATTTGCGCGGGCAAGATTAAGTTTCGACCGGTTAAACGGGGGCCAAAATAACAGGTCCGCACGAACTTCTGTTGCGGCGGCGCGGGCGTTCGGGGTAAGGTCGGCGTGAAACGGGGGACAAAGTTATTGCTGGGCGGTAAGAAAGTAATCCTGGGCGTAACGGGAAGTATCGCGGCCTACAAGGCGGCAGATATCGCGGGCCAACTGGTCAGACACGGAGCAGGGGTGCACGTGGTGATGACCCGGGCGGCCCGCGAGTTCGTCTCGCCCCTGACTCTGGAGGCAATTTCCGGCAACCGGGTGCATACGGAAATGTTTGCCGAACGGTCCGGAGCCATGGTCCACCTCGACCTGGGCCGCCAGGCGGACCTGCTGATTGTGGCTCCGGCGACGGCGAACCTGATCGGTAAAGTGGCCGCCGGCCTGGCCGACGACTTACTAACCACGCTGGTTCTGGCTTTTCGGAGCCCGGTGCTGTTTTGTCCGGCCATGAACCCGGCCATGTACGCCAATCCCGTGGTACAGCGGAATGTCGCCGCGCTTCGGGCGGCTGGATACCATTTCTGTGGTCCGGAAGCCGGCCGCGTGGCCTGTGGGGAGGAAGGCCCGGGACGCCTGGCCGCGGTCGAGGCGATCTTGGACCGGGCCGCCGGGCTTTTGCGGGGGGCGGACGACTTGAAGGGGATCGGGGTATTGGTGACCGCCGGGCCGACCCGAGAACCCCTGGATCCGGTGCGTTACCTGACCAACCACAGTTCTGGCCGGATGGGCTACGCGGTAGCGCGGGCGGCCCGGGACCGTGGGGCCCGTGTGATCCTGGTTAGCGGCCCCACCGCTCTCCGGGCTCCGGACGGTGTCAGCCTGGTCTCGGTGACGACGGCGGCCCAGATGTTCACGGCGGTCAGCCGTCACCTGCCCGAAAGCGAAGTGTTGATCATGGCTGCGGCCGTGGCCGATTACCGGCCGGCGACCGCAGCCCCGGAAAAGATCAAAAAGGGTGACCGGCCGCTGACCCTGGAGCTGGTGCCCAACGAGGACATTTTGGCCTACGCCGGCCGGAGCAAGAAGCCGGGCCAGGTGGTGATCGGTTTTGCAGCCGAAACCGGTGACCCGGGGGAACGAGCGCTGGATAAGGCTCGGAGAAAGGGCGCCGACCTGGTGGTCGGCAACGATGTTACCCGACCGGACGCCGGGTTTGACGTGGAAACCAACGCGGTGGTGTTTGCTTTTCCGGACGGCCAGCTTCTCCGGCTGCCCAAGATGGACAAGTACGAGGTGGCCTGGCGTCTCCTGGACGAGGTGCTGAGAATCAGGGACGGTGGAGCCGGTGCCTGAGCGGTGTTACGCCGAGATCGTGGTGGACCTGCCGCTCTCGCGGGTGGATCAAGTCTATCACTACGGGGTGCCAAAGCACCTGCAGGCGGAGCTGTGCCCTGGGGCACGCGTACTGGTGCCCTTCGGGCGGCGGGAGCTTTCCGGATACGTGGTCGGTTTCCGTTCCCACGCCGCGGTGGATCCCGTCAAGGATATCGTGAAGATACTGGATTCCCGCCCGGCGTTCACGCCGGAGCTTTACGCCCTGGCCCGCTGGATGGCTGGACGCTATCTGTGTACCACGGCCCAGGCCCTGCAGTGTATCGTCGCCCCTTCCCGCTCATCTAGGGGACCGCGTTTTGAAGAGGGGATCTGGGCGGTGCCCGCGCCGCTTACGGACGAGGCCAGCCTGACGCCGAAACAGCGGCGGGCCTGGCTTACCGCCGGGGAACGCCCTGGTCTGACCCGGACGCAGTTGGCGGCGCAGGCCGGCGTCACCCCCGGAGTAGTGAGCCGGTTACTGGACAAGGGGGTGCTGACCACCTCGCGGCGCGTGGTGGTGCGGGATCCCTACCCAGAGGTGGCAGCCGGCGCCGAGCTTCCCCGTCTCACGGCGGAGCAAATGGTGGCCCTGGAGAATATTGAGCGCGGGTTGCAGTCAGAGCGGCGGGAAATGTTTCTGCTGCACGGGATCACCGGGAGCGGCAAGACCGAAATCTACATGCGCGCCGCCGCCTCCACCCTGGCGCGGGGTCGCGAGGCCCTGGTGCTGGTGCCGGAGATTACGCTTGCTTCCCAGTTGATTCACCAGTTTAAGGCCCGCTTTGGCAGCCTGGTGGCCATTCTGCACTCCCGTCTGGGGGCGGGAGAGCGCTACGACGAGTGGTACCGGATTTTCCGGGGCGAAGCGCCGCTGGTGGTCGGCGCCCGTTCCGCCGTTTTTGCCCCGCTGCAGAACATCGGCCTGATTGTGCTTGATGAGGAGCACGAGCCCAGTTATAAACAGGAGGAGAGTCCGCGGTATTCGACCGGTGAAGTGGCCCGGGCCCGCGCTGCCTTTTTCGGGGCGGTGGTGATTCAGGGGTCCGCCACCCCGGCCCTCCGTACTTACGCCGGGGCGTTGACCGGTAATCGTTACCGGCTCTTAAAGCTTACTAGGCGGGTGGACGGCCGGGCCCTGCCCTCGGTCAGGGTGGTGGACCTGCGGGAAGAACTTCAGGCCGGAAACCGGCATGTCTTTAGCCGCTACCTGGCGGGCAAAATAAGCGAGAGGCTTCGTGAGGGGCAACAGGTGATTCTTTTTTTGAACCGGCGCGGTTACGCAACCATTGTGTTGTGCCGGGCGTGCGGTGAAGCGTTGTGCTGCTACCATTGCGCCATCAGCCTGACCTATCATAACGACGGTTTCCTGCGTTGTCACTACTGCGGGTACCGCCGGCCGCTGCCGGATGCTTGCCCGGAATGCGGGAGCACACAATTGAACAGATTCGGAACCGGCACCCAAAGAATCGAGGAGGAAACGCGCCGTTTGTTTCCGCAGGCGCGCGTGTTCCGGCTGGACGGGGATACCGTGACCCGGAAACGGAGCCACGATCGGGTGCTGGCGGAGTTTCGCGAAGGACGCGCCGACATTCTGATCGGCACCCAGATGATCGCCAAGGGCCTTGATTTACCCGGGGTGACGCTGGTGGGCGTGGTTAACGCTGATACCACCCTCCTGCTTCCCGATTACCAGGCGGCGGAGCGTACTTTCCAGTTGATTACCCAGGTGGCGGGCCGGGCGGGTCGTGGCCCGGTGCCGGGTGAGGTGGTGGTGCAAACCTATCGCCCGGAACACTATAGTATCCAGGCGGCTGTCAACCAGGACTACGCCCAGTTTTTTATCCGGGAAATGAGCCTGCGCCGGGAATTGGGCTATCCGCCTTTTACCACGCTGGCCCGGGTGCTCCTCAGAGGGAAGCGGGAGCCACAGTTGCAGCGCGCTGCCCGGGATCTCCGAGATCTCCTGGCGGTGGTGGGGGATGAACAGGTTCAGGTGATGGGTCCGGCAGCGCCACCAGTTTCGAAAATAAAGGACTATTTCCGCCGGCAGCTGATTTTAAAGTCCCCAAAACGGAAAGTGCTACGTAACGTTCTGCGGGAAGCCCTGGACAGGTTCGAGGGCATCAAAAGCCGGGACCGGGTAGTGGTAAGCGTGGACATGGACCCGCGGCATTTCACCTGATTTCGGATACATTCTAGTTTTGGGAGTGTGGATTTTGGCCGTTTTCCAGATTGTCCGGCATCCCGACCCCATCCTGCGGGAGAAAGCCCGGGAGGTCAAAAAAATTACCCCCCAGATCGAAAAGCTGGTCGCCAACATGGTGGAGACCATGTATGATGCGGGCGGCGTCGGTCTGGCCGCGCCCCAGATCGGGGTTTCAAAGCGGGTGGTGGTGGTGGATCTGGGGAACAATTTGATCGTGCTCATCAACCCGGAGATCGTACGCTTGGAAGGAGACCCGGAACTGGGCGAGGAAGGCTGTCTGAGCGTTCCCGGGATCTGGGGCCAGGTGGAACGGGCGCCGCGGTTGACCGTGCGCGGTTACAATCTGAAAGGTAAACCGGTGGCGTACAGTGCGGAGGGTTTGGCCTCGCGTGTTTTTCAGCACGAAATCGATCACCTGGACGGGATCTTGTTCCTTGACCGCGCGGTGCGGGTCTATAAGAAGGAGTGAGCAGCTTCCGGAATCTGCGTCTGATATATATGGGTACACCGGAGTTTGCGGTTCCCGTGCTCCAGGTTCTGGTTGGAGCCGGGTATCCGGTCCTGCGGGTGGTGACTCAGCCTGACCGGCCGCGGGGCCGGAAGCGAAAACTCACCCCCGGTCCGGTGAAGCAGTACAGCCTGGAGCAGGGGCTGGAGGTGTTGCAGCCTGTCAGGTTGAAGGACCCCGCCTTCATTGAGCTGCTCTGCGCCCTGAATCCGGACGTCATCGTGGTGGTGGCGTACGGGCGGATTTTGCCGCCTGAAATCCTGAAGATTCCGCGCTTGGGATGCGTCAACGTGCACGCTTCACTGTTGCCCCGCTACCGGGGGGCTGCCCCCATTCACTGGGCGGTGATGAATGGGGAACCGGAAACCGGTGTCACCACCATGCTGATGGATGAGGGGCTGGATACCGGAGACATCTTCCTGCAGAAGACGCTTCTAATCGGGCCGGACGATAACATGGGCCTGGTTCACGACCGCCTGGCCCGACTGGGGGCCGCCCTGCTGGTGGAGACCCTGGACCGGCTCGCCGCGGGTGAACTTACCGCCCGTCCCCAGGACGAAGCCCGGGCAACCTATGCCCCGCCTATCCGCAGGGAGCACGAACTGATTGCCTGGACCCGGTCGGCGCCTGCGATCAAGAACCAGGTCCGGGGCCTGGATCCCTGGCCCGGCGCCTACACTTTGCTTGGCGGCCGGGAACTGAAAGTGTGGCGCGCCGAGGCCGTAGATTTCGAAGGCGGGGACATGCGGCCCGGACGGCTGCTCCTGGCGGACCCAGAACAGGGCCTGGTAGTCCGGACTGGTGCGGGGGCCTTGAAGATTCACGAGTTGCAGCCGGCGGGACGCAAGCGGATGCGCGCCGAGGACTTTTTGCGCGGCCATCCGCTGGCCCCGGGTATCCTACTGGGAGAATCTAGGTAGAAAGACATGCGGGATTTAACGAGGGGATCTAATTGACGGTAGTAGCAGCACGCGAGATCGCCTTGCACATTTTGAAGGCGGTGGAGTCCGACGGGGCTTACGCCAACCTGGCACTCAACCGGGCGCTAGAGGAATATCGCCCCACCAAGCTGGACCGCGCTTTCGCCACCGAGCTGGCTTACGGCACGTTGCGCACCCTGAACACCCTGGACTGGATCACTGCCCGTTACCTGAAGCAACCGCTGGGGGCCCAGACCGTGTGGATCCGCAACATTCTGCGCCTGGGGGTTTACCAGCTGTTTTACATGGACAAGGTTCCTCCCGGGGCTGCCTGCAACGAAGCGGTAGAACTGGCCAAGAAGTTTGGCACGCCGGGGGCTGCCCGGTTCGTGAACGGTGTGCTGCGCAACATTGCCCGGCAAAAGGACCAGATTGTGTTTCCGGACCTGGAAGAGGATCCGGTGGACCACATTAGCCTGAAGTATTCCCATCCCACCTGGATGGTGGAGCGGTGGCTGACCGAGTTCGGGCCGGAGGGCACCATTGCCCTGTGCCAGGCGAACAACACCATTCCGCCCAATACCATCCGGACGAATACCCTCAAGGTGGACCGGAACACGCTGATGCACCGGTTGGTGCAGGAGGGGCTTACCGTCCGGCGGACGGAGATTGCCCCGGATGGCCTGCAAATCGACGGATTTCTTTCCATACGTTCCCTGTCTTCCTTCCAGGAAGGCCTGTTCCAAATCCAGGATGAGAGTTCCATGCTGGTCGCCCACGCCGTGAATCCGGCGCCCGGCGCCCGGGTTTTGGACGTTTGCAGCGCGCCGGGGGGTAAGACCACCCACATGGCCCAACTGATGCAGAACGAAGGGGTCATCAAGGCCATGGACATCCACCCGCATAAGCTCGACTTGGTGGCGGAAAACTGCCGTCGGCTCGGAATCACGAACGTGGAAACCATGCTTTTGGATGCCCGGGATCTGCCGGGTCCGTTTGCTGGCTGGGCGGATTACGTGCTGGTGGACGCCCCCTGTTCCGGACTGGGCGTTCTGCGGCGGCGGCCGGACGCCCGTTGGCGCAAAGAACCGGGGCAAATCACCGGGCTGGTGCGTCTCCAGGAGTCGATTCTGGCCGGGGCCGCCCAGTGCGTGCGCCCCGGCGGGGTCCTGGTGTACGGCACCTGCACCATCACCTACGAGGAAAACCTGGGACAGGTGCAAGGGTTCCTGGCGCACCATCACGACTTCGTTTTCGAGGACCTGCGTCCTTTCCTGCCCGCCGGGTTGGGGGCAAAAGAAATGGCGCAGGGCTATCTGGAGATCTACCCGCACACCCACGCGATGGACGGTTTCTTCATCGCGCGACTGCGGCGAAAATACATGTAGGCTAGGTTAGGGGCTAAGTGATGAGGTGACTGTTATCGTTGACCTCAAAGATCTGACCCTAGAAGAACTGGAAGCTCTGGTTGCCACCTATGGCGAGCCCCGGTACCGGGCGCGGCAGCTGGCGGAGTGGGTGTTTAAAAAAGGGGTTTCTTCCTTTGGGGAGATGACCAACCTGCCGGCGCGTTTACGCGACTACCTGTCCGGGGACGCTATGATCGGCCGCCTGGAGATTATCGACTCCCGGGTGTCGGCGAAGGGCGATACGGTTAAGTACCTCCTGGGTCTAGCCGACGGCAACTCCGTGGAGACGGTACTGATGCGCCACGATTACGGCCGGACGGTCTGCGTATCCACCCAGGTCGGTTGCCGCATGGGCTGCCGGTTCTGTGCCTCGGGCCTGGGGGGCTGGGTGCGTCACCTTCGGGCCGGGGAGATCTACGAGCAACTCTTGAGCGTCCAACGGGCGAG
Organism: Candidatus Desulfopertinax cowenii; assembly: GCA_001899445.1. Taxonomy (GTDB): domain Bacteria; phylum Bacillota; class Desulfotomaculia; order Desulfotomaculales; family Desulforudaceae; genus Desulfopertinax; species Desulfopertinax cowenii. The sequence goes on along the minus strand of MPOA01000001.1, from coordinate 206,791 downwards.
CGGGGAAAATGTTACCCACGTTGTGCTCATGGGGATGGGGGAGCCCCTCGACAATTACGGGAATACGGTGAGGTTCATCGACAACGTGAGCGCCGCTTACGGCTTGCACCTCAGCCAGCGGCGGATCACCCTGTCCACGTGTGGCCTGGTGCCCCGGATCCGGGACCTGGCCCGGAGAGATTATGGCCTGACGCTGGCGGTGTCCCTGCACGCACCCAACAACGAGTTGCGGGACATTTTGGTGCCGGTGAACCGGAAATATCCCCTGGAAGAGTTGATTCCGGCCTGCGTGGAGTACGCCCGCCGGACGGGGCGGCGAGTTTCTTTCGAGTACGCCCTTTTGGGCGGCATCAACGACACGCCGGAGCTGGCCATGGAACTGGCCGGACTGCTGGCGCACGCGCGCGGCCACGTAAACCTGATTCCGGCTAACCCGGTGCCGGAATACGATTTCACAGCACCGACCGCCGCGGCTGTCGGAACCTTCCGGCGGGTACTTGAGGCGCGGGGAATTCCGGTGTCAGTCCGCCGGGAGATGGGGGCCGATATCGGGGCGGCATGCGGTCAGCTCCGGCGGCGATACCGGCCACCGCGCCGCAGGGAGTGAAAGGGAATGCGTTGGAGTTCTGTGACCAGTGCCGGCCTTGTGCGGGCCAAAAACGAGGATGGCCTTTGCGTAAACGGCGAGTACGGGTTGTTCGCCGTGGCCGATGGCATGGGTGGTCACCAGGCCGGGGAGGTGGCCAGCCGGCTGGCCCTAGCGGTGCTCAACCAGCAGTTTCAGCGACTTGTTGACGAGAGCGGAGACGTTGGCAATTCACTCCTGCAGGCAGTGAAAGAGGCTAACCGACAGGTATTTGAGGAATCATCCCGAAATGAAACGTATAACGGTATGGGTACCACGCTTTCGGCCTGTGTCATCCGGGGGGACCGCCTGTTTCTGGCCCATGTAGGGGACAGCCGGGTTTACCTGGTGCGCTCCGAGGAAATGTTACAGCTAACGGAAGACCACTCGGTGATCCAGGAGCTCCTGAATGAGGGCCGCATCCGGGCCGAGGATGTTCCGTTGCATCTCTACCGTAACGTGTTGAGCCGGGCTCTGGGAACAGAGGCCGAACTGGAGGTTGATCTGCGTCAGGTTGCGGTCCGGGCCGGCGACCGGGTGTTGCTTTGTACCGACGGGTTGACCAACCAGGTGCCGGACGAAACAATTCGGGCCCTGATCGAGAGTGTGGACGATCCCGAACAGAGAGTCCAGGACCTTCTGCGGTTGGCCTTGGACCGGGGCGGAACTGACAACATTACCCTAATTCTGGTGGTGCTTTGAGCGACATGATCGGCAAAGTTTTGGGAAACCGCTATGAAATAGCAGAAAAACTGGGCGTCGGCGGGATGGCGGAGGTTTTTAAGGCCCACGATTCGCTGTTGCAGCGGTCGGTCACCATCAAGGTGCTGCGTTCCGAATTCAGCACCGACGAGGAGTTTGTGACGCGCTTTCACCGGGAGGCGCGGGCGGTGGCCAGTCTGTCCCATCCCAACATCGTCAACGTTTATGACGTCGGACAGGAGGGGGACGTGCACTATCTGGTGATGGAGTATGTTGACGGTGAAGACCTGAAAAGCGTGATCAGGCGCGAGGGCCGGCTGACACCCGCCCGCGTGGTGGCCATTGCTTGCCAGGTCTGTGACGCCCTTGAACACGCCCACTACCACAAAATCATTCACCGCGACGTGAAGCCGTACAATATACTGATTACTAAAAATGGCCAGGCTAAGCTGGCCGACTTTGGTATTGCCCGGGAGAGCACGGCCGCGACCCTGGTGCAAACCAAGAACCTGGTGGGTTCGGTGCACTACATTTCCCCGGAACAGGCCCGGGGCGACACGGCTGACGCCCAGTCGGATATCTACGCGCTGGGGGTTGTGCTGTACGAGATGCTGACCGGAACGGTGCCTTTCAACGGGGGCAATCCGGTTTCCATTGCCCTTAAGCATATCCAGGACGAAGTACCGCCCCTCCAGGAGCGCAACCCGGAGGTGTCCCCCGAGTTCGATCGGATTATCCGCCGGGCAATGGCTAAAACCCCGGCCGACCGGTTTGCCTCCGCCCGGGAAATGGCCGCAGAACTGAAAGCGATCAGGCTCAACGGGGAAGATGAGGAGACGGTTAGCTCGGCAACTATGGTTTACGAGCCGGCCCGGTCCTCCGGGAAACGGCTGAGTAGCGGTGCGCTGGTGGCGATCATTCTGGCTGTGGTCGGCCTAGCCATCGGTGGGTTCTTCGGCCTGCAAAGCTACATGCAGGTCCCGGAGGTGGTCGTGCCCCCGGTTGAGGGCTTGCTCCTGGCCGATGCCCAACGCGAACTGGAGAGTTTGGGCTTGCGGACTTCGGTGTCCGAGGAATACAGTTCCGAGGAATTGGGCGTGGTGATCAAGCAAGACGTAGAGCCAGGCAGCCGGGTGAAGCAGCAGCGGGTCATTTTTCTCACCGTAAGCCGCGGGCCGGAGATGGTCCGGGTACCAGACGTCATCGGCCGAACCCTGGCCGAGGCCCGGTCGCGGCTGCGGGCGAGTGGTTTTGAAATCGGGGAGGAGAAAGCGGTCACCGACGAATTCTCCCCGCCGGGAACGGTGGTGCGGACCGAGCCGGGGCCAAACACGGTCCACCCCAAGGGCGACAAGGTGCGGCTGTTCGTCAGCGCCCGTTCGCCCCGGCCGGATTTGATCGCGGTTCCCAACCTGATCGGCCTGGAGGAAAGCGCGGCCCGGGCCAAACTCGCCGAAGCTGGCCTGTTGACTGTGCCGGAGGTGAGTAAAAAAGTGAGTCGTGAATACCCCGCGGGCCGGGTCATCGCCCAGGATCCCCGGGGTGGGGACGAGGTCCAGGAGGACACCGTGGTAAAACTCACCGTTAGCGAGGGGCCGGGGCCTGAGGCCCGGTCCGTGACGGTTTACAACAACATTCCCAACGATGGACAGCCCCATACGCTGGTAATTGTGGTCCGGGATGCCCAGGGCGAACGTGAAGCGTACAGCGGCGAACACGAGTCGGGAGAGCGGGTTTCCCGGTCCGTGCGCTACTACGGCCGGGCGACGATCAGTTCCTATATCGATGGCAATCTGGTAAACGAACAGACTTTTGAATAGGGGCGGTTACCGGATGCCCGAGGGGTTGGTTGTAAAGGCCTACGGCGGCTATTTTTTCGTCTACCACGAGGGAACAATCCGGCAGTGTACCATCCGGGGCCGATTGAAGACCAGGGGGAGGGTGGTGGTCGGCGATCGGGTCGTGTTGCGGGCTTTGTCCGGCGGCCGGGGCGTGATCGAGGAGGTTCGACCGCGGCGTTCCGAGTTGCGCCGTCCGCCGATCGCCAACGCCAACCGGGTCCTGGTGGTGATCGCGTTCCGGGATCCGGCCCCGTCACTCAACCTGTTGGACCGGATTCTCGTACACTGCGAGGCGGCTGGAATCAGTGCGGTTATTTGCGTCAATAAAGCCGACCTGGCCGATTCGGGCGAACTTCAGAGTCCCTGGCTTCGGGTTTACCTGGACGCCGGTTATCCCACCTACATTACCAGCGCGGTAACCGGGCTGGGCGTTTCGGAACTTCGGGAATCCCTTTTGGGGCGGGTCACGGTTTTGGCCGGACCGTCCGGGGCGGGGAAATCCAGCCTGGTCAACGCGGTTCAGCCCGGGCTGGCCCTGCGCACCGGAGAGATCAGCCGGAAATTGAAGCGGGGACGGCACATCACCCGGCACGTTGAACTGCTGCCCCTGGACGGGGGGGGCTGGGTGGCCGATACGCCCGGTTTTTCCGCGTTAAGCCTGGACGGGATCACCCGTGAGGAGTTGGCCGGTTTATTCCCGGAGTTGCGCCGCCAAGCCCGTCCGTGCCGATTTACGGACTGCCTGCACTACCAGGAGCCGGATTGCGGGGTTAGACAAGCCGTAGCAGCCGGGGCGGTGGCCCGTTCGCGCTATGCGCACTATTTGGGGTTCTTACGCGAAATTATGGTTCGGGAGGAAAAGCGCAAACCATGATCAAGATCGCCCCGTCCATTCTATCGGCCGACTTCGCCCGGCTGGCGGAAGAAATCCAAAAAGTGGAAAATGCCGGCGCCGATTACCTGCACATTGACGTGATGGATGGACATTTTGTACCCAACATTACCCTGGGCCCGCCGGTGGTGGCAGCCCTGCGGCCTCGCAGCGCGCTGGTCTTTGATGTGCACCTGATGATCGAAGCCCCGGAGCGTTTCGTAATCTCCTTTGCCGAGGCGGGGGCTGACATCCTAACCGTGCACGCCGAGGCTACCCGACACCTGGACCGGACTATACGGCTGATCCGGGAAAAGGGTATGCGGGCCGGAGTGGCCTTAAACCCGGCCACACCCTTAAGCGCCATTGAATACGTGCTACCCCTGGTGGACCAGGTGTTATTGATGACGGTGAACCCCGGTTTCGGCGGGCAGCGGTTTCTGGCGGAGGTTGTACCAAAAATTGCAAGTCTCCGGCGCCTGTTGGACCGGCGCGGGATTCCGCTGGACCTGGAGGTGGACGGGGGCATCGGTCCGGAGACGGTGGCCGTGGCGGTCGGGGCCGGGGCAAACGTTCTGGTCGCCGGTTCGGCCGTTTTCGGTGCCGCGAGCGTGGCGGCGGCCGTGCGGGAATTAAGGGCGGCCACGGCAAATAAAAAATGAAAGTGATATTTTTAACAAAAATAATTGACCCCTTCAAAAGGCCACTGTATAATGATTCAAATGAAGTTGTTTAACTTTTCGGAATTATTCATGGCAACTGACAACCAACAGTGACACAGGGGGGGGCTCAAGGGATGAAAGCTTTAAGGATTCCGGAGGCTACGGTCACCCGCCTGTCGATTTACTCCCGTTTTTTGGAGCGGTTGGAACGTCGGGGGATCAACACGGTTTCGTCCAGCGAAATCGCAAAGGGCGTGGGCGTCAGTCCGGCGCAGGTGCGCAAGGATCTGGCTTATTTCGGCGAGTTTGGCACGCGCGGGGTCGGGTACAACGTCAAGGATTTGATTCATTATATTTTGAAAATCCTGGGGCTTACCCGGGCGTGGCCGATGGTATTGGTCGGGGCTGGCAATCTGGGGACGGCCCTTTGTACTTACCGGGGCTTCAAGGACCGCGGCTTCAACATCGTGGGGATCTTTGACAACGACCTGACCAAAATCGGTAAGCGGGTTCAGGATTTGGAGGTTCTGTCGTTGGAGCGGCTGCCCGAGGTGATTCGCGAGTTCGACGTGAAGATTGGGGTGATCGCCGTTCCATTGAGTGCGGTACAGGATACCGCCAATCAGCTGGTCGAGTGCGGGATTCGGGCGTTACTTACTTTCGGTCCGGTGGTAGTTGAAGTTCCGAACGACGTGGTGGTTCGGAACGTGGACCTGGCGGTGAAGCTGGAGATCCTGACCTTTAATCTGGTGTTTAAGGAGCTGCATTCGGCGCTGTAAATTGACCAAAGACCGGGTCCCCGGTCTTTTTTCAATGAGCGGCCCGCTACTGGACGGCCCGGCGGTAAGGTGCCGGGATTATGGTTCCGAAGAGGGGTATGAGCGTGTTTTACATCGGGGTGATTGGCGCGGCTTCGTGCTCTGCGACGGTGGAGAAACGGGCCGAGGAGGTCGGGATGGAAATCGCCCGGCGCGGCGGGATTTTAGTCTGCGGGGGCCGGGGGGGCGTAATGGAGGGTGCGGCCCGCGGTGCCCGGCGGGAAGGTGGACTGGTGGTGGGCGTGTTACCCGGCAGAGATCGGCGGCAAGGCAGCCCGTACCTGTCAGTGGCCCTGGCCACCGGCCTGGGGGACGCCCGTAACGCGGTGATCGCCTGCGCCTGCGACGTCCTGATTGCGATCGACGGCGGCTACGGCACTCTTTCGGAGATCGGTTTGGCGCTAAAAATGGAAAAGCCGGTTGTCGGTCTGGATACCTGGCGGTTGATTTCTGGCAGGGGCCTGGAAGCCGGGATACTGGCGGCCGGCACCCCGGAAGAAGCCGTTGAACTGGCCTTTGAGGAGGCAAAAAAAAGACTTTGCTTGCCCTGATTTTCTCTCTTTACCTTAAACTTCAAACAGTTCGGAGGTTGCCATTTGTCTTCTGTCAATACAACTTTATTATCAAGGCTACTGCTTTGCTGACCGGCTTACATTTACCTTTGTTTCTAGGAAAGATCATCTAAATCATCTAAATATATTTTACGAAGTTATTTTAGAAGAGCCCTACTATGTTGACAGGCCTTATGCTATCATGATAAATAATATTAAATTAACTCCCCATCATAAAATTTATTATGATCTTGTCCCATTAGTCACAATAGAGGAGGTGAGAAAAGGGACTTTGGCTAACGCTCAACCCCCCGATCCGCAACTAAAGGATTTCCCCTGCCAATTTACGGTGCGCGGTGGAGGGTCTTGGCGGCGGGGCAGTCCCTTGGTTGCGGATCCGGGGGTTGGGCTCCGGCGCCCGGAGTGGGCGCCGTGTGAAAGCGGCACTTTTCCCGATTCTGCGGCTTGATCTCTGTTAGTTGTCTCCGTTATGGTTCGGAAAATCTTAGAGTGTAGGGAGGGAGTTTAGGTGCGCAAGCTTACCCGGCGGGAATTCGTAAAGTTGTGTGGGATGTCCGCCGCGGGCTTAAGCCTGATGTCATTGCTGGGACCCCAGATTACCCACGCGCTGGCCAAAGCCGTCGAGGATAAGGTCCCCGTGCTGTGGATTCAGGGCGCAAGCTGCACCGGGTGCTCGGTTTCGCTCTTGAACACCGTGGATCCATCCATTGAAAAGGTGCTCCTGGACGTAATCAGCCTGCGCTATCATCCCAATATAATGGCCGCCTCCGGACACCTCGGAATGCACACCCTGGAAGAGGTCGCCGACCGGTTCGCCGGTGAGTTCTTCCTGGTGGTCGAAGGCGGTATTCCTGTGAACGACAAGGGTAAGTACTGCTTCATCGGTGAGATCGGCCACAAGGAGCTCACCATGCACGAGGCGCTCCTGAGTCTCGGCAAGCGGGCGAAGGCGGTTATCGCCGCTGGTTCCTGCGCGGCATATGGCGGTATCCCCGGCGCCGCCCCGAACCCGACCGGGGTGTTGGGCGTGGATGCGGTGCTGAACGATCAGCCCTGGCGGCGAGCACACAACGTGATTAACATTTCCAATTGTCCGATGCATCCAGATCACTTCCTGGGCACCCTGACTTATGTGCTCACCTATAATGAGATCCCCGCCCTAGATCGTTACCTGCGGCCCAAGATGTTCTACGAGATTCCCATTCACGACAACTGTCCGCGCCGCCCAGACTTTGAGGCGGGCCGGTTTGCCAAGCGGATCGGCGACGAGGGTTGCCTGCAGTACCTGGGCTGCAAAGGTTTTATTGCCATGTCGGATTGTCCCAAGCGGGGTTGGAACAACAACACCAACTGGTGTATCGCGGCCGGAGCGCCGTGCCAGGCCTGCTCGGAGGCGACCTTCCCGGACGGCTGCTCGCCGCTTTACGGCGGTATGCCGGTGACCGGAAACAAAGGATAATCGCGGAGGTGAGGAGTTGTGAGTAGCGCACGTACCATAATCGTCGATCCGGTAACCAGGATCGAGGGCCACCTCAAGGTGAAGGTTGAGCTGGATGGGAACCGGGTGCGCGATGCAAAAACCACCGGGGCATTGTTCCGCGGTCTGGAGATTATCCTGAAGGGGCGCGACCCGCGCGATGCGCAACATATCACGCAGCGCATCTGCGGTGTCTGACCGATCTCCCACGGCATCAGTTCGGTGCTATGCTTGGAAGATGCTTTCGGGATTACGCCGCCAAGAAACGCCCGGATCATCAGAAACCTGATCCAAGGCGCGAACCTGATCCAGTCTCACATTCTGCACTTTTACCACTTGGCCGCCCTGGACTACGTCAAAGGACCCGAAACCGCGCCGTTTGTACCGCGGTACGAGGGCGATTACCGTCTCCCGCCGGACGTGACGGCGGTGGTCGTAGAACACTACATTCAAGCGCTGGGAATGCGGCGCAAGGCACACGAAATGGGGGCCGTATTCGGCGGCCGGTTACCGCACACCACGGTGTTCCTGCCGGGCGGGGTGACCACCGAGGTCACGGAGGAACTGATCAAAGCCTACGAGAGTAAGCTCCGCGAGTTGATCTCCTTCATCGACAACGTGTACGTGCCCGACGTTTTAGCGGTGGCCGGCGCTTACGAGGATTGGTTCGAGATCGGGACCGGCTGCAAGAACCTGTTGTCTTACGGTGCTTATCCGTTAACTGACCAAAAAGATCCCAACGGAGCGAACCAGTTTTTCACCCGGGGGGCTTACGTCGACGGCCGGTACGTGCCGGTGGACGCCGACCAGATCAAGGAGCACGTGACCTATTCGTGGTATAAGTCGGGCACCGGGAAGCACCCCTTCGAGGGCGAAACCGTACCCGAGGTGGACAAGCGCGGCGCTTACTCCTGGATCAAGGCGCCCAGGTACCAGGATCATCCCTGCGAGGTCGGGGCGCTGGCTAGGATGTGGGTCGGCAAGAACCCACAGGTGACCGGGCTTGGGGACAAGGCCTTTTCGGTGATGGGCCGGCACTTTGCTCGGGCCGTGGAAACGACGGTGACCGCCCACGCCATGCTGGACTGGCTCCAGGAACTGGTTCCCGGCGAACCGGCCTTTGAAGCCTACGACGTGCCGCGTCAAGCTCGGGGATTCGGACTGACCGAGGCGCCGCGTGGTGCCCTGGGGCACTGGATCGAAATTGAGGACCACGTAATCAAGAACTACCAGGCCGTGGTGCCCAGCACCTGGAACATCGGCCCGCGGGACGACAAGGGAGTCAGGGGTCCGCTGGAAGAGGCGCTGATCGGTGTCCAGGTGGCCGACCCGGACAACCCGATCGAACTGGTGCGGATCGTGCGGGCTTTCGACCCGTGCATCGCCTGCGCCGTACACGTGATCGAGGTCCGCCGTGGTTCCCGCATTGCTGACTTTGTGATTTCCTGACACTCTGTTCCAGCTGGGTCGAGAGTGTCGGAGTGGTCTTGCGTAAGACGTGAGTTTGGTGATACCAAGGAGGTGCTAGGCGAATGGAATTACTTGAACGGACCGCCAAGCGAGATCCCAGTGAGTTGTTCGGAATACTGTTCGATGTGAACCGGTGTATCGGCTGCCGGGCGTGCCAGATGGCCTGCAAGCAGGCGCACAACCTGCCTTACGTGCCCCTGAACCAGCCGCATCGGCCGCGCGGGGAGGCCGGGAATTGGAATACGCCGCACCTGACCCCCTACGACTACCTGGTGATGAATGCCTACCTTGCTGAAGGCAAGGACGGCGAAACGAAGTGGCGGCACGTGCGCCGGGCCTGTATGCACTGCGTGGAGCCGATCTGCTTCGAGGCCTGTTTCGTGCACGCCTACCGGAAGACGCCGGAAGGCCCGGTGGTGTATATGGATCCGGGGATCTGTGTTGGCTGCCGGTACTGCCAACTGGCCTGCCCGTTCCTTACGATCCAGGTTGAGTGGGAAGAGGTATTCTCCCGGATAAGCAAGTGCCCCATGTGTTACGAGCGGGTAAAAGAGGGGCAGCAGCCGGCTTGTGTGGCGGCCTGCCCGACCAAGGCCCTGGAGTTCGGCAAGCGCGGCGGATTGTTGGCAAAGGCCCGGGACCGGATCAACAAGAATCCGGACCAGTACGTGGATCACATCTTCGGGGAGAAAGAAGTCGGCGGCACTTCTGTTTTGTATATCTCGAGCGTGCCTTTCGAGGAACTCGGTTTCAGTGAGGACATCATTGACAAGAGTATTCCCAAGTATACTTGGAAGTACATGTCCAAGGCGCCGTTCCTGGCGGTGAGCCTGCCGGTTGCCTTTGCGGCGCTTTACGTGTATACCAAGAAGCGCAGCGGCGATGAGGACGGTCACTAACCAGCGCGGATAATTAAGGAAAGAGGAGGGTGCGAAAAGTGGCGTACGACGAGAGGTACACTTCCAGATTCGGATTCCGGCTGACCCCGCTGCGCTGGGCTATGCTGGCCTTTATGGTCTTGTTCCTGGCGGTGGCCGGATACCGGTTCGCCTTCGGCCTGGGACCGGTGACCAACCTGAACGACCAGTGGACGTGGGGTCTATGGAAGTATCTGGTGTTCCCGGCGGTCGCGATCGCCGGCTGTGGTTATGGGACCGTGTTTCTGGCGCACGTGCTGCACATTAAGCGTTTTTACCCGGTGGTCCGGGTAGCCATGGTTGTCTCGCTTTTGGGTTACAGCATTGCGATGGTCGGACTGTTATTCGATATTACCGTGTACTACAACTTCTGGCGTCCGTTCGTCTACTGGGGTTACACCTCGATCCTGTTTGAAGTGCTCTGGTGTATGACCCTGTACTGGACCATTCAGATCCTGGAGTTCGGGCACATCGCCTTTGAGCGGATCGACGCGCCGTTAATCTATAAGGCACTGGATAAGGCGATGCCGGTGCTGATCTGCTTCGGGATCATGCTCCCGACCCTACACCAGGCTTCGCTGGGCGGGCTGTTTATCGCCACCACCCACTTGTACCCGGCCTGGTGGTCGCTGTGGATTCCGTGGTTCTTCATGATCTCCTCGCTGATGGTCGGTCCGGCGGTGGTGACTTTCTCCTGCTGGGCGCTATGCCGGATCTACGGCAAGAACTTCAGTGACCTGATGCCGTCGCTGGCCAGCCTGTGTCTGGTGGGCGCTGCCCTGATGGTGTTTTACGTGGCGCTCAAGGTTTGGGACCTGACGGCGCGCGGTGCCTGGGATTACGTCTTCAACGGTACCCTGCAGGGCAACATGTTCCTGCTGGAGCACGTGGTATTCCTGCTTGTGCCGCTGGTGATGTTCCTTATCCCGTCCATCCGGAACTCGGTCGGCGGGATCGTTACCGCTTCGATCCTGACCGGTGTGGGCGTGATCCTGAACCGGACGAACGTGATCTTCACCGGGATGGCACCGGCCTACACGCAGACCTACTTCCCGACCTGGATGGAGTGGGTGGGTTTCTTCGGCCTGATCTTCGGCGCGCTGTTGGTCATCCTGTTCTTCGTGGAAAACTTCCGGGTGCTAGAGGGTGTGTCCGACGTGGAGACCGCGGAGAAGCCCGCGACCACGCCGGCCACCGTGCAGGGATAGACGGTCCGCGGTTCGGGTCAAAAACCACCGACCGGGAGGCGGATCACCGCCTCCCGGTTTTTCATGCCGGCAGAGCCGCCGCTCGGCCCCGGTACTGCCGTACGTATAATCCCCGGATGGCGGTTTACGCAAACCCTACTCAAATTCGGATGGCTGGCTTGAGAGCCCTAGTTGTCTTTGACAACTACGAATTAGGGCTATTGCTTGACAAACAGGCCTGTTGGCGGTACAATTATTCGCAATCGGGGCTGGAAAGACCAAGTACACTGCCAGTTCTAAACCCGCCAGGATAAACTGCCGGACTGCGCCAACGAACCAGCGGCTAGTTTTGTCACTAACCCGCAAGTATTATCTTGCGGGTTATCATATCCCGGGGCTTTTGGGCCCGGCCCCGTTTATCCAGGGGGGTGACAATTTTGCAGAAGACTCTGGTTCGAAAACTGTTCGAGCGCGTTCAGGGGAAGGGCTTTTCGGTGCAGTACTGGGACGGCACAACGGACCGGTTTGGGCGGGGAACACCCAGGTTCAAGCTTATTCTCCGGGATCCGGCCGTATTGCCGCGGGTATTGAAGGAACCGGAACTAGGATTTGGCGAGGCCTACATGGAAGGCCGGGTCGAGGTGGAGGGTGACCTCAGGGAACTGGTGCGGACGGCGATCGAATACCGCAATGCCCTGGGCGAGTCCAGGAAGGCGCTGTTTGCCCTGAAAGCGGCGCAGATGCTGCCCTGGCGCAATTCCCCGGCGCGGCAAAAGAAGGACGTGCAGTACCACTACGATATCGGCAACGAGTTTTACAGCCTCTGGCTTGACGAAACCATGAGTTACTCATGTGCCTATTTCAAATCACCTAACGACAGCCTCCACCAGGCCCAGTTACAGAAAGTCGACCATACGTTGAGGAAACTGCAGCTTAAACCCGGCCACACGCTGCTGGACATCGGAAGCGGTTGGGGCTGGCTGATCGTCCGGGCGGCCCAGCAGCATGGAGTGCGGGCGTTGGGGATCACCCTCAGCGAGCAACAGGTGGCCGAAACCAGGAAGCGCATCGCTGACCTGGGCCTGACCGGCCAGGTCGAGGCCGAATTGATGGATTACCGTACCCTGGCTGACAGTGGGCGCACCTTTGACCGGGTGGTCAGCGTCGGGATGTTTGAACACGTGGGGCGGGCCAATCTCCCGGTGTACATGGCGGCGGTGGCGAAGATGCTGAAGCCCGGCGGCCTCTCCTTGCTGCACACCATCACCCATATGACCGAGGACCCGGTAAACCCGTGGATCGAAAAGTACATTTTCCCCGGGGGTTATATTCCCTCGCTCCGGGAAACGATTTGGCTGTTGCCCGAGTACGATTTTCACGTGCTGGACGTGGAAAGCCTGCGCTTGCACTACGCCATGACCCTGGAACGGTGGGCTGAAAACTACGACCGGAATTACACGCGGGTGGTGGAACAGTTCGGCGAGCGGTTCGCCCGGATGTGGAGGCTTTATCTCCATTCCTGCGCCGCCTCGTTTAGGGTCAGCGGCCTCGACATCCACCAGATTCTCTTTTCCAAGGGGCTGAACAACGACCTGCCCCTGACGCGCCAGCATTTGTATGATTAACTCCCCATAAAATCCACCTGCGCCGGCGGAGATCGCCGGCGCAGGGATGATGCTGGGGGCCCCGGAACCGGGCGGCGGCTCTGTCGGTACTAGATCTGGTGGACTATGTTGTGACCCTGGATGGTGACGCCGTTGGCGGTGAGCACCCCGGCTGCCTTTTCCAGGTTTTCGACCTTTAAGAGCACCAGGGCGTTTTCGGCCGATTTGGACACAAAGGCGTAAAGGTACTCGATGTTGATCCCCGCCTCGTTGAGCAGATCCAGCACCCCCGCCAGACCTCCCGGCCGGTCGGGCATCTCGACGGCCAGGACCTCCGTTTCGCTGACCGTGAACCCGGCGTCCTTGAGCACCTGGTAGGCCCGGGCGGGGTCGTTGACGATGAGTCTCAGGATGCCGAAGTCGGACGTGTCGGCGATCGAAAGCGCCCGGATGTTAAACCCGTGGTCGGCCAAGAGTCTGGTTACGGCGGCCAGCCGGCCTGATTTGTTTTCCAGAAAGATGGAAATCTGTTTTACCCACATTTCATATTCCTCCTTCGGCCTTACTTTGTTTTATTATGTAAATTATGTAGATCCCGCTTGTCGATTACGCGCTTGGCCTTGCCCTGACTGCGTTCGATAGTTTTGGGTTCCACCAGCTTGACCTTAACGCTGATGCCCAGGGTGCCTTCAATTTCCCGTTGGATGGTTTTTTCCAGGGTCTCCAGGCGCCGCACTTCGTCGGCAAAGACTTTTTCCGAAACCTCGACCCAGACCTCCAGTTGGTCCAGCGGGCCCCGGCGGTCGACCACCAGCAGGTAGTGCGGCTCGGCGTGTCCGATTTCCAGGAGCACGCTTTCCACCTGCGATGGAAAGACGTTGACGCCGCGGATGATGAGCATGTCGTCGGTACGCCCCATGATTTTGGACATCCGGACGTGGGTCCGGCCACAGGGACAGGACTCTTCGTGGAGCGCCGTAATGTCCCGGGTGCGGTAGCGGATCAGGGGAAAGGCCTCCTTGGTCAGGGTGGTGATCACCAATTCCCCCTCCTGGCCGGGCGGCAGTTGTTTTCCGGTTTGCGGATCGATGATCTCGGGGAGGAAGTGGTCGTCAAAGATGTGTAGACCGGTGTTATAGAGACACTCGCTGGCGACTCCCGGACCGATGATTTCGCTAAGGCCGAAGATGTCGATGGCGACGATGTTCAGTTTGTTCTCAATTTCACGTCCCAACTGCCGGGTCCAGGGCTCGGCCCCGAAAACGCCGACCCGCAGGCGGATGCGGGAGCGGTCGATGTTCAGGTCCTCGAGTACCTCGGCCAGATGTAGCGCGTAGGACGGGGTGCAGGCCAGCACGGTTGTGCCGAAGTCCTGCATGAGCATGATCTGGCGCTTGGTGTTGCCGACCGAGACCGGCACCACCGTGCACCCGATTTTTTCGGCGCCGTAGTGCACTCCCAGACCCCCGGTGAACAGACCGTAACCGTAGGCGATCTGGATGATGTCGTCCTGCTTTACGCCGGCGCAGCTCAGGGTCCGGGCCATCACCTCGGACCAGGTGTCTACGTCCTGGCGGGTATAGCCCACCACGGTGGGCTTGCCGGTAGTGCCGGACGAGGCATGCACCCGAACCGTGTTTTTGAGCGGCGTGGCGAACAGACCGAACGGGTATGTCCGGCGCAGATCGTCCTTGGTGGTGAACGGCAGGTTTGCCAGGTCGTCCAGGGACTGGACGTCGTCCGGACGGATGCCGGCCTTCCGGAACACCCGCTGGTAGTGCGGTACGTTTTCGTAAACCCGCCGGACCAGTTTCTGCAGGCGTTCCAACTGCAGTTTCCGCCGCTGTTCGGGGGGCATACACTCCATTTCCTGGTTCCAGTACATTGTGTTCCACATCCTCCTTAGTCTCGCGAACGAGCTTATGAACAGCTATAGTGTTCGTTTGTCTATTACGCGTTTAGCTTTGCCGGTGGTTCGTTCCAGGGACCGGTATTCCACCAGTTTTACCTTCGGGGTGATCTGCAGAACGTTCTGTAGCCGTTCCTGAATGGTTTTTTCAAGGGTTTCCAGGTCCCGGAACTTCCCGGTAAAGTAATCGGCGGCCAGCTCCACCTGTACCTCAAACTCATCCAGGTATCCCTGCCGGTCGACAATGATCTGGTAGTGGGGACCGACACCCGCGATGTCCATGAGCACTTCTTCTACCTGCGACGGGAAAACGTTTACCCCGCGGATGATCAACATGTCGTCGGTGCGTCCCGAGACCCGCCGCATCCGCACGGTGGTCCGCCCACAGGGGCACGGGGTGTAATCCAGAGAGGTTACGTCCCGGGTGCGGTACCGGATGAGCGGCAGTCCTTCCTTGGTCAGGGTGGTGATCACCAGCTCTCCTCTTTCACCGGGCGGGAGTTGTTCCCCGGTTTCGGGGTCGATAATCTCCGGCAGGAAATGGTCCTCCGAGATGTGCAATCCGTTCTGCATGTGGCATTCTCCGGAGACGCCGGGACCGATCAATTCACTCATGCCGTAGTTGTCGGTGGCTTTGAACCCCCAGGCGGCCTCCAGCTCCTGGCGGATGCCTTCCGACCAGGGTTCGGAACCGAAAAGGCCCAACCGCAGACCCAACCCGGCGGGGTCGACACCCATTTCCCGGGCGATCTCGGCGATATAGAGGGCGTAGGTGGGGGTGCTGACCAGCACCGTGGTGTTGAAGTCCTGCATCAGCCTGATCTGCCGCTGAGTATTCCCGGCCGAGGCCGGAATCACCGTGGCGCCGACCCGCTCCAATCCGTAGTGCAGACCGAAGCCACCAGTGAACAGGCCGTAGCTAAAGCAGATCTGGACCACGTCCCGGGGTTTGACCCCGGCCTGGACCACCACCCGGGCGACCAGTTCCGACCAGGTGCGCAAGTCCTTTTTCGTGTAGCCGACCACCGTCGGCCGTCCGGTGGTGCCCGAGGAGGCATGCATCCGCACCAGTTTCTCCAACGGCACCGCGAAGAACCCGTACGGGTAGTTCTCCCGCAGGTCGTCCTTCACGGTGAACGGTAGCTTCTGCAGATCAGAAAGGCTCCGGATGTCCGCCGGCTTCAACCTCCGCTCCTGAAAGCGTTCATGGTAGAAGGGAACCTTTTGGTAAACGCGGCGTACGACCGCCTTCAGTCGTTCGAGTTGTAAAAGCTCCATATCTTCCCGCGGCAAGGTCTCCGTTCTGTCCCAGATCATTAATTCCTCAACTCCGTTACCTGGTAAACTGGTTAGATTCTGCCCTGAAAATAGACTTTCTCGATAATGTCCCCCCTCGGGTGGTGTCCCCTGCGCGGCCGGTGCTCCGCGCCGACGGCAGCACGGCTCGTTCGGGGCGCTGCTGCGCCTCCTGCGGATTGCGGCCGTCGCCCTTTGGAAGGCACGGTTCTAGATGCCTTCCCGGATCGATCTCCGCCAGCGCTTTTTGACCGGTCCAGCCGCGTCCTCGTCGGCGGCAGCGCCAACCTCACTTGCGCCGGCTGGCCGTTACCGGCGCTGCGCAATAGCCGCGGCCGGGGGCACCACCCGGGGCGGGAACACGTCCCGGAAGTAGATCACTTTTCATCCTTCGTGGTGCCGCTCATGAGCGGCATGGAGGTCTGCTGAAAAACTCAGTCTGCTGTGCTGAGGATTATCGGAGGTCACATTGGGAGCTTATTCAAAGAACGAACAAGCGAAGCCGAGGAAAAGCGGCGACCGATAACGCCGCCCGAGGCGAGCGAGTTCATTCCTTAGCGCGGACTCGAGTAGCCGGAGATAATGCCTCAGCACAACAGACAGCGCGCAAGTAGACTTTTTCAGCAAAAACTAATAAAGCAATTACTGACGGCCGCATACGGTAAATATTTCGCCAATGGGAGGCCCGTTCCTGCCGGTTGGTGCCGATTTACCCGGTCGGATGCCGGACCCGTATTTCTTTCAACCCCGGCGAACAGCCGTTCACCCCGGATATGTACCGGTGGCGGGCGGGAGGCGGCCGCTGACCACCGCTATTCTCCGGTGAACCGTAACATTTGACTTTTCGCGTTCTTTTTCTTTTTTTGGTTCCCGTTTACCCGCTACAATTTCACCAAAAGTAACTTTATATTTTTGTGCAAACCAGATCATTAAAGGGGGATGGCTTCCATGGCTGTCAAGAAAGAGACTATAAATACCTTACTGGAGGAAAGCCGAATTTTCCACCCTGACGAGGAGTTTACCAAGCAGGCAAACGTGAAAAACCGGGACATTTACGCCGAGGCCCGGGCAAACCGGGAGATTTTTTGGGCGCGGCAGGCCGAGCGTCTGGACTGGTTCCGGAAATGGGACCAGGTGCTGGACTGGAATCCGCCGTTCGCCAAGTGGTTCGTGAACGGAAAGCTGAACGCCTGTTACAACTGTGTTGACCGGCACCTGAACACCTGGCGCAAGAACAAGGCGGCAATCATTTTCGAGGGTGAACCCGGAGACAGCCGGATTCTCACTTACTGGGATCTCTGGTGCGAAGTTACCCAATTCGCGAACGTGCTGCGGATGCTAGGCGTGCAGAAGGGCGACCGGGTGGCGATCTACTTGCCTATGATCGCCGAAGCGGCCATTGCCATGCTGGCCTGCGCCCGGATCGGGGCCCCGCACAGCGTGGTATTCGGCGGCTTCAGCGCTGAAGCGCTCCGTGACCGGATCAACGACGCGGGGGCGAAACTCCTGATCACCGCCGACGGCGGCTGGCGGCGCGGCAAGATCGTACCCCTCAAGCGGAACGCCGACCTGGCCCTGGAGCAGTGCCCTTCCGTGGAGAAAGTGCTGGTCGTGGAGCGCACCCGCCAGGAAGTGCCTATGAAAGAGGGCCGCGACTACTGGTACCACGACCTGGTGGTTGGCGTCACGGTGGGCGGACCGTGTGAAGAGATGGACAGCGAGGATATGTTGTTCATCTTGTACACCAGCGGCACGACCGGCAGGCCCAAGGGCGTAGTCCATACCACCGGGGGTTACCTGACCGGAGTGTCTACCACCCACCACATGGTGTTCGACATCAAGGACAGTGACGTGTACTGGTGCACGGCCGACGTCGGCTGGATCACGGGGCACAGTTACGTGGTTTACGGGCCGCTGGCTAACGGGGCGACCACTCTAATTTACGAAGGGGCGCCGGATTTTCCCGAACAGGACCGTTTCTGGGCGATCTGCGAGCGCTATGGGGTGAACGTATTCTACACGGCGCCCACGGCGATCCGGGCGTTCATGAAGTGGGGTGAACAGTGGCCCGCCCGGCGCGACCTCTCCAATCTGCGGCTTTTGGGTACGGTCGGGGAGCCGATCAACCCGGAGGCCTGGATGTGGTATTACAAGCACATCGGGCAGGAACGCTGTCCGATTGTGGACACCTGGTGGCAAACCGAGACTGGGATGATCATGATCAGCGCCCTGCCCGGAATAATTTCCCAAAAGCCGGGTTCGGCTTCGGTGCCTATTCCTGGGGTGGAAATTGACGTGGTGGACAAGGAAGGCAACTCCGTGATGCTGGGCAAGGGCGGCTTCCTGGTGATCCGGGAGCCCTGGCCGGCCATGCTGCGGACCGTTTACGGGGATGACGAGCGTTACGTCCGCGAGTACTGGAGCAAGATTCCCGGCCAGACCCTTTACTTCTCCGGGGACGGCGCCCGCCGGGACTACCATAACTACTTCTGGATCCTGGGCCGGGTGGACGATGTGATCAACGTGGCCGGCCACCGGTTGAGCACCATGGAGGTCGAGAGCGCGCTGGTGGACCATCCGTGGGTGGCCGAAGCGGCGGCGATTGGCAAGTCCCACGACATCAAGGGTCAGGCTATCTCGGTGTTTGTTACCCTGAAGGGCAAGTACTTCAAGGAGCTGGAGGCCGGCTCTAAGTCCCGGGCGGAGTTCACGTCCGAACTGAAGGCCCACGTGGTTAAGAAAATCGGGGCGATCGCCAGGCCGGACGACGTGTTCTTCACCACGGAACTGCCCAAGACGAGAAGCGGCAAGATCATGCGCCGCCTGTTGCGGGACATTGCCGAAGGTCGGGCGTTGGGCGATACTACCACCCTGGCCGATCCGGCAGTCATCCAGGAACTGAAGGAGCGGTACGAGGGAGAAGAATCCTAAGACCGCAATCCGGGCTGAATCCCGGGATCAGGTTGGCGCCGGGTAGACAAAGAAGTTGCCGGCGGGGTTTTCCCCAAGAGTCCGGCGATCTGCAGGTCGGCATGCAAACCATGGACGAGCGAATGTTCTGTACGGGTCAGGACAGGTTGCCGCTATGGTTTTTTTTCTAACGTTTGGCTGGAGGGATTTTGATTTTACATAAATGGATTTTTATGAACTGCTAAAGCATACGCCCCCCTTTTCAAATCTGAGGGGCGAGCAATTACGGGAATGCGTGCCCCACCTGTCGACCAGGACTTACCCGAAGGGTACCTATATCTTCCGGCAGGGTGAGCCCCACTTGGAATACCTGTTCTTTGTGCTTTCGGGGCTGGTGGAAATTTTGCTGGTGGGTGAAGACGGCGAGGAGCGGACGGTGGGCCTTCTAAAGGCCGGTGATTTCTTTGGGGAATGCCTACTATTTACCGACTCCTACCCGACCACTTCGAAGACGGTGGAAGACACGCATTGTCTCCTGATTCCGGAAGTGTGCTTCGAGGAATTGAAGTCCGACCCCGATTTTATTGGCTTTTTCAGCCATGCGCTGGCGGAACGGATGCGGTACGTGTACCAGGAAGTGGCGCGGGAGCAAAGCTGCCTGGTGCCATGGGAACCCCGACACTACCGGAGGCGTCTCTACGAGATAATGTCTTCCCCGGTGGTGACCTGTCTGAAGGATAATCGGATCACCGAGGTCGCCCAATTGTTTGCCGAGCAGCAAGACATCAGCTCGGTGGTGATCCTGGACCGGAGCGGCACCCCCCGGGGGATACTTACAGCCAAAGACTTAGTACGCCGGGTTCTGGGTGCCAGTGATTTCAAAAACCGGTTAAGCCAGACCGCAGCGGCGTTAATGACCGAGAAGCTGGTGACGCTGCCTCCGGAGGCGCACGTTTACGAAGCGCTGCTGGGCATGGTCCGCAACCAGGTGCGGCACGTGTTGGTCGAGAGTCAGGGGCTGCTTCTGGGCATGGTCACCATGGGCGACCTGGTCCGCGCCCAACACCTGGACGTGCTGCGGATCGTTGACACCGTGAACCGGGCGCCGAATGTAAAGGCCATTGCGGCTCATATGACCGACATCGACCGGATTATTACCGAGTTGGTGTTCGGGGACGCCTCGGCCGAGGAGATCTGCACGCTGGTCACCGAGTTTTACGACTGCATTACCCGCCGGCTGATCCGGCTGGCGGAAGAAGAGATGTTGCTGGAAGGAAAGGGCCGCCCACCCACCAGTTACTGCTGGTTGACCATGGGCAGCGGCGGCCGGCGGGAGCAGATTCTACGGACCGATCAGGACAGTGCCCTGATCTATGACGACCCCCAACCCGGGGAGGAGGAGAAAACGGCTGCCTTTTTCTTGGATTTAGGGCGCCGGGTGGTTTCCGGACTGGAGCAGTGCGGGTTTGAACTCTGCCGGGACCAGGTGGTGGCTAGTTCCCCGGAGTGGTGTAAACCGATGCGGGAATGGTTCCTTGCTCTTACGAGGTGGACCCTGGACTTAAACCCGCAGGTGCTGCGGTTGATGAATATTTTCCTGGATTTCCGGCCGGTGTACGGTCAGTTTGCGATGGCCCGTTCCCTGCGGCGCTATTTTTACCAGCGCCTGAAACAGGCTCCCGCCGTGCTGCACTTTATGACCCGGGACACCCTGTCCAGGAGGGTACCCCTGAACCCCTTCCGCCAGGTGGTGACCGAGAGGTCGGGGCCCCACAAAGATGAGCTCGACCTTAAGCGGGCCGCGTTGATTCACATCGTGGATTCAGTTCGGCTGTTTGCCCTGCGGGAAGAGCTCCTGGAAACCTCCACCCCGGGTCGGCTGCGCCAGCTGGTTGACAAGGAAGTGCTACCGAAGGACGACGCGGAAGCCTTCGCGGTGGCGTACGACAGTATCCTGATGCTGCGTTTGCGGGAGAATCTGCGGCGGATCGCCGAGGGCAAAAAGCCCTGCGATTACCTCAATCCGCGGGAACTGACTAGGCGGGAACTGGCTGTTCTCAAGGACGCTTTGCTGGCCGTTTCGCGGCTGCAAAAGCTCACGGCCGTAGCTTTCCGGGTAGAAGGTCTTTAACGGAAAAGAAACTGGGAACCCTTGCGGGAACAAGGATTCCCAGCTCTTAGTGAATGCGTGGCAACCAGGGTTGGCTACCGGGCTCCGGCGGAGGCGGCTGTTGCCAGCGGGCGTGGTGGTTCAATCGCCCTTACGATTTCCGGTTTAAGGCTGGGGTATTTGGCCAGCCAGGCGCGGCGTTCCTCCCGTAGTTGGGCGACGCGCCGGGCGTACTCCTCCCGGGAGTAATACTGCCGCGGATCAAGCGTCCGCACGTTGATTCCCGGGATTTCGACGGGGACCAGGTAGTTCCAGTCCGGGTCCTGGATCCAGCGGATATTGCCGTAAGCCAGTTGGGCCATGATCTGGGTTGAATCCCGGACGGTGATCTTGATTCCCGGGTGACCGTTCCGCTTGCCTACGCTCCCAGTGTTAAGGAGGTAGCACTCGATTTCCGGGTTGGTCTGGAGCATGTCGAGCAGGCGGTTCCCCTCTTCCGCTTCCGGCCCGACGAGGAACGGGTTAGTTCCTACTACCCGCTTCGGTTGTCCCGCTTTGGTGGGATCCCCGGCCGAGGTTTCGATGGATTCGCCCAGCATAAAGTAGGCGGCGGCTTGTTCCGGGTTCAACCTGGCCACGGCCGGGACCACGTCGTCGCGCCTGGTGATAAAGATGATCCGGTGCACGCGGTCGAGGTCGATTTGATCGTCGGTACCAGGCACCTCGGAACGCAGGATTACGCCGCGTCCGTTAGCGGTATATGCGCTGTTATCGAACCGGATCCGTCCTTTGTCGTCAACGTAGATGTTCTCAAAAATGGCGTTGGGCGAGACGGCGGCTTGGTACAGGACCCGCTGCGATT
This sequence comes from Candidatus Desulfopertinax cowenii, assembly GCA_001899445.1. Taxonomy (GTDB): domain Bacteria; phylum Bacillota; class Desulfotomaculia; order Desulfotomaculales; family Desulforudaceae; genus Desulfopertinax; species Desulfopertinax cowenii. The sequence goes on along the minus strand of MPOA01000001.1, from coordinate 184,958 downwards.
CGTCCAGTCCCTCCGTTTTAATGTAAAAACCGTTTTCCGTGCCGTAGCAATAGCCCGACGGGTGCATCATCACCACGTCGTCCTGTCGGATGGCTACGCCTTCTTTGCCCGTCAACCCGTGATCGTGCATGGTTAGAGTGGTCTTACCGGTGCCGCTCAAGCCAAAGAGGATAAAACCCACTTCCTTCAGGCCGCCGTGGCTATCCAGCACTCGCAACACCTTGCTGCCGGCGTGAAAGCCCAGGCAGCCCTGCTGCTTAACCCGGTACATGGCTTTGCGCAGGAAAGACTTTTTGCACTCTCCGAAGTAATCGGTGCCCAGGATGTAAGTGACGCCGGCGACCGGGTGGCAGAAAATGATCCGCTCCGGCCACTCGGGAACGTAGATCGAAACCAGATCCGGTTCGTCATCCCGGTTTTTCGGCTCAAAAAGCATATTATGCCATTGCAGGGGGATACGCGCATAGTCCCTGGTGATGTATAGCCGGCAGTGCAGGCAAAAATCCCGGTGTTGCCCCATTTGCCGGTCCAGGCGGATCAAGTCCCGGTCTCGCAGATATTGGTGTACGGCCCGGGCGATGGCGTCGGCTTTTTCGAGGGCTATTCCCTGTTGGTCGACACCGAGTTTAAGCGCGTCATCCACGATGAAAGTCTGCTTGGCGCTGCGGTTTCGCACCTTTGTAACGTAACTGGCGCTTCCATATTCGGTTGTAATTTCCTCGCGGCGGGCCATTTCCCGCAGTTCGGCCGCCGAGGGGTTGTTGATGATGTTGCGCGCCTCCACGGGGCGACGAAAAGGGTGCATGTTGGTACTCCTTTCCAAAAATCCAGGCGAATAAAATTATTGACGAACCGGCCGCGATTGTATTTTGTATACTGTATATGTTAAACCTATGCTACCAAAAAAGCGCGCAGAATACAACTCGGACTTTAATTAACTAGCACATTTGATTCGTCTTGTACCATAATGATCAAGAATTAAGCCTGCCTCGTGGGCCGGGCAACCGTTTTTGAAAGATTACCCGCATGCACCCAGGATTTCCCGTGCTTTGAACCAGCACCGAAAACCACAGTGGCAGGGGCCGTTAAGGTTCTAGGTTGCCCGGGACAGGCTAAGGCATTTGCGTAAAATTTTTTTGGCGAAATGGGTGGTCTGGTAATGAGGAGAGAGGGTCCTACGAAATCGGTGTTTGTCGCGGGAAAAAGGTGTAAAATATATTTGAGGTAGCAAAGATTTAGAAATAATCTCCTTAGGAGGCGGAACTGGTTGACGAAAGAAGAAGTACGGCGATTGCTCGGGGGACGGCAGTACGACCGGTTGTTGCGACTCGCGGAGGAGGAGCACCGGGACGTGATCGGGCAGCTGTTAGCCTTTCTTGATGCCGGGGACGGTCTCTTGCGGTGGCGGGCGATTGAGGGGCTGGGCCGGGTGACCGGAGGCCTTGCGCAGCGGGATCCGGAAGTGGGCCGGGAGATCATGGGACATCTGCTGGAGTCTTTGCGCGGCGAGGCGGGCCCGCTCGGCGGGAGTGCACCCGAGGTGATCGGTGAGATTATCCGGAACCGCCCCGAACTTTTTGCGGGGTATGTGCCAGAGTTGATCTCTCTGTACGAAGATAGGCGCCTGCGCCGCGGCGTAATCTGGGCTCTGGGCCGAATCGGAAAGCGGCGCCCCGACCTGGTGGTTTCCGCACTTCCGCTGCTCATCAGGGCGCTGGAAGAACCCGACCCTGAGATCAGGGGATTCGCGGCCTGGTCGCTGGGGGAGATTGCGGCGCAGGAGGCGGCTTCGGCCCTGGGTGATCTACGTTCTGACCACGAGACGGTCACCATCTATGAAGCGGGCAAGCTATGGCAGCGTACCGTGGGCGCGGTGGCGCTTGACGCCCTGGCCAATATCCGGGCCCGGGCCTGAGGGGTGGGTCTTCGGGGAATAGAATTGCAAAGTATTTTGGCAAGATTTATTGCGTATTGCCCTAAAACTTCCCTGTAATTATGCCGAAAAGAAACCACTAGGGGGAATGTAGACGGATCACCTGGCTTTTTCAGGGTTCGGCCAGCGGATGGTTCGTAGGGCAACAACTGCAACCTGCTGGCTTTGAAGAATGTTTTGGGGGAGGAAAGCTTGATGCAGTTTAAACGCTTTGGATCTATATCGCTTAAGTTCAAGCTGGCCTTATTGTTTGCGGTGATTTTGGTCCTGTTTGCGGGGGCCCTGTTGTTGGTAGTTAACAACCTGGTCGTGGCCACTGCCAGAGAGGCGGCGACCGAGAAGGCCCGGGGCGACCTGGCCTTGAGCGAGGCCATCATCGACCAAATGTACCCGGGGCCCTGGCGGGCGCAAGGAGACCGGCTTTACAAGGGTGACGTCCTGATGAACAACAACTTCGAAGTGGTGGACTACCTCGGCGAACTGGCGGGGAGTACGGTTACTATTTTCCGTTGGGACACCCGCATTGCCACCAACGTGCGCACGGCGGAAGGCAAGCGCGCCGTGGGGACCCGGGTTAGCGACGAAGTGGCCCAGACCGTGCTGCACCGCGGGGAGGAGTTCTACGGGGTGGCCGAAGTGGTTGGCCAGCAATACCTGACGGCCTACAAGCCCCTCCGGGACGCCACCGGCGAAATCGTCGGCATCTGGGCCGTGGCTGTGCCCAAGGGTTTTGTGGACGCGCTCATCGCCCGGGGCTGGGCCACCACGCTCGGGGTTTCCGCCCTGGTGCTGGCGGTGTCCCAGGTGGTGCTGATGTTCTTTTCCAACCGCGTCCTGGTCAACCCGCTGAACCGCCTGGAGGTGGCGGCCGGGAAAATGGCCGCCGGGGAGCTGGATTACCGGGTGGAAGTGCGGACCCGGGATGAGATCGGCCGGCTGGGTGCCGCCTTCAACCAGATGGGGGAAAACCTGAAGAACCTGGTGGACAAGGTCCAGGAGAACTCTTACCAGCTGGCCTCCCACAGCCAGGAACTCTCGGCGGCGGCCGAGGAAGTCAGCGCGGCCGTGGAGAACGTGACCGCCACCTCCAGCCAACTGGCCGCTTCCACGGAGCAGGCTACGGCCCACGCCGCCCAGGCGGCGGAGGCGGCCAGGGCGACCGAGAACGCCTCCGAAGCTGGCAACCAAGCGGTGCTGCAGGCGGTGAGTAAGATCACCGCCATCCAGCACACGGTGGATTCGAGCGCCAAGTCGGTGCAAAACCTACACCAGCAATCCGAAAAGATCGGCGAGATTATCCGCGTGATCAACGACATTGCCGACCAGACCAACCTGCTGGCCCTGAACGCGGCCATTGAGGCGGCGCGCGCGGGGGAGCACGGGCGGGGATTCGCGGTGGTGGCCGAAGAGGTGCGCAAGCTGGCCGAGAAGTCTTCCGGGGCCACCAAGGAGATCGAGGAGATTGTCCTGGCGATCCAGAAAAATACCGTGAAGGCGGTGGAATCCATGCAGTCCGGGGCCGGTGAAGTCGAGGAAGGGGTCCGGATTATCAAGAAGGCCGGGGAAGCCCTCGAAAACATCCGTAAACATGCCGGTAGGAGCACTGACCTGGCCGAGGAAATCGCCAAGGCGTTTGAACAGCACAGCCAGGGCGTGCAAAACCTGGCGGCCTCGGCCGAGGAGGTCAGCAGTACGGTTCAAGAAATGGCCGCGAACGCCAACGATCTGGCCAAGATGGCCGACGAACTGGATGAAATCGTGAAATCTTTGAGAAAAAGCTAGGGGGGACGGCATAATGGCATCCACCGCCGGTGAGCAGCTGGTTATTTTTGACCTGAGTGGGCAAAAATACGCCATTCCGGTATTGAAGACCCAGGAGATCATCAAAATGGTGGACGTTACCCCGATACCCCGATCCGCGGACTTTATCGAGGGAGTTATCAACCTCCGGGGTCGGATCGTGCCCATCATCAATCTGCACAAGCGCTTGAATCTGAAGCGCTCGGAAAATACCCGGGATACGCGGATCATCGTCGTGGAGCACAACGAGACCAGCGTAGGTATGATCGTTGACCGGGTGCAGGAGGTGGGGCGTTACAGCCCGGATGAAATCGAACGTCCCGAATCGATTATGCAGGAGAACGAGTACATCAGTGGCGTGGTTAAGAGGGAAGATGCCCTTTGGTTACTCCTGCAGCTTGACCGTGTTCTCCCAAAAATTGCAATGTAAGGCAGGTCATCAACCACCCCGGACCGGTCACAATTAAATCTGAATCTCCACAATGTCCCGGTCCTGCAACGGGTAATCCCGGGGCACTGATTGGCCGTCGAAACGAGCCGAACCCCAGACGCGGGCTGTTTTCAACTGCCGCGGAAAATCCCGGTGGATCGCTGCGGCCAGATCCAGCACCGTGCTTCCGGCTGGCAGCACAAAGGGGGCCTGCAAGTCCGGTGGTTTTCCGGGAGATTTGCTGAAGATGCGGATGATGTTCAGGGCGCGGAAAATCCGGTGCCGCAGGTTCTCCAGGTTGTGCCCGCCGGCGGCCGACACGGGCAGGATGTTCAGATCGGGGCGCAGTTCCCGCAGCACCTCCAGGTTTTCCGCACTTTCCCTTTGATCGGCGTGGGTACCAATAAGCAGGAACCGGTCTGGGCTGATTCTTTTTGCCGGAGCCGCCGTTTCTCCCAGGAGCCGCTTCTGCCTTAGAAACTCAAGGGTACCCTCCAGTTGCTCCAGGCATTCCGGGGTACCGAGGTTGATGACCCCGACCAGAACATCGCTGTTGCGCAGGGTATTCACCAGTCCCGGGGGCACCATTTCCAGAGTAAAAGGCGGGGTGTCAACCAGCTGAATCATTATTTCCTCGAAGGGCATCATTCCGGCCTCGGGAACGGTAGTAGTGAACGGGTACTCGGCCACTTTCACCTTGGCCCGGGAAAGGGCGGCCACTATGGCGGACTTACCGGTGTTGGGGTAACCGGTAAGCACGACCTGGCCCGCGCCCTGCCGTTCCACGTTGAACGGGTCGTGGCGGCTGACTTTGTTTTTCTTCTGACTTTCCTGGCGCAACCGGGACAGCCGGCGCTTAAGATCGGCCTGGATCTTTTCCGTGCCCTTGTGCTTGGGAATCACGGCCAGCATTTCCTGCAGCGCCGCGATCTTTTCTTCAACGGTACTCGCCTGTTTAAAGGCTTCCTCGGCGGCATAGTACTGAGGCGTGAGATTTGCCGGCATAACGCTCACCCCCCTGAACGATGGCTGCGGGAATGAACCCGTCTGCCCCTTGGGTATCGCCAATCATCTTCAATTTAACATATACGCCGGCCGGCAGCAAAGCCGGACGCTACGACCTGGGTTCGTTTTTACTGTGGGGGGTCAAGAGTCATCCAAAACCGACGATAAAATAAGATGGGTTATTATAAAGCAGCAGTTTTTGACAAGCCTGGGCGAAGTCAACTAAGTACAGAATTCTCGACGGGGAGGGCAATGCGAATGCGGTGGCGGTATAGACTGCAAACGGTGGGCGTAGCGGTGGTCGTGGTGACGGCCATTGTGGGGGGACTGGCTTATCTGGGATACTGGCACCACATGGCCGACCCCCTTGTTGGCGGCGGGGTGCTGCTGGCCTTGACCGTCGGTCTGGGTCTCGCGGCTTCGGGCCGGGGTACTCGCGGCCTGGACCGGCTTCGGGAAAAGGTGCTGCAGGCGGCTGACGGTGACCTGACGGTCCGGGTGAAAGTGGAACGTAATGACGAGATCGGAGAGTTAGCCCGGGGGTTCAACCTGCTGATTGAGCGGCTGGACGAAGCATTGCAGACGGCCGCCAAGACAGGCGACCAAGTCCGGAAAACATCCCGGCAATTGGCCGACAACGCTCAGGATTACAGTGTGTCTGCCACCAGTACCGCCGAGACGGCCAATGAAATGGCCGGCACGGTTGAAAACCTAGCCGGACTGGCTCAGGGGGTGGCCGACAACGCCCGCCGGGCCGCCGAAATCGCCAGCAACGGAGAGAGCATCATCGAGACGGTTCGCAACCAAATGGGTTCCATCAACCGCACCAACGCCCAGGCGGCCAAGTACGTGTTGGCGTTTGGCAAACGGGCGCACCAGATCACTGAATTCGTGGATGCCATCACCCATATCGCCGACCAGACCAATCTCCTGGCCCTGAACGCGGCCATCGAGGCCGCCCGGGCCGGAGAACACGGCCGGGGGTTCGCGGTAGTGGCCGAAGAAATTCGCAAGTTGGCCGAGCAGTCGGCCCAAACGGCCGATGAGATTCTGATCATCGCCCGAGGCATAGGAGAAGAAGCGGAAACGGCTAACAAAAACATGAAAAGCAATTTGAAAACTATTGCGGACGGGGTGAAGTTGACCCGGGAAACTACCGAGGCGTTCTCCGGGATTTCGGCGGCGGTCAATAACCTGGTGCAGCAGGCGCAGGAAGTGGCCTTGGCTGCGGAGCAGCTGAATTCAGGGGTGCAAAGCCTGGCCTCGGTCACCGAGGAACAGACGGCGATGATGGAAGAAATGAGCGCCCTGGCCGAGAGTCTTAGCCGTATGGCCGAAGAACTTGGCCAGATGGGGCAGAAATTCCGACACTAGCTTGCCCTTGCTTGCAGTTTATAATTTTTCAAAAGAAAAACCTGCAATTCTGGCAGGTTTTTCTTTTCAGGGCACTATTTACCGGGTTTTTTCATACTATGACTGATAGATCACGGGGGCTATTGATTAATCAGTCTAATTTTCAGGAGGTGGGGGTGGTTGACCACCGGAGAGGAACCCCGCGGCGTTTACCTTTACGGGGTGATCGAGATCTCCGCCCCGGTACGGCTTGAAACGACCGGCTTGTACCGGGCCCCGGTGCGGGCGGTGCCGTATCGTGATCTGGCCGCGGTGGTAAGTGACTTGCCGCAGCCTGAGTTGGAGCCGACCCGGGAGCTGGCCCTGGCGCACGAACGGGTGATCTCGTTCGTCATGCGGCGCCATCCGGTGATCCCCGTGCGCTTCGGCATCGTAGCCGTCCCGGGGGTGCCCATCGAAACCGTTCTGGTTGGGAATTATGAGTTGCTGAAAAACACCCTGGAGCGCATTCGGGACAAGGTTGAACTGGGGCTCAAGGTTCTCTGGCGCCGGGAAGCGTTTGAGACGGACCTAGAGGGCGCCGATAGCCGGGTTCGACAGGCCAAGGCGGCGCTGAACGAGAAGTCCGGTCCGGTCTCCTACGATGAAGCCATGCAACTGGGACAGCTGATGGCCGAAGCGGCTGACCGCAAGCGCCGGGAATACATCAAACTGCTTTACGAACCCCTGAACCAGATGGCGGCCGAGTCGGTCCTAAATGACATTCTTACGGAACGCATGGTGTTCAATGCCGCCTTCCTGGTGCCGAAGGAAAAGGAAGAGGATTTCGACCGGTTGGCAAACCAGTTGTTTGTGCCGTATGCCGAAGTGCTGGAATTCCGCTATTCCGGTCCGTGGCCGCCCTACAATTTCTGCCGCTTAAATCTGGAAAGCAGTCTTAAAAATCCCCAAAAAGTGGAGTAATTATTATTTTTGTCCTGCTGGACAGGTGGTATTTTGCGGATATTTAAAGTTTTCCACCCCTCCAGGCAGGATTTTTGAGTTTATTAGAAAATAGTATGACTTGGGACAGGCGGTACCCTGTACCAGGCTTTAATTTCCAAGACTCATTCACCCCTATTCGGGAATACGAGTCGGGTTTTCTCTTGGGATTTTGGCTTGCCCAAAACGCTGTCGTATCGGGCCTGTTTTGGGTGGACTGCCGGAAAACGGTACGGGGAGGTGGTAGCGCAACAGATCGACTTGCCGCAAAAATCGTCCGCAAAAATCCGCAAAAATCATTAGCAGATTTATTCGGGTAAGAAGGAGAGAGCTTGATGAAAAAGCGGTCCAAGTTGTTAGCTGTGCTGATGAGCTTGTTGTTAGTAGGTGCCATGTTAGTTGGCTGCGGGGACGGTGAGCAGGCTGCCGACGATCCGAAGCCGAAAACCCAGTTCATCTCCATCGCTACCGGGGGGCAGGCGGGTACCTACTTTCCGCTAGGCGGAGCCATGGCGGAAATCTTTAACGCCAACGTTCCGGGAGTTAACGCCACTGCTGAAACAACCAATGCGTCTGTGGCCAACATCAGCCTTCTTGAAGAAGGCAAAGCCGAGCTGGCCTTCATCCAGAACGACATCAGCTACTACGCTTATGAAGGCGCGGAGATGTTTGCCGACCGCGGGGCGGTGACGAACATCGCCGGCGTGGCCACTCTGTACCCGGAGGTCATCCAGGTAATCACCCTGGCGGATAGCGGGATTAACTCCATCGAGGACCTCAAGGGCAAAAAGGTGGCGGTCGGTGCGCCGGCCAGCGGCACGGAGGCCAACGCCCGCCAGATCTTGGCGGCCTACGGGATGACCTTCGATGACATCCAGCCGGACTTCCTGTCGTTTGGTGAGGCGGTGGGCAACCTGAAGGATGGCCACGTGGACGCCGCCTTCCTCACCGCCGGTCTGCCTACGGCGGCCGTGCAGGATCTGGGCGCCACCCACGACATCAAGATCATTTCTTTAAGTGACGCGGCGATCGAAAGTCTGACCAGCGAGTACGCGTTTTACGCCCCGTTCACCATCGAGGGTGGTACCTACACAAAGGTGGAAGAGGACGTCACCACCGTGGCCGTGAAGGCCATGCTCGTGGCCAAGGCGGAGTTGAGCAAGGACCTCGTCTATGACCTGACCAAAGCGTTGTTCGACAACCTGGACAAGTTCGGCGCAGCGCACCAGCGCGGCAAGGACCTGACCCTGGACACCGCGCTCGAGGCCATGTCGCTGCCGCTGCATCCGGGTGCGGAGAAGTTCTACAAGGAACAGGGTATCCTGTAGCCCATGGCCGGTGACAAGAAGGGGCGGGCATCCAGCTGGGGTGCCTTGTCCCTTTTTCTCGCCGGGATCCTGGCCTTATGGGGCCTCGCTTACGGGCTTGAACCCGTGCACTTCCTCGAGGTGCAACAACCGGAAGGCGGCTGCTTGTACCGCAGGCAGGTACATCCCGGAGAAGTTTTTACTTACCGCTACGTGCATTCGGTGGAACAGACCGTGGTTTGCGAACGTTACCGGATTGGGGAGGATTACCGGATTTTACTCACGGAGACTGAATTCAGCTCCTTTGGTGCTGGTCTGCCGTACGGGGCGGAAGGCCGTTTCGTCACCGGAAACGGTACCTTTATCCTGACTGACCTGGAACGGCCGGTGGAGGTGCTGCGGCTTAAACCCACCGCCCTGTCGGAGTGTGCCCTTGAATTCGAAAACCACCGCCTGAACCTGGACCGGCCCGAACTGGACGGGCGGTTGCTGGAGGTACGGGTGGTCGGGATAAACAGATTTGCGTTCTGGAGGGGGATAAATGGCGGGCGGCCATGGTCTGGAGAACTCCGACAAGCGCCGGATCAAAGTTAAAGCGATCCAGGAAACGGTGGGGGCTTCCAGCCGGTCGGTCAGTGGCATTTTCGCGCTGCTGATTTTCGCGGTCTGTGTGGCCATGTCTCTTTTCCACCTTTATACTGCCGGTTTCGGCATGCCCGAGGCCATGAAGCAGCGGAGTTTACACCTGGCCTTTGCCCTGGTGCTGGCGTTCCTGGCTTTTTCCTTCGCCCGACGGCCGCGGCAGCAGACCATCCCCGTTTACGATTTATTCCTGGCCCTGGTGGCCGCGGCGTCCACCCTGTACATCTTTGTCAACTACTACGAGCTGATGCTCCGCGGCGGGAAGCCGACCACTATTGACCTGGTGGTCGGGGGGATCTGTATTTTACTGGTTCTGGAGGCGACTAGGCGGGTGGTGGGGAAACCCCTGGTGATCCTGGCCGTTGCGTTCCTGCTTTACGGTTATTACGGCCCCTACATGCCGGGCCCGTTTGCGCACCGGGGCGCCGATTTGCCCCGGATCATTGACCACCTGTACCTGGGTACCGAAGGTATCTTTGGTATTCCCCTGGGCGTGTCGGCTACGTATATCATGATCTTTATTCTGTTCGGTGCCTTTCTGCAGGTCACGGGTGCGGGGCGGATGTTTATTGAACTGGCCCTGGGCCTATTTGGGTGGATGCGGGGTGGTCCGGCCAAAGCAGCCGTGGTGGCCAGTGGGATGGTGGGTTCGATTTCCGGCAGTTCGGTGGCCAACGCGGTCACCACCGGCACTTTTACTATCCCGCTGATGAAAAGGGTGGGGTTTAAGCCCCACGTGGCGGGCGGTGTGGAGGTCGCCGCCTCGTCAAGCGGCCAGTTGATGCCGCCGATTATGGGGGCGGCGGCGTTCATTATGGTCGAATACACCGGTATTCCGTACCTAGAAATCATCAAGGCGGCTGCCATTCCCTGTATCCTAAGCTATTGCGCCATTTTGTTCATGGTGCACCTTGAAGCGGTGAAAGCGGGGATTAAGGGACTGCCCCGGGAAGAACTGCCTCCCGTAAAGCGGATTCTGCTGGAGCGGGGGTACTTGCTTCTGCCCTTCTTCGTCTTGATCTATATGATGGTAATCGGTTTCACGCCCCTCAAGGCCGGGTACTACACGATCTTGTTTACCATCGGGCTGGCAATTCTCGCGAATCTCCTGAAACTGGCCCACAAGGAAGTGCGGGAAAACTGGCGTGCCCTGCTGGTGCCGGCCCTCAAGACCGCCGTGCGGTTGGGTGTACAGGCCCTCGAAATCGGCGCCCGGAACTGTGTGGGCGTGGCGCTGGCCTGTGCCACCGCTGGAATCATCATCGGCATCATCACTTTGAGCGGGCTCGGACTGAAGTTATCGAGCATTATCGTCCAGGCGGCCGGGGGGCATTTGTGGCTCACCCTGATCTTTACCATGCTCGGCTCGATGATCCTCGGGATGGGTTTGCCCACCACCGGCACCTACATCATTCTGGCGGCTATCACCGCGCCGGCTCTGGTGCACGTCGGGGTACCCTTGCTGGCGGCCCATCTGTTTGTATTTTATTTTGGGATTCTGGCTGACGATACGCCGCCGATCAACCTGCCGGCCTACGCCACGGCCGGGCTCGCCGGGGCAAACCCGATACAGACCGGGATCACCGGATTTAAATACGACTGCGGCGCGTTGCTGCTGCCGTACATCTTCGCCACTAATTCCGCGCTGCTATTGATCGACACCGACTGGCTCGGCGTGCTGCACGCCATTGCGGCCGCACTGCTGGGAATCCTGGCCCTGACCTCGGCCATCCAAAATTACCTGTTGACTTACCATCGGATCTGGGAACGGTTGATGCTCTTCGCTGCCTCCATGGTGCTGGTGCATGTATCCTGGTACACCGACGCGATCGGGATCGGCCTGATCCTGCTGGTGCTGCTGCTGCACAAGCTACGGATTCGCCGCCGCTCCAAACCGGCCGAAACGGCGTCGGCGACAGCCGGGTAGGGCCACCGGTACTTAACCGCGTAATCTCGCCCAGAGTTTGCCGGCAGGGCGAGGCCTCGGGTTTCACCGCCGGCGGAAAAACTCCCAAACACGCCTCCGATTACCCGCCCGGTATGATCCAGTAGGTACTGGGCTGCCGCTGTTACCGGAGGTGGATGGGCGTGTCCAGTTCCAGGGCCGATTGCCGATCGCCGATTTCCTGCCGTTCGTAACAAATCCGGGCGAAAAGATTTATAATATCCTTATTTGGGTTGTACAATATTTGGGTTGTACAATGGGGGAAGGAGGTCGCGAAATGTCAACGGTACAGCTTATCTTGCGGTTTGCCACTGGGGTTCTTTTTCTGATGGCGGCGGCCCTGTTTTACAACATATCTTATGGGAACCGCATCCTGGAACTGATCGCCCTGGTGTTTCTGGTGGTCGGCGTGTTAAACTTAGTCCTGACTTTCGTGCTTAACCGGATTCTTGACCGGTTGAAAAAAGGATGAGCACCAATTAGTTTCTGGTTTCGCACTGTTTTGGTCATATGCAATTTTGGGTTTGACGCTACCTAACTGGAGTGCTATAATCTTAAGTATAATACTAATTATTTATGTTTTTTAGGTTTTTGTCGTCTGCTTATCAGCAGTTAACGGAGGGAGACAGGATGGATATATGAGGATTTCAACACGCGTTCGTTACGGTACCAGGGCACTCCTGGATATCGCCGAAAACTGCGATGACGGTCCGGTTTGCTTGAAGGATATCGCTCGCAGGCAGGGTGTTTCCCAGCCGTATCTCGAACAACTGATTTTGCTGCTTAAGGCAGCCGGTTTCGTGCGCAGTGTTCGAGGCGCGCGTGGCGGTTTCCTCCTGACCCGGGATCCAGGCGAGATCAATATGGCGCAGGTGGTTGCCACCCTTGGTTGGGAAACCGAAGTCGTGGAGTGCGTGAGAGATCCAGATACCTGTACGCGGTCTGGGGAGTGCGGCGTGCGTGATTTCTGGCGGCGGGTTTCGAAATCCGTCGAGAGCGTGTTGGTGTCCACAACGTTGGCTGACCTGATCCATAAGAGGAATTGCTGATACACTGCCGTTTCGGGGACAACTGGATGAGCTGTTAGAAGAAAGAAGGGGGATAAATGACGGAGGCGTATGTCCGGCTGGGATCGGCCATTCTCAGAGAAGTGGTGCGAGATATCCGCGGTGGCCCGCGCGGTGCCAATAAGGCACATTACGTTTCGGCCGTGGGCTTTCTGCGCACGCCCCTGTTCGAGATGATTTGTGAGACCCAGGGTGTGAATCCGCTGCTGGCCAAGCGTGGGATTTTGCAGCTTTCCTCCACGAAAGAGGTTCCGGCCGTCCGGCCCCGCACCCACTGGAAGCGCAAGCAAAGGCAGAAGCAGAAGCGGTATCACTGGGCGATCTCTCCCGGGAAAAAGATGGTTAACTGACTGACGGCCGACAAAGCCGGCGGGAACTAAAAACCGCCGGTTTTTCTTTTTATTGCCACCCGGTGCGGGCGACCCGTTTGGATTGGGCCACCGTATACTGGTTTAGGGCCTATTAAAAACTTGGGAATCGGGGCGGCCAATCGTTCGCCGACAATATCAGGAGATCAGGAGGGATGAGAATGTCCGGCACAGCCCCGAAACGGGTTTACCTGGACCACGCGGCAACCACCCCGGTGCTACCGGAGGTAGTGACGGCGATGCAGCCTTATTTCAGTGAGGTTTTCGGTAATCCGTCGAGCGACCATTCCTTTGGGCAAGAGGCCCGTGCCGCCCTGGAAGAAGCCCGCCGCGCGGTGGCTGGGTTTATCGGCGCCCGCCCGGGGGAAATCGTTTTTACCAGCGGGGGGACCGAGGCTAATAACCTGGCCATTAAGGGTTTTGCGTACGCCAACCGCTATCGGGGTAACCATATCGTCACCTCCGCGGTGGAACACCACTCCGTGCTGGAGTCCGTACGGTTCCTGGCGCGGGAAGGTTTTAAAGTCACCGTCTTGCCGGTGGACCGCGAGGGCCGGGTGGACCCAAAGGACGTGGCAAGGGCGCTTACGCCGCGCACCGTGCTGGTTTCGGTGATGCACGCCAACAACGAGGTAGGCACTATTCAGCCCGTGGCTGAAATCGCCCGGATTACCCGGCGCCACGGCGTATGTTTCCATGTGGATGCAGTCCAGACGGTAGGGCACTTGCACCTGGCGGTCCGGGAACTGGGCGCCGACCTGGTATCACTCTCAGCCCACAAGATACACGGACCCAAGGGAGTGGGCGCACTCTACGTCCGGCGGGGGGTACGGCTGGAACCTATAATGAATGGGGGCCAGCAAGATGTCCGGCGACGGGCTGGTACCAAGGACGTGGCCGCCATTATTGGCTTTGCCCGGGTGGTCCGCCTGATCAGTGAGGAAGGGCCGGAGTCTGCACAGCAAGTTGCGTGGTTACGGGACCGGTTGCTGCGCGGGATTATGGAGAGCGTGGACGGGGTCTGGTTAAATGGTCATCCGGTGGAACGGCTGCCGGGGAACCTACACCTGGGCTTTGACGGGGTCGACGGCAGGGTGTTGGCCCGGAACCTGGACCGCAGGGGGATTGCCGTTTCCACCGGTTCGGCCTGTAGTTCCGGTCAGTCAGAGCCTTCGCACGTACTTACGGCGATGGGCCTTAACCACCGGCGGGCCTATAGCTGTGTGCGGTTCAGCTTGGGCCGGGGTACCACCATGGAAGAAATTGAGCGGGTGCTTGAAGTGCTGCCCCGAGAAGTGGAACGGCTGCGACTGCCAGCCTCGGCACATACCGGTTCGTGATCGCGGTGCTGGTGGATTCCGGGCGCCGTTGCCTGTAGCAGCGGTGAAACCAGGCAGAAGCCGCCCGGCGCGATGGTTTTTGCCGTTTTTGCGCTTTAAGTAAGCAGCGGTGTTCTGCTTTACGTGCTAGTCCGACCGCTGCTGCTTGCCCACCCGGCTGGCCAGGCGGGAGTTTCGGGGTGTGGCGGCCGCCCTTTGTCCCCGGGGAATCCTGGAAGCTACCAACATCAGGAAGGCACCAGCTACCGCGAAAGCCAGGGCCCAGAAAATCGAGACCTGGAACGCAAAAAGGCGAATCAGTTCGTCCAGACTGTCGGTCAGGGCCGACCAGACCCGAAGTTGGTTTTCGACAATTCCGCCTCCCAGGAAGGCCAATACCAGTACTAGCGTGTTCCTAGAAAAGAGCTTCTTGATTTTCCTCACTCCTTTAGGAATTTATGCCAGTATATTACCATTTGCTAGCACTGGAAAAAAGTAGTTTCTGGGGACTTCAGTGGCCAGGCTCGCCGATTATCCGCGGCGGGCTTTCTTGTTTGCGAGGTATCTTACGATTACTTGTTTTGACCGTCGAGGTGCTCCACGGGAATTCGTTGTTCTACGTACAGGTGGAAAAAGTGCCCGGCGACGCCGATCAGTACGGCTGAGGTCAGGATAACCGCAGCCGAAAGGCCGAACCCGACCAGGATCAATTCGGTCGCCCAGATGATCAGGCCGGTCAACAGGATGTCGGTTACGCTGGTCACCCAGCGGCCGAAATTCGGCAGGATCCAGAGGTCTCCGATTACGTACAGGAGGCCGGTGACGATGACGGCCGTGACCAGGATATTGGTCACCCACAGCAGGCCGAAGAAACCGAACACGGCGAAAAGAATCAGGGTCGTGTAACCCAGCTTCAGGGCGAGTGCGCGTCCGTGGGCCAAGGTTCCGTCCTCCCGGAAAGAATCGGTTCTAACCCAGTATCTTTCGCCCGGGAACGGGTTATGCAGTGTTTTGACGTGGTTTGTCAATAACAATCCTGGGCCGGGGAGCAGGTATTACGGGGATGTGACGAGAAATAACCTGCTTGAACCAGGATCCGGGAACTGTAACTATCAATTGCGTAATTGTGGGTGGAACCTGTGCTTACGTCTATGCCGACCGCCGCCGGTGCGGCCGCCCCGGAAACAGCGCGTCCTGTGCTCTGGACCCGGGATTTTGGCCTGATTTGCCTGTTCACGCTCACCATATTTACCAGTTTCCAAATGTTAATGCCTACTATCCCGGTATACGTGGACCGGATGGGGGCCACCCCGCTGGTCGTCGGGTTAATTAACGGCATATTTACGTCGGCCGCCCTGGCCGTTCGCCCGTGGACGGGCCTGGGCCTGGACCGGAATGGGCGCCGGGGCTTGTGGCTTGTCGGCATGGCCATATTTGTCCTGGCAGTGTTTGGTTATGTCTGGGCGGTAACCGTTCCCCTGCTAATGGCCTTGCGGGTGATCCACGGCGGAGGCTGGGGGATGGTGACCACGGCTTCGCAGGCCGCGGTGGCCGACATCGTTCCCCCGGCCCGGCGCGGGGAGGGAATGGGTTACTTCGGGCTCGGGGCCAACCTGGGCATGGCGGTCGGTCCGGCGACCGGTTTCTTCATTGCCAATCACTATGGTTTCACTACTTTGTTCTTGGCTTGCGGCCTGCTTTCGGTGATCGCCTTGCTGTTGGCGGGCGCTGTGCGCCTGCCGCGGGTAGCACCGGCCGGGGGCGGACTCCGGCCAGCTCTTTTTGAGCGGTCCGCGCTGGGACCTTCGTTGGTGTTGTTTTTTGTGACCTTTACCTACGGGGGCGTGATCACGTTTATTGCCCTGCACGCCGCCGGGCACGGTATCACCAACGCCGGATGGTATTTCACCGCTTTCGCCCTGACGGTGGTGGCCGTCCGCCCACTTTGTGGAATGGTGTACGACCGGCGGGGTCACCGGGTCGTGATGATTCCGGGGTTGCTGTCCACCGCCCTGGGCGCCGTGGTTCTGGCGCTGGCCACGGATCTGACCGGCTTTCTCGCGGCGGCGGTGCTCGGCGGCTTTGGGCTGGGGGCGACGCATCCGACGTTGCAGGCTCTGGCTTTCGCTCGCTGCCCGCCCAACCGCCGGGGCGCGGCCAGTGCCTCTTTCGCCACGGCTTTCGACCTGGGCGTTGGCAGCGGGGCCGTGCTGCTCGGGGTGTTTTCCCAGTTTCTCGCCTACAGCGGGATGTACCTAGTGGCGGCCGGCGCGGCGCTGGCCGGCCTGTTGGCATACCTGGCTTCGGTGGGGCGGGGACAAAAAGCGGAACCTCCCGGGATGGAAGAAGTCAGGGGTCGAAAGTCGGAGTCCGGACCAGAGGTGGAAAATCGCTGAAGCGACTTGCAGCAGCTTTCATCCCCGGTGCCGGAACCTACTAAAAATATTTGGCGCAGAGGGGGAAGGGCGTAGATGGAGCCAGCACGGCGTATTCGAAACCTGACCTCGGCAATTTTTTCCGAGCTGGACGATTTGGGCCGAGAATTGCGAGCCGGCGGCGTGGACATCATCAACCTGAGCGTGGGCAGCCCGGACCTGCCGCCGGCACCCCATATCAAACAGGCTCTAGCGGCCGCCCTGGACGAGCCGGGTATTTACCGCTACGCCCTGACCGAGGGACTGCCGGAGTTCAAACAGGCGGTAGCCGATTGGTACCGTAGCCGTTTCGGGGTGGACCTCGACCCCGAGAGAGAAGTCTTGTCCCTGATGGGGTCCCAGGACGGTCTGGCCCACCTGTATCTAGCCCTGGTCAATCCGGGCGATACCGTTTTGGTTCCTGACCCGGGCTATCCCATTTACCGCGCGGGCGCAGTGCTGGCCGAGGGGGAAATCTTCCCGTTGCCGCTGTTGCCTGAAAACAGCTTCTTGCCCGACTTGCAGGCGATACCCGCGGACGTGGCCCGGCGCGCCCGGGTGATGCTGTTGAACTATCCGAACAATCCGGTGGCGGCTACCGCCGATCTGGAGTTCTTCCGCGCGGTGGTCGGGTTCGCCCGGGAGTATCGGATCGTGGTGGTGCACGATATCGCTTATTCCGAGTTGGCCTACGATGGCTACCAGCCGCCCAGTTTTCTGCAGGCTCCTGGTGCCAAGGAAGTGGGTGTCGAGTTGCACTCGGTGTCCAAGAGTTATAACCTGGCCGGCTGCCGCCTGGGGTTTATGGTGGGCAATGCCGCGGTGTTGGACGCGCTCCGGGTGCTCAAATCCAACATTGACTTCGGGGTATTCCTGGCTGTGCAGAGGGCTGGGATTGCCGCGCTGACCGGCCCACAGGACACTGTGCACAAAGCGGCCGCGGTTTACCAGCGCCGCCGGGACATCCTGGTCCGGGGACTGCGGGAGGCTGGCTGGGAGGTGCCGGTGCCTAGGGCCTCCATGTTCATCTGGGCGCCTCTGCCTCCGGGGCACGAATCATCCCGGGAATTCGTCGGGGAGCTGGCCCGGCACACTGGGGTACTGGTCGTTCCCGGGGTCGCCTTCGGGCCGCGCGGCGAGGGTTACGTTCGGATTGCCCTGGTGGGCGCCGATCGCCGCCTGGAAGAGGCCGTCCGGCGGATCCGGGAGTCGGGACTGTGTTCTTGAAACCGATTTTAAGGAGGAGAACAAATGTCGGTGAACAAGAAGGGCGTGATGTGGCTCATCATCCTCGTCACGGTTGTCACCGCGTTTGGGTTGGCAGTGGTGGGCGAAGCCCGGGCCGGGGAAGGAGAGTTGGACGAGGAGGTGTTCCGGGCCCGGGTGTTGACCGTGGAAAGAGTCGAAGCCGAGGAGGCCCTAGCGCCCGGTTTCGCCATGGAACGTCAGCTGCTCACCGTCGAGGTGACCGGGGGACCGTTCAAGGGGCAGATCCTCGAATTGGAGGATGCCCACACCGGGCACCCGGCCTACGACCTGCACCTCGAGCCGGGGGACAACGTCCTGGTCTGGGCCGAAGTGGCAGATGGCAGACTCGTCAATGCTTACCTGTCCGACTATGCCCGGGATCAGCACCTGGTTTACCTGGCCGGCGGCTTCGTCCTGGCCCTGGTGGTCATCGGCGGCCTCAAGGGCGTTAAGGCCGTGGTCACCCTGGGAATCACCGGACTGGCCATTGCTGGAATCCTGTTGCCGCTGATGCTGCAGGGTTACAGCCCCATCGTGCTGGCCGTGCTGGTTTCGGCCGTGGTCGTGGTCGTGACCTTCGTGGTTATCGGTAGCCTCGGGGTTAAGACGCTGGCCGCCACCATCGGCACGGTCGGCGGGGTGATTGTGGCCGGTGTGATCGCCTACCTGGTCGGAACGGGTGCCCAGTTAACCGGATTTGGCAGCGAAGAAGCCGCTGCCTTGCTTTATATTCCCCAGGAAACCGATTTTGATTTTCGAGGACTATTGTTCGCCGGGATTATAATTGGCGCGCTGGGGGCGGTGATGGACGTCGGGATGTCGGTGGCTTCGGCCATGGAAGAGGTGAAAAAGGCCAATCCGGCCATCGGTCCGGTGGGCCTGTTGCGCGCTGGAATGAACGTTGGCCGTGACATCATGGGCACCATGGCCAACACGCTGATTCTGGCCTATACCGGCGCGGCCATCCCGTTGCTCCTGGTTTTCATGGCCTATGACACACCACTCCTTAAAATTATCAACCTTGACCTGATCGCCACCGAGGTGGTGCGGGCTCTAGCGGGGAGCATGGGGATGATTCTGTGTGTTCCGCTTACCGCCTTGGCGGGGGCTTTGCTGTTGACCCGGGCCCGGTATCCAACGGAAAGCCTTAAATCTTAAATCAAGTTTGACAAGAAATAAATCTAGGTTTTGGGGTGCCGGCTCTTGACAAGGGCCGGCCATTTGTTTATTGTGCATAACAAAGTTAGCTAACCCCAACTTGATAGTTATCATCATATAGGGGGGAGTGGTTCAAAACTGGTGCTCCGGCGGCGAAATTTTTTAAGTTTTATTTAAAGTGCTTGACAAAGAGCAGCTAAGGTATTTTAATTAAGTTAGGCAGGGTTAACAGAGTTATTCAATATAAACTTTGTTATATTTGTTGATTAGGGGAGGTATCGCAATGACTTTGGACCGGGTAAGGAGAGGCCAGACGTTTACCATCATCAGCATTCCTGACGCCCTGATCCGGGCGCAGGCCATTCGCTTCGGCATCGCAGAGGGCGAAACGGTCCTTTGTGAGGAGGTGGTGCCGGCCGGCCCGATCATTATCAGTAAGAACAAACAGGAAATCGCGTTGGGGCGGGGCCTGGCCAGGCAGATCACGGTTAACCTCCAGTAATAGTAAGCGGGTAGTCCGGCTTTTGCACTTGCTGGGTTGATTTTTTAAAGGGAGAGATAAAGACGTGAAGCATCACCATAACCTGGATCTGGAAATCAAAATCCCCAAGGATGCCCGGAAAATTGTGCTCGCCGGCAACCCGAATGCCGGAAAGTCGGTTTTTTTTAACGCTCTCACCGGCCTTTACGTGGATGTTTCCAACTATCCGGGTACCACGCTCGAAATCTCCTACGGCCACCTGGGGGACGACGTGTTGATTGACACCCCCGGGGTTTACGGCATCTCCTCCTTTAACGACGAGGAACGGATCGCCCGGGACATCATCCTGGCGGCCGACGTCGTGCTCAACGTGGTCAATGCCGTGCACCTGGAACGGGACCTGTTTCTCACCCAGCAGATCATCGATACCGGGGTGCCGGTGGTGGTCGCGCTAAACATGGTGGACGAGGCCGCGGCTCAGGGCATTGAAATCGATACCGGGCTGCTGAGCGAAATGCTGGGGGTGACCGTTGTCCCCACCGTGGCCGTTAAGAAGCAGGGCTTCAACGAGGTAAAAGCGGCCGCCCTTTCCCGGGCGAAGCCAGGTAACCTGACGCCCGGACTGGCTGACCGGCTTCGGGAGATGCAGAACCGAGTGGGCGAACAAGGTGACGCCCTGCTGATCCTAGAAGGCGACCCGGCGGTGGCCGAACGCCACGGCATCGAGCCGGGGGATGAACGGGAGGAGATCTACCGTCGCCGGCGCGAACGAGTGAACGAACTGGTCAGGGCCGTGGTCCGGATCGCCGAACGTGAAAGCCCGTTCGGTGCCGTGCTGGGCCGGTGGATGATCCGGCCGCTGACCGGGATTCCGATTCTGCTTCTGACACTTTTTGTGATGTACCAGGTAATCGGTGTTTTCATTGCCCAGACCGTGGTTGGTTTCACCGAGGACGAAATCATGGGCGGGATCTACGAGCCGGCGGTCAGTGATTTCATTGGGCGTTTCATTGCCGAGGACTCGGTGTTGGGCGTGATCCTGATCGGTGAGTTCGGCGTACTCACCATGACCGTGGTCTACATCCTGGGGCTGTTGCTCCCGCTCATCGTGGGCTTCTACTTCTTCCTGGCGCTGTTCGAGGATTCGGGCTACCTGCCGCGGATTGCCACCCTGGCGGACCGGGTGCTGACCGGAGTTGGCTTGAACGGTAAGGCCATCATCCCGTTCATCCTCGGTTTCGGCTGCGTAACCTTGGCCACTATCACCACCCGGATGCTGAACACCGACCGGGAGCGTCGGATCGCCATTTTCTTGCTCGGCCTGACCATCCCCTGCTCCGCCCAGCTTGCCGTGATTGCCGGCATGCTGGCTGGACTGGGTGCGGCCTTCCTGATGATGTACGTACTGGTGATCCTGATGGTTTTCCTGGTTGTCGGCACGGTACTGAACACCGTTTTTTCGGGCACCTCCACGCACCTGCTGATCGACCTGCCCCCGCTGCGGGTGCCCCGGCTGGGCAACGTCTTGAAGAAAACGGGGAACAAAGCCTTCGGCTTTCTAAGAGAGGCCACGCCGTTGTTTATGCTCGGCGCCGTGCTGATCAGCGTTCTGCAGCTGACCGGCGCGCTGGCGGCTATCCAGCGCGGCCTGGCCCCGGTTACGGCGGGCTGGCTGAACCTGCCCGTGGAAACGGCCACGGCGTTCATCATGGGCATCGTCCGGCGCGACTTCGGCGCCGCGGGCCTGTTGACCCTGGAGCTGACAGCGCTGCAGACCGTGGTGGCGCTGATCACCATTACGCTGTTCGTGCCCTGCATCGCCTCGGTGTTTATCATCTTCAAGGAACGGAGCTGGAAAGACGGCGCGCTGATCTGGGGCAGCACCTGGTTGATCGCCTTTACGGTCGGTGGAACCGTGATGCAGTTGAGCAGGGTTTTCGGGCCTGACGGTGATCCCAACGTGGCCCTGGTGCTGGCCGCCTTTGCGGGTATTGGGGGCGCGATCGTGTTGCTCTGCAAACTGGTGAAACGTCCGGGTAGGCTCGATGTCGGGGCGGCGGGA
The DNA here is from genome assembly GCA_001899445.1 of Candidatus Desulfopertinax cowenii. Taxonomy (GTDB): domain Bacteria; phylum Bacillota; class Desulfotomaculia; order Desulfotomaculales; family Desulforudaceae; genus Desulfopertinax; species Desulfopertinax cowenii. The sequence goes on along the minus strand of MPOA01000001.1, from coordinate 163,445 downwards.
GCGGATTCCTGATCCGCGGTGGGAGGCACAGGTTTTTGCCCCGGAAACTGATATACAGAGGCGAGACAGAATGAGCAAGGCCAAAGTCAACAACAACGTGGTACAGATCTGTCCCCGTTGTGGCTATCCGATAGCCGGGGAATGGCGTTGTCCGCGCTGCTGCTGGCTACTCGTCGAAACCGGGTGTGCATACTGCCGTGCCTGCCGGACCTGCCGCGAAGGCCAAAAAAGGTAAATGTAAGTTAATCCCAGAAGGCATTTACGGTGCGCGGGGAATCGGTTATACTGGGAAGAAAAGCCGGGAGGCGCGAAAATGACCGGGTACTCCCAGTCGGTGGAAGATTATCTGGAGGCCCTCTACGTGATCGGGTTGGAACAGAAAGTGGTGCGGGTTAAGGACGTGGCCCAGGCCCTGAACGTGACCATGCCTTCGGTGGTGGCCGCCGTCCGGACCCTATCGGAAAAGGGTCTGGCGGAACAGGAGAAGTACGGACATATCGAGCTGACGGCCAAGGGCGAGGCGGTGGCCAAGGAGATCTACGCCCGGCACCAGATGCTGTACGCTTTTTTCAGTGAGATTCTTGGCCTGGATCCCAAGGTGGCGGAGGAGGATGCCTGCCGGATGGAACACTACCTTTCTCCAGAGGCCCGGGAACGGATAATGAAGATGGTTGAGTTTATCCGTTCCTGCCGGGACGAGAAGGTCCAGTTTTTAGAACGGTTCATGCGCTACGTGGAAAGCGGCGAGCGGAGCTTCTGCAAGGGCTGCCTGCTTACCGACTGAATAGTTGCGGCAAAGCTTGAGACAACCGGCAGGGTTTTTGCGAATACCGTCAAATTATTAAGGAAATTGCCATAAAGTTCCGGCCGAAAATGCCGGGCTTTTACTTTGCGCCAAGGAGATGTTCGCCCTTGATCTTTGATTCGATTCAAAAGCGTGACGGCCGTACGGTACCTTTCGAAGACATCCGGATCACCAACGCGATTCTCAAGGCGTTTCGGGCCACGGGGGAGGCCAAGTGGGCCGAGGAGGCGGCGCCGGCAGTCACGCAGCGGGTGCTGGAGGCCCTGCAACGCGGGGGGAAAAGGCTGCCCACCGTCGAGGAAGTCCAGGACCTGGTGGAAACTGCCCTGATGGAGCTGGGCTACTACCGAACGGCCAAGGCCTACATCCTGTACCGGGAGCAGCACCGGCAGATGCGCGACATGAAATCGCTGGTGAGCTGTGACCTGGTTGAGTCCTACCTGAACCAAGCCGATTGGCGGGTATCGGAGAACGCCAACTCGGCCTTTTCGCTGCAGGGTCTTAACAACTACCTTTCCAACACCGCGGCCGCTCACTTCTGGCTGGAACGGATTTACCCGCCGGAAGTGCGCCGCGCCCACCGTGAAGGCGACTTCCACATTCATGATTTAGGCTACCTTAGTGTCTATTGCGTGGGGTGGGACCTGAAGCAGTTGCTGGAGGAGGGGTTCGGCGGGGTGGCCAACCAGGTGGAATCGCGGCCGCCGAAGCACTTCCGGTCCGCGCTTGGCCAGATGGTGAATTTCCTCTACACCCTGCAGGGGGAGGCCGCCGGCGCGCAGGCTTTCTCAAATGTGGACACCCTCCTGGCACCCTTCGTGCGGGCGGACAACCTGAGCTACCTTCAGGTTCGGCAGGCGTTGCAGGAATTCGTGTTCAACCTAAACGTGCCGACCCGTACTGGTTACCAAACCCCATTTACCAACGTCACCATGGATATCGATGTGCCCGGGTTTTTGAAGCGCGAGCCGGCGATCGTGGGCGGGGTGAGTGCAAGTTCCAACACCTACGGGGACTACCAGGAAGAAGTCAGCCTGATTAATCAGGCGTTCGCCGACGTGTTGCTGGAAGGGGATGCGCGCGGCCGGGGCTTCGCTTTTCCAATTCCAACCTACAATATTTCGGCCGACTTTGACTGGCACGGTGAGGTATCCCGAAAAATCTTCCGGGTTACCGGCAAATACGGCTCGCCCTACTTCGCCAACTTCATCAATTCCGACCTGAAGCCGGAGGACGTGCGCAGTATGTGCTGCCGGCTGCGGATTAACAACCGCGACCTCTTGAAACGCGGCGGGGGTCTTTTCGGGGCCAGCCCGCTTACCGGATCCATCGGGGTGGTCACCCTGAATCTCCCGCGCCTCGCCTATATCGGCCGGGACGAGGCCGAGTTCTTTGACCGATTGGCCGAACTGGCCTCCTTGGCGGTCACCTCCCTGGAAATCAAACGCCGCGTGTTGGAGCGGCTAACCGCTTCCGGCCTGTATCCTTACTCGCGGCGGTATCTGCAGAGTGTCAAACAGCGCTCGGGCCGTTACTGGTCGAACCATTTTTCGACCATCGGACTGGTGGGCGGCAACGAGGCGGCCCTTAACCTGTACGGGGAAGGGATCGATACGGCCGCCGGCCGGCAGTTCGCCCTGCGGATTCTAGGTTTCTTGCGGGAGTTCATCGCCGGGGTGCAGGAACGGACCGGTAACCTGTACAACCTGGAGGCGACACCGGCGGAGGGTGCTTCACACCGGTTGGCCCGGCTCGACAAGATGAAATACCCCGGCATCCGGGTGGCCAACGAGGAGGCCTGGAAGAAAGGGGCTGCCCCGTACTACACTAATTCGACCCAGCTTCCGGTGTCACACACCGACGACGTGTTCGAAATGATGACGCACCAGGAACCACTCCAGGAACTGTACACTGGGGGCACGGTGGCGCACATTTTCCTGGGTGAAGCGCTGCCTGATCCTGAGAGCAGCGCCGCCCTGGTAAACCGGGTGCTCGGGAGGTTCCGGGTACCCTATGTTTCCCTCACGCCCACTTACTCGGTGTGCGCGAGCGACGGGTACATCAGTGGGGAACACCGGTACTGCCCCAGGTGCGGGGAGGCGTGCGAAGTCTACTCCCGCATCGTCGGCTACTACCGGCCGGTGAGCCAGTGGAACGAAGGTAAGAAGGCCGAGTATGCCGACCGGAGAATGTTTCATTATTAGTGCTGGATGGAGTGGGGCCGGAGTGGATAAAACAAGAGCGGGGATAGCGGGCCTATTGAAACTATCGCTAGTGGACTGGCCGGGGAAAGTGGCCGCGGTGGTGTTTACCCGCGGCTGCAACCTCCGTTGTCCGTGGTGCCAGAATCCGAACCTCGTGGATCCAAACCTGTTTGGGGAGACGGTACCGGTGGAAGGGGTACTCGAGTTTTTGGCACAGCGCCGGGGCTTCCTGGACGGGCTGGTGGCCACCGGTGGTGAACCGACCCTGTGGCCCGGGTTGCCCGCTTTCCTGTGGCGGGTGAAGGCCATGGAATACCTGGTCAAACTGGATACCAACGGCACCAGGCCGGACATGGTGGCGCACCTGCTGGATGCGGGGTTGGTGGACTACGTGGCAGTGGACTACAAGATACTGCTGCGGCACTACCCGAAGCTGGGGTGCCCGGAACCGGAAAAGGTGCGGGAAACCATCAGCCTGGTCCTGGCGCGGGAGCGAGGGGAAGTGCGAACCACGGTGGTTCCCGGGCTGCATACCGAGGAGCTGCTGGAAGAAATGCTGGCCGAATTTCCGGAGTTGCAGGACACGGTGCGGTTTCGCCTGCAACCCTTCCGTCCGGGCACCTGCCTGGATCCGGCCTATAACCGGCGGCCGCGGCCGAGCCCGGAGGAGATAACCGCCCTCGCCCGGGCGGTGGGGATTGGAGTTTACCATCGGTGACGGTATTAAACCCGCCACTAGGACAAAGACTAGGCCCAGGAAGCAACTCTGGTCCATTAAGCGGAGGTGCCCCGTGCAGCAGGAGACGACTGAAAACAGGGATGCCCGGCTCCACGATCCGGTAAGATCAGTGGATCAACGCCGGGTGCGGCTCACCATTGACGGCCGGGAGGTGACGGCTGAGGAGGGTACCAATATCGTGGACGCCGCCCGGGACCACGGCATCGACGTCCCCACCCTCTGCTACCTGAAGGGGATCAGCGAGCCCGGCTGCTGCCGGGTCTGCGTGGTGGAGGTGAAAGGGATGCGCACTCTCCCGGCGGCCTGTGTCACCCCGGTGCGGGAAGGGATGGTGGTGCGCACCAATACCCCGCGGGTGCGGCGAACGCGTCGGCGGGTGGTTGAACTACTGCTTACCGAGCACCACACCGATTGTCCGGTCTGCCCCCGGGCGGAAACCTGTGAACTGCGCCAGATGGCGGCCCGGGTCGGGTTGCACCGTTTAAAGTTTTTCAACCGGCGCCGCCGGCGCCAGATGCTCGAAAACAATCCGTTTATGGTGCGCGACCCGGAAAAGTGCATCAAGTGTCGCCGCTGCGTCGAAGTGTGCCGCAAGGTTCAGGGCGTGGATGCACTGACCGCGACGGGCCGGGGTTTTGAGATGGTGATCGGGCCTGCCTTTGAAGGGGACCTGGAGGCGGCCGCTTGCATCAGCTGTGGCCAGTGCCTGCTGACCTGCCCCACCGGGGCACTCACCGAACGCGAGTACATCCACGAGGTCTGGAAGGCGATCGACGACCCGGGGAAACAGGTGGTGGTCCAGACGGCGCCAGCCATCCAGGTCACCCTGGGCGAAGAGTTCGGGATGCCGGCCGGGACAGTGGTTACGGGCAAACTGGTTTCGGCCCTGCGGGCGATCGGGTTCGACACCGTGTTTTCCACCGAGTTCGCGGCTGACCTGACGGTTATGGAGGAAGCGCACGAATTGCTGGAACGCCTGGGGGGAAAAGGGGAACTACCCCTGATCTCCTCGTGCAGTCCGGGCTGGGTCAAGTTCTGCGAACACTTCTACCCCGAATTTCTGGACAACCTCTCCACCTGCAAATCCCCGCAGGAGATGCTCGGCGCCCTGGTCAAGAGCTACTACGCGGAAAAAGAAGGTCTTGATCCAGACCAGCTGGTGACGGTGGCGATAATGCCCTGCACGGCTAAAAAATTCGAGGCCGCTCGCCCGGAACTGGTGTCCGAGGCGGGCCGAAGGGACATCGACTTTGTGCTGACCACCCGGGAGCTGGCCCGGATGATCCGGCAGGCGGGGCTGGACTGGGATGCGTTGGAAGAGGGGGAGTTTGACGCCCCGCTGGGCATCGCTACCGGGGCGGGCGTGATCTTCGCGGCCACCGGGGGGGTTATGGAAGCCGCCATCCGCACTGCCTACGCCCTGACCGAAGGGGAGGAGATGGCTCGGGTGGACTTCAAGGCGGTCCGCGGGCTGAACGGGGTGCGAGAGGCTGAGGTGCATCTGCGGGGCCGGACGTTGAAGCTGGCGGTTGCCCACGGCACCCGGAACGCTCGCCGCCTGCTGGAACGGATTAAGGCCGGGGCGAAGTACCATTTTCTGGAGATCATGGGCTGTCCCGGGGGCTGTATCGGTGGCGGGGGCCAGCCGATCTTGGGTCCTGGCCGCCGCAAGGATTCCCCGTGGGAACGCCGGCGCAGGCGCGCTGAGGCGCTTTACAGCATCGATCTCAAGCGGGAACTGCGGCGGGCGCACGAAAACCCCGCGGTGCGCAAGCTGTATGAGGAGTACCTGGGCCACCCGCTGAGCGAGAAGGCAAAGAAGCTCCTGCACACCGCCTACACTCCCCGGGGGCGCTACCTGCGCGCGCGGGCCGGGTTCACCCGGGTGCACTAACCCTATCCAAATCAAAAAGAGCTGTTATCTTTTTTCCTTGTTCAGCTTCTTCCAAGAGCAGTTAAGATCCGCTGCAACCGGCCGCGGCGGGGCGAAACGAGAAAGGCGAGAAAAAACAGGGAAGTTGCGCAGAGCACGATGGTCGCACCCGAGGGCAAGTTCAGGAGGTAGGACAGCCACAGCCCGGCCACGGCGGAGAATACCCCGCAGCACACCGATACTACCAACATACCCCGGAAGTTACGGCAGGTTTCGTAGCCGGTGATCGCTGGGATCACCAGCAACGCCGAGGCCAGGACGATCCCCAGGATCTTCACACTGACCACCACGGTGACGGCGATTGCCGTGAGCAGGGCGAAGTAGAGAAAGCTGACCGGAATCCCCGCCGCCCGGGCCGACTCTTCATCGAAACAGACGAACAGGAGTTCCTTTAAAAAGAGGACCAGGAACAGCAGGATCACCGTCCCGGCGGCGGCCAGCAGGACTAGGTCCGCCTTGGTGACCGCCAGGATGTTCCCGAACAGGAAACCGAACAGTTCTGGTTGGTAGCCCGGTGCCAGGCTGATCAGGGCGATGCCCAAGGCCATGCTGGCGCTGAAGAACACTCCGATGACGGTATCCTCGTGCAGCCGCCCTTTCTTGCTTACCAGGCCGATCGCCCACGCCACCAAGGTGCAGAAAACGGCGGCCGAGAACACCGGGTTGATCCCCAGGAGCACCCCGATGGCGATCCCGCCGAGGGCGGAGTGGGAGACGCCCACGCCCACGAAGGCCATTCTCTGCAGCACTACGAAAAGGGAAACGCAAGAGCACAAAACTCCGGCCAGGATTCCGGCGACAAAGGCCCGTTGCATAAACTCATAAGCCAGAATATCCATTGCTTTTCTCCCGCAGGTGTTGATCTAAAGACAAAGTGCCGCCGTAGGCTTCGGCCAGCCGTGGACTGGAGAGCACCTCCCGGGTGCCGCCCACGGCGTATATGGTGCCGTTCAGGCAAAGCATTCGGTCGGCGCAAGCAGCCAGGGTAGAGATGTCGTGGGACACCACCAGGATGGTTAGGCCCAGGTCACGCTGCAGCTCCCGCACCACCCGGTAAAAGGTACGCTGGGCCATCAGATCCAGCCCGTTGGTCGGTTCGTCCAGGATTAAAAGCCGCGTGTGACTGCATAGCGCCCGGGCCAGGAACACCAGTTGCTGCTGTCCGCCCGAAAGTTCACCGATCGGTTTGCTAATCAGTTCATCCCGCAACCCGATTCGGCGCAGGGTTTCGGTGACAGCGTCCTTGTCGGCCCGCGACGGGAACCGGCACAGGCCGATACAGCCTACCCGGCCCATCATGGCTACGTCGTGGGCGGAAACCGGGAATCCTGGGTCGAACTGCTGCCGCTGGGGCAGGTATCCGACCAGGTGCTTTCGGTTCTGCGGTCCCGCCGGCGACCTGCCGAACAGACGTACGGTACCGGAATCCGGCCGGACGAGGCCCAAGATTACCCGGACCAGGGTCGTCTTCCCGGCCCCGTTGGGCCCGATTACGGCCGCGAAAGACCCTTTGGTTACCTCGAGGCTGATGTTTTTCAGGATCTGGACCCCCCGGATAGTTACGCATACTGCTTCCAGGGAAACCACGGCTTGGTTTTTGTTCTCCATTTCACGCTTCTCCTTAACCAACTATAATAATACTCCGGGTCAATGCTGGTTGTAAATCACGATCATTGTGCCGTTGGGGACGTGGTGGAAGAACCATTTGGCGTCCTCCAAGCTCAGCCGGATGCACCCGTGGCTGGCTGCCTGTCCGAGCTTACCCAGCTCTTCCTGTTTCAGCTTCCCCGAATCGTCGAAGGGGACCGAGTGTACCAGATACGGTCCGGAGAATTGCACCCAGTAATAAGCACCTTCCTGCAGGCGCTGGTTCCAGAAAGCGTAGCCACGGTTGTAAAGGAAATAGGTGCCTAGGGGGGTTGGAGAGGTCACTTTGCCGCCGGAGGCCTTGAATACCCGTACCACTTCACTGCCCCGGTAGATGGTCACGTTGTGTTCCCCTTCCAGGTCTACCGCAACCCACATCTTATTTCCCAAGGTCAGGGTCTTGAAGCGCAAGTCCGTACGGGCCTGTTCGCCCAGCCGGGAAATAGCCCGGATGTGTACGGTGTACTCGCGGTCCGGCATCAGCGGTTCGAGCGGCGTAAACTGGATGTGATTTGCCCAGACCTCAACCCGCCCCTGAATACCATCCATATCCATCCAGCCCCAGGACAGGGACTGGTTGAACTCCGCCTGGATCTCTGGATGCAGATCGACACCGATGGCATCGTGGCTGGGTTTGGTGCGGACCACCTGCAATTCGGGGGCCGTCCGGACGGTGCGCCGCGCCTCGGAATTCATCGCTAGGCCGCCGGCGCTGGTTAATCCGCCACGGATTACCAGTTCCAGGTCGGTATCGTGTGGGAGCTGTTTCGTGGGCCGGAACAGCCAGGTGGCACGGTCTTCCAGCACGGAACCGCCGACCGGGATGCGCCGCGGCTCCAGTTTGCCGTCCACCGCTTTACCGTCCAGGGTGACCAGGATGTTCCCCATTACGGATTTGGGCTGTAAGGGAGTGTTAAAACAGATTTTCAACGGTCCCGTGGACGGTACCACCGGGTCGACGCGATACAGCTCAGGCCGGATCGGACGGCGTACGGTGACGGTGGCCGACTTTTTCAAAAAGGGTATCCGGGTGGCGGCCCGGTCAATTCGGACGGTCAGCTGCTGGCCCTGGAAACGTTCTGGTTCGCGGATCTCCACCACCAGGGTAAAAGGATTGAGCCAGCGGCCCTTATAATCGGGAATCACCATGGGCTGTTCCGCAACCAGGTGCAGTTTGCTTTCCAGGTCACCAGGGTCCATCGGTACTAGAAACACGATCTTGACGGTAGTGTGGTCCGGATAATGGTTCACCCGGATGATTTCCCGCCACCAGACCAGGCCCAGAAACAATAGAATAACCGGTACCAGCCACAACGTTCTGGGCCGGATAGTCTTTGTTCCCATCGGTTGCCTCCATAGCTCCGTTCGTTTAAATGCTATTAGTCCCCGGATGGTACAAGACCACGTTTTTGGGGCCGCGTATATTATTGGGTGGGCTCAGATACTCTAACACCGAGTGCACCAGGGCGAAAGGGGGGAAAGCCACCTGTTTCACCACTGGGAAGTGGAGGATGTTTTCCGGGAATTGAACTCCGGCCCCCGTGGACTTGCTCCGGAGGAAGCCGCCCGACGTCTCCGGGAAACTGGTCCCAACACCCTTGACGTCGAGGACAGGTTCAACCCCCTGCAGGCTTTATTGCACCAATTCACCGATCCCCTGATCTACATCCTGCTGGTGGCGGCCGCCTTCACCGCCTTGATCCAGCACTACATTGATATGTGGGTCATTTTGGCCGTAGTGATCATCAACGCGATCATCGGCTTCACCCAGGAGGTGCGTGCCGAGCAGGCCATCCGTGCCCTGACCGTGCTAGCGGCGCCCCGGGCGCACGTGATCCGCGGCGGCCGGGAAATCCAAGTTGATAGCAGCCAGCTCGTCCCGGGGGACGTGGTTACCCTGACCTCAGGGGCCCGGGTTCCCGCCGACCTACGCCTGTTCGAGGTGACCCGGCTGGATGTTAACGAGTCCGCTTTGACCGGGGAGTCCGTGGGGGTGCGCAAGGACGTGAAACCGGTCCGGGAGGAGCGCCCGGCCCTGGGGGATCTGCGCAACATGGCTTTCATGGGGACCCTGGTGCTGTCCGGCAGGGGTAAGGGCGTGGTGACCGCCACCGGGGCGGCCACCGAGTTGGGTAAGATTTCCGAACAGGTGCAGCGGGTGAAACCGGCGCCCACGCCGCTCCAGGTGCAGCTCGGACGGTTCGGCCGCTGGCTGGGGTACGGCATCGTGGCCATCTCCGGCGTGGCCGTGTTGCTGGGCCTGGCGCTAGGCCGGCCGCTTCCTGAGATGGTGCTGACCGGTATCGCCCTGGCCGTGGGGGTGATCCCGGAGGGCCTACCGGTGGTGGTGACTATCACCTTCGCCATCGGGGTCAAGCGGATGACCGCCAGGCGCGCGATTATCCGCCGCCTGCCCGCCGTGGAGACACTGGGCTCCACCACGGTGATCGCTTCGGATAAAACCGGGACCCTGACCAGGAACGAAATGACCGTGCAAGTGATTACCGTCGGCGGGAATACCTACCGTTTGACGGGCACCGGTTTTGAGCCGAAGGGGGATCTGGTCGACGCGGACGAAGAACCGGTAAGACTCAAGCGCCATCCGGCGCTTGCCCTGTGCCTGCGCATCGGGCTTTTAAACAATGAATCCCGCCTGGGTTTTGACGAGAAACGAGGGTACTACCCGCAGGGGGACCCCACCGAGGTGGCCCTGATGGTGGCAGCGCTCAAGGCTGGTCTAGACCCAGAGGTCCAAGCCGAACTATACCCGAAACTGGACGAGATCCCCTTTGAATCGGACCTGATGTACTCGGCCACGCTGCACCGCGACCCGGAGGGCGGGGGAAACCTGGTTTTGGTCAAGGGCGCTCCGGAGCGGGTGCTGCAGATGTGTTCCGCGGTGGTGACCGGTCCCGGGGGCGAGGAGACACCCTTGGAGGACCCGGAACAAGTCCTTGAACAGTACCGGCGCATGGCCGAGGACGGGCTTCGGGTGCTGGCGCTGGCCTACCGACGGGAACCGGACACGGTTACCGCGTTACAGCCGGAAAACCTGGAATCGGGACTCACGTTGATCGGACTACAGGGAATGATGGATCCGCCCCGGGAGGAGGTTTTCCAGGCAATCGCCCAGGCGAAAAGGGCTGGGGTGCGGGTGATCATGGTCACCGGCGATCATCAGGTTACGGCGGTGGCCATCGCGCGCCGCCTAGGCATGGTCGGGGGCGGAAACGTGCCTGTGCTCACGGGCCGGGAACTGGACGAAATGTCCGATGACGAACTGTTTCAAAAGGTGCGCTACGTGAATATCTTTGCCCGGGTGGCTCCCCTGCACAAGCTCCGTATTGTGCAGCAGTTGATCCGTCAGGGCGAAGTGGTAGCCGTGACCGGCGACGGGGTGAACGATACCCCGGCGCTGAAGGCCGCCCACATTGGGGTGGCCATGGGCAAGGGGGGCACCGACGCGGCCAAGGAAACCTCGGACATGATCGTGACCGACGACAACTTCGCCAGTATCTTCGCCGCCGTCAAGGAAGGCCGGGTCGTGTTCGACAATATCCGCAAGGTGATCCTGTTTCTCTTGTCCACCGGCTTGGCCCAGATCATCCTGATTCTCACCGCGCTAATGCTGTTTATACCCCTGCCGCTGTTGCCGGCGCAGATTCTCTGGCTGAACCTGGCGACCAACGGTCTCCAGGACGTCGCCCTAGCCTTTGAGCCAGGCGAAAAAGGCATCGTGGAGCGGCGGCCGCGGAAACGGAAAGAACCGGTGATCTCCCGGCTCATGGTCGAACGGCTGGTGGTCATCGGAGTGGTGATCGGCGCCGGCACCCTTTTCACGTTCGTGTGGGCGCTAAACCAAGGCTACTCAATCGAGCACGCCCGCACCGTCGCCCTGACCACCATTGTACTGTTCCAGCTGTTCAACGTGTTCAACGTGCGCTCCGAAACGGAGTCCATCCTCCGGATGCCGCTCTTGTCGAATCCTTTCCTTTTCTTCGGTGTTGTGGCTTCGGTGATCGCCCAGATCGCCATCATTTACGTACCGGCCCTCCAGTTCGTGTTCCGGACTGTGCCGCTGAACGTGTTCGACTGGACCGTGGCGATCACGGTGGCGGTTACGGTGCTTGTAGCCGTGGAGGCTGAAAAGGCTCTCCGGCGCGTGGTAATCGCCAAACGGGCGGAAGCGCTGGCCAAGCGCCGGTAGCATCCCTACTTCCCCACGAAGCAGGAATTTCTGCCTCCGCATGGAAAGGAGTCTCTATGCCCCGGGGCAAGCGGGTCCGATTTATTTGCGGAGGTTGTGCGCCTTGAAAACAGGGTGGGGGAAAACGGGTTATCTAGTCCTGGCGGTGTTACTGGTTCTGGCGCTAGCCGCCGGGTGCGGCGGCACCGGTAAGGAACACCGGGCCGGGGAGATTAGGTTGGCTACCACTACCAGTACTTATGATTCCGGCCTCCTGGACGCGATTATTCCCGTGTTCGAAGAGAGACACGGCTACCGAGTGTCGGTCATTTCCGTGGGTACCGGTGCCGCGCTGGAAATCGGCAAACGGGGGGACTGCGACGTCCTGCTGGTTCATTCGCGGGAGCAGGAGCTCGAATTGGTCCGGCAGGGTTATTTCGTGGACCGGCACGACGTGATGTACAACGACTTTGTACTCGTCGGGCCGCCGGCGGACCCGGCGGGCATCGCGGGCGGCCGGGACGTGGTGGCCGCTTTCCGGCAAATTGCGGAAGCCGGGGCGGTATTCATCTCCCGCGGTGACGATTCTGGCACCCACCGGGCCGAACTTGCGATCTGGAGGCAAACCGGTATCGAACCGCATGGCGCGTGGTATCGGTCCGTGGGCCAGGGGATGGGTGATACGCTGCGCATAGCCGGCGAAATGCAGGGGTATACGCTGGCCGACCGCGGTACCTGGGTGGCGATGAAGGACCGGCTGGACCTGAAAATTGTGTTGGAAGGGGATCCGGTTCTGTTCAACCAGTACGGGGTGATGGCCGTGAATCCCGAAAAGCACCCCCGCATCAACCATCAAGGCGCGGCGGCCCTAATCGATTTTATGATCTCCGGGGAAGGCCAGGAACTCATCGCCCGGTTTGAGCGGGGCGGCGAACGGCTGTTCGTGCCCAACGCCCACCCTGTTCGGCAAGGGAAGTGGTAGCATCTGGGACGGAATGGTCCAGGCCTTCGTCCTGGTGGTGAACCGCGACCCAGCCATGATGCAGATTATTTGGCTGTCGTTGCAGGTGTCCGGATTGGCCATTTTGCTGGCCGCCCTGGGCGGCATTCCCTTGGGGACCTGGCTGGGAATGCGGCCGGCACACCGGGTGCGTTGGCCGGCCCTGATTATTTATACCTTCATGGGGCTGCCGCCCGTCCTGGTGGGCCTCTTGGTGTACCTGCTGATTTCCTCCCAGGGGCCTTTCGGCGTGTTGGACCTGCTCTTTACGCCGGCGGCCATGGTCATCGCCCAGACGATGCTCGCCCTGCCGATCGTGGCCGGCCTGACCATGACCGCGGTGCGCGGCAAGGACCGGGAGATCAGGGATACGGCGGTTTCCCTGGGAGCAAACGGCCGGCAGGTGGCGCTGACCGTAATACGGGAAGCCCGGGTGGCCATTGTCGGCGCGGTTGTGGCCGGCCTCGGGCGGGCACTGGCCGAGGTGGGTGCGGTGATGATGGTGGGCGGCAACATCGAGGGCCAGACCCGGGTGATGACCACCGCCATCGTGTTGGAAACAAGACGGGGCAATTTCGAGATGGCCATTGGGCTGGGCATGGTCTTGTTGGCCCTGGCTTTTCTGATCAATGCGTTATTGTACCGTCTCCAGGGGGTGACCCAGGATTAGCGAGCCCGTTTTTGTGCTAGAAGGAGTAACCAAAACGTATGGTACCCGGGAGGTGCTCCGTGTCGACCGGTTGTCTTTGACCGGGGGACAGGTCCACGGTGTGATGGGACCCAGCGGTGCGGGGAAGAGTACGCTGCTGCGGCTGCTCAACATGTTGGAGACCCCTACGGCCGGCCGGATCCTGTACCGGGGACGAGACGTGAACCGTCACCGCCCACGCCTGGAACTGCAGCGCCGGATGGCTACGGTGTTCCAGAAGCCGGTCCTGTTTGACGGTACGGTGTATGATAACGTGGCCTACGGCCTCCGGGTACGCGGGGTCCGGGGTCCGGAAATACGGAAGAAAGTGACGGACACCCTGCGGGCCGTCGGCCTGGAACAACTAGAGAAAGAGCGGGTCCGCACCCTGTCCGGCGGGGAGGCGCAGCGGGTGGCCCTGGCGCGGGCGCTGGTCCTGGAGCCGGACGTTCTGCTCCTGGACGAGCCGACGTCCAACCTAGACCCGCAAAACGTGGCGTTGTTCGAGGAACTGATCCGGAGCGCCAGCAGCCGGCGGGGCACTACGGTGATCCTAGTGACGCACAACGTGTTCCAGGCCCGGCGTCTGGCCGACACGGTGGTTTTCGTGCACGAGGGCCGGGTGGTGGAGGATGGCCCGGCGGCGGGTGTTTTCCGTAGCCCGCGGGATGAGCGGACCAAGGCTTTTATCCATGGTGAGATGATTTATTAGCGGACCAGGATTTTCCCAGCGGGGATTTCGTCGGTGATGCGGCCGATCACCCGGGCTTCCCGCACCCCGTATTCCGCCAGCTTGTCCATCAGGGTTTGCAGTCGGACCTCCGGAACGGCGATCAACAGGCCGCCCGAGGTCTGCGGGTCGAACATGATGTCCTGGATGGCCAGGGGTACGCCTGCTTCAAATGATACGTCATCCCCGATAAAGCAGCGGTTGGCATGGGCCCCGCGGGGAATCAGTCCCAGCGAGGCATACTCCGGGGCGCGTTCGATAAGCGGTAGTGCGGCGGCCTCGAAGATGAGTCCGACCCCGCTGCCCCGGGCCATTTCCATGGCGTGTCCTAACAGGCCGAACCCGGTGACGTCGGTGCAAGCCGACGGCCCGGCCTCCCGCATTGCCCGCGCCGCCCGGTCGTTTAGGGCCGCCATCTGGGCACTCACCGCCTCTTCGAGTCCGGGCGGTACCATTTTCGCTTTCACCGCCGAAGTAACGATGCCGGTACCCAGAGGCTTGGTGAGCACCAGTCGGTCTCCCGGGCGGGCGGTGCTGTTGCGCACGAGCTGGTCGGGGGCGACAACTCCGGTGACCGCCAGGCCGTACTTAGGTTCCTTGTCCTCCACACTGTGCCCGCCCACGATCAGCGCCCCGGCTTCCTTGACTTTTTCGGCGCCGCCCATCAGGATCTGGGCCAGGACTTCCAGGTTTCCCTCCCTGGTGGGGTAGCAGATGATGTTCATTGCCGTCAATGGCTGGCCGCCCATGGCGTAGATGTCGCTCAGGGCGTTCGCGGCCGCGATCTGACCAAAGCGCCGCGGGTCATCCACGATCGGGGTAAAGAAATCGACGGTATGCAAAAGCGCTGTTTCTTCATTGATCAGGTAAACACCCGCATCGTCGGAGGTTTCAATGCCGACCAGTAATTTGGCGTCTTCCATCTCCGGCAAATGATTCAAGACCTGGGCCAGAACCTCCGGCCCTATTTTCGCTGCTCAGCCGCCACCGACGGTCAAGGAAGTTAACCTGGGCTTTCCCACCTGCACCACATCCTTCCACTCATTTTACCATTAGGAATTAATTTCATCCATATTATTATCATGCAAATAAAAAACTTTTATAGAAGGCCGCATTTGCGTATTTGATTAAAAGGGTCAGGGTAGGTTCTCCTATATCATTTTTGCCGGAACCGCGCTCGGCCACCAGAAAATCCCGGGGTGTGGTTTAGGCCCAAGACCAGTGATATTTTTTGATCGAATAAGGTTTGGCAAGGCAATCTGCCAGGAGGACGATTTTACAGGTAAATTCGGGCTTGACCTTGAAGGTCTTGCCTGCCAATTAATATAAGTTGTACAATTAAGTGGCAGAATATGGTCACTTCAACCGGATTAGTATTAATATGTCTTTGTACCGCAGGCCCGCGGCCGCCCATCCCATTGTACTGGCCAAGCGGCGACGGGGCAAACGCCGGCGTGATAGGGCAGGTCAGTCGAAGGCAGAGCTCAACCAGGCAGGAGCAGATTTTCCAGAAGACAATGCGGCACTGGACCAAACGGTATGCGGAGGACGGCGAAGGCACTTAAGAAGGAGGATTAGCTATGCGTATTGCAATGTTGCACTGGGGCTTTCCACCGATTATCGGCGGGGTGGAGACCCACCTGATGATGCTGGGTCCCGGACTGGTGGACCGGGGCTGTACCGTGAACCTGTTAACCGGGTCGGTGAATGGCCGGGAGACGCTGGTTTGGGGGGGGATGACGGTTACCCGGACCCCGTTGATGGATCTTAACGCGTTGGGGTCGCTGGAAAGGATCCAGGAGTTGGCCGGGGACATCCGGGATGAACTTACCGCGTTCATCAGGCTGAGCCAACCGGACATTATCCACGCCCACAATATGCACTATTTCAGTCCGGTCCACGCCCGGGTACTGGCTATGGTTAGTCGCCGGGAAAATGTTCCGCTGGTGCTGACAGCGCACAACGTCTGGAATGACGAATTGTGGGACGAGATGCTGCAGTTGCGTACTGCCTGGGACGCGGTGATCGCGGTTAGTCACTTCATCAAAAGGGAAATGGTTCGCAGCGGTTATCCCGCACACCGGGTGAAAACGATCCACCACGGCATTGAATTGGAGCGGTTTGCACCGGTCGGGGAGGCGGAGCGGAAACGAATTTTGGCCCGCTACCCCGCGCTTCGGGGCCGCCGGGTGGTGTTTCACCCGGCCCGGATGTCCCTGGCCAAGGGTTCGGATGTAGTGGTCAAGGCCTTTGCCCGGATACGCGAACGGTTGCCTGAGGCGTACCTGGTGCTGGCCGGCACCAGAGAGACGGTGGACTGGGGCAGTTACCAGAACCGGGAGATACGCCTGGTCAACACGTTGATCCGGGAACTGGGACTAGAAAACGACGTGTTGATCAAGTTTTTCCCCTGGGACGAAATTGCGGACGTGTACCGGGTGGCCGACCTGGCCGTATACCCGTCCATCTTTGAAGAGCCCTTCGGCCTGGCGATGCTGGAAGCAATGGCTTCGGGCACTCCCATTGTGGTGACCCGGTCCGGGGGTATGCCCGAGGTGATCGAGGACGGCTTCAGCGGCTTCGTGGTGCCTCCGCGGGACCACAGGGCTTTGGCCGAACGTTCCCTCTTTATACTGGAAAACCCCGATGAAGCTGCCCGACTCGCCGCCAATGGCCTCCGGCGGGTGCGGGAGCGGTTCGCGAGCGCGATCATGGTCGAGAATACGCTCGACTTTTACCGGCGTACCGTGGCGCAGGAAGAGAACGGGGTCGCCTGGCCAACGGGTGATACAGCACATGCTTGACTTACGGATCGCACCCCGGGAAATCGAGGAATCTTCCTTTGAGGTGCTCAAGGAAGGGGACCTGTTTCTGACCACCCTGCCCGACGGGGATGTTCCGGAAGGTAACCTCGCCGGGCTAGGGCTGTACTACCGGGATACCCGCTTCCTGAGCTGCCTGGAGCACTTCATTAACGATGCCAGGCCCGTGCTGCTGTCCTCCGCGACCCGCGGTAGCCATTTCAGTCAGATCGAACTGACCAACGCCGAGCTGCGCGCCGGCGATCGGGTGATACCGCTGCAGACCATCCACCTGCGCCTGCTGCGGGTAATGCGGCACGCCCTTTACCAGCGTTTGCGCCTGGTGAATTACAACCTTTTTGAGGTCACGCTCACCCTCCGGGTGCTGATCGGCTCCGATTTTCGTGATATTTTCGAGATCAGGGGCACCGACCGTCCCCGCCGGGGAAGTCACCTGGAGCCGGTGAAGTCCAGTAAATCCTTCACTCTGCGGTACCGCGGCCTGGATGAGATCGTCCGGGGCTGCCGCGTGGTTTTCGACCTACCGCCGGCCGGGATGCGGGTTGAAGCGGACCGAGCGCTTTGTACCTTCCACCTTACGTTACCCCCGCAGCGCAAGGTGCATCTTACCTGGTTGATCCAGCCGGTAACGGACCTCGACGAGGGAGATGCCACGCGGGCACTGCCTGCCGGGCGGGGTCTGGAAATGTCCTTTGTGTCCACCGCCGTGGACCAGGCCAACGAGTACCGGAAGTGGAAACGTCAGTGCACCCGGTTTGTGACGGATAACGAGGTGTTCAACCACAGCCTGGAACGGTCCGTGACCGACCTGCGGGCACTGTACACCGCTTATTCCGACGGCCGGATCGTGGAGGCCGGGATACCCTGGTATGCCGCCCCCTTCGGTCGGGACGCCCTGATCACCGGCTGGCAGACCTTGATTTTGAACGGGGATATTGCCCGGGACACGCTGCGTTTTCTCAGCCGTCACCAAGGGCGCGAAGTGGACGAAAGCCGCGAGGTTGAACCCGGCAAGATTCTGCACGAGATGCGGCGCGGGGAGATGGCCAACTGCGGTGAGATCTTGCATACTCCCTATTACGGTTCGATCGACGCCACGCCGCTCTTCGTGATCCTCCTGGGCGAGTACTACGCCTGGACCGGGGACCGGGGGCTGCTGGAAGAAATGCGGGATGCCCTGGAGATCGCCTTGTCCTGGTGCCGGGAATATGGTGATCGGGATGGGGACGGATACATGGAGTACCTCGGCCAGGTGGAAGGCGGTCTCACCAACCAGGGCTGGAAGGACTCCTGGGACGCCGTGGTGCATCCGGACGGGAAGCTGGCGGAGCCTCCCATCGCCCTGGTTGAGGTTCAAGCGTACTGGTACCTAGCCCTGGAACACGGGGCCCGACTGTTGGCGGAACTGGGGGATGAGGACGGCGCTTGCCGGCTGCGGATGGAGGCTCGCGATCTAAAACAACGTTTCACTCGTCATTTCTGGATGCCGGACAAAGATTGCCTGGCTTTCGCCCTGGACGGGCGGAAAGAACCGGTTGCCACGGTAGTGTCCAACATGGGACACTGCCTTTTTACGGAAATTCTCGATCCGGATGCCGCCGGCAAGGTGGCCCGGCGGCTTTTTCAGTCCGACATGTACTCGGGCTGGGGCATCCGGACTATGAGCAAATGGGAGAAACCATACAACCCGATGAGTTACCACAACGGTTCGATTTGGCCCCACGACAACGCCATCATTGCCGTGGGCTTGCGTCGATACGGTTTCCTCAGCCAGCTTGAACACCTGTTTACCAGGCTGTACGAGGCCTCGCTGCATTTCCCTTACTATCGCCTGCCCGAACTGTTTTGTGGTTTTACCCGGCGCCCCACCGGAGGACCGGTCCGGTACCCGATCGCCTGTGATCCCCAGGCCTGGGCGATCGGCAGCACGTTTATGTTCCTGCAGGCCATGCTCGGCCTGAGCTGTTCCGAAGACGGATTGCAGATCAAAAAACCGATACTGCCGGCCTGGCTGCGGGAGCTGAAGCTGGAGAACCTGCGGGTACGGGGCGGGGTGGTGGATTTGGGATTTACCCGTAGCCGGGAAGGCACCCACTGTTACCTGCTTCGCAAGGAAGGGGATCTGCGGGTGATAATCGAAGTTTAATGGTGAAGTCGGTCCGTAGGTTGCGAATGACCTGGAATAAGGGGGGTGGCACCGGTGATCAGCATAATTATCCGGCTTTCGGCCGGCTGGGTCGGATACTGCCGGACGGACGCCGGGCTCTGGGCGCTCACCCTGCCGCAGGCCGGTGAACAAGAAGTGGTGGCCCGGCTGCGGGCGCTTGCCGCGCTCGGCGAGGTGGTGCCGCCCGGTGATTCGTTGGACGAGCTGTTGCGTACCCGCCTGGAAGCTTACTTTTCCGGGCTGAGGGTCGCTTTCCCGGACGTGCCCTTGGACTGGTCGGGCTACAGCCCGTTTGTGCGGGCGGTACTAAAGACGTGCCGCGCGGTGCCTTTCGGCCGTACCAGCACCTACGGGGAACTGGCGCGGGCGGTGGGCAGTCCCCGGGCGGCGCGGGCGGTCGGCAACGCCCTAGGAGCGAACCGGACCCCCGTGGTGGTGCCGTGCCACCGGATAGTGCGTTCCGACGGTTCCTTCGGCGGTTTTACCGGCGGACGGGAGTGGAAAGAGCGGTTGCTGGCGCTGGAGCGACCCGAAGCTTTACACGAGGCAAAATAAGGCACTATAATTAAGGAGTCAGAATTCGGGAGTCGGAATCCAGAATTCAGAAGCTGTCGAACAGATTCCAATTTCAGCGGTAAGGAGCGAGGCAATGCTTACCGTACGGGTCAGATTCGCACCTAGTCCCACCGGTAGTCTCCATATCGGGGGCGCCCGGACCGCGCTTTTTAACTGGCTTTTTGCCCGGAGGCAGGGGGGAGTGTTCGTCCTGCGCCTGGAGGACACCGATACCGGGCGCAACATCGAGGAAGCTGTAACTCAAATCCAGTCAAGCCTGCGTTGGCTGGGGCTGGACTGGGACGAGGGTCCGGACCGGGGCGGGCCATACGGGCCGTATCGCCAGTCGGAGCGTTTTGAACTTTACCGGAAGGAGGCGCAACGCCTGCTGGAAAACGGCCACGCCTACTGGTGTTACTGCACACCGGAGGAATTGGCCCGGCAACGCGAGGAGGCCCGGAAACGGGGGGAAGTACCACGTTACGATCGGCGTTGCTGTGAACTGGACGAGGCCACCCGGCGGGCCAAGGAAGTTGCCGGTATCCGCCCGGCGTTGCGGGTGCGGATGCCCAGAACCGGGACAACCGTGGTTCGGGACCTGATCCGGGGTGAGGTCAGCTTCGACAATTCCACTCTGGACGATATCATCATCCAGAAGTCAAACGGTGGGCCGACCTACAACTTTGCCTGCGTGGTTGACGACGCCGCAATGAACATCACGCACGTTATCCGGGCCGAAGAACACCTGTCGAACACGCCCAAGCAGATTGTGCTTTATCAGCTCCTCGGCTATGATCTGCCCGAGTTTGCGCACGTGCCGATGATTCTGGCTCCGGACCGCTCGAAGCTGTCCAAACGCCACGGGGCCACCGCGGTGGAGGAATTCCGCACGGACGGCTTTTTGCCCGAGGCGATTGTCAATTACCTGGCCCTGCTGGGCTGGTCGCCCGGGGATGAGCGGGAGCAGATGACCCTGGAAGAGATCCAGTCCCTGTTCACCCTGGACGCGGTTTCCAAGCACGCCGCCATCTACGACGTGCGCAAGCTGACCTGGCTGAACGCGCAGTATTTGAACTCGCTGCCGCTGCCGCGGGTGGTGGAAGCCGTCCTGCCGTTCATGCAGGAGGCCGGGTACGTGAGTAGGGATCCGAGTGCGGCAGAGGTTGACTACCTATCTCGCGTGGTGGAAGCGGTGCGCAGCCGTATCCACACCCTTGTTGAACTGCGCGATGCCGCCACGTATTTTTTCCGTTCCGACTATGAATACGAGGAAAAGGGTGTACGCAAGCACTTCTCCAAGCCTGGGGTTATCGATATCCTGGCGCGGGGGTGTGAGGCTTTGGCCGGCGTGGCCGAGGACCGGTTCACGGTGGAGGAGACGGAAAAAGCCTACCGGCAAGTAATCGAAAGACTGGGGATTCCGGGCGGTGCGCTGATCCACCCGACCCGGCTGGCCCTGTCCGGCCGTACGGTGGGACCCGGACTTTTCGACATCATCGCCACCCTGGGGAAAGAAGAGTGCCTGGCCCGGATCGACCGGGCGATTGATTGGATCGAGTCATTTGTGCTGTCCGGAGCAAAAATGAATAAGCCGTTTTAGGGGAGAGGCGAAAACCGGGGAAGTGTACAAATTTAGCAGGTGACAGGGGGCGGAAATTAATAACTTGCGGGTCGAGAACCAATATGCTATAATAGCATTCGCGGTAAGCGCTGCGGGATGGTGTAACGGTAGCACACGTGACTCTGGATCACGTTGTCTAGGTTCGAATCCTAGTCCCGCAGCCAAAATGCTACCATACGTGGCCCCATCGTCTAGCGGTCCAGGACACCACCCTCTCAAGGTGGAGACACGGGTTCGAGTCCCGTTGGGGCTACCAGGAAATTGATCCCGCGAGCCTTAGAAATTAGTGACTCGCGGGTTTTTGTTTGGCCACCAGGATTACACGTCACGTTCCCCGGTTAAGCTAACCGTGGAGGTGGACAGGTTGCGGCTGATAGCCAGATTGCCCGATCGAAGGCAGGTTGGTTTCCTTGTTGACAGCCTGAGGAAAGCGGGCTTTGACCGCAAGGACATGGTGATTACCGACTTTGCCGAAGAGCTGTGGGACAGTCCGGAACAAGTCTTGGAGGATGTACTACTGGTACAGACGGAGCGCGAGAGTATACGTTGGGGAGAGACAGGGGCTTTTGCGCAGGGTGTTAAAGGCCTCAAGGGTAAGGAAGGCATTATTGTGGCTGTGGAAACACCCAAGCATTCCGGCGATAGGGTGCGGTCAATAATGGAACAGTCGGGTGCAGTAGAGGTAGTAGAACAATAAAGGCCACCCGCGGACCAAAACCCCCGGAATCCTCCGGGGGTATTTGTCTTATCAGTTCATTCCAGCTCGCCAACCGGCCGTGTTTGTAAGATAGCAGCTCCTGGTACAGGTTGGGCGGTGGCGGCAGTTTTAGAAAACAGACCACCTCGTTGAAAAAAGAAAACGCTTTCGGAAACGACACAATCGTATATTCAACACGTCCCGGGTGCATGCTAGAACCGAGGTGATAAGCATATGGGTTTCAAAGATCCGAAGGCGGAGAACCAAAAACAAAAGGGCGATTTAGAGTACCAGGACCTGGGAGACTTTATTCCGGGTGGACAGCGCGCGGAGGGTAAGAAGGATGAAGATCCGAACGTGATCGCCCGCGCCTGGGAAGCGGCCAAGGAATCCCTGGGTCTTGGAGCGTGGAGCGACAAGCAGGAATCCCAGGGCGAAAAGGAAAAGTAGTGCAGGTCAGTTTAAGTTTAAGTGTAACGCCCCCGGTCAGGAAACCGGGGGCGTTAACTTGAGCAGCCTATGGAGCCGGTTAACGCGGCGGGCAGCCGAAATCAACGTCTTTTTCGGTTTTGCATTTTTCCCCCGGGGATCATTTCGGCAGTGTCGAGGTTTCCGACTTCGGGTACCCCAAGGGCGCCCTCTCTAAGGCCAGTTTCATTGAGACTGACAATCGGTGACGCGGTCACTCCCGGTTCGGTTTCGCGAGCCTGTTTATTCCTGGGTAGTTTTTTATTCCTGGGTAGTTTTTTATTCCTGGGAGACATTTCACCACTCCTCTTACTGTTTGCACTATAGAATGCCCCGATAAGGGAGGCGATAAACTGCCGCGTTCTAGTAACCAATACAAAAGGCCTTCGGTTTAACCGAAGGGCCGGCAAGTCCAGAGCTCGCCGCCCCTCCAACGCAAGTGGAGAGTTCCTTCTCCCCGGCGGGAAAAATTTAGAAGGCTTGTGTTTCCTCATTTCCGAGGTCCCGGGTTAGATGATCCGGTACCAGCGGGGGCGGATTGGAGAATAAGTTTGGAGTTTCGGGTGCCAAACTGGTAAAATACCTTTAGATGTTGATGACTGTCGTGCGTAATAGTTCAAGGAAAGGGTTGTTTTGATGCAGATCACAGAGATTCTCCTGGTTCTTGCCGTTGGCTTCGCCGTCTTTTGGACTCTGCGCAAGTTTCGGGGGGGCTGACGGTGAAACCGGGTGCCGGCGGCGCCCCGTGTTCCCCTTGAGTTGAAAGCAGGTACATCCCGTTGATTTCGTAAAGGAGGCGTTCGGATTGGAGCTCTATTCCCCCATCCGTGAGGAGTTTTTCCGCTGGTGTGACCAGACCGTTCTGGCTGCGATGACCGCGCCGGGGATGATCCTAAACCAATGGCGGCCCCGGAAGAGCGCCTCTGGAAAGGGGTACGAACTCGTGTTTCAGATCAGCATCCCGGGAGAAGAACCCAGTACCCACGTGGTTCCGATTCCCGACAAGTACACCGAGCTGCTCGACCTGGAGTATCCCAGTCATGACGACCACGAACGCAACTGACGGCGTTTACCCAAGCGTGGCTGCATCCGGTGATCATTTTTGTGGCGGTGGTGCTGGTTATTGTGGATGTTCAGCCGGTGGATCTGGCAGCTTGCGGTGCGCTGACGGGATATACGCATAAAGGTACCTCCCGGGGATAGACTGGGATCAAGGGGAACAATTAATGATGCGTTCAGGTCGGGACTTTTGGGAGGCTTTGCTGGTATTGGGTTTGGGCTTGATGGTGTTTGGGCTGCTTTGGAGCCTCCGGGAACGTATGCCCCAGTCGCGGCTCGTGGAGCAGCGATTAGGGAGGGAATGGCGCCGGACCAAACAGTAATCGGTGGTCAGTCGTCGGTCGTCGGTCGTCGGAAGGGGGCCAAACGTTGCGCCGTTAGTAAGCGCCCGACGACCGTTTTACACCAGTTTGAAGGCGAATTCGCCGTGCTTGAGGCACTGATCCAGGGATTGCCGCGCAGTCTGCAGGTATTCCTTAACCTCCGGATCCCCAACCTGCCGACTTAGATTGTCCAGGTCCGCGGCGGCGATCTGGCACTTTTCCAGGCAGGATCTTAAGAACTCGCTTTCCAGAGCCATGGTTTAACCCTCCTCATTACTAGACAGGCTGGCCAAGCTTATCAAGTGCGGCGCGGCACTGTTTTAGACAGGCGTCGATTGAACCGCAGGCCTTTTGCAGCTCCGCCTTGGCTGCCGGGTTCGGGACACTGCCGACCAGTGTCTGCAAATCGTTGGCTGTACTTTGCAGGTGGGCGATACAGGACTGCATGAATTTCCCCTCCATGGGAGCACACCTCCTCCTTCCACACTCCAGATTTATTTATTTCCAGAAATTCGACAGATATGAGCTTTCTTTGGCGGTAGCTTTTGGGGTTCTGGGCTGGTAAAATATTACAGGGTGAGCCGATGAAAAGATTATTTCTTTACGCGGTAATTCTGGCCGGCCTTGGCCTTTTGGTTCTGTTTAGACCCATGGTTCTTGGGCAGGCGGGTTATTACACCGCACGGGCCGAGGACGAACAGGAAATCGAGCGGGTAATTGAGCGAGCGGTAGGGTGCCTGGAGTACACCCGGGCACAGAACCGCGAGGAACTGGAACGTATTCTGGGTGAAATCTACACTGCGCCGGCGCTGGAAGCGGTCACCGAGGAGGTCTTAAGTCAGTGGCGCACGGACAATGTGAACCCGGCGTCGATCGTACGGTGGATCGAGTTTCAGATCGACGGTGACCGGGCGCGGGTGCGGGCGCATCTTTACTTCCGGGACTGGGCCGATAACGCCGAGCTTTACGGCGAAGGCCGGTGGGACCTGGCCCGGACCGACACCGGGTGGCGTATCACTGACTTCGGGTATGACTGGGGTTATTAGTTTTTCCGAGGACCGGGTCATTTCAATCTGCGCATTTGCAACCAGGTGGCTACCGATTCCCCGAACAGATTACGGACACTGAATATTCTGGTGGCGCGCTGGCGCAAGCGTCCGACCACCCGGTTCCATACCAGGCGGGCAAAGATCAGTTTCAAGACCCAGAGGATTGCCCGTCGCACGGTACTGCCCCCCCTGCATGACTATTAATGTATACTTCCTTGAGTATTTGCACTCCAAACGATCGTTATTCCCGCTGCTTGCGGGAAAGAATAGTCCGGAGGTGGATTTGGATGGCTGTGAAAATGGTGATTATCGGTGCGGGGGCCGTGGGGGCGACGGTGGCTTATACCCTGGTTACCGCCAGTCTGGCGAACCAAGTGGCGCTGATCGATATCGACCGGGCCCGGGCCGAAGGGGAGGCCAGGGATATCGCTGACAGTACACCCTTCACCGGTCCGGTGAGAATCTACGCTGGCGATTACGAGGACTGCCGGGACGCCCTGATCATCATTTTCGCCGCCGGCGCAAACCAGCATCCGGGGGAGACCCGCTTGGAGCTGGCCGCGCGTAACCTCCGGGTGGTGCGGGACGTGACGGACCGGCTGTTGCGGCACTGGAATGGCGGGGTGTTGCTGATGGTGACCAACCCGGTGGACGTCCTGACCTATGCCGTCCTGCGGTTTACCGGACTGCCGGAACACGCCGTCATCGGTTCGGGCACCATCCTGGACAGCGCCCGGTTCCGCCACCTGCTGAGCCGGCACTGCCGGGTGGATGCCCGGAACGTGCACGCCTACGTGTTGGGCGAGCATGGTGATTCAGAAGTGTTTCTCTGGAGCCGGGCGACTATCGCCGGGATGCACGTGGATGAGTTTTGCGACCGGCGCGGGGTGCCCAGACCCGACCGGGAGCGGTTTGCCGATCAGGTACGGGGGGCAGCGGCCGAGATCATCTCCCGTAAGGGTGCGACATACTACGCGGTGAGTCTCAGTGTGCGGCGGATTTGCGAGGCGATCGTGCGCGACCAACAGAGTGTACTAACGGTATCCGGATTGGTACACGGTTACTACGGCATTACTGACACGGCGTTCAGCCTGCCCACGATCGTGGGCCGTAAGGGGCGGATCAAAGTACTCGATCTGCCCTTGGACGTGCACGAAGAGGAGGCCCTCTGTCACTCCGCCGGCGTCCTACGGAAAGTGCTGCAGGAGAATGGGCTTATATGAGCCACCCATAGCGGTGGAGGTACTGTGCGATTGTTGCGGTGCCCTTGACAGGCCAATGGGCTAAATGGCTTGCATTGCGACCTACTTTTCGGTATAATAAAAAATGCATTGCGCCCGTAGCTCAGTGGATAGAGCGCTGGCCTCCGGAGCCAGGTGCGCAGGTTCGACTCCTGCCGGGCGCACCATAAGAAGGAACCTCAAACCCGCGTGGTACAAGGCCTCGCGGGTTTTCACTTGTGCGCCCGGCATGGGTGCTGTCTATAGGGTGCAAGTCCCGAACGGCGAAGGTAGCAGTAGTCGTTAGCTTAAGGCAAGGGTGTCCACCGCGAGGTGGAATCCGAAGGAAGCCGGCGGCAAACCTCCGGCCCGAGGACCACGAACCCCAGGTGAGGCTAGTGGCAGTTGGACGAGCTTGCAAGACAAAGCGAAGTCCTTGCTACCGAAGGCTGCCAAGAGTAAATGGGGCGGGTAGATGGAGGGAAAGACAGCACTCTTACCCGGGGAGATCTGCCGGAAACGCCGATTAAATCGGCAACCCGTGCAGCGATGTACGGCTGAACCGGCAGAAGTCAGCAGAGGCCATAGTACCTGCAAGGAGACGTCTGAGCAGGGAAGGGCCGAACACGAATGTGAGGGAAGTATCTTGGCGAGCTCGCGAGAGAAACAACGACAGCCGAAAATCCCGAAAGGGAGCTACCATCAGGAGGAAGCGGTGAATCCGCCGGGGACTGGTGGAGTGCCTAGTCTCTCTCCGGCGCAAGCCACGGAAACGACCCGCGAAGACGAACATACGCCCTGGATGGAGCAGGTGGTTAAGAGAGCGAATATGCTCAACGCCCTGCGCCGTGTGGAGACCAACAAAGGAGCGCCGGGGATCGACGGAATGACCACAAAAGACCTGCGGCCATTCCTTGTCGAGCACTGGCCCCAGATCAAAAAGCAACTCCTTAACGGAACCTACCGACCCCAACCGGTACGCCGGGTCGAAATCCCGAAACCCGACGGCGGTACACGGCTGCTAGGAATTCCGACGGTGCTGGACCGCCTGATCCAACAGGCCCTTCTACAAGTCCTGGATCCTTACTACGACCCAACGTTCTCCCCATACAGCTACGGCTTCCGGCCTGGACGCAGAGCCCATACAGCCGTAAAGATGGCCCAGCAGTATATCCAGGAAGGATACCGGTGGGTAGTGGACATCGACTTGGAGAAATTCTTCGACAAGGTCAACCACGACATCCTAATGTCACGGCTGGCCCGGAGAATTGCCGACAAGCGTATCTTACGCCTAATCAGACGATACCTCCAAGCCGGAATAATGGTCAACGGCGTAAAGGTCACGTCCGAAAAAGGCACCCCCCAAGGCGGGCCGTTAAGCCCCCTGCTGGCCAACATAGTGCTGGATGAACTTGACTGGGAACTGCTGCGTCGCGGACACAGATACGTACGGTATGCCGACGATTGCAACCTGTACGTAAAGAGCCGGAGAGCGGGAGAACGGGTTATGGCCAGTGTCCAGAGATTCGTAGAAGAACGGTTAAAGCTCAAGGTCAACGCGCAAAAGAGTGCTGTTGACCGCCCGTGGAAGCGGAAATTCCTTGGGTTCACCTTTACCCATCACCAAGAACCCAAAATCAGGCTGGCACCGAAGGTCATCCAGCGATTCAAGGGTAACATCCGCCGACTAACCTGCCGTAGCAACGGACAATCCATGGAGCAAAGGATTAAGCGGTTAAACACTTATCTGGTGGGGTGGATGGGATATTTCCAACTCGCCGACACCAGAAGCAAAATTCAGGCTCTTGATGAATGGATACGCCGTCGACTGCGGATGTGCTACCTCAAACAGTGGAAGAAGCCCAAGACCAAAAAGCGCCGCCTAACAGCCTTGGGCATTCCCCAAGACTGGGCGGCACTGATCGCTGGATCACGTAAGGGTTATTGGCGACTGGCGAAGACTCCACAGGTAAACAAAGCCCTCGGCCTCGCCTTCTGGCGAGACAAAGGGCTTAAGAGTTTAACCGAGCGATATGATCAACTTCGTTGCACATTGTGAACCGCCGTATACCGAACGGTACGTACGGTGGTGTGAGAGGACGGGGATTAATCACTCCCTCCTACTCGATTCCTCATTACTAAAAGGACGAAAGGAGAGTGTGAGAGTTTAGGAATCTCAGATTTCGTAAGTTTTTTGCTTGTCCAAGAAGGAAGTTTAAGGATGAGTGGTGAAGAGTGCATACCAACAATCAATAGCTCCAACGACGGTGTAGTCCCACCTGGAGATGGGTGCTGCGCCGAGAGGAAGGGTCGGACTGTGAGCGGAGCAGTAATTGGTTGGGTGTGCGGACACCTGAAACAGTCGCCGTACTTCACGGGGGTGGGATTTCCCGCCCCTTTCCACTTTGGTGAGCATCTCGACGAAAGGGGGGCATGTCATGAGGCCAGTTCGGGCGCTAGGCTTCTACGAGTTCTTCGCAGGGGCGGGACTGGTCCGGTTAGCTTTGGAGCCCGATTGGCACTGTCTGTGGGCTAACGACATCGATCAGAGCAAGGGCAAAATCTACGTGGAGAACTTCGGAGAGGATGCTTTCGTGCGGTGCGACGTTGCCGAGGTCGCACCGGAATCCCTGCCGGGGGTGGCTGACCTAGCTTGGGCTTCCTTCCCTTGTCAAGACTTGTCTCTCGCGGGCTGGGGACGTGGAATGTCAGCGAGGCGGAGCGGCGTGTTCTGGGCGTTCTGGCGGATCATGCACCGACTCAACGACCTGGGGCGTCGACCACCGCTGATCGCCATCGAGAATGTGACTGGACTCTTGCGGGGGGAGAACTTTCGGGGCTTGTGCGAGGCCCTGGCCGCGCTCGACATGCAGTTCGGCGCGATGGTGATCGACGCGCGCCGTTTTCTGCCCCAATCGCGTCCCCGGGTGTTCGTCGTGGCCGTGGACTCGGGGGTAGACGTCGAGAGGTTCACAGTGAAATCTCCGCCGGACAGCCCTTGGGTCAGCGGGTCGCTATTGTCAACCGTAACAAAGCTTCCCTCAGACCTCAGGGAACTGTGGCGGTGGTGGGACTTGCCCGTCCCAACCGATCCCGTACCGGATCTGGCCGGGATGATCGATGACGACCCCACCGAGGTGGCCTGGCACTCCAAAGCCGAGACGGATCACCTGCTCGGCCTGATGACCAAACGCAACCGCGCCAAGGTTGAGCATGCGCTGGCGGCTGGGGGCCGACGCGTCGGCATGCTATACCGCCGGACGCGGGACGGCAGACAACGTGCCGAGGTTCGGTTCGACGGAGTGGCCGGATGCCTCCGTACGCCGCAGGGCGGTTCTAGCCGTCAGACTGTAGTGGTGGTGCGCGACGGCGTGGTTAGGACGAGGCTGCTCTCGCCGCGCGAGGCAGCACGGCTAATGGGCGCTCCCGACTCCTTCTGGCTGCCGGAGAGCTACACCGAGGCCTATTGGGCGATGGGTGACGCGGTGGCGGTTCCAGCAGTGGAGTGGCTCTCGAGGCACCTCTTGACGCCCCTCGCCTTCGCCGCTCGGAACACGGCACGACGCGAGAGTCGTCAGAGCGACGCGTCGGCGGCATTCCGTACTAGGGCTGAATCGATGGCGGCACTGTGGGAGGCGTCGAGGGCATGAATGACGTCGTGCTGGGTGAACTATTCGAAATCCTCAAAGATTGGTACGAGGGCGAACGTCCCGCAGCGAACCAGGAGCCGCTACGGAACTCAATGTGCGCGGGGCTGGCGGTGCTCGAGATCATGCGTGGGAGTTATCCGATAACACAGAACGACTATCTTACTGAGAAGAATCAAGTGAGAACGTCGGGACCGAAGATTCAGAGGATACTAAAGCGTTATGGGGAAAACAGGCTTTTGGCTAGTGAGGGTGGACGCACTACGAGATCGACTCGGACGTCCGCAGAGCATTTAGTTCAGTCCCTTAACAAGAGTCGCTTCCGCCAACAACTGGGGGAAATGAGCCCTACGGAGCGCGGGGCGTTGATCGACCAACTACAAGGGTGGTTGGTGGAGAGGGTTCGGGAGTACTTTGATCGCAAGCCGATTGCGGTGAGGATCGACTTAACCAAACAGGGGTGGGAAATTGTGGCGGACGTCCTAAACTTGGCAGCGGCGGAGAACAAGGCGGGAGCGGTCAGTCAACACCTAGTAGGCGCTAAGCTCGCGTTGAGATACCCTCACGTAGAAATAGAGAACTACTCTCACACGACCGCGGATCAACAGTTAGGACGGCCTGGGGATTTCGTCGTGGGCGACACGGTATTCCACGTGACTGTTGCCCCGATGCCAGGCGTGTTTGAAAAGTGTAAGGACAATATTCGAAACGGCTACCGCGTGCTTCTTTTGGTACCCGGTAGACGAGTGGCCGCAGCGACTCAGTTCGCGGAAGCTGCCGGACTCGAAAACCACATTGGCGTGGTACCAATTGAATCCTTTGTAGGACAGAACGTCGAAGAGATGGCGGGGTTCAGCAGGAGCGGATTGAAGCACACCATGGTGGATCTTCTCCACAAATACAACGAGAGGGTGGCCGAGGTCGAGGCCGACAAATCTCTATTGATCGAGATTCCGGGGCACCTGGAGAGCGATGACTGACACTGTTGACCCAGAAACCCGAAGCCGCATAATGTCCCGCGTTCGTGGGCGGGACACCACCTCGGAGATGGCCGTGCGGAGGGCGGTGCACAGGGCTGGTTTCAGATACCGGTTGCACCGCCGAGACCTACCGGGGCGCCCCGACCTGGTGCTTCCGCGCTACAAGACGGTTGTGTTCGTCCACGGGTGCTTCTGGCACTGGCACGGGTGCCCCCGCTCCCGGATGCCCTCCTCCAACGTGGACTACTGGAAAGCCAAGATTGAACGCAACGTACAGCGGGACAAGGCCGCGGTGGAAGCTCTGACACGATCCGGGTGGCGGGTGCACGTGATCTGGGAGTGCGACCTGGACGCGGGGATCGAGAACCTACTACGGACACTTCGGGAGCATCAAATCGGCGATTGATCCCCAAAACTGTCTTAAGTATGGTGGTTGAACCCCTTTGAGGGTTTTTTGTTCAACAGTTTGTTTGCGAGCGTCGAATCACCTCCAATGCGTTAGAAAACGCGCAGCCCGAAGGCTGCGCGTTTCGCGTTTCTCAGGAGGTGATTGCCACGTGCAGAAAATCTACACCGTGGCGGAAGTC
The DNA here is from genome assembly GCA_001899445.1 of Candidatus Desulfopertinax cowenii. Taxonomy (GTDB): domain Bacteria; phylum Bacillota; class Desulfotomaculia; order Desulfotomaculales; family Desulforudaceae; genus Desulfopertinax; species Desulfopertinax cowenii. The sequence goes on along the minus strand of MPOA01000001.1, from coordinate 132,318 downwards.
GCGAAGGTTTTGAGAGCGAAGAGGATATTCGTGTACGACGAGATCCGAATGGGACGATTGAGAGCGTTCCAGCTCTCCCCGCGGCGGATCAGGATCTCGGAGGCGGCGCTCGAGGAGTATCTTGCCACTCGCGAACAGGAGTTCGAGAAGGAGATCGCCTGGCAGGCGCAGAAGAGCTTTTCCACCGAGCGCCCCCGCGTCACCAGGGGGTTTGGTAGATAATGCCAAGTGTGCGAAAGAGGGGGGACGGCCGTTACACGATAACGGTGTACCTCGGCACCGACGACAACGGGAGACAGCTCCGGCACTATGAGACGTTTTACGGCACGGAGAGGCAGGCCAAGCGGTACGCGCAGGATCTCGATGCCCGGCTCCGCCGCGACCCGGCGGGGCCGCGGAAGGCGGCGATCTCTCTCGGCGAGTACTTGCAGCGGTGGGTCCGCGAGTTACGAGGATCGGTCTCGGAGAGGGCGTGGGAGACGTACGAGTGGCACGTCCGGCGGCTCGTCCCGGTGGTGGGCCACCTGTCACTGTACGGCGTCACCGCCCCGGACCTTCGCGCCGCGCTCGCCGGCGCCTATCCGGAGCTCGCGCCCAAGACGGTGCAGGGCATCTACGCGACGCTCCGGGCGGCGATCCGCCGGGCGGCCGCGGACCAGATCATCCCGCACGATCCGTCCGCCGGGATCCGCGCGCCGCGGGTGCCGCGCCGGCGGCGGCGGGTGCTCACGCCCGCAGAGCTCGCCGCGATGCTCGACGCGGCCCGCCCGTACAAGTACTACATCGTGGTTAGGATCCTCGCCCTCACCGGCATGCGCCTCGGCGAGGTCCTCGGCCTCCGGTGGTCGGACGTGGACCTCGATGCGGGGACGATCACCGTCCGCCGATCGATCGACACGCGGCGGCGGCGACCAAAACCGGAGGGCGACGAGGCCAAGACGGCCACATCCGTGCGGACGATCCGCCTCGACCCGGAGACGGTGGATCTCCTCGCCGGACTCCGGCGGGCCAGGCTCGCGGGGAGAGTGACCCCGCTCCACATCGACGACCGGTACGTGTTCGGCCCGGGCGACCGCCCGCTTGGCGAGTACTCGGTCCGGCGGACGCTTAACGCGGCTCTGGCGCGGGCGGGCCTGCCGCACATACGCGTCCACGACCTGCGGCACGGCGCGGGATCGATACTGGTGGCCGACGGGGTCGACCTCGCCACCGCGGCGGCGCTCCTCGGGCACACCCCGGAGACTCTCCTCCGCGTGTACGCGCACTCGCTGCGGAGCGGCGAGAGCCTCGCCGGACGACTCGCGGCGCGCCGCGACTGCGACACGGACTGCGACCGGGACGGCGGACGACACTGACCACGCGGGATCAGGGGCGCGCCCGACAGGTTCGACTCCTGCCGGGCGCACCATAAGAGTGACGTCAAACCCGCGAAAAACAAGGCTTCGCGGATTTTGTTTTTTGGCCGTTGGTGCGGATTTGTAAACATTCTTGGGTTTGCAAATCAGTCCTGTCTTAGCTAAAATTAACACAAGACACAAGGTAGGTCGAACGGAGGCGCAATATCTTGAAAAAGGTAGTCAGTGTCAGCCTGGGGTCATCTAAACGGAACAAGACCGTGGTAGTGGAGCTGCTGGGCGAACAGTTCGAGATCAGCCGTATTGGGACCGACGGGGACTTTCAAAAGGCTCTGTCCATCTTGCGCGAACTGGACGGCAAGGTCGATGCCATTGGACTGGGCGGCATCGACGTTTTTTTATACATCCGCGACCGGCAGTACGCTATTCGTGACGGTTTGAAGTTGATGAGGGCGGTGCGTAAGACCCCGGTGGTTGACGGCAGCTATCTGAAAAAGACTTTGGAGCGTGAGGTGGTATTGTACCTTGCGGGGGAAACCGACCTTATTCCACCGGGCACCAGAGTGCTCATGGTCAGTGCGGCCGACCGGTTTGGCATGGCCCAGGCCTTTATGGATGCGGGTTGTGTTACCACTTTCGGGGATTTGATATTCGTAGTGGGCATTCCGTACCCAATCCGGACGGTCGATCAACTGGAGAGACTGGCCCGTTTACTCTTACCTTTCTTCGTGAAGCTTCCTTTCCGAATGCTTTATCCCACCGGTAAGAAACAGGACCTCCACGATGATCGGAAGGCCCGGCGTTTTGCGTCTTTCTACCGGGAAGCGGACGTGGTGGCCGGCGACTTTCACCTGATCCGGCGATATCTGCCGCCAAAGCTGGACGGCAAGATCATTGTTACCAACACCACCACGGCGACGGACGTTGAACTACTCCGGGAGCGTGGGGCGTCGTACCTGGTGACGACCACCCCCGAGTACGAGGGCCGCTCGTTCGGCACGAACGTGTTGGAAGGCGTGTTCGTGACCCTGATCGGCAAACCCTGGGAGCAGATTATCCCGGATGATTACCTGCACCTTTTGCGGCAGCTTGATTTCAAGCCCCGGATTGTTAAGCTGAATTAGGTGAGGGTCCTAAAGCCCCAAAAGCTGGTACATTTCCCGGTCCACCCGGTTGTCGTGGCGTAGGTTGTGATCCTTACGGAACTGGATTACTGCTCGTTGCAGTTGCGGTCCGAAGATGCCGTCGATGGGGCCGTCATAATATCCATGTTTTTGCATCAGGCGCTGGATTTCCAGTACCCCCGATTCGCGGTCTCCGAGGACCAGGGTCGGGCGGCGTTCCGGACCCATAATGTTGCCCACGATATGTACCGGCGTGTTCACTTCAACCCAGGGGTACAGTTCTTCAACGTGCTGGTTGAACATCCGGATACAGCCGTGGCTGGCCCTGGTACTGATCGAATAAGGCTTGTTGGTACCGTGAATACCGTAGATTCCCCAGGTAACAGTGAGGCCCATCCACCGGGTGCCAAAACCGGTACCCCAGTTCAGGGCTTTGCGGCGTATGCTCCAGTTGCCGACGGGGGTGGGGGTCTCGGCTTTTCCGACGGCGACCGGGAACTGCCGGTAGGGGTAACCGTCGTTCAGCACCGTCAGGGTACGGTTTTGGACGTCGATAATCAGATCCACTTCGCCCTTGGGAGGTGGGAATGGTTCCTTTTCGGTTACCGGTTCGGCCACCAGGCCCAGCAGGTACCACGTATCCTGGGCCATTACGCCGTTGGGTTCGTGGTTGTTCATTTCCTGCAAAGCGCGGACCGCCGCGGCCGTCCTCGGGCCGTAGATTCCGGTGATTTCTCCGGTATACAGCCCGGCCTCCTGCAGTTGTTCCTGAAGTTCCCGAACATCATCGCCCTGCAGCGGGTTAACGTTGTTTAGGTAGAGGGGGCGTTGGTACTCACAGTTGACCGGACAAACAAGATAGGGAGATTCGCCGGCCGCAGCCGGGACAGTAAACAGGAAGAATGTCAAGATCGTGATCGTCACTTTCCACATGAAACCGTTAGCGCTCCTTTTTCACTATTTTGTGGCCTGACGGAATCTTTTTTATGCAAATTCGGCTGGAACCCAAGCCTTTGAAATACTAACCAGCTTGAGATTTGGGTTAGTCAAAAAGTCTAGAGGTTGAGTATAATAAATAAAGGGGTGATTTGATGTCGAAAATGTACAGGCCGTTGGTCCTGATGGTTGCCCTGATCTTGATATTATTGGCCGCTGGATGCTGGTCCGGAAAGGCGAGTGAGAGCAATAACAACAAGGCTCGCGTACTGGGCGAATCGGACCGTACCGAAGTGGTTCTATACTTTTGTGACCGGGACGGTCATCTTGTCGTGGAATTTAGGGAGCTGGCGGAGGGTGACAACCTGCCCGAAGCCGTATTGCGAGAGTTGATTCGGGGACCTGAAACAAACGAACTGTTACCAACCGTTCCCGAAGGCACAACGCTCAACGGTGTCGTAGTGAAGGACGGCCTGGCCCGGGCGGACTTCAGCCCCGAGCTAAAAACCAACCACTGGGGCGGATCCCTCGGCGAGACCATCACCGTGTACTCCATCATCAATACCCTGGCCCAGTTCCCGGAGGTTAAACGGGTACAAATCTTGATTGACGGGCAGGAAGTGGATACTTTGAGCGGACATCTGGACCTGAGCGAACCTTTGACCCCCAACTTAGAGTTGGTAAAAAAGTAATCGCCAGCAGATCAAAAACATGCGTATAAAAAACCGAAGAACAAGTTAAGCCGGGAAGCAGGACCCGGTTTTTGTTTTTGTCTTTTTTTTCTTGAAGAACAGGATTTTGGTGCATATTGTCGAAACACTCGGATAGCTTACAGCGCGGGAGGAGACGCCGACAACATGCTTTACAAATTTGCCCTGCTGGCTGCGTTCTTGTTTTTAACCACCGGCCTGGGATTCCAGTTGTCAAAATGTGCCGAGGCCACCCAGGTAGCCGTGGTGCAGGGTGATGTTGTCAACCTGCGTAGCGGTCCGGGTTGGAGTAGTCCGGGGGTGCCGGCGCATCTGGTGGTGGGTCAGGTGAGGCGGGGAGAGCGGTTGCCGGTAGTTGGCAAGTCCGGTGATTGGCTGCAGGTGCGGCGGGCCGATGGACAGGCAGCCTGGATCGCTGGCCAGTTGGTGCGGGTTGAGGGGAATTCTTTGCCGTTGCCGTCCCAGCCTGTTGGTCAGGTAGCCGTGGTGCAGGGCAGCGTGGTGAACCTGCGTGGTGGTGCGGGCTTGGGTTATCCCGTGGTGGGTCAGGCGTTGCGGGGTGATAGTTTATTGGTGGTGGGCAGGTCTGGTGATTGGGTGCAGGTGCGTCGTGCTGATGGTGGTACGGCGTGGATTGCGGGCTGGTTGGTGCGAGTTGAGGGGGAGTCTTTGCCGTTGTCGTCCCAGCCTGTTGGTCAGGTAGCCGTGGTGCAGGGTGATGTTGTCAACCTGCGTAGCGGTCCGGGTTGGAGTAGTCCGGGGGTGCCGGCGCATCTGGTGGTGGGTCAGGTGAGGCGGGGAGAGCGGTTGCCGGTAGTTGGCAAGTCCGGTGATTGGGTGCAGGTGCGGCGGGCCGATGGACAGGCAGCCTGGATCGCTGGCCAGTTGGTGCGAGTTGAGGGGGAGTCTTTGCCGTTGCCATCCCAGCCGCAGCCACAGCCAAAGCCGACGGAGCCGAAGCCCGGGATACTGCAACCGCCAGCCTCGCCGGACCAGACTGAGCCTTTGGCCGACAAGGAGCTGAACGGCGTGGCGATGGTCCGAGTGGACGCGGTGGACGTGCGCAGTCAACCCGGAAACCACTACACCGCCATTGCCCAGGCCACCCGCGGCTTCAAGCTGCCCTTGGTGTCTCAACGGAGGAACTGGTACCAGATCAGGTTACCAAACGGTAATTTGGGTTGGGTGGAGTCTTCCGCGGTCGAGGTGGATTTTGAGGCCATTGTTCCCCCCTCACGAGGTGAAGACCGCGAGAAGCCGGTTGCTCCCGGCACCTATGGAGTCAGGGTTTCGGGAAACCGGGTATTGATCACGGTCGAGTCCACGGCGCCAATGACTTACCGCGCTTTTAGACTGACGGCGCCAGATCGGATCGTGGTGGATATAGACGGTTTTGCCGAAGAACAGTTACCTGATCGTACCTTGGCCTCGCCCGTCGTGGAGCGCATCCGGACGGGCATCGTGGACGGGCAGTTCCGGCTGGTGTGCGACTTGAAGCGGGGCTTAAGTCACACCCGGTATAGGACCGAATTGTCCAGTAATCGGCGCACCCTGACCATCGAGATTTACGCCGCGGACAGTGTCATGGACAATCGGGTGATAGTGCTCGACCCGGGCCACGGAGGCCGAGATCCCGGAGCCATTGGACCGACTGGTTTGCGGGAGAAAGACGTCTGCCTGGACATTGCCCTGGAAGCCGCCCGGTTGCTACGGCAGAAGGGGGCGCAGGTGATCCTCACCCGCACTTCCGACCAGTTCGTGGAGCTCGCCCGGCGAGCCGAGATCGCCAACCAGGCCGGGGCCGACGTGTTCGTAAGCATCCATAACAACGCCAATGTTGACCATTCCAAGCACGGGATAAGCACTTATTACTGGCCGTATCCGGACGTGGCGGCCCCGGGCCAGGTAGCGGCGAGGCAGAACCTGGCGCGGGCGCTCCAGGACGCGCTGGTGAGCGAATTGGGACGCCACGACCTGGGCTTATACCAAGCGCGGTTTGCGATGCTTAGGGCAACAAACATGGCGTCGGCGTTGGTTGAGGTCGCCTTCATTTCAAACTTCGAGGAGGAGGAGTTATTGGCGGACCGGGATTTCCGGCTGCGGGCGGCGGCCGCCATTGCCGAAGGGATCATTGCTTACTTTCGCCCGGATTAAGGCGCTAAGGCGCGGGGCAGAAGCTAAATACAACCCCCGGTACTTGCGAGGAAGGCCGGGGGGTTTTTGTTCCTGGCCTGGAACTCTTTCCGGCGTGAATTCGGATATTGTATTGGGAAGGATTGATGTTAGAATACAGGGGGATGGGCGCTAAAACCGCGAGGGGGAAAAGATTTGGCGCAAGGAGCGATCGGTCTTTTTGATTCCGGCGTGGGCGGCCTTACGGTGGCCGAGGAGGTTTTCCGAATCCTCCCGGGGGAGCGGGTGATCTACTTCGGCGACACGGTGAATGTTCCCTACGGGGGACGCCCCGTGGCGGAGCTGATATCCTTTGCCGACCGGATCATTTCCTTTCTCTGCGACCAGGGAGCGCGCTATATCATTTTTGCCTGCAACACCAGTTCCGCCGTTTCTCTCCAGGTGATGCGCGCGCGCTTCGACGTGCCCATGATGGGTTTGATCGAACCGGGAGCCGCGGAGGCGGTACGGCTTTCGACCACCGGGAGCATCGGCCTGATTGCTACCGAGGCGACCGTGGGCGCTGGTGCCTACCAGGCGGCGATTAACAGAATCAATCCGCACTGCCGGGTGTTCAGCCGGGCGACGCCGCGCCTGGTGCCGCTGGTGGAGGCCGGGGAACTGGACTCGCCAAGGGCGGAACAGGTGGTGCGCGAATACCTGGCACCCCTGCAGCATAGCGGCATCGATACCCTGATCCTGGGTTGTACTCATTACCCGTTTTTGCGGAAAGTGATTACGCGGGTACTGGGCCCTGAGATTTGCGTGGTGGACCCGGCGGCGGCCACCGTACGTGCCGCGAAGCTGGATATGTACCGGCGGGGCTTGCTGCCTAGCAACCCCAACCCCAGACACAACGCGGAGCCGCTTGCCGGGCACCGTTATTTCGTAAGTGGGGAGGCTGTGAGGTTCATGGCAGTGGCCCGCAAGTTCCTGGGCCGAGCGCCGGAGCCGGTTACCGAAATCCGCCTTCCGGCGTGAATGAGCCGTTGTTCCGGAGAGATCATGAAGCAAAAAGCTAACCGGGGGGACCACCAATGCCGCGGTGTGCGGCACCACGTAAGGAGGAAAATGGGACTTCTGTCTTCAGGGAATGCGTGTCTAAGAGGGTAGGCATCACCACGACGATCCCGGTGGAAGTGGTATTTGCGGCCGGGTGGGTGCCGGTGGATCTGAATAACCTTTTCATCTCCAGTGCCGACCCGCGGCTGTTGGTCGAGGAGGCCGAAACGGCAGGTTACCCGCGTAACGTGTGCGCCTGGATCAAAGGAATCTATGCCACGGTGCTCCGGGACAGGGAGCTCCGCACTGTAATCGCGGTAACCCAGGGAGACTGCAGCAATACCCATGCCTTGATGGAGACCCTGCAGCTGGCCGGCATCCACACCATTCCGTTTGCCTATCCGTTTGACCGGGATTACGACCTGTTGAAACTGCAGGTCGAGAAGTTAATGGGGTTTTTCGGCGTGGACTGGCCGGAGGTGCAAAAGGTTAAGCAGCGGCTGGACCTGGTGCGACGCGCGATACGGGAACTGGACCGGCTGACCTGGGAAGAAAACCGGGTTGGGGGTTGGGATAACCACTTTTTCCAGGTTTCCTGCAGCGATTTTGGGGGGGATCCGGAAAAGTTCGAGGCCCGGGTGCGGGATTTCCTGGCACGGGCAAAGAACTCGCCGCCCCGGAAAGAGGCTATCCGCCTGGGCTATATCGGAGTACCCCCGATCAATGTTGATATCTATGAATTCCTGGAGAAACGCGGGGCACGGGTTGTGTACAACGAAACGCAGCGCCAGTTTGCCATGCCGTTTGACACCGACGACCTGGTGGAGCAGTACCGGCTGTACAGCTATCCTTACGGCATATTCTACCGGCTCCAGGATATCCAGCGTGAAATCGAAAGGCGGGCGATTCACGGCGTGATTCATTATGCCCAGAGTTTTTGTTTTCGGCAGATTGAAGACCTGATTGTCCGGCACGAACTGAAGGTGCCGATCCTTACCATGGAGGGGGACAAGCCGGGCCAGCTGGACGCCCGGACTCGGATCCGCCTGGAAGCCTTTTTGGAGATGCTCGCCTGGAAGTAGGAGGGACAATTCGTGGAGCTTACCGTGCTTGGGTGCTGGGCGCCCTACCCGCGGGCCGGGGGTGCCTGTTCGGGTTACCTGGTTCGGGACGCGGAAACCGTGATTCTGCTGGAAGCTGGAAACGGTAGCCTCAGCCGGCTATTAGAAATAATGGATTTCAGGAAGCTTTCGGCGGTGATTGTTTCCCACTTTCACGCCGATCATTGTGCCGATCTGTTCTGTCTGCGCCACGCGTTAAAAGGTGCCCGCCGGGACGGTAGCCGGTCCGAACCCCTGGCGCTCTTCGCCCCCGGAGAGCCCGGGAATGATTTCCAGCGCCTGGCCGGGGACAGCGATGCTTTCCTGGCCCGGCCCATTGAGAGTCTGCCCGCCGCGAATGGGACGCGGAGGGTGAGCGTCGGGCGGCTGAAGCTTGAATTCTTGCCTACCCATCATTCCCTGCCCGGCTACGGGTTGGCCATCACTGGTGGGGACCGGCGGCTGGTCTATTCCGGAGACACCGCCTATTTTCCGGAACTCGCCCGTTTCTGGGCGGGGGCTCGGCTCTTGCTCTGTGAAGCCAGTGGTTTTGCCCGGGATGCGTGGCAAATCGGGCAGGTGCACCTCACCGCCCGCCAGGCCGGGGAGCTGGCTCGAGAAAGCGGAGCAGCCCGCCTGCTGCTGACCCATTTCTGTCCGGAATATGATGTGGAAGCGCTCTGCGCCGAGGCGGCCCAGGTCTGCCGATGCCCGGTGCTGCCAGCCCGCGAGGGCGAAACCTATACCTGTTGAGTACAGGGGGCGAATCTATATGGACTGGAGGGCAAGGATATGGTGCGCGTAGACGGACGAGAACCGGCAGAGATGCGTCCGGTACGGATTGTCCGGCATTACAACAAGCACGCCGAAGGCTCCGTGCTGATTGAGGTGGGCGACACCCGGGTAATCTGCACGGCGACCATTGAGGACCGAGTGCCCGCCTTTCTGAAAGGAGCGGGCAAGGGTTGGGTGACGGCGGAGTATGGCATGTTGCCCCGGGCCACCGGGGTACGGGTAGTCCGGGAAGCGGTCAAGGGACACCCTGGGGGCCGGACCTTCGAGATTCAGCGGTTGATCGGCCGTTCGCTTCGTGCCGTGGTTGACCTGGAAGCCCTGGGCGAGCGTACGGTGATTCTAGATTGTGACGTGATCCAGGCGGACGGGGGGACGCGGACGGCGGCGATCACCGGTGCGTTTGTGGCCCTGGTGGATGCCTTGCAGACTCTGGTGACCGAGGGAATGCTACCTCGGTTACCGGTACGGGACTACGTGGCCGCGGTCAGCGTGGGAATCTTCGAGGGGGAGGTGGTGCTCGACCTGTGCTTCGCGGAGGACTCAGCGGCCGACGTGGACTTCAACGTGGTAATGACCGGAGCCGGACGGTTCGTGGAAATACAGGGCACCGGCGAGCATGCCACTTTTGACCGCGCCGGGGTAGACCGGTTACTCGAGCTGGCTGTTGAGGGCATCAGGGGATTAGTGGCGGAGCAGCGGGCGGTGCTGGGCACTTTGGGCGAACAGATTGGAGAATAGGGGTGAGAAGATGGCCCAGTTGGTCCTGGCGACCAGAAACGAGGGTAAGGTAAAGGAGATCGCGGCGCTGCTTGCACCGTTGGGGATCGAGGTGGTTTCACTGGCGGCCTTTCCCGAGATCCCCGAGATCCCCGAGGACGGTGATACCTTCGTGGAAAACGCCCTGGCCAAGGCCCGGGCGGTGGCGGCGCGCACCGGCCAGTTGGTTATGGCTGATGACTCAGGGTTGGAAGTGGACGCTCTGAACGGGGCGCCGGGGGTGCACTCGGCCCGGTTTGCGGGGGAACCGCGGGACGACGCCCGCAATAACCAGAAACTACTGCGTCTCTTGGAAGGGGTGCCATGGGAGCAGCGGAGCGCCCGTTTCCGCTGCGTGATTGCCCTGGTGACTCCAGGCGGAATGGAACGGGTCGCCGAAGGGGTCTGCGAAGGATTCATCGGTTACGAGCCGCGGGGAACCGGGGGGTTCGGTTATGATCCGCTGTTCTACGTACCGGAATTCGACCGGACCTTTGCGGAACTGGATCTGGATACCAAGAACCGGATCAGCCACCGCGGGCGGGCGTTGATGGCGGTGCAGAAACTGGTGGCTAAAATGCTCGGCTGCTAAAACACTTTGACGTGGGCCGGGGCTTAGGGTATAATATTTTGTGCATGCGTTGTGCATGCGCGGGTGTAGCTCAATGGTAGAGCACCGGCCTTCCAAGCCGGGTACGTGGGTTCGATTCCCATCACCCGCTCCATAATTCAGTAATGGAAAGTAGAACCGCCCGAATTGGGCGGTTTCGAAATTTTTGAGGGGGGCCACCGTTTTTCACTTGAAAATGGATTTCCACAAACGAGTAAAGAATGATTCTTTGGCTGCACCGACGGCTGGTGAGTCTGCGGGTTTGGCTGCCGGTGGTGCGGCTGTTTGGGCGGAGGCGGGCTCGGCTTTCTGGGGTGAGTACCTACGGATCATGTCGGCCACGTTGTTGTCAATTATCTCTTTGTAGTTTGCGGACATCAGCATACCCTCCTCTCACTTGGAAATAGAAACCGGAAAAGCGCAGAGGGTGGTGTCCGTATCTGTCCTAGCCTCTTAGGCCGACTGCGCGTCGGTGAAGGACGTTGCCAGAATGCTGGACAGTCTTAATTGATAATTACGGCGGCAAAGTGCCATGTATGACGACATCTTTGCGACATCTTTGCCTGGGGCTGTGACGATTGACTGGCAGCGCGGCCCGGGATGAGCCTTGGCTTCAACGGAGCAACCAACCCGGGGACCTCGCCAATAACTCTATCTATCACTTTCGACGTGTATTTATCAATACCTTCTAATAACTTTGAATTTTTAGAGAATTATTGCTGAACCGCGCTGAAGGCAGGCTAATCTTGAATGCGTGGAAATAACGTTGTATAATAACCATGTTGTATAATAATCCAAAGAGTTGTCCCAGTAGCTCAGCGGATAGAGCAACGGCCTTCTAAGCCGTGGGCCGGGGGTTCGAATCCCTCCTGGGACGCCAGTTAGGAAACACCGACAGGAGCGTGGGTCACGTTCCTTTTTTACTTTTGGGAGTTAAACAATAAGGCGTAAAGAATTCGCGTTTTTCTAAAGTGGGCCATAGGGCGTGATGATATATGAGAACAACCGATATGATTCGAGATGCTATCCGGGGATCCGAAAGCTGGGCACAGCAGAGTTGGCCGATAGTTTTCGGCCCCGGTGGCAATGGAATGAAGCCCAAAAGGCGAGGGATGATGGTTTTGAGGGCGTCGAAGATATCCTTGTGTACTGGCATGATGTGGCAGGTTCCGGGGGCAGATGCGCTACTTTGGGTCGGGAGATACTCAAAGCTTACAGACAAGAATAATCTCTACAGGCCCCTTGATCTGACCCAATGCGTCTTACTCGAAAAGCAGCATGGTTAACGATTCCACCTGGAGTCCGGTCATGCGTGCCCTAGAAGCCGAAATACACTGATACAAAACTAAAGGGTCCGGGTTACCCCGAGGCCTCTGCCAACCTTAGCCTGGTGCGGGCGAGAGGACTTGAACCTCCACGGGTGACCCCACCAGATCCTAAGTCTGGCGCGTCTGCCATTCCGCCACGCCCGCATATCCCGTCTATAAGGCACATCCGCGGGAATTATCGTAGCACGGATAGGCCGGCCTGTCAATGAATCTAATTGCCTGCCTGTTTGCATTGACGAACAATGGGCGTTTTGTTATACTAAGGCTTGCGGATGTTGCAGACCCGCGCGTGGTGGGCGTAGCTCAGCCGGTCAGAGCGCCAGACTGTGGATCTGGAGGTCGTGGGTTCGAAGCCCATCGCCCACCCCAAGTGTTGGGGCGTAGCCAAGCTGGTAAGGCAGCGGACTTTGGATCCGCCATTCGTTGGTTCGAATCCAGCCGCCCCAGCCAAACCAGTCAAATAAGAAGTGAAAAAGCGCGAATGTTTTCTCGCACCCACTTTTTAACGTGAGCCATTAGCTCAGTTGGTAGAGCACCTGACTTTTAATCAGGGTGTCGCTGGTTCGAGTCCAGCATGGCTCACCATTAAGAAATCAAGGTTCCCGGGATGGGAACCTTTTCTATTTGCTGGTTTACAGCCATTTTACATTTTACGCATTTGATTCTACTAATAAAACGTCCCCGCTCGCTAAATTTGATCGTTGGGCGGACTGGTCTCCGTGACCGATTCCGGGTCCGTTTCCAGAGCTTCTGTTGGGGCTTGACCTTCCGGCCGTATGATCTGGCGGGCGATGGTGAGAAAACCGGTGTGCCCCACCATCCGGTGGTTGGGCCGGACGCTCCGGTTACGGATGTGCCAGTTGCGCACCAGGATCTCCACCGTTTCCACCAGGCCGAAACGGTTCGAACCCCTGAGGGCGGCGGTCAGGCTTTCCGCCTGCCTGATGGTGGGGACGTAGGCCACGAAAACGCCGCCCGGCCGCAGGGCAAGGGCAGCCTGGTCCACGGCACGCCAGGGTTCGGGAACGTCCAGGATCACGCTGTCCACCTGCCGTTCGTCGATCCTTTCGTAAACGTCCCTGAGACTGAGCGCGAGGTTACCGGTTTCGCCCAGGAACTCCCGCAGGTTTCTGGCGGCGAAGTCGAGCATGTCCTGCCGCACGTCGTAGCCCCAGACAAATCCGGATGGCCCCACCTGGCGGGCCAGAGCCAGCAGCAGCGCGCCGCTACCTACTCCACCGGCGACCACCCGGCTGCCGGGGCGGACGTCGGCCCACAGGAGGATATAGGCCGTATCCTTGGGGTAGATGATCCCGCTTTTGCGGGGCATGTTCATAGTGAAATCAACCAGGGTCGGCCGGAAGACAAACAGCTCCTTGCCCTTGGAGGTGATTAGCGCCACCCCCGGTTCGCGCCCGATTACTTCGGCGTGGGGAACGTATCCGTGGTGGGTCTGCAGCCTGCCTTCCGGGTGCAGGCGCTGCAGGTAACTCCGTTCCTGGTGGTCGAGAAAGATCACTAGTTCTCCTGCACCAAATTCCAAGTTCAGACACCACCTAGTTGTCTTGTTCAGTCTTTAGTTTCGCCGGCCGACAGGGCAATTCCTTTGTTTTGCTTTTCCCCAAAGCCTATTGCTTTTACCTACCAAGGTCAGGGAATTTACCCCTGGCGTTTTTTCTGCCTGGTGCGCGCCGATGTAAACTTTACTTTTGCCTGAGTTATAGTATATTTTAGTATGGAGTGGCATGCAGGTGGTAAAAGCTTGTAAATATATTTCTTTAGGAGGAAGTTTGGCTATAATGAAGGCAACGGCTGAGAAAATCGACACCAACAGAGTAGAACTCGAAGTAGAACTGGAACCGGAGCGGTTGAGCCGGGTTATGGACCAGGCTTACCGCCGGTTGGTCAAGAAGGCTAGCATCCCCGGTTTCCGCCCCGGCAAAGCGCCGCGCAAGGTTTTCGAAAACTATTACGGTAAACAGCTCTTGTACGAGGACGCACTGGAAAGACTGATTCCGGAAGCTTACTTGGAAGCCGTCAAGGACACCGGTATCCAGCCGGTTTCTCAGCCCGAAGTGGACGTGGTGCAGCTGGAGGAGGGGAAGCCGGTTATCTTCAAAGCCAAGGTGGACGTGAAACCGGAGGTGACCCTGGGGGATTACCGGGGTCTCAAGGTTGAAAAAGGAGTGGTCGAGGTCAGCGAAGCGGACGTCGACCGGGAGCTGGAAAACCTCCGCAACCGCTACGCCAAGCTGGTGACCATCGATGACGGCGCCGTGCAGATGGGCGACATCATTACCATTGACTACGAAGGCACCATCGAAGGGGAACCGTTTGAGGGCGGTTCGGGCACCGACCGGTCGGTAGAAGTGGGCAAGGGCTTCGTGGCCCGGGATTTTGACGAAAAGCTGGTGGGGTTAACCGTTGGTGAAACCCGCGAAATCCCGCTTACCATTCCCGAGGATTTCCCGAAAAAGGAGATCGCCGGCAAGGAGGCCCTGATCAAGGTCACCTTAAAGGCGATCCGGCGCAAGGAATTGGTGCCGCTGGACGACGAGTTCGCCAAGGACGTCAGTGAGCATGATTCCCTGCAGGCATTGCGGGAAGAAACCAGGAATAAACTACTGGAAGCTGCGGAAAAGAAAGCGGAAAGCGACCTACGCAATGCGCTGATCCAACAGGCGGTGGCCAACGCCCAGGTCGAGATTCCGGAGAGTATGATCAAAACCCGGCTGGACGCGATGGTGGAGGAGGTCATGCGCCCGGTAGCCCAGCAGGGTATGAGCAAAGAGGAATTCTTGCGCCTCACCAACCGGACCGAGGAATCGCTGCGGGCCGAAATGTATCCCCGGGCGGAGGAGGACTTGAGAAAGGAACTGGTCATCGACCGTATCGCCGAGGTCGAGGGAGTGGAGGTCAGCGAGGAGGAGGTCGAGGCTGAGCTGGAAAAAATGGCTGCGTTTTACCGTCTGGAACCCGCGCGGTTGCGTGAGATTCTGGAGCAGAACGACGGCCTGGAGTCGGTCCGGGCGGTCATTCGCCGCGACAAGGCGGTCGACCTATTAGTCAGCAATGCCGAAACAGTAGAAAAAACGGGAAAAGATACGCCTGAGGCCGAAGAACAGGGCGAATAAAGTTTTCCTCATTTGGATGTAAATGGACATATTTCGTTTAACATAGTCTTGGAGGAGGGCTTGCAATGAGTATTCTGGTACCGATCGTAGTTGAGCAAACTGCCCGGGGGGAAAGGGCCTACGATATATATTCCCGCCTGCTCAAGGATCGGATCGTGTTCATCGGCGGGGCGATCGAGGACCACTTGGCAAACCTGGTCATTGCTCAGCTCCTGTTTCTTGAAGCGGAGGACCCGGACAAGGACATTCACCTATACATCAACTCTCCCGGTGGCCAGGTGACCGCGGGCATGGCCATTTACGACACCATGCAGTACATCCGGCCGGGCGTATCGACCATCTGCTTGGGCCAGGCGTCCAGCATGGGCGCGTTTCTACTGGCGGCCGGCATGCCCGGAAAGCGGTACGCGCTTCCTTACGCCCGGATTCTGATCCACCAGCCGCTTGGCGGGGTGCAGGGGCAGGCCACCGAGATTGATATCCACGCCCGGGAGATTTTGAGAACCAGGCAAGTGATAAACGAATTGTTGTCCAAGCACACCGGCCAGCCCATCGAAAAGATCGAACGAGACACGGAACGTGATTTCTTCATGTCCGCAGAACAGGCTCGGGAATATGGTATAATTGATGAGGTAATCACGGTCCGCAAGAAGGCCAAGTAGAAGAGGTGTTATTATATGTTTAATGAAAAGGGTCAGCTAAAGTGTTCCTTCTGCGGTAAACTTCAGGACCAGGTCAAGAAGCTGGTGGCCGGCCCCGGGGTTTATATCTGTGACGAGTGCATTGAGCTTTGCAACGAGATCATCGAGGAGGAACTCAGCGAAGACCTCGGTTTGGAATTGCGCGACATTCCCAAGCCGGTGGAGATCAAAGATTATCTGGACCAGTACGTCATCGGCCAGGAACACGCCAAGAAGATTTTGTCGGTGGCCGTTTATAACCATTACAAGCGTATCAACCTGGGCGGCAAGCTGGAGGACGTCGAGCTGCAGAAGAGCAACATTGTGATGCTGGGACCGACTGGTTCCGGCAAGACGTTGCTTGCGCAGACCCTGGCCCGGTTTCTGAACGTGCCCTTCGCCATCGCGGATGCCACCTCTCTCACCGAGGCCGGATACGTGGGCGAAGACGTGGAGAACATCCTGCTCAAGCTGATCCAGGCCGCCGACTACGACGTGGAGAAAGCCGAGAAGGGCATCGTCTACATCGACGAGGTCGACAAGATCGCGCGCAAGTCGGAGAACCCGTCCATCACGCGGGACGTTTCCGGTGAAGGCGTCCAGCAGGCCTTGCTGAAGATCCTGGAGGGAACGGTGGCCAGCGTGCCGCCGCAGGGCGGACGCAAGCATCCGCACCAGGAGTTCATTCAGCTGGACACCACCAACATCTTGTTCATCTGCGGCGGAGCTTTTGAGGGTATCGACAAGATCATCCAGAATCGGGTGGCCCAGAAGACGATGGGCTTCGGGGCTGAGCTGACCTTGAAGCGGGACCGCAAGCTGGGCGAGATCCTGCGGCACATCCTGCCCCAGGACCTGCTGAGGTATGGCTTGATTCCCGAGTTTGTCGGACGCCTGCCCGTGATCGTTACCCTGGACCCGCTGAGCCAGGAGGATCTGGTTCGGATTCTGACCGAGCCGCGCAACGCCCTGGTGAAGCAGTACGAGAAGCTTTTCGAGATTGACGGCGTAACCCTCGAATTCCAGGAGGAAGCGCTCCAGGCCATCGCGGATGAGACCATCCGGCGCAACACCGGCGCTCGCGGGTTACGGGCGATTCTCGAAGACATCATGCTCAACGTGATGTACGAGATCCCCTCGCGGGGCGACGTGGCCAAGTGCACCATTTCCAGGGACACGGTGGTCAAACGCGAATCGCCGATGATCATCACCATCGAGCGCAGCAACAAGAAGATTAAAGAAGGTGTTATGTAATCCGGGCCTTAACGGAACGGAGCGCCGCCCGAAAGGGCGGCTTTTTCATGCCAGAAAAGGGCAGAGAATGCCGCATTTGCGATTATAAACCCCTCGCAAGATGTAATACTAGAATTAAACCAAGAAGCGGGAGGTAATGTCTTGGACGAATTCGGACCGGGATTCTCCAGCCTGATTTTGTTACTGCAAGTCTTCTTCGGCGTGATCATCGGTCTTTACTTTTGGAACCTGCTGAAGGCCCAGCAGGGCAGTAAAGTGGCCATGGAAAAGGGTTCACGCTCCGAAATCGAGAAGCTCCGGAAACTGCGCTCAATTTCCCTTACCGTGCCCTTGGCCGAGAAGACCCGGCCGACCAGTTTCGATGAGATTATCGGCCAGGAGGAGGGCGTCAAGGCCCTCCGGGCCGCGCTCTGCGGCCCCAATCCCCAGCACGTGATCATCTATGGTCCGCCGGGGATCGGCAAGACCGCGGTGGCACGCCTGGTGCTGGAGTCGGCCCGCAACAATCCCCAGTCCCCTTTCGGAAAGGAAGCCCGGTTCGTGGAGATCGATGCCACCACCGCCCGGTTTGACGAGCGCGGCATCGCCGACCCGTTGATCGGCTCCGTGCACGACCCCATTTACCAGGGTGCTGGCCCCATGGGTATGGCGGGCATTCCCCAGCCGAAGCCCGGGGCGGTAACCAAGGCGCACGGCGGAATTCTGTTCATCGATGAGATCGGCGAACTGCACCCGGTGCAGATGAACAAGCTTCTCAAGGTGCTAGAGGACCGGAAGGTCTTCCTGGAAAGTTCCTATTACAACCCCGACGATCACCAGGTGCCCCAGCACATTCACGATATGTTCCAGAACGGCCTGCCGGCTGATTTCCGCTTGGTGGGCGCTACCACCCGCATGCCCGACCAGCTCCCGCCCGCCCTGCGTTCGCGCTGCATGGAGATCTTCTTCCGGCCGCTGACTCCCGACCAGGTGGGACAAATCGCGGCCAACGCCGCTGCCCGGATGGACTTTCAGCTGAACGACCGGGTGCTCGGGGTGATCAAGAAGTACGCGCAAAACGGCCGCGAGGCGGTGAACATCGTGCAGCTGGCGGCCGGCCTAGTGCTTACCGAGTCCCGGGACCGGATCACGTTGGCGGATGTGGAGTGGGTGATTCACAGCGGGCAGTACTCGCCCAGGCCCGAGCGGAGTATTCCGGCGGTGCCCGCCGTCGGGCTGGTCAACGGACTGGCCGTGTACGGTCCGAATGCCGGAGTGATGTTGGAGATCGAGGCCACGGCCACGCCGGTGAAGAAGGGTGCCGGCAAGCTGATCGTCACCGGAGTGGTGGACGAAGAGGAACTGGGCGGCGCCGGGCGCGTGGTGCGCCGCAAAAGCTTGGCCCGCGGCGCGGTGGAAAACGTGCTTACCGCCCTGAAAGAGGTTTGCCGTTTCAATCCCGAGGACTACAACCTGCACGTCAACTTTCCGGGGGGAACCCCGATCGACGGGTCTTCCGCCGGAGTGGCCGTGGCTACGGCGCTATGCTCGGCGATCTTCCGAGTGCCGGTTTCCAACGAAGTGGCCATGACCGGCGAGGTTTCCATCCGCGGCTTGATCAAGCCGGTGGGCGGGATCGTCGCCAAGGTGGAGGCCGCAGCCAAGGCGGGAGCCAAGCGGGTGTTCATCCCCGCGGAAAACTACCAAGAAATCTTCCGCGGCTACCAGGGCATGGAGGTGATTCCGGTGGAACACCTGACCCAGGTCTTGGAAGGCGCTCTGTTGCAGTTTCCGGAGGCTATATCCGGCAGCGGTTTGTTTCGGACCGGAGCATTGTCGGCCCGGCCGGTCTCAAGCATCTCCTGAGAATCTGCCTGGAACCCCCACTCAACGCCCTACCGGGGCGATTTTTGTTGATTGGACGCACTTCGGTTGATCTGCTATACTGTTAGTTGTCTTGCCGGAAGATATGGGTGGGAGCGTGGCCCTTTACAATCATTGCTATGGCCCGGCGCTCCCGCGTTGTGTTACAATGAAGCTTGATGATTGACCATGTCTCAGGATAAGCAGTAAAGTCTTGAGTAGAGGTAGTAAAGGAGGTGCGCCTATGGATTCGGTCAGAAGGGTATTGCCGCTCTTGCCGTTGCGTGGAATCCTGGTTTTCCCGTATATGGTGATTCACCTGGACGTGGGCCGCGAGAAATCAGTTAAAGCCATAGAGGAAGCCATGATTCAGGACCGGTACATTTTCTTGGCCACGCAGAAAGAGGCCCAAACTGATGATCCGGGCGTAGACGATATCTATCAGGTGGGTACGGTTGCCGAGGTAAAGCAGCTCCTGAAGTTGCCGGGCGGCACTATTCGGGTGCTGGTTGAGGGTCTAGCCCGGGCCCGGATTCTGAATTACAACGCGTCCGAGCCCTACTTCCTGGTCGAGATCGAACAGTACATTGAGCAGTACGAAAAATCGGCTCAGCTGGAAGCGCTCATGCGCAACCTGGTCCATCAGTTTGAACAGTACGTGAAGCTGTCCAAGCGGATTCCTCCGGAAACGGTGGTTTCGGTGGTGAACATCGACGACCCGGGCCGCTTAAGCGACATCGTGGTTTCCCACCTGCCGCTGCGAATTGAAGATAAACAGCGGATCCTGGAGTCCGTCGAGATCACGGACCGGCTGGAGAACCTCTGTGCCATCCTCTCCAAAGAACTAGAAATCGTGGAGCTGGAGCGCCGGATCAACGTGCGCGTCCGGAAGCAGATGGAGAAAACGCAAAAGGAATACTACTTGCGCGAGCAGATAAAGGCCATCCAGCGCGAACTCGGGGAAAAGGACGAACGGGTCGCGGAGGGCGAGGAGTACCGGGAAAAGATCGCCGAGGCCAAGCTGCCCAAGGATGTCGAGGAAAAGGCCCTAAAAGAGGTGGAGCGCCTGGAGAAAATGCCGCCTATGGCCGCCGAGGCCACGGTGGTGCGCAACTACCTGGACTGGCTCCTAGCGCTGCCCTGGACCAAGAGCACCCGGGACCGCCTGGATATCAACATGGTTCAGCAGATCCTGGACGAAGATCACTACGGGTTGCACAAGGTTAAGGAACGGATTATCGAGTACTTAGCCATTCGCAAACTGGCGAAAAAGATGAAGGGCCCGATTCTGTGCTTTGTCGGTCCCCCCGGCGTGGGTAAGACCTCGCTGGGCAAGTCCATCGCCCGCGCCCTGGAACGCAAGTTCGTGCGTATTTCGCTAGGCGGCGTGCGTGACGAGGCCGAGATCCGCGGGCACCGCCGGACCTACGTGGGCGCTCTGCCGGGCCGGATCATCCAGGGTATGCGGACGGCCGGCTCCAAGAACCCGGTGTTCCTGCTGGACGAAGTCGACAAGATGAGCATGGACTTCCGGGGCGACCCGTCAGCTGCCCTGTTGGAGGTGCTGGATCCGGAGCAGAATAACGCGTTCAGCGATCACTATATCGAGATACCCTTTGACCTGTCCAACGTGATGTTTATCACCACGGCCAACCTGGCGTATAACATCCCGCGGCCGTTGATGGACCGGATGGAGGTCATTTACATCTCAGGTTATACGGAGGAGGAAAAGCTGCAGATCGCGCTCCGGCACCTGATTCCTAAACAGCTGAAGGAACACGGCCTGTCCCGGGAAAACTTGACCATCTCAGAGAATGCGGTGCGGAGGCTGATCCGGGAGTACACCCGCGAGTCCGGGGTGCGGAACCTGGAGCGGCAGATCGCCAGTCTGTGCCGGAAAACGGCCAAGGAAATCGTGGCTGACAACAATAATAAGCGCAAGCGGATCCGGATGACCATCAAAAACATTGAGCAGTTTCTGGGCATTCCCCAGTACCGGTACGGCACGGCCGAAAAGAGTGACCAGGTCGGGGTTGCTACCGGGCTGGCCTGGACCGAAGTGGGCGGCGACACCCTGTTCATCGAGGTTACCGCCTGCAAGGGCAAAGGGGCGTTGACCCTGACCGGCAAACTGGGAGACGTGATGCGGGAGTCGGCACAGGCCGGGTACAGCTACGTCCGGAGCCGGGCGGCTACACTGGGCATTGACGAACAGTTTTACGAAAAGGTGGACATCCATATTCACATTCCCGAAGGAGCGATCTCGAAGGATGGCCCCTCGGCGGGCATCACCATGGCTACTGCCCTGGCCTCGGCGCTGACCGGCCGCAAGGTGCGGCACGATGTGGCCATGACCGGTGAGATTACGCTCCGCGGCCGGGTGCTTCCGGTCGGGGGCCTCAAGGAGAAAATCCTGGCGGCCCACCGGGCCGGGATCAAGACCATTATTATGCCGCTGGAGAACAAGAAGGACCTGGAGGACATTCCGCAGAACGTGAAATCGAAGCTGGAATTTATCCTGGTGGAACACATGGATGAGGTCCTGGAGGCGGCCCTGCGTTTAGACAACTACAAGTCGGAGACCCGGCTGCCAACAACCACCCAGCCGGAGGTCAGTTACCAGACCGTGGTTCACAATGTTCCTTAACTAGCAAATGTACATTAAGTGTCGAAAAAAGCAGTTTGAGGCAGGAAAGATGATCGTAGAGGGCGAAGTAAAAATGCGCCCTCATGCTTTATTTTAGCTGGAAAATCTGCTGCGGAACCTGGATTGAGGAAGTGATTCAAATGGCCTTGAGCGATCTGATTGATGAATTCAACGAAGTCAAGGGCGGAGTGGTCTGGGAAACCAAGAAGCGATCACTTTTTGATAAGAACATTAGGGATGTCGTTCTGGTAGACAAGACGGTGGGGAAATCACACTTCAAGATTTACCGTAATGAGAACTTTGAATTTGTTTTCGAGCATGCGGGACCTTTCGGAGAGAGAAAGCTGGCGGTTGATCTCCACCAGGTCGACCACCATGACGGGATCAGAATCGTCCTGGGGTGGAGCCCGGAGGAGACTGTGATGAAGGTCTCCAACACCACCTTGGATCCCCGAGCGGTCATTGTCACCGCTTCCTAGCGTTTTAATCAGCGGTTCGGATCAGGACAAAGGGTTGCCCCCGGTATTTCGCCGGGGGCCTTTCATTCGAAAGACAAAACGCCCTGTTCCACCGCTTCCCGGGCGAAAGACGGCTCGACGGCTTCGTTGTAGGGGACAGCCTGAAGCAGTTCTCCCGAGCGGATCAGCCAGTCCTGCAGGTTCCGGTAGTGTTTTTCGTCGATGAGTGGGTTCTTCGCCCAGAGCCCGGCTTCCTTGTTCCTGGCGATCACTCGGGTCAGGGTTTCCAGGTCGAGGTAGGGGAAGAACGGGGCGGACACCACCGCGATCTCCTGGGGACTGTGTTTTTCGATCCAGTCCTGGGCCTGGAAGACGGCCAGGGTGTAACTCAGGGCCGCGTCGGGATGGTTTTGCAAGAACTCCGGAGTCGCGGCGCACACCCGGGCGGGGATCTGGCCGCTTTCGGCCAAGGCGGCCAGGACATGGGCGGACCCGCTTTTTTCCAGGTAGGCGGCCATCGGGTCGGGCACAATGATGTAGTCCCCGGAGCCGGCCAGAAAGGTGCCCACCCGGAGGTGGACCGGCAGGTGCTGTACAATGGTGACGTGGGTCTGGGGGATCAGTTCGTACCGGCGCAGGATCTCTTCCAGGGCCACCTCCCCGGCGGTATCGGGTGGGTCACCGATAATCATCCCGCCTTTCAGGCCCTCCCAGGTAAAATCCGGCATCGCCTCCCGGCCCAGCAGGAAATTGGGGTCGCGCTGCGTGAACCCGGCAAAGGCGACCGGACCGATGACCATCAGCCGATCGAGGGGTACCAGGAACATGTCGGCGGTCTCGTTTTTCGGGTCCAGCACGCCGCGGGGTGCCGTGGAGAGGGTTAGATGCAGGTCGTAGGCCTCGAAATATCCCAGGGCGGCCGCCACGTAGTGGGGCAGGTAGCCGACTTCACGCGCGGTTTCGCGGACCTCCAGCTGGTGAACTTCCACCTGCGGCTTGGGCTGGGTGAAGAACCATAAAGCGGCGCCCGCGCTAGCCAGGATAAATAAGGTGGCCACAAGCACCAGGTGTTTGCGCATCAGTTGACCTCCGCTTCAGGCGGGTTTTGGTTCATGAATAAATACGGCGGCGGGGGGGGCGATTATGCTTTTGTGGTGACGTGCGGGGGCGATAAATTGCCGGTGTGGTTGCCCAGGGCGGGGATTGTTGACATGCCGGGGGAAACTAAATAAGATTTACTGAGAGAAGCTGGGAGGGAACTAGAAGAATGGGCCGGAGCAATATTCCTTCAGTATACGATCCCCAGAAAGTGGAAGAGAAGCTTTACCGGCGTTGGGAAGAGGAAGGCCTGTTTCGCCCAGTGAAGAATGACCGGCAGGCGGCGTACGCAATCGTGATGCCACCCCCCAACGTGACCGGGGAGTTACACATGGGCCACGCCTTAAACAACACCCTGCAGGATATTCTGATCCGGTGGCGCCGGATGCAGGGTTACGAGACCCTGTGGGTGCCCGGCACCGACCACGCCGGGATCGCTACCCAGGCGCGGGTGGAGGAGCAGTTGGCCCGGGAGGGTTTGAGCAAATACGACCTCGGCCGGGAGAAATTCCTGGAGCGGGTCTGGGAATGGAAACACAACTACGGTCACCGGATCACCACCCAACTCCGCCGCCTCGGTGCGTCCTGCGACTGGTCCCGGGAACGTTTCACCATGGACGATGGTTGTTCGGCGGCGGTGCGGGAGGTGTTCGTCCGCCTTTACGAAGACGGGCTGATTTACCGGGACGACTACATCGTGAACTGGTGTCCGCGCTGCAATACGGTGATCTCGGACATCGAGGTGGAACACCAGGACGTCCCGTCCCAACTTTACCATTTGCGATACCCGATTAAGGACAGTACGGAAAGCATTGTTATCGCCACCACCCGACCTGAAACTATGCTGGGCGACACCGCGGTGGCGGTTCATCCCCGGGACGATCGTTACCGGCACCTAGTGGGTCGCACGGTGATCCTCCCCCTGATCGGACGCGAAATCCCGATCATCACCGACGAGCACGTCGACCCCGAATTTGGCACAGGGGCGCTGAAGATCACGCCGGCGCACGACCCGAACGACTTTGAGATCGGCCAACGCCACGGTCTGCCCCAGGTGCAGGTGATCGATGCCAAGGGCCGGATGACCGCGGAAGCGGGCCGGTACCGGGGCTTGGACCGCTGGGAGTGCCGGCAGCAGGTGCTAACCGACCTGAAGCGACAAGGTCTGCTGGTGCGGATCGAAGATCTGGAGCACGCGGTCGGGCATTGCTACCGCTGCCAGACAGTGGTTGAGCCGATGCTGTCCAAGCAGTGGTTCGTACGAATGAAACCGCTGGCCGAGCCGGCGATGGAGGCTGTACGGGATGGCCGGATCCAATTTATCCCGGCACGGTTTACTAAGATCTACCTGAACTGGCTTGAGAATATCCGCGATTGGTGCATATCCCGCCAGCTGTGGTGGGGACACCGCATCCCGGTCTGGTACTGCCGTGATTGCGAGAAGGTCGTGGCTTCCCGGACCGACCCGGCCGCCTGCCCGGCCTGTGCGGGAACGCAGCTGGAGCAGGACCCGGACGTTCTAGACACCTGGTTCTCCTCGGCCCTGTGGCCGTTTTCGACCCTGGGCTGGGGCTGGCCGGATGAAACCCCCGACCTGGAGCGCTTTTACCCGACCTCGGTGCTGGTCACCGGCCGGGACATCATCTTCTTCTGGGTGGCCCGGATGATCTTCAGCGGTTTGAAATTCATGGACCGCGAGCCGTTTCGCGAGGTGTTCATCCACGGCCTGGTGTTGGATGCCCTGGGCCGGAAGATGAGCAAGTCCCTGGGCAACGGGGTCGACCCGATCGAGGTGATTGAAAAGTACGGCGCCGACAGCCTGCGGTTCATGCTCACCATTGGGAATACCCCGGGGAACGACCTTCGTTTCCACTTCGAGAAGCTGGAAGGCGCCCGGAACTTTGCGAACAAACTGTGGAACGCCTCCCGGTTCGTGCTGATGAACCTCGACGGCTACCGTCCGGGGGCGGCGGCACCGGAGAATATGGAGCTGGCCGACCGCTGGATCCTGAGCCGCTTCGAGTATACCCGCGAGCGGGTGTCAACCGGCCTGGAGGCCTTCGAACTGGGCGAGGCGGCGCGGGCGCTGTACGAATTCATCTGGAGCGAGTTTTGCGACTGGTACATTGAGCTGGTCAAACCGCGGCTTTACCAGGGAACACCGATAGAACGGGCGGTGGCGCAGGACGTTTTGGTGCGGGTGCTCCGCGGTACCCTGGAACTCCTGCATCCGTTTATGCCCTTTATCACCGAGGAGATTTGGCAGCATCTGCCTCACGAGGGCGAAACCATTATGCACGCGCCCTGGCCGGCGGCACAGCCCGTTTTGCGCGACGAGGACGCGGAACGTGAGATTGCGTACCTGATCGAAGCCACCCGGGCGATACGCCATCTGCGCAGCGAGATGAACGTGCCGCCTACCCGCCGGGCCGAAGCAGTGGTGGTGATTCCCGACGACAGAATCCGAGCGCTCGTTGAACGGTGGCGGGGATACATTGAGAACCTGGCCAATACCAGCGTCCGGGTGGCACGGGTGTTGGAGACCAGGCCGGAGCTGACCGCCCACGCAGTGGAGCGGGGAATGGAAATTTTCGTGCCGCTGGCCGGACTGATCGACATCGACCGCGAGGCCGAACGGTTAGCCCGGGAGCTGGCGCAGGTCGAAAAAGACCTGTCTCGGGTAAACGGCAAACTGGCTAACCCCGCTTTCGTGGCGAAGGCTCCGCCCGAGGTCGTGGAAAAGGAACGGGGCAAACAGGCCGAGTTGGCTGAAAAGCGGCAGGCGCTGGCCTCCTGGCTGCAGGTGCTCCGTAGTAATTAGGTAACTTCTTTACTTCTTGTTTTGAGATTGAGGCGGGCATCCCTGGAGGGCGCCCATTTTTGCTGTGAGTGATGGTGCGAAGATGGGTTACGAAGAAACGCTGGACGCGGTCCGTAAACTGGCGGCGACAGGAATGGAGTTTGGCTTAGAGCGGGTGCGATACCTGCTGGCCAGCCTCGGCGATCCGCACGAAGGGCTCTTGGCCGCGCACGTCGGCGGCACCAACGGCAAGGGGTCGGTGGCCGCCATGCTCACCGCCGTCACCCGCGCGGCGGGCTTAAGGGTGGGTACCTTTACCTCGCCCCATCTCACTTCCTACACGGAGCGGTTCCTGCTTGACGGCCAGCCGGTCGCCCCGGAGCGGCTCGCCGACCTCATCACGACCTACTGGGATCAACTAGCGGCGGCTGCCCGGTCCGTTCGCCCTACCGAGTTCGAGCTCCACACCGCCCTGGCCCTGACCCTTTTCCGGGAGGAGCAGGTCGACGTGGCCGTCCTGGAGGTGGGCCTGGGCGGACGTCTGGACGCCACCAACGTGGTCCGGCCCGCAGTGGCCGTGATCACCAACGTGAGTCTGGATCACCAGGACATCCTGGGAGAAACGGTGGCCGAGATCGCCCGGGAAAAGGCGGGAATCGTAAAGCCGGGAGTGCCGCTGGTGACCGCGGCGGGCGGAGAGGCACTGGAAGTAATCTCCGCCGCCTGCCGCGAGCGGGGCGCACCGCTTATCCGGGTCGGGGCCGACGTCCGCTGGGAGCCGCTAACCTCCTCTCTTCGGGGGCAGGTATTGAACATTTACGGCCTGAAAGCTCATTACCCGGAGGTAACCCTGCCGCTGGCCGGGTGGCACCAGCAGGTGAACGCGGCCTGCGCCGTGGCCGCGGCCGAAGTGCTCGCCGAACGGGAGCCCGCGCTGGGCCCCCGGGCCATCCGGGACGGACTGGCCGCGACAGCTTGGCCCGGCCGGTTCGAGGTGTTTGCCGGACAACCCGCAGTGGTGCTGGACGCCGCCCACAACCCGGCGGCCGCCGCGGCCCTCCGGGACACGCTGGTTGCGCACTTCCCCGAACGTAGGATTGTCCTAGTCTTCGGAATCCTGACGGACAAGGACTGGGCGGGAGTGACCGCCGCGCTGGCGCCCGTGGTCGACGCGGTGGTGGTCACCCGTCCGCCCGCAAACCGGGCCGGGGACTGGGAGAGGGTGGCGGTGGAAGTCCGCAAGTACTGTGCCGAAGTATATACCGAGGCCGGCAACCGGGTGGCAGTGGACCACGCCCGGAACCTGGCCGGAGCAGAAGGCGTGGTGGTGATCACCGGCTCCATCTACCTTATTGGTGCCGTTCGACCGCACCTGGTCCAGTCCTTGCGCCTTGAAAAACCGTGAACCTTATAACCGCTTAAGCCCTTACTCCTCGGTTGAAGCGTTCCACCGAGGACAGGGATTCCTACGTTTTTGGTTTGCGTGCTGGGCGGCTTTCCAACCGCCTACTTGAGCGCTTGCGGGCGGCGGCCTTTACGCTTCAATCGCGGCGGGGCAAAGCGGGCCTGCGCTAGGTCGGGTGCGGCCGGGTGATTTTCCCGCAGACCGGTTCATAGACTTAGCATGTCTTGAACTAGTCTTGCGGGAGGGGTCGGGTTGGTTTACCTGTACCTGGCGACCGCTTTGGTCGTGATCCTGCTGGGCGCCAAGTTTTTCACGAACGGGGTGGAGTGGCTGGGCGTCAAGCTGGGACTGGCCCGGGGTGCAGTGGGGAGCGTGCTGGCCGCCATCGGGACAGCGCTGCCTGAAACCATGATCCCGGTGGTGGCCATCCTGCTGGGACACGGGACGGCTTCCCACGAGGTCGGGATCGGGGCGATCCTAGGCGCCCCGTTCATGCTGGCCACCGTCGGTTTTTTCCTGGCCGGGCTGGCCGCCCTGGTGCTGGTCCGGCGCCGGGGATCGGTCCTCCTGCGGCCCCAGCCGGAGATGCTGCGCCGCGACCTGGGCTTCTTCCTGGGAGCGTACACGCTGGCCATCACGGCCGCGTTTTTGCCCGCGTCTTTGCGACCGGTGGTGGCGGTGCTGTTAATCGGCGGCTACCTGGCCTTCCTGGTACGGGCGCTGACCCAGGGCGAGCGCTGCGGGGCCGGGGATGATACCGGTCCCCTGCTGGTGGCCCCCCGGTCCCTGGACCCCCACCTGGTTTTGGTGCTGGGGCAGGTAGCCTGCGCCTTCCTGTTGATTCTCGGAGGGGCCAAGGTGTTCGTACAGGGCATCGGGACGCTGGCGCATGAGTTCGGGGTGGCGCCCCTGATTTTCGCCCTCCTGGTGGCCCCGGTGGCCACCGAAATGCCGGAGCTGTTCAACAGCCTCATCTGGCTGCGGGAGAAAAAGGACACCCTGGCCCTGGGGAACATTACCGGGGCGATGGTGTTTCAGAGTTCGGTGGTTCCAGCCATCGGAATTTCCTTTACCTCCTGGCAGCTTACGCCCGCCGCTTTTTTAAGCGCGGGTCTGGCCGTGGCCTCGGCCTGGACGGCCTTCCTGTACGCCCGGCGTTTGGGTTACCTGGGCGGGTGGCTGTTGACCTTAATGGGTGGCGGGTTTTACCTGCTCTTTGTGGTGATGGTCCTTAGTAGCCTGGCTTAAGTGCTCAGGTTCGATATAAACGGTGTTTGTTTAAGGAGGACAAGCTATGTCGGCGGAAGAGAGGATTAAGGTCCTGGGACTCGCGGTGCCGCCGGCGCCGCGGCCGGTGGCGGCCTATGTGCCCGGGGTGGAGGTGGACGGGCTGGTATTCACCTCGGGCCAGCTGCCCGTGGCCGATGGTGACCTGCGTTTCCGGGGACGCGTGGGTGCCGAGGTGTCTCCCGAGGACGGGTACAAGGCGGCACGGCTGTGCGCGTTAAACTGCCTGGGGGTGATTCGGAGCTTGGCCGGGAGCCTGGATCGCGTGGAACGGGTGGTCCGCCTCGCCGGCTACGTGCGGAGCGCGCCCGGGTTCGGGGGGCAGCCCGCGGTGGTGAACGGCGCATCCGAGCTGGTGCTAGAAGTCTTCGGGGAGGCCGGACGCCACGCCCGGGCGGTGATGGGGGTTTCTGAACTACCCCTGGGTGCTCCGGTTGAACTTGAAATGATTGTGAAGCTAAAGAAAATCTGATTTTTTGCGATCGCCCCGGCAGCTTGTCAGGGTTGGCGGAGAGTGCTAAACTGTGGATAGCAGTGCGCAAGGAGGGGTTTTTCTTGGCGCGGACCAGAAATCCCTGGATTCTGATTATTCTGCTGGTTTTCGGTGGGCTGGCCGGTAGCGCCGTGGGCCAGGCGCTGTCACCCACCTTCCCGTTTCTGGATCCAATCACCTCCGCCGGTCTAGCGCCCGGAGTCCTGGACCTGCGGTTCATGACCATCACCTTCGGGTTTTCCATCACCATCGGACCGCTGACCCTGCTGGGTTTCCTGCTGGGATATCTCGTCTACCGGAGGATATAGCCCGTTGCCGCGTATCATCCTGGCCTCGGCTTCTCCCCGCAGGCGAGAACTGTTAAAGAACCTGGGCCTAAAGTTTGATATTATGGTAGAGGATGTCGACGAGGGGTTTCCGGGACGAAATCCCTCGGCCATGGTGGAGGCCCTGGCCGAACGGAAGGCTCGGGCGGTGGCCGTCCGGGTTCGAGACAGCCTTGTGATTGGTGCCGACACGGTGGTTTTTTGGCGGGGAACGGTTCTGGGAAAACCGGCCGGACCGGAGCAGGCCGCTACGATGCTGGCCGGTCTTTCCGGTGACGCCCACGAGGTTTACACCGGTGTGGCCCTGGTCCGGGCCGGGGATCTGCATACCGTGGTGGATCACGAGTGTACGCGGGTGCGCTTTCGGGTGCTGACCACGGATGAGATTGCCTGGTATGTTAACAGTGGGGAACCGCTGGACAAGGCCGGGGCCTACGGAATTCAGGGCCGCGGCGGACTCTTCGTCCGGGGCATCGAGGGCTGTTACTTCAACGTGGTCGGCCTTCCGCTGGCGAAACTGGCGCTGCTGTTCCGCCGCCTGGACGTGGACTTGCTGGGTTTGCTCGACAAGTCCTGAAACCAGGGCCTTATTGACAGTGCCAGCCGCGAGGGGGAACACTGCCGGTACCTGTAAAGCGTCAACCGGAGGTGGTGATTCTTGGCCGTCGAATACCACCTGACAATCAAGGAAATGGCCTTGGAAACGCGGCCACGGGAGCGCCTGTCGGCATACGGCGCCCAGTCCCTGTCAGATGCCGAGTTACTGGCGATATTGCTCCGGAGCGGGGCGGCCGCGACCACGGCCATCGACCTGGCCAACCAGCTTCTGACCTGCTTCGGGGGTCTGCGGGGACTGGTGGATACCACCCTGGAGGAATTGCAGGCCGTCAAGGGGGTCGGTCTGGCCAAGGCTGCCCAGGTCAAGGCGGCGTTGGAACTGGGCCGGCGCATTGCGTCTCGGCCGGCGGAGCGGCGGCCGGTGGTCCGTACCCCGGAGGAAGCGGCCGGGCTGGTGATGGAGGAGATGCGCCACCTGGACCGTGAGCACTTCTGGACGCTGCTATTAAACACTAAGAACCGGGTGCTGGCCGTGGAGAAGGTGTCGATCGGCACCCTGAATTCGTCGTCCGTACATCCCCGCGAGCTGTTTAAGAACGCGATTCGAAAAAGCGCGGCGGCTCTGATCCTGGCCCATAATCACCCGAGCGGGGACCCGATGCCCAGCCAGCAGGACCTGGAGCTGACCCGGAGACTTGCCGCGGCCGGGGAATTAATCGGGATTAAGGTCCTAGATCACATCATCATCGGGGATAATAGATTCACCAGCCTGAGAGCGCAGGGACTGGTTTAGTTACTAACCGAGAAAGGAGTCAGATATGTCGATCGGGTTTCTCTCTAGGGACATGGGTATCGACTTAGGTACCGCCAATACTCTGGTATACGTAAAAGGAAAGGGTATTGTGATGCGTGAGCCGTCCGTGGTCGCGATCGAACGCGACAGCGGCCAGGTGCTGGCGGTGGGCGAGGAAGCCAAGCAGATGATCGGCCGTACGCCGGGAAACATCGTGGCCATCCGCCCGATGAAGGACGGGGTGATCGCTGACTTTGACACCACCCAGAGCATGATCAAGTACTTCATCAACAAGGCGCTGCGCGGCCGGACTTTCCTGGTCCGCCCCCGCATGGTGATCGGTGTGCCGTCCGGGGTTACGGCCGTGGAGGAACGGGCCGTCCGGGAAGCGGCACTGCAGGCCGGGGCGCGGGAAGCCTACCTGATTGAGGAACCGATGGCGGCGGCGATCGGGGCCGGTCTGCCGGTGCACGAGCCGACCGGGACGATGATCGTAGACGTTGGCGGGGGCACCACCGAGGTGGCCGTGATCTCCCTGGGGGGCATCGTCGCCAGCCGTTCGATCCGGGTTGCGGGAGACGAGATGGATGAGGCGATCATCCAACACGTCAAGCGCAGTTACAACCTGATGATCGGCGAGCGGACGGCCGAGGAACTGAAGATCAAGATTGGCACGGCTTACCCGCTGAATAACGAGGAGACCGAAGAGATCCGCGGCCGGGACCTGGTGTCGGGCTTGCCCAAGACGGTGACTGTGACTTCGACGGAGATATACCAGGCGCTCTCCGAGCCGGTGAGCGCGATCCTGGACGCCATCCGGCAGACCCTAGAGCGGACGCCACCGGAACTGGCGGCGGACATTATGGACCGGGGAATAATGATGGCCGGTGGCGGCGCGCTCCTGCGCGGACTGGACCGGCTGGTCAGCGAGGAAACCCACATGCCTGTGCACCTGGCGGAGGACCCCCTACTGGTGGTGGCCTACGGTTCGGGGCGGGTACTGGAGAATATTGATATCCTGCGCAAGGTGCTTATCCAACCCAAGAAGGTGGTCTGATTGTGAGGCGCCCCCGGATTAGGAAAGCGTTGGCGGCGGTGGCATTCGCCGTATTGCTGCTGGCGATAATGCACGTGACCGGTTACGAACGGGATGAATTAACCGCCCTGGAGGCGGGGCTCCGGGACGGCGCGGGTTTCGTTCAGGGCGGGATTATGCAGCTCGGCTATCAGCTTCGCGAGGGGTTCCAGCACCTGTTTTTCTTCGGCAGGCCCGCGGAGATCGAGGAACTGCGGCAGCGCATCCGGGAGCTGGAAGGGGAGATTGCCACTCTCCGGGAGTATCAGCTGCAAAATGAACGTCTCCGCCAGTTACTTGATTACCGGGACAACAACGCTGGGGCCGAAACCCTGGTGGCCGACGTGATCGGCCGTGATCCTGGGAACTGGTTCGGCGTGGTCAAGGTGAACCGCGGTGCGAACCACGGTGTTCGCTGCGATCAGGCGGTGGTTCTGCCGGCCGGTTTGGTAGGCCGGGTGATTGCGGTGGCGCCGAATACGGCCGACGTGCTGCTGATCACCGACCCCCGAAGCGGGGTGGGCGCCATGCTGCAGGACAGCCGCACTCCCGGGGTGGTCCGGGGCACCCTTAACCGGTCGCACCCGCTCGGAATGTTCTACCTGACCCGGGAAGCCGAGGCGGAGCGGGGGCAGTTGGTGGTGACGTCCGGACTGGGCATTTACCCCAAGGGGATCCCGGTGGGCCGGGTGGTGGCGGTGCAGAAGGATGCGGCCGGACTGACCCTGACGGCCGATATTGAGCCGCTGGTGGACTTTACTCATCTAGAAGAGGTGTTGATCATCCTTAATTCCCTCCCGGGAGGGTAGCACCTTGCACATGCTCATCTTCGCGCTACTGCTGGGACTGGCTCTGGTCCTGGAGTCCACGGTACTCCAGTTTGTAAGGGTGGCCGGTGTAAAGCCGGACCTCGTGCTGGTTCTGGTGGTGTTTTACGCGATCATCAACGGCTCCAGGGAGGGGGCCTTTTGGGGTTTCATGGGGGGGCTCGCCCAGGATTTTCTTTCCGGGTACTACCTGGGAATGAACACGCTCAGCCTTACCGTCATCGGTTACCTGGTCGGCCTGGGACACACCCGGCTGTTCAGAGAAAACCAGTTCGTTTTGGCCGGCATTGCTTTTCTGGCTACCTTGGCGGTGGAGGCCATCAGGTACCTGCTCATCCTGAGTCTAGGCATTACCGTTCTCCCGGGGGAGGCGCTTTGGGGTCTGATCCTGCCCCTGGGCGTGTACAACGCGGCGGTTGCGCTGTTATTTTACCGCCGGTTTTATCTGTCCGCCACCGAGGGAATACTCAGGATTCCGTAGAAACGGGGAAGGCTCTTGGATAAGAAAGCGGCCTTAAAAAGAATCAATGTTTTTCTTGGGGTGATCGTTTTTATTTTTCTGGTGCTGATCGCCCGCGTATCCTACCTGCAGCTCATGGAGACCGAACACTACCGGACGCTGGCGCGCGAGAACACGCTGCGGCTGATTACCATTCCCGCGCCCCGGGGCGAGATCTTTGACCGCCATGGGGTCAAGCTGGTGGGAAACCGCCCCCTTTACACCGTTTCCCTGATCAACCTCGGTCAAACCCGCGAGGAACTGGAGCCGGTGGTGGAAAGACTGGCCGGCATCCTGGACCGGACGCCGGAAGAACTCTGGGAAGCCATCGAGAACCAGTCTCCACGCCGATACGAACCGATCCGCTTGGTCAAGGACGTGTCCCTGGAGATTGTTTCCCGCATCGAGGAAGAACAGATCGATGATTGCTTACGCGGAGTAGTGATCGAACTGGAGCCTATGCGGGAATATCCCTACGGCAATTCCCTGGCGCATGTGCTGGGGTACATCCGGGAGATTCAACCCGACCAGTTGAAGAGACACAAGGCGGACGGCTACCGCATGGGCGACGTTTTCGGACAGGCCGGGCTGGAGAACGCCATGGAAAAGATATTGCGGGGAACGAAGGGCGCCCGGCAGGTGGAAGTGGACGCTTACGGCCGGCCGGTGCGCAGCCTGGGAGTCAAGAACCCGGTGCCGGGAAACGACCTGGTTTTGACCATCGACCTGAAGGTACAGCAGGCTGCCGAGGCGGCGCTGACCTGGGCCGTGGAACAGGCGCAGAAAGAGGGACACGACGACTGCCAGGCCGCTTCGGCGGTAGTGCTTGACGTGCGCACCGGCGAAGTCCTGGCGTTGGCCAGTTACCCGGCCTACGATCCGGGGATTTTCGCCGGCGATCTGAGCGCGGAACAGGCCCAGGCGCTGATGACTGCCCCCGGTCGGCCCTTTTACAACCGGGCGATCCAGAGCACCTATCCGCCTGGTTCCACCTTCAAGATGGTGACCGCCGTCGCTGCGCTCGAAACCGGCAAGATTAATCACCAGTTTACCGTGTTCGATCCGGGCTACTTTTATCACGAGCGGCGTTACACCTGCTGGAACCCGGCCGGACACGGTACGGTAAATGTGATCAAGGGGCTCCAGGTTTCGTGCAATACCTTTTTCTGGGAGGTGGGGCTGAGGACCGGCGCCGAAACCATAGCCTGGTTCGCCCGGGAGTTCGGCCTTGGCCGGAAGACCGGCATTGAGCTGGCGGGCGAGGCCGCCGGGGTGGTGCCCACCCCCGAATACAAGCGCCGGATGGTCCAAGCCGAATTGGACCGGCGGTTTGGCCCCCAGTTCGAGGCGGTGGAAGAAAAATACCGGGTCAAGATTGCCGCCGCGGCCAGCGGGGAGCGGCGGGAGCAGCTGCGGCGGGAAAAAGAACGGGAGATAGCGCGGATCCAGGCCCGGTACGACCGTTATGCCTGGGACCTGGTCTGGCGGGATTACGACACCCTTAACATGGCAATCGGCCAGGGAATTAACAGCTATTCGCCCCTCCAGTTGGCCAACTACGTAGCGGCCATCGCCAACGGTGGGTACATTTACCAGCCCTACCTGGTGCAGCGGGTCACCGCCCCGGACGGCCGGATCATCAGTGAGTTTGGTCCCCAACTGCGGCAGCGGGTCTCTGTTTCCGCGGCCCACCTGGATTTGATCCGGGAAGGTATGTACCGTGCAACCCAGCCCGGGGGCACGGCGTACGGGTCCTTTTTTGACTTCCCGTTGCCCACGGCTGGCAAGACGGGTACCGCCGAAGTGCTGAACAAGAACGATCACGCCCTGTACGTAGGTTTTGCGCCCTACGAGGAGCCCGAGATCGCGGTGTCCGTGGTTGTGGAACACGGTGGAAAGGGCAGTAAGCTGGCGGCCCCGGTGGCCCGGAAAATTATGGACGCATACTTCGGTTTTGTAAGCCGGGGCGCCAGCGCCGCTATCCGAAACGGATAACCGGGAATTATTGGAGGCACAAGCCGCCGTTGGGAAGGGGGCTTGTGCCGAAAAATGGTTGCTTGGCTCCGGAGTATGTCTGCTTCGGATGAAAAGTTCGGCAAAATAACAGGTAAACACCCACAGGAATTTAGCAGGATTTGGTTTTTACCCGTAGAACAATTGGTTAAGTAGTATGGTGAGGTGGAAGAATGGCTGTGCAACACGCGCTTAACGGCCTTAACGATTCCCCGACCGTGCTGGTCGAGGGTATCCTGCGTTCCGGTCAGAGTGTCAGTTTCGAGGGCAACGTGGTGATTCTGGGTGACGTTAACCCGGGCGCTCAGGTAACTGCCGGGGGCAACGTGGTGGTGATGGGGGTGCTGCGGGGGACGGTGCACGCGGGCGCTGCCGGCAACGAACAGGCGGTGATCGTGGCTTTCCGGTTGCGGCCCACGCAGTTGCGGATCGCCAATTACATCGCCCGGTCGCCTGATGGGGAAGTATTCAACCCCAACCAACCGGAAATTGCCAGGGTAAGAGACGGTATCGTGGTTATCGAAGCCTTTCCGCCTAGCGGGGAGCGTCAGGGCAAAAAATAGAGGCCAAGGGAGGAACTTGACAAATGAGCGAAGTTATTGTAGTGACTTCGGGCAAGGGAGGGGTTGGCAAGACGACGGTAACAGCCAACATCGGTTGCGGGCTGGCCATGCTGGGCTATAAAGTGGTACTGGTCGATGCCGACACGGGTTTGCGCAATCTGGACGTAGTGCTGGGGATGGAGAACCGAATCGTTTTTGACCTGACCGACGTGATCGAGGAGAAGTGTCGCCTCCGGCAAGCCCTGATAAAAGACCGCCGGTTCGAAGAATTATTCCTCCTGCCCACCGCGCAGACCAAGGACAAGTCCGCGGTAACGCCCAAGGATATGCAAAATATCTGTAGCCAGTTGCGGGAACACTTCGACTACGTGATCGTCGATAGCCCGGCGGGCATCGAACAGGGCTTCCAAAGCGCGGTGGCGGGCGTCGAAAAAGCGATCGTGGTGACGGTGCCCGAGGTGGCGGCGGTGCGGGACGCCGACCGGGTGGTGGGATTACTGGAAGCCAAGGCCGAAATCCGAGATCCGAAGCTGATCATAAACCGGCTCCGGATGCAGATGGTACAGCGCGGGGACATGATGACCCTGGAAGACATGCACGATATCCTGGGGTTGGAACTGCTGGGCGTCATTCCGGACGATGAGCAGGTCGTAATCGCCACCAACCGGGGCGATCCGATAGTGATTAACGAGAATTCCCTCAGCGGTCGCGCCTTCAAAGACATCGTCCGGCGCATGCTGGGCGAGCCGGTGCCGTTGATGAATTTGGAAAACGGGGAAGGATTTTTCAATCGGTTAAGAAGAATCATAGGTCTGGGATAGGGTAAGGAAGGAGGAACGTGTGTGCTTGATTTCCTGGCCCGCCTTCTCGGCAGGGAAAGTCCGGGCAGCAAGAACGTGGCCAAGGAGAGGTTGCGCCTGGTGCTTGTCCACGACCGGGCTGGCGTTTCTCCGCAGCTGCTGCAGCTGCTGAAGAATGACATGGTGGAAGTGATTTCAAAATACATGGAAATAGACGAGAAAGGATTAAGCGTAAACCTCGAGCGGGCAGATAACCAAGTGGCCCTGGTAGCCAGTATCCCGGTTAAGAAGATGAAGAGGGTGGCCGGTAATCCGGCTTGAGAACGAGGGGGGTTTTGCGCCCCCTTTTTTTGTGCTCTGATTACTTTTATAATAATAAAATAAAAAGTAGATAAGGTCGAACCGGGGTGTTTTAGAAATTATCCGCAGCCGGAGAATATTGAAAAACCTGGACTACACCTTGATCCTGGCCGCGATAGCGATCATCGCGCTGGGGCTGGTGACCATTGCTAGCGCTACCCAGGCCACCAGCGTTTCCGGCGAAGCCAACTTCGTGTTTATCTGGAAACAGCTTCTGGGGATTGCGCTAGGAACCTCGGCCTTTGTTTTTTTTCTTTTCTGGCGTTACGAGGAACTGGCTAAGTACGTCAAGGTGTTGTACGGGGCGAATCTGGCCGTGCTCCTGGCGGTGCTTTTGGTTGGCCACTCGGCCGGCGGCGCCCAGCGCTGGGTACAGATCGGCCCTTTTCTCTTCCAGCCGTCGGAGTTCGCGAAGCTGGTGGTGATCATTGGCCTGGCATTCTTCCTGTCTCAGCGTGAAGGCCGGTTGGACCGGTTTCGGGACCTCTTGCCCGCGTTGGCTTACGTGGGGGTTCCGGCCTTGCTAATCCTGGCGCAGCCCGACCTGGGCACTGCGGTGGTGTTCATCGCCGTCACCGTGGGCATGCTTTACATTGCCGGGGCGCGCCCGTTGTGGTTGGGGACGCTGGCGTTGGGCGGGCTGGGCTCGATGGTGGTCTGGATCTGGGCGCACCTGAATCACGGTATCTGGATCCCGCTCAAGGATTATCAGATTGGCCGGCTGACTATTTTCCTAGATCCCTGGAGCGATTGGCAGGGGGCCGGCTACCACATGATCCAGTCCCAGATCGCCATCGGGTCCGGCGGGCTCTGGGGCCGTGGCCTCTTCAGCGGCAGTCAGAACCAGCTGCATTTTCTTCCTGAACAGCATACCGACTTCATCTTCTCGGTGCTGGCCGAGGAACTCGGCTTCATCGGGGTAGTGATTCTGCTGAGCCTGTTCTTTATCCTGATTTACCGCGGTGTCCGGATTGCCGCGCAGGCCAAGGATCAGTTCGGTACCTTGCTGGCGACCGGTATTGTGTCCATGCTGACCTTCCACGTGCTGACCAACGTGGGCATGGCCACCGGGATCATGCCGGTCACCGGCCTCCCGCTGCCCCTGTTCAGCTACGGTCCCAGTTCCATGGTTGCCACCTTAACGGCTTTGGGCCTCTTAGGCAACGTATGGCTGCGGCGCCAAATGATTGTGTTTTAGTTGTCCACCGTTTATGTTCCCCATGATAACCCTGCTGAACAGGCGGGCCGAGGATGGTCCGTCTGCGTTGGCGTTACCGGCATTCGATAGTTCCGGCGTTTGACCAAATGCCGGTCAAAGAGCCTGTCATCATCGACACCCTTGATTCATAATGATGTATCAGCTTATTAACGGGGAGGAAAACGGGGTGAGATTGTTCATGCGGGAGAAAAGGCTGGACTGGCCCTTGCCGCAGCAGGCACCGCGGCTCCGAAGGACAGGCCCCGGACGGTGGTTGTTCAGAGTGGCCGTGGCCGCCGCGGTGTTCGTGGCGTTCCTGGTGATTCGGGAGAGCCAGGCGCCGTGGGGGGTGCAGGTGCGGGAAGGACTACGGTACGTGCTGACCACCGAGTGGAACTACCAGCCGGTGGTGGACCGGGTGGTGCGACTGGGTTTGCAAACCGTTAATGTAGACATTCCCTTTTTGGATACGCGACCCCACCGCTCAGATGGCGACGTGGAGATGGCGATAGGCCCGATAGATGAACCGGTCCTACCCGTGGCCGGTACCGTGGTGCGTGAATTCGGTTGGGTAGTGGATCCGGTGAACAACCGGGAATGGTTCCACCCTGGGGTGGACATCGCTGCTCCGGCGGGGACACCGGTCCGGGCCGCAATGTCCGGGGTGGTGGCCCGGGTGGGGGAGAACCTGACCTACGGACGCTACGTCCTGGTCGAGCACGGCAACGAAACCTACACCCTTTACGCCCAGCTGGAAAATATCCGCGTGAAAAAGAAAGACCAAGTTGAGCAGGGCCAGCTCTTGGCCGAGGTTGGAACAAAAGGCGATTTCCCGGGGCCGGGAGTGCATTTCGAATACCGCGAAAAGGGAGCGTTGGTCGATCCCCTGACCAGATTCACCCTTCCTGAAAACGGATCGTAACCGGTAGGTCGTAAGCTGCGGAGCCACAAACCAACGCCGTGAGGGGAGCGGTATCAGTTGCGGATCTGCCGGATCAGGGGGATTCAGTTTTCGATCAACATTTGGTTTTTGGCGCTCCTGGGGGTGTATTTTGCGGCCGGGGTACTGGGCAAGGGTCTCGTGGCCTTTGCCGTTGTTTTTCTCCATGAGTTGGCGCACGTTTGGATGGCGCGCCGCAAGGGCATCCCAGTGAGCGACGTCGAATTGCTGCCCTTTGGCGGCGTGGCCAGGATGAGCGGTGAACTGGTGGTGGAGCCGCGGAAGGAGATGGCCGTAGCCGCCGCCGGTCCGCTGACCAACCTGGCGCTTTGTGCGCTGGCGTTGGGATTGGGTCATTACGGTATCTGGCACCACGAGCTAGCCCCGTATTTTATCCAGTGCAACCTGCTGCTCTTCCTTTTCAACCTGCTGCCCGGCCTGCCCCTGGACGGGGGCCGGGTCTGCCGGGCTTACCTGGCCCAGTACGTGAATCTGCCGGCGGCCACTTACCGGATGGCCACGTGCGGACAGTTTTGGGGAATCGTGATCACTGTTCTGGGCACGGTGGGTTTGCTCGGACACCTAACCGGACTGGACATTATCGCCACGGGGCTTTTTCTGTTTTACGCCGCCCGCCGACAGAAACAGGAGGCACCGTATCTGTACGCCCACCACCTGGCCTCCAAGAACCGGGATTTGCAGAAATACGGTGTATTGCCCGGCCAGGTCATGGTGGCCCGCGGGGACGTGCCGGTTTGGCGTGTTACCCAACAGTTTGTCCCCCAGCGGTATCACTTCGTATACACGGTGGACGGGCAGGGCCGCTATACCGGGATGGTGGGGGAGGCCGAGGTGATCAGGGCGTTACTCGAAGAAGGAGCCGGCACGCCACTGGACCGGGTCAGG
The DNA here is from genome assembly GCA_001899445.1 of Candidatus Desulfopertinax cowenii. Lineage (GTDB taxonomy): Bacteria > Bacillota > Desulfotomaculia > Desulfotomaculales > Desulforudaceae > Desulfopertinax > Desulfopertinax cowenii. Next base: position 92,474 of record MPOA01000001.1, on the reverse strand, counting down.
AAGGGTTTTTGAGCGTCGATCGCGAAACAAAGAAAAATGTACCTGGCATTTGGGATATACTCTTTGGAAGGATTATAGCCCGCTGGAGGCGTTATGACGGATCTGGAGCGGATTTTGGCCCGGGTGGAAAAACCGGCCCGTTACGTGGGAGGCGAATTGAACGCGATTGTCAAGGACTGGCGCCGGGTGCCGGTCCGTATTGCGTTTGCCTTCCCCGACGTTTACGAGGTCGGCATGTCCCACCTGGGGATGCATATCCTTTACCACGTGGTGAACAGCCGTGACGACGCGCTGATGGAGCGCGTTTTCGCCCCGTGGACCGACATGGAGGCGGAAATGCGCACGAGCGGCCTACCCCTGTTCAGCCTGGAGTCGCACCGTCCCCTGCGGGATTTCGACGTGGTCGCCTTCAGCCTGCAGTACGAACTGAGCTATACCAACGTGCTGAATATGCTTGATCTGGCCGGAATTCCCTTGGAATCCCGGGACCGGGACGACCGGATGCCGCTGGTGGTGGCCGGCGGCCCGTGTGCCTTCAATCCCGAGCCCCTGGCCCCCTTTTTAGATGCCGTGTTCCTGGGGGAGGGGGAGGACGCTGTACACGACCTGGTGGAGGTGGTGCGCCGATACGGCCGCGGAAACCGGGATGAACTGCTGTGCGCCCTCGCCCGGCTCCCCGGGGTGTACGTACCCCGGTTTTACCGGGTCGAGTACGCCGCGGACGGCGGGGTGAAACAGGTTGTGCCGCTGATTGACGGAGTACCGGGGAAGGTGGTAAAAAGGCTGGTCCGGGATTTGGACCGGGCTCCCTTTCCGGTCCGGCCCATCGTGCCGTACCTGGAGGCGGTGCACGACCGGGCGATGCTGGAGGTATTCCGGGGTTGCACGCGCGGCTGCCGGTTCTGCCAGGCGGGGGCGATTTACCGGCCGGTCCGGGAAAGGACCTTGAAGACCCTGCTCGATCAGGCGGGAGAACTCCTGCGCCATACCGGGTACAACGAACTCTCGCTGACCTCCCTCAGCACCACCGACTACTCGGAGATCCGGAAGTTGGTGCAAACGCTGGTGGAACGCCACCGGGGCGAACGGGTGAACGTATCGCTGCCGTCGCTCCGGGTGGACGCTTTCGCGGTGGAACTCGCCCGGGCGGTGCAGGAGGTGCGCAAGTCGAGCCTGACTTTTGCCCCGGAGGCCGGCTCTCAACGGTTGCGGAACGTGATCAACAAACAGGTGACCGAGGATGACCTGCTGCGGACGGTGGAGGTTGCCTTCCGGGCGGGCTGGTCGCGGGTGAAGCTCTACTTCATGCTGGGGCTGCCGACCGAAACCCTGGAGGACGTCGACGGGATCGCCCGGCTGGCCCGGATGGTTTTGGATAAGGGCCGGGAATGCGAAGTGCCCAAGGGGCGGCTCAGCGTTACCGTCAGCATCTCCTCTTTCGTGCCCAAGCCGCACACCCCTTTCCAGTGGGAACCCCAGGCGCCGCTGGCCGTGCTTCGGGAGCGACAGTCCTTTTTACAGGGCCGCCTGAAGGGGAAAAACCTGGTTTACCGTTGGCACGATCCAGAAGCCAGTTTTCTGGAGGCCGTTTTTGCGCGCGGGGATCGCCGACTGGCGCCGGCACTACGGCGGGCGCTAGAACTGGGCTGCCGCCTGGACGGCTGGCGGGAGTGTTTCCGGTTTGATCTCTGGCAGCAGGCCTTTGCCGAAACTGGTGTCGAGCCCGGGGCGTACGCCTACCGGTCCTACCGTTACACCGACATTCTCCCCTGGGATCACCTGGATACCGGGATCGACCGGGATTTCCTGGCCGAGGAGCACGCCCGGGCGCTGGCGGGCGAGATCACCAAGGACTGCCGGGGCGAACAGTGCACTGGCTGTGGACTGTGCCCGAACCTGGAGATTGAACCCCAACTGGCGGAGGTTGGAACCGGTGCCGCGGGTTAGGATTGCCTACCGCCAGGAGGGACCGGCCCGTTACGTGTCCCACCTGGACGTGATGCGGGCGTTCGAACGGGCGGCGAGGAGGGCCGGACTTCCCCTGGCCTACAGTCAGGGTTTCAACCCGCGGCCGAAAATGACTTTTGCGGCGCCCCTCGCCGTGGGAATGAGTGGGTGCCGGGAATACGTAGACCTCGAACTGGAGACCGAACCGGATCCGGCCGGGGTGTTCGAACTGCTCCGGCAGAACCTACCAAACGGGCTGGTTCCGGTCCAGGTACAGGCGGTGGCGACCGGTCCCTCCCTGATGAGTCTGGTGCACCGTTCCCGGTACATCGCCGTCGGGGACGTTCCGGTGGGGTTGGACACAGGGGCTTTACAGGTGGGGCTGAAGCGTTTTCTGGGCCGCGGGGAAATCGTGGTGGAGCAAAAGCGGGCCAAAGGGGTTCGGCGAAAGAACATCCGGCCGGGAATCTACAGCCTAAGTGCCCGGCTGGATGGAGACAAACTATGTTTTTCCATGGAATTGAAAGCCGGTTCAGCGGGTAACGTGCGGCCGGACGAGGTGTTGGCGGTTCTGGGGAAGGACCTATCCCTGGTGCCCGAAAGTTTTGCCGTCTGGCGCACGGCATTGCTGTCCCGTGCGGGCCGGCTCCTCTGGGACGTGAAAGGTGACAGTATATGCTAAAAAAAGAGATCATTGTCAGCACCCGGGATAACCTCACCCGGGTGGCCCTGTTGGAGAACCGGGTGCCGATGGAAGTTTATCTGGAATCGGATGAGGAGATCTGCCTGGTCGGTAGCATTTTCAAGGGACGGGTGGAAAACGTGCTGCCCGGGATCGAGGCGGCTTTTGTGAACGTGGGGTTGGAGCGAAACGCCTTCCTGTACGTGAACGACGTTCTGCCGCAGTCTCCCAGGTCGGACCGGGACTCCCCCGAAATCAGGGACCTTTTGCGGCCGGGCCAGGAAGTAATCGTGCAGGTAGCCAAGGACCCGCTGGGGAACAAGGGGCCGCGGGTGACCATGCGGGTTAATCTGCCCGGCCACTACACGGTGCTTATGCCCATGGTCAATCACATCGGGATCTCCCGGCGCATTGAGGACGAAGCCGAGCGGGAACGCCTGCGCGAATTGGTGCAGCGCACCCGGCCCGGCGGTATGGGTGTGATTGTACGCACTGCCGCCCGCGGGGCGTCCGAAGAGGCTTTGCGGGAAGACCTGAACACGCTTTACAAGTTATGGGCGGACATCAGGAAGCGGGAAGAGAACGTGGCGGCCCCGGCCCTGCTCTACCGGGAGTGCGGGCTTTTGCCCCGGATCATCCGCGACTTATTAACCGAGGAGATCGAACGGTTCGTGCTCGATTCCTTTGCTGCCTACGCCCGGGCGCTGACCATTCTGGACACCGTCAACCCGCAACTGAAAAAGCGGGTTTTTTGGGACGACAAGCCGGACATCTTCGAGTTTTACAACGTCAACCAGGATGTCAACAAGGCCCTGCAGCGGAAGACCTGGTTGCATTGCGGCGGATACCTGATCTTCGACCAGGCCGAGGCGCTGACCGTGATCGACGTGAACACGGGGCGGTTCACCGGGCGCGTGGACCTGGAGGACACCGTTTTCAAGACCAACCTGGAAGCTGCGGTGGAGATCGCCCGGCAGCTGCGGTTGCGCAACCTGGGCGGGATTATTATCATCGACTTTATCGATATGAGCCGGGACGATCACCGTAACCGGGTGCTGGAAGTATTGGCCGAGGAGATCAAGAAGGACCGGCGGCGGACCCACATCATGGGGTTGACCAAATTGGGCCTGGTGGAATTGACCCGGAAGAAGGTGCACCCTAGCCTGTCGGAACTGTTGTTAACTACCTGCCCGCACTGCGGGGGGACCGGGAAGATCTCCGGCAGGGGCGGTTTCAAAGATTGGGCTTGATTATCGGCCTGGCGGATGGTACAATCTAATTCGTGCGAACCGCGCGGAACAGGTTGCAAGCGATTCGCGGCAATCCACCTGATTCCGGCGAGTCCTGTTCAAATGGGGGGTAACAATGTACGCGATCATCGAAACCGGTGGCAAGCAGTACTGCGTCCGCGAGGGGGATACCCTGTGCGTTGAGAAACTGGCGGCCGAAGCGGGTGAAGAGGTCGTGTTCGACCGTGTGCTCCTGATCGGGGCGGAGGGCGGCGTGAAAGTCGGTCAGCCCGTCGTTCCCGGAGTTAGAGTGGTCGCCCGGGTATTGAACCAGGGTCGCGGCAAGAAGATTATTGTCTTCAAGTACAAGCCGAAAAAAAATTACCGGCGTAAGCAGGGGCATCGTCAGCCCTACACGCGGGTATTGGTCGAGAAGATCGAGGTTTAGTCCGTTCGGGAGGTGATATTCTATGGCCCACAAAAAGGGAGTAGGCAGTTCGCGTAACGGCCGTGATTCCCGGTCCAAGCGCCTCGGGATCAAGCGGGGCGACGGGCAATTTGTAACGGCCGGAAGCATTATCGTTAGACAGCGGGGAACCAGGATGCACCCCGGGCGTAACGTGGGTATCGGCGGCGACGACACCCTGTTCGCCAAGGTGGACGGCCTTGTGAGCTTTCAGCGCAAGGGGAAGGACCGCAAGGTGGTCAACGTGGTTCCCGCCGCGACCCTGTAATTCTGTTTTGTTTGCAGGCCAGCCTTTAGGAGGCTGGTTTTTGTTTTTCGGAGGGGGAATGGAAATGTGGGCAGCCGGAGGGCTGGCGACCGCCATCGGCAGTTTGCCGCACCATGAGCCTCAGGCGGCGTTGGACTTGATCGAGACGTGGTTGGGTGCAATCCCGCACTGGCCGCAGTTGCCGCTGCGGGGACCGCAGGAGGGGTTAGTACTCCAGTTTTTGAACCCGCTTTTACAGACCGGGCTCCTGGAGCGGGAAGGGGAGAAGATCCGCTTCGCTACGGGAGCCGCCGACTGGCCCGACCGATTGGCCGCGTTTTACATGCTTTACCTGGCGGTCGAGGAGGGGGACGAGGACGCGCTGCAGCAGTTTGCGATCCCGCCGGAGGCCGCATCCGGGTTCTACGCCTTTCTGGAGCGTACGGCCGGCGACGCCCGGGGCGTGAAGGGCCAGGTGGTGGGGCCCCTGACGGCGGCGTTCCAGCTGACTGACGCCGAGGGCCGGCCGGCGTACTACGACGAGCAGCTCCGTGACGTGGTTGTGAAAAGCGTCGCGCTGCAGGGGCGCTGGCAGGCGCGGGCCCTGAGCGGCCTGGGCCTGCGGGCGCTGATCTTCGTGGACGAGCCTGGGGTGAGCGTCTACGGGCAGTCCACCTACATTACGGTGACCCGCGAGATGATCCGCGAGGACCTGGACGCTGTGGTGGATGGGATCCACGCGGCCGGCGCGCTGGCCGGTATCCACTCCTGCTCGGCGGTGGACTGGAGTATCCTGATGGATACCCGCACCGAGGTGCTCAGTCTGGACGCCTACGGTTACTTCGATTCGCTGCTGCCCTTCCGGGCCGAACTCGGCGATTTCCTGGTCCGGGGCGGAGTGGTGGCCTGGGGGATCGTGCCCGCCTCGGAGCGGGCGTTCGAGGAAAGCGTGGAGAGCCTGGTGGAAAGGCTGGAGCAGTACTGGGCGCAGTTATCCGGTCGGGGCATCACCCGGGAACAGTTGCAGCGCCAAGCGCTCATCACCCCGAGCTGCGGGGCCGGCACGCTGACCGTGGAACTGGCGGAGCGGATCTACGCGCTGACGGCCGGCGTATCGGACGCCCTGCGATCCGGGTAATCTGCCCGGAAAATAACGCCTAATTTTGATCTTTTGTGGTGCTGCTCATGAGCGGCATAGGGGGTCTGCCCTGAAAATAGTTGTTGGTCGTTACATTTTCAAGTTCAAGGAGGAGGGAAGTTGGCGGTAGACTACCACCTGCACACTTACCGCTGCGGGCACGCCCGGGGCCGGATGGCCGACTACGTTCGGATTGCCCGGGAGCGAGGGCTCCGTGAGATCGGCTTCGCCGACCACATCCCCATTTATTTCCATGCGCCGGAACAGAGGCCTTCCGGCCTGGCCATGGCTGATGAGGAACTGCCGGAGTACGTCGCCGAGGTGCTGGCCCTGCGGGCGGATAACCCCGACCTGCCCATCAGGCTCGGCATCGAGGCCGATTACATCCCGGGCCGGGAGCCGCAGTTGGCCGTGCTCTTGGAACGTCACCCCTTCGACTATGTCCTGGGTTCGATCCACTACCTCGATGGGTGGGGCTTTGATAACCCCGACTTCCTGGACGGTTACCGGGGACGGGACGCCGATGTGCTCTACCACCGATATTTTGAGCTGTTACAGGCGGCGGCGCGCTCGGGCCTGTTCGACAGCCTGGCGCACCCGGACCTGCTGAAGAAGTTCGGCTGCCGGCCACGCAGCGATATCACGCCGCTTTACCGGAAAACCGCCGCGGTTATCGCCGCCGCCGGCATCTGTATCGAAGTCAATACCGCCGGGTTGTGGGCGCCGGTGGGAGAGATCTATCCCCATCCAATTTTCCTCCGGTTTTGCTGCGGGTTTGGTGTCCCGGTCACCCTCGGTTCGGACGCCCACGCTCCCGAGCGGGTGGGGAGCGGCTTGCCCGAGGCGATTCAGCTGTTGAAACAGGCAGGCTACCGGGAAATCGCCACCTTCCAGCGCCGCCGCCGCACTTTGATCCCCCTGGAATAGCTCCCAATCTCCGTACTCTCATTCTGGGTTTGGACAGCGCCATAGCATTAGTTTTTCGTTGCTTTTTCGCCACTTTTGTAGTTGCTTTGAGGGCCTGAGCAGCAACAAGTGACAAATTATCGTTAATCCATATGGTAAAATAAGTATATGCTACAACCTACTGGAAGCGCATTTGCAAGCTGCTTTGGAGAAAGGACGGGAAACCTTTGAGCGATCCCGTAACCGGTGCGGTAGCCATGCTCCTGGTACTGGGCCTGATCGGACTGAGCATAGCCTATATTCTGAAACAAGTGGGAGCGCCGTCGGGTCGTCCACCCACCATTTCGAGGATCAGGGTGGTGGTTGAACAGGAGACGGAAGCGCAGGGAGACGATCCGGCGGGATTGGGCGCCGGCCGCCAAGGCCCGCTTTACGGACCCGCCCTGGTAGACGGCTTTCCCGGGGACGGTGCGGGGCGGCGCTCGGAAGTGCTGCCGGACCCGCTCCGAAGGCGGATGGACGGGCTGTACGGTTCTGCCGGCCTGTTTAAGGGGTGGAAGGAAGAAGGCGATTGTGCCCGGTGTGCCCGGCAGCAGGCCGGTGTTCCCGTGGTGAATATCCGGTTTCTGATCAGTGTGGGGGAGCATAGAGACTAGGAACGTCTGGCGGGTTTCACATGTTTGTTAATTCGTAAACTTTTGCTAGAACACATATTACTGCCCGGGGGCTCGTATATTGTTTGCAAATGCGCGCAAGGGCGGTGGGCGTTAATGAAGCGTGAGGACCGGAAAACGGGACGGTTCCGGTTCCGGCGGCTGGTGGTTTTGGTGCTGGCGGGCTTGCTGGCGCTGGCCCTGGCGGGTTGCAATGCCGCCGAAAAGCCGATTCCCGAGGAGCCGGGAAACGAACTGAAAGAACTTTTAAGCCGGAGCGCTGGCGTCGAGGGGCTCAGTTACCGGGTGGTGACCCAGTATCCCATGTGGTCGCATGAGGCCCGGGTATGGATGCAGGGAGACCTGGTAAAGACCGAAACGGTTGTGGACGGGGAAACGCTGATCCTGGTGGTCGACAAGGCCCGGGGCGAACTGTTGTCCTATGATGCCGCCGCGGGCACGGCCACCAGAATGAGCCTGGGCGAGGGTTGCGCCGGGACACCCGAGTCGCCGCTGGACTACATCCAAAACCTGGACCCGGCGGAGTGGGTTCCCGGCGAGGCTGCCTTCTTTGAAGGGCTCCGGTGCCGCCGGTTTGTCCGGGAAGAACCCGGCGGGAAGACGGTGTTGTACCTGTGGGAGGAATACGGCCTGCCACTGCGGGTGGAAACCACGGTGGATGGCCGCACCACCGTGACCGAGTTCCGGGAACTGGAAGTGGGGCTTTTGCCGGAGGACACCTTTGATCTGCCGGCCGGGGTACAGGTGATGGACTTCTGGGAAGGTGAACCGCCCGAATGACCTGAAAACACCCGCATAAAGCGGTGACCCGTAGGGTCGCCCGAAACATTCCGTAATTGGGATAGTAAGCCTCTCCCGCAACCCGGGAGAGTGCTTTTTTTCGCACGCCGCCCCGATGGGACATTTCTCAAATCGGTTTGGTAGGGTCCTATTTCGTCTGGGACCTTCCAAATTATTTTTTGCGGTTAGGAATTTTTTTGCAGGAATCCGCTTGCAAGTGGAGAACAAGTGGATTAAAGTGGGGTAAAGTGGTGAAAAAGCCCTCCCGGCGGGGTGACCGTAATGTTTATCGGTGAATACCAGCATACGCTGGATGCCAAGGGACGTCTGTTTATTCCGGCCCGTTTCCGTGAGGGTCTGGGGGCCAGTTTTGTGGTCACCAAGGGGCTTGACCGTTGCCTTTTCCTTTACTCCCGTGCCGAGTGGGAGTTGTTGGAGCAGAAACTGCGCAAGCTGCCGTTTGCCAGGGCGGAGGCCCGGGCTTTCGCGCGGCTATTTTTTTCGGGTGCGGCGGAAGTGGAGGCCGATAAGCAGGGCCGAGTTCTGTTGCCTGCCAATCTCCGCGAGTATGCCCGGCTGGAAAGGGAAGTGATGGTCCTTGGGGTTTCGTCCCGGGTGGAGATCTGGTCCCGTGACGAGTGGGAACGCTACAGCGCCCAAGCGGGCGAGGCCTACGAGGAAATTGCGGAAAAGATCGTGGACTATGATCTGGACTTATAGCATTTATAGCGTGGGCGGGGTTTGCGCCATGGCGGGCTTTCACCACGAACCGGTAATGCTAGCAGAGGTCCTGGAGTTCCTGGATCCCGTGCCCGGGGGCACTTACGTGGATTGCACCCTCGGCGGGGCCGGGCACAGTGCCGGTATTCTGGAGAAAACCGGGGGGCGGTGCCGGCTGGTGGGCATGGACCAGGATGTGAACGCTCTGGAGGCGGCCTCTCGCCGTTTGGCCGCGTATGGCGACCGGGTGCAGCTGGTACGGGCGAATTTCCGGGAACTGGCCCGGGTTTTGGAACGGTTGGGAATCGTTAACGTGCAGGGTCTGCTGTACGATCTCGGGGTATCGTCCCCCCAGTTGGACACTCCGGCCCGCGGTTTTGCCTACCAGCACGATGCGCCCCTGGACATGCGGATGGACCCGGACGGCGAAATCACCGCCGCTGACCTGGTGAACGGACTGCCCGAAAATGAACTTGCGGACCTGATCAGGAAATACGGAGAGGAACGGTGGGCGCTGCGTATTGCGCGCCATATCGGCTGGGAACGCGCCAAGGCCCCGATTCTCACCACCGGCAGGCTGGCCGCAGTGGTCAAGGAGGCCGTGCCGGCGCGGGCGCGCCGTACCGGGCCACACCCGGCGCGCCGCACCTTTCAGGCCCTGCGCATCGCCGTCAACGACGAACTGGATGCCTTGGAGAGTTCCCTAAGACAGGCGGTGGACGTGTTGGCGCCCGGGGGGCGGGTGGTGGTGCTGAGCTATCATTCGCTGGAGGACCGCATTGTCAAGGACCTTTTCCGGGAATTTGCGGTGCACTGCAAATGCCCGCCCGGTTTGCCGGTCTGCCGCTGCGGGGTAGTGCCCCGGCTGGAGATTCTGACCTCGCGGCCGCGGGTGCCGGGAGAGGACGAGGTCGCCCGCAATCCTCGCGCCCGGAGCGCCAAACTGCGGGCGGCCCGGAAGCGGCCCGTTGTTCTAAACGATCAGGAGGTTGAATAGGCTTGATAGCAGTACACGAAAGGGCGGATTATTTCTACTACGAGGAGATGCGCCGGTTACAGGCGCCTCCGCCGGTTGTCCAGCCTGTTCGGGAGAAGCAAATACGTCTTCCCCTTACGGCCCTATTGGTGATGGCTTTCATACTCGGAGCCGCTTTTAGCTACGTCAACGCCCTGGCCGTTAGCGTGGGTTACCAGGCTGAGTCCTTGCGGGCCGAGATCGCCAAATTGGAGCAGGAAAAGCAGAGCTTGAGGGCCAGGATCGACAAGCTTGATTCACTCTCCAGGGTGGAAGTGGTGGCCATCACCCAGTTGGGCATGGTTCGGCCCACGCCGGACGACGTGATGTTTGTGGCCGTCAACGGGGCAAACTTCGCGGATCCGGACACCGCCCCCGTAGGGGAGCCGGCCGCGGTCGCCGGCGCCGTTCCGAACCTGGGCAGGGATGTGGCCGAAAGGCCGGCAAGAACCCGCGAGCAGGGGATTCTCCAGGCTTTTCTCGATTTCGCCGCCCGCTAGAAAGAACCACCCGCGTTCCGGAGACTTCGGCAAAAGGCGCTCCTGGCGCTGACGGAAGGCAGGACCGGGCCATGGCGTCCTGGAAGGGTCCTGCCCAGCCGACAGGGGGAGTGGCATGCAGCCCACCAGGATCATTATGCGCAAGCGAATCATCGCCCTTCTGCTCCTGGGCGCGTTGACCCTTTTTCTTTTGTTGCTGCGTCTGGCGTACATTCAGTTCTTCCTGGGCGAACACCTGCGAAAAGAAGCCATGGAGAACCGAATGCGGGATTTTCCGGTAGAAGCCAAGCGGGGCACCATTTACGACCGCAACGGAAACGAACTGGTGACCAGTATCAGTGCCGACTCGGTGTTTGCTATTCCTTCGCAAATCAAGAACCCTAGCGAGACCGCCCAAAAAGTGGCTATTGTTTTAGACATGGATCCGGACCGGATCTATGAACTGATTACCAGGCGGGAATCATTCGTTTGGCTGAAGCGCAAGGAGGATTTCCAGGTGGTGCAGGAATTGCGGTCCCTGAAGCTGCCGGGAATCGAGTTTGTTGAGGAAAGCAAGCGGTACTATCTCAAGGATGGTCTAGCCGCCCACGTTGTGGGCTTCGTCGGGATCGACAACCAGGGACTGACGGGAATCGAAAACACGTACGAAAGTGATTTGTGCGGCATTCCCGGCCAGATTGTCATGGAATACGACGCCGTGGGGCGCCAGATCCCCTCCGCCGTACACAAACGCTACCCGCCGGTACCGGGCCACAGCCTGTTCCTGACGCTGGACGAGACCATTCAGTATTTTGTGGAACGTGAACTAGACAGACTCGTGGACGCTTACCAGCCCAAGTACGCGGTAATCATCGTGATGGACCCGCAGACCGGGGAAATCTTGGCCATGGGCAACCGCCCCACCTTCGACCCCAACCGGTGGATGGATTATCCCCCGTCCACCTGGGACCGCAATCCGGCGATCTGGTACAACTACGAACCCGGATCGACCTTCAAAATCATCACCCTGTGCGCGGCCATCGAGGAAAACACCGTGGACCGAAACCGCCGTTTCTATGATCCGGGTTACATCAAGGTCGCCGACCGGAACATCAGGTGTTGGAAGGCGGGTGGGCACGGCAGCCAGACTTTCGAGGAAGTGATCCAGCATTCCTGCAATTCCGGTTTCGTTGAAATCGGCCTGGGGGTAGGGATTGACAACTTTTTCAAGCACCTGCGGGGGTTCGGGTTCGGAATGCCGACCGGAATCAAGCTGCCTGGGGAGGCGCACGGCATTCTGATTCCCCAGAAGCAGGCCACCAACCTGAACCTGGCTACCATGTCCATCGGTCAGTCGGTGGCGGTCACGCCAATCCAGCTCACTGCGGCGGTGGCCGCGGTGGCCAACGGCGGGGTGCTGATGCAGCCCCAACTGGTAAAGAAGGTGGTGGACCACAACGGCAAGGTGGTCCGGGAGTTGCAGCCAAGGGAGGTGCGTCGGGTCATTTCCGAGGAGACGGCGCGCGAGGTGCAGGAGTTGCTCGAGACGGTGGTCCTTAAGGGCACCGGCGTCAACGCTTACGTCGACGGCTACCGAGTGGCCGGCAAGACCGGTACCGCCCAGGTGGTCGGCCCGGGTGGCGGCTATATGACGGGCCGCTACGTCTCTTCTTTCGTCGGCTTCGGCCCGGTTGAAAACCCGCGGGCCGTGACGCTGATCATGGTGGTGGAACCCCAGGGTGGGATTTACTACGGCAGCCAGGTGGCGGCCCCGGCTTTCCGGAACGTGATGCAGGATGTGTTGCGTTACCTGGGAGTGCCAGCCCGGGACGACCTGCCGAAGCCGGAAAAACAGTGGATCTGGGTTGAACCGGAGGAACCGGAGAACGTTAAGGTGCCCCAGGTGTCGAACCTGCCCTTGGACGAGGCGGTCCGTGAACTCCGGGGGAACAATTTGAACTTTATCACCCGGGGAGAGGGCAACGTGGTTCACGAACAGGTGCCCGAAGCCGGCGCCACCGTCAAGGAGGGGACCACCGTCATCCTCGACCTGCGGGCCGGAAAGGTGGATAAGGGCCGACAGGTTACCGTGCCGGACCTTACGGGGCTGACCATCAAGCAGGCCGGCACACTCCTGGAAAGCCTGGACCTGTGGCTGGATCCTTCCGGAAGTGGGGTGGCCGTGGAGCAATCCGTCCAACCCGGGAAGAAGGTTGACCGGGGCACCACCATTCGCGTGAAGTTCGAACCGCCGGCGGCAGGAAGTCCACCCGGACGTGAAGAATGAACGCACCTGATGTATACTCTTAAAGAGTGCATGTCTTCAAACTTATTTCTGGATAGACGTGACGGGGGAAACTCAACGTGAATCTTGCGGAGTTGATTAGGGGACTGTACCTGCAAGCCCACAGCCCGGACCTGGAGGTGGAAATTACAGGTATCGCCTATGATTCACGGCAGGTCCAGCCGGGTTTTTTGTTTGTGGCCATCCAGGGTTTGGTGACGGACGGACACCGGTTTGTGCCCGAGGCCGTCTCCCGCGGGGCCGCCGGTGTTTTGCTGGCCCGCCCGGTAACGGTTCCGGAAGGAGTGGCCTGGGCGGTGGTACCCGACACCAGGGAGGCGCTGGCGTATGTGTCCAGCCAGTTCTACGGTGAGCCGGCCCGGGGACTCCATCTAGTCGGAGTGACCGGAACGAACGGCAAGACTACTACCACGCACCTGATTGCCGCCCTCTTCCGGGCGCGCCACCCTGGGGTGGGGCTCGTAGGTACCATTCACAGCGCCATCGGGGACGAGATTTTGCCGATGCGGCACACCACGCCCGAGTCCCTGGACTTGCAGCGCCTGCTGCGGCGCATGGCCGACGCCGGAGTGCGGGAGGTGGTGATGGAGGTGTCCTCCCATGGTCTGCGCCTGGGGCGGGTCGCGGGCCTGCGTTTCGACACCGCCGTTTTTACCAATCTGTCCCAGGATCACCTGGATTTTCACGTCGACATGGAAGACTACTTTGCCAGCAAGGCCCTGTTGTTCGAGAGACTAGACGAGGAAGCCCTAGCCGTGGTGAACCGTGACGATCCATATGGCCTGCGCCTCCTGGAACTGAGCCGCGGTCGGGTGCTCACTTACGGGATCCGTGAGCCGGCGGACGTGCGGGCCGGGGAGGTTCGGGTGACCCCCGGTGGGGTACGCTTTACGGTTGAAAGCGCGTGGGGGGCGTTCCCGGTTTCCCTTCGAATCGCCGGGTTGTTCAATGTCTATAACGCCTTGGCCGCGGTATGTGTCGGGCTGGACCGGGGGTTCGCCCCGGACGAAATCGCCGCCGTGCTGGGCCGGGTCCCGGGAATCCCGGGGCGGTTTGAACGCGTGGACCGGGGGCAAGAATATACCGTAATCGTGGACTACGCCCATACCCCGGACGGATTGGAGAACGTGCTGCGCGCGGCCCGGGAGATCGCCCGGGGACAAGTGATCGCCGTGTTTGGGTGCGGCGGTGACCGGGACCGGAAGAAACGTCCGCTGATGGGGGCGATCAGCGCCCGGGGCGCCGACTATACCGTGCTGACCTCCGACAACCCGCGCAGCGAGGAGCCGCTGGCGATTATTGCGGACATCGAGCGTGGTTACCGGGAGGTCCGGCCGGACGGCTACACTGTGGTACCGGACCGCCGGGAGGCCATGCGTCGGGCCTTCGAGCAGGCCCGGCCGGGGGACGTGGTGGTGATTGCGGGCAAGGGCCACGAGGATTACCAGATAGTCGGTGACAGGCGCCTGGATTTCGACGACCGCCGGGAAGCGGCGGCGATCCTGGAAAGTATAGGTTACGGGGGCGCATATGAAGGCGATAACTCTCGGTGAGGCCAAAGAAGCGATGGGGGCGGAACTGGTGCAGGGTGACCCCGGGGTCCGGGTGGAACGGGTGGCAACCGACACCCGGACGCTTGTGGGCGGGGAACTGTTTTTTGCCCTCCGGGGGGCGCGTTTTGACGGGCACGACTTCGTCCGCCAGGCGATCGCCGCCGGTGCTGCCGGTTTGGTGGTGAGCCGGGAGGTGGCGGTGCCACCGGACGTCCCGGTGCTGAGGGTGGAAGATACGTTGCGGGCCCTGCAGGAGCTGGCCCGAGTCAACCGCCGGCGCTGCGGCCTGCCGGTTGTGGCGGTCACCGGCAGTACCGGCAAGACCACCACCAAGGACCTGGTGACCGCCGTGCTGGCCACGCGCCTGCGGGTGCTGGCCACCCGTGAGAATCTGAACAACGAGATCGGGCTGCCCCTGACTTTGTTGGAGATCGGTCCCGTTCACCAGGTGGCGGTGGTTGAACTCGGGATGCGCGGCCTGGGTGAAATCGACGTCCTGGCGCGAATCTGCCAGCCCACCGGGGGCGTGATCAGTAACGTCGGGGAGGCCCACCTGGAACTCCTGGGTACGGTGGAAAACATCGCCCGGGCCAAGGGGGAGCTCTTGGATCACATCCCGGCATCCGGCTTTGCGTTGCTACATGCGGACAGCCCGGCACTGGCGCCCCAGGTCGGGCGGTGCCGGGGCCGGGTGACATTTTTCGGGGAAGCGGAGCACGCCCGGATCCGGCTTTTGGATTACCGGGCGGTTCCGGGCGGCTGTGTTTTCCGGGTCCAGCTCTGGGAACGGGAGGCCGAGTTTCAACTGCCCCTTTTGGGCCGCCACATGGCGGTGAACGCGCTGGCGGCGGTCGGAGTCGGCCTGGAACTGGGCCTGACGGAGGACGATATCCGCGCCGGTCTGGTCAACGCCCGCCTGTCATCTTTGCGGCAGGCCGTGGTCGAAACCGGCCGGCTGACGATCATCAATGATACTTACAACGCTAGTCCCGCCTCGGTTAAGGCGGCGTTAGACGTGCTCCGGGACCTGGCCGGTGGACGGCCCACGGTGGCGGTGCTGGGTGGCATGTGTGAGCTGGGCCCGCGCGCGGCGGTTGCCCACCGGGAGGTCGGGCGGGCTTGTGCGCGGGCCGGCGTTGGTTACCTGGTGACCGTAGGCGAACTGGCCGCAGGGATCGCGGACGGGGCGCGTGCGGCCGGATTGCCGGCTTTGCGGATTCAGTCCTGTGACACCACCGGCGATGCGGTGGCCGCCGTCCGGCGGTTAGCGCCGGAGGGGGCGGTGATCCTGGTCAAAGGTTCCCGGGCTTTCCGGATGGAACGGGTGGTCGACGGCTTGGCTGAAGCAGCGGTCGATCGCCGGTCGTCGGTGGTCGGAAGCCGGAAGTCGGAGACCGGAAACAGTAGCGTGTCCGGCAGTTTGGAAGACGATTCGGGGGCGGGGGGGAACAGAGCGTGAGCCTGTTTCTGGTCACCACCGGGATGGCGCTGGTGATGACCCTGGCCCTGGGCTCTATTATGATTCCACTCCTGCACCGCCTGAAGTTCGACCAGCGGGTGCGTTCCGACGGTCCGGCCCGGCACTTGCAAAAAATCGGGACGCCCACGATGGGGGGCGTAATGTTTCTTTTTGGCGCGATGGTGGCGGTGGCCGTCGCCACGGTTCTGCCGGGAGTGAGCAGGATCGGCTGGGCCGAGGGGCTGGCGGTGCTTCTAGTCGCCCTGGGTTTCGGGGCGATCGGGTTCTTGGACGACTTCCTGAAAATCGCCTACAAGCGCCCCTTGGGCTTGCGGGCCCGGGAGAAGCTGGCGGGCCAGGCGCTGATCGCCGTGGTTCTGGCGGCGTTGGCCGTTTTTGTATTCGGGCGGGGTACCGAGTTGCCCGTGCCCTTTTCCGGTCTACTGGTGCCCGGAGGCTATACCCTGGAGCTGGGGTGGTGGTTGTTCCTGGGGTTCACCGTGTTGGTGCTTCTCGGCACGGCCAACGCCGTGAACCTTACCGATGGCCTGGACGGGCTGGCGGCGGGGCTGTTCGTTATCGCGGCCTTATCCTTTGCCGTGATTGCCCTGGTAATGGGTAAAACCTGGGTGGCCGTGGTCCTGGGCGCCCTGGCCGGGGGCTGCGTAGGTTTTCTCTATTTTAATTACTACCCGGCGCGGGTCTTCATGGGTGACACCGGCTCCCTGGCGCTGGGCGGCAGTTTGGCAGCCGCCGCCGTGGTTACGAAGAGCGAGTTGTTTCTGCTGATCATCGGCGGGGTGTTTGTGATCGAGACCTTGTCGGTGATCCTGCAGGTGATTTCTTATCAACTCATCGGCCGGCGCATCTTCCGGATGAGCCCCCTGCACCACCACTTCGAACTGGTCGGCTGGTCCGAAACGCGGGTGGTGAACGTGTTCTGGACGGTGGGGCTGGTGTTTGCGCTCCTTGGTCTAGCGGGCATATATAGTTTGGGCTGAAGGCCGGGGACAGCACGCCCGGCGCAGCGGGTGAGATTTCAGGATCGCTCGGAGAATAAGGAAGCGGCGGTTCCTGGAGTTGTCGGAGAAAGGGGGGTGGCGGTTTTTGGATCTGCAGGGTAAAAACGTCCTCGTGGTCGGCGCCGCCCGGAGCGGCCAGGCGGCCGCTCGGTTCCTAGCCGCCCGGGGCGTTTCGGTTACGTTGACCGACACCCGGGGACGGGATGATCTCCAGTTGGGCGAGCTGCCGGGGGTCAACCTGGTTCTGGGCGGGCATCCCGATGTCACTACGGGCCGCTGGAACCTGGTCGTGGTCAGTCCGGGGGTGCCCTTCGGCGCGCCACTGCTGGTCCAGGCCAGGCGGGAGGGGATTCCGGTTATCGGGGAACTGGAGCTGGCGTGGCGGTTTGTCCGGGCGCCGGTGGTGGCGGTAACCGGCACCAACGGCAAGACGACGACCACCGCGCTGCTGGGCGAGGTGTTCCGGCAGGCCGGTTTCCGTACCCTGGTCGCCGGAAACATCGGGGTACCTCTGATCAGCGAAGTCGAAAAATACGGTCCGGACGACATAATCGTGGTGGAGGCTTCCAGCTTCCAGCTGGAGAGTGTCCGTGAGTTCCGGCCCCGGGTGGCGGTGATCCTGAACCTGACGCCCGATCACCTGGACCGGCACGGTAGCATGGAGAACTACGTGAACGCCAAGGCCGCTATTTTCGCCAACCAGCGGCCGTCGGACTGGACCGTTTTGAACTACGACAATCCACGTACCGCTGCTTTAGCCCGGCGCACTCCGGGCACGGTTATATTTTTCAGCCGTCGACATAGGTTAGAACAAGGCGTGTTTGTCCATAAGGGCCAGATCCTGGTCCGGGACAATGGGGTGGAAACGCCCGTCTCTGCGACGCAGGCGATCTTTCTTCCGGGTGCGCACAATTTGGAAAACGCACTGGCCGCGGTCGCAGCCGGTTGGGCGCTTAACGTCGGGGTGGCACCCCTGGCCCGGGCGCTGGCCGGTTTCCGAGGGGTCCCACACCGGCTTGAAGTGATCGGGCAAATCGGGGGGGTTAGGTACGTGAACGATTCTAAAGCCACCAACCCGGAGGCCGCTTGCCGGGCGCTTGAGGCCTATGCCGAGCCGATCGTGCTTATTGCCGGTGGACGGAACAAGGGCAACGATTTCAACGCTTTTATGGAGAAGGCACGGGAGAAAGTACGGGTATTGATTGTCTTGGGGGAGTGCGCCGAGGAAATAGTGCGGGCGGCCGAGCGGGCAGGTATAAGGCAGGTGCTACGAGCGGCCGACCTGCCCGGGGCTGTGGCGCTGGCCCGGAACGTGGCGCTTCCCGGGGAGGTTGTACTGCTATCCCCAGCCTGTACCAGTTGGGACATGTTCAATAACTACGAGGAGCGGGGCGACTTGTTCCGGCGCGTGGTGCAGGAACTGGCAAGGGAGGCGGGTTGATTGCGGCGAAGAATCGGTAGGGCCCCGGATTTCCTGCTTTTCTTGACCGTGCTGATGCTCCTGAGCATTGGCCTGGTGATGATCCTGAGTGCCAGCGAATACAGCACCCTGGTCCACTATAACGACAGTTTCTATTATTTTAAACGCCAACTGCTCTGGGCCCTGATCGGCCTGACCCTGATGTTTTTGGTGATGAACTGGGACTACTGGAACTGGCGGCGCTGGGCGGTGCCGGCGGTGGCGCTGGCTTTTCTGTTGCTTATCCTGGTATTGATTCCCGGCATTGGTCGGGAAGTATACGGTTCCAGCCGGTGGATCGGTTTGGGTCCGCTCACGTTCCAGCCGTCCGAGTTCATCAAGCTGTGCCTAGTCGTGTTCACTGCTTATGGCCTCTCCCGGAAGGGTGAACTGGTGCAAAGCTTCACCCACGGTCTTCTGCCGTTCCTGGTCATGCTCGGGGCGGCCGCGGGGTTGATCCTGCTGCAGCCCGACCTCGGCACCGCGGTAACCCTGGCCGGGACCATCCTGATCATGTTTTTCGCGGCGGGAGCCCGGATGAGCGCGTTAGCCGGGCTGGCTGGGACGGGAGTGGTTGCCGTGGGTTTGGTGATTGCCGCCGAGCCGTACCGCATGCAGCGGTTCCTAGCGTTCCTGGACCCGTGGCAGGACCCCCAGGGGAGCGGTTTCCACATCATCCAGTCGCTGTACGCCCTGGGTTCCGGCGGGCTGTTCGGCACGGGCCTGGGGCAGGGCAAACAAAAGTTTCTCTACCTCCCCGCCCAGCATACCGACTTCATCTTCGCGGTGATCGGCGAGGAACTAGGGTTTGTGGGAGCCGCGCTGGTGATCAGCCTTTTCGCTGTCTTCGTTTGGCGGGGGCTGCGGGTGGCCGTTGCCGCCCCCGACTCCTTCGGTAGCCTGCTGGCCGCTGGACTCACGGTGGGCATCGCCCTGCAGGCGATCATCAACATTGGTGTGGTTACCGGGAGCCTACCGATCACCGGCATCACGTTGCCCCTTATCAGCTTCGGCGGCACCTCACTGATCTTCACGTTGATCAGCGTGGGCATTTTATTGAACATCTCAAAGTATGTTACCGGGAAGTGAGCGGGGAAAAATTCAGAAGGCATACGGGCCAAGCAACCATATACAGGTCTTCCTTTTCAATTCTAGGACAAAATGAGGTCGAAGCGCTTGCGTGTCATTGTTGCCGGCGGCGGCACCGGGGGTCACATTTACCCGGCGCTGGCCATCGCCGAGGGAATCAAGCGGCGGCACCCGGACGCCGAAGTCCTTTACGTGGGCACCGACCGGGGACTGGAAGCGAGGATCGTGCCCCGGGTGGGTTATAGTTTTCACGCCATTCCGGCCGCGGGCTTAAAGCGCAGCCCCACCCCCGGAAACTTGCTGGCGCTCCTGCGGGCCGGGCGGGGTTTCGGCGCTTCCTGGATTCTGGTGCGCCGTTTTCGCCCCGACGTGGTGGTGGGCACCGGCGGGTACGTTTGCGGACCGGTGGTGCTCGCCGCCGCCTTGCAGGGATTCAAGACGTTGATTCACGAGCAAAACGCCGTTCCGGGGCTGACCAACCGGGTTCTCTCCCGGTACGTGGACCGCACCGCCATTACCTTTCTGGACGCCCTGAAGCACTTTCCGCGTCGGGCCCGGGTGATTTTGACCGGCCTGCCGGTACGCCCGGAGATCCTGAGGGTGAACCGTGAGGAATCCCGAAAGCAGCTGGCGGTATCCAAAGACCAGTTCGTGGTGGTTTCCTTCGGGGGCAGCCGCGGCGCCCGCAGCCTGAACCTGGCGTTGGGGCCCGTGGTACAAGCGTTGCGCGGGCGCACCGAGTGGCGGCTGTTCCACGCCGCAGGTACGGCGGGTTACGAGGAGTTCCGGGAACAACTGGGTGGGGCAAGCCCAGCGGCCTCCCTGGAAACGAATATCGTCGTTGAGCCGTACTTTTACAACATTGCCACCCTGCTAGGTGCGGCTGACCTGGTGGTCTGCCGGGCCGGGGCTTCGACCATTGCCGAACTGACGGTGCTGGGTCTGCCGAGTATCCTGATCCCATACCCTTACGCCACCGGTAATCACCAGGAATTTAACGCCCGGGCCCTGGCCGAACGAGGGGCGGCCGTACTGATCCGTGACCGGGAGTTGACCGGCGAACGGCTGCTGTCCACCATCACCGGTCTGCGGAGGGATCCCCGGAAACTGGCGGCGATGGGCCGGGCGGCCAAAGTCCTGGCCAAGCCGCGGGCGCTTGACAGCATTCTGGACAACCTCGAAAAGCTTGCAGGAACCAGGAGATAATAATTGAATAATGTCAGAAAACACGTGCTGCTTGGTACCGTTATTGGACGGACAAGCTACGTAACACTCATAACCACGGGGGCATAGTATGCAAAGAACGGGCGCCCCAGAGGAAGGAGCGAATTTATGTGCTTCTAACACCCCAGCACGTACATTTTGTAGGTATCGGCGGGGTGGGAATGAGTGGCATCGCCAGGGTTCTCCTGAGCCACGGCTTTACCGTGACCGGCTCCGACTTGAAGAAATCCGGCATTACCGACAACCTGCAAATCCTGGGTGCCAGGGTTTACTACGGACACTCTCCGGCCAACCTGGGTGAAGCGGAGCTGGTGGTTTACTCCTCGGCGGTTCCGCCCGACAACCCGGAACTGGTAGCTGCTCGTAGACGTGGCCTACCGGTGATCCCCCGCGCGAAAATGCTTGGCCGGCTGATGAAACAGCAGAAAGGAATCGCCGTGGCCGGAGCGCACGGCAAGACCACTACCACCGCGCTTGCGGCTCTCCTGCTGGAGCGGACGGGATTTGATCCCACCATTATCATCGGAGGTGAAACGAGCGAATTCGGGAACGCCAAAGCGGGCGGTGGTAACTACCTGGTCGCGGAAGCCGATGAAAGCGACGGTTCCTTTTCCCTGCTGGACCCGGCCGTTGTGGTGGTGACCAACGTGGAGGACGATCATCTAGACCACTACCGGACGATCGAAGCGATTCAGAAAGCTTTCCGGGAATTCATTTCCAAGGTGCCGCGGGGCGGGGTAGCGATACTGTGTTACGACGACCCTTTTTTGCGGCGCATGGCGGCCGAACTGCCGGTACCGGTGATTACCTACGGTTCTGTTCCGGACGCTGAGTACAGTTTGTCCGGTTTCAGCCTGAACAGCGCCGTCTCCGGTGCCGACGTATACTGGAGATGTGAGCGGCTAGGCCGGTTGGAACTGATGATCCCGGGGCGGCACAACCTGCTGAACGCCCTAGCGGTAGCGGTCCTGGGCCGCCACCTGGGGCTGGAGTTTCCGGAAATCGCCGGGGTGTTGCGGAGTTTCCGCGGGGTCAGGCGGCGCTTCGAACTTGTGGGGGAGGCCCGCGGAGTCAGGGTCGTGGATGATTACGCCCATCATCCGACCGAAATCCGGGCGACGCTGGAAGCGGCGCGCCAGATCGGTTCTAAGCGTCTGATCGCCGTCTTTCAACCGCATCGCTACACGCGTACCAAGTACCTGTACCAGGAGTTCGGCAAGGCGTTCGTGAATGCCGACCAGGTGCTGCTGAACAAGATTTACCCCGCCGCGGAAAAACCGATCAACGGCGTGACCGCGCAGCTCATCAGGGATGAGATCAGGAAACACCAGGATGTGGAACCGCTCCTCTTCGATGACCAGGAGCACTTGGTCGCCCACCTGGCGGCGGTGGTACGGGAAGGTGATCTGGTGATTACCCTGGGCGCGGGAGATATCTGGCGGAGCGGCCGCGCGCTGCTCCAGATCCTTGGGGGTCACTCATGAGCGTTTACCTGGAATTAAGGGCGGGCATTCGGGGCACGGTGCGGGCCAACGAACCGCTTTCCGAACATACCACTTGGCGCATCGGGGGCCCGGCGGACTACTTTGTGGAACCCGCCGGCCCGGAAGACGTGCAGTTTGTAACCCGTTTCGCCGCGGAGCGGGGGTTGCCGCTCACGGTGATGGGCAACGGGTCCAACCTGTTGGTCAGCGATACTGGGGTGCGGGGCGTCTTGGTCAAACTGGGCCGGGGAATGGAACGGGTGTTGATCAGCGGGGACGTTGTATTGGTCCAGGGCGGGGCTAAACTGTCCCGGGTGATCAGGACGGCCGCGGAAGCCGACCTGGGCGGACTGGAGTTCATGGCCGGCATCCCGGCCTCGGTCGGTGGGGCCGTGGTGATGAACGCCGGGGCGAACGGCGTGTGCCTGGGAGACCGGGTGGAGGAAGTCACGCTGGTCGACCGCCGGGGGGAGGTCGGCCGGCGGTCCGGCGCGGAGCTCGGTTTCCGTTACCGCTGGAGCGACCTGCAGACCGACGGGGCGATTGTCACCGAAGTTGCTTTCCGGTGTGTACCCCGGAGCCGGACCGAAATCGGGCGGGAGGTGGAACGCTTCCTGCGTCGGCGCCGGGAAACCCAGCCGCTGGAACATCCCAGTGCGGGCTGCGTTTTTAAAAACCCGGCGGGAGATTCGGCCGGGCGCCTGATTGAGGCCGCCGGCGGCAAAGGCCTGCGGGTGGGCAACGCCGAGGTTTCTCGTAAGCATGCGAACTTCATTTTAAACCTGGGCGGGGCCACGGCGCGGGACGTCATCACCTTGGTCGGGCAGGTCCGCCAGTTGGTGAGTGAAAAGTTCGGAATCGAACTCGGACTCGAGGTGAACTTGATGGGCGATTTCTAAGGCGGGGTGACATATGGAGCGTATCATCATCAAGGGGGGAAACCGCCTTAAGGGAACGATTAAGGTAAGCGGCGCCAAGAACGCCGTGCTTCCGATCCTGGGAGCGAGTTTGCTCTGTGGTAGCGAGTCGGTGATTTACAACGTGCCGAGGTTGCAGGACGTGGAGGTGATGGTCGAACTGCTCGCGTACCTCGGCGCCCGGATCTGCCGGGAAGATCACCAACTACGTATCGATACCACCCGCGTTGAACCCCGAGAGATCGGCGAAGATCTGATGCGGCGGATGCGTGCCTCCAACCTGGTCCTGGGTCCGCTCCTGGGACGGTTTGGCAGCCTGGTGATCTCCCAGCCCGGGGGGTGCAACATCGGTTCTCGGCCCATGGACCTGCATCTCCGGGGTATACGGGCGCTCGGTGCGGCGATCGACGAAAAGGCTGGATACATCCGGGCCCGGGCCGCCGGGCTCACCGGGGCCGACATCCACCTGGACGTTCCCAGCGTGGGGGCAACTGAGAACATCATGATGGCCGCCAGCGTGGCCCGGGGTACCACTATCCTGCGCAACGCTGCCCGGGAACCGGAGATCGTCGATCTACAGAACTACCTGAATGGGATGGGGGCCAGGATCAGCGGCGCCGGCACGGACGTGATCCGGATCCGGGGCGTGGATGCTCTACATTCCTGCCGGTACAGCGTTATCCCGGACCGGATCGAGGCTGGCACCTACCTGGTGGCAGCCGCCATCACCCGGGGCGACGTTACGGTCCAAAACGTGATTCCGGAGCACGTGGAACCGGTGCTGGCCAAGCTGCGAGAGGCCGGGGCCGAGTTGGAAATCGCCGGGGAGGCGGTACGGATTCACTGTTCGGGGAGGCTTAAGGCCGTAAACGTAAAAACCATGCCTTATCCCGGTTTCCCCACCGACATGCAGCCCCAGATAATGGCGCTGTTGAGCTTGGCCGAGGGAACCTCCACGGTGACCGAGAACATCTTTGAAAACCGCTTCAAACACGTGCCGGAACTCCAGCGCCTGGGCGCGGACATCCGCATCGAGGGCAACACGGCGATCATCAAGGGGCGGGGCGCCTTAAGCGGAGCCAGCGTGGAGGCGTCCGACCTCCGGGCGGGAGCTGCCCTGGTACTGGCCGGACTCGCCGCCGAGAACACCACCGTGGTGGAACAACCACAACACATTGATCGAGGTTACGAGAGACTGGAAGAAAAGTGCCAGATATTGGGTGCAGATATAACCAGGGTGCGGGTATAAAGCCCGCCCTTTTCTGGTTTGTGCTTGGACAAGTTCCGGTATCGGGAGTTATAATAAAATATTCAGGGGGGGTGCCGGTGCCGGGACCAAGGTTGAATTGGTGGGAAAGCATCCTGTTTTTGGTCTTTCTCCTCGTCGCCGGATTCATTCTGGTCAATTCACCCCTGTTTGAGATTAACAACATTACGGTGACGGGAAATTGCCTGTTAACTGATGAAGAGATTCGGGCCGCGAGTGGGCTCGTACCCGGAAGCAACATCTTCCGAGTCCGGCTTGGGGAGGCCAGGGAACAACTGGAGGCGCTGCCGCTGGTCCGCCAGGCGGAACTGGAGCGTCGGCTTCCGGCCACCGTGAGCATAGTTATAGAAGAGAGGGTACCGGTGGCCCTGCTGAACATCGGTGGAAACCTGTGGGAGGTGGACGTGGAAGCGGTTCCGGTGCGCAAGAAGGGAACGGGATGGGACGGACTGCCGGTGATCACTGGTGTGGGTGTGGGTGATCCCAACCTGACCCGCGTGCTGGAGACGATCGTCAGTCTCCCCGACCAGGTGGTGCAAGACCTTTCGGAGGTCTTTGTGGGGCCGGATCTCCGCTACACTCTGTATACTTTTGAAGGCATCGAGGTGCGCCTGGGGATGGCGGAGCGGTTAGACCAGAAGGGTGAAATGCTGTTAGAAATCCTGAGCCTAGTCCGGCAGGGGGGTCGGAAGGTCGAATACATCGACCTTTCAGAGCCTGAAAAAGCGGTTGTGAAATATGCCGGAGGTGGCGACGATGGCGAAGTATAAGTTTCACTGGGTGCTTATCGTGATCGGCCTGGTGTTGGGACTGATGCTTTCGACGCAGTTTCGCGTTCAAAAGGAACAGATTTACGCTTATAATATCGAGCGGGTGCGGCAGTTGGCCCAGGACGTGGAGACGGCCCGGGAGGAACGGGAGGCCTTGCGGGCCCGGATCCAGGAACTCCGGGACGAACTGGACAAGGTGGCCGAAGAGTCGCGGCATGGGAATCTGCGGCGCGAACTGGACAATATCCGCATGCAGGCCGGTTTGCTCTCGGTGACCGGCCCAGGTGTCGAGGTGGTACTGAACGACAGCAGCACCCCGACCCAGCCCGGACAGAACCCTAATCTCTACGTGTTGCACGACGAAGACCTGCTGAGGGTTATTAATGAACTGCGCGCGGCGGGGGCGGAGGCGCTGGCGATCAACGGCGAGCGCTTAGTAGCCACCAGCGAGATACGCTGCATTGGGCCGGCCGTGGTGGTAAACAAGGACAAGCGGCTGGCGCCCCCCTACACGATCACGGCCATTGGGGACCCGGACACTTTGATCGCCTCCCTGGAGATGAGGGACGGGGTGATGGCGACCCTGAAATTCTGGGGCATCCAGGTGGCGGTCCGGCGGGTGCCGGAGGCGGTGGTGCCGGCCTACACCGGCAAAACAATGCTCGATTACGGCCGGCCGCTCTTCGGGGAAGGGGGTTCCTGAGTTGCAGACCAAGTATCTTTCCATCGCGGCCGTGACCCTGATCCTGGGATTGCTGATCGGCTTGCAGGTGAGACTCCTAGAAGTGCCCCAGCCGTCTCTGTCTCCCGATGCCCGGATCAGCGCCCTGAGCGCCGAATTAAACGAGTTAACTAAAGAAAACAAAGGTCTGCGGGAAGAGATTGTTGACCTGGAGGAAAAGGTGTCTATAGCCCAGCAGGGTGTCGAACAAGCGGAGGCTGCCCTGCGCGCCGAGATCGAGAAGCACATGGTGGTGGCGGGGCTGACCAAACTCATCGGTCCCGGGGTGGAAGTGACCCTGGAGAACGTGCCCGGGGGAGATTACATTTTTGCAATCCGAGACGAGGACCTGCTGCGGGTGGTGAACGAACTGCGGGCGGCGGAGGCGGAAGCCATCGCCATCAACGATCAACGCCTGGTGGCATCCAGCGAGATTCGCCAGGCGGGACCGTTTATCAACGTGAACCTGGAGCGCATTTCGCCGCCTTACCGCATCCAGGCCATTGGCAACCCGGACAAGCTGAGGCGGGAGCTGGAGCGTCCCGGAGGACTGGTCGACACTTCCCGGTACCTGGGGGTGGAGGTCAGGATCGAAGTCAAGGAAGAACTGGTGTTGCCGGGGTACAAGGGGCGTCCCCGCCTCGAATTCGTCCGGCCGCTGAAGGAAGGGGTGTAGACGCGTGTGGGTTAGCATCTGGCTGGCAGTGGTTGGCCTGGTGGTTGGTATCGGGATCGGGTTCAACCTGCCCGTGTTTCTGCCGGCGGCGTACGCCAAGTACCTGGGGATTGCGATCCTGGCGGCCCTGGACTCGGTTTTCGGCGGCATTAGGGCGGCGATGGAAGAGAAGTTTGACAACCTGGTTTTCCTGTCCGGATTTGTCGGGAACGCTATGATGGCGGCGCTCCTGGTATTCATTGGTGACCGGCTCGGGGTGGAGATTTACATCGCCGCCGTGGTCGCCTTCGGTGTTCGCCTGTTTCATAACCTGGGCGTTATCCGCCGCTATTTGGTGGGCAGAAAAAGTGAAACCGCTTAAAGGGAATCAGTTGGAAGCGTTGAATTAATCAGGTTGAAATAACGATTGCTGCCGGACACGCGAAAGGAGGAGCCGCGTGATAGACTTGGAACTCGAAGCCAACAACTTTGCCATCATCAAGGTCGTGGGCGTGGGTGGAGGCGGCAATAACGCTGTTAACCGGATGATTAGCGCCAACCTCAAAGGGGTTGAGTTTATCGCGATTAACACCGACGCCCAGGCGCTGGCCGTGTCGCTGTGCAGCCATAAGATCCAGATTGGGGCCAAGCTCACCAAGGGTCTCGGCGCAGGCGGCAACCCGGAAATCGGACAGAAGGCGGCCGAGGAAAGTCGGGAAGAACTGGTGCACGGGTTGCAGGGTGCGGACATGGTTTTCGTAACGGCGGGGATGGGCGGCGGTACTGGTACGGGCGCGGCTCCCATTGTTGCGGAGGTAGCCCGGGAATTGGGCGCCCTGACGGTGGGCGTGGTTACCCGTCCCTTTACTTTTGAGGGCCGTAAACGCTTTCAGCAGGCCGACATGGGCATCGAGAATCTGCGTGCCCGGGTGGATACCCTAATTACCATTCCCAATGACAAACTGCTGCAGGTCATTGATCGAAACACCTCCATCGTGGAGGCTTTCAGAATCGCGGACGACGTCCTGCGGCAGGGCGTCCAGGGGATTTCCGACCTGATCGCGGTACCCGGCCTGATCAACCTGGACTTCGCGGACGTAAAGACCATTATGAAGGAAACGGGTTCGGCGTTGATGGGCATCGGCACGGCGTCCGGCGACAACCGGGCGGCCGAGGCGGCTCGAATGGCCGTTTCCAGCCCGCTGCTGGAGACTTCAGTGGACGGCGCCCGCGGAGTACTGTTGAACATCACGGGTGGGACGACCTTGGGGCTCTTCGAAGTGAACGAGGCCGCCGAGATCATCGCCCAGGCCGTGGATCCGGAGGCGAACATCATTTTCGGCGCGGTGATTGACGAGAGTATGAACGAGGAAGTACGGGTGACTGTGATCGCCACCGGTTTTGACACGGATGCTGCGCGCCGGGCGGTCGCGGCGGCCGAGGATGACCTCAAGCCCTTTAACAGTCATGAAGACCTGGATATTCCCGCTTTTTTGAGAAGACGTTAACGAAAACGCCCGAGGAAAAATAATCGGACATCTCTCGTTTTTGACAGTTTTTTCCAGACCCCGGTTGTTATAATTGGTACCGGGGTTTTTGTTTTTGGAATATTCCCGGACACCGATCATATAAACTGGTAGGGATTGGGGGCAAGGGGTGGCTTGCGTGGTGTACACCGTCTACCTGGACGAGGTGTTACTCGGCAACGTGCTGATGAACTTTGCCATTCTCTGGCTCACCGCGCGGTTTTGCCTGTTGCCGTGGTCTTTGTGGCGGCTGGTGGCCGCGGCCCTGCTGGGCGCCGTCTACGCGGTCGTATTGTTTTTTCCCGTTCCCGCTGTCCTGGCCGAAATACCAACCAAGGTTGGCGTTTCCCTGTTGATGCTGGCGGCTGCCTTCGTCCCGCAGCCGGCGCGGAAACTGGGGGCGGCGCTGGTGGTATTCTACCTGGCCTCCTTCGGATTGGGGGGGCTGGTGTTCGGCCTCAGCTTCTTCGTGGGCGGCAGCGGGTTCGCCCCCGGTGGGCAAGGATTCGTGGAGGTGCCGCGGAACCATTTCTGGCCGATCATCGTCGCCGCCCTGGTGTCGACCTGGCTGGTGGGGCGTTCGGGAGGCACCTTTTTGCGGCGACGGTTCATCAGAAGTCTGTTCCACGTTCCCGTGCGCATTTCCCTGTACGGCCGGCGGCTGGCCGTGAACGCGCTAGTGGACACGGGGAACCAGTTGTCGGACCCGCTGACCAACCATCCGGTGCTCGTCGTGGAACTGGACGCCGTTCGAGAACTCTTGCCCGCTGAACTGCAGGCGGCGCTGGAAGCCGAAGCCGAGCCGGATTTCCAGAAGATGCTGTCCGGTCTGGCGGACAGGCGCTGGGCGACCCGGCTGCGGCTTATCCCCTTTCAGTCCCTGGGACGGTCCAGCGGGCTGTTACTGGGTTTCCGGCCGGACCAGGTGGAGGTCACGTACGGCTGGGAGGTGGTCCGGGTAAAGGATGTGGTGGTGGCGGTCTACCGGCGCCGGTTGTGCCCGGAGTCAAGTTATCGGGCGCTGGTTAACCCACGGCTCCTGGAAACGGCGGCCGGATTCTCTTGAAGGGGGAATTAACAATGCGTCAGGCTTGGCAAATCAGACTTTACCTGCGCTTACTGGCGATTAAACTTTTACGAAATCTCGGGTACCGGCCCGAAGGCCACTACGTGGGCAGCAGCGAAGCCCTGCCGCCCCCGCTCACGGTGGACGAGGAGGCTGGGCTGATCAGCCGCCTGGAGGCTGGCGACAAGGCGGTGCAGAGCACGCTCATCGAGCGCAACTTGCGCCTGGTGGTGTACATCGCCCGCAAGTTTGAAAACACCGGGGTGGGCATCGAGGACCTGGTGTCGATCGGCACCATCGGCTTGATCAAGGCGGTGAACACCTTCGATCCCCGAAAGCGGATCAAGCTGGCCACCTACGCCTCCCGATGCATTGAAAACGAGATCCTGATGTACCTGCGCCGGAACAGCAAGATCCGCGGGGAGATTTCTTTTGAGGAACCGCTGAACATCGATTGGGATGGTAACGAATTGCTGCTTTCGGATGTGCTGGGCACCGACGGGGACATCATCTACAAGAACCTGGAGGAGGAAGTAGACCGCAAGCTATTGCGCCTGGCGTTGCAGAAGCTGTCACAGCGCGAACGAAAAATCATGGAGTTGCGTTTCGGGTTGCATAACGGCGAGGAGAAGACCCAGAAGGAAGTGGCTGACCTGCTTGGCATTTCCCAGTCCTACATTTCCCGGCTCGAAAAGCGGATCATCAAGCGGCTGAAAAAGGAAATCTACCGGTTCGGCTAACCGGAAGCGGCGGCGTCGGTGGGAGCTGGCCGGTCGTGGTTCCCTCCGCAACCGGTGCTCCGCTTATGAACGGCAGAGCGGCTCGGTTCGGACCACTCTGGCAGCGCTGCGCATTTTTCGTGCCGCGGTGCCGTACTGGTGATCAGGCTTGAGCCTGTTGTCTGTTTGTCCTGCACCGACCAGCACTCTCTATCGAGGGTGTTTTTTTTTGCACTTGTTTTCCTTTGGCAGCAGATGGTGTCAATGCCGCGCCGCGGACGGCGGCGCGCGTATAAACGGAAATACGGGCGGCAATAATGAGAAAAACCAAATAAAGCGGGGGGGCCGGGTTGTGGTCAACAAGGTGGAGATATGCGGGGTCAATACATCCGAGCTTCCCGTTTTGACTGCCGCCGAAATGAAGCAATTGTTCCAGGAACTCAAGGCGGGAGATCCATCGGCCCGGGCCAAGCTCATCAACGGCAACCTCCGGCTAGTTCTGAGTGTAATCCAGCGGTTCACCAACCGGGGTGAGTACGTTGACGACCTGTTCCAGGTCGGCTGCATCGGCCTGATCAAAGCGATTGACAACTTTGACCTCAACCAGAACGTCAAGTTCTCCACTTACGCCGTGCCGATGATCATCGGCGAGATCAGGCGTTACTTGCGGGACAATAACCCGATCCGGGTTTCGCGCTCCCTACGGGATGTGGCGTATAAGGCGCTTCAAGTTCGGGACAACCTGGCCAACCGCTATTCACGGGAACCCTCGGTAAACGAGATCGCCAAAGAGCTGGACATGCCCCGCGAGGAGATCGTGTTCGCGCTGGATTCCATCCAGGAACCAATCTCGTTGTTTGAACCGATCTACCACGACGGTGGCGATCCGATCTTTGTAATGGACCAGATTTCGGACGAAAAAAACGGCGATGCCAACTGGCTGGAGGGCATTGCCATCCGCGACGCGATCCGCAAGCTCAATGAGCGGGAAAAACTGATTCTCGCGCTGCGATTTTTCGAGGGCAAGACGCAAATGGAGGTGGCTGAGGAGATCGGGATTTCCCAGGCCCAGGTTTCCAGGCTGGAAAAGGCCGCCCTGAACCACATGCGCAAATACATTTGAATCGAGGAATTTAGGATTGAAGGGATAGGTATGCGGAAGACCAAGGTAATCATCATGGGCGTACTTGCCGCCGGTGCTATGCTGGTGGGGGTGTGTGCCCTTAACTGGACGGAACAGACGGTGGAAGCTTACAACCAGGAGAACCTGATCCGGTTCCACATCGTGCCCAACAGCGACGAGGCCGCAGATCAGGAATTGAAGCACCAAGTCCGGAAAGCGGTGGTGGAAGCGGTGAGTCCCCTGGTCGGCGATATTCGTGACGCCGGGGAAGCCAGGCGGGTAATCCGCGAAAACCTGGGACTGATTCAGCAGGTCTCCGAGGCCGAAGTGGCCGCCGCCGGAAAGGACTACCCGGTGGAGGTGACCTTCGGCTGGTGGTGGTTTCCTGCCCGGAGCTACGACGGCCTAACCCTGGCCGCCGGTGAATATCAGGCGGTACGGGTGACACTCGGGGCCGGCAGCGGCGCCAACTGGTGGTGTGTTCTGTTTCCGCCTTTGTGCTTTGTGAATGTAAACGTGGAAGCCGGAGCAGATCCGGACGGGGCGCTGGTCAACGGGCACGTGCCGGAAGCACAGGGGCTGAAAGTGAAGCTGCGGCTGGCCGAAGTGTGGGCGCGGTCCTCGGAACTCGTGACCCAAATCGCGGAACACTGGAGCAAATAGGAGATGAAGCACAAAACAGCAAGTCCGTCGGTTGCGGCGGGCTTTGTTCTTTTCAGCGGGACGGAGCATATACATTAACCGGGGTGATCCTATGTTGAAGGTCTCCGACCTGCGGGTGCGCGAAATCGTGAACGTATTGGACGGGCGGCGCATGGGCCTGATCAAGGATATTGACATTGATCTGGACAACGGCCGGATCAGCGCGCTGATCCTGGCTGGTTCTTCCCGCTTGCTCGGCTTTTTCGGCCGTGAGGAGGAGATCATCATTCCCTGGGGAAAAATTGTGAAGATCGGAGTGGACGTGATTCTGGTGGAAGTCCCCGACTATGCTGAACACTATCCGGTGCGGAGGTAAGAACAACCGGACCCCACCAGATGACTAGGTCGTGGTGGCTCGTGCTTACCTCTAACCTCCGACCCTCGCCTCTTACCTTGCATTATCTTTAATGATCTTAATGGCAGCCGGCGCAGGAGGACGACATGCAACTTCCGCAGCTGCTGCCCTGGCCGCCCTCTGTTCCCAGCGCGCTGAAGGTAGAAACCACCCGCTTGGGTCCGGGTGCCCCGCAGGCGGGGCAGGTGAGATTCTTACCGTTTTCCCCCATCCGGCACAGCTTTTCAAATTTCTTTTGGCACTTGGAACAGCAGAATTCATAAACCGGCAAATTTAACCGCTCCTTTCGGGAAAAGCTCCATACCCTAGATTATGCCTACCGTCCTTGCCTGTCAAGAGCCTTGGGTTTGCGTGTCGGTTGAACCGCCGAGCGGCTTCGATATATAATCTATTTAGCCAAATAGCAAGCAACCCGAGCAAGGGGGCCGATTTGTGCAACTAACCTTCTACGGTGCAGCGGACTGTGTTACGGGATCCTGTTTCCTGCTGGATACGGGGAAAATGCGCATTATGGTGGATTGCGGACTGTTCCAAGGCCGCAAGGAAATTCGGCAAAGAAACTACGGTTCCTTTCCCTTCGCCGCGGAAAGCATCGACTTGGTTCTGCTCACCCACGCCCACATCGACCACAGCGGCCTAATCCCCAAGCTGGTCAAGCACGGTTTCAAGGGCCCGGTCCTGGGTACCGAGTGCACCGTGGACCTGTGCCACGTTCTTATGCCGGACAGCGGCAGTATCCAGGAGGCCGAAGTGGAACGAAAAAACCGGAAAGCCGTACGGGCCGGCAAGCCGGAAGTCGAGCCTATTTATACGATGGGCGACGCTTACGCCTGCCTCGGCCA
This sequence comes from Candidatus Desulfopertinax cowenii, assembly GCA_001899445.1. Lineage (GTDB taxonomy): Bacteria > Bacillota > Desulfotomaculia > Desulfotomaculales > Desulforudaceae > Desulfopertinax > Desulfopertinax cowenii. Next base: position 59,933 of record MPOA01000001.1, on the reverse strand, counting down.
GTTCAGCCCGGTACGATACAACCAGGAGGTCATTTTAGGAGACGGCGTCCGCTGCCGTTTCCGGGACGCCGGACACATCCTCGGCTCGGCGTTGATCGAAATCTGGGCCAGGGATCCTGAAGGGGAGACGAAGATTGTTTTTTCTGGTGACCTGGGCAGCAAGGGGAAGCCTCTCGTGCGTGATCCCGAGTATGTGGAGGAGGCGGATTACCTGGTGCTGGAATCCACTTACGGGGACCGGGTGCACCAGGAAGACTACACCGAAAGCAGGGAGAAGCTGAAGGAGGTCATCTGGACCAGTTATCGCAAGGGCGGAAACCTGTTGATTCCCGCTTTTGCCATAGAACGCACCCAGGAGCTGCTATACGACATCTTCGCCTTTGCCCGGGCGGGGGAGTTGCCCCCCGTGAATATCTGGCTGGACAGCCCCCTGGCCAGTGCCGTCACCAACATCTTCGGTGACCATCCACACTGTTATGACGAAGAAGCGAGCGGCATGTTGGCCTGCGGAATCGACCCGCTGGGCCTGCCGCAGCTCAATCACGCCCTATCGGTGGATGAATCGAAGGCTCTCAACGAATCACCCGGCGGGAACGTGATCATCGCGGGCAGCGGCATGTGCGATGCCGGGCGGATCCGGCACCATTTGAAACATAACCTGTGGCGTCCCGAGGCCACCGTGCTGTTCGTCGGCTACCAGGCCGAGGGCACCCTGGGCCGCATGCTCCTGGACGGGGCGGAGAAGGTGCGCCTGTTCGGGGAAGAGATCGTGGTGCGGGCGGAGATCGTGAACGTAAGAGGCTACTCGGCGCACGCCGATCAGAACACACTGCGAGAATGGGTCGATGCCTTTCGGCGGCCGCCGGAGCGGGTGTTCCTGGTACACGGAGAAAACCCGGCCCAACTGGCGCTGCAGCAAGTCCTGGCCGAGATCGGGGTGGAGGCCTACCGGCCCGCGTGGCAGGAGACGGTAAGCTTGGAGCCGGGCCGCAGACCCGATGAACGGGTCTGGCAGGTTTTCTCTGACCTCCGGAGTCGGACGGCGCAGTACCTGAAGGCCAACCCCGATCCGGAATCCTGCCGCCGGGTACTGGATAAGCTCGCCGAGCTGAAAGAGTTTCTGGTTGCCGGCGGCGGGGGGCGGGGATAATACGTGTCCGGATCCGGGGCGGACTTTACGACGCAGCGGGTGCGCGACCTGTTATTTTATACCATCCCCCGTTTTGCGCGAGCGGGCGGGGTGGTGGCGGTATTCAGCACCCGCCGGGGAGGACGAAGCAGCGAGGTGTACGCCACGCTCAACCTGGGGTTGCACGTCGGTGACGACCCGGAAACGGTGTTAACTAACCGCGCGCTTTTTTGTGGAGCCCTGGGGTTGGATCACCGCCACCTGGTATCCTGTGCCCAGGTGCACGGAACCACGGTGGCGGTGGTGGGCGCGGGCGACCGGGGCCGGGGAGCTTTTGACCCCGCCCAGGCGGTGCCTGGCGCCGACGGGCTGGCCACGGATACCCCGGGTGTGCCGTTGATCTCCTTTTACGGGGATTGCGTGCCCTTGTTCCTATACGATCCGGTCAAACGGGCGATCGCGTTGGTGCATGCCGGCTGGCGGGGCACCCTGGGCCGCATTGGTTCCCGGGCGCTAGCCGTGCTGCGAAAGAGTTTCGGCAGTTCGCCCGCGGAGGTATTGGCTGCCGTCGGTCCGGCCATCGGGCCCTGCTGCTACATAGTCGGTTCCGATCTGGCCGCCCAGTTCGCCTGGGAGTTTCCCGGCGGCGACCTTGTCCGCCGCGGTGCAGACGGTGCTTGGCGCCTGGACCTCTGGTCGATCAACCGGCGGATTCTGATCGAGGCGGGAGTCAAGTCCGCCAATATCGCCGTGGCCAGGCGGTGCACGGCCTGTGCTCCCGGAGAGTTCTTTTCCCACCGGGCGTCTAGAGGGAAAACCGGCCGGATGGCCGCAATAATGATGTTGGAATGATTAAAAATGCCCAAGATCTTGGTGGTTGAGGACGAAAAACATATTGTCGAGCTGGTGAGCTATGCGCTGCAGAAAGAGGGTTACGAGGTGTTGGCTACCCGGGACGGGGACCGGGCGCTGGAAATGGTGCGTACCAAACAGCCCGACCTGGTAATTCTGGACATCATGCTGCCTGGCACCGACGGCCTGACGGTCTGCCGGTTAATGCGCCAGGACGACCAGACCCAGGACATTCCGGTGATCATTCTCAGCGCCCGGAGCCAGGAGTTAGACCGAGTGCTGGGTCTGGAACTGGGGGCCGACGACTACATTACTAAACCTTTTAGTGTCCGGGAATTGGTCGCCCGGGTGAAGGCGCGTTTACGGCGCAGCCCCACCGTCCGGGGGCACCGGCGGCCCCTGCGGCTGGGTGAGTTGATGATCAACCCGGACCGATTGACGGTAGAGACGGCCGGCAGGCGTGAACAACTCACCCGCACGGAATTTGAGTTGCTCTGGCTCCTGGCTGCGAACCCCGGCAAGGTTTTCACCCGGGATCTCTTGCTGGAACAGGTCTGGGGTTATCACTTCGGGGGTGATTCCCGGACGGTGGATGTACATATCCGGCACATCCGACAGAAGCTGGGACGGCTGCCCGGGAGTCTCCAGTATATCGAAACGGTCCGCGGCGTCGGCTACCGTTTCCGGGAGATGAGCTGATGCGCAGAAGGATACAGCGTACGGCGATTTCGAGTTTGCTGCTGCTCTGGTTGGTGCTGACCGTGCTGTGGGCGGTTTCCGCGGCTGGTTACCTTTCGCAGACGGTGGCGATGGTGCTGGGACTGTTGTTCGCCGTGGTGGTGGCTGCCGCCGTCCCCCGGTTCATCAGTGAGCCGCTGTTCCGGGTGGCGGAAACAGCGGAAAAGATCGCCGAGGGGGACCTGACCAAGACCATCCAGATCCATGAAAGCGACGAGGTTGGCAAACTGGCCCAGAGCTTCAACCAGATGGCCCAACGGTTGCGGGGCACGCTCAGCATGGTTACGCAGGAGAAAAACCGGATGCAGGCGATCCTGGACAGCATGGCCGACGGAGTGATCGCGGTGGACGGGGAAACCCGCGTGATCCTGATTAACCCGGTAGTGGAGGAGGCCTTCGGCCTTAACGAGGAGGCGAGCCTCGGCAAGACGGTCCTGGAGGTGGTGCGCGATTACGAACTGGACCGGCTGTTCCGCCAGGCCCTGGATTCGGGCCGCCCGGTGCAGCAGGAACTGCGGATCCTGACCCCGGACCCCCGGCTGTTCCGGGTGCACCTCACCCCCCTGCGGGGGGCCCAGGGCGGAGTGGTCGCCCTTTTCCGGGACATCACCGAACGCCGTCAACTGGAGAAGATGCGGACCGAGTTCGTGGCCAACGCCTCGCACGAACTCCGTACTCCCCTGACTTCGATCCGGGGATTCATCGAGACACTCTGGGATGGTGCCCTGGACGACCCGGAAACGGCGCGCCGTTTTCTGACGATCATCGACGAGGAAACCAGGCGGCTCAACGAACTGGTTGATGACCTCCTCAAGCTGGCCACCATCGAAGAACGGCGGAACCTGTTCCGCCGTCAGCCCGTAGAATTGGCGGAGGTGGTTCAACGGGCGGTGGAGATATTCGAAACCCGGGCGCGGCAAAAGGGTCTGCGCTTCAGCGTGGAATTGCCAGCGGATCTGCCGCCGGTCGCCGGCGATGTCAACCTTCTATCCCAGGTGTTCATCAACCTGTTGGACAACGCTGTCAAGTTCACCGATAAGGGCGAAATCGGCATCCGGGCCTGGAAAGAGGACGGCGGAGTGGCCGTAGAGGTCAGGGATACCGGAATCGGCATTACACCGGAACATCTATCCCGGATTTTTGAACGGTTCTTCCGGGCTGACAAGTCCCGCACGTCGGAGTTGGGCGGCACGGGCCTGGGTCTGGCCATCGTGAAGCACATCGTCGAGGGGCACGGCGGCGAGGTACGGGTGACCTCCAGGCCCGGGGAGGGCAGCGCCTTTACCGTTCTCCTGTCTACCGGCTTTTAACCCTGAATTAACGTTCTGGCCAACCTGGTGGCTTTAAGCATCGCGGGCCTGGCCCTTTTAAACCTGCCGGTGCTGATCTGGGTGGCCGCGGGTCCCTGCGGGTGATACCCCAGACCTACCGGGAGGCCAGCCTGGTAACCGGGCTTACCCTGGTTTCGGATCGAGCGATCGGCGAGACGGCGGTGTAATCTATCCCGCCAGGGTCCGCGTTTCGCCCACTTTCCGACAACCTGCTCATTGGCGTTTCCGGCACGCATTTACCAGCGGTACCTTCGGAAACAACTAGGAGGGCTAGTACGAAGTGGAAAACAAGATCACCATTAGAAACTTGAACCTGTACTACGGGGACCTCCAGGCCCTGCGCGACGTGAACCTGGACATCCAAGAGCGGCAGATCACCGCGTTGATCGGTCCTTCTGGGTGCGGTAAGAGCACCTTTCTGCGGGTGCTCAACCGGATGAACGACCTGATTGAAGGGGTCCGGGTGGAGGGCCGGGTGCTGCTTGACGGTGAGGATATCTACGGTCCGGACGTGGACGTGGTGCAGTTGCGGAAACGGGTGGGGATGGTGTTTCAGCGGCCGAATCCCTTTCCGATGTCGGTGTACGATAACGTGGCCTACGGCCCCCGGATCCACGGCCAGAAAAACAAACGCCGGCTGGATGAGATCGTGGAGGCAAGCCTTCGGGCGGCGGCGCTCTGGGACGAGGTGGCCGACCGGCTGTTCCATTCGGCCCTGGGGTTGTCGGGCGGGCAGCAGCAGCGGCTCTGCATTGCCCGTTTGCTGGCCGTTGAACCCGACGTGGTGCTGATGGACGAACCGACTTCGGCCCTGGACCCGATATCGACCCTCAGGATCGAGGAACTGCTGCAGGAGCTGAAGAATAACTATGCCATTGTAATCGTGACCCACAACATGCAGCAGGCAGCCCGGGTATCGGACGTCACCGCCTTTTTCCTGAACGGTGAAATCGTAGAAGCGGGGGAAACCCATAAGCTTTTCACCAAGCCCAGAGACCAAAGAACCGAAGATTATATCACCGGGCGCTTTGGCTAAAAAAACGGTCTTGCCCTTTCAGGCGGGCTGTGTTAGATTAAATCTTATTAAGTTGCGGAGTGATCTATTTGTCCAACCGGCGCAGTTTTGACGTGGAACTGGCCGATTTGAAGCAGGATATTCTGCGTATGGCCAGCCTGGTGGAACAGAGCATTTACAAGGCCATGGAAGCGCTCCTGAACCAGGATCCGCTGATTGCCAAGGGCGTGATCACCGGAGACGACGCCATTGACCGGTTGCGTTACGAGGTGGAGAACAACTGCATCCGCCTGATTGCCACCCAGCAGCCGATGGCCCGGGACCTGCGGGTGATTGTGACCGGCATCAAGATTCTTACCAACCTGGAGCGCATGGGCGACCACGCCGTGGATATTGCCCGGGCCGCCATGTGCGTTTGCGGCCGGATGCCTACCAAGCCACTGGAACGAATCCCGCAGATGGCCCGAATGGTGCAGCACATGGTCAAGGACGGCCTGGACGCCTACGTGCACGGCGACGTGGAAAAGGCCCGCCAGATGTGCGCCATGGACGACGAAGTGGACGAGATTTACAACCTGACTTTCCAGAACCTGATCAGTTACATGGAAGCCAATCCCCACAGCATCCCCTGCGTGGTTTACCTCCTGCTGGTGGCCCGTTACCTGGAGCGGCTGGCCGACCGGGCCACGAACATCGGGGAGGATGTGATCTACCTGGTAACCGGAGAATGGCACGAGTTGAACTAAAAGCCCGTCAGGGCTTTTTTCTCGCAGGACTAGCCGGTAAAGTGTAGAATCCTATAAACAATTACTGGTAGGTCAGGTATACGTTTAGCAGCAGCAATCAAGATCCTGCCAGGAGAGGGGCAAACCCTACTGCCCCTGAAATTTGGTAACTATCCGGATGAGTTTCGGGGTCCGCGACGCAAGGCGCCCTAGGTGACAGCCCGTGGCCCGGGCGGACAATGGATTTTTGTACTTAGCCGGTACAGGGGGAACGGGAATGCATGCTAAGGTTAATGTGGTGCAAAATCTGCAGCAAGTCAGGAAAAACATCGCCGCCGCCTGCCGGCGTGTGGGGCGTAACCCGCAAGAGGTCGGGCTGGTTGCCGTAACCAAGTCAGTTGACCCCGAAAGGATGAATCAGGCACTGGCCGCTGGCGTGGATGTGTTTGGCGAAAGCCGTGTTCAGGAGTTGGTAAGTAAACAGCCCGAATTCCCCGGGGTCCGGTGGCACTTCATCGGGTACCTGCAGCGCAACAAGGTAAAGTACCTGCCGGGTCGGGTGGAACTGGTGCACAGTCTCAACCGCTGGTCGCTGGCCCGGGAACTGGACCGGCGGGCGCGGGAGCACGGGCAGGTTTTCCGGGTTTTGGTCCAGGTGAACATCACCCGGGAGCGCGGCAGGTTTGGCGTTATGCCCGGCGAAGTGGCCGAGTTTATCCGCGAGACGGCAGGACTTCAGGGTTTACAGGTAGAAGGATTGATGACCATGGCGCCTTTTGTGGCTGATCCGGAACAGGTCCGGCCCCTTTTCCGGGAGATGCGGGATCTCTTCACGCGGCTCGGCCGGGAACCCGGAATCCGGATGTGGTATTTATCCATGGGCATGAGCAACGACTATCCGGTTGCTGTTGAGGAGGGCGCAAATCTAGTCCGTGTCGGGACGGCCATATTTGGTCCACGAAAATGCACTTTGAGGGGGGGCTGACCTTGGGCAGCAGAAAACTGGTGGACCGGGTGTTGAACTTTATGGGGTTTGAGGAGGAGCCGGAGCAGGTGCAGCAGGAAGATCGGCCACAGGGAGAAAAAGCCGCGGATCCCAGAAGGAAGGCGACCGTGGTGAATCTCCACGCGCCGCGCCAGGTGAGGGTGGTTGTGGTGGAGCCAAAGTCCTTCGACGAGGCCCAAGGGATTGCGGAGCACCTGAAAAACCGGCGTCCCGTGATTGTTAACCTGGAACACGTGGAAACCGAGGTAGCTCGCCGTATTGTTGACTTTGTTAGCGGGGCGGCATTCGCGTTGAACGGGAGCCAGCAGAAGGTGGGCGGAGGTATCTTTCTGTTTGTGCCCAACAACGTGGACATTGAGGGTGACCCGCAGGAGTCGGAGCGCGGCGGGATCTTTCCCTGGATGAAGTCTTAGAGGTGGGAAAAAGTGGCCCCAGAAGTACAAAAAATCGGCATTGCTGGCGGCGGCGCCATGGGAGAAGCCTTGGCCCGCGGCATGCTTGCGGCCGGGATCGTTACCCCTGCCGACCTGATGATCAGCGAGGTGCGGGAAGAGCGGTGCGCCTACCTGGAGCGCCAGTTTGGGGTCCGGACCGTGAAAGAAAACAAGCCTTTGGTCAATTTCGCCGATACGTTGATTTTGGCCGTCAAGCCCTACGTTATCAGTGCGGTTTTGGCCGAAATCAGGCCCCACCTGCGCCCTTCCCAAACGGTCATTAGCATTGCGGCCGGGGTCAGCTTGGCTTTTATCGAGGAAAGGTTGGGAGAAGGTATTCCGGTGGTGCGGGTCATGCCCAACACGCCCGCGTTGGTTGGTGCCGGGGCGAGCGCCTACAGCCTGGGCCGGTTTGCCGGGCTACGGGACGGGGGCCGGGCCCGGGCAATCCTGGAGGCGGTGGGCCGGGTGGTCCAGGTGGAGGAAAAACTGCTGGACGCGGTCACCGGACTGAGCGGCAGCGGTCCGGCCTACATGTACGTGATTTTGGAAGCGCTGGCGGACGGCGGGGTCCGGATGGGGTTGCCGCGGGACGTGAGTATGGTCCTGGCTGCCCAGACCATGTACGGGGCGGCGAAAATGATCCTGGAAACGGGTGAACATCCGGGCCGGTTGAAGGATATGGTGACTACCCCGGGCGGAACTACTGCGGCCGGATTGTTCGTTCTGGAGGAGGCGGCCGTGCGGGCCGGCCTGCAGCGGGCTGTGGAGCGGGCGACCGAAAAAGCCCGGGAAATTAACAGGCGGGGTGAATCATGAATTTTATCGTCGAAGTAGTCAACGTGGCGTTCATGGTGTACACCTGGCTAATTATCGCCAGAATCGTGCTTTCCTGGGTGAAACACAATCCTTACCATCCGGCGGTACGCTTTATTTACGACCTGACCGAGCCGTATCTCGGTATCTTCCGGCGGGTGATCCCGCCGCTCGGGATGATTGACCTGTCACCCATTGCGGCTTTGCTGGTTTTACAATTACTGCGGGGATTGGTGATATCGCTGCTGACATCGTTAATCTAGTTCCGGTTGGTGTGTGTGGGGGGGGGTTGTCTTGCTGACACCGTTGGAGATCAGGAAAAAGGAGTTCCGGCGTTGTTTCCGGGGGTACGATGAACAAGAGGTGGACGCCTTCCTGGATCAGGTGATTGTCACCGTGGAGGAGCTGATCAAGGAAAACGCGAGGCTGCAGGACCTGGTGGAAAGGTCGGAGCAAAACATTGCGCGTTACCAGGAAATCGAGGACGCCTTGAAGCAGACCATGGTGTTTGCGCAGAAGAACGCCCAGGAACTGAAGCACAACGTGGAGAAGGAAGCGGAAGTCATCCTGCAGGAGGCCCATGCCCAGGCCGGGCAGATCACGCGCGACGCGGCTCGGACCGCGGAGCAGACGATTGCCGAAGCAGAACGGCGCGCGGAGGAACTGCTCCGGAGGGCGCACCAGCAGGCCGAACACAGTCTGGAAGAGGCGCACCGGCGCGTGGACCAGCTGCTCCGTGAATATCAGGAGATCGAAAAACAGGTGAAGGTGTTCCGGGCGAAGTTCCGGTCTTTTCTGGAAGCCCAGCTGGCCCTGCTCGATGATGAGGAACACGGAATCGCAAGGGAGGTACACACCGTAACCGCCAAGCGAAATGAGGAAGAGAAGGATGCCGAGGACAGCGAAGCGGAAAGAGAAGCCAGGCTGGCCTGAACGTCAACGGCTTTCGAGTGGCTTGACGTCGTGCCTAAATTCAGGTATCGGGCGGGCGGGAGGAGGTATTCGAGCGAGTTTGGATTACCACGCCTCCGGTGGATAGTAGGGCCAGCAAGGCCCTTAGTTTCTTTCGTGGGTGAAAATTGCTGATTTTGCGCACGAGGGCGGTTACAACCAGATTGTGATTGGCTCTCGCGGAAGCGGGGGTGGTGATAATAACAGCTTACCGGACGGGAGCGTACTGCCGGCTGGACTACCTCACGGAAGCCGACTGGGAAAATTTACCTGCAGGGCTGCGGGAAGCGTTGACGCGGGTTCTGAGCGGGAAGGTTAGCGGGCGCCGTCTTCCAGAAGTGGTGAAAGAGTTGCGGGCGCGGGGAGAGGCGGATTTGGCGCGAGAGCTTGTCCGATCCGCCCGGTTAGAGCCTGGCAATAGAGAGGGGTGTAAAAGACGGTGATTCTGGTCGGTACCGTTACCTGCATGGACTTATCAGCGGCGTTTGCTGCTGTGCGGGTACACGGCCTCGCGGTCTTTGGCAGCGGCGACCGGGAAAAGTTGGCAGCAGTCCGCCGTGTTTTCGACGCGGGCGGTGAAGGGTTGCCCTTTTACTTTTGCACCCCTACTTGAGTCCTGCCACACGTCGTGGTTGCGGCGGGGAAGGTGGCGGGCGTTTGGACGGAGGTCCCGGAAGATGCGGAATTGGCCGAGATCAAGGCGGCTTTTGCGAACTCCTTCGGACGGCGGTGGGAAGGCGTGGTGGTCGGTACTGAGCGGGAGGTTCTCTTCCGCTTCTGGGAAGCCTACGTGGGGGTTGTGGACCTAAAGCCTCACCCCGAGCTTAACGTGGCCCGGCTGAGGGAGGAGGACCCGACAGTTCCGGTGGTGGGGGTGCTGCTGGGATAGGGGATGAATTGCGGAAGTTGACGGACCAGTGCACTTTAAATATAATAATGCGGTAGGATGCGAAAAGCGGCCGATGACCGGGAAGAGTAGCCGAAACCAGCGGTTTTCAGCGAGCCCGGGACGGTGGGAGCCGGGTACCGAATTTTGGTGAAAATCGCCCGCGAGGCGCAGGCTGAACGGAGGTTGCCGTAACCTTCCCATTAAGCCTTGCCGGTTGCTGCCGTTATCCAGCCCAGAGGCCGTTGCGGTCAAAAAGACTCGGGCGGCGCATTAGGGTGGTACCGCGGGAAGACCTCTCGCCCCTTGGGGCGCAGGGGTTTTTGTTTTGAGATTCCGTTACGAAGCAAGGAGGAAACCAATGGATTACAGTAAAACGCTGAATCTACCCGCTACCGATTTCCCGATGCGGGCGAACCTGCCAAAGCGGGAGCCGGAGATTCTCAGGTTCTGGGACGAAATCAACGTTTACCAGTTGGTGCAGGCCAAGAACGCGGGGCGTCCCAAGTTCATCCTGCACGACGGGCCGCCCTACGCCAACGGCCATATTCACCTGGGGCATGTCCTGAACAAGGTGCTGAAGGACATGGTGGTAAAGTTCAAGTCCATGGACGGCTACGACGCTCCCTTTGTTCCGGGGTGGGATACCCACGGTCTGCCTATTGAACAGCAGGCCATCAAGCAACTCGGTATTCGGCGCCACGAACTCGATCCGGTGGAGTTCCGCCGGCGGTGCCGGGACTACGCGTTACAGTTTGTGGACATCCAGCGGGAAGAATTCAAGCGGCTGGGCGTGCGGGGGGACTGGGACAACCCGTACCTGACCCTGCAACCCCATTTTGAGACCCGTCAAATCGAGATCTTCGGCGAAATGGCCAAGCGCGGGTACATTTACAAAGGCCTGAAGTCGGTGTATTGGTGTTCCACCTGCGAGACCGCGCTGGCCGAGGCCGAGGTGGAGTACGCGGAAAAGAAATCCCCGTCCATCTACGTCGCCTTCCCAGTAGCCGACGGGCGGGGACTGTTGCCCGAATCCGGAACCGCGATCGTGATCTGGACGACCACGCCCTGGACCATTCCGTCCAACGTGGCCATCTGCCTCCACCCAGAGTTTATCTACGCGCTTCTGTCCAGCGGCGGCCGGCACTATCTGGTTGCCCGGGAGCTGGCCGACAGTTTCCGCGAGGTGCTGGGTGACCCGCAGGCCGCGGTGGAACGGGAGTACCGGGGTGAGGAACTGGAGGGTGTGGTGTGCCGGCACCCCTTCGTGGACCGGAACTCAGTGGTCGTCCTGGACGAGTACGTCACCTTGGAGCAAGGCACCGGTTGTGTGCATATTGCGCCCGGGCACGGCGAGGAAGATTTCGCGCTCGGCCAGCGCTACGGCCTGCCGGTGATTTCGCCGATAAACAGCAAGGGCTACTTCACCGCGGAGGCGGGGAAGCTGGAGGGGCATTTCTACTTGGACGCCAACGCGGTGGTGATCCGGGAATTGGCGAACCGCGGCGCACTGGTCGGACATTCCTCGGTCCGGCACCAGTACCCGCATTGCTGGCGGTGCAAGCACCCGGTGTTCTTTCGGGCGACCGAACAGTGGTTCGCCTCGATCGATGGTTTCCGCGACCGGTTGCTGGAAGCCATCGGGCAGGTGCAGTGGATTCCGGACTGGGGCCGCGAACGGATATACGGGATGGTCGCCGGCCGCGGTGACTGGTGCATTTCGCGGCAGCGGCTCTGGGGCGTGCCGATTCCGATCTTTTATTGCGCCGCCTGCGCGCGGGAAGTGATTACCGAAAAGACGATCGCGTACCTGAAAGAGCTTTTCCGTACGCACGGTTCGGACATCTGGTATGCCTGGGAAGTGGAGGAACTGCTACCCCCGGACCTGAAGTGCCCCCACTGCGGCGGGAACGGGGGCTTCACCAAGGAACTGGACACCATGGACGTCTGGTTCGATTCGGGTTCCAGCCACTGGGGGGTGCTCACCCAGCCCGATTACTGGCCCGAGCTGCGCTGGCCCGCGGACCTGTACCTGGAGGGCAGTGACCAACACCGGGGCTGGTTCAACTCCTCACTGACCACCTCCGTGGCGGTTGCCGGGAAGCCGCCGTACCGGGCGGTGCTAACGCACGGCTTTGTGGTTGATGAGCACGGACGCAAGATGTCCAAGTCGCTTGGGAACGTGGTTGACCCGGCGGAGGTGCTGAAGGAACTGGGCGCCGATATCCTCCGGCTGTGGGTGTGTTCGGCCGACTACCGGGGTGACCTGGCGGTGTCGCCAGCGATCCTGAAACAGTTGTCGGAAGCCTACCGGAAGATCCGAAATACCTTCCGATTTCTTCTGGGGAACCTGAGCGATTTTGACCCGGAGCGGGACGCCGTCACCTACACCGAACTGACCGAACTCGACCGGTATGCACTGGCAAAGCTGACGCGGGTTACCGACCGGGTGCTCAAGGCCTACCGGGAATACGAGTACCACCTGGTGTACCATACCGTTTATAACTACTGCGTTACTGACCTGAGCGCCTTTTACCTGAACGTTATCAAGGACCGGCTGTACTGCGAACTGTCCGGTGCTTTAACCAGGCGGGCGGCCCAGACCGTAATGTATGCCGTTCTGGACACGCTGGTCCGGTTGCTGGTACCGGTACTGGCGTTTACCACCGAAGAAGTCTGGCGGCACTTCCCCGCGAACGGCAAGAAACCACCGAGCGTTCAGCTGTTGGAAATGCCGGAGCCGAACCCGGAGTACTTGAACGACGAACTGGAGCGACGCTGGGAACGGCTCCTGACGGTGCGGCAGGACGTGCTTCGGGTGCTGGAAGGTGCCCGCCAGGAAAAGCTGATCCGGGATTCCCTGGAAGCCGAAGTGGTGCTCTATGCGGATGGAGAACTCCTGGAATTCCTCCGGGAGAATGAATTCCAGCTCCGGCCGATCTTCTTAACTTCGTCCGTCCGGATCGTTCCGGCGGTCGAAGGGGTGCCGGACGACGCGGTCGCCGGGTCCCTGCTGGACCTACGGGTGGCGGTGCGCCGGGCTCCCGGGACGAAGTGCGTGCGCTGTTGGACCTACGCCGAAACCGGGGTTGACGAGGAACACCCGGATCTCTGCCCCCGTTGCGCTAGGGTAATTCAGGAGCATATTCTGAATGCATGATTTTCGGCTGCGATTTGCGGCCTTATGTCGGCTCCGCATTTCGACCCTTAGCGCGGACCCGAGTAGCCGGAGATAATACCAAGCACAGCAAACGGTGTGGAAATAGACTTTTTCAGCGGAATCTAGTTAGTTACGGTAAAGGAAGTTGTAGATTCGGTAGTTCAGGAGGACTTTTCTCACGAACTGACGAGTTTCCGGGAAAGGAATCTGTTCCAGGGTCTTGGCTTCCCCGGTCCAGCGGGCATCGCGAAGCCAGGCGTGGACGTTTCCGCGTCCGCCGTTGTATGCGGCCAGGACCAAGATGGGGTCGTGGCCGAATTCCTCGAACAGGTGGGCCAGGTACCAGCTGCCGAACATCAGATTGATTTCGGGATCGGTCAGTTGCCGGGGATCGAACTCCTCCCGACCGAGTTGTTCGGCGATCCACCGGCTGGTGTCGGGCATGATCTGCATCAGTCCCAAGGCACCCCTGGAGGACTCGGCATCGACCCGAAAATTGCTTTCGGTCTTGATCAGGGCGGCCAACAGGTAGGGGTCCAGGTTGTGCCGGTGGGCGTAGTAAAAAATCATTTCCTGGTGCGGGAAGGGATAATAATGCCGTCCGATCCGCTCGGCGTTGAAGGCCACGACGAGGAGCAGGATTAGCAGCAGCAAAAACCAGATCTTGCGCAAGCCCCCATCACTCCGCCTCAAGTTCGGTCCAATACTTTATAACCTGCTCCCTGGTGCTTGTCAAGGAGCCATTATTGTCGATGATCCGGTGGGCATGTTTGATTTTCTCCTCCTGGGGCATCTGAGCGGCCAGGATGCGCGCGGCCAGTTCTGGATTCACCCCCCGTGCCTCCAGGCGGGCCAGTTTCACGGGTCGGTCGGCGGTGACCACCCAGATTTCGTCGACCAAAGACTGCATACCGGTTTCCAGCAATAGGGGTATCTCCACCACCAAAACCCCACGGCCCCGCCGAACCCGGTTGATTTCGCGTTTTAAAATTGCCAGTACCGGAGGGTGGGTGATCTGGTTCAGCCGGGCCCGGTCCTCCGGAGCGGCGAACACCCGGGCGGCCAGTCGGGGCCTGTCCAATGTGCCGTCGGGGTTCAGCACTTCCTCACCGAAGGTCCCGACGATTTCGTTCAGCACCGGGGAGCCCGGAACGGTGAGGGTGCGGGCGACCTGGTCGGCGTCGATTACAGCGGCGCCGAGATCCTTAAGTATTCGGGCAACGGTACTCTTGCCGCTACCGGCATCGCCGGTGAGACCGATGACTTTCACGATTTTCCCCCTCCTTATCCCCGGGCAAAAATGCTTACCGCGCAAATAGCCGTTCAAGGAAGCGCTTGACCGCTTGTTAAATGAAAGTGCGAAAAACCCCCAGGGCGATAAGCAGGCAGCCGGGCAGGAGATTGACCTTGCTGCTCAGGAAGAGAGCCGAGCGTTGGCTCATCGCCATGCCCAGGTTCAGCAGAATGAACAGCCCTGCAACCACGAACAGTGGCACGAACACGGTGAACAGTCCGGACAGGGCGATGGCGAAACCGGCCGCAAACGCGTCCAGAGCCAGCGCGATGCCCAGGACCACGGCCTCCCTGGGGGAGATGCAGCCGGAATTATCCATGTCGGCTTCCAGCGGTTCCAGTAACACCTGGACCACTATGCCCAACTGCGGAATCCGCAGCCGTAGGATTCGTTCGGTAGAACGGCGTAGGGCCTGGAGCAAGATCCACAGCCCGAGAAAAATCAAGAGCCAACCGCCCAGGTGCCGAGCCAGGTCCGGCGCGATGCCCTGGGTGGCCAGGTGCCCCAGGACCAACGAGGCGCTGATCGCCGCGCCCGAGGTCAGGCTGATGATCAGCATAGAAGTTATGGGAACCCTGATCCGACGCAGTCCGTAAGCGAGGCCGGCGCCGAAGCCGTCCAGGCTCAACGCGATCCCGAAGATGAACAGCGCTAACAGTTCCAAGTTTTCCCCTCCCCAGCGCTTCTCTGTTTAGAGTATGGAAGGGGAGTTTCTTTGGTGCCTAGATACGCGGTTGGCAGGTCGGGCAGTAGTGAGTGCTGCGCCCGCCGCAACGGATACGCTCCACCGGCGTGCCGCAGGTGGGGCAGGGTACGCCCCGCTTGCCGTAAACCCGCAGAATATTCTGGAACCAGCCCGGTTGCCCGGCGCCGTCCACGTAGTGCTGCACGCTGGTGCCCCGGAAGGAGATGCCCTCCGCTAGCACCTCCCGGATCGCCCGGTACAGGGCGCGGGCCTCGCGGGCGTCCAATCCGGCGGCGATCCTTTCGGGGTAGATGCCGGCCCGGTGCAGCGCTTCGTCAGTATAAATGTTCCCCAGTCCGGCCAGGAAGGCCTGGTCCAGAAGCAGAGGTTTGATCATCCGCCGGGAACGCTGCAGGCGGCTGATGAATTCGTGCTCCTTGAATTCCGGTCCCAACGGTTCCACTCCGAGTTTGCGAAGGCCTGGGACGCGGTCCAGTTCCCGTACCGGCACCAGGTGCACCCGCCCGAACTGACGCAGGTCGGTGAACCGAAGCGCGCCGCGATCCAGGTAAAACACCAGGTGGGTATGTTTTGGGAAAGTTCGGGCTTTAGCGCTGTAGACCAGTTGGCCGGTCATGCGCAGGTGGATCACCAGTGCCCAACCGCCGGCGAGATCCACCAGGAGGTACTTGCCCCGACGGCCAAGGCCGGTAATTTCCCGACCGGCGAGTAGCCGGGCGAACTCCTCCGGCGCCGGGGCGGCCACCACTTTGGGCAGGATGACCGTCACGCGTTGGATCACCCGGCCGACGAGGCGGCGGCGCAGGTCGTGGACGATGGTTTCTACTTCCGGTAGTTCAGGCATCGGGTCACCTCTTCGAACTTGCGCACTTCGTACCAGTTGGGCCCGAATTTCAGGTCGACAGCCAACGGTACGTTCAGCGGCAGCACCTCCTCCATCAGGGTCTTCACCAGCGGCGCCACCTCGCAGACCTCTTCCGAGGGCACGTCGAAAATCAGTTCGTCGTGAACCTGCAGGATCATCAGCGTCTTTAGGTTTTTTCGTTGCAGCGCGGCGTAGATCCGGACCATGGCCATTTTAATGATGTCCGCGGCCATACCCTGGATCGGGGTGTTAATGGCCGCCCGTTCCCCGAAACTGCGCACCGTGCGATTGGAGCTGAATAGTTCGGGCAGCGGCCGGCGCCGGTTCAAGGCGGTGGTGACGTAACCCCGTTCCCGGGCCCTCTGAATGCTCCTGTTTATGTAATCCTTTACCCCGGGAAGCCGGGCGAAATACCTCCGGATATACTCCCGGGCTTCGGCGCGAGATACCTTCAGGTCGCGGGCCAGGCCGAAGTCGCTGATTCCATAAATAATTCCAAAATTTACTGCCTTGGCCCGGTTACGCAGCTCAGGGGTCACCGCCTCCAGGGGCACCCCGAACACCTCGGCGGCCGTCCGGGCGTGGATGTCCTGATTTTCCCGGAAGGCGGCGGTCAGGGCCGGATCTCCCGACAGATGGGCCAGGATACGCAGCTCGATCTGGGAATAGTCGGCTGTTAGCAGCACGTTCGCCGGATTCCGGGGGATGAACACTTTGCGGATGCGGCGTCCGGCTTCCATCCGGATCGGGATGTTCTGCAGATTGGGCTCGGCCGAGGACAGCCGTCCGGTGGCCGTTACCGTCTGGTGTAACGTGGTGTGCAGCCGCCTGGTATCCGGGTCCACCAGCGTAGACAGCCCGTCGGCGTAAGTGTTCTTCAACTTGACCAACTGGCGGTATTCCAACAGCAGGGCCGCAATTTCATGTTCGGCGGCCAGTTCCAGCAGGACACCGGCGTCGGTTGAGTAGCCGGTTTTGGTCCTTTTCCCAGCCGGCAGCTCCAGCTTTTCGAACAGGATGCGGCCCAACTGGCGGGGCGAGTTGATGTTGAATTTCTCCCCAGCCAGGCGGTGAATCCGGGCTTCCAGTTCCGCGATCTTGGCGCCGAACTCGGCCGACATGGCTTCGAGCTGGTCCCGGTCGACCGCCACCCCGGCCGCTTCCATGGCGGCCAGCACGCTGACCAGCGGCAGTTCAACCTGGTCGTACAGGTAATCCAGCCGGAAGGCGGCCAACTCGGCCCTTAAGCACCGGGAAAGCCTCCAGATACACGCGGCGCTGGCGGCTGGAGCTGCGGGATCATCGACCGGAAGCACCAGGTCCAGGTACTGGTGGGCCACGTCCTCCAGCTTTTGATTGGCGGCCAGGGGATTGATCAGGTAGGCGGCCACCATGGTGTCGAAGGCTAGGTTGTGCAGGGGGAAGCCGTGCCCCGCGCGCAAGAATTCCTTGGCGTTGTGCATGAGCTTACCGATCTTGTCGTCGGCCAGCAGGCCGCGTAGTCCGTTCAGAACGGGTGCCTCGGCCTCACCCAGGGACAGGAGGTAATTGCCGGTGTCCACCGCCAGAGCCAGCACCCCGGGGCTTTTGCGATTGCCCGCGAAAGCCACCGCTACCCGACCTGCGCGGCGCGCGGCCGAAATCAGGTTTTCCAAGTCGTCCGCGCTGTCCAGGCGCCGGTATTCCGGGCGAAAAGTGTCCACCTGTTTCCCGGCCGGAACGTCCGCGACCGCCGGGGCCTCGGTGACGCGGCGCACCAGGCTCCGGAATTCCAGCTTTTTGAACACCCGGAGCAGGGAAGGTTTGTCCGGTCCCGGCCAGGGTTCCAGGTTAAGGTCTTTCAATTCGGGAACGTCCGTCTTGATCGTGGCCAGTTTCTTGGAAAGCCGGGCCTGCTCGCTGTAGGTTTCCAACTGCTTGCGCCAGCGGGGCGGTAGTTCATCCAGTTTTTCCAGGATGGTTTCCAGGCGGCCGTAGGCGGTCAGCAGCTTGGCGGCCGTTTTGGGGCCGATGCCCGGAACCCCGGGAATGTTGTCCGAAGGGTCGCCCACCAGGCTTTTCAGGTCGACCAACTGTTCCGGATCGACGCCGAGGCGCTCCCGCGTCCGGGCCGGGTCGTACCGGTCCATATCGGTGATGCCCTTCCTGATCAGCAAGGCGACTGTGCGGGGACCGACCAGTTGCAGGACGTCCTTGTCGCCGGTAAGGATCAGGGATTCGTGTCCGGCCCGCACGGCGTCGGTGACCAGGGTGCCGATAATGTCGTCGGCCTCGTAACCCTCTGCTTCCACAATCGGGATCCGCATTGCTTGCAGCACGTCCTTGAGCAGGGGCAGCTGGAGGCGCAGGTCCTCCGGCATTGGGGGGCGCTGAGCCTTGTATTCCCCGTAAAGCTCGTGGCGGAAAGTGGTCCTGCTCTTGTCAAAGGCCACCACGATGATGTCCGGCCGTTCCTCCGCGATTATTCGCAGCAGCATGTTGGTGAAACCATACACGGCGTTGGTCGGCAAACCAGTGGAGGTCGAAAGCGGTTGGATTGCGTGGTAAGCGCGGTGCAGGAGACTGTTTCCGTCAATCACGAGGAACCTGGCCATTAGAACACCTTCTTGGGGCAAGATTTTAGCTTGCTCCTAATTATTTCACCGGCCCCGGGCCTGATACCTGCCCGGGAACGGAGGCGGTGACGCCTGACTTCCACCTACCCGGTAATTTCCTGCCCCTGGAGCCATTTAAACGTGGTTCGGAGCAGGAGACCGAACCTGGGAGTAGAATACTTAGAGGGATTAAAGCGGCCCTGTACTCTGATGGAGCAAAGGAGGGTTCGGATCATTAAAAGCTCAGACCAGCAGTGTCCCTGTGGCCGTGGCCGCGCATACCGCGAATGCTGCGGGAAACCGGAAAAGGTGGTCTCTCTGGCTCAGGCCAAGTGGCGCCGGAGCAGCGCGGAACTGCGCCAGAAACTCGGGGAGTTTGCCGAAGAGGTGGTCTTTCTACGGGAGGCGGCCTCGGCGCAGGAGGTGTATTTCGCCCAGATTGATGAAGACATCCAAGACCTAGACGACGAACTGATTATCGAGCGTTGCTTTGAATGGTTTATTTTCGACTATCCTTTGTCCAACGGGCAGACCTTGATTGAGTTATTCGGGGATGTGTGCGGGTCTAGACTCCCCTTCCCCGAGGCGGTACTGCTGGTGCTCTGGCAGGAAGCACGGTGTAATTTCTACGAGGTGAAAACGGTCTTTCCCGGAAAAGGCGTGGTGCTTAAGGACCTGGCTTTCGGCGAGGAGATCTGGGTCCACGAACCGGGCGTGGATGACGATATTATCACCGGGAGCATTCTTTACGTGCGCATCCTGAAGGTCGGGGAAGAGTACGAGTTTTCCACCAGTGCGATCGGGCTCCCGGAAGCATTCAAAGCGGAACTCAATAGTTGGCTCAAGCAAGACTTCCAGCGTTGGCGGCGCACCAACGGGCAGGAGGGGAGCACTGCCTGGCAGGAATACCTGCGTTCCCAGGCCCACCGGCTCAACGGGTACGTCATCCGCTTAGGTCTGGGGTTGTCTGCACCGGTGCTATTTCAGGTCCGGGATGACGTTCCGAGCGTAATGCCATCCCTAAGGTCTCTTTTCCAGGGGGACTTGCTCAAGCAAATCTGTGCTACCAGGGAGGGGCGAGCGCAGATGGAGGAACTGTTGCGGCTGATCCAGAGCGCCGAGGAGATTCGCCAGATCCGCCGCCGCCTGACCGCCGGACGTACAAGCCCGGCGCCGGAGGAGCGGGACGAGCAGGACCCCGGTTCCTTTGCCTGGCCTGAAGAGACCTACGCCGAAGTGGCTTCCCAAATTACCTCCGGACTTGAATGCCTGGGATTCAAGCGGAAGAAAATGAAAAGCGAGGCGTTGCGCCTGTGGCACGACTTTTGCTGCCGGGAACGGCCTAACTTGCGCAAACCCTCGGCCTGGATCGCCGCCGTGATTTACGCCGTGGTCCGGAGGGAGGGCCGGAAACGGATCAGCCAGCACCGGCTGGCCCGGATGTACGGAGTGGCACCCTCCTCGATATCCAGCAACTTCCGCCGACTTTGTCACGCCCTGACCCCGGCATCAGAGCGCGGTGTGCCGGTGCCCCAGGCGGAACTGATGAAAATTGAGCCGCTGATCCATAAGATACTGCACCAACTAAAATCGTAGGCAGACAAGGCAGATTGATATAACCTTGAAGTGCTGCGGGGAACGGAAAAAGTGCCGTTCCCCATTCCTGTTTTTGACCCGGGGTGCGCTATACCCGTTACTTGCCAGGGGTTTTTGGGTTGGGGGCGGCATAGAATCTGGCAGGGGGTCTAGGAATGACGACGTGGTTGGACCGGTTTTTGCTCCAGGTCACCGAAACTGTCGCTGCCTGGGGCTACTGGGGGGTGGGGGTCGGGATGGCCATTGAGAGCGCCAACGTGCCTCTGCCCAGCGAGATTATTCTGCCCTTCGGTGGTTTTCTGGTCAGCCAGGAGGTCTTGAACTTCTGGGGCGTGGTACTGGCTGGGACAGTCGGGGGCACAGTGGGTTCCGTAATCTCTTACCTAGTCGGTTCCTGGGGCGGTCGGCCGCTGGTGCTGCGATACGGCCGATACTTTGGGGTCTCCAGGGAGAAGCTGGCGCTGGCGGATCGGTGGTTCGCCCGTTACGGCGAGGCCACCGTGTTTTTCACCCGCCTACTGCCGGTCGTGCGGACCTTCATCTCCCTGCCGGCCGGCATCTCCCGGATGAACATCCGGCGGTTTATAATCTACACTTTTCTGGGTTCGCTGCCGTGGAGCATTGCCTTGACGTACGTGGGACTCTTGCTTGGGGAGAACTGGCACCGGATCAAGCTGTGGTTTCACCGGCTGGATTATTTGGTGATGGGAATGCTGCTGATGGCCGGGCTGTACTGGTGGTGTCGGTCGCGGCGGCATCCGCGGTAGGTTCTCCGGCTGTTCATGATCGTGTGGCCCCGGGTTCGCCCCGGGGTATCTTTGGTTCTTTGTTCCGTGTATTTCGTATCCGGCAGGTTTTGTCAGTTTAGGTTCTGACCGGCGGTTCACACTAAAACTAGCTTAAATTCCGGGGGTGAACCAATATTGGACAACCAGCGCCTGCGGAGACGAAAGACATTTTGCCTGGGCGCGGCCGTGATCGTGCTGCTACTTTGGGGCCAGCTTGTTCCAGTGGCCGGGGCCGCGGCCAAACCGACGGTGGTCATTGATCCGGGACATGGGGGGGGTGATCCGGGAGCGGTGGACGAGGTTAACGGCGTCTTCGAAAAAACGATCAACCTCCAGGTGGCCCGGCGCACCCAGGTGGCTTTGGTGGAGAAGGGGATCGGCGTGATTATGACTCGTGAAGACGACGAGTTGCTGTGTTATGCTGACGGGACTTTTATCCGGCGCCATATCGATTTGAACGAAAGGGTCCAGGTGGCCAATAGCAACGCGGCGGAAGTGTTTTTGAGCATCCATTCCAACATATTTTACGATCCCGATTGTTCTGGCGCCGAGGTATATTATTTCCATCTTTCGGAGGAGGGTTTGCTGCTGGCTCAGGAAGTGAAAAAGGCCCTGGAAAATCTTCCCGCACCATTACCGTGCAAGATAAAGCCGGCGAACTATTACGTGCTGCGCAATACCGCCATGCCCGCCATCCTAGCAGAGATGGGCTACATGTCCCATCCCCACGGGGGCAAGCTGCTGTTGAAACCCACCTACCAGCAGATGCTGGCCGAGGCCTTTGCCCAGGCCGTGAACAACTACCTGGAACAGTCCCGCCTCCGGCGAGAGGTTTCTTCCGGCCGGGGCCGGTAGCATTAATTACCGCCGGCCCCGTGGTATACCCGCCAAGTGGCAGCAAATACTAGCTCCAAACAGGAAAGGAGGGAGTTTATGCCTAGCGGACGGAGAAGGTACCTGGTCATGCTGGCCGCCCTGATGGGGGCGATTTTTGTGTTTCTGGCCGTAACCGGTTGTGCCGCGCTGCGGCGGCCGGCTCCGCCGGAACAGGTTCCGGGAGCCCCACCGGGGGCGCGACAGACCCTGCCCAACGATCCCCGGGAGGCCAGTCGGCTGGCGGATAGGCTGGCGAAAGTGGCGGCCGAAACCCCCGGGGTGAACAGGGCGACCGTGGTACTCACTGGTACTACGGCTTACGTGGGCGTCAACCTGGAGGCTGAAATGGAAAAGGAACGGACCGAAGCTACCAAGCGGGAAGTGGCGAAGCGGGTCAAGGACGCCGAACCGCGGGTCGAGCGGGTGATGGTCACCACCGATACCGATACTGTCACCCGGTTGAAAAACATAGCCGAGGGAGTTCGGAGAGGGGAACCGGTCAGCGCGTTTGCGGACGAACTTAAAGAAATCAACCGCCGCGCAACCCCCATCACCGAGTAGCCGGGAAGCCGCAGCACAAAGCTGTGGCTTCCCGCTTTCCCGGCGTTGCTTCGGTGTTGTCCGACAGGGTTATTCGGCCACGCCTCGGCCGTATTTCAGCAGTTCCGACACGGTTACCAGCTTGTAGCCCTTTTCCTTGATTCCCTTGATGATGTGCGGAAGCGAGATCGGGGTCTGCTCGGCGCTGTCACTGGCGTGCATAAGGATAATTGCGCCCGGTTCGAGGCGGTCGAGTACCCGTTTGGTGCTTTCCTGTGGTCCGATGTCCTTCCAGTCCAGGGAGTCAATGCTCCACTGGATCGTCTGGTATCCGGCCTCGGAGATCGCCTTTACCACCCGTTCGTTCCAGTCGCCGTTCGGCGTCCGGATCAGACTGGGTTTCTGGCCGGTGGTTTCCACCAGCACCTTGTGTGCCTTGGCGATCTCCTCCTTGATCATGGCGTCCGAAAAGGTGCTGTAGTTCTCGTGGCGCCAGCCGTGACTGCCGACCTCGTGGCCGTCCTCCGCGATCCGCCTGGCGATTTCCGGATGTTTGGCCGCCCAGGGGCCCGATAGGAAGAAGGTGCACCGGAGGTCCTCCTGGTCGAGGATGTCGAGCACCGGCCTCGGCACCTCTTCGCCCCAGCTGATGTCAAAGGTCAGGGCGGCCACCTTTTCCTTGGTCTTGACTTTGTAAACTATCGGGAAGTGGTCGGCCGCGGTGGGCACGGCGGCGGGCTGGCGAAGCAGAACCGCGTAAAAGGTAGCCGCCACAAACACCAGCAAGACGGTCAGGAAGAAATTTCGCCGCAGGTTCCGGGCGCTTAAAAAGTAGATCCGCACGTCGATCACCGTCCTTATTAGTTCTTATAAGGTGTATTTTCATCAGAAGCCGAATATTACGGAATAATCGTGTCACCCGGCGAGAAAATAGGGTGGGAGGGTGATATAAGGATGCAATTGCTGGCAAGGACGAGCTTGGCCTTGCTAATCTTTGTATTGTGCTACACACTCCCCCAGGCTTCCTGTGCTGAGCCTCCAAGAGTGACGGCCGATGCGGCGATACTGGTGGATGCCGCCACTGGACACGTGCTGTATGGCAAGAACGAGCACCACCAAAAGGACCCGGCCAGCCTGACTAAGGTGATGACCGCCATTGTGGCCCTGGAAGTCGGGCGGCCCGATGACGTGGTCACCGTCAGCAAACGAGCGGCCCGGTTTGAACGGGGTAGTATCATCGATATCCGCGACGGCGAGCAGATCACCCTGGAAAACCTGTTGAAGGCGGCACTCATTATGTCGGCCAACGACAGCACCATCGCCATCGCCGAGCACGTGGCCGGGGACTACGATCTGTTCATCCACTGGATGAACCTGAAAGCCCGGGAACTGGGCGCTACCAACACGCGTTTTGTAAATACCCACGGGTTTACCCACCCCAACCACGATTCGACTGCCTACGACCTTGCCCTCATCGCTCGCTACGCGTTGCGGATTCCCCAATTCGCTGCGCTGGTGCGGACCCGAAGCGTCACCGTGTACTGGCACAATTCAGATCGGAAACAGAGGATACGCAACACCAACCGGCTGTTGCATTCCGATTTCGAGGGAATCGACGGGGTGAAGACCGGCACGACCTCAATGGCCGGGCACTGCCTGATTGCCTCGGCCACCCGTGACGGCCGGCAACTGATAGCCGTGATCCTGCACAGCGACGGCCGATACTACGACGCCCAAAAACTTCTGACTTATGGCTTTGAAATCGAGCCTGTGGAAGTGGCCACAGCCGGTGACCGGCTGACCAGGCTCAGGGTGCGGGACGGCACTCGGCCTGACGTGACCGTGGTGCCGGCGGAAACGGTCAAGTTGCCCATTCCGCAAGAGCAACTCCCCAAGTTGGGGAAAGAAGTCCGGCTGCACGAAGACCTGGTAGCCCCGATCGCAGCCGGACAACCCCTGGGCGAGATGATCTTCTTGATCCAGGGCCGTGAGTTGGGACGTGTGGCGCTGGTTGCCGGATACGCGGTAGAACGGGAAGTCTGGTACAAGCGTCTGCTTTAGCGGAGTCATTTGCGCTGTCCGGGAGTAAAGATGAATAGTGCGGTCGCTTGACAAGTGGTTCGAACTCGGGCATAATGGGAGATGGGATTTGGGCGGGTAGTTCAGTGGGAGAACGTCTGCTTGACGCGCAGAAGGTCGCAGGTTCAATTCCTGCTCCGCCCACCAGTAAAATCAAGGCTTCCGAGATCAGGGGTTCTGCTCGGAAGCTTTTTTGTGCCCATTTTGTGCCCGTATATCTGATTAAGGCAGACAAAGAGGCAAACAAAGGCAAGGGGCGCAAAATCGCGCCCCGCCTGCTACAAAATTTCGCTGTCTATGGCAACCTGGTATTGGGCCATCCCTTGTTTCTCCTGATGATTATTAGGAAAATGTCGAAGAGATCCACTAGAGCTCTACATACAGCGCATTTTCCTGTTCATCGTACCGGGCTTCAAATTTCCCCTGCTTGTCAATACCGAAGTTGCTAAAAAAACCTTTGGCGCAAACCTTGGTCTTTCTTATCTCCAGTGCGGCTTCGTTTTCCGCTTTCGTGGGTCGGATGCGAATCATACGTTTTTCGGGATCAAATGCCAGTTCCAGGTGTGTAGCTTTTAGTTTCTGGCGGGAGATTTTGTTTAACACGATGGACGTCTTTGACAACTTGACTATCGGTCGAGGTTTATTATCGGCTTGCTTGCTTTTTGGAACATAAACCTCAAAAGGCATCGGATATTCCTCCATGGGGATTTTAGGTTTTATTATAATTATATATATCTGGTTTGTTTCTTACAATAGAATGATTCTGTCATTTTAAACTGCAAACCAGACGCTAATCCCAGGCTTTCCGCGGGATGGGTCACGGTCCGAGCTGGTGTATCGCCTGGAATGGGGTTATTATAATATGTGGAAAATGTTTGCAAGGGTTCAAGTCGTCTAAATTTGTCTGTAAAACTGTCCTCCCGGCAGATTATCTTGGTTAACCTTAGCGGAGCACCAGCTGCTGGAGGGGGTACTCCTGCCGGGGAAAGAAGACATGTACGCTCAAAGGGGGTGGCCCGCTTGGAAACCATCTACGGTTGTTTGGAGCGAATAACCTACTACAACGAGGAAACCCACTTTATCGTTGCCCGGCTGCAGGAGAAGGGCAAGAAGGGGCTCACCACCATTGTAGGCAATCTGGCCGGACTCAATCCCGGCGAGTTCCTGAAACTCACGGGGCGATGGGTGCACGACAAGAAATTCGGGTTGCAGTTCCGGGTCGAGCAATACGAGACGGTGGTACCGGCCACGGTCAACGGGATCAGGAAATACCTGGGTTCCGGACTGATCAAGGGCATCGGCCCCGTGATGGCGCAGCGGATCGTCAAGGAGTTCGGGCTGAACACCCTCGACGTCATCGAGAATTCCCCCGCGGAACTGGCCCGGGTGGAAGGCATTGGCCCCAAGCGGATCGCCATGATCACCAAGGCCTGGGAAGACCAGCGGGAGATCAAGGAGATCATGGTTTTCCTCCAGGGCCACGGGGTCAGCGCCGCCCACGCGGCCAGGATCTATAAACAGTACGGGAAGGCGGCCGTGGAAACGGTGCGGGCAAATCCTTACCGCCTGGCGGCCGACATCCGCGGGATCGGATTCATCACCGCGGACCGGATTGCGCGGCACCTGGGGATCGACCCGAATTCAGTCATGCGGGCCGAGGAAGGGCTGCTGTATGTATTGAACGAATTGATGAGCGAAGGGCATGTTTATTATCCCCGGGAATCCCTGGTGGATAAGGCGGTCGAGATGCTGGAGGTGGAGCGCGGGGTAGTTCTTACCGCCCTGGACCGGCTCCGGGCGGACCAGCGGGTCATCCTGGACGAAGACGCGGTGTACCTCACTCCTTTTTTCATCGCCGAAGCCCGGTTGGCCCGCAGGATGCTGGCGTTGCGGGAGGCCGGTTCGACTGTCCGCCGCCTTGACCCGGTACAGGCGCTGGCGTGGGTGGAAAAAAAACTCAACGTCCGGTTGGCGGACCGGCAGAAAGAAGCGGTGGCGCTGGCGGTGCAAAGCAAGGTGGTGATCGTCACCGGTGGACCCGGCACCGGCAAGACCACCATTATCAAGGCCGTCGTGAAAATACTCTGCGCTCTTGGGCTCCGGATTCTCCTGGCGGCCCCCACCGGCCGGGCGGCCAAGCGGGTGCACGAGGCATGCGGGTTCGAGGCCAGGACCATCCACCGGCTGCTGGGATTCAGCGCGCAGAAAGGCGGCTTCCAAAGGGACCAGGATTCCCCCCTAGAGGCCGACGTGATCATCGTGGACGAGGCCTCCATGATCGACACCATCCTGATGTATCACCTGGTGAAGGCGGTTCCGCCCCAGGCCACCCTGATCCTGGTGGGGGACGTGAACCAGCTTCCCTCAGTGGGGCCGGGCAATGTGCTGCGGGACATCATCGACTCCGGCCGGTTTGACGTGGTGACGCTCACTGAAATTTTCCGGCAGTCGCGGGAAAGCCGGATCGTGGTTAACGCCCACCGGATCAACCGGGGAGAGTTTCCGGATATTCGCCGGCCGCTCGACCCCGGGACCGCGACCGACTTTTACTTCATCGAGGAGGACGATCCCGAGAGAGTCGTTTCCAAAATACTAAAACTCTGCCGGGAACGTATCCCTAAACGATTCGGGTTCCACCCGGTGCGGGACATTCAGGTACTGGCCCCCATGCACAAGGGTGTTGCCGGGGTGGAAAACCTCAACGTCGAGCTTCAGAACCTCTTAAACCCGGGCGGGGCCGGAATTACCCGGGGGCACCGGGTTTTCAGGAGGCACGATAAGGTCATGCAGATCGTGAATAACTACGAAAAAGAGGTCTTCAACGGGGACATCGGCTGGATCACCGCCATTAACCGGGAAGACCAGGAACTGGTGGTGGACTTTGACGACCGGACCGTGAAGTACGAGTTTCCGGAGCTGGAAGAACTGGTGCTGGCCTACGCGGTATCCATCCATAAGTCCCAGGGTAGCGAGTACCCCGTGGTGATCATGCCAGTGCTGACCCAGCACTACGTGCTGCTCCAGCGCAACCTGGTGTACACCGGGGTGACCCGGGGCCGGAAACTGGTGGTGCTGGTGGGCAGCAAGAAGGCGCTGGCCATGGCCATCAGGAACGACAAGCCCCAGAAACGGTACACCCGGCTGCGGGAAAGGCTGGCGGAGGGGGATAATAACCGGTAAACTGTTTCAACCGGCACAAATCGGCAAAATGGAAAACTAATGGTTGCAGTAAAAGGGCCCCTTCCGAACGAAGGGGCCCTTTTGTGGATTTGTTCCTATTCCACGGTGACCTTTTCCACCCGCTGGAACTTGAACTCGCCGTTTTCCTTGACGACGTCCCAGATCTCATAAATACCGCCGATCCGGTCACCACCCTCGTCGAAGGTGATGGTGCCGCTAGCGCCCTGGTAGTTTTGTCCGACCTCCAGCAGCGCGTCGCGCACCTTGGCGGGATCCTCGCTGCCGGCGGCCTCCGCGGCCAGCGCGATCAGCTTGACGGCGTCGTAAACGGTGTCGCAGAACACCTCAGGATCGGCATCGTACTCCGCCCGGTAAGCGGCCACGAAGTTTTCGTAAGCTTCCTCTCCCTCCGGTGCTCCCGGCCGGGTACCGATCACCGCGTTAGCCATGAAGGTGGCGGAAGCTTCGGTCTTGAACAGGCCGGTACCGTAAACCCCGTCGCAGCCGATCCATTGGGCGGTGTCCAGCCCCAGATCGAGCGCCTGCTGGTAGACCACTACCCCGTCGTCGTTGTAACCCACGTGGATTACACCGTCGGGGTTCAGGCTCTTGATCTGGGTCAGTTCGGAACGGTAGTCCATTTTGGCGGGGTCGTACTTGATGAAGGCTACGACCTCGGCCCCACCTTCTTCGAGGGCCTGCTCTGCGACTTCACCCAGGCTCACCCCGTAAACGTTGTCCATGGCGAAAACAACCAGGCGCTCAAGCCCCCGGTCCAACGCCAGCTGGGCCATCACCTTGCCCTGGTACTCGTCGCTCGGGACAGTGCGGAAGAAGTAATCCCGCCAGGGCTCACCAGTCAGCGCCGGTGACGTGGCCGACGGGGAGATGGCGAGTACCCCTCTTTCGGAAAGGTACGGGCCGATGGTGCTGGCGGCGCCGCTGCTCATCCCGGTGATCAACAGTTGCACACCGTTGGCCTCAACCAGCTTTTTCACGGCGTTCAAGCACTGGGCGGGATCAGTGGCGTCGTCTTCAATGTACAGCTTCACCTGCTTGCCGTTGATGCCGCCGGCGGCGTTGATTTCCTCCACGGCCAGTTTGACCGCGTCGGTCATCTTGGTGCCCATGGGGCCGAGGAGCCCGCTCATGGACAGGGCGCAGCCGAGCTTGACAACCTCTTCTTCCTTGTCCACAGCCGCCTGTTGGCCACACCCGACCAGCGCGGCGGACAAGAAAACTAACACCGTAATCACCGCAATAATCTTTCTGTGCATCTCTTTTATTACCGTCCCGCAACCCTCGGGGGTTTGCGGGACAATACCCTCCTTTCTTTAACAGTTGGCTGGCGTCTGTCTCTCAAACCTTCGCGAACGCCCGGACAAGCTTGCGGTACTCACACCCCCTTTCCCAAACCCAGAAACCGCTCCCGGAGGGATTCATCCGCCAGGAGCTCCGGCCCCTTGCCCTCCATTACACAGCGACCCTCATTGAGGATGTACCCGTAAGATGCGTTTTGGAGGGCCTTGACGGTATTTTGCTCAACCAGGAGCAGTGAAGTCCCTTCGGCCTGGATCTGCAGCAGCCGGTTCAACACAACCCCCGAAGCTTTGGGCGACAAAAAGGCCAGCGGTTCATCCAGAAGCAACATTCTGGGATGCGCCATCATCGCCCGCGCGATGGCCAGGAGCTGCCTTTCACCCCCGCTCAGCGTTTCGGCCCGGGCTTTCTTGCGGGCCGCCAGCTCAGGGAATCTCTGGTATATTTCCTCCAGGTCGGACTTAATTCCTGCTTTATCGCGGCGACAATAGGCGCCCATTTCCAAATTTTCATTAACCGTGAGGTTGGTAAACACGTTGTTCACTTGCGGCACGTAGCCCAACCCGATGTTCACGGTTTGCCAGGGCGCGATCCTGGTGACGTCGCGCCCGTCGTACAACACCTGGCCGGAAAACAGCCGGGCCAACCCAACCAGGCTCTTCAAGAGGGTGGATTTGCCGCTGCCGTTGGGTCCGACAATGGCCACCAGGTCGCCGTTGGCGATGCTGAGACTCACGCCGTCCACAATCACCACGTCTCCGTAACCGGCACGGATGTTCTTAGCCTGGAAAAGTGACATTCTTGGTCTCTCCTACGTAGGTAGCGTAAAATACAGGGTTTTCAATAACCTCTTTAGGCGTTCCCGAAAGCACAACCTGGCCGGCATCCATCATATAAATCCGGTCGGCGAAATCAAGCAACATTTCGAGTTTGTGTTCGATGATTAGGAAAGTTAACCCCTGATCGCGGAGCGCGCGCAGCTTCTGGTATATTTTTCGTCCCAGGACCGGATTGACGCCGGCGGCCGGTTCGTCCAGGAGGATCATTACCGGGTCGGACATCAGGGCCCGGCCGATTTCCACCAGCTTTCGCTGCCCGCCGGACAGTTCCCCCGTCGCGTGCAGCGCCAGGGGAACCAAACCCAGGAGTTCCAGGATTTGCAGCGCCTTCCTGGCCAGTTCGGCCTCCTGTCGCCGCCAGCGCCGGCGCCGGAACAGCGCCCCGGAGAAACTGGTCCCGACCTGGTTCCGGGCGGCCAGCAGCAGGTTGTCCAGTACCGTGAGTTGAAAGAAAAGCCGGGGCAACTGAAACGAAAAGGCCAGGCCCGCATCGTAAATCCGGTAGGGCGCCAGACCAGAGATCTTTTGCCCCCGAAAAATGACGGTGCCCTCGTCGGGCTTGATCAGCCCGTAGATAGTGTTCAGCAGGGTGGTCTTGCCGCTGCCGTTAGGTCCCACCAGTCCGGTGATGGTGCCCTCCGCGACCTCGAGAGAGGCACTCTGCAGCACCTGGAGACCGCCGAAACTCTTGCTGATACCCTCTACGGCGAGGATGGCCATTTTAACACCTCCGCCTCCGCTCCGGTTCTCAGCGGCTTTTCCCGGAACAGGCCGTACGGCCGGTACAGGAGTAGCAGGATAATGAGCAGGCCGAAAATGATGAACTGCACGTTGTTGGGGTCGAACGGTAACACCAGATAGTCTTTCAAAAACCTAGATCCCCGGTTGAAAAATTCAACGATCACCGCGCCGATCAAGGCGCCCCAGTGATTGGCCGGCCCGCCGAGGATAAGCATGACCCAAACCAGGAAGGTCACCAGGGGTAAAAACATATAGGGATCGATGAAGCGAAGGTACTGGGCAAAAAGCCCCCCCGCCACCCCGGCGATAGCCGAACCCACCATCAGCGCCTGGGCCTTGTACAAAACGAAGCTTTTGCCCAGGACCTGAACGGCCACGTCGTCCTCGCGGATGCCCCGCAGAACCCGGCCGTAGGGGGTGTTGATCAGCAGTTGGAGGAACACAAATACGCCGACCACGATGACCCACACCAGCACCACGTTCGCCCAGGCCGTCATCCGCGGCGTGAGGTCCAAACCGGCGAAAGCGGAGGGGATGGTGATTCCCCATACCCCGCCGGCTAGCCCCTGCTCCGCCTTGATAATGATGCGCAGGATTTCTCCGAAGGTCAGGGTGACGATGGCCAGATAATCCTCGCGCAGGCGCAGGGCCGGCAGCGAAATCAGCGCCCCTAGTGCCCCGGCGACCAGGGCGGCGAACACCAGGCACAGGTAAAAGGGCCAGCCGAGCGCGGCGGTGATCGCGTAAGTGTATGCCCCGGCCATGAAGAAGGCTACTTTACCGAAGTTGCCGAGACCCGTGAACCCGTACTCCACGTTCAGGCTCATGGCCAACAGGGCGAAGATTCCCATGAACACCAGCGTGTCGAGCAGATAAACCGTCAGGTCCAAAATTTCATCACCTGGCCAATCCTTTGGGACGGACGATCAGTACCGTGATCAGGATCAAAAAGGCGATCGCCATCCGGTATTCTGTGGACAAACCGATGCTGGAAAGTAACACCACCCCGAAATTCTCGGCCAGTCCAAGGAGGAGAGCGGCGATAATCAGGCCGTAAAAGCTGCCGATCCCCCCAAGGATCGTGACCGCGAAAATGGGTAGCAAGATATCCCAGCCCAGCATCGGGAAAAGCCGGGTATCTGCGGCCCGGAACACCCCGGCTACCGCGGCCAGTCCAGCACCGAAGAACCAGGTCAACAGGATCACTTTTTGTTTATTGATGCCGGTGACCGAGGCGAGTTCGGGGTTGCTGGCGACCGCCCGAATGGCCTTCCCGGTCCTGGTGCGGGTAAGGAAGAAGTGCAGTACCACGGCGGTGAGCACGGCGGTGGCGATCATTATGATCCAGAGACTGCTGATCCGGACGGTGCCGATAGTGTAAACGGTCCACATCAACTGGTAGGCCTGTGCCGACCAGCCCCAGATTTCGCCGATGGTGTGCCGGAGTACGTAACCGAGCGCGATGGAAGCCACCATCAAGTGAATCAAGCTGGTCTTGCGTTCGGCAAGCGGTTGGAAAACGAGGGAGTACGAAGAAGCACTGACTAGCCCCGCCACCAGGAAGGCCCCCACCAGCGCCAAGACAAAGACCCCACCGGGTTGGGCCAAGAACAAAAGCCCACAAAAAGCGCCGACGGTGATGAGCTCGGCGTAGGCGAAATTGGGAAACCTGGACAGGCCGAAAGTCAGCGTCAGCCCCGTGCCAGCCAACAGGTACAGGCTGGACGTGACCAATGAATTAACCAAGATCTGTCCGGTATCGATCACGGCTGTTCTTTCCTCCAGTACTGCACGGGAAGACTCCGCTCCAAACTGAAGCGGGTAGATAACAACGTCGCCGAAACTGTTGTTGCATCTGTTACTGCATATTGCACTGCAGATCCGGATCAAGCTTGATTATTCGACACCTAGGCAGAAAAGTCCTACAAGCCGGCAAAAGTTTTTAAACGGTTGTTTTGCCCGGTAACCGAAAAACAATGAGCTTCTAATCGGGGAAGCATGCCAACCGGTCGATTCTGGAACCGGGGTCCAATTCCAGGAGTTCGAAGAAATTTTCGATGGTGAAGTGTGGGGTGAGCAGGGGGTCGTCGGGAATCTCCACGCCCAGCCAGCCGCCCGGCTTTAAGACGGTGGTGGCCCCAATGAGGTTCCCGAAACGAATGTCGCGCTTGGGCGAGTCGCCCACCACCACGCAATACTCCGGGTCGCGTCCGGTGTTGGACCGGTAGAGTTTTTCTCCGGTAAGCCTGGCCCGCCGGAAGGAATCCCGGCTCTTACGCTCCAGTACCACGCAGTCGAAGAAGGGTTCAAGAGCGTGCGCAGCCAGGGTTTGCTGGACCCGGTCGCGCAAACCTTCGGAGTGCAGCACCAGCGTGTTGCTTCCTGCCCGTAGCGCCGTCAGGGTTTCCGTAACACCGGCGAAGAGCGGCGGGCAATGGGTGTTTACGTGTTCGTAGAAATCATGGCTGGCGCGTAGCGCTGTGTTCCATTCATCAGCTGGCGGATGGCCCGCACAGACCAACTGCACC
Source organism: Candidatus Desulfopertinax cowenii (assembly GCA_001899445.1). Classification (GTDB taxonomy): domain Bacteria; phylum Bacillota; class Desulfotomaculia; order Desulfotomaculales; family Desulforudaceae; genus Desulfopertinax; species Desulfopertinax cowenii. Next base: position 26,944 of record MPOA01000001.1, on the reverse strand, counting down.
GCCTCGGCTTCGGCCAGTCCCCTCTCGACCAGGAGCAGGGCACAGGCCAGTCGGGAAAAGTCGTACTCGAAATTGTCCAGGGCGAAGGCGATCTGCAGATCAAGGGCGCGCATGGCCTGAAGCGCCGCCTCCGGCTCAAGCCCGCAGCCGTATTGCCGGAGCGTACGGATCATCTCCAGCTGGGCTTTCAGGAACACAGCGTTGGTGTCCCAGAGGGTGTTGTCGGCGTCAATGATATAGACTCCTTGGAGCAAGAAACTTTGCCTCCGTTTCCGTAACAGGCGGACCTGGTTTATTCGATTCGCCGTTCGCCCCTGTTTTCCTTTTGCCGGTGTTCGGACCGACCCTTATTGGGATTCACCTTGCTCCTGGTCAGTCCGCACCAGCGCCTCCAAAACGTGGCGTTTAAGCGCTTCTTCCTGCTGGGCATATTGGATCACGTCTTGGTCTACACTTTAAAGTAGTAGTGCTCGTTGAGGGGGGAAAGGCGGTTGGACGTTTACGTTTCGACCCCGCCGCACCAGGCGCAACTCCTGCACGACCTGCTAAATCGGGAGTTCCGGACGCTGAAAAAGAAAGGGCTGCGCGTAACGTGCCGGAAGCGGTCAACCGGTCAGATTCAATGCCAGGTGGTGGAAAGCAGGTTGTTCGGTCGCCGGGACCGCGGGACTTTCCGGGGCGCGATCGCCAGTGCGGTGGCCGAGATGATCATCCAGGAGTGGGAATACTTCGTCGGACGCCGGCTCTTGCGGGAGGTCGGCTGGCTGGAAGACCGGGACTGGGAGCTGGTTCGTTTTCACCTGAACGGAAACCGGTCCCCGCTTGACGGTTACCGAAATAAGGTCGCCAGGCGGCTGGTAAACTACCTGAAAGAGAGTACCCGGCTGGACGTTGAAGGTTTCGTCAGTTTCAGGCTGCCGGATTACCTGGAAACCGTGGGCGAGATCGCGGGCCGAATTTTGGACGATGTTCTGCTGGAGCAGGAAAATCGGGAGTTCATCAGCGTTCTGAAACAGTTTACCCAGCGGCAGGAGCGGCCGTTGAATACGGCCCACGTAGTGGTGCTTTCTGGAAACCGGTTCCGAATATACGACGATAAAATGCGGATTGTGACCAAAAGCGTTGACGACGGGTCGCTCGCGAGCGAGGACGAGGTTCGCCAGGAGGACTTGCTGATCTCGGCCCTGGTGACCCTAGCTCCGCGCCAGGTCACAATCCACGGGAGTTGCATGCCGGCCACTTACAACACCCTCGCCGAGGTGTTTCCGGGCGCTTTGCACCGGTGTTCCGGCTGCAAGTATTGCCCCACCTCCTATCAGGCCTGACCCGCATGCGTAAAATGTTTTCGGCTGAATAAAGGGTTTAGAAAAAAGAGGAATGGCCTATCGTATGGGTAAAAATTAACTCGGGTTATTGTCCTAGAAGATAAAAATCGGCTGTCTTGTGGAAAAAGCGGCAATTTGTTATATTTATGGTACTTAAGCCGTTCCACAAGGATGAATGCTTTGTTCTGGTTGTACGCTTTGACGTTGCCCCTGATCGGGGCGCTTATCGGATGGGTTACAAACTTGCTGGCCGTAAAGCTGCTGTTCCGCCCCTACCAGCCGCTCAAAATCCCCGGGCTTCCCCTGTCAATCCAGGGAGTCTTGCCCAAGAGGCGCCGGGAACTGGCCCGCAGCATCGGAGAAACCATCGAGTCGGAATTGCTCACGTTTGACGACCTGCTGGACCAGGTGCGCACCGACGAGATGACTGAGCGGTTATCGCGGGCGATCGGGGACGCCGTGCACGAGGCGGTCATGCTCCGTACCCCCGGCCTCATCCCGGGTTCCATCAAGAAGTTTATTGCCGACACCCTGGCCGATATTATTGAAGAACGGACGCCGAACATTGTTGACTGGCTGGCGGACGAGGTGGCCCACGCGGCCCGGGATGAAATCAAGATCGGCCGGATGGTGGAGGAAAAAATGAATTCCTTCCCCCTGGAGATCCTGGAAGAGGTGGTTTATCGAGTTGCATCCCGGGAGATCAGGCACATCACGGCGATCGGCGGGGTGCTGGGGTTTGTCGTCGGTCTGTTCCAGGTGCTGTTACTATACCTCTCCAGGTTGATCGGCACGCCGGTGGTGTAGAATTCGGAATTAACGGAAGCTTCCTTATTGACAGTCCCGCCGCCGATTTAATATAATACCGGCCGTATACAAGCTGCAAAGGCCTTGAAGGGGCGAGTAGGCTCGCCGACCTGGCAGAGAGGATGTGCCGGGGGCTGCAAGCACATCCAGGCTCCGGCCGGCCGAAGACCACCCTGGAGCTGCCCGGTGAGAAACCGGGCCGGACACAGCCGTTACCTGTACCTGAAGCGGGAAGTCTCCTGGCTTCCAAGCAGGGTGGAACCGCGGGAAATTTCCTCCCGTCCCTGACCGGGGCGGGGGGATTTTTTTAGGCGCTAGCCGACAGCTGCCATTGGCAAGCCTCGAGGAGGATGACGATGAAGATTACATTTAAGGATGGCACGATTGTCAATTATCCCGCTGGGGTCACCCCGCTGGAGGTGGCCCGGAGCTTGAGTCCCCGCCTGGCCAAGGAGGTGGTGGTGGCCCGGGTGAACGGGCGACTGCACGGCCTCAACGAGCCGCTGCCGGGTGACGCATCCCTGGAGTTCCTGACCTTCGAGGACGAAGATGCCCGGATGGTGTACCGGCACAGCACGTCGCACGTGCTGGCGCAGGCTGTGAAACGGCTGTACCCGGAGGCGCGGCTGGCAATCGGTCCGGCGATCAGCGACGGGTTCTACTACGACTTCGACGTTCCCCGGGCTTTCACCCCGGAGGACCTGGAGCGGATCGAGAAGGAGATGCAGGCGATCATCGCCGCCGATCTTCCGATTGAACGGTTCGAACTGCCCCGGGAAGAAGCCCTCCAGCTGGCGCAAGGGGCGGGCGAGAACTACAAGGTGGAGCTGATCTCGGCGCTGGCCCCGAACGAAGTAATCTCTTTCTACCGCCAGGGCGAATTCGTGGACCTATGCACCGGCCCGCACCTGCCCTCGACCGGGCGGATCAAGTCCTTCAAACTGCTCAACGTGGCGGGGGCCTACTGGCGGGGTGACGAGCAGAACAAGATGCTCCAGCGGATCTACGGCACCTCGTTTCCCAAGGCCTCGCTGCTCAAAGAGTACCTTTTCCGCCTGGAGGAGGCTAAAAGGCGGGACCACCGCAAGCTGGGCGCGGAATTGGACCTCTTCAGCATTCACGAAGCTGGGCCCGGTTTCCCGTTTTTCCACCCCAAGGGGATGGTGTTACGCAACGAGTTGGAGCGTTTCTGGCGGGAGGAGCACGCCAAGAACGGTTATCAGGAGATCCGCACTCCGATCATCCTCCGGCAGGAGTTGTGGGAACGCTCCGGCCACTGGGACCACTACAAGGAGAACATGTACTTCACCAGCATCGACGGCGAAAACTACGCCGTCAAACCGATGAACTGCCCCGGCGGCGTCTTGGTTTACCGCAGCAAGCCGCACAGTTACCGGGAACTGCCCATCCGGCTCGGCGAGTTAGGCCTGGTGCACCGCCACGAGTTGTCCGGGGTGCTGCACGGTCTGATGCGGGTGCGCTGCTTTACGCAGGATGATGCCCACATCTTCTGCCGGCCGGAGCAGGTGGAGGCGGAGATCGCCCGGATTATCGACCTGACCGAATATTTCTACCGGGAGGTATTCGGATTTGATTACCACGTTGAGTTGTCCACGAAGCCGGAGAAGGCTATGGGTTCGAACGAGATCTGGGAGCTGGCCACCAGCGCCCTGCGGGGCGCCCTGGAGGCCAGGGGGCTGGACTACAGGGTAAACGAGGGCGACGGGGCCTTCTACGGGCCGAAGATTGATTTTCACCTGCGCGACTGCCTGGGGCGCACTTGGCAGTGCGGCACCATCCAGGTTGACTTCCTGATGCCCGAGAAGTTTGAACTGGCGTATATCGGGGAGGATGGGGAGCGCCATCGGCCGGTAATGATCCACCGGGTGATCTACGGCAGCCTGGAAAGGTTTATCGCCATCCTTATCGAACATTTCGCCGGGGCCTTCCCGGTCTGGCTGGCGCCGGTGCAGGTGCGGGTGCTGCCGATCACCGACCGCCACGCCGCCTACGGCCGGGAAGTGGCCGAAACCCTCCGGCGGGCCGGCGTCCGGGCGGAGTTTGACGGCCGGAACGAAAAGGTGGGGTATAAGATTAGGGAGGCCCAAGTCCAGAAAATCCCGTACATGCTGGTTGTGGGGGACCGGGAGGTGGAGTCCGGTACCGTGTCCGTGCGCCACCGGGCGAAGGGCGATCTTGGGGCGGCCAGCCTGGAAGGCTTTGCAGACCGCATCCTGGGGGAGATAAACGCCAAGACCCGCTAAGAATCCAGGCGCGGTCAATTTTAAACGGCGAATTCGCTTGACCAGGGTTAGCGGGTGTGCTATAATTACGCCTGTAAAAATGACAAAAGTTTACAAGAAGAAGCCAGCCCGCTTCTCACCTTACGACTGGCATCGTCCGTAAGGTTCTTCTGATGGTTCGGTAGAACCGGAACGGCTTAGGCATGTTTCGGACCCAGTTACCGAACGCTATAGAGGCGGGTGGTTTTCCACCCGTCTTTTAATGTGAATCTTTCAGGGGGTGTAAGGTTATTATCAAGGACCTGCGCGTGAACCAAGGGATCAGGGCTCGTGAGGTCAGGGTCATCGACTCTGACGGGTCCCAGATCGGGATCATGCCCTTGCGAGACGCCCTGCGCCTGGCCGAGGAGAAGGGTCTGGACCTGGTCGAGGTCGCGCCTCAGGCGAGGCCGGTCGTTTGCCGGATCATGGATTTCGGCAAGTACAAGTACGAGCAGAGCAAGCGCGAAAAGGAGGCGCGAAGGAACCAGCGGATCATCACCGTTAAGGAAGTGAAGCTGCGTCCCGGTATCGAGGACCACGACTTCCAGACCAAGGCCAGAAACGCGGTCCGCTTCCTGAAGGACGGGGACAAGGTGAAAGTCACCCTTATGTTCCGCGGACGAGAAATCGTCCATCCCCATCTGGGTCAGCAGCTTCTCAACCGGTTGGCCGAGCAGGTTCAGGAACTAGCCGTCATTGAGCGCGCCCCGAAACTTGAAGGCCGTAATATGATTATGATCTTGGCCCCCAAGCAGAATCAGCCTGGAAGGGAGTGAGCGACTTTGCCTAAAATCAAGACGCATCGCGGGGCTGCCAAGCGCTTCAAGAAAACCGGTACGGGCAAATTCCGGAGTCAACACGCTTATCACGGTCACCTTCTTGAAGGAAAAACCGCTAAGAGAAAGCGTCGGCTGCGCAAAACCTTTATTTTGAACGCCGGTGATGTGCGGCGCATAAGAGCAATGATTCCTTGATTTAAACTGGCGAAGGGAGGGCCCGTCTATGCCGAGAGTGAAAAATGCCGTCGCCGCAAGGAAGCGGCATAAAAAAGTGTTAAAGTTGGCGAAAGGGTACTGGGGTGCAAAGAGCAAGCTGTACCGGGTGGCCAACCAGCAGGTGATGAGGTCCTTGAGGTATGCTTACCGGGACCGCCGGGCAAAGAAGCGTGATTTTCGCCGGTTGTGGATCACCCGGATCAACGCCGCGGCCCGAATGAACGGAATTTCGTACAACCGGTTCATTGAAGGTTTAAGAAAGGCCGGAGTGGAAATTAACCGCAAGATGCTTGCCGAGTTGGCTGTGACGGACCAGGCGGCCTTCGGGCAACTGGTGCGGGTGGCCAAGGACCGGCTCGACGACAAATAGAAAGCGGCGTAATCAGGGCATGGCGCAATTTTTTTTGTGAGCCATGCCCAATTTTTCGGATCCGCCGAGCACAAACTTGATAGGACGGGAAAGTAATGAAGCAGTTCGCCGTAATCGGATTGGGGCGCTTTGGAGTGAGTGTGGCCGTTTCGCTGGCCAGGATGGGCTACGACGTGCTGGCCGTGGATACCGACGAGCACAAGGTGGAGAAGATCGTGGACGAGGTCACCCACGCCGTACAGGCCGACGCCCTGGATGAGGAAGCGCTCAAGGCCCTGGGAATCCGAAATTTCGACGTAGTCATCGTTTCCATCGGCCAAGACATGGAGGCCAGCATCCTTACCACCGTAATGCTCAAGGAGATGGGCGTGAAGACCGTGGTGGCGAAGGCTCGCACCGAGTTGCACGGGCGGGTCCTGGCCAAGGTGGGCGCCGACAAGGTGGTGTTCCCCGAGCGGGATATGGGCAGCCGAGTCGCCCGCAGCCTGGTTTCCAAGAACATCCTGGACCAGATTGATTTGTCCCCGGATTTCAGTATCCTGGAGCTGGTCGCTCCGGAGGAGTTCGTGGGCCAGAGCTTGGCCGAGTCCGCCATCAGGAAGGAGTACGGCGTGAACATCCTGGCCATTAGGCGGGGCACCGAGGTGCTCATTTCCCCTGGAGCCAACACGGTGATTCAACAGGGGGATTTGCTGGTGGCCATCGGGCGTAACGACCGGCTGCAGCGGCTGGGAGGTGACTAGTCTTTAAGATCACGTCCCGGAACAATGAGCGCGTCAGGTTTTTGAAGCGGTTCTACCGGAAGAAGTATCGAGATCAGGAAGGCCGGTTCCTGACCGAGGGCATCAAGGTAATCGAGGAGGCGCTGGAGGCCGGCTGGAAGGTTGAAATGCTGCTTTATACCTCCGAATTGACCGGTCATCCCCGCGGCGCGGCGCTCCTGGAGACGGCCCGGTCGGCGGGAACCGAGGTCTGGGAGACCACGGCCCACGTCCTCGCCGCGGTGGCCGACACCAAGACGCCCCAGGGCGTGGTTGCGCTCATTGTAAAGTTCCGCTACGACCTGGACCTGCTGCTGCAGGGCCGGAGCACTCCTCTGGTGATCGTCCTGGACGGTATTCAGGACCCGGGGAACCTCGGTACCATCATCAGAACGGCTGCTGCCTGCGGGCTGCTGGGCGTGATTACTCTGGAAGGTACCGTGGACCTGTTCCACCCGAAGGTGGTCAGGGCTTCCGCCGGAGCGCTGTTCCACCTGCCGACCTTCGGCGATATTCCGGCGCCGACGGCGGTGCGATTCCTGACTGAGGCCGGGTTTCAAACGTTTGTGGCCGATCCCGTCGGCGACTACGCCGTTTACGATTGTGACTTCAGCCGGCCAACGGCATTGTTCATGGGTAACGAAAACCGGGGTTGTACGGCGTTCTTGCGCCGGATGGCCGATCGGGTGGTATTTATTCCCATGCCCGGCCAGGCGGAATCCCTGAATGTCGGGGTTGCTGCCTCTCTTTTCATTTACGAAGCGGTGCGCCAGCGGCTCAAATCTTCCTTGTCTTTGCCGTAGGCTTGTGGTATACTTACCGCAAAAGGTCTCCAAAAAATTTAGAAAGGTGTGTGAGTAAATGCATTTAACCGCCGAATTTTTTTGGAGGCTTTTTGAAACCACCGGATCGATAAGAGCCTACATCCTTTACAGGAGGCTGGCACTACAGTAACATAAAGGAATTTCGAAGCTTTTTAAGCGTCCCTTTAAGGGGCATTTTTATTTTCCGGCCTGAATCCGAAAGGAATTTTCAGGGTTAAACTAGAAAGAAGCACACAAAGGGAGATTGGAGGCGAAGGATGCGCGAGAAGCTTTTACAGATTGCCGAAGAGGCAGAAAAGGCCGTCGAGGGGGCGGAAACCGTCGAGGCCGTGGAAGAACTCCGCATCAAGTATTTAGGCAAAAAAGGCATTTTAACCCAGGTGTTGCGGGGGATGGGTGCGCTGCCACCGGCCGAGCGCCCCCTGGTGGGCAAGCTGGCGAACGAGATCAAGCTGCGCTTGGAGAATGAACTGGTGGTCAGGGCGACCAAGTTGAAGGAGAGGGAAAAGGCCCAAAAACTGGCGACTGAGCGGATCGACGTCACCCTGCCGGGAACCTGCCCCTTTCTGGGGTCCCTGCATCCTCTTACCACGGTGCGCGCCGAAATCGAGGATATCTTCCTCGGGCTTGGGTTTCAGATCGTGGAGGGGCCCGAGATTGAGCTGGACTACTACAACTTCGAGGCGCTGAACTTCCCGAAAGATCATCCGGCACGCGACATGCAGGACACCTTTTTCATCAGTGACGAAGTGCTCTTGCGTACCCACACTTCACCGGTGCAGGTGCGGACCTTTGAGAAGACGGCGCCCAACGTACCGGTGAAGATCATCGCTCCGGGCAAAGTGTACCGGGAAGACGACGACGCCACGCACTCCCCGATGTTTAACCAGGTGGAGGGGTTTGCGGTCGATACGCACATCGCCTTCGGCGACCTGAAGGGGGTGCTGGACTCCTTTGTCCGGCAGATGTACGGGGACCAGACCAGGATGCGGTTTCGGCCGAGCTTTTTCCCGTTTACGGAACCCAGTGCCGAGGTGGACATCTCGTGCGTGATCTGCGGCGGCCGTGGTTGCCGAGTCTGTTCACATACCGGCTGGCTCGAGATCCTGGGCGCGGGGATGATCCACCCGCGGGTGCTGGAGGTGTCGGGCTACGACTCCGAGAAGTTCAGCGGCTTCGCCTTTGGCATGGGGATCGAGCGGATCGCGATGCTGAAGTACGGCGTGGACAATATCCGGCTTTTCTTTGACAACGACCTGCGGTTTTTGAACCAGTTCTAGTTTCAGTTCGATTACGGCAAGGGAGGCTTGACCCGGGTGCGGGTTTCTTTAAACTGGCTCAAGGAATTTGTAGATATCCGAATCCCGGCCGGGGAACTGGCCGAGCGGCTGACGCTGGCCGGGGTGGCCGTGGACCGGGTGGATGAACCGGGTAAGGACGTTTCGGGCGTGGTGACCGGCAAGATCGTCGAGGTCCGGCCGCATCCGAACGCCGACCGGCTGGTGATCACCAGGGTGAATACCGGAACCGAAGAACTGCAAATCGTTACGGGTGCGACGAATTTCCAGGCGGGCGACATCGTGCCGGTGGCCCCGGTGGGGGCGACCCTGGCTGGGGGTCTGGTGATCAGGCGGGCCAAATTCCGCGGGGTGGAGTCCTGGGGTATGCTGTGTGCCGCCGATGAACTGGGCGTGGGCGAGGACCACGAGGGGATTCTGATTCTGCCGCCGGGTACCCCCGTAGGGGTCGATGCCGGTCCCATCCTGGGGTTGGACGACCAGATCCTCGAACTCGACCTGACACCCAACCGCGGTGACTGCCTGTCGATCCGGGGTGTAGCCCGGGAGGTGGCCGCCATCCTGAACCTGCCCCTCAAGATGCCGGAGCCGGTATTCCCCGAGTCGGCGACTAACGCCGCCGAACTGGTTCGGGTGGACATCGAGGACCCCGGCTTGTGCGGGCGGTACGTGGCCCGGCTGATCGAGGACGTCAGGGTGGGACCCTCGCCGCTTTGGCTGCAACGCCGGCTTTTTGCGGCCGGAATGCGGCCGATCAACAATATCGTCGATATCACCAACTACGTGATGTTGGAATGGGGACAGCCCCAGCACGCCTTCGACTACAACACCGTGCAGGACGGGCACGTCATCGTTCGGAACGCCCGTCCGGGCGAGACGCTGGTCACGCTGGACGGGCAGGAGCGGCGGCTGACCCCCGAGATGCTGCTGATTACCGATCCCGGGCGAGTGATCGGCATCGCCGGGGTGATGGGCGGCCTGGATTCCGAGGTTACCGCGGGAACGAGGCGGGTCCTGCTGGAATCGGCGTACTTTAATCCGGTCAGCATCCGGCGGACCTCCAAGGCGTTGGGCCTGCGGTCCGAGGCCTCGACCCGGTTCGAAAAGGGGGTCGACCCCGAGGGCTGCCTGCGGGCGGCCGACCGGGCGGCGGAGCTGATGCACGAGATTGGTGCCGGTCGGGTTGCGACCGGGGCCGTCGACGCGTACCCGGAGCCGTATACGCCCAAGACGATCGTCCTGCGGCCGGAGCGCGTCGAACAGATCTTGGGGCTGCCAGTGCCGCGGCAGGAAATCCAGGGCATCCTGGAAAGGCTGGGATTCGAACCCCGAGAGGCCGAGGACCGGTTTCTGGCCAGCGTGCCGTCTCACCGTTTTGACGTGGCGCGGGAGATCGACCTGATCGAGGAGGTGGCCCGGATCTACGGTTACGACCGGGTACCGCAGACCCTTCCTTTCGGGGTGACCACGGCGGGGGTGCGAACGCCCGCGCAAACGCTCGAGGCCAACCTTAAGAGGATATTAACCGCCTGTGGGCTTACCGAAGTTATCACCTACACTTTCACGAACCCCAAGGTGTTTGACCGTCTCCGGCTTCCGGAGGATTCCGGGCGGCGGCGAACGGTGAGGCTCAGAAACCCGCTCAGCGAAGACCAGGCGGTGATGCGCACGTTGCTTTACCCCTGTCTCCTGGAGGTGCTGGCCCGCAACTACCAGCGGCGCACTACCAGCGCCGCATTGTTTGAGATCGGGCGGATTTACCTTTCTCGGGAAGACTCAGCTCTCCCCGAGGAGCGCCTGACCCTGGCCCTCGCCCTGATGGGCCGAACCTCAGCGGGCTGGCGGCACAAGGACGAGCCCCTGGATTTCTTCTACCTGAAAGGAGTGCTGGAGGTGGCCGCGTGCAGAACCGGGCTCGGGCCGCTGACCTTCGTTCCCGAAGGTGACGAACCGGCTTTTCACCCGGGCCGGACGGCGCGCGTACTGGCCGGGGAGACCGTCCTGGGGATCTTGGGCGAGGTCCATCCGGAGGTCCTGGAGGCGTACGATCTGCCCCGCGGAGTGGTGGCGGCCGAAATCGATATGGAGCGCCTGGTGTCAATGGAGAAGCAAATCACCCGGTTTACCCCGCTGCCGCGTTTCCCTAGCGTGGAGCGGGACCTGGCCTTCGTGATCCGAAAGGACTTCCCGGTGGAAGAAGTCACCGCCGTGATCCGAAAGGCCGCGGGCGAACTCCTACGTGAACTGCGCCTGTTTGACGTTTACGAGGGACGCCAGATCCGGGAGGGGTGCCGCAGTCTCGGTTTCTCGCTAAGCTTCCGGGCCGAGGACCGTACCTTGACCGATGAAGAGGTCGGTCAACACCTGGAAGAAGTTATCCGGGCTCTGGAACAGACTTTCGGCGCCGAACTTCGGGCCTGAACCGGTTGGCTAGACGGTGTTCCCCGGTGCCATGTGGCCTGACGGTAGAGACAGAAGCCTATTCAGTACATAGACGGGAGGCGACGTGATGGGGGAAACCAACCGGGTTGCGGTCGAGATTCTCGGAGAACGGTACGTTCTAAAGGGTGAAATGTCCCCGGATTACATCCGCCAGATCGCCGAAGAAGTAGACCGCAGGGTGCGGGACATCATAAACCGTCACTCCCGAATCCCGATGACCAAGGCGGCCATCCTGGTGGCCGTCAACCTCGCGGACGAACTGAACCGGTTGCAGGAAAGCTACGACGGCCTGGTAAAGATGATCGAGAGCGAGAAAGTTAAGTAATTTAATAAGTAATTTAAGTAGAAAACAGGGCAGCTCAAGGGGTCGGGAGCCCCTTTTTTTCTTCCTTATCAATTTGAAACCCGACTCCATTGGGGTAAACTAAGGGTGTTTCTCCATGCGAAGCACCGGTCGCAGGCAAAATAGTAAACTAAGACAAACCATTATTTTTGAGGAGGGTAAAACGTGAAGATCGGCGAAATATACGAACTTGCGGTGCGGATGGGTATGGAGCGCGATCCCCGGGGCCGGGAGGCGGTGGAGAAACTTCTGGCCCGAGAGAAGGAGCGTTTCAACGACCTCAAGGAGGATGAAAAGGAAGAGTTCGATAGCGAGAAACTGAAGAACCCCTATGCCGACAGCCGGATCCTTTACGGCGACCCGGAAAAGGAGGTGCACCGGGTGCTGGCTGGGGTGGACATTGAGGTCGGGGAGATGCTGTTGGCGGATCGCCTGGGCGAACGCGGCCGGAAGATCGACCTGGCCATTTCCCACCACCCAGAAGGCAAGGCCCTGGCGGCGCTGCACGAAGTCATGCATCTCCAGGAGGACACCCTGGCCCGTTTGGGGGTGCCGATTAACATCGCCGAGGGGATCATGGCCATCCGCATCGGTGAGGTCAAACGGACCATCATGCCGATCAACCACAACCGGACGGTGGACGTGGCTCGGATCCTGGACATTCCGTTGATGTGCCTGCACACCACCTGCGATAACCTGGTGAACCACTTCTTGCAGAAGCTGATGGACGAGCGGCAGCCCGAGACCCTGAAGGACGTGGTGAAGCTGCTCAAGGAGGTGCCCGAATACAAGCAGGCGGTGCGCCTGAATGCCGGGCCCACCATCGTGGTCGGCAGTCCCGAACGGCGGGCTGGCAAAACTGTGGTGGACATGACTGGGGGCACCGGCGGTTCCGAGGACGCCTATGCCAAGCTGGCGGCGACCGGAGTAGGCACCCTCGTGGTCATGCACATCGGCGAGAAACACCGCAAGGAAGCCGAAAAGAATCATATTCACGTGATCGTGGCCGGCCACATGGCCAGCGACTCGCTGGGCTTGAACCTCTTCCTGGACGAACTGGCCCGGCGGGGAATAGAGATCGAACCCTGCGCCGGCCTGCTGCGGGTGGACCGTACTGCGCAGTAATCCTGGTTTTACGGGGGTTGGAAGATGCCCGGCCCAGAGCTGCTGGCCCCGGCCGGCGATTGGCAGTCGCTGGTGGCGGCCGTACAGAACGGGGCCGACGCCGTTTACCTGGGGGCGACCGCGTTTAACGCTCGCCAGTCGGCGGCGAATTTTGAGCCGCGGGTACTCGCCCGGGCGGTGGACTACGCCCACGTCCGGGACGTCAAGGTATACGTTACGGCCAATGTCCTGGTGGCGGACCGGGAACTGGAGACGGCCGCGCGGTTGCTCCGTGTCCTCTACAATGTCGGGGTGGACGCGGTGATTGTCCAGGATCTGGGGCTCGTGCGGCTGATCCGGGACCTGGTGCCGGGACTGGAGGTGCACGCCAGCACCCAGACCACGGCACACAACCTACCCACCCTAGAACTGTTCAAGAAACTGGGCGTGCGGCGCGTGGTGCTGGCGCGCGAACTGTCTCTGAAGGAAATCGTCCATCTCCGGAAACACGGTGGCCTGGAGGTGGAGGTGTTCGTGCACGGGGCGCTCTGCGTCAGCTACTCCGGACAGTGCCTGATGTCCAGCCTGGTCGGGGGACGAAGCGGCAACCGCGGACGCTGCGCCCAGCCCTGCAGCCTGCCCTACACCTTTTACCGGGACGGAACACCGATCCCCGGTGCGCCAGGTCCCTACCTCCTCAGACCCCGGGACCTGAACCTGAGTGCGCACCTGCCGGAATTGGTCCGGGCCGGGGTGGACGCCCTGAAGATCGAAGGGCGGATGCGGCGGCCCGAATACGTGGCCACCGTGGTACGCATTTACCGACGGCTGTTGGACCGCTTGGCAGCCGGAAATTTTGCGGTGACCGAAGAGGAAGAGCGGGAGTTGGCTCAGGTGTTCAACCGGGGCTACACGACCGGCTATTATTTCGGGCGGTCCGGGTGGGCGCTGATGGCGTACAGCCGACCCAACAACCGGGGCTTGGCCCTCGGCCGGATCCGGCGTTACCTGCCGAAACGCCGGGAAGCCGAAATTGTGCTGGACGCGCCGCTGAACACCGGTGATACCATAGAGGTTTGGGCTTCGGTCGGTGGGCGCGTGGCGACGGTGGTGCGGGAGATGTGGGTGGACGGTCGGCCGGCAAAAGCCGCGCCGCCCGGGGCGGCGGTCACCCTGCCGCTCGCGGGGCGGGTGCGGCCCGGAGACCGGGTATTCAAAACGGAGGACGCCGCGCTGGAACGCCGGGCGCGGGAAACTTTTACCTCGCCCCGGGAACAGAAGAATATCCCCCTGACCTTCAAAGTATCGGTACGGGAGGGAGTACCCCTGAAACTGGAGGTCACCGATCCGGGGGGGTTCTCGGTCACGGCGGAAAGCGCGGTCCCCGCCGTCCGGGCCGAACGGCGTCCCCTAACCGCGGATACCCTGAAGGCCCAGCTCGGCCGGCTAGGGAATACGCCTTTTGGCCTGGGGAAACTCGACTGCCGGATTGAGGGCGAAGTGATGCTACCCTTGCGGGAACTGAACGAGGTCCGGCGCCGCGCGCTGGAAAGGTTGGAAGCCGTGAAGATCACGGCCCGCCGCCCGCCAGCGCTTGAGGCGAGTGACTTTGAACGCCGGTTGCGGGGCTATCTGCAAAAGCGGCCGGTACGGATCTTCTCACGGCCAGAGCGACCCCGGCTGACCGTGGCGGTCGGGAATTTGGCCGGGGTGACGGCCGCCGTGGAGGCCGGAGCCGATGTGGTATACTTTCCGGGGGAGGGCCTGGGCGCGGCGAGGACCATCGGGTTTGAACAACTTGTGGAGGCCGGGGACGTCTGCCGGCGGGGTGGGGCTTCCCTGGTGCTGTGGCTGCCCCGGATCCTGCACGACCGGGATCTTGTCCGTTGGGATCAACTGCTGGCAGAGTCCGATCGGTTCATATCCGGCGTACTGGCCGGTAACCCGGGAGTGTTCCTGATGGCCGGCGGGCGGCCGGAACTGGTGGCTGATTTTCCGTTAAACATCTTTAACCGTCTGACCCTGTCCTTGCTGGCCGAACTGGGAGCCACCCGGGTCACCCTGTCCCTGGAGCTGACTCTGGAGCAGGTGCGCGAACTGGCGGCAAACGCCCCGGTGCCGGTGGAGGTGCTGGTGCACGGTGCCCTGCCGGTCATGGTTTCGGAGTACTGTGTGGTGGGCAGTCTCCTAGATCCAGAAGATGGGGACCGGTGTACCGTTCGTTGCCGGACGGGCCGGTTTGCCCTCCGGGACCGGCTGGGCCTGCGGTTCCCGGTGGGCGTGGACTCCGCCTGCCGAATGCACGTTTTCAACGCCAAGGACCTGTGCGCCGTCGAGCAGGTGCCAGCGCTGATCCGGTGCGGGGTTGCCGCGTTCCGGGTGGAGGGGCGGCTGCGGGACGCCGCCTACCTGCGCGGCGTGGTGGAGATTTACCGCGAGGTTATCGACCGTTGCCTGAGCCGGGGCCCGGACTGGCGGGTGCCGCCCAGATATAAGGAACGCCTGCGGGACTTCAGTCCGCAGGGCTTGACTTCCGGACATTACTTTCGCGGGGTGCTGTGAGTGATGGTAGCGAGCGGGAAGGTGTTGGCTCGACTAGAGTTTGACAAGATTCTGGAACAATTGGCCCGCCACACCATCTCCGCCCTGGGCCGGGAACGGGCGCTGGCCCTAAGGCCGGTGAGTGACCTGAACCTGGTCCGCCGGTACCAGGCCGAAACCGAGGAGGGCTGCAACCTTCTCCGCCTGGAACCGAACGTCGACTTCAGCGGTTGGCACGATATCCGGGAACCGGTGCGCCGCACGGAGCGGGGACTGGTCCTGGATGGGGAGACGCTGTTCCGGATCGGGCAGACGCTGGCGGCGATCCGGGTGCAGCAGAAGTTCATGGCGGACCGCCGGGAACGTTACCCGCTGCTGGCCGCTCGGGCGGGTGAGATGCCGGTCTTCCCCAAACTGGAGGCGCGGATCAAAAAGTGTATTCTGCCCGGGGGTGAGGTGGCCGACGACGCCTCCGCGCGGCTGGCCGAGTTGCGCCGCCGCCTGCAGGCGGCCCGGACGCAGGTGCGGGAGCGATTGGAGCGACTGGTGCGTTCCCCGGCCCAGCAAAAGTACCTGCAGGAACCGATCATCACCATTCGGGAGGGCCGGTACGTGGTGCCGGTGAAAATTGAGTACCGTAACCAGGTGCCGGGACTGGTGCACGACCAGTCGGCCAGCGGGGCGACGCTCTTCGTGGAGCCGCTGGCCGTGGTGGAGAAAAACAACGAGATCCGGCGGCTGGAGGCCGCCGAGAAGCAGGAGCTAATGAAGATCCTGACCGGGTTGTCGTCCGGGGTGGCCACGGTCGCCTCCGACCTCCTGCGCGCCGTGGACGTGCTGGGATACCTGGATTTTGTACTGGCCAAGGCCCGTTTCAGCCGGCAGTTGGAGGCGGTGCCGCCCCGGGTGGAGCCGGGGGCGTACCTGGAGTTTTGCCAGGCACGCCATCCGCTGATCCGGGAGAACGCGGTGGCGATCGACGGCCGCCTGGGGCGGGATTTCGATCTTTTGGTGCTTACCGGGCCGAACACCGGGGGCAAGACGGTGGCCCTGAAGACCATGGGGCTTCTGGTGCTGATGACCCAGGCCGGCCTGCACGTACCGGCGACCGCCTGTGTGGTCGGACTGTTCGGGGCGGTGTTCGCCGATATCGGCGATGAACAGAGTATTGAGAACTCCCTGAGTACCTTTTCGGCGCACATGGCCAACCTGGTGGAAATCGTCAGGCGGGTTGGTCGGGACAGCCTGGTGCTGATCGATGAACTGGGTACCGGGACCGATCCCACCGAGGGGGCGGCGCTGGCGCAGGCCATTCTGGAAGAACTGCACCGGCGTAACGCCCGGGTGGTGGCCACCACCCACTACGGGGAACTCAAGGAGTTCGCTACCAGCCGGGTGCGGGTGGAGAATGCCAGCGTCGAGTTTGACCTGGACACGCTGCAGCCGACTTTTCGCCTGATCACCGGGCGCCCGGGGCGGAGCTACGCTTTCGAAATTGCCGCGCGGCTGGGGATGCCGCCTGGGTTGATCTCCCGGGCCCGGGAGTTTTTGACCACTGACCAGCAGCGGACTGCCGATCTCCTAGAGCAGTTGGAGAAGAGCCAGCAGGAAGCCGAGCGCCTGCGGGAAGCGGTCCAGGAGGCCCTGCGGGAAGCGGCCGCACTCAAGGACCGCTACGACTCGGAACTGGCTAGCCTGCTAGAGAAGAAAAAAGCCCTCCGGGAGCGGGCGGCCCGGGAGGCGCAGGAACTGGTGCGGCGGGCGCGCCGCGAGGCCGAGGTTATCATCCGAGAACTTCGGGAAAGGATCAATGCCGAGAGCAACCGGGCCCGCGAACAGGCGATTCAGGACGCCCGGCGCCGGCTGGACCGGCTCGGGACTAGCATTCCGGCGGACCATTCTCCGGAACGACCGCTGGAGGTGCCGGAGGCGCTTGAGGCCGGGGAGACGGTGTTTATCCCGCGTTACGGGCAGCAGGGGGTGACGCTTGGCCCCGCCCGGGACGGGGAAGTGCGAGTCCAGGTGGGTGCGGTGAAGATTTCCCTGCCCCTGGCCGAAGTGCGCCGGACCACGGCTGCCCCGGCGGAACCGCCTGCGGAAACAAAGGTGCTGTTCCAGAAAGCACGGGAAGTGAAAACCGAACTGGACCTGCGGGGCTTAAGGGCGGAAGAGGCGCTGGCCGAGTTGGAAAAGTACATCAACGCCGCCTCGCTGAGCGGCATTCCCCGGGCCTACCTGATTCACGGGCTGGGCACCGGGGCGCTCCGAAACGCGGTCCACAATTACCTAAAAGGAGACCGGCGCATACGTTCCTTCCGGTTGGGCGAACGGGGCGAGGGTGGACTCGGGGTCACCGTGGTGGAATTTTGAGCGCAATTTTGGGAGGCGTTAGGGTACAGTTTTATGATAGGTAGATTTTGCTGAAAAAGTCTATTTCCACACCGTTTGCTGTGCTGAGGTATTATCTCCGGCTACTCGAGTCCGCGCTAAGGAATGAACTCGCTCGCCTCGGGCGGCGTTAGAGGCTCGCCCGCTTCGCGGTCTCAAACAGTCGGTTGCCGCTTTTCCTCGGCTTCGCTCGTTCTTTGAATAAGCTCCCAATGTGACCTCCGATAATCCTCAGCACAACAGACTGGCTTTTTCAGCGGAATCTGGTAACCGAGGGGGAAGTGTAATTTGTGCGTACCGTTCCGGAATGTTATAGTTGTCTGGAGAGTCTGGTGCGAAAAACAGCCGAACTGGCCACCAGCAATTTCGAATTGCGGGCCCGGGCCGTGCGGGAGGGAATGAAGGTCCTGGAGCAGGAATTCCCCCGCCAGCGGATTCCAACCCAGATCGCGGGGGAGGCCCAGCGGGTGGTCCGAAAGGTGAGCGGCAATCTCGACCCGTTCCGGGAAGTCAAGGACCGGGAGATGGCGGTGGCTGCCCGGCTCGTGTCCCGTATTCGTGATCGGTTCGGGAACGACGGTGCGGGTCTGATGCGGTTGGCCGTACTGGGCAACGCTGTGGATTTCTTCAAGGACCTAGACGCGGTGGTTGAACAGGTGGACCACCCGGTCAACTTCCATTTGGACGAAACTGCCGCCTTCGTGGCGCGGTTGGAGCGGGCGCACTTGGTACTGTACCTGGCCGACAACGCGGCGGAGTGTTTCTTCGACTACCCGTTGATCGCATGGTTGGCCGAACGGGCCGAGGTGGTTTACGCGCCCAAGGCGGGGCCGGTGCAAAACGATTTGACCCTGGATGATCTCATCCGGGCAGGGTTTGCCGCCAAGATGCAGAATATTATTACAACCGGTACTGACACCCCGGGTCTGGACTGGGAGCTGGCTTCTGCGGAATTCCGGGAGATTTTCAACCGGGCCGACCTGGTTTTGGCCAAGGGGATGGGTAACTACGAGACTCTTTCCGAGTTCGCGCCCGCCCGCAAGGTGTTTTTCCTGCTAATGGCCAAGTGCCGTCCGGTGGCCAGATCCCTGGGGGTTCCCCTGGACAGCTTTGTTGCTACTTTCAGTTCTACAAGTAGTTTTGCAGGAGGTTAGGCAATGCTGCGAGTTTTCGACCTGACGGTGGTCGTAGACGGAAGGGTGATCCTGGATGACATTAACCTGGAGATCAATCCGGGTGAAACCCACGTGCTGTTCGGGCCGAACGGCTCCGGTAAGTCTACACTGCTGGGCACGCTGGTCGGTTTTGACCGCTACAAGGTGGTCAAGGGCCAGATTTACTTCAAGGGCGAGGATATCACCCACTTGCCGGTCTACGAACGGGCGCGACGCGGCCTCGGGCTCTTGTTCCAGCGCCCGCCGACCATCAGGGGGCTATCGATGCGGGACATGATCAGAATATGCTCCCGTGGCCGGGACGACATCGAAGGTCTGGCGGCCCGGCTGAACCTCGAGCGTTTTCTCGACCGGGAAGTGAACCACGGTTTTTCGGGGGGGGAGTTAAAGCGTTCGGAACTGCTGCAACTCCTGGCCCAGGATCCGGACCTGATCCTGTTGGACGAGCCCGAGTCGGGCGTGGATATCGAAAACATTGCGCTTATCGGCCGCACCATCAACCGGCTGTTGCAGCGGGATCTGGCCGATACCGAGAATCACCGCCCGCTCAAGCAGAAGCGGGAGGAGCGGCACAAGGCCGGTCTGGTGATCACGCACACCGGACACATCTTGAACTACGTTAACGCGGATGTGGGGCATGTTTTGTTCGAGGGCCGGCTTTCCTGCCGCGGCAACCCTTGGGAACTGTTCACCTGCATTCAGAAGCTTGGCTATGGCGAGTGCATTCGTTGCGTGGTTTAGCTTGTATTTTTAAGGATGGGACGATCATGACGAAAAAAAATCACCTGACTCCCGATCGGTTTAAGGGCGAAGCCCCCAAGCATCCCTACGTGGAGGCGCTGGAAACGTTAGACCTGCTTGATCAGGACCGCATGCTGCAGACCGGAGTGGTGATCCGGGATATCGACCGGGTCGGGACCTTTCTGCAGATGGACCATTCGGTGGTACACTGCAGCGTCGCCCAGGAGGGACTCGAGGTCCTGAGCACGGAGGAGGCCGCGGAACGCTACGACTGGCTGAACGAGTACCGCTGGAAGATGCTCCCACGGGACCTGGACGAGTTCACGGCCTATGCGCGGGAGCATACCCGACACGGCTACTTTATCCGGGCCCTGCCTGGGGCCAAGGCCACCTATCCCCTGCAGGCCTGCCTGTACATCGCCCACGACGGCATCGCCCAGTGCGTACACAACATCGTGATTGTGGAGGAAGGGGCGGAGCTGAACGTGATCACCGGCTGTCTCAGCGCTGGGGAAGTCAGGACCGGGCTGCACGTGGGGATTTCTGAATTTTACATAAAGAAAAATGCCAAACTGACCTTCACCATGATCCACAACTGGGCCCCGGAAATGCACGTTTACCCACGGGGGGCGATGGTGGTGGAGGAAGGTGGTTTGTTTCTGCAAAACTTCGTTTGCATGCACCCGGTGAAAAGACTGCAGATGAACCCGGCTATTTATTTGGCGGGTCCGGGAGCGGTGGTCAGGTCGAACACCATATTGGTTTCCACGCCCGGCAGCTGGATGGACGTCGGTTCCCGGGTCTATCTCCAGGCTCCGGAGACCAGGGCCGAAGTGGTGGCCCGCACCATTACGACCGGCGGTGAGGTGATCAACCGCGGGCGCCTGATCGGGGAGGTACCGGGAGTAAGGGCCCACCTGGAGTGCCACGGTCTGCTGTTAACGCCGCGGGGCTTAATCCACGCGATTCCCGAACTGGAGGCCCGGGCGGAGGGGGCCGAAATATCGCACGAGGCCGCCGTCGGTAAAATCGCGCCGGAGGAAATAGAATATCTGATGGCGCGGGGCCTGAACGAGGACGAGGCCAAGGCGACCATCGTCCGGGGGTTTTTGAACGTGAAAATGGCGGGCCTGCCCGCCGAACTACAGGCGCAGATTGACCAGGCCGTGCGGCAGAGCCAGGAGAGTGTGCTGTAGATCCGTTTCTGAACGGTTTAAGGCAAATCTAATAATTATGTTACTGAGCTTTTGGTGGAGGGACAGCGAAAAGGTTCCTCCACTTTGCGTTTTAGCTCAACTTATTGGGAAAGGATTTAGGTGCTGTTGTCGTTTCTGAAAACTTGTCAGTTGACTGCCGAACGGTTTGGGGGACGTAGCCGGCCCCCGTTCGGTGTTATGCCGGGTAGCGTCGGGGGACCAAGATCTTCACCGTAGATATTATCCGCTTTGTCCTTGCCGCCACCGTTGTCCGGCGGCGGCAAGAAACCGGGCAGCAGAGGATCAGTTAGCGTTTCCTGGGTGTGGAGATCGCAGGTTTTGGTCGGCACCCGGAGGTGGTAATCCAGGACGGACGGAGGTACGGTGTAGCCCAGGTCGACCATAACCTTGGTGATCCGGTCGGGGCAGTACGGTCCGGCCAACAACCCGGTGGCCGGACAGATCTCCACCAGGACGTGGGTATCGTCCACTTTAGTGGGCACCGTACCGCGCACGAACAGGTCAGTGACCTGGTGCTCCTCCGGGGTTAAGGGCCCCGGTAACAAACCAGACTTGCTATCCACGGTAACAGTGACCAGGCCGGCCGGCCGGACGAAGGTGCGTGGTGGTATGCTGGCCAGCGCCTTGGTCATTACCTGGCGCCAGATCTGCGCCGGGTAGACGCCCCCGTAAGACCCCCGAGGCAACGGGTCTTTATGGTTGTCGTGGCCCATCCAGACCACGCCGACCAGTTCCGGGGTATAGCCGCAGAACCAGATGCTTTTGAGTTCGTCAGTCGTTCCGGTTTTGCCGGCCACGGGCCGGCCACCCAGGTTGGCCCGGGTACCGGTACCGCTGGCGACCGCAGTGCGCAACATATCGGTAATTAGGTAAGCGGTGGTCGCCTTCATGGCCTGGGTTTTCACCGGGATGTGCTCCTCGAGCAACACGCCCCGGATGTCTTCCACTCTGGTGATCGCCGTCGGTTCGATGTAGATTCCTTGGTTGGCGAAGGCGCCATAGGCGGCTGCCATTTGCAGCGGGGTGACACCATGGGTCAGCCCGCCCAGGGCGATCGCCAGGTTGTACCGGTCCGCCTCTAGGTTGGTAATGCCCAGCTTGCGGGCGAAGTCCACCGCCCGGGACGGCGAGACCGCTTCCAGCGCCTTCACTGCGGGGATGTTCACCGAATCGGTTATGGCCTCCCGCATGGTGATCAGCCCGCGGTAGCTGCCGTCGTAGTTCTGCGGCTTCCATTTCGGGTACTCGATGGGGATGTCGTCAAAAATGGTGGCTGGTCCCATTCCCAGGTATTCAATGGCCGGGCCGTAGGCGATGATTGGCTTGAAGGCCGACCCCGGTTGCGGTTGGGTGTGTACCGCCCGGTTCCACTGCCGTTGCTGGGTGTGTTCCCGCCCGCCGACGAGGGCCTTGATGTAGCCGGTGGCCGGATCGAGCACAACCATGGCGGCCTGGGGCTGTAGAATGTTCCGGTTATCTCGGATGGTCACCGGGTAGTTGTTTTCATTGGCCAGGGCCTCCTCGGCCGCCTGCTGGATCTTAGGATCGATGGTGGTGTACACCCGCAGGCCCTCCTTGAAGACCCGTACTTCGCCGTACCGTTCCACCAACACGTCGATCACGTAGTCCACAAAGTAGGGATATGGGTAGCGGCTGTTACTGTTACTGCCGGCCACGGGGACTCCCAGTTTCACGGGTTGGGTCTTGGCTTCCAGGGCCTGCTCCTTGCTGATGAAGTCGTACCGGTACATCAGGTCCAGGATGGTGTTCCGCCGGTCGGTGGCCGCCTCCACGTTCCGGTAAGGCGAATAGTGCGAAGGGGCCTTGAGCAACCCCGCCAGCAAGGCCGCTTCGTGTAGTTCCAGGCTTGATGCCGGCTTACCGAAGTAAATCCGGGCCGCGGATTCGATCCCGTGCGCGCCCTCCCCGAAATACACCCAGTTCAGATACATACCCAGGATTTCTTCTTTTGTATAGTGGCGTTCGATCTGGATGGCCAGGAAGGCCTCCTGGATTTTACGCTTGATGCTCTTTTCTCCGGTCAGGAAACAGTTCTTGGCCAGCTGCTGGGTGATGGTGCTGCCGCCCTGTTCACCGAAGCCGCCGGTGATGTTGGCCCAGCCGGCGCGGGCGAGAGCCCGGAAATCGATGCCATGGTGCTGGTAAAAACGGTGGTCCTCGGCGGCCAGGAACGCTTTCTTGACGTCCGCCGGAATATTCCTGATGTCCACGGGGATCCGGTGTTCCAGGCCGATTTCAGTCAACAGGTTGCCGTTGGCGTCGTAAATCAGGGTGGCGTTGTTGGGTTGCAGCGCGGCCGGGTCCCACGCGGGCAGATCCTTCAGACTGACAAAAACCATGCCGAAAGCCACCCCGCCACCCAGGAATACGCTCAGGGCGACTAGTACTATGAAGAGGCGAAGCCAGTTGAGCTTCCGCTTCTTCTTTTGTTCGGGCATATTGGTCCTCCTTCTTTGGATTGCGGGTTCACCCAGTCTTTCTTTTATTTTTGCATTATATCATGAGGGAATTCCGGATTAACATGGGTAATGATTCATGAGCGGATTCTGTGCTGCTTTTTAAAATATTTTGCTTGTCAGGAAAATTGACATTTTGTTATAATTACCAAGTTATTTGAAAATACGGCGGTGGAGGTTTGCTGATGTCCGAACTGGAGCGGCAACTGGAAATTATCAGGCGGGGCACGGTCGAGATCATCCCCGAGGAAGAACTGGTGGACAAACTCCGGCGGTCCCTGGCCACGGGACGCCCGTTGAAAGTGAAACTCGGGCTGGATCCCACGGCCCCGGACATTCACCTGGGTCACACCGTGGTGCTGCAGAAGTTGAAGCAGTTTCAGGACCTGGGGCACGAGATCATCCTGGTGCTCGGGGACTATACCGCCCGGATCGGGGACCCCTCGGGGAAAACCGAGACCAGAAAACCGCTGACCGAGGCGGAGGTATTGGCGAACGCCCGCACGTACGAAGCCCAGGTGTTCAAGATCCTGGACGGCGCGCGGACGCGGGTGGTGTTTAACAGCCAGTGGTTGGCGCCCCTGGACTTCGCCGGGGTGTTGGAGCTGGCCTCCAAATACACGGTGGCCCGGATGTTGGAGCGGGATGACTTCGCGAAGCGCTTCCACAACGGACTGCCCATCAGCATCCACGAGTTTTTCTACCCGCTGATGCAGGGCTACGACTCGGTAGCGCTAGAGGCCGACGTTGAGCTGGGCGGCACGGATCAGAAGTTCAACCTCCTGATCGGGCGCACGCTCCAGAAAGAGTACGGACGGGAGCCCCAGGTGGCCTTGACCTTGCCCCTGCTGGAGGGCCTGGACGGCATCCACAAGATGAGCAAGAGCCTGGGCAACTACGTGGGCATCACTGAACCACCGCAAGAAATGTACGGCAAGCTGATGTCCCTGAGCGACGAGCTGATGGAGCGTTACTTTGAACTGGTCACGCCCGTATCCCTGGAGGAACTGCGGCAGATCAAGGCCGAACGGGCGGCGGGCACGGTCCACCCTCGGGACTTGAAGATGCGCCTGGCTCGCACCGTGGTGGAGGCCTATCATGGTCCGGAGGCGGCACTGGCCGCCGAGCGCGAGTTCGTAAAGGTGTTTCAGGAACGGGACTTGCCCAGCGACATTCCCGGTTTTGCGGTACCGGGTGAGATGCTGAGAGACGGGCGCATTTGGTTGCCGAAACTGTTAGTGCTCTCGGGCTTGACTTCCAGTACCAGTGAGGCCCGCCGCCTGATCAAACAGGGGGGCGTTAAAATAAATGGCGGTAGGGTCACCGATCCGAACGCTGAGGTTGAGCCCAAACCCGGGATGATCATCCAGGTCGGCCGCCGCAAGTTCGTCAAGTTGGTTTAGGAAAAGCCGAATTATCGGTCAGGTGTTAGCACGCCCGTACGGGCGTTTTGTTTTTGTCCTGGATGGATGGGTGGTTAAGGGGAAAAACTGTCCATAGCCTAATGATTAGATTTTAGGAGGTGAATCATATCGAACGCAGGCGGAATGCGGCCCGGGAGCTGAAGGAGGCGCTGAAAAACGGAGAGGATGAGCGGGCCGGGGTCATTCTGGAGCGGCTTCGCCCCTATGACCGGGCCGAGGTGGTCCGGCGCCTGGAGACCGCCGAGCAGGTACGCCTTTTTGCGGTGCTTCCGACGGTATTGGCCGCCGATATCTTTCAAGAGCTGGAGCGTGAGGAACAGCTGCAGCTGCTGATGGCGGTGGGGGCCGAAAAGGCCGCGTCGATTCTAAACGAAATGTCTTCCGACGACGCAGCCGACCTGCTGGCCGAACTGGAATTCGAACACCGCCGGGAGTTGTTGTCTCTGTTGCCTTTGGAAGAGGCGGACGAACTCCGTTCCCTCCTGGGATACCCGGAACAAAGCGCGGGCGGCATCATGACCACGGAGTTGGTGGACTTCCCGGCGCACCTGACGGTGCAGGAAGCCTTTGAGGAGCTCCGCCGGGTATCCCAGGAGGCGGAAACCATCTACTATGTGTACGTGGTAGACCGGGAAAAACACCTGGTCGGGGTGGTGTCGGTTAGAGACCTGATTCTTGCGGAACCGGGGACCCGGTTGGAAGAGATCATGATCCGGGACGTGGTGTTTGCTAGGGTTGATGACGACCAGGAAGAAGTAGCCCGAATGATTGAGCGGTACGACCTGCTGGCGGTTCCGGTGGTCGACCGGCGCGGCGTGCTGGTGGGTATCGTGACTGTGGACGACGTCATCGACGTGATAACTGGCGAGGCCACCGAGGACATCTCCCGGTTGAGTGCCCTCAGCGGACCGGTGTTCGGGGTGGATGACCTGCGCGTGGGGACCGTGGCCGCGGTCCGGAAACGCCTGCCCTGGCTGGTGTCGCTGTTGTTTATCGGCTTGATTGCGGGCAACATCATCGCCCAATTCGAGGAAACGCTGGAAGCCGTGGTGATCCTAGCCGTGTTTATCCCTATGATCGCCGACATGGCCGGCAACACCGGGACGCAGTCGCTGGCCGTGGTCGTTCGCGGTCTGGCCCTGGGCAAATTCCGGGCCGGGCAGGTGTGGCGTCTGCTACGTCGCGAGGCGGGGGTGGGCATGATCCTGGGCGCCGTGAACGGGATCGCCATCGCCCTTATTGCTGGCTGGTGGCAAAAGAGCGTGGCCCTCGGTTTTGTCATCGGGTTCTCTCTCTGGTTTACCTTGATTGTGGCCACCCTGGTGGGCGCAATTGTGCCCCTTATCCTGAACCGGTTCCGGATAGACCCGGCGGTGGCGTCCGGTCCCTTCATCACCACCGTGAACGACATCGTGGGCCTGACCATTTACTTTTCCACGGCGACTGCCCTGATGGGTTATCTGGTCTAATCCATCCGAATTTTCGTCCCGGCTGGAACATATTATGTAGATTACAGGGTGGTTAGTTGGGTGATGGGGAGGGGTAGACGCGTGTTCAGAAGGCGGCGGAGCCGGAAGGGGCCCGTATTGCTGCTCATCACGGCGCTGGTGGTGGCGGCAGTGATCATCGCCGAGCGTGCCCTCTTTCCGACCATTCTGACCATAGCCAAGGCCCGGGCGGTACAGACGGCGGTGGTGACGATCAACGGCGCCATCCGGGACCATCTGGCCCAAGCGGGGATCGACTACCAGGATCTGGTCCAACTGCACCGAAATAGCGACGGCCAGATCGTTATGATGCAGGCAAACACGTTGAAGATCATTCAACTGGCCGCCGATTTCGCGCTTGCCTCGGAGCATGCCATGCGCAACCTGGAAAAGGAAAAATTCTCCATCCCGGTCGGCCAGGTGCTCGGGAGCCAACTCCTGGCGACTTACGGTCCGGGGATCCCGGTGCGGATTATCTCGGTCGGTGCGGTGAAGGTGAATATGGTAGACCGCTTCGAGGCGGCGGGGATTAACCAAACGCGCCACCGGATCTACCTGGATCTCGACAGCTACATCCGCATTGTGGTACCCTGGCAGCAAGAGGAGGTGCAGATTGCCACCAGGGTACCGCTGGTAGAGAACATTATCATCGGCGAGGTACCGGACACCTTTGTTACTCTGGACGGCGGGCTCCTGAGCGCCGGCCTGTTTAAAATGGCGGAAGGAATGGGCCGTTAACCAAGTTAGCGAATAACATCGAGCAAAAGGAGGAAACTAATAGGCTTGAGGAAGTCCATCAAGTCAGTATCTGCCGCTGGAACCCCGAGAAAGATGCCGGCGAACTGTTGACACCGGCTTTAGGATTATGCTATATTTAGATCCCGGGTGGCGCGGTAGAAATTCCTGAAGAAGCAGAAAGTGCTAGTTGACTTGAGTGCTG